>CAVRBV010000013.1:0-152884 GCA_963719295.1 Ilumatobacteraceae bacterium
TGGCGTGGACGAACGCAACCTCGCCGCGCCGGTGGCGACCGTTGTGGGTGAGCACCGCCGTGCCCAGGCCGATCGGGTAGGCCACCACGATCGTGAACAGGAACGCCAGCCCGACGAGGCGCAGGGTGCTCGGCAGGCGGTCGGCGATGATGTCGCTCACCGGCTGGCGCGTGATGATCGACGATCCGAAGTCTCCGGTGGCCACGCGACGCACGTAGTCGAGGTACTGGCGCACGAGCGGCTGGTCGAGCCCGAGGTCGTGACGTCGGGCGGCCACGAGCTCGGGCTGGGCCGTGATGCCCCCCAGCGCTGTCCGCACCGGATCGCCGGGATCGCCTGGATCATCAGGAACGAGATCGTGACGAGGACGAACAGGTTGACGATCAGCCGGGCGACGCGGCGGACCAGGAACGCCGGCCACGGGTGCCGGCGCCACCACCCCGATCGCTCGTGCGCTGATGCCGCGGTGCCGGGTGGATCGAGGGCGACCGGCCCCGCTCCTGGCGATCCCACCACGATGGGTTAGTCCTCGAACAGGCGGATGCTCGACGGGATCAGGCCGAGTCGGCCGGCGGCGAACTCGGCGTTGCGGCCGAACGTCGGCGCCGTGGTGACGGCGTACGGCAGGATGTTCATCTGGGCGTACAGCGCCTTCTCGGCCTCGTCCCACTTGGCGCAGGCGGCGGTGCCGGTGGGCGCGCTCGCCTCGGCGACGAGCGACTCGTACTCGGGGTTGCTGACCGCCGAGAAGTTGACGCCGTCGGGCGGCTGGGGACCGGACAGGAACGGCACGGCGAGGCTCGGCACGTCGAGGTTGACCGCGGCGAGGAACACGTCCCACGCCCGTGACTCGAAGGCGAGCGTGTTGAACTGGGCGGAGTCGACGCCCTGCAGATCGACGTCGACGCCGAGCTCGTTCCACTCGCCGTGGCCAGCTCCATCGCGTCGGCCGCGCCCTCGAACTCGGTGACGTAGAAGGCGCGGATCGACAGCGGCTGGCCGTCCTTCTCGCGGACGTCACCCGAGCCCATCACCCAGCCGGCGTCGTCGAGCAGCTGCCCGGCCGCATCGAGGTCGGCGCCCTGCGACAGGATGTCGCCCACGGTGTCGCCCGGGCACACCTTGGGCTGCACCGACGCCAGGCCGTCGGCCAGGGCCCCGAGACCGCTCGTCTGCACGGCCATCATCTGGTTGAGGTCGAGCGCCCGCATCAGGGCCTGGCGCACAGCGACGTCGGCGGTCGGCAGGTCAGCCATCTGGTTGAAGAAGAACTCGCCGACGATGGCGCTGTTCTCAATGCTGAAGTAGCCCTCGTCCTCGAGGCGTTGACGATCCGGCCCGGGATCGCGGCCGCGTTGACCTCACCGGAGAGCAGCAGGTTGGCGGCGGTCGACTCGTTCTCCACGATCCGCACCTCGGCGGCGGCGGGGAAGCCGGGCACGTCGGTGGTGGCGCCGTCGGGCCCCCACGCGTACCCGTCGCGAGCGGTGAAGCTGTAGTGGTCGTTCGGTACCGCGTCCGTCAGCACGAACGGTCCGGTGCCGTCGGTGCCGGCCGCCAGGATGCTGCGGTCGGCCAACCCCTTGGCGCACACGATGAACAGGCCGGCGCCGGTGCTCTGCAGGAAGAAGGGGACCGGCTGCGGGCTGGTGAGCGTCACCGTGCCCGCGGCGTCGTCGGCCTCGACGGTGATGCCCGCCGGCACCTGCACCCCGAGCAGCGGCGACTGGTTGGCCGGGTCGGCCACGAACGAGAAGTTGTCGCCCACCGTCGTCGCGGTCAGCGGCGTGCCGTCGGCGCAGGTGATGCCGTCGTTCAGCGTGTAGGTGATGCTCGTCGGCGTCTCCTCCCAGCTCGCGGCGAGGCCGGGCAGGATCGTGCCGTCCGGCCCGAGGTTGACCAGGGTGTCGTAGGCGAAGGTGTTGACTTCGTTGGTCGCCACGAACACCGACATGTGCGGGTCGAGGTTGCCCGGGTCGGAGTCGATGACGTACGTGAAGGTGCCGCCGTCGACGAAGTTGCCCTCACCGCCGCTGCCGGCGGTGGTCGCATGCGCGCCCGCGCCCACGCCGCCGACTGCGGTCGCCACGGCGACCGCGCCGATGGCGAGCGTGAGGGCCCGCCGCCGGGTGGGTCGGGCCGGCGCTGCCGGTCGATCGTCGTGGTTGTGGCGTACGCGGCCATCGCTGTCCTCCCCCTCGTCCACGCATCGGCGTGGTCCCTCAACCCACTTTAGGGCGGCTACGTTGCCACCGAATCGTGGCCCCGCCCAAACGCACAGGCGACGGGCGGTGCCGGCGCACGAGGCCGGCCTCCGACCGGGCCTACGTCACACGCGGGGGTTGGCGCGGGCGCCGTTGTGGAGGTACCGCGGCACGCCGTCGTGGAACTCGTAGAACACGGCCGGCGATGGCGGTCCGGAATCCTCCACCTCGCGCAGCAGGAACGTCGTCGCGTCGACGGGCGTGAGCGTCACAGCGGTCACGGGGTCGCCGCCGATCGAAGCCATCGGACCGCTCAGCGTCACCGTCCCGCTAAGCCGACCGCCGTCGGGCTCGAGGTCGTAGCGGACCGAGAGACGCTGGTAGGCGCCGGCCAGCGCGGTGAGGTCGACGTCCGGCGGATCGGTCGGCGGGCGGAGCGGCGCCGGCATGGCAATCCCGGCCAGCTCGACGAGCAGGTCGCCGAACAGCTCCTGGTACACCAGCTGGGTGTCGCCGCCATTGGCGACCAGGGCGATGGCCAGATCGGCGTCGGGCACGATGCGCAGCCGCGACGACTGGCCGATCGTGCCGCCGTCGTGGCCGTACACGGCGTGCCCGTCCCAATCGAAGAGGATGACGCCAAGGCCCCAATGCGAGCCGAGGGTGTACGGATCCGGACTCTCGACCTGGGCCTGGTGCATCGCCCGGATCGACGATTCGGCGACGAGCCGGTTGCCGCTCGTCGGTGACGCCGTGGCCGAGGTGCAGGCGGGCGAACGTGAGCACGTCGGCGACGGTGGAGTTGATCAGCCCCATCGGTCCGCACGCGCGAGGCAGCATCCACACCGGTGCGACCTGCGGCGGTGCTCCGGGCGACGGGGAGATGTGACCGACCGCAGCCCGGTGGAGCAACGCCTCCTCGGGAAGGGTGCCGGTGTGAGTCAGGCCGAGCGGGCTCGAACAACCGCTCGCGCATCGCCGCGTCCCACACCTTGCCGGTGATCACCTCGATCACCCGTCCGATGATCGTGAATCCGGTGTTGCAGTAGGACATGGTGGCGCCGAGGGGATGGGTCTGCTCGAGGGCGGCACACGATTCGACGTACCGCTCGAGGCAGTCGTCGCCGCGTCCGAAGTCGGCGAAGTTGTCGCCGTCGATGCCGCTCGTGTGCGACAACAGGTGCCGCAATGTCACCGTCTCGGAGACGGTGCGATCGGCGACGGAGAACGTGGGGAGGTACGTGCGCACCGGGACGTCGAGGGCAACGCGGCCCTCGTCGACGAGCTGCATCAGCACGGTGGCCGTCCACATCTTGCCCTGCGAGCCGATCTGGAACACGGTGTCGGGGGTGGCCTCGACCCCCGTGTCGAGGTTGACCACCCCTGCCGCGGCCGTGGTGACCTCGCCCCGGTGGAGCACGCCGACGGCGGCGCCCGGGACGTGGTGGCGTTCGACGAGCCGGGCGAGGCGGCCGCCGAGGTCATCGGGCGTCATCGGCCGCCTCCGTGACCCTGGTGGCGAGGCGCCCTCCGACGTGCACGCTCTCGACGGCGCCGTCGGGCGTGCGCACGAAGTAGCCCTTCATCCCCTTGGCCGGCCCGTCGGTGACGATGTAGCGGTCGCCCGGCCCGGGCAGGATGCCGATGGGGAACGGCGGCGAGTCGTCCGGTGGCTCGTCGCCTGCTGCGACCAGCTTGGCCAGCGTCTCGGGCTTGATGGTCGCCGTGAGGGCGAGGCCACCGCCGTCCACCACGATCCGCGCCGTCGCGGCGATCGTCTCGTACGTGCCGGCGTACCCGGCGAGCTCGGCGGCGCTGAGCGCGAGCGGTTCGGGGTCGCGCTCGACGATCCCGAGGTACGCCTCCAGCGCCCAGCGCCCAGCTCGTCGAGGAACTGGTTGCCGTTGGGGCCGCAGTTGGTGAGCCCGGTGACGGCGAAGCGATGCTCGGGCACCATGGCGAACGACGAGTGTTGACCGAGGGTGTCCCCACCGTGGCTGACGATGCGCACGCCCTCCACGTCACGGAGCATCCAGGAGATCCCGATCGGCGTCCCCGAGCGCGCTGCCCGGCGTCTCGACCGTCGGCTGCTGCATCCGACGGAGCAACTCCTCGGGCAGGACCTCGCGGCCGTCGGGCCCGCGCCCATCCCCGAGGTGGAAGCGGGCCCAGGAGATCAGGTCGCCGGCGTTCGACGAGATGCCGCCGGCCGGGTTGGCGTTGCGGGCCAGTGCCCACGGACGGGTCACGCTGATCGTGCCGTCGGCGTGCTGGTTGTGTCCGGCGACGAAGCGCCGCGTCATGATGTCGTTGGGGAAGAAGAAGCAGTGCTCGAGCCCGAGCGGCTCGAAGATCAACTGCGCGATCGCCCGCTCGAAGGTCGTGCCGGTTACCCGTTCGATCACCCGACCGGCGACCGACAGCGACGCGTTGTTGTACGACACCGACGCGCCGAGCGGGGTCACCTGGTCGACATCGGCCATCTTCTCCACGTAGCGGGCGAGCGCGTCGTCGCCGTCGCCCGTGCTGTCGAAGACGTCGCCGGCCCAACCGGCGGTGTGGTTCAGCAGCTGCAGGACGGTGACGTCGCGGGCGACGCTCTCGTCCTGGAGGCGCAACTCGGGGAGGTAGGTGCGCACGGTGGCGTCGAGGGCGACGCGGCCCTCGGCGACGAGGCGCATGATCGCCGTGGCGGTGAACGTCTTGCCCGTCGAGCCGAACTGGAACAGCGTGTCGTCGTCGACCGGCAACGGGTTCTCGACGCTCGTGACGCCCCACACGGCACGGTGCTCCGCTCCGTCGTGGTACACCCCGACCGAGACGCCGGGAACGGCCAGCCGTTCCGCCGACTCGGCCAACCACGCCCGCAACGTCTCGGAGTCACATCCCATCGTCGTACTATTGCTCAGTCCCGCGCGCCGTCCGCCCGCCCCGGCGGGATGTCGTCGTCCTCGACCAGCGGGCGGTGGGCGAGAGCAGCGAAAGCGGTGACGCACCACCGCTCGTCGACGCGCCGGGGATCGAGCATGAACGAGTGCAGCAGGCCGTGGGCTACGGCGTCGATGGTGCGGGCGAGCAGTGCCGCCGCGATCGGCAGGGGCTCGCCGCGGGCGACGGCGCTGCGTTCGAGCGCTCGCGGCGAGCGAGTCGACCTCGCCGCGGACAGCACGCGCGTACTTGGCCCGCTCCGCGGGCGGCGCATGAGGAACAGGTCGAACTCCTGGGCGAGCAGCAGCTCGGTGCGCGACGTCGAGCGCAGGAACCGCCACACGGCGGCGCCGAGGGCTTCGAGCTGCTCGCGCAGCGGCCGGTCGGACTCGAAGTGGCCGGCGACGTCGAGCGTGTGGCTCAGCTGCTCCACCACCGTCCACCACAGTTCGGACTTGCTGGCGAAGTTGGAGTAGATCGCCCCCTGGGTGAGCCCGGCGTGCCGGGCGATCGACTCCAGTGAGCTCCCCTCGACGCCGTGTTCGGCGAACTGGGTGATCGCGGCCTCGATGATCGCCGTGCGCGGGTCAGCTGCTGCTTCTCCTTCCGGGAGAACCGCTTGTGCTCGCCTGCTGCCCCTGTCATGATGGGATAGCGTACACTATTTGAGTAGCGGCCGCTATTTAAATCGGCCGAGGAGGACTCTCGTGCAGGACCTTGCGACGGAACGTGCGACCGAACGGGCGACGGACGAGGCGTTGCCGGAAGAGATGGGTGAGGCGCTCGAACGGCTGTGCGCGGCGCAGCGGCATCCCCGGCGCGGTGGTCGGGCTGGTCGATGCCGACGGCGCGGTCACGGTCGCCACCTCTGGCACGGCCAATGTCGGCACCGGTCTGCCTGTCGTGCGCGGGACGCTGTTCCAGGCCGGTTCGATCGGCAAGAGCTACACCGCCACGGCGGTGATGCAGCTGATGGACGAGGGGCTGGTCGACATCGACCTCCCGCTGCGCACGTACCTGCCGGAGCTGACGTTCGCCGACCCGGCGGTGTCGCAGTCCTTGACGAGCCGTCAGATCCTCACCCACGTCGCGGGCGTCGACGGCGACCGCCTCGACGAAGACTTCGCCTGCGGTCGGGGCGACGACTGCGTCGAACGATACGTCGCCGGGCTGGCGGACCTGCCGCTGATCGCCCCGCCGGGCCGGTTGTGGTCGTACTGCAACAGTGGCTACATCGTCCTCGGCCGATTGGTGGAGGTGGTCACCGGGCTCCACGTTCGAGCGGGCACTGACCACGCGCCTGCTCGAGCCGCTCGGCGTCACCAACACGTTGTTCTTCCCCGGCGACATGGTGACGCACAGCCTTTCCGTCGGTCACGTGCGCCAGGGCGACAGCCCAGCCGTCGTGGCGCCGCAGTGGGAGATGAGCCCCGCCGCAGGTGCGGCCGGATCGACGATCAACACCACGATCGACGACCTGCTGGCGTTCGCCGCGATGCACCTCCGCGGCGGCTTGGCGGCCGACGGGACGCGCGTGCTGAGCGCAGCCTCGACCGCGGCGATGCAACAGCCCCTGGTGGAGTGCCCGGAGCCGGAGTTGCTCGGCGACCACTGGGGGCTCGGGTGGTTCGTGCGGACGCGGTCAGGACCGATCGTGATCGGTCACGATGGCAACACCCACGGCGAGACCGCCATCTTGCGGTTGGTTCCTGACCGCGGCGCGGCGTGGGCGCTGCTGACCAACCTGGCGGGCCAGAACTGGGCGGGGATGGAGCTGGCCCACGAGCTGTTCGACCCGCTGCTCGGCACGCTGACGCCGGGACGCCCGCAGGTCGGGCCGCGGGCCCCGGCCAACGCCGAGCGTCTGGTCGGCGTCTACGAGAGCATCGGCTCCCGGTTGACGGTCGGCACCGACGGGCCCGACCTGGTGGTCGACCTCCAGCAGATCAGCGCCCCCGAGGAAACGCCGCCGATGAGTGGTCGACTCCTACCGGTCGACGGCGACGAGCGCTTCCTCATGCGCATCGAGGCGTTGGGGGACGACCTGCCGTTCACCTTCCTCGAGCCGGGAGACGACGGCACGTACGGCTACGTCCACATGGGCGCCCGCCTCCATCGCCGCGTCGAGCCATGACCCTCAACGGCCGATCTGGTCACTCTCCTTCTCGATATCGAGAACCCGGGTGACCAGATCGCCGTTCGAGACGCAGAGTGACCAGATGGCGGCGGTGTCAGATGAACGGGCTGCGCGTCCAGAGCTCGCCGGTGTCGGTGTTGTCCGCCGGCGCCGGGATGCCGGTGAGCTCGAGCACCTCGACGTCGCCGGGGAAGCCGGCGAGCTGCACGCCGCCGACCGGGGCGGCGGTGACCCCCTCGGGCAGGCGCTCGACGCCCATCGCCGAGATCAGCACCTGGTGGTGGCCGGCGATGTCGCACAGCCGCGACGCCATGTTGACCGCCGAGCCGATGTAGTCGTCGCCTTCGAAGAGCAGGGCGTACCCGGTGGCGATGCCCGCCCGCAGCGTGAGCGGCGAGCAGACGTCGCCCGAGCGGGCGCGCAGGTCGAGGGTGAAGGCGATGGCGTTCTGCTGTTCGACGGCCACGACCATGCAGCCGTCGCCGAGCCACTTGGCGATGCGCACACCACGGTCGGACGCCACCTCGCGCACGATCGACCGGAACGTGCTGAGCAGGCGGCCGGCGGCGTCGTCGCCGAATGCGGCGGTGTAGTTCGTGAAACCCGACAGGTCGACGAAGACGAACGTGCGCGGCACCCGCATGCAGCAAGGATACGAGTCGCCGAGCCGTCCGCCGAGCCGACGGGTACGGTGGTCGCCGATGGCTGCTCGCCACACCTACTCGCGCTGGGACGGCACCCAGCACGGGTTCGACCTCGATGCCGACAGCGTGTTCGACGCGCTCACCGACGATCTCATCGAGCACGGTGACCTCAACGCCGCGCTGCGCCGGTTGATGAACGACGGCCTGCGGTCCCGGTCGGGCGAGCCGTCGCCGGGATTGCGCGAGCTGCTCGAGCGGCTGCGACGGGCCCGCCAGGAGCGCCTCGAGCGCCACGACCTCGGTGGCGTCTACGACGAGATCGCCCGCGAGCTCGACGACATCATCGACGAGGAACGCCACGCCATCGACCGCGACCGGCTCGAGGCCCGGCAGATGTCGGAGCGCACCGGCGACCCGCGCCGCTCGGAGGTCGCCGAGGCCGCCGCCGAGGAGCGGCTGTTCCGCCTCGACCTGTTGCCGGACGACCTCGCCGGCAAGGTCGCCGAACTGCAGCGCTACGACTTCACCTCGGCGTCGGCCGAGGGCCGTCTCGAGGCTCTCCTCGAGCGCCTACGCGCCCAGCTGGCCAACCAGATGTTCGAGTCGATGAGTGGGGCGATGCAGCAGATGACGCCCGAGTCGGTCGGGCGGATGAAGGACATGATGGCCGCGCTCAACGAGATGCTCGAGCGCCAGCGGCGCGGCGAGGATCCCGGCTTCGAGGAGTTCATGGAGCGCTACGGCGACTTCTTCCCCGAGCAGCCGGAGACCCTCGACGAGCTGCTCGAGTCGCTCGCCAAGCGGATGGCGGCGATGCAGGCGATGCTGAACTCGATGACGCCCGAGCAGCGGGCGCAGCTCCAGCAGCTCGCCGAGCAGCTCCTCGGCGACCTCGACCTGCAATGGCAGATGGATCGTCTCGGGAGCAACCTGCGGGCGCTCGCCCCCGGGGAGGGCTGGGACGCGTCGTACGACTTCAGCGGCAACGACCCGCTCGGACTGGCCGAGGCGATGCAGGCGATGGCCGAGCTCGGCGAGCTCGACCAGCTCGAGGGGCTGTTGCGCGGCGTGTCCGCCCCGACGGCGCTCGCCGAGGCCGACATGGATCGCGTGCGCGACCTGCTCGGCGACGACGCCGCGCCGCGCCCTGCAGCGCCTGTCCGAGCTGACGCGCCAGCTCACCGAGGCCGGTCTGATCGAGCAGACCGAAGCCGGCCTGCAGATGACCCCCCGCGGCATCCGGGCGATCGGTGCGAACGCACTGCGCGATCTGTTCGCCGGCCTCACCAAGGACCAGCTCGGACAGCACCAGCTCCCACGCCTCGGGCTCGGGCACGAGTCGGCCGGGGACACGAAGCCGTACGAGTACGGCGACCCGTTCCGCCTCGACCTGCACCGCACGTTGCGCAACGCGCTGCTCCGGCGCAGCGGCAGCGAGACGCCCAGACGGGCACGCCGGTGCGACTCGAACCCGACGACTTCGAGATCGAGCGCACCGAGCACGTCACCCGCTCGTCGACGGTGCTGATGCTCGACCTGTCGATGTCGATGCCGATGGAGGGTCGCTTCGTGCCGGCGAAGAAGGTCGCGATGGCCCTGCACTCGCTCATCAGCACGCAGTTCCCGCGCGACTACCTCGGCGTGGTCGTGTTCTCCGAGACGGCGAGGGTCATCGCGCCGGAGCGGATCCCGGAGGCGAGCTGGGACTACGTGTACGGCACGAACATGCACCACACGTTCACGCTCGCCCGTCACCTGCTCGCCCGTCAGTCGGGAACCCGCCAGATCATCATGGTCACCGACGGCGAGCCGACCGCTCACATCACGCCCGACGGTGAGGTGTTCTTCCACTACCCGGCGGCGCGCGAGACCGTCGAGGCGACGCTGCGCGAGGTGCTGCGGTGCACCCGGGCGGGGATCCGCATCAACACGTTCATGCTCGGTGCCTCGCCCTCGCTGAAGGCGTTCGTCGAGCGGATCTCGGAGATCAACCACGGCCGGGCGTTCTTCACCACGCCCGAGACCCTGGGCGACTACGTGCTGGTCGACTTCATCGACCACAAGCGGCAGCGGTCGCGGTCGCGCCGCGTGTCCTGAGACCGAGCACCCCCGATCGCGCGCAGGGTCCGCGCGACGCCCCTGCTCCGTGGCTCACGAAATGCACCCTTGCGCGAACGTGATGTGGTATGCGACAATGACAGCATTGTAATTACACCGGTGTGCGGCGCGGGCGGCGCACCGGTCCGACGCTCTCCCATCCCGGGAGGACCTGAGCAGGGGGTCCTCACCAACCCATGTTCGACTTTCTCGAGACGACCGGCGATCCGGACGATCACGCCTGGCAGGATCACGCCAACTGCCTCGGCGTCGACCCCGATCTCTTCTTCCCCGAGCGGGGGCGTCCACCCGCGAGGCGAAGGAGGTCTGCCGCGGCTGCGAGGTGCGCGCCGAGTGCCTGGAGTTCGCCCTGCAGAACGGCGAGAAGTTCGGGATCTGGGGCGGGCTCTCCGAGCGGGAACGGCGCCGCATCCGCCGTCAGCGGGCGCAGGCCGCCCGCAGCGTCGTCGGCGCATAAGACGGCATCCGGCGCCCGACGGGGCATCCGGCGGTGGCGGGTGTAGCGTGGCCACATGATCGGATTCGACATTGGTGGTCCCGAGGCGATCATCGTCCTCGTGATCGTGTTGGTGCTCTTCGGCGGCTCGCAGATTCCGAAGCTGGCGCGCAACCTCGGCCGCGCTCAGAAGGAATTCAAGGACGGCATGGACGACGGCGCCAAGGCGTCGGGTTCGCCGACCGCCTCGCCGACGAGCGTCACCGACACCACGGCCACGTCGAGCAGCGACACCGGCAGGCCCCACCAACTCCTGACCGCCTCCACGGCGGTCGGGTCGGCGCACGCCGTCGTCGAGTTCGACGGCACCGCGCTCAGCCGGCGGCGCTTGAGGATGCGGCGGCGTTCGCGCTCGCTGCACCCACCCCACACACCGTGATCGATGCGCTGTTCGAGGGCGTAGTCGAGGCACCGTGTGAGCACCGGGCAGCCGACACAGATCTTGCGCGCCCTGTCCACGCCGACGCCGTCGCTCGGGAAGAACGTCGACGGGGGATAGACGCGGCAGTTGCCCTCGTGCATCCACGCCGTGACGCTCTCGTCGAAGACCGTGGCGCCCGGCATCTGCTCGTCGGCGATTCGGTCGTGCTCGTGCATCTGGGTCGCTCCCGTCTGGACTCGTCCACCTACCTAGACGCAGGACGAGCCGCTGTGGTTCCCGCGTTCTGGCGGATATCTGCGAGCGACGCTACGGACTCACCCCCTGGTGTGCATCGGCCGAAAGGACGAAACCGCTGTGCAACGCTCCCACGCTGGGTCGATCGTCGTGTCGGAGCGGAAGCTTGCTTCCGTACCGACCGCGCGAGCGCCAGCCATGAACTGCCTGCGATCGGTGATGGGGAGCGCGCAGCGAGCGGGGGCGCAGCCCCCTGCATCGTCTGGACCATGCACGTGAATGGTGCGGCAGAGCGACACCGCCGCCGCCGATCTCCCGCCCGGGCCCACGCCCGCATCGTCTACCTCGGTCCGGTGTCACCTCACTGGGAGGTGTACGGCGACTGGGGCGATCGCACGGTGCTCGAGGAGTTCCGCGCCCGCGTGCTCGCTCGCCTCGTGCTGTTGCCGCGCGACGACCCGCAATTCCGCCGCAATCGCGAGCGGGTGGTCCGCGACGCCGAGCGCGAGCTGATCTCGCTCGAGTGGGATCTCGGCATCCCCGACATGGACTGATCGGGCGCACGCGGGCGGGGTCCCTCGCACGGGGGCCGCCGTTCTGCTTGAGTTGCGCACTATGGACGACCGCTTCATCAACCGTGAGCTGAGCTGGATCGCGTTCAACGAACGCGTGCTCGACCTCGCCACCGAGGCGGGCATTCCGCTCATCGAACGGGCGAAGTTCTGCGCGATCGCCACGACCAACCTCGACGAGTTCTTCCAGATCCGCGTCGCCGCGCTGAAGGACCAGGTGGCGGCGAAGATCGAAGAGCCCACGCCGGACGGGCGCACGGCCGACCCAACAGCTCGCCGACATCGCCCTCGCCGTCGGGGCGCTGGTCGCCCGTCAGGACGCCGTGTACCACGACCAGCTCCGCCCGGCGCTCGCCGAGGCGGGCGTGTCGATCGTGCACTGGAGCGAGCTCGGGGCCGAGGACCGCAAGGCGTTGACCGAGGTCTACGAGCAGCGGGTGTTCCCCGTGCTGACGCCGCTCGCCGTCGACCCCAGCCACCCCTTCCCGTACATCTCCGACCTCGCCCTGTCGGTGGCGGCGTTCGTTCGCGACCCGGAGACGATGGAGCGCCGGTTCGCCCGCGTCAAGGTGCCCGACCTCCTGCCGCGGCTCGTGCCGATCGACGACGAGCGCTTCCTGCCGGCGGAGGACCTCGTCATCGCCCATCTCGAATCCTTGTTCGCGAGCATGATCATCGAGGAGGCCGCGTCGTTCCGCGTCACGCGCAACGCCGACCTCACGGTCGAGGAAGAGGAGGCGGACGACCTGCTCGAGGCGGTGGAGATGGAGCTGCGCCGCCGCCGGTTCAACCGCGCCGTGCGCCTCGAGGTCGACGACGCCATCAGCGACGAGATGCTCGAACTGCTCGTCCGCGAGCTCGATCTGCACCCGAACGACGTGTACCGCCTCCGCGGCACGATCGACTTCTCGTTCCTCTGGCAGCTCCAGGCGCTCGACCGGCCCGACCTCAAGGACCGCCCGTGGCCGCCGATCACGCCGGGGCGCATCGCCAGCGGCCTCGAGGCCGAGCGCCCGATCGTGTCGGTGATGCGCGACCGGGCGATCCTCGCTCACCACCCCTACGAGAGCTTCTCCACCTCCACCGAAGCGTTCATCGAGCAGGCGGCCGCCGATCCGCGGGTGCAGTCGATCAAGATGACGCTGTACCGCGCCGGTGGCGACAGCCCGATCATCCGGGCGCTCATCCGCGCTGCCGAGCGCGGCGTGCAGGTGGCGGTGCTCGTGGAGCTGAAAGCCCGCTTCGACGAGGCGACCAACGTCAACTGGGCGAAGCAACTGGAGCGCGCCGGCGTCCACGTCGTGTACGGCATGGTCGGACTCAAGACGCACTCGAAGTGCGTGCTGGTGGTGCGCGACGACGGTGACCAGCTGCGCCGCTACTGCCACATCGGCACCGGCAACTACAACACCAACACGTCGCGCGTCTACGAGGATCTCGGCATCCTCACGAGCGACATCGAGACCGGCGCCGACGTCGCCAAGCTGTTCAACCACCTCACCGGCTACAGCCGCGACGACCGTTACCACACGCTGGTGGTGGCGCCGACCGACCTGCGTCCGCGGATCCTCGAGCTGATCGAGCGCGAGGCCGCCCACGGTGCCGGACGGTCACATCACGATCAAGGCCAACTCGATCGCCGACGGCGAGATGATCGGCGCCCTGTACCGCGCCAGCCAGGCCGGCACACGGATCGACCTGGTGATCCGTGGCATCTGCTGCCTGCGCGCCGGGGTACCCGGGCTGTCCGACACCATCCAGGTCCGCAGCATCCTCGGGCGCTACCTCGAGCACAGCCGGATCTATCGCTTCGCCCACGGCGAGGTCGACGGCTCGGCGACCTACCTCATCGGCTCGGCCGATCTCATGCCGCGCAACCTCGATCGCCGCGTCGAGGTGCTCGTGCCGATCGTGCACCCGAAGCATCAGGAATGGCTCGACACGGTGCTCGGGATGCTCCTGGCCGACGACATCGTGCGTTGGGAACTGCTTCCCGACGACGCCTGGGTCCGCTGTCGGGCCACTCGACGCGTTCGAGCCGCACGCCCAGTCAGCGCATGTACCGGTGGGTGGTCGAGCGCCAGCAGTCCAAGCGCACGACCTGAGCTGAGAGGCCGCGACGGTCCGGGCGTCGAACGCCAGACCCGGGTGCCGGCGAGCCCCGTCGCCGCATTCTTCGCCTGTCGTTCACCTGCCGTTCATCCGCGTCCATTCCGGTCGTCACATCCGTTCCCTAGGTTGCGCGGCGAAGCGGCTCACCCCCCGGCCGCTGATCACCACCCGCTGAAAGGGATCACACCGCGTGAACATCCTCTCCACATCACGCCGCAAGGCGTTCGTCGGCATCGCCGGCGCGATCGTCATGGCCGCCACGGCCAGCACGGCGTTCGCCTCGACGGCGCCCACCACCCCGGCCGGCACCGACGCCGCCCCGACGGGTTCGGAGTCGCCGGCCCCGCCGTTCACGCTCGAAGCGGTCTCGGGCGAGCTGACCGGCTCCGGTGCGACCTTTCCAGCTGCCTTCTACAACGAGGCGATCGCCGCGCTCGAGTCGCTGGCGCCCGACCTCACGATCGAGTACTCGGGCGGCGGCTCGGGCACCGGCCGCAGCGACCTCGCCGCCCAGCTCAAGGACTTCGCCGGCACCGACGCACCGGTCAAGGAGGAGGACATCCCGACGTACAAGGGCGGCGAGTTCGTGTACGTCCCGACGGTGCTCGCCCCGATCACCATGTCGTACAACCTCGACGGGGTCGACACGCTGCAACCTCACGCCGACGACGATCGCCAAGATCTTCCAGCTGCAGATCACCAACTGGAACGACCCGGCGATCGCCGCCGACAACCCCGACGCCACGCTGCCCGACGAGCCGATCGTCGTGGTGCGCCGCGCCGACGGCTCGGGGACCACGGAGAACTTCAGCCACTTCCTCGACAACGCCGTCGGAGCCGGCGGTGACGGCACGTGGACGCTCGGCTACGGCGCCGAGCTCGGAGTGGCCGGACGGCACCCAGGCCGGCGACGGCAACGGCGGGGTCGCCCAGCTGATCAGCGACACGCCGGGGTCGATCGGCTACGTCGACCTGAGCGACGCCATCGCCAGCGGCTTCACCTTCGCCAACGTCCAGAACAAGGCCGGCAACTTCGTCGCCCCGACGCTGGAGGCGACGACCGCGGCCGCGGCGAACATCACGCTCAACGACGACGGCACGTTCTTCACCGGCTGGGCCGACGGCGACGATGCCTACCCGATCGCCGCCCAGACGTGGATCATCGTGTACACCACGCAGCCCGATGCGGACACGGCGGCGGCGCTGCAGTACTTCCTCACCTACCTGGTGAGCGCCGACGGCCAGGCCCTGGCCCAGGAGCTGAACTACGCTCCGTTGCCCGCGGCGATCCGTGACGTGGCGATGGCCAACATCGCCAAGATCGGCGCCTGACCCACCCGACGCCGCTACTCCGCTGACGAGGTCCGGTTGCCCGCCGGACCTCGTCAGCCGGCGTCGTCGGCCCCTTGCACCTACCCACCCGCACGAACGGACCTCGCCCGCGATGAGCACAGCACCCCGGCCGACCGCCGCCGCCCACCGACGAAGTGCGCCGCGGCCTGCGCCAGCGTGCGCAGCCGGCCGACGGCGCGTTCCGGTGGGTCACGCTGGCTCGCCGGCGGCGGCGATCCTGGTGATCCTCGCCCTCATCGTCGTGACGATGACGCGCCACGCCTGGCCGACGCTGCAGGACATGGGCCTGTCGTTCTTCACCGAGAAGCGCTGGGCGCCCAACGACGACGTCTACGGGGCGCTGTCGTTCATCTACGGCACGGTGCTCACCGCGACGATCGCCGTGCTCGTCGCCGTGCCGGTGAGCCTCGGCATCGCCCTGTTCATCACCCAGGTCGCGCCCGCCGTGGCTGCGCCGCCCGCTCGTGAGCCTCACCGACCTCGTCGCCGTGGTGCCGTCGGTGGTCTTCGGCCTGTGGGGGATCATCGTGCTCGCGCCCTGGCTGCAGCAGCGCTACGCCACGATCCACGGGTGGTTCGGCGACTGGCCGGTGCTCGGGCGGATCTTCGGCCCCGTGTCCGGCGGCCGCACGTTCCTCACCGCGGCGCTGATCCTCGCCGTGATGATCACGCCGATCGTGTCGTCGGTGTCCCGCGAGGTGATCGAGACGACTCCGCAGACCGACCGCGACGGCGCCCTGGCGCTCGGGGCGACGCGCTGGGAGATGATCACCGGGGCCGTCCTGCCGCACTCGATCGGCGGCATCGTCGGGGCGGTGATGCTCGGTCTCGGCCGGGCGATGGGCGAGACGATCGCCGCCGCGCTCGTGATCGGCTCGGCCACCGGCACGATCACGCTGAACGTCTTCTCCTCGGGTGACTCGCTGCCCACCGTGATCGCCTTCCAGTGGGGCGAGGCCGACGGCGCCAAGCGCTCGGCGCTGATCGCCATGGGCCTGACGCTCTTCCTGCTCACGATCCTGGTCAACCTCATCGCCACGACGATCGTCAACCGCGGCACGCGCCGCATGCAAGGCGAGCGTGACGCGACGACAGCCGTGCTCGGTGTCGCCCCCGGCGGAGCTCCGCCGCTGCTCGCTGACCCACGTGTCGACGCGACGGCGGGTCAAGAACCTCGTCATGACCCTCTTGATGGGGCTGGCGCTCGTGGTCGTCGGCGGGCTGCTGGTGCTCGTGCTGATCACCGTGGTCGGCAAGGGGATCGGCATCGTGTTCCACGACTTCCCGGCGTGGTTCACCGAGGACATCTCGCCCAGCACCCGCACCCAGGGCGGCGGGATGAAAGCCGCCATCGTCGGCACGCTGCTGATCACGGCGGCGGCCACCGCGATGGCCGTCCCGCTCGGCATCGGCGGCGCCGTGTACCTCAACGAGTACGGGCGCACCAACCCGTTCGCCAGGCTGCTGCGCTTCCTCACCAACGTCATGACCGGCGTGCCGTCGGTGGTGATGGGGCTGTTCATCTACGTCAGCTGGGTGCTGCTGCTCGGCAAGACGGGCATCAGCGCCTTCAGCGGGGCGATGGCGCTCGCCTGCCTGATGCTGCCGATCGTGGTGCGCTCCACCGAGGAGATGCTGAAGCTGGTGCCTCAGCACCTGCGCGACGCCAGCTACGCGCTCGGCGGCACGCGCAGCCGCACGACGATGACGGTGGTGCTGCCCAGCGCCGCGCCGGGAATCCTGAGCGGATGCCTGCTGGCGATCGCCCGCGCCGCCGGCGAGACCGCGCCGCTCATCTTCACCATCGGCGCCGCCCGCAACACGAACTGGCACCTGTTCAGCGGCACCAACACCGCGTTGTCGACCCAGATCTACGCCAACGCCCGCACCACGTTCCCCGTCGCCCAGGAGCGGGCATGGGGCGCCGCCCTCACCCTGATCGCGCTGTCGTTCGCGTTCATGGTGCTGGCCCGGGTGACGTCGGCGCGGCTCGGCGACGGACGCAGATGAGCGACGGACGCGTCGAGGGAGCGGTAGACAACAACATGACGAGCATGGCCCCGAGGATTGAGAGCACCATGGACGACACCGCGCTGCCGGATCTGGCCGTCAACACCACGCCGGCGAGCGAGGCGACGACCACCGGTCCACCGGTCTTCGACGTCGACGACCTGGCGGTGTTCTACGGTTCGTTCAAGGCGGTGCGCGAGGTGTTCCTCGACATCCACCACAACGAGATCACCGCCTTCATCGGCCCGTCGGGCTGCGGCAAGAGCACCGTGCTGCGGTGCTTCAACCGGATGAACGACACCGTGCCCGGCGCCCGCGTCGAGGGCACGATCACCTACCACGGCATCGACCTGTACGGCCCCGAGATCTCGGCCACGCAGGTCCGCCGCCACATCGGGATGGTGTTCCAGAAGCCGAACCCGTTCCCGAAGAGCATCTACGACAACGTCGCCTACGGGCCGCGGCTGGCCGGCGTCCGCGGCCGCAGCGAGCTCGACGCCATCGTGGAGAAGTCGCTGCGCGGCGCGGCGCTTGTGGGACGAGGTGCACACCCGCCTGCGGACGTCGGCGCTCGGGCTGTCCGGCGGTCAGCAGCAGCGACTGTGCATCGCCCGGGCGATCGCCGTCGAGCCCGAGGTGATCCTCATGGACGAGCCCTGCTCGGCGCTCGATCCGATCGCCACGGCGCGCATCGAGGAGCTGATGGGCGAGATCAAGACGCAGTACACGATCGTGATCGTCACCCACAACATGCAGCAGGCGGCGCGTGTCAGCGATCGCACCGCCTTCTTCACCACCGAGATCAACCCCGACAGCGACCGCCGCACCGGTCGGCTCGTGGAGTACGCGCCGACGACGACGATCTTCTCCGCCCGCGACGAACGCACCGAGGCCTACGTGACGGGGAGATTCGGATGAGTCTTCGAATCCGATCGGCGCTGCGAGCGCCAGCGAGCGCGCCGATGATGCGGGCGCAGCCCCCGGGAGGCACGGATGAGTCTCGAATCCGATCGGCGCTGCGAGCGCCAGCGAGCGCGCCGATGATGGGGCGGGCGCAGCCCCCGGGAGGCACGGATGAGCGCCGACGAGATGTTCGCGATGGAGCCGGCGGAATCCCCGCCGAGCACGTCGCTGCGCAGCGAGTTCCACGCCCAGCTCGACCAACTGCGCGACGAGATCGCCGCCATGGCCGCGGCGGTCACCGAGAGCATCCCGCGTGCCACCGAGATCCTCCTCGGCCAGGACCTCGAGGGCGCCGAGTACATGATCCTCGCCGACGACGCCGTCGATGCCAGAGCGTTGGAGCTGGAGGAGCGGTGCTACGAGATGCTGGCGCTGCAGTCGCCGGTCGCCAGCGACCTTCGTCGCATCGTGGCCGCGCTGCGGATCATCGCCGACGTCGAGCGCTCGGCCGACCTCGCCGTCAACGTGTGCAAGGCGGCGCGCCGCATCTACGGCAAGCGTCTCGATCCGCGCCTGCGCGGGACTCATCCAGAAGATGGGCGATCAGGCACGCCAGCTGTTCCAAGAGGCGACCGAGGCGTACCTCGCCGCCGACGTCGCCCGAGCCTCCGCCATCGCCGACATGGACGAGTACCTCGACGACCTGCAGCGTGAGTTCGTCCAGGCGATCTTCACCAGCCATGCCGCCGAGCGACTCGATCTGCAGGTGGCGGTGCAGCTCGCGGTCGTCGCCCGCTTCTACGAGCGCATCGGCGACCATGCCGTCAACATCGGCGAACGTGTGCGCTACCTCGTCACGGGGTGGACGCCCGAGCAGCAAGGTGCTGCGCGCTACGCCGAGCGCCAGGCGGCGAGCGACCTGGAGTGACATGAACCTCGCGCTGCTGGGCTCGGCGACGGTTGCGCTGGGTGTGGGCGTCGCTGCCGCCGGCGGCGCGACCTCGTCGGCGCCGTCGCCGGGGCCGGGCGGCGCCGCCGCCGAGCGTCGCCGGATCCACGGTCGCTCGGCCCCACCGACGAGGCCGTCCCGGCCGGCCCGCCTCCGCGCCCGCCCCGCCGCCGTCGCCCGGCCCGAGCTGGCCGTCGGTCGTCGACAAGCTCCCGCTCGGTGTGGTCGTGATGTCGCGAGACGGCGCCGTGAGCTACCGCAACGCGCAGGCCAGCCAACGCGCCGGCACCCACGTCGGGCTGCTCCTCGACGATGCCGTCCGCGCTGCGTTGCGCGGCGCGCTCGGGGGACACGATTCGAGACGAACGCTCGAGCTGTTCGGTCCGCCCGAGCTCTCGGTCGTCATCGCCGCCGAACCGCTGACCGACGGCTCGGCGGTCGCGACCATCGAGGACGTGAGCGAACGCCGCCGGCTCGATGCCGTGCGCACCGACTTCGTGGCCAACATCTCCCACGAGCTGAAGACGCCGGTCGGCGCTCTCGCCGTGCTCGCCGACGCACTCTCCGGCGAGAGCGACCCAGAGGTGGTGCAGCGGGTGGCCGAGCGGATGGTCGCCGAATCGCTGCGCGTGACCCGCACGATCGACGACCTGATGGAACTGTCGCGCATCGAGCTCGGCGAGTCGCCGCTCACCGAGGCGGTGCCGATCGGCGACATCGTCGCCGAAGGCGTCGAGCGCGTCCGCCAGCTCGCCGCGGCCCGTGGCATCGAGATCGCCGTGCTCGACGGGCGCAGCGAGGGCCAGGTCTGGGGCGACCGCCGCCAGCTGGTCTCCGCACTCGGCAACCTGGTCGAGAACGCCGTGAAGTACTCCGAGGACGGGGTCGCGGTGCAGATCCGCGCCAGTGTGCAGGGCCGCTTCGCCGAGCTGATGGTCGCCGACCAGGGCATCGGCATCCCGGCGTCCGAGCAGTCGCGCATCTTCGAGCGCTTCTACCGCGTCGACAAGGGACGCAGCCGCGACACCGGTGGCACCGGCCTCGGACTGTCGATCGTGCGCCACGTGGCGACGAACCACGGCGGCGAGGTGCTCGTGTCGTCGCGCGAGGGCGAAGGCTCGACGTTCGTGCTGCGCGTCCGCCTCGACCCGGACACCGGTGCCGACCGCGCCGACCCGGCGGCGGTCGAGGCGCAGTGATGACGCCCACCGTGCTGGTGGTCGAGGACGAGCTCAGCTTCGTCGAGGCCCTCACGATCGGACTGAAGCGCGAGGGCTTTCGCGTCGTGGTCGCCACCGACGGGTTCGAGGCGCTCACGACGTTCGACCAGGTGCGTCCCGACCTCGTGCTGCTCGACGTGATGCTGCCCGGCCTGTCCGGCATCGACGTGTGCCGGCAGCTGCGCAAGCGCAGTCAGGTGCCGATCATCATGGTGACCGCCAAGACCGCCGAGATCGACACGGTGGTCGGGCTCGAGGTCGGCGCCGACGACTACGTCACCAAGCCCTACCGCATCCGCGAGCTGGTCGCCCGCATGCGCGCCGTGCTGCGCCGGGCGGCCGGCGACGGCGCCGGCGAGCTCGGCCCGGCGGCGGTCGGCGTCGGCGACGTGGTGCTCGACCCCGACGAGCACACGGTCCGCGTCGCCGGCGAGCCAGTCACGCTGCCGCTCAAGGAGTTCGAGCTGCTGCACATGCTGCTCGCCAACGCCGGGCGGGTGCTGCCGCGCGAGACGCTGATCGACCGCGTGTGGGGCAGCGACTACGTGGGCGACACCAAGACGCTCGACGTCCACGTCAAGCGCCTGCGGGCCAAGATCGAGCCCGACCCCGCCGCGCCGACGCGCATCGTGACGATCCGCGGCCTCGGCTACAAGTACGAACGCGCCTGATCACGGGGCGTGGCGGTCGAAAGCGCACCGCGGCTTCTTCGATCCACCAAGCCTGAACGGGGGCGTCTCGTAGGCTGGACCGCGTGACGCAGCCACGGGCCCGGGCGCTGCCGCTGGAGTCGTACTCCAAGTTCCGCCGGCTCGCCATCACCCACGCCGCGATGATGGGCGGCGACGCCGTGATGGTGGTGGCGCTCGCCAACACGCTGTTCTTCGACATCGACCCGTCCGAGGCGCGCTGGCGCGGTGCTGCTGTTCCTGTGCATCAGCTTCGCCCCGTTCATCGTGCTCGCCCCGTTGATCGGCCCGGTGCTCGACCGCATCGCCGGCGGCCGACGGGCGGCGATCCAGATCGTCGCCCTGCTGCCGCGTCGTGCTCGCCGTGTTGATGGCGTTCGCCATCAACACGTTGGCGCTGTTCCCCCTGGTGTTCGTCGCGCTCGTCCTGCAGAAGACGTACCTCGTCTCGAAGTCGGCGATCGTGCCGTCGGTGGTGCGCACCGAGCGCGATCTCGTCGAGGCCAACTCCAAGCTCGGCTTGATCGCCGGCGTGATCGGGTTCGCCGCCGTGGTGCCGGCGGGCATCCTGCAACTGCTCGGCAACTGCCAAGGGCACGGCGACGATGATCTATTCGGGGATGCTGTTCGCCTTCGCCCTCTACGCCTCGTTCTCGCTGTCGGCGGACGTGGTCGCCACCAACGCCCCCGACGCCGAGGAGGAGCGAGAGGTGCACTCGCCTCGCGTGACGCTGGGCTCGATCGCGATGATGCTGCTGCGGGCGTCGGTCGGCTTCCTGTTCTTCGTCACCGCGTTCTGGGTGCAGGACATGGACAACGGCACCGCCTGGTTGGGTCGCGTGCATCGCGGCCGCGGCGGCCGGGGCGATGGCCGGCAACGCGGCCGCGCCGCGCCTGCGCGGTCGGCTCAACGAGCGGGCGATGCTCTACGGCTCGCTCGGGCTCGCCGGTGCGGCGGGGCTGGCGGCCGGCGCCATCGGCGGCATCGCCGCGATCGTCGCCCTCGCCTTCGTGCTCAGCCTGGCCGGGGCCACCGCCCGCCTCGGGTTCGAGGCGATGGTGCAGCGCGACGCGCCGCATGCCAACCGGGGTCGTGCCCTCGCCAACTTCGAGACGAGGTTCCAACTGTGCTGGGCGGCGGCGAGCGTGGTGGCCGTCGCCGTGACGCCACCCGGCCAGATCGGCGCCCTGGTCGTCGGCATCGTGTGCAGTCGGCGGGCTCATCTACCTGCTCGTGCGGCCGCGCACCGAGAGCCGCCCGGCGACACCGGGGACCGGCGTGAAGCCGCGCCGCTGGGTCGCCGTCCGGCGCAGCCGGTCCGGCGCCTAGCCCGCCGCCATCTGGTCACTCTCCGTCTCGATCGGCCGATCTGGTCACTCCCGTTCTCGATATCGAGAACGTGGGTGACCAGATCGCCGTGAGCGGTCGCGGCTACCCCTCGATGCGGGCGAGCCATAGACCGGGGGCGTCGACCTCGGCCGGCGTGGGCAGCGCGTCCGGGCCGTTCGAGCAGCGGCACCAGGCCGTGGTCCCCGGCGCGGTCGACCACGCCCTGGGCGAACGACTTGCCCCGGGCCACCTGCTCCTCGCCGACGCGGATGCCGAGCAACTGCTCGACGAAGGTGTCGCTCGCCGATGTCTCGATGCGCTGGCGCCGGACGGCCTCGGCGATGCGCAGGGCGTCGCCTCCCACGAGGCGGACCGACACCGCGTCGACCACCCAGTCGGTGTACCCGACGACGACGGCGACGATGGCGTCGAGTTGCGGGCGCATCGCCCGCTGCTCGGGCGAGGTGACGGCGCCGAGGAGCAACTCGGGATCGCTGAGCGCCTGCTGGATGGCGGCGAGCGGATCGGCGGACTCGACGTCGAGCGACGTCAACCGCTCGGTGACGGCACTGGGGTCGGGCCGGAACCCGCTGACGTGGCGGCGCACGAGGTCCGACAGCGCTCCCCGCAGGTGCTCGGCCTGGAACAGCGTTGCACCGGCGAGCTCGTGGGCGAGCACCCAGAGCCGCATCTCGGCGACGGGGATCTCCCACTCCGCGGCGAAGGCGTCGATGTTGCTCGGCACGAGCGTCACGAGCTCGGGCTGGCGCGGGATCGGCAGGTCGTGCGTGCCGAACGCCCGTGTGGCGAGCCGGCCGACCATCGATCCCACCGACATGCCGAGCATCGCCGGGGCCATCATTCGCGACAGCCCGGCCATCATCGACAGCATCGGGTCGGCCGCGGCCTCCTCGTCAGGGATGGTGGCGCTGCCGAGCGCCGTCGCCATCTCGGTGAACAGGTGACGGTACGCCTCGAGCGTCTCGGAGGCCCACTGGCTGCGGGTCACGACCCGCACCTCGCCGGGCTCGTGGCTCGAACCGACGACATCGGCGACGTGGGGACGAACGATCCCGGCGAGCTCGTCGAACGCCAACCGGACGGCCGGCTCGACGTTGGCCTCCGGCGCCCCGCCCGTGGCCCCGACCTGGGCGAACTGGCGCGCGGCGTCCCAGTTGAGCGGGCCCTGACCGGCGAGCGCCTTGGACAGGTCACCGAACAGCGGCAGTCCGGCGAAGGGATCGGGCCGTTGCTCCGGCGTGTCGTCGTCGGCCATGGACCCGATGCTATTGCTGGCCCGCCAGTAGCGTCGTTCGCCGTGGTCCGCGTCCTCGTCGCCGGTGCCGACGGGCCGCTCGGTGTCCGGGTGCTGGCGCTGGCGCGTGACGACGACGGCATCGAGGTGGTGACGCCCGGTGACGGCTCCAACGGCGACGGTGGCGTCGACGTGATCGTGCACCTCGGTTCGGGCGACCACGACCGCCTCGCCCGCCGTCGTCAGAACATCACCGAGGGCGTCGACCGGACACTGGCCGAGGCGATCAACCGTGACGCCGGACATCTGGTGCTCGTGTCCTCGGCGATGGTCTACGGCGCGTGGCCGAACAACCCGGTGCCGCTGACCGAGGACGCCATCCTGCGCCCCGACGTGGAGTTCGTGTACGCCCGCCAGGTCGCCGCCGCCGAGGCGATGGCCGACCGGTGGCGGCCGCCAGCGCCCGGGCCGTACCGTCGCCGTGCTGCGACCGGTGGTGACGATGGCCGCCGAGGGCGTGTCACAGCTCGCCGCCTCGCTCGCCGCCGGGCTCGGCCAGAGCTTCGCCGAGGAGGATCCGCCGGCGCAGTTCCTCCACCTCGACGACCTGGCCGCGGCCGTGGCCCTCGCCGTCGGGAGTCGCCTCGACGGCGTGTTCAACGTCGCCCCCGACGGGTGGATCGCCGGCGAGCGGGTGCGGGCGTTGTCGGGCCAGCCGCCACGGATCCAGCTGCCCGAGCGCCAGGCCGAGGTGTTGGCCGCGCTGCGGTGGCGCTTCCAGCGAGGGCCGATCCCACCCGGGCTGCGCAGCTACACCCGCGCCCCGTGGGTGGTGGCCAACGACCGGCTCAAGGCCGCCGGCTGGGCACCGACGGTCACCAACGAGCAGGCCTACGTCGAGGGCACCGAGGAGAAGTGGTGGACCATGATCACGCCGAAGCGACGCCAGGAGCTGTCGCTCGGCGCGATGGTCGCCGGCGTGGTGGTGGCCCTCGTGGCCGCGGCGCTCGGCATCCGCCGCTGGCGCCGCCGCTAGCGGTGCTCAGCCGGCGGCGGCCGTGCCCGGCGCCACCGTCGTCGGCGCCACCGTCGTGGTCGTGACGAGCGTGGTCGTGGACGACGCGGTCGTCGTGGTCGCCGCGCTCGGTCGCCGGGGTCGACGCCGCGGGCAGCGGTGGCAGGGAGTCGACGGGGACGATGCTCGCTCCGTCGTCGCTCGCCGTGCACAGGCCGACCAGCTGCCCGTGGTCGTCGAGCACCGGCGCCGCCTCCGGCGTGCACAATGCGCCGGCGCTGTCCGGGTCGATCGGGGTGTAGACCCCTTCGTACATCACCGACATCGACGCCGGGGCGCGTGACGCGTCGGCGACGGACATCGCCGAGTAGCCGGCGTCGGCGGGGAGCGACACGACGACGAAGCGCCCGTCGGGGTCGATCACCTGCACGCCGACGACCGATCCCGACGGCAGCGTGGCGCTCATCGAGCCGCGAGTGCAGGAGGTGCAGGCCGCGTGCGTGGTGATGGCCAGACCGTCGGGGCCGACCGGCGTCACGAGCGGGAAGGCGGGCGCGACCCGGGCGGGCGCCACGGTGTCGTCGCCGTCGGTGGTCGGGCGAGGTGTCGACGACGCGTTCGGGACGGTGTCGGCGACGGTGTCGGCGACGGTGTCGACGGTGCCCGCCGGTGATGCGTCCGGCGCCATCCGCACCGAGCCGGCCGTGACGCCGGAGGTGGCCGGGGCGTAGCCGCTCGTCGTGGCGGTCGCCAGCCGAAGCGCGGCGGTCGTGAGGCGCGGTGCGGCGGTGGTCGGTGCGGCGGTCGTGGTCGGCGTGGCGGTGGTGAGCGGTTGCGCCGGCGGTCGTCGGCGCGGCCGTGCTGGACGCAACGGACGTCGGGGCGACGTACCGAGCCCTCACCGCCGCCGGGCGGGAGCGTGGCGACCACGGTCGCCCGTGGCTCGCTGCTCGTCACACCCAGCGCCAGCAGCACGGTGGTGGTCGCCAGCATCGTGGCGTCCACGGTCGCCGGCGGTGCGCTGGCGACGTCGCCCGTCACCACGGACGGGGCGAGCAGCGCCAGCGTGGTGGTCACCACCGCGTCGCCGGCCTGGTCGGCGCGATCGGGGGTCATCGTCAGGGCCAGCACGCCCACGAGCACCAGGCCGACGGTGCCGACAGCCACGATCAGCAGCCGTCCACCACGGGTCGCCGGCTCCGGCGGTAGGCCCCGGCAGCTCGGATGGGTGGCGCCACGAACGCTCGTGCGGGGGCAGCGGTCCGTTCGTCACAGGATCGCAAATCTACTGATGGCCGCCGCGGCCGTAGCGTCGCACGACGCACCGCGACGGGGTCGATCGGGCACATCCGGCGGCACCGGCGGCGAGACGACGCCAGCTACGATGCCTCCGTGTTCAACGCCCCGCCCGACCGACGAGTGGCTTGCGCTCGGCGACGACGCGTTGCCGGTCGCCGGTGCGTACGAGTGGGCCGTCCGTGCCGACTGCGGTGCCGTCGTGCTGTTCTCAGGGGACGGTGCGCGACCACGCCGACGGCCGCGACGGCGTCGAGCAACTCGTCTACGAGGCCTACGAGGCCGCCGTCGCTCGCCCGCTTCGCCGAGATCGCTTCCGTGCTGCGCGAGCGGTGGCCGGCGGTCGGACGCGTCGCCTTGCTCCACCGCACCGGTCGCACTGGCCGTCGGCGAGTGCGCCGTGGTGGCCGTGGTGTCGGCGCCGCACCGCGACCAGGCGTTCGAGGCCGCTCGCTTCGCGATCGACGAGCTCAAGGCCTCGGCACCGATCTGGAAGCACGAGACGTGGGCCGACGGTGCCGACTGGGGTACCGCCGCACAGCCCATCAGCGACCGCGTCGGCTCCGCGATCGTGATCTGGGTCATCCTCGGCGCGGTCGTCGTCGTGATCGGTCTGGTCGCTGATCGCCCTCGCCCGTCGCCGCAACACCGACGGCGTGGAGACGTTCCAGCGTCACATCGACGCGCTGTCGCCCGAGGCCCGGCGCCCGGTGGTCAACCAGGTGCAGCAGCTCGACGACGAGGCGGGCGACGCGTCGGCGGAGCCCGACGAGGAGGAGCGACCCGATGGCCCGTGACCTGGCCATCGACCTCGGAACCGCCAACACGCTCGTGTACATGAAGGGCCGGGGAATCGTCCTCAACGAGCCGTCGGTCATCGCCCTCAACCAGCAGACCGGCGAGGTGCTCGCCACCGGCCACGAGGCGTGGCAGATGATCGGCCGCACGCCCGGCTACATCGTGGCGGTGCGCCCGCTGCGCGGCGGGGCGATCACCGACTTCGAGATCACCGAGCGAATGATCCGCCTGCTCCTGCAGCGGGTCGGCGTCAGCCGCTTCACGCGACCGAAGGTGGTGATCTGCGTGCCGTCGGCGATCACCGAGGTCGAGCGGCGCGCCGTCACCGACGCGGCCCGGCGCGCCGGCGCCGCCGACGCCAACCTCATCGAGCAGCCGATGGCGGCGGCCATCGGTGCCGACCTGCCGATCGACGAGCCGGTCGGCAACATGGTCATCGACATCGGCGGGGGCACCAGCGAGACCGCGGTCATCTCGCTCGGCGGCATCGTGGCGCTCGAGGCCGTACGGATCGGCTCGTTCGACATCGACGCCGTCGATCCAGAGCTACGTCCGGCGTGAGCACGGCATCGCGATCGGCGAGCGCACCGCCGAGGAGATCAAGATGGAGATCGGCTCGGCCGACCCGAGCGGCGACGATCGTCAGGCCGAGGTGCGCGGACGCGACCTGATGACCGGGCTGCCCAAGACGGTGGTGCTCAGCCCGGAGGAGATCCGCTTCGCCATCGAGGACGTCGTGTCGTCGCTCGTGGCCTCGGTGATCCGCTGCCTCGCCAAGGCGCCACCGGAGCTGTCGCAGGACTTCCTCGATCCGGGGGATGTACCTCGTCGGCGGCGGCGGCTTGCTGACGCGGCCTCGCGCGAGCGCATCGAGCGCGAGACGCGGGTGCCGGTGCGCCAGTCCACCGCGCCGCTCGAGGCCGTCGTGCTCGGCGCCGGTCACGTGATCGAGCACTACGAAGCGCTCAAGGGGATGTTCATGGGAGCGCGGCGCTAGACGTGATGGCGCAGGTGGCCCGGCGATGAGCGTCCGTGTGCAACCCGCCGAGCCAGGCGGCACCGTCGAGGGCCCGATCGAAGCAGGCCTCGACGCCATCCGGGCGCAGTTCCACGTGCCGGGCGCGTTCCCCGCCGACGTGCTCGCCGCCGCCGACGACGCGGCGCGTCGTCGGCCCGGGCGCGACCACGTCGATCGCACGTCGTGGGCGTTCGCACCCTCGACCCGGCCGGGTCGACCGATCTCGACCAGGCGTTCTTCATCGACGCCGCCGCCGGAGCGCAGGGTGGGGACCTGGTGCTGCACTACGCCATCGCCGACGTCGACTTCTTCGTCGACCCCGGTGGGCCGATCGACCACGAGGCGTGGCGCGCGGGGCGAGACGATCTACCTGCCCGACCGGCGCTCGACGCTGTACCCACCGGCGCTGTGCGAAGCGGCGGCCAGCCTGCTGCCCGACGGACCACGGCCGGCGGTGGTGTTCACGGTGCGCGTCGGCCGCCGACGGCACGGTGCACCTCGACGGCGTCGAGCGCGCGGTCGTGCACAGTCGCGCCAAGCTCGCCTACGACGCCATCGACGCGGCGTCGATCCCGGGGTTCGCCGAGCTCTCCCGGCGCATCGTGCTGGCCGAGGATCGACGCGGCGCGCCGCGGGTGGAGTTCCCGGAGCAGGAGCTGACCCACACCGACCAGGGCTGGACCTTGCGGTTCGAGGCCCGCCTCGAGAGCGAGGACCAGAACGCCGGCATGTCGCTCGCCACGAACCTGGCGGTGGCCGACGCCCTGCTGGCGGCGCGGACCGGGCTGTTCCGGGTGATGGCCGACGTGCCCGACTCGGCGCTGCGACGGCTCCGCCACACCGCGACGGCGTTCCACCTCGACTGGCCGGCCGACATGTCGCTCGCCCGCTTCGAACGCTCGCTCCCGCGCGACGACCCGCGTGCCGCGGCCTTCCTGCTCGCCGTGCGTCGCTCCGGCGGGGCGGCCTCGTACCAGCCCTACACCGACGCGGCGCGACCGTGGCACGCCGCGATCGCCGCCACCTACGTGCACGCCACGGCGCCGCTGCGCCGCCTCGCCGACCGCTACGTCATCGCCGGGGCCCTCGCCGTGGCCAACGGCGACGCCGTCCCCGAGCACGTCGAGCAGGCGTACCACGAACTCCCCGCCGTGATGGCGCGGGCCGACCAGCTCGGCCACCAGGTCGACAAGGCGGTGCTCGACCTCGCCGAGGCCGTGCTCCTGTCGGGTCGCGAAGGCGAGGTGTTCGACGGCGTCATCGTCGACGAGGACGAACGCGGTCCGCTCGTGCAGCTCTCCGAGCCGGCGGTGCTGGCCCGTCTGCCGGCCCACCGGGTCAGCCCCGGCGACGCCGTGCGGGCCCGGCTCGTGCGCGCCGACCCGGCGAGCCGCAGCATCGAGCTCACCCGCGTCGGCTGACCGGTCTCCTATCCGAGTGTTGAAGCGCGTCCGAGTGCGCGGCGCCGCGACGGGGGTGCCTCCAACACTCCGATGAGGGATGTCAGGCGGTCGTGAGCGTGTTGACCCCGTTGTCGTCGAGGACGTAGATCGTGCCGTCGGGGGCGGTGCGCACGGCCGTGACCGACGACCCGGTCGCCACCACGCTCTCGGGCCCGACGGTGATGGCGTCGCCCTCGCCGCTCACCGGCAGGACGATCACCTCGCCCGTGCAGTAGTCGCCGAACACGTACCACCCGTCGAGCGCCCCCGCGCCGGCGCCACGGGCGCGCGACGCCACCGGAGATCGAGCAGCGCGGGCCGTGCGGGTAGGTGTAGATCGGCGGGTGGTGGTCGGGCGCGGACTGGTCGGCGTTGTAGGGATCGTTGCCCTCGAACGCGCTCCACCCGAAGTCGACCCCCTTGCCGGCGTCGAGCCCGCCGGTGGCCGCGGCCACGTCGACCTCCTCGGTGGCGTTCTGGCCGACGTCGGCGATCCACAGGTCGCCAGTGACCGAGTCGAACGAGTAGCGCCACGGGTTGCGCAGCCCCATCGACCAGATCTCGCCGCGGGCGCCGTCGGTTGCGACGTAGCGGGTTGTCGGGCGGGATCGTGTAGGCCGAGGTCGGCCGACGGCGTCGGATCGATGCGCAGGAGCTTGCCGAGCAGCGAGCTGAGGTCGAGCGCCCGCCGTTCGGGATCGCCGCCCGACCCGCCGTCGCCCATGCCGATGTAGAGCATCCCGTCGGGTCCGATCGTCCACGTCGCCACCGTTGTGGTTGGCGTACGGCTGGTCGATCTCGAGGAGCGTTCGCATCTGGCCCCGGTCGAGCGTGCCGTCGGCGAGCACCGGGAGCTCGACGATGTTGGTGTTGCCGTCGAGGTCGGTGAAGTCGGCGTAGGCGAGGTCGCCGGCGGCGGTGAACGTGAGGCCGAGCAGACCCTGCTCGCCGCCGACGCTGGCGATGTCGCCCAGGTACGAGCGCCGACGTGAGCGTGCCGTCGGCGGCGAGGCGCAGCACGTCGCCCCCCTGTTCCACCACGTAGGGCACCGGGTCGTCGGCACGCCACACGATGTCGACGGCGCCGTCGGCCGCCACCACGTTGGTGAGGGTCGCCGCGGGTGCCGCCGGCGCGGGTGCGGTGCGCGGTCCGGTGGCCGACGCCGGCGCAGCGATCGCCAGCGTCAGCGCGGCGCACGTCAGGATGCTGCCGCCGACACCGATCTTCGAAGTCCACCTCATCGGTCACTCCCTTCCGCCCGGTCGGCTGGCGCGCCACCGGTCAGGTGACGCGGATCAACCCCTCTTGTACCACGCTCACCACCAGGCGGCCATCGCGGGTGAAGATCGAACCGCCCGCCAGACCGCGTGCGGCGGTGGTGCTGAAGACGCGCTGGTCGTACTGCAGCCACTCGTCGGCGCGGAACGGTCGGTGGAACCACATCGCGTGGTCGAGGCTCGCCATGCGCATGCCGGGCGAGTCCCACGCCCGCCCGAACGGCAGCACGGTCGTGTCGAGCAGCGTCATGTCGCTGGCGTAGGTGACGACGCAGGCGTGGAGCACGGGATCGTCGGGGAGGGGACCGTTGGCGCGCAGCCACACGCCCTGGCTCTGGGCGCTGGTGCCCTTGCGCTGCATCGGGTCGCCGGACGCGTAGCGCAGGTCGATCGGGCGGGGCCGGTCGTAGTCGGCCCCGATCTGGTCCTTGTACGGAGCCAGGCGCTCGTGCCAGTCGGGCAGCGTCTCCGGGTCGGGCCAGTCGTGCGGGGCGTCCACCTGGTAGTCGAGGCCCGACTCGGCGATGTGGAAGCTGCACTGCAGGTTGAAGATCGCCCGGCCGTGCTGGATGGCGACGACGCGTCGGGTGGTGAAGCTGCGCCCGTCGCGGATCCGGTCGACCTCGTAGAGGATCGGCACCGCCGGGTCGCCGGGGCGCAGGAAGTAGGCGTGGAGCGAGTGGACGTGGCGTTGCGGCTCGTCGACCGTGCGGCTCGCCGCGACCAGAGCCTGGCCGGCCACCTGACCGCCGAACACCCGCTGGCGCTCGTCGTCGGGGGAGCGCCCACGGAAGATGTTGACCTCGATGGGCTCCAGCGCCAGCAGCGCCACGAGGTCGTCGACGGGAGACATTCGTCGTGCACCGTAGACCGGATGCCGCGCGCCGGGGCGCTCTCGTAGCCTCCGACGGGTGACAGACGACTGGCGTGAGCACGCGCTTGCGGGCGAAGGGGTTCATGCCGGCGGACGAGGGCGACGCGCTGCACGACGCCGCGCTCGCGGCGGCGTCGGCCGTGCCCGGCGCACCGTTCATCGAGATCGGCAGCTACTGCGGGCGTTCCACGGTGTGGCTGGCGGCCGCCGCGCGCGCCGCCGCGACCGTCGTGTTCGCCGTCGACCATCACCGTGGCTCGGAGGAGAACCAGGCCGGGTGGGAGCACCACGATCCGACGGTCGTCGATCCCCACACCGGCCGGATGGACACCCTCGGGTTCTTCCGGCGCACCCTCCACGATGCCGGGCTCGAGGAGCACGTCGTCGCCGTCGTCGGCCGGTCGTCGGCGGTGGCCGCGCACTGGCCCGACGCGTCGGCGGCGCTGGTGTTCATCGACGGCGGCCACGGGGTGCAGCCGGCCATCGACGACTACGAGGGGTGGACCCCGAAGGTCGCGCCGGGCGGCACCCTGGCGATCCACGACGTCTTCGCCGACCCGGCCGACGGCGGGCGGCCGCCCTACGAGCGGATCTACCTGCCGGCGCTGGCGAGCGGCCGGTTCGCCGAGGTGGCCGCCACCGGCTCGCTGCGCGTCCTACGCCGCATCGTGTGAGCCGCGGCGACTCGGGCAGGGCGTTCACCTCGACGAGCTTGGCGGCGATGACGTCGCGGACGCGCTCGCGCAGCGCCGGGACGTCTTGGCGGGTGAGGCCGCTGGTGTCGATCGTGCTCGAGGACATAGACGTCGGCGTCGGACACGCCGAAGCGCCAGTCGTGCTTGCGCAACGCCGGGCGCGTGCCGTGCACGGCGAGCGGCAGGATCGGCGTGCCGGTCTCGATCGCCAGGCGAAACGCCCCGTCCTTGAACGGGCCCAACTGGCCGCTCGCCGACCGGGTGCCCTCGGGGAAGATCATCACCGACACCCGCGCGGCGAGGCGGTCGGCGCACTCGGCCATGGCCGCGGCCACGCTGTCGGAGTCCCCGCGCACCAGACGGATGTCGCGCGCCATGCGCATCATCCAGCCGATGCCCGGGAAGGCGAAGAAGTCCGACTTCGCCAGCCACTTCATCTCCCACGGCAGGTGCGAGATCAGCAGGATGTCGACCATGCTCTCGTGGTTCGAGACCACGACGTACGGCCGCCGCGGGTCGGGCGGCAACGTGCCGTGCCGGCGGAACCGCCACAGCGGGTTGAGCACCTGGTGCACCACGGTGAGGCGACGGAACAGCCAGCCGGCGGCGTAGCGCCCAGGATCGAACGGCGCCGTGACGAGCGTGACCAGGGCCACGAGCGGCACCCACACGGTCACCACCACTCCGAGCACCAGCCAGGCCCACACGCTCAACACGGTGCGGGCGATCGGGTTGTCGAGCAGGCGGCGACGCATGGCGGCAGCTTCGCAGGCGCACCGCCGCACATCTGGTCACTCTGCGTCTCGTTCGGCGATCTGGTCACCCAGATTCTCGATATCGAGACTGTGGGTGACCAGATCGCCCGAATCAGGCGAAGTCGTCGGGGGCGCGGAAGAGGCGAGCGGCCGGGGTGGTGGCCGTGATGGCGTCGACGGCGAGGATGATCGCCGCAGCCGTGTACGAGGTGTGCTCGTCGCCGGGGAACGTCACGCCCTGGGGGTGGACGATGCCGGTCCAGTAGGCGCCGTCGTCCCGGCGGTGATCGCCGGTCCAGCGCACGAGGTCGACGGCGGTGTCGAAGTCGCCGATGGCGGCGAACGCGAGCGCGCACTCGGCCGTCTCCGACGCCGTCACCCATGGCTCGTCGCTGACGCAGCGCACGCCGCGGCCCTCCATCACGAACGTGTCCCACCCGTCGGCGAGGCGCGCCTTGCCGGCGCTCACGCTCAGGGCGCCGCTGAGCACCGGGTAGTACCAGTCCATCGCCCAGCGCGACTTCGGTTCGAAGCGCTCGGGGTGGTGGGCGATCGATCGGCGCATCTGCACCGCGGCCCGCTCCCAGCTCGGTCGGCGGCGTCCGACGAGGGCACCGAGCCGGGCGCCGCACATCAGGGCGTGGGCGATGCTCGACGAGCCGGTGAGCAGGGCGTAGCCCCACGGCCGGGTGCCGTCGGCCTCGATCGCCCACAGCGCCAGGCCGTCGTCGCGGCGCAGGCTGAGCACCCAGGCGAGGGCGCGCTCGACGGTGGTCCACAGTTCGGCGACGTGCTCGCGCGACCCGGTGCTCAACCAGTGGTGGTACACGCCGGTGGCGACGTAGGCGCACACGTTGGTGTCGAGCTTGGAGTCCTCGACCGAGCCGTCGCTGCGGTAGTAGTTGTGCCACGCCCCGTTCGGGAGCTGGGTCGCGGCCAACCAGCGGTAGGCCGCCAACGCCTCGTCGTGGCGGCCGGACGCATCGAGCCCCATCGCCGCCTCGACGTGGTTCCACGGGTCGCAGTGGCCGCCCGGCCACCACGGGATCATGCCGGTCGGCAGCTGCAGCGATGCCAGGTGGTCGGCACTGCGGCGCAGCTGGTCCTCCGACAACACGCCAGGCAGCCGGAGCGCGCGACAGTCATCGGAGTGCCACGTCGTTCATGCGGCGACCCCGTACAGCACCAAGCTCTTGCCGAGCACGGGCGACAGCACCCGCTCGGCCACCTGCGTCGATCGCGGCCGGGCGGTGATGTCCCACTCGAGGAAGCGCCGGTAGCGGGCGACCAAGGGGTGCTCGTCGCGGTCGACGCCGACCGCGCACTTCAGCCACCAGTACGGCGAGTGCAGGGCGTGGGCGTGGTGGCTGCCGGCGTTGCAGAATCCGGCCGCCCGCATCTTCGCCTTCAGCTCGGTGGCGCTGTAGATGCGCACGTGCCCACCGACCGCGGCCGGCGCGTGGTAGTCGTCGGAGAGCATCCAGTTGATCTTCTCGGGCAGCCACGTGGGCACGGTGGCGGCGAGGATCCCGCCCGGCCGCAGCACGCGGTGCACCTCGGCGAGCGCCCCGGTGTCGTCGGGGATGTGCTCGAGCACCTCCGACGTGATGACGGCATCGAACGACCCGTCGCGGAACGGCAGCGCGGTCGCGTCGCCGCGCAGCGTGCCGACGAACGCGCCGGGCCGGATCTCGCCGGCCTCGGCCATCGCGGCGAAGGTGGCACGGGTGGTGGTCACCTCGTCGGCGGCATGGTCGAGGGCGACCACGCGGAAGCCGCGCCGCGGACACTCGAAGGCGTGTCGGCCGAACCCGGCCCCGGCGTCGAGCACCAGCCCACCCGGGCGCAGCCCGAGATCGGCGAGGCGGTCGAAGCGGATGGTCAGCATCGGGTCACCGGCCGTTGCGGCGCGCCTTGACCCGGTTCTGGGGCATGGCCAAGACCTCACGGTACTGCTCGACGGTGAGCTCGGCGCAGCGCCGCCACGTCCAGCGCTCGACGACTCGGCGACGTCCGGCGGCGCCGACGCGGGCGCACAGCTCGGGATCGTCGAGGCCGCGGCGGATCGCGTCGGCGAGGGAGTCGGAGTCGCCGGCGCGGCACTGCAGCACCGTCTCGCCGTCCCGGCCGGTGACCTCGGGCAGGGCGCCGCCGTCGGTCGCCACGAGGGTGGTACCGGTGGCCATCGCCTCGATCGCCGGGAGGCTGAACCCCTCGTAGAGGCTCGGCACCACGGCGAGCTCCGACTCGGCGTACAGCTCCACGATCCGCTCGTCGGTGACACCGGAGACGAACGACACGCACCCGCCGAGCCCGAGGCGCCCGATGAGGTCCATGCTCGCACCGGCCTTCGGACGTCCGATGATGGTGAGCGAGACGTCGCGCTCGGTGCGCAGCTTGGCGACGGCCTCCAACAGGTGGGCGAGCCCCTTCAGAGCCACGTCGGCCGACGCGGTGGTGATCAGCCGACCGGGCACGCGGCGCACCTCCGGCAGCGGCCGGAACAGCTCCTGGTCGACGCCGACGGGCACCAGGCGCATGCGATCGAGGGGCACGCCCATGTCGGTGTGGATGTCGGCGATCGAGTTCTCGCTGACCACCACGATCCGCGGCAGTCGTGAGGCGACCCGCCCCTGCATCCGGACGAACGAGTACCAGCGCCCGACGGCGCGCCGCTTGCGCCCGTTCGGCGCCCGCTCCATCTCCAGCATGCGGTCGCGGGTGATCGGGTGGTGGAGCGTGGCGATCGTCGGGATCCGCCGCTCGATGGCGAGGATGCCGTAGCCGAGGCACTGGTTGTCGTGGACCAGGTCGAACTCGCCGGCCCGCGGCGCCAGCTCGCGGCAGGGCGCGGTAGCTGAAGGCGAGCGGCTCGGGAAACGTGCCGGTGCAGAACTGGGCGACCTCGAGGAAGTCCTCGCGCCGCTTGAACTCCCAGTACGCCGGGAAGCGGCCGGGATAGAGGTCGTTGAACAGGTCCAAGCTCGGCAGCTCGTGGAGCACGATGCGCTCGTCGAGCACCGGGTAGGGCTGGCCGCTGAACACCTCCACCGAGTGACCGAGCTCGACCAGCGCCTTGGTGAGGTGGCGGGTGTAGATGCCCTGGCCGCCGACGTGCGGCTTGCCCCGGTACGTCAAGTAGGCGAGGCGCAGCGGGCGGTCCGACATCGCCGTGCAGGCTACCGGGGGTGTTACCAGCCGGTAATCGGGGCCCGCACGCGCAACGTCGGCCACCTTTCGGACACTGGTGTCCGAAAGATGGCCGACGTTGGCCGCGCCCTCAGGCGGACGTGTCGCCCGTCGTGTCTGTTGTCTGGCGTCGTGTCGGCGCTGCCCGGGGCGGTCGCCGAGCCGGATGCAGTGCCGGTGCCGGTGCCGGCGCCGTTGCCCTGGCCGTCGCCGGGCCAGCGGTGGTGGTGATGGTGGTGGTGACCCGCCTTCGGGTCCCGGTCGACCGGGCATCCCCGGTCGACCGGGACCGCCCGGCATGGTCGGGCCGCCGCGGCCTTCGGGCCAGCCGGGCATTCCCGGCTGGCCCATCATCGGCGGGCACGGCCGCTCGGCGTCGCCGTTCGCCGATCGTCGCGCCCTCAGCCGTCGTGGCGGCGGCATCGTCCGTTGCCGAGTTGTCGGTGGTCGTCGACTCGTCGGTCGGCTCGGTGGTCGGGGTCACGGCGGCGAAGCCCGAGGCGCCGGTCGTCGCCGTGGTGGTGTCCGGCGTCGCCTCGCTGCTGTCGGTGGTGTCGGTCGTGTCGGAGTTGGCGGTGCCCGCGCCGGGCGCGCCGCTGACGGACCCGTCGGTCGCGCTCGGGGGCGCCGGCGCCACGCAGTGCCAGCGGCCGGGTTGCGCCCGGCCCCCCGTGGTGCACGGGCCAGCCCTGGTGCTGGTCCTGCTCGTCGTGTCCACGGCGGCAGTGCCGGGGGTGCCCGAACTGCTGTCGGGCGCGGTCGTCGTGTCGGTGGACGCGTCGGTGGTGTCGGTGGCCGCGTTGTCGTCGGCCACCGTCGTCGACGGCGCCGAGCCGTCGGGCGTGGTCGTCGCCTCGGCCAATCCGGCGCCGGCGCCCGCCAGCGAGAGCCCGGCGAACAGCAGGATTCCGGTGGCGGTGCGGCGCACCGCCGGTGCGCGTGTCGTGGCGTGTTGGCTTCGTTGCTCCATGGCTCCCCATCCAACGTGGCGGTCCTGTGAAGGTGGCTGGCCGTTGGCTGGGAGTTCGCTGGCAGTCCGTGCGAGCATGCCGGCCGTGCGCGCGTTGGTGCAGCGGGTCACGGAGGCCGGCGTCACGGTGCGCGGCGCCGACGGCGAGTTCGGCGCGGAGACGGGCCGCATCGGGCCCGGCCTGTGTGTGCTGGTCGGCGTCACCCACACCGACGACGAGGCCGTGGCGACGAAGCTCGCCGAGAAGCTGTGGACGCTGCGCGTGTTCGACGACGACGCCGGCGTGATGAACCGCTCGGCGGCCGACCTCGACGCCGAGATCCTCGTCGTCAGCCAGTTCACGCTCTACGGCGACGCGTCCGGCGGCCGGCGGCCGAGCTGGATCGCCGCGGCCCGTCCCGAGCAGGCCGAGCCGCTCGTCGACGCCGTCGTCGCCCGCCTGCGCGCGGCTCGGGGCGACCGTCGCCACCGGGCGCTTCCGCACCGAGATGCGGCTGTCACTCGTGAACGACGGCCCGGTCACGCTCCTGCTCGAACGCTGACGGCGACGCTGTGACGAGCGACGGCGGTGGTAGCCGAGCTCGGCGACCACCAACGCCACGAGCAGCAGCACGACGAACGGCAGGTCGCCCAGCGTGACGTACCACGTGCGTCCCGACCGCAGGGCGACGGCGTGGCGGATGACCGCCCGCTCACCGACGCTCGTGCGCTCGATCACGTCGCCGTCGGGCGTGACGAAGGCGCTGAACCCCGTGGGAGCCACCTGCACCACCCAGCGCCCGGTCTCGATGGCGCGCAGGCGGCTCGAGGCGACCTGTTGCGTCTGCACGATCGTGCCGCGTGTAGCTCGCCCCGTTCGTGGGGTTGAGGATCAGCCCGCCGCCGTCGCGAACGCCTTCGCGGACGCGCCCGCCGAAGAACACCTCCCACGAGATCACCACCGCCAGGCGGTCGACTCGTGCGTCGTCGGTGCCGACGCCCACCGGCACGTCGAGCACCGCCGGACCCCGGCCGGCGATGGCGTCGTGGGGCACCTCGTCGACGGGCGCGCCGAGCGCCTCGAACAGGCCGCGCAGCGGGACGTACTCGCCGAACGGCACCCGGCGCACCTTGTCGTAGCGGCTGACGATCTCGCCCGACGGCGTCACCACGACCTGGGCGTTGGTGAACCGCCCCGGCCGTCCGGCGACGTCCTCGGTCACCCCGACCGCGATCGGCACACCGAGTCGGCGCGCCTGGGCCGTCACCGCGGCGAGCTCGGCGCTGGCGTCGAAGTCGACGACGTCGATCGTGTTCTCCGGCCAGACGACGAGGTCGAGGTCGGCGTCGGGCTCGATCGACGCAGTCGCGTCGAGGTGACGCTCGGTCACCAGTCGGCTGGGCACGTCGAGGGCGCTCGTGCCCTGCTCGCCGCCGCCCTGCACGGCGGCGATCTCGATGTGTTCGCCGGTGTCGTGGCCACTCGGAGCGACGAAGCGCGATGGCGGTGACGGCGAGCGGCGCCACGGCGGCGAGCCAGGGCGGTGCGTCCCGGCGAACCGCGCGTCACGCGTCGCGACTCGACGAGCGCGCCGAGGGCGACGCCGAGCTGCAGCACCACCCACGTGATGAGGATCACGCCCCCGACGCGGGCGGGTGCGGCGAACGGTCCGGCCGCCTGGGCGATGCCGAGGCTGGCGAGGGGCACGCCGCCGAACGGGAACGAGAACCGCAACGCCTCGACGAGCGTGTGGGCGAGCGGGCGGATGACCACCGACCACCGCACCGCCCGGTCGTCGTCGGCGCGCCTGCGTGCCGGGACGGTCAGCTCGGCGACGCCGTGCCACGCCGCGTACACGACGTTGGCGGCGATGTAGCCCGGCGCGGACAGCTGCCACATCCAGGCCGTGCCGGTGGCCAGCCAGGCGAGGGCGAACAGGAAGCCGAGGGCGAAGCTCGCCCGGCGCGACGGCGTGTACCCGTGGCTCGTCACGCCCCACTGGAACAGGGCGATGCCGACGAACGACAGCGGCCACCAGCCCCACGGAGGCAGCGACAGCGCGACGATGAGGCCCGCCGCGACTGCGACGAGCGCTCGCCGCGTCAAGCGGCGGTGGTGGTCTCGGGCGCCAGCGTCGTGGTGGTGCGCGGCGGGTCGGGCGGCACCGGCGCCGGCTCGACCGTTGACCGAGAAGAGGTCGAGGTGGGCGACGATGCGCTCCGACACCGAGCCCGGCGGATGACAGGCGAACAGCGTGGCCTCGTGGCGGTAGCCCTGGTTGACGATCCAGATGGCATCGGGCGGGCACGATCTCGACCGAGCTCACGTGGTACACGTACACGCCGCTGACGCCGTCGGGGTCGGCCACGCTCGCCGTCGGGATCCCGTCGGAGTTGTCCATGTCGAAGATCACCTCGTCGCCGGGCTGCAACTCGTCGAGGCGACGGAAGTCGGCGTTGTGGCTCGTGCGGTGGCCGGCGACCACCACGTTGCCCAGCTCGCCGGGCATCGCCGTGCACGGCCAGTGGCCGGGGCCGTAGTCGAGCGTCGACAGGCGGATGCCCTCGAGGAACGGCGAGTCGACATCGATCGCCGGGATCTGCAGGCGCCCGAAGTACTGCTGCGGCTCGGGGTCGTTGTCGAGCGGGGGCGGGACCGGGATCGGCAGCGGCACCAACGTGGTGGTCGTGGTGGTGGCCGAGGGGTCGGTGGTGGCGGTGGGATCGGGAGTCGTGGTGGTGGTCGGCTCGGCCGGCAACGTGCCGGCGGTCTCGCAGTCCTGCAGCGGTTCGGCGACCGCGTGCTGGCCGGGGGGCTCGACGGCGGTGCCGAGGCCCGATGGGCTCCGGCGGCGTGGGCGGCGGTGCCGGCGACGCACGTTCCGACGACCAGGGCGAGCGCCGCAGCCACGTTTCTCGGGTTGGTCCGCATCACGGCGCAAGGGTATCCCGGCGCAGGTCCGCGTGCGGTGACGGCTCGAGCGGATCCCGACCCCGTGCCGCGAGGTAGGTGAGCACGCCGTCGGCGGTGCGCTCGGCGTCGGCGATGCACGCCGGCACACCGATGCCGCGATAGCTGGCGCCGGTGAGGAACAACCCGGGCGGGGTGGCGGCGTCGACGCCGGCCAGCCAGCCGAGGTGGCCGGGGCGGTACTGCGGGAACGACCGTGGCCACCGGGTCACGCGCGACGGCGGTCGGCTGCAGGTCGAGCCCGAGGTGACGCGCCGACCTCGTCGACCGCCGCGGCCACGAGGGCCTCGTCGTCGGCGTCGCCGAGGGGCCGGCCGTCACGTCCGATCGACACGCGCAGCACCTCGCCCTCGCCGCGCCAGTGGGCCCACTTCTGCGAGCCGAACGAGACGGCGGTCACCAGCCGCTGGTCGGGCTTGGGCACGAGGTAGCCGCTGTGCGCACGCAGCCTGGCCGGCCACTCGACGTCGACGGCAAGGGTGACGATGGCGACGTCGGCGTGATCCATCGCGCCGAGGCGGGCGGCGAGATCGGGGGCGGCATCGCCGACGAGGGGAGCGGTCATGGCGGCGGGGGTGGCGAGCACCACGACGTCGGCCGGCTCGTCGTCGACGCGCCACCGCGGCCCGTCGGCGGCGACGACGCGCACCGTGCGCCCGCTGGCCACGACGGCGCCGGCGGCCGCGGCCCGTTCAGCGGCGGCCGTCGCCAACCGCTGCATGCCCGCCACCGGTGCGGCGAACACCGGCCCGGTCGACACGGTTCTCGATCGGGTGGCGCGCGCGGCGAGCAACAGGCTGCGTCGACGCGCCAGCGTGGCGAGTTGGGGCACCATCGCCAGGCTGAAGCGGTCGGTGTCGGTGGCGTAGATGCTCCCGACCAGCGGGTCGACCAGGCGCTCGTGCACCTCGGTGCCGAAGCGGCCGCGCACCAGACGCCCCACCGAGTCGCCGTCCGGCCGGCGCGGCAACAGCGGCTCGACGGCGGCGCGGGCGATGCCGCGAGCGCTGAGGAGGCGGCTCGTGACGAGCGGGACCACGCGGCCGGGCAGCCCGAGCGCCAGCCCGTCGGGGATCGGGTGCAGGCGGCCGTGCCACACGAAGGCGGCGCCGGTCACCGGTGAGGTGAGCGACCGGTCCAAACCCACACGGGCGGCGAGATCGCTGGCGTGGGGCACCCGGGTGAGGAAGGCGTCGGCCCCCTCGTCGACCGCCGGCCGGCCGGCGAACGGCGTGGTGCGCAGCTTGCCCCCGGGCTGGGCGCCGTCGTCGAGAAGCTCGACGGTGATCGCGCCGTCGGCGAGCTGGTGCGCGAGCGCGGCCGACAGCCGTTCGGCGACGGTGACGCCGGCGATGCCGCCGCCCACGACGACGACCGCACGCCGGGGAACGCCATCATGGTTGGCGGCGATGAGGGCGGCCAGTGCGCTCGTCACGCCGGGGTCGTCGTTCACGACCGCGGTGCGGGCGAACACCAGCCCGGCCGCCTCGGCGCGCTGGCGCGGCCTGGACGTCGAGGTCGAAGAGCACCTCGAGGTGGTCGGCCACGAACCCACAGGGACAGACCAACAGCCCGTCGGCGTGCTCGGCCGGCCCGAGGTCGTCGATGACCTCGAGGATGTCGGGGCCGAGCCACGCGTCCGGCGGTGCGTCCGGCCGATTGCCAGGCCGCGGACCACCCGCTCCAGCGACCGAGACCGGCGGCGACGGCGACGGCCGATGCCGTGGCCCGCACCTCGTGCGGGTAGGGGTCGCCGGTGGCGAGGATGCGCGTCGGGAGGGAGTGGGCGGTGAACACCACCTTGGTGTTCACCGGCATCGTCGCCACGGCGTCGCGGACGCGTCCGGCGAGGAAGGCGACGTAGGCGTCGAGCAGACCCCATCGTTCGATCCCGACGAAGCCGATGCCGCGCGCCGCGGCCGCACCGGCCGCCCGCTCGAGGTACATCGCCACCGACATCGTCGAGTAGTGCGGGGCGAGCACCAGGCCGACGATCCGGTCGACGTTCCGCGCGGCGAGCGCATCGACCCCGCGCTCGATCGACGGCGCGGCGTGGCGCATGCCGAGCTCGACCACGAACCGCCCGGGCGCCCGCTCCTCGAGGGCGGCGGCGATCGCGTCGCGCTGGGCCTCGGTGCGCTCGTGCAGCGGGCTCAGCCCGCCGATCGCCGCGTACCGGCCGGTGAGCTCGGCGAGCTGCTCGGCGCTCGGTGGCCGGCCGCGGCGGATGTCGGTGTAGTACGGCTCGATCTCGGCGGTGTTCCGCGGCGTGCCGTACGCCATCACGAGCACGCCGACCGGTCGCTGGCTTCATCGACCAACCCCGTGCACGGCGTCGACGATCGCGGCCAGCACGTCGGGATCGGACGCCGGGTGCACGCCGTGGCCGAGGTTGAAGATGTGACCGGGGCGCCCGGCGTTGTCGGCGAGCACGGCGGCGGTGCCGGTGAGCGCCACGTCACGGCCGGCGAGCACCAGCGCCGGATCGAGGTTGCCCTGGATCGCCACGCTCGGGCCGAGGCGCGTGCGTGCGTCGGTGATCGTGGTGCGCCAGTCGAGGCCCATCACCTGCGGGCCGGCCGCTGCCATCGACTCGAGCAGGTGGTCGCAGCCGATGCCGAAGTGGATCCCCGGCGCATCCGGGTGGGACACGGCGAGGTCGGCGAACACCCGACGAGAGTGGGGAAGGACGAAACGCTCGTAGTCCGCCGCCGACAGCGCGCCGGCCCACGAGTCGAACAGCTGGAAGGCCCCGGCTCCGGCGTCGAGCTGGAAGCGCACGAACGCCACGGCGAGCGTCGCCAGGACGTCGAGCACCTCGTGCCACAGCGCCTCGTCGCGGTGCATCAGCGCCTTGGTGTGGCGGTAGTCGCGGCTCGGCGCACCCTCCACGAGGTAGCTGGCGACGGTGAACGGGGCCCCGGCGAAGGCGAGCACGGGCACGTCGGGCGGCAGCGCCTCGCGCACCAGCGGCGACGGTGTCGATCACGTAGTCGATGTCGTCCGGTTCGAGCGGGCGGAGCCGGGCGAGGTCGGCCCGGCTGCGCAGCGGGCGCTCGGCCACCGGCCCGGTTCCCGGCGCCACGTCGACGCCGAACCCGACCGCGTGGGCCGGCACGATGATGTCGGAGTAGAGCACCGCGGCATCGACGCCGTAGCGGCGCACCGGCTGCAGCGTGATCTCCGCCGCCGTCTCGGGACGCTTGATGGCGTCGAGGATCGAGCCTTCGCCACGGATCGCCCGGTACTCGGGCAGGCTGCGACCGGCCTGACGCATGAACCAGACGGGCGTGTGGGGCGCCGGCCGCGACATCGCCGCCTCCAGGAACGCCGACCGCGACCGGGTTCGCGGCGCATCGTCGCCACGTTCGTCCATGCGAGCCGAGGGTATCGACACGCTGCGGCGGGGCGTGGTCCGCGGGCGGTGGCGGGACCCGCGGCGATAGAGTGTCGTGGCCGAAATTCGGTCCTTTCGCCATGACGCAGCAGCATCCCGAGCTCGAAACCGAACAGGCGTACGTCGACTACGCCTACGAGTGCCTCGAATCGACCCGCACCTCCGCGTGGCGGTTGCGGGACCTCAACCAGCCCGACATGGGCGGCACGATGCAGGCCCGCTTCGAGCGCAACGCCTTCGACGAGGCGTTGGTGAAGCGCCTCAACGACCTCGACCTCGGCGAGGCGGCGTTGGTGTTCGGCCGCATCGACCGACTCGTCGAGAGCCCCGGGTCACCCGACGAGCCGGCCACCGAGAGCTTCCACATCGGTCGCCTCGCCGTGGCCGACGAGCACTCCGAACCGGTCGTGGTGGACTGGCGGGCGCCGGTCGCCGAGCCCTTCTATCGGGCCACCGGGCGTCAGCCGATGGGGCTCGCCCGCCGCCGCCACTTCTCGGTGGAGGGCCAGAAGGTGCTCGGGATCGAGGACGAGTTGTTCGGGGCCGGGCACCTCGGCGTCGGTCACGACGAGGGGCTGAGCGACGACGACGAGATCTCGCGCCGCCCGGCGCTGCGCGGCTACTCGACGCTGTTGGCGGCGCTCGAGCGCGGACGCACGGGCACGCTCGGCGACATCGTCGCCACCATCCAGGCCGAGCAGGACGAGATCATCCGCTCCAACCAGGCCGGGGTGCTCGTGGTGCAGGGCGGGCCGGGTACCGGCAAGACGGTCGTGGCGCTGCACCGCGCCGCCTACCTGTTGTACACGTACCGCTTCCCGCTCGAGGACCAGGGCGTGCTCGTCGTCGGCCCCAACCGCGTGTTCCTGCGCTACATCGAGCGCGTGCTGCCCTCGCTCGGCGAGGCCGGCGTCGAGCAGGTCGTGCTGGCCGACCTCGTCCCCGACGTCACCTTCGCGTCCACCGCCGACGCACGCGGTGCCGAGAGCGAGGCGACGCGTCGGGTCAAGGGCGACGTCCGCATGGCCGAGGTCATCGACCGGGCCGTCGGCGACCGCGAGCGGGCGCTGTCGGGCGACCTGACGGTGCCGTTCCGCACCGGCTACCTGCGCCTGGGGGTCGAGGAGTCGGCGCGCATCGTCAGGTCGGTGGCACGCCGGGCGCGACGGCACAACTCCGGGCGCCGCCTCGTCGAGCACGAGTTCTTCACGGCGCTGGCCGCCTCGTGGCGCGGCACCGAGGTGACGCCGGCCGAGCTGCGCCGGGAGCTGTGGGGCGTGCCCGAGGTCCGCGCCGCGCTCGAGCGGATGTGGCCGGTGCTCACACCGGCGCAGCTGCTCCACGACCTCTTCGGCTCGAGCGCCTTGCTGCGCCTGGCCGGGCGCCACGTGCTGTCGGACGACGAGATCGACCTGCTCCGCCGTGAGCGCTCGGAGAGCGTCGACGACGTGCGCTGGACGCCGAGCGACGTCGCCCTGCTCGACGACGCCCGGGAGGCCCTCGGCCCCGTGCCGAGCAGGAACGGCAAGGTCGGGGACTCCGACGAGATCCGCACCTACGGGCACATCGTCGTCGACGAGGTGCAGGACCTCACGCCGATGCAGCTGCGCATGGTGGCCCGCCGCTCGCTCAACGGGTCGCTCACGGTGGTGGGCGACCTCGCCCAGGCCACCGGGGCGTGGGCGCCGTCGGACTGGAGCGACGTCACCCGCCACCTGCCCGACAAGGCGACCCGCGTCGTCGGGCTGTCGGTGGGCTACCGCATCCCGTCGCAGATCATGCAGCTGGCCGATCGGGTGATGCACGCGGCGACGCCGGGGCTGCGACCGCCGCAGGCGGTGCGCGTCGGCGAGTCGTCGCCGCGGGTGGTCGCCGCGGACTCTCGTGAGGCGCTCGGTGCCGCCGTGGCGGCGGCCACCGTCGCCATGCTCGACGACGGACGTGGCGCGGGTGTCCCGAGCGTGGCGGTCATCGCCGCCGACACGATGGTCGACGAGGTGGCGCTGGCGCTCGATGCCGCCGGCATCCCGCACGGTCGCGCGACGACCGCCGGCCTCGAAGGCCAGGTGACCGTGGTGCCGATCAGCGTGGCGAAGGGCCTCGAGATCGACGGCGTCGTCGTGGTCGAGCCGGCGCAGATCGTGGAGTCCGAGATCCAGGGGTTGCGCGCGTTGTATGTTGCGCTTACGCGTCCCACCCAGCACCTCACGATCGTGCACGCCGAGGCGTTGCCGGCACCCCTCGCGGAGGGTGTGTGACCGCACGGCGTTCCCCGGCCACGCAGGCCGACCTGCTTGCCGCCTGCCGCCGACGTCGCACGGCCGCTGGTGGACGCGCTGCTCGGCGGCGCGCTGCCGGTGCGCATCGAGATGTGGGACGGCAGCGTCATCGCGCCGGAGGCGGGGACACCGGTGGTCGGCACGCTGCGCATCCTCTCGCCCGACGCGCTGCGCCGGATCCTCTGGTGCCCCAACGAGCTCGGGCTGGGACGGGCCTACGTCGCCGGTGAGATCGAGGCCGACGGCGAGATCGTGTCGTTGATCGAGGCGGTGCGCGACGCCACCCCGAAGGACCGCGGTCTCGACGTACGGACGGCCCTGACCGCGGCCCGCGAGGGGTTCAGCGCCGCCCGCCGCCTGGGCGTGCTCGGCCGACCGCTGCCGCCGCCGCCCCAGGAGGTGCGCCACCTGAACGGTTGGCGCCACAGCCTCCGCCGCGACGCCGAGGCCGTCTCGCACCACTACGACGTCGGCAACGACTTCTACCGCATCGTGCTCGGGCCGACGATGGTGTACTCCTGCGCCCGCTTCGTGGACGACGACACCACCCTCGACGAGGCCCAGACGGCCAAGCTCGACCTGGTCGCCCGCAAGCTCGGGCTCCACGAGCGCACCGGCGTGCGCCTGCTCGACGTGGGCTGCGGGTGGGGCTCGATGGCGATCCACGCCGCGCAGCGGTACCACGCCGAGGTCGTCGGCATCACGGTCAGTCGTGAACAGGCCGAGCTGGCCCGTGAGCGGGTCAAGGCCGCGGGCGTCGACGACCGCGTCGACATCCGGCTGCTCGACTACCGCGAGCTGCGCGGTGAGCGCTTCGACGCGATCAGCTCCATCGGCATGTCCGAGCACGTCGGCTCCAAGCGCCTCGACGAGTACTTCAGCGTGCTCCGTGCGGCGCTGGTGCCGACGGGGCGTCTGCTCAATCACGCCATCTCGTCGGTGGGCGGGTCGCGGCTCGGTCGGCACTCGTTCGTCGGTCGATACGTCTTTCCGGACGGCGAGCTGATCGACGTCGGCGACACGGTCCTGGCGATGGAGCGCGCCGGCTTCGAGGTGCGCGACACCGAGTCCCTGCGCGAGCACTACGCCCGCACGCTGCGGGCGTGGGTGAGCAACCTGGAGGCGAACTGGGACGACGCGGTCGCCGCCGCCGACCTCGCCACGGCGCGGATCTGGCGGCTGTACATGGCCGGGTCGGTGCTCGGCTTCACCGACGGAGGGATCTCGGTGCACCAGGTGCTCGGCGTGGTCCCGACGCCCGAGGGCACCAGCGCCATGCCCCCCACCCGCGCCCCCTGGCTCTGACCCGGCGCAAGTCCCGATTTCCACAAGCAAAATCGAGCGCGCGCGCTCGATTTCGCGCCCCAGAATCGCGTGATCGCCTAGTCTAGTCGGCGCGGCCGGCGACGGCCAGCCGGGCGCCGAGAGCGATCATCACGACGCCGCTGCCGAGCCCCATCCGCTCGAGCCGCCGTGGGGACGCCGCCAGGCGATGGCGCACCGTGCCCGACGCCAGCGCCCACATGCTGTCGCACACGAGGGCGATCACGGCGAACACGCCCCCGAGCACCAGCATCTGCAGGCCGGCGGGGGCCGCATCGGGGGCGACGAACTGCGGCAGGATCGCCGCCAGGAACACGATCGTCTTGGGGTTGCTGATGCCGACGACGAAGCCCTCGGCGAAGATCCGCCGGGAGCGGCGCGGCGCGGTGGCGGCGTCGATCACCAACGCCAGCTTGCGCCGGCGACGGATCGCCTGCACGCCGAGGTACACCAGGTAGGCCGCACCGGCCAGCTTGAGCACGTTGAACACCGCCACCGAGCGCATGATCAGTGCGCCGAGACCGACCGACACCGCGATGACGTTGACCATGAAGCCGGCGGCGTTGCCGACGACCGTCGTGAGCGCGGCGACCCGCCCGAGCGCCACTCCGCGGCTGATCACGAACATCACGCTCGGCCCGGGGATCAGCACGAGCACGAGCGCCGTGCCGGCGAAGCCGACGAGGTTGGAGGCGGGAGGCACCGGCGCAGAGTAGCGACGGCGTCCCGATCGGCGGGCACGCGATTCTGGGCCGCGAAATCGAGCGGGCTTGCTCGATTTTGCTTGTGGAAATCAGGTTGTGGTCGGCGGGGGACTGGTGGGCGGGGTGGTGGGGAGGGCGGCGACGAGGGCGGTGAGGTTGAGGAAGGCCTTGTCGGCGTCGGCGGGACGGCGGCGCTCGACGCCGAGGTGGGCGAGGCCGATCGCCGCCTCGAACTCGGGCAGCAGGCGCGGCTGGACGCACGGCGACCTCGCCGCTGGCCGCGCTCCACAACGCGTCGACGCGATCGATCATGTCGCGCTGGTGGCTGTTGGCGACGATCGCCTCGCTCAACCCGCCGAGCTCACCGAGCATCTGCGCCAGCAGCTGGCCGGTGGTGCCCGTCGGCACGAACACCGTGGTGGTGGTGTTCGCCGGGGCGGTGGTGTTGGAGCTGTCGATCGTGGTCGCGCACCCGGCCCGAGCGCGACACATCCGACGACGAGCGCCGTGGTGGTGACGGGACGTCGCAACGCGCCGGGCTTCACGCACTGACCAGGATGCGAGCGCTGGCGAACGCCCCGACCCCCACGTGGTGGCCCCCGATCTCGAGCGTCAACGTGCCGTCGGGCGACACCGCCGTGACGGTGCCCTCGCTGCCCGGCACCAGCTCGGACTGCTCGAGGAACTCGAGCAACCCGGGTGTGAACTCGAGCTCCTCGGGAATCCGGCGCACCGTGAAGCTCGACCCGACGACGACGGTGGCGAGCGGCGTGGCCGACGGCTCGACGTAGTCGGATCCCGGGATCGGGTTGCCGTGTGGGCACGTGGTCGGGCTGCCGAGGAGGCGGTCCATCGCCTGCTCGACGGCGAGGCTCATCACGTGCTCCCAGCGCCCCGCTTCGTGGTGCGCCTCGGCCCACGACAGCTGCAGCACGTCGGTGAGGAAGCGCTCGGCCAGGCGGTGCCGGCGCACCACCCGCTCGGCGAGGGCGCGCCCGGCGTCGGTGAGATGGATGCCGGCGTCGGTGGTGATCAGACCCTCGGTCTCGAGCCGGCGCATCATCTCGCTCACCGCCGGGCGACTGACCTGCACCCGGTCGGCGATCCGCGCCTGGATGACGTCCACGTCGTCCTCCTGGAGCTCGAAGATGCACTCGCAGTACTCCTCGAACGCCGGGTGGTGCTCACCGGGGATCGGCATGCACCGATCCTACCGCTGGAACCCCGACGGCTCCCGGGTGTCTTCGCCGCCAGACTGGTCGCATGCCCGCCGCCGCCCCCCTCCGCGCCCGCGGCCTGCACGTCTCCCGGGGTCCCCACGTCGTGCTCGACGCCGTCGACCTCACCGTGGCCGACGGCGACCGGGTCGGGCTCGTCGGACCGAACGGCGTCGGCAAGTCGACGTTGCTCCAGGTGCTCGCCGGGCAGATCGCCCCCGAGCGGGGCCGCGTCGAGCTGACCCCGCCGACCGCCACCGTCGGATACCTCCAACAGGAGCTCGCCCGTGACGACGAGACGGTGCGTGCGTTGCTCGAGCGTCGCACCGGCGTCGCCGCGGCCAACGCCGAGCTCGATGCCGCCACCGCCGCGCTCGCCGCCCACGAGCCCGACGCCGACGCCCGCTACGACACGGCCCTCCACCGCTGGCTGGCCCTCGGCGCCGCCGACCTCGACGCGCGCGCGTCGGTGAGGTGTGGGCCGACCTCGGCCTGACGCCGGCGGTGCTCGACCAGCCGACCCGGACGCTCTCGGGCGGCGAGGCGGCGCGCGCCGGACTCGCCGCGCTGCTGCTCGCCCGCTTCGACGTCTTCCTGCTCGACGAACCCACGAACGACCTCGATCTCGACGGCCTGGCTCGTCTGGAGCGGTGGATCGGCGGTGTGCCCGGGGCGCTCGTGCTCGTCAGCCACGACCGCACCTTCCTCGCCCGCACGGTGACCGCGGTCGTGGAGATCGACGAGTTCACCCATCGGGCGGCCCGGTTCGGCGGCGGTTGGCAGGCGTACCTCGACGAGCGCGCCGCCGCCGAACGCCTGGCGTGGGAGCGCTTCGAGGCCTACGACACCCAGCGCACCGGTCTTGCCGCACGCGCCCAGCGGGAGCGCGAGTGGGCGACGCAAGGCCTCTCGCGGGCGCGCCACTCGGGCGAGACCGACAAGTTCATCCGCCACTTCGCCGTGAACCAGACCGAGCAGCTCGCCGGACCGCGCGGCACGCACCGAACGCTCGATGGAACGCCTCGAGGTGGTCGACAAGCCACGCGTGCCGTGGTCGCTTCGCCTCGAGTTGCCGACCGCCGCCGCGCTCGGGTGACGTCGTCGCCCGCTGCACCGGCCTCGTCGTCGAACGCGTGACGCCCGAGCGGCGGTTCACGCTCGGACCGATCGACCTCACGATCGGCGCCGGCGAACGCGTCGCCCTCGTCGGCCCCAACGGCTCGGGCAAGACGACCCTGCTCGCCGCCCTGCTCGGCACGCTCGATCCGACCACCGGCACCGTCACGCGCGGGCCCGGCGCGGTGTTCGGGGAGATCGCCCAGGCCCGCGATCAGCTCGTCGGGCCGCAATCGTTGCTGCGTGCGTTCCAGGACGCCACGACGCTCGACGCCGCCGACGCCCGGACGCTGCTCGCCAAGTTCGGTTTGGTCGCCGACCACGTGCTGCGCCCGGCGGACACCCTGTCGCCCGGTGAGCGCACGCGGGCGTCGCTCGCCGTGCTGATGGCTCGCGCCGTCAACGTCCTCGTGCTCGACGAGCCGACCAACCACCTCGACCTGCCCGCCATCGAGCAGCTCGAGGTGGCGCTCGACGCCTTCGGCGGCACGGTGCTCCTCGTCTCGCACGACCGCTCGCTGCTCGCCGAGGTCAGGCTCACCCGCCGTGTCGAGCTCGGCGACGGTCGCATCACCGCCGACGAGCTGCTCGGCTGACGGTCATTGCGTTCCCCGGCCACGCAGGCCGCTGCTAACCGCTCCTCGGCTGGCGCCTCGTCGCTCGCACGCCAGCGCGCACTGCCTCACCGCAACGACGTTGCGTTCCCCGGCCACGCAGGCCGCTGCTAACCGCTCCTCGGCTGGCGCCTCGTCGCTCGCACGCAACAGATGGTCGCCCGGCGGGCTCGCCCGCGGACGTCTCCATCGCCGGTAACCCGGTGACACCCCTTCGGTAGCCTCCCCTCATCGCCGATCATCCGGTGCTCGAGGCCTTCTCGCCCGCCGTGCGGGCCTGGTTCGGCGCGTCGTTCCCCGTCCCGACGCGAGCTCAGATCGAGGGGTGGCCGCCGATCGTCGCCGGGCGGCACACGCTCATCTGCGCGCCCACCGGCAGCGGCAAGACCCTCGCCGCCTTCCTCACGTCGATCGATCGGCTCGTCACGAGCCCGCCACCAGACGACCGCAGCCGGCGCACTCGGGTGCTCTACATCTCCCCGCTGCGCGCCCTGGCCTTCGACGTCGAGAAGAACCTGAGGGCGCCGCTCGCCGGCATCGGCCTGGCCGCCGAGCGGTTGGCGGCGAGCGACCCCGACGCGGCCGCCGTGCCGTTCTTCCTGCCCGAGGTCGCCATGCGCACCGGCGACACGTCGGCCAAGGACCGCCAGAAGCTGGTCCGCCGCCCGTCCGACCTGTTGATCACCACGCCCGAGAGCCTGTACCTCATGTTGACGTCCAATGCCGCCAACACGCTCGTCGGCGTCGACACCATCATCATCGACGAGATCCACGCCCTCGCCCCCACCAAGCGCGGCGCCCACCTCGCACTCTCGCTCGAACGCCTCGAGGAGATCACGGCGGCTTCACCGCAGCGCATCGGCCTGTCGGCCACGCAGCGCCCGCTCGCCGAGGTCGCCCGCTTCCTCGGCGGCTGGTCGGCGCCCAACACCCACCGCGAGGTCGCCATCGTCGACGCCGGCATCTCCAAGACGCTCGAGATCGACGTCGTCATCCCGGTCGAGGACATGAGCGACCTCGGCCAGGCCGCACCGGCACCGGACGGCCTGCACAGCGGTCCCGCCCACATCGCCGAAGTGCCGCGGCGCACGCAGCATCTGGCCGTCGATCTACCCGCGCATCCTGGCCCAGATCCTGGCCCACCGCTCGACGATCGTGTTCTGCAACGGCCGCCGCCAGGCCGAGCGCCTCGCCGCCAAGCTCAACGAGCTGGCCGCCCAGGAGGGCATCGGCGTCGATCCCGAGACCGGGCTGACCACCTTCGAGCTGGTCAAGGCGCACCACGGCTCGCTCGCCCGCGAGCAGCGCGTGGTCGTCGAGGACCAGTTGAAGCGCGGCGAGCTCCGTGCCATCGTCGCCACGAGCAGCCTCGAGCTGGGCATCGACATGGGCGCCGTCGACCTCGTCGTGCAGGTCGAGTCGCCGGGCGCCGTCGCCCGCGGCCTGCAACGGATCGGACGCGCCGGCCACCAGGTGGGGGAGCCGAGCAAGGGCACGATCTACCCCAAGCACCGCGGCGACCTGCTCGAGGCCGCGGTCGTCACGCGCCGGATGCTCGACGGCGAGATCGAGCACACCCACTACCTGCGCAACCCGCTCGACGTCCTCGCCCAGCAGGTCGTGGCGCACGTCTCGGCGCAGCCCCCCGACGGCACGACGTTCGACGCCCTCGTCGGGATGGTCCGGCGCAGCGCCCCGTTCGCCGACCTGTCCGACGAGCTCGCCCGCAACACCCTGGAGATGCTCGCCGGCCGCTACCCGTCGGAGGAGTTCGCCGAGCTGCGCCCGCGCCTCGTGTGGGACCGCGTCAACGACCGCCTCCGCGCCCGCGACGGCTCGAAGCGACTCGCCGTCACGTCGGGCGGCACGATCCCCGACCGCGGGCTGTTCGGAGTCTTCCTGCCCGATGGCACGCGCGTCGGCGAGCTCGACGAGGAGATGGTCTACGAGAGCCGCCCGGGCGAGACGTTCCTCCTCGGCGCCTCCACCTGGCGCATCGAGGACATCACGTTCGAACGGGTCACGGTCACCCCGGCACCGGGCGAGCCGGGCAAGATGCCGTTCTGGCACGGCGACCGCCCGGGACGCCCGCTCGAGCTCGGCCGGGCGCTCGGGGCGTTCGTGCGTGAGCTGCGCGGCGTCTCGGAGGGCGTCGCCCTCGATCGCCTCCGCGCACAACCACGGGCTCGACGAGTTCGCCGCGCGCAACCTCCTGCAATACGTCAACGATCAGGCCGAGGCGACCGGCGTCGTGCCCGATGACCGCACGATCGTCGTCGAGCGCTTCCGCGACGAGATCGGCGACTGGCGCGTGTGCGTGCTCAGCCCGTTCGGCACGCCGGTGCACGCGCCGTGGGCGATGGCCATCGAGCGCCGCCTCGCCGACCGCTACGACATGCCGGTGGAGTCGATGTGGGGCGACGACGGGATCGTGCTGCGCCTCCCCGAGGCCGCCGACGATGTGCCGGTCGAGGCGTTCCAGATCGACCCGGAGGACATCGAGGAGCTGGTGGTCACCACGCTGCCGCAGACCGCGCTGTTCTCGTCGCGGTTCCGCGAGTGCGCCGGTCGATCATTGCTCCTGCCGCGCCGGCGTCCCGACCGGCGCACGCCGCTGTGGCAGCAGCGCCAGCGCGCCGCCGACCTCCTGGCGGTGGCCGCCAAGCACCCGACGTTCCCCGTGCTGCTCGAGACCTCGCGGGAGTGCTTGCAGGACGTGTTCGACGTGCCCGCGCTGCGTGACGTGCTCGGCCAGGTGCGCTCGCGGACCGTGCGCATGGTGAGCGTCGAGACGTCGAAGCCGTCGCCGATGGCGCAGAGCCTGCTGTTCAACTGGATCGCCGCCTACATGTACGAGGGCGATGCCCCGCTCGCCGAGCGGCGGGCGGCGGCGCTCGCCCTCGACCGTGACCTGCTCGCCGACCTGCTCGGGGTCGAGGAGCTGCGCGAGCTCCTCGACCCGGGGGTGCTCGCCGATGTCGAGCTCGACCTGCAGCACCTGTCGGACGGGCGGCGGGCCCGCACGAGCGACGAGCTGCACGACGTGCTGCGTCGAGTCGGCGACCTGACGCTCGACGAGCTGGCGCTGCGCTGTGAGGAGTCCGTCGAGACGGGCACCAGCGCCCGTGGGCTGCTCGACGTGCTGGTCGCCGAGCGCCGCGCCATCGAGGTCGTCGTCGCCGGGGAGACGCGCTACGCCGCCGCCGACGACGCCGCGCGCTATCGCGACGCGCTGGGCTGCAACCTTCCGCTCGGCCTGCCCCAGGTGTTCACCGACCCGGTGCTGCGTCCGCTGGAGGATCTCGTCGGCCGCTACGCCCGGACCCACGGCCCGTTCGTCGAGCGCGACCTGGCCACCCGGTTCGGCATCTCGGAGACCCGGGTCCTCGCCGCCCTCGGCGCCCTCGAGGCCGACGAGCGCCTGGTGCGTGGCGAGTTCCGCCCCGACGGCGTGCGCCGCGAATGGTGCGACGTCGACGTGCTCCGTCAACTGCGCCGACGCTCGCTCGCCGCGCTGCGCCGCGAGGTCGAACCGGTGGAGCAGGCCGCCCTCGCCGCGTTCCTGCCGGCGTGGCAGGGCGTTGGCACCACCCGGCGCGGCGCCGAGCCGCTCGTCGAGGCGATCGGGGTGCTCGCCGGCGCGCCGATCGTCGCGTCGACGCTCGAGCGCGACGTGCTCGCCGCCCGTGTCGCCGAGTATCGCCCGGCGTTGCTCGACGAGCTGTGCACGTCGGGGGAGGTGGTGTGGGCCGGCGCCGGCGCGATCGGCTCCAACGACGGGCGCGTGCGCCTCTGCTTCGCCGACCAGCTGGCGCTGCTCGCGCCGAGTTGGGAGCAGGTCGACCGGCCCGACCAGCCGATCCACGAGTCGATCCGCTCGGTGCTCGAGGGCGGCGGGGCGATGTTCTGGGGCCAGCTGCGCACCGGCGTGATCGGCCCCACCGACGACGAGCTGCTCACCGCGCTGTGGGACCTGGTGTGGGCCGGCGAGCTGACCAACGACTCGCTCGCCGCGCTGCGAGCCACGACGTCCGGATCGACACGGCGCGCCGGAGCGCCCGGCAAGCGGGCGGCCGTCGGGCGCGGACGCGGGCGACCGACGCGCCTCGGGCGCATCGGCCCGGCGGGCGGCGCCGGACGCTGGAGCCTGGTGGCGTCGCTGCTCGAGCCGCGCCCGAGCGCCACCGAGTCGGCCCACGCGGCGGCCACCCAGCTCGTCGAGCGCCACGGCATCGTCACGCGCGAAGCGGTGCTCGCCGAGGGCGTGGTCGGCGGCTTCGCCTCGGTGTACGGCGTGTTCAAGGTGCTCGAGGAGCGCGGCCAGGTGCGGCGCGGCTACTTCATCTCCGGGCTCGGTGCGGCCCAGTTCGCCGTGCCGGGCGCCGTCGACCGGCTGCGTGCGGCGCGGCGCACCGACGAGCTGGCCGCCGAGCCGACATCGCCGGTCCTGCTGTCGGCCACCGATCCGGCGCAGCCCTACGGGGCCGCCCTGAGCTGGCCGGAATCCGCCGGGCGCCCGGCGCGCATCGGCGCCGCCGTCGTGGTGCTGGCCGACGGCGTGCCGCTCGTGTGGCACGATCGCCGCTCGCACCACCTGGTCACCTTCGCATCAGCCCTCGACGATCCCCGCTGGGTCGACGCCCTCGCCGGCCTCGTGCACTCGGGCGCGCTCCGCGCCGTCGAGATCCGCAAGGTCAACGGCGACACGCTCGCCGCGTCGCCCGATGCCGCGTGGGTCCGCGCCGCGGCCCTCGCCGGCGGGTTCGCCGACAGCTACCACGGCCTCGCCCTGCGCCAACGCTGACCCGCGCCCCGGACGATTTCCACACGCACTATCGTGCAGATCTGCACGATTTCGCGCCCCAGAACCACGTGATGGTCGGTCGCCGCCGGGGCGACCTCACGTCGAGCGCCGACCACACGATCCGAGGGAGCGGCCCGCCGTGTTGACCCAGCCCGGACCAAGCCTCACCGATCTGGCGCTCGGGCTCCTGACGCTGGCGCTGCTGCCGACGGTCCGTCGGCCGGGGGTGAACCGGTACTGGCGGGCGACGGTATGGTGCGCGGCGATCGCCGCCCTCGCCGGCGCGGTCCACCACGGGTTCGTCGTGCGCTCGGAACGATGGGCCGGTCCGTCCTGGGCCCTCGTCAGCGTGGTCGTCGTCGTCACGATCTCGTTCACCCTGGCTGCCACGGTCGCCGATCTGCTCACGCCTCGACAGGCCCGCGTGTTCGCCGGGGTGCGCGTCGTGAGCCTCGGCAGCTACGCGGCGCTGGCGGTCACCGGTCACTACGGGGTCACCACGATCCTCGCCTGCGAATCGGTGACGATGGCGGCGGTCGTCGTCCTGTGGATCGTCGCGCTGCGCCGGGGCGATCCGCGGGCGCGCAGCATGGTGATCGCCTTCGTCGTCAGCGCCGCGGCCGGCGTCATCCGCGCCATGCCGGAGGGTGTCACGCGTGTGGTCGGGCTCGACCCGGTCTCGCTCTACCACCTCGCCCAGATGCCGGCGATGGTGATGCTCTGCCTCGCCCTGCACCATCGTGCCGCGACGGATTGGGCGAGCGATGCCTCGAACCGCCGCATCGCCGGCGGTTCGGCCACCGCTCCGGCCCAGCACGAGCCGGCCGTCGCCCGCTGACGCGCCGTCGCCGGCGACGCCGACCGACTCAGTCGCCGGCGGTGGCCGTGGCGTGCGTGAAGGCGCGCAGACCGGCCCAGGCGAGGGTGCCGAGCTGGGCGGCCACCTCGTCGGCGTCGAACGGCTCGCCGCGCTCGAGGAGGCGCCGGCTGGCGGCTTCGGACATGCCGACGATCGCGTGGGCCAGCGTGAGCTGATCCTCGGCGTCGACGCCGACGTCGATCAAGCGGGGCGATGGCGTCGGCCGCCTGCGCGGTGACCCGGCGCACCGCCTCGGCGAACTCGGGGTCGACCCGGGAGCTGCCACCGAACAGGAGCAGGAACGCCTCGCGGTTCTCGGCGACCCAGTGGAAGTCGGCGCGAAACCCGCGCTCGGTGCGCTGGCGACCGCTTTCGGCGCCCGCGGTTGCGGACGTGACCGCCGTGACGAGCCGGTGCCCGACGTCGTCGAGCAGTGCCTGGTAGAGGTCACGCTTGGACTCGAAGTGCTGATACAGCACCGGCTTGGTGACTCCGGCGGCGTCGGCGACGTCGTTCATCGAGGTCTCGTGGTACCCGGCGCCGGCGAACGTGCTCAGGGCGACGGCGAGCAGCTGCTCGCGCCGATCGACGGCGGACAGGCGAGGGGGCATATCTACCCGATGGTAACCACGCCTGGTCGTGCTCCCGCCGTCACCAGCTGTCGTCACGGTCGGCGCGATCGGCGGCCTTGATGGCGTAGCCGAGGACGATCGATGGCACCAGCAGCACCGAGGCGGCGATCAGCGTGCCGATCACGATCGTGGCCATCGTCGACGTGAAGTCGGTGGCCAGGGCGACGAAGAAGGCCACCACGGCCACGGCGAGGAGGGCGTAGCCGAGCCGGCTGGCCGCCGCGGTCCACCGACGCACCTGTTCACGCCGTCGACGCACCGGATCGTCGTCGATCGCGGTGCTCGCAGGCCGGCCCATAGAGTCGTGGGCCATGGTACGGGTGTCGTGGTCGGGCCGGGTGCTGACGCTGGTGCTGGACCGTCCGGAGCGTCGCAACGCGGTCGACCTGGCGACCCTCGGCGAGCTCGACGAGGCGCTCGACGAGGCGGTCGCTGGCGGCCCCGACGAGCGCGCCCGCGTCATCGTGCTCACCGGCGCCGCCCCGGCGTTCTGTGCTGGGGCCGATCTCACCGGCGTCGACGAGGACGAGTTCGCCGGCGCCCTGGGCCGGGTGCTGGCGCGGCTGGCCGCGATCGACGTCCCGGTGATCGCAGCGATCGACGGTCCGGCGCTCGGCGCCGGGGCGCAACTCGCATCGGTGTGCGACCTGCGGGTGGCGACGCCGGCGAGCCGCATCGGCATCCCGGCGGCCCGGCTCGGCCTGGTGGTCGACCACTGGTCCGTGCAGCGCCTGGTGCGGGCGTTCACCGAGCCGATCGCTCGGGCGATGCTGCTCGTCGCCGAGACCTACGCCGCCGAGCGGCTGTACGCGGCCGGCGTGGTCCACCGCCTCGGCGACCTCGCCGCGGCCGAGCAGTGGGCGGCCGACATCTCCGAGCTCGCTCCGCTCACCATCGCCGCCCACAAGCTCGCCATCGAGCACAGCAGCTTCGACCCCGGCGTCGTCGAGCTGGTCGACACCGCCCGGCGGGCCGCGTGGGCGAGCAGCGACGCCGCCGAGGGCCGGGCGGCCTTCCTCGAGAAGCGCAACGCCGTCTTCACCGGTCGCTGACCGATCCGGGACGGGTGCAGTTCCGTCAGCTGCCGACGGGGGAGGAGGGGACCGCCTCGGACGGGGCGCCGCGCTTGTTGCGGCTGCGCCGGACGACGAGGAAGATCACCGCGAGGGCCGCGGTGGTGATCAGGCCGGAGATGATCACCGAGGCGAGTGGGAAGTCGGCGAGCGACGTGCTGACGAGGTAGGCGAGGCCGCAGGTGTAGACGGCCCAGACGGTTCCGCCGATCGTCGACCACAGCAGGAACGAGGCGTAGCGGTAACGGGACAGGCCCAGGGTGGCGTTGACGACGAAGCGCACGCCGGGCACGAAGCGGCCGGCGACGAGCAGCACCGGGGCACGGGAGCCGAGGAACTGCGAGTGCGGCGCTGACCTTCGGGTTCTCCGTCGCCGCTTGCACACGGGGTTGGAAGCGTTGCCCGCACAGGCGGGCGATCCAGTACAGGGCGGAGTCGCCGACGATGGCGCCGAGGGCGCCCATCAGCATCACCAGGCCGAGGTCGAGCACGCCTTGGGAGGCGAGGGTGGAGGCGGCGTTGAGCGTGGTCTCGCCCGGGAACACCGGGCAGATCGCGTCGCCGACCACCAGCAGGAAGACGGCGAGGTAGGCCCAGTCGCCGCTCGCCTCGTCGACCAGCGAGAAGCCGTCGCCCCCACCCAGGTTGTGGAGTACGAACGCGACGACGACCAGCAGGACCACCACGAGGGCACCCAGCCCGACCCACCACCGCAATCCGTGGCGCGTCGTCATCACCCGTCAAGCGTGCCACGCCCGTCGCCGCCGATCAGCGATGCCACGGGTGTTCGGGCACGGCAATCTGGTCACTCTCCTTCTCGATATTAGATCGAGAACCTGGTGACCCAGATGGCCGCTCAGACGCAGAGTGACCAGATGGCGGCGGATCTCAGGACCTCGTCGTCGACGCGGCTTTCGAGCTCGTCCTTCAACATGGTCGAGCGGCCGGCGATTCCGGCCTCCTTGGCCTGCTCGTACAGCTCGGCCTTGGTCGCTATCCTCGTCGGGCCTCGGGCGCGGACCCGGCCACGCCTCTCCCAAGTGACTCACGCACCCCGAGGTACATCGCCTTGAGCTGCTGCGACACGCTCTGGCCCGGTTCGGCACGGGTCACGAGCGCCGAGACGGACACCGCGACAAGCACGATCAGGACCAGGATCCCGAACACAGCCCAGCCGGAGAATGCAGAGCGACACGCTTACGATACCCGCTGAGGCGGCGAGCATCAGTCCGGCCCAGCCCGGTCCTCGCAGGGCTCAGGTGTGTCCACGGTCCCGATTACGGTTCACGGTCGAACCTTTGCGATCGGGGAATCATGTCGGTCCGTCGTGCCCGCATCCTGTTTGCCGCTGGGGTGTCGGCGTCACTCCTCGCCGGTCTGTCCGCCGCGTCATCCAGCGTCGCGACGACGTTGGACACAGTTGCCGACACGAGCGCCTCCGCCGATGCGGTCGAAACCGAGCCGACGACAGCCGCGACCGTCGAGGCGACGCCAGCACGTTGCCCGAACCCGGAGGGCGGGCCGCAGAACCACTGTCTCGGACCACTCGATCCCGGCGATGTACACCACCACGATGTTCGAGCCAACGCTCACGTACTCAGTCCCGGAGGGCTGGTCGAACATGGAGGACCTGCCTGGGAACTTCCTGCTGCTCCCGCCGGGTAGCACGCTCGAAGGCGTGAACGCCGGCACGAGCGACTATCTGGGGGTCTACACATCCGTCGTGCCGCCCGGCCACTGCAACGGTGAGCCCTCGACGACAGTTCCGAACACGTTCGACGGCCTGGTCGAGTTCCTCACCTCGACGAAGCGATCGCAGTGTCGAACCGGCACGATGTCTCCGTCGGCGGGCTGTCCGGCGTGGCCATGGACCTGACGATGGGGGGACGACGGGCGATGGCTGCGCCGACGGCGTGTGGGCCGACATCTATGTCGGCACCGACCCGTCCAGCCTTGTGCACTCGATTATCCCGACCAGCCCGTCCGCGTCTACCTGCTGCACCACGGCAGCGGGGTGCTGGCCATCGAGCTTGCCGACGCCACCCCGGGCGGCAGCGACATCACCGACTGGTACTCGGCGGCGGCGAGGGTCGTTTCGACATTCGTCTTTTCGTCAGCCACCGTTCCAGGCGCGTCCGGCTCGGCACCGGATAGCGCAGGTCAGATCGCCGCCGGCAGCAGGCGGTCGACGTTTCGTAGAAGAGAATGTGGCTATCATCCCAGCTAGTTGGCCAGATCAGCTGCGTGCTGACCACAGAATGGCCACCTTTTCGAGGGGCAGAACGATGCAGCACGATCCGTGAGACGCCAACCGGTTGGCGCATTCGCTGGCGCACACCCGATGGCAGGCAGCACACCGAGCAACACAAGCGCATCCCTGGCGTCGTCAACAAGGCGACCGTCGACCGGCGCAGGGTCGAGATCGAGGCATGCGTCTCGGTGCAGCGTTGCCGGGGCACGCAGGAGGTTGCGGACCAGGCGAGAACCACTACCGGTCCGTGTGGGCGCGGGCAATGATCTTGGCGACGCCGGGATGGGTCAGCCCGGCGGCGGGGCCACCTCCCGCTGAGAGTGCCCGGCGGCCACTGCCTGGGTGATTGCCTCATCTCGGGCCGTCCTGCGGCGGTGGCCACATCGGCCCAGTGGGTCACCACCGTCGAGCGGATCGGCGGCGATGTCAGTCATCCTCGTCAACTAGCAGTACGAGTGGGGGATGACGATGGCTGCTTGATCTGCTTGACCATGCCGTCGGCCCACTCGCGGACGTGGTATCCGTAGCACTGGCCGTCGTGCCATTCAGCGGTGTAGATGTCCTTGGGCATCGCCCACGCGACGACGATGACACCGACCACGATGAGCCCGATGAGCCATCCGAAGAACTTGATCATCGCCCACCACCGATCGCTTCGAACAGCGCACCGATGATGCACACGGCGGCACCGATGGCGATGGTGAAGGCGAGTCGCTTCTCGATGAACCCGACGCGCTTCGTCTTGAAGTCGTAGTCGTCGGCGGTGTAGTAGCGACCCGTCTCCGGGTCGCGGCCGTAGCCCTGGTTGAACCGGCCGGTGGCCTTGCGGGGGCTCATGCCGCCACCGCCTTGCGGGTGCGCTTCGGCTTGGTCGTTGCCAGGCTCTTGCCAACGACGATTGACAGGGCGAGCGCCGTGCCGATGATCGACATGAAGATGCCGATGGCCATCCGGGCGTAGTAGTTCTCGTGGGCGTACCGCGGCTCGACGTGAGCGTAAGCGGGGGTGGTGGTGGACATGATTGGAACCCTCCAAGTTCCGGGCAGCCCGACGGATGTCGGATAGTGCATGGGCAAAATAATTACCAGTTGATTGCGTGCATAGGAAACCTGGTTACCAGATAAACGCAGTGTGTCTTCGGACACACGAGTCGGCGGCGGACCAAGTACCTCGTCTGTGCACCGCCCGCCCCCAGAACGTGCACGCGGGTGTGCTCCGCCCTCGCACGTGCGCAGGTCGGACGAGTACGTCGGCGCGAACGAACCGCGACCAGGCGGGACAGCTAGTTCGAGGCGGCGTACCGTGGCGCAGTGGTCGCGCCCGACGGCATTCCCAACCAGTTCGACCTCATGTGGCCGACACTCAACGCGATCAAGGACCTCGGTGGGTCAGCGCCATCAGCGAGGTCGTCGAGCACGTGATCAAGGCGGAGGCATTCACGGAGGAACAACAGGCGGTCAAGCGGGGGCCGGGCGATCACATGTCGAAGATCGAGTACCGGCTCGCCTGGGCACGCAACGGCCTCAAGCTGATCGGTGCGCTCGAGAACTCCGCCCGCGGCGTCTGGTCGATCACCGAGTCCGGTCGGACATCGGATCGGCCGAGGAGGTCGTCGCCCGCGTCAAGCAGCGGCGTGCCGAGTACAACCGCGAACACTACCAGGCACGAAAGCGCGATGCCGCTGCGGGCCGCCCGGCTGAGATCGAACTCGATGACGATGAGGCATCGTCGACGATCAGGCGTTGGAAGACGTCTTGCTGACCGGCTGCTCCGAACTAGCCCGGCCGTGTTTGAGCGACTTGCTCAGCGTGTGCTCCGCGAAGGGCGGACTTCCGTGATGTCACGGTGCTCGGAAAGGCAGGCGACGGTGGCATCGATGGCGTTGGTGACCTGCGGATCTCGCTCGTTTCGTTCCCGGTGCACTTCCAGTGCAAGCGGTACCGGAACGCCGTCGGCGCGAGCGATGTCCGCGACTTCCGTGGCGCAATAGCGGGCCGGGAAGAAGGGTCTGCTCATCACAACGAGCACCTTCACCCGCGAGGCGCGGCAAGAGGCCAGCCGCGACGGTGCTCCACCGATCGAGCTTGTCAACGGCCAGGAGCTGGCCGATCTGTTACGTCGCTACGAACTTGGCGTCCGTACGACGCAGCGAGTGGTCGAGGACGTGACAGTCGAGCCCCGGTTCTTCGACCAGTTCGAGTCCTGACCGGACGAGCGCAACACCGCCGCAAGCCATCGACAACAGGCACCCCCCGACCGGGGTTCTGTTGCGAGAGGACGTCGCACCGACAAACGCCGAACCGACCGTTCTAACTCGTCGTGGTGCCAGGTGCTGCCCCGACGATCTGAGGCATTTCGACTGTCCACTCAGTGAAGCCGTCGCCCTCGAAGCGCGCCGCGCAATGGGCGGTACCTGGCTCGGTCGTGTCAAAGACGTTCACGCCGACTACGCGAGCGCCTGGCTTCGCACTCTCAGGCGACAACACAGCATCGAGTTGACGTCCGGCCTCGGTGACGTAGGTCAGGCACGACCGCGTAGACCTCCGTCTCGCCCTGGCGGTTGTCGATGTCGAGCGTCAGGGCCGACCAGTCGCCGCGCCGGTACGTCGTGACTGTGACGGTTGCGCCCGAGACCTGTTCGACATGGTCGACCGGCGCGATGAACTGTCCTATTGGCACCCCGTTGCGGGTGAAGTCGGAGATGAGTCCGGCCGAATCGGTCGTGATGTTGTCAAACGACGGGCACTCGGCAGCTCCGACGACGGAATCGTCCGAGACCCGGTAGTTGCAGGCCGTGGCGGACGGGTCGACCACCGCAAACTCCGAAAGCAGCACCAGGTCTTCGGCGTAGACGTAGGCGGCGGTTCCGGGGGCGAATCCCGACAGAAGCTCGCTGGCGTGGCGGCGTCGCCGCCGACATCCGCGGCGTTACTCAGTTCAGCCAGGTGCGCCACCGGGTCAGCGGGCGGCACGGCTGGTGGCACGGTCGACGCCAGCGCACCGCTTGATGTGAGCGCCGCGGCGATGACTCGCCAACGGCGACGATGGATTTGCGGTTCATAGTGGACCCATTGTGCTCCACCGCTTGATGTGGTTCGGACAGTGGCCAGCGGCGTGCCGTAAGGTCAGTGGTGCTGGCCACAATTTGGCCACACAGCGTGCCGAAACAGCCCCAAATCGGCATCAATGGGCAACAACGGTGTGGCCAATCTGTGGCCAGGAAACCGCCTGGTCGGAGACCATTTCCCCTGGTCAGATCGCCGCCGGCAGCAGGCGGTCGACGTTCTCGTAGAAGAAGTAGAGGGCGATCACGAACGGCACCGCCCCGACGGCGATGCCGATGATGGCGTTGCGCCGCCACTTGGCCAGTTGGTACGCACCGGCAGCGACGGCGATGCAGATCGCCGCCCAGGCGATCACCGGGGCGATCGCGCCGCGGTCGTGGAACCAGCCCTGGTCGAAGGCATCGGCCGACCCGAACACGTCGACCGTCGATGCCGACGCCGTCGCTGACGCCGCGGCACCGCCCGCGCCGCTGGTGCCTCCGCCGGCGAGCACCGAGTACAGCGAGCCCGGCGTCACCGTCGTGTACGTCGGCGGCACGGTCGTGGTGGTCGCCGCCGTGCTCGGCGGCTCCGTGCTCCCGGTCGCGGCAACCGTCGTGGTGGTTGCCGCGTCCGTGGTCGTGGCGGCGACGGTGGTGGAAGCCGTCGGCGTGACATCGGCGTCGGCATCGCCGGGGAGGGGACCCGCCGGAGCGCCACTCGGCGCCTGGCCCCAGTAGCGAACCGTCTGGTACAGCTGCGGACGGAGCCACCGCCGGGTCGGCGAGCGTGGCGTAGACGATGAGGCGCTGCGACGCCGAGTACTTGGGGGTGCAGGTGGTGAGCGTCAGGGTCGCCCGGGTCGGGTCGACGGTGTCGAGCACGTGCCGATCGGCCGGTTCGACCACCTCCGACCCGGTGACCACGTAGGTGTACACGCCGCCGTGGAACATCGTGATCACGATCTGGTCATCGACCTCGAGTTGGTCAGGTCGATGAACGGCTGACCGTGGGTGGTGCGGTGCCCGGCGATGGCGGCGTTGCCGTACATCCCGGGTAGCGGCGTCTCGGGATAGGCCCCGGGCCCGAGCGCCAGGTCGTCGAGGTCGACCCCGGCCACGAACTTCAGGTCGCCGATGCCGATGGCCGGGATGCTCATCGTGCCGAGCACGTCGCCGTGGCGGATGTCGAACGCCGCCCAGTCGAGCGTGGGGATGGTCGTCGTCGGGGCCACGGTCGTGGACGTCGTGGTGCTGGTCGACGTGGTGGTGCTCGACGGTGGTCGACACCGCAGCGGTCGTGGCGGTGACCGATGACGTGGTGGAGGTGCGCACCGGCGTCGTAGACGACGGGACGGTCGGCGCGGAGGTGGCCACGTGGCTCGACGGCGGCGCCACGACGGTGGTCACCATCATCTGGCTGAGCTCGCTGTCGAGCCGGCGCTGCGCCCGCGCCGTCTGGATGCCGGTGCCCCACAGCTGGTAGGCGACGAACCCGAAGATCAGCAGACCGGCGGCGATGAGCACCTTGCCCAGCAGGCGCACCCACCAGCGCAGGTCGCGAGGCGCGGGCGGTCGATCCCACCGTGAGGTCCGCGCCATCGGGGCAACGGTAGCGGTGGGCCACCGGGCGGGGGCGCTGCCGGGGGCGCCGGTAGCGTCGCCGGGCGATGGACGGCGCCGGAGCAGCGACGGGCGACGCGCCGGTGGTCGAGCTGGTCGACGCCGTCGCCGTGTTCGGGGGCTTCCCGGCCCTCGCCGGCGCCTCGCTCACCGTGCGGCGATCAGGAGATCCTGTGGCTGCGCGGCCCGAACGGCGCCGGCAAGACCACGCTGCTGCGCCTGTGCGCCGGGCTGGTGCCGCTCGCACGCGGGCACGGGCAGGTGCTCGGGCGCGACCTCACCACCCACCGTGACGAGGTCCGCTCCCTGGTCGGCGTCCTCGGCCACCACAACGGTCTCTACCTCGACCTCACGGTTCGGGAGAACGTCACCTTCTGGGCGCGGGCGGTCGGTGCCTCGGCCGCCGAGGTCGACGCCGCCCTCGATCGGCTCGGTTTGGCCGGACGCCTCGAGGTGCTGGCGGTGCGCCGCCTCTCGGCCGGTCAGCAGCGCCGCACCGCGCTCGGCGTGCCTCGTGGCCCGCCGCGCCGAGCTCTGGCTGCTCGACGAACCGCACTCGTCGCTCGACGCCGACGGCCGCGCCGACCTCGACGCGATCGTGCTGCAGGCCGCCGCGTCGGGTGCGACGGTGATCATCGCCAGCCACGAGTACGACCGCGCCCGCCCGCTCGCCACCCGTGTGGTCGAGGTGACCGGCGGTCTCGTGGTCGAGGAGCCGGCGTGAGGAGCTGGGTGGGCACGGTCGGGCTGATCGCCGGCCGCGACCTGCGCATCGAGCGACGCAGCCGCGTGGCGCTCAACCAGGTGATCCCCTTCGCCGGAATGGTGTTGATCATGTTCGGGTTCGCCATCGACGACACCGGCCTGATGCAACGCATCGCACCCGGTCTGATCGTGCTGGCCACCGTGTTCGCCCTGCTCGTGCTGGTGCAGCGGGCGTTCGTCATCGAGACCGAGGACGGCGCGCTCGACGCCCTGCGGACCGCCGGTGTTGCCGCCTCGGCGATGTACTGGGGCAAGACCCTGGCGCTCGCCGCCCAGCTCGCCCTGCTCGAGGTGGTGCTGCTCGTGCTCGCCATCCTCCTCTACGGCAGCGAGGTCCGTCCCAGCGGCACCGTGCTCTTGGTCACGACCTGGGTGGTCGCTACCCTCGGTCTGGCCGCCGTTGGTACGCTCTACGGCGGCCTCGCTGCCGGCGCACGGGGGCGGGAGACGCTTCTCCCGCTGCTCTTGCTGCCGGTAGTGGCGCCCGTTCTGATCGGAGCCAACCGAGCAGTCGAAGCAGCGCTCGGCGCCGGAACCACGAGGGTGTCGGACGGCTGGCCCTGGCTGGGCCTCCTTGCCGTCTTCACCGTCACCTTCGGTGCCGGTGGCACCGTTGCCTTCGGCCCGCTCATCGACGAATAGGAGATCGTGTGACCGGCACGACGGACAGGTTGGTCCCCGCCGCCAGCGCCGCGCCATCGACGGTGCGCACCACCGGCACCCACGCCACGCGGGTGCTCGGCGCCGTCACCCTCGTTGGCGTCGCCCTGCTCCTGCTCTTCGGCCTGTGGCTGTCGCCGGCCGACATCAACCAGGGCGACTCGGTCCGCATCCTCTACCTGCACGCGCCCTCCGCCTGGGTGGCCTACCTGGCCTTCGTCGTCACCGCCCTGGCGTCGGCGACCTACCTCTTCTCGCGCCAGCACTCGCTGGGCTGGGACCGCCTCGCCGGGGCCAGCGCCGAGGTCGGCGTGCTGTTCATGGGCATCACGCTCGTCGTCGGGATGCTGTGGGGCCGGCTCACGTGGGGCGTGTTCTGGCGCTGGGATGCCCGACTCACCACCACGGCGTTCCTCTTCGTCACGTACATCGGCTACCTCGCCGTGCGCCGCCTCGGCGGGACGCCCCAGCAGCGGGGCAAGCGCTCGGCGGTGCTGGCGCTGCTCGCCGTGCTGGAGATCCCGCTGGTGCACTTCAGCGTCGTGCTGTGGCGCAGCCTCCACCAGGAGGCGAGCGTGTTCCGCCCCAACGGCGACGTCGAGCTCGACGGCCTGATGCTGTTCACGCTGCTGCTCGGCATCGTGACGTTCACGCTGATGTACGCCTGGCTGGTGATCCACCGCCAGCGCACCCTCGCCGCCGAGGACGCCCTCGAGGACGTCGGCCTGGCGCTCGCGATCGAGCAGCGCCGCCGCGAGACCCCGATGCCGGCGCGCCCGCCGCGCCTCGCCACCGGCGACGACGGAGGTCTGTGATGGAAGACGCCGGGTTCATCCTCGGTTCCTACCTCATCTCGTTCGCGGCGATCGCCGCCTACGCCCTGTACGTCGTTCGACGCGGCCGGCGGGCTGCCGAGTCGCTGCCCGACGACGCCAAGCCTTGGACGTGATGAACCTTTGACCGATTGCTGCGTTCCCCGGCCACGCGAGGCCTGCGAGCTGCTGGCCGCTCCTCGGCTGGCGCCTCGTCGCTCGCACGCGGCGTGGGGATGAACCGTTGACCGATCTCGACCTCACCCCCCGGCCGGCACCGGCCGCCCGCCCGCGGGGGCGCCAGCGACGTTGGCTACCGCTCCTCGTGCTCGGACTCGTGATCGTGGCCGGCGGGGTGATCGTGATGAAGTTCCTCGGCTCGGCCGTCGACTACTACTGCAACGTCGACGAGGTGGGCTCGCGCTCGGGGTGCGAGGCGGGCCGGCGCCTGCGCGTGCAGGGCACGGTCGACGAAGGGTCCTCACCGAGCACGAGGGCGAGACGGACTTCACCATCTCGTTCAACGGCGTCACCCTTCCGGTGCACTACAGCGGGCAGCCGGGGGGCATCTTCAAGGAGTGCGAACCGGTGGTGGTCCACGGTGTCGTGAGCGACGGCGTGCTCGCCGGCGACGACATCGACGTCAAGCACGACAACAAGTACATCGCCGCCAACCCCGACCGGGTGAGCGGCAACCCGCTGTGCACGTGACTGCGTGCCCGGCAACGGAGGCCGCGCGAGCCGCTCCCTCGCTGGCGCTCGGTCGCTCGCAGCTCCGATGGCAGCCGAGGCGGCCACGTAGCGGGGTCGCCCGTGATCGTCGCCGCCAGCGTGAACGGCGCGTTCGGCAAGGCCGGCCTGATGCTGACGCTCGCCGCGGCGACGCTGGGCGCGCTCGACGACCGCCTACGCCATCGCCCGCCACGACACCCGCTCGCTCCGTCTCGCCCCGCGCTACACCTGGCTGTGCGTCGCCGGTGCCGTGCTCAGCGTGCTGATGATGCAGCGCGCCCTGATCACGCGCGACTTCTCGCTCGCCTATGTCCAGCAGGTGGGGTCGGCATCGACGCCACTGCTCTACAACATCGCGGCGATGTGGTCGGCCCTCGAGGGGTCGATCCTGCTGTGGGTGCTGATCCTCTCGGGCTACACGGCGGCGGTCGGCTGGCGCTTCCGCAGCCGCACGAGCGACCCGATCGTCGGGTGGGCGCTGGTGGTGATGTTCGTCGTGATGGCGTTCTTCGCCCTGCTGTCCTTCGGCCCGGCGAACCCGTTCGGCGACGGCGCGCCGGGCGTCACCACCGGACCGGGACCCAACCCGCTGCTGCAGAACCACATCCTCGTGCTGTTCCACCCGCCGATCCTCTACCTCGGCTACGTCGGCATGACCGTGCCGTTCGCCTTCGCCATCGCCGCACTCGTCACCGGCCGCCTCGGCGAGGGATGGCTGCTCGAGACGCGACGGTGGGCGCTGTTCGCCTGGGGGTTGCTCACCATCGGCATCATCCTCGGCAGCTGGTGGAGCTACGAGGTGCTCGGCTGGAGCGGCGTGTGGGCGTGGGACCCGGTGGAGAACGCCAGCCTGCTGCCGTGGATCACCGCCACCGCCTACATCCACTCCGTGCTCGTGCAGGAGCGTCGGGGCATGTTGCGCGTGTGGAACCTGTCGCTGCTCGTCGCCACGTTCGCCCTCACGATCCTCGGCACGTTCCTCACCCGTTCCGGGCTGCTGTCGAGCGTGCACGCGTTCGGTGACGGCCCGGTGGGCGCCTACCTGCTGGCGTTCTTCGGGATCGTGGTCGTGGTGTCACTGGGACTGATCGCCTGGCGCGGCGATCGCCTCCGTTCGCCCGGCACGATCGATTCACCGGTGTCGCGCGAGGCGGCGTTCCTCGCCAACAACGTGCTGTTCGCCGTGTTCGCCTTCGTGGTGCTGCTCGGCACCGTGTTCCCGCTCTTCGTCGAGGTGTTGCAGGACCGCCAGATCCACGTCGGCGCCCCCTACTTCGACCGGCTCACCACGCCGCTCGGGCTGATGCTGCTGTTCCTCATGGCGGTCGCCCCGGTGCTGCCGTGGCGCAAGGCGAGCACCGAACTGCTCCGGGAGCGGCTGTTCTGGCCGGCGGTGGTCGGGGTCGCAGCGCTCGTGCTCGCCTTCGCTCTCGGCGCGTCGGGGTGGGCACCGGTCGTCGCCTTCGGCCTCGCCGGGTTCGCCGCCGGGTCGGCGCTGCGCCAGGTGGTGCTGGCGACGCGGCGTCAGGGGTGGCGCGGGCTGGTCGGGCGCACCAACGGCGGCATGATCGTGCACATCGGCGTCATCGTGATCGCGGTGGCGCTGGCGGCATCGAACAGCTACACCCGCTCGGCGACGCTCACCCTCGACGCCGGCGTGCCCTCGTCGTTCGGCGGTCACACGTTCCAACTCGTCGACGTCACGTCGCGCGAGAACGCTCGCGAGCGGGTCGTGACGGCCAACGTGCTGGTCGACGGCCGGGTGTACGGCCCGGCGACGACCCGCTACCTCGCCCGCGGCGAAGACGTGTTCACGCCGAGCGTGCGGACCGGGCTCACCAAGGACATCTACCTGGCGATGGACAGCTCGGCCGCCGTCGGCGACACCACGGCGACGATCCGGGTGTTCATCAAGCCGCTCGTGCTGTGGCTGTGGCTCGGCGGCGGGTTGATGGCCGTCGGCACGTTGCTCGCCGCCTTCCCCGGCTCGCGCCGCCGACGTCCCACCGACCCGGTGTCGGCACCGATCACCGACGGCCATCGGGGTGCACCGGATGTCGCGTCCGCCGAGCGCGGACCGGACGGCGTCGAGACCCCACGGCCCGGCGAGCCCGAGCACCCCCTGGAGCCGGTCGATGCCTGAGACCGGTCCGGACGTCACCCCCGAGGGCGACGAGCTGCCCGTCGCCCCGCCCGACGACGTCGACGTCGTCGTGGCCGCCGGCGCCGCCCGCCCGCGCCGGCGTGTCGCACCGTTCGTGGCTCTTGCGCTCGCCGTCGTGCTCGGCGGGTTGTTCCTGGTGCTGTCGGGGGCGAAGAGCAAACGAGCCGAGTCCGCCGCCACGCCGCTGATGGGCGAGCCGGCGCCGCCGGCCGTCGGTGACCTGGGCGACGGCCGCCCCTACGACCTCTCCCGGCGCAAGGGGAGCTGGGTGGTGCTCAACTTCTTCGACCCCGAGTGCGGGCCCTGTGTGCAGGAGCATCCCGAGCTGGTCGCCTTCAGCACCGACACCAGCGCGGTGACCGAGGGCGTCGAGCTCACGACGGTCGTCAACTCGCAGGTGCCCGAGCAGGTGGCCGGGTTCTTCGCCGACAACGGCGGGAGCTGGCCGATCGTCTACGACGGCGACGGGTCGATCTCCGACGCGTTCGGCGTCGCCCAGGTGCCCGAGACGTGGATCGTCGACCCCGACGGGATCGTGCAGTACCGCGCCATCGGGCCGGTGACCGACCAGCAACTGCTCGGCGCGCTCACGGCGCTGCGCGCGCGAGCACGAGGCCAGTGAGCGAGCGAGTCTTCGAGCGAGCGAACCGTCGAGCACGGTCTTCGGCTCACGGGTGCACCTCCGCCGACTTGCACGCGTCGCACCGCACGAGGGTGCACCCGTGAGCACGTCGTCGGTCAACCGGGCGCTGAAGCGCTGGCCGGGCTGGCTGGCGCTGCTGTTCATGGCCGTGCTCGTGGTCGGCCTCGCCGCCGCTCGCACCGACGGCGTGGCGACGCCGGCCGAGCGAGCCGAGTCGCTCGAGCGGCGCCTCGCCTGTCCGATCTGCGACGGCGAGAGCGTGTACGAGTCGCGCAACCGCGCCTCGACCAACATCCGCAACCGCATCACCACGCTGGTCGACGAGGGTCGGCTGAGCGACGACGAGATCATCGCCGACCTGCGCCGCACCTACGACGAGAAGATCCTGCTCGTGCCCCAGGCGTCCGGCACCGACGCGCTGGTGTGGGCCCTGCCGGTGGCGGCGTTCGTCGCGGCGGCCGCCGGCTTGACGATCGCCTTCCGGCGTTGGCGGGCGGCGTCGGCGCTCGAAGGGGCGCCCAGTGACGCCGATCGCCAGCTGGTGGCCGAGGCGCTCGAGCGCTTCGATGGAAACGTATCGTCGGCGCCGCGCGGGCCGGACGGCGACGTCGCGCTCGACGCGACGGATCGCAGCGCGGCAGCGCGCGGCGTTCCCGAGCGATGAACCAGCAGCGCCTCGAGGAGCTCGAGTCCGAGCGTCAGTTCCTGCTGCAGTCGCTGCGGGACCTCGACGCCGAACACGACGCGGGCGACGTCGACGACCACGACTACGCGACCTTGCGCGACGGCTACACGTCGCGCGCCGCGGCGGTGTTGCACCAGCTCGAGGCCGACGCGGCGCCGTCGACCCCGCGGCCGCGTCGTCGATGGGGCCGCGTCGCCCTGTGGGCCGCGGTCGTCGTCGCGGTTGCCGCGGCTGGCGGGTGGTGGGTCGCCCACTCTTCGGGACAGCGCCTCCCAGGCGACGAGATCAGCGGTGGCGTCGGCGACCCCGACAGCGTCACGGCACTGCTGTCGCAGGCGCGCGCCGCACTGGCCCAGGGCGACGCGGTGACCGCGGTGGCGAACTACCAGCGCGTGCTCGACCGCAACCCCAAGGATGCCGAAGCGCTGACGTACTCCGGATGGCTGCTGTTCATCGGATCGGCCGACGCCGCCGGTGACGTGCGCGCCGACGCGGTGTCGGCCGCACGCCACCAGCTCGATGCCGCTGTCGTCGCCGATCCGAGCTACGCCGACCCGCACTGCTTCCTCGCCGTGATCGCGGCGAACACGGACGACCCCTCCGACGCCGATCTGGCGACAGCGCGCGACGAGGGCGAGCGGTGTCTGGCGCTCGACCCGCCCGCCGACGCCCGCGCCCTGGTCACGCAGTTCCTCGCCGGCATCTCCGACTCCAGCACCCCGCCCTCCAGCACGGCCTGACCATCGCCCATCTGGGCGCGAGTCATCTCAAATCGTCATCTGGGCGCGGATCGTCCCGGGTCCCGGGACGATCCACGCCCAGAACGAGAGGTCAGACGACTTTCCGCTCCGGTGATCTGGACGCGCCCTGGAGGGTGTGAGGCTCGATGCGCTCCAACCGTTTGCCGACGACCACCATGGGCTCGTCACCGAGCACGCCGCGCGTCGTGTCGGATGGAGCCGGTCCGGCTGGTTACGGGCCCTTGACGCCCGGATGCTGGAGCCGGTGCACGCGGGCGTCGCTCGGATGATCGGCAGTCCGGCGACGCGGGAACAGGCGATCGCCGCGGCCGTGCTCGCTGCGGGCTTCGGGGCGATGGCGTCGCATCGTTCGGCCGCCTACCTCTGGGGCGTCGAACGTCCGACCGTCGACCCAGTCGACATCATCCTGCCGACGAGGGGACGCAGCCCGCATTTGCGCGGCGTCGTGGCCCATCGCCCGCGCGACAGCGCGACCAGCGCGACCTCAAACCCGTCCGACGGGCGACCATTCCAACGACGAACATCCCGCGCATGCTTTGCGACTCGGCGCCGTCGACGAGCCAGGGGTCTCGGCATCCGTCGGTCACGTGGTCACGAACGCTCTGGCGTCACCGCGACGCCGCGCCGCCGTCGACGCGCACGCCCGGCGTGGCCGCCACGGCGTGCCGGCGTTCCGGCGGGTGCGCGACCCCGACTGGGTGGCCCGGCGGATCCGCGAGTCGGTCACCCGGTGGACCGCCTGACCGAATCGAGGCTTCCGGGCGCGGACAGTCTCGATTTCCGGGACGATCCGCGCCCGGGCCCTGGGACGATTCGCGCCCAGATGGCGACGGTCAGGGGTGCTTGGGCGGGGGAGGCTCGACGGCGGCGTGGGTGAACAGCTCCTCGCCGCCGGGGCCCTCGACCACCCAGATCGTCGCCTTGCGCCAGTCGGCGGGGGTGGTCAGCTCCATCCCCCGCCGCACGAGCCCCATGATCAGTTCGGGGATCACGTCGCCATGGCTGCACAGCACGGTGCCGTCGGTCGCCTCGGCGGCGAGGGCGAGCGACCCCTCGAGCGCGGCACCCTCGGCAAGGCGCTCGTCCTCCAGCACGCTCAGCCCGAGGATGGCTGCGAGCGGCTCGAGCGACTGGACGCATCGGATGTACGGAGACGACACCAGCTGGCTGACGCCCTCGGGCGCGAGCCGGGCGGCGATCGCGTCGGCCTGGCGGCGGCCGCTCTTCGACACCGGTCGCTGGCGGTCGTCGTCGCCCTCCCAGCTCGTGCGGCTCCCCGCCTTCACGTGGCGGACGACGTACAGCTTCACCGTGCGGAGAGCTCGCCCGTGAACTGCGCGTGGCGGTGGGACAGCTGGCGCACGACGAGGAACCAGGCGGCCGCGGCAGCGATGGCGAACGCCGACTGGGCGAGCACGGGGCCGAAGTGGTCGGCGAAGCGCTTGGCGACGGTCTCGGTGTCGTTGCCGACGGCGAAGGACGTCGCGCCGGCGGCGGCGATCACCAGCGGAGCGATGCTGTAGACGAGGAACCACACCCAGATCCACGGGTTCTCGCCGCCCTCGGACTTCCACGTCTGTGAGCCCGACGGCGCAGCCGGGTTGGCGGCCTTCCACGCCTCGCGCAGCACCAGCAGCGGGATGACGTACAGCAGCGGTGGCAGGAACCAGCCGCCGATCGCCCACCCCGGCGCCCAGGTCAGGGCCCGTCCGAGCGTGCGGTGGTTCGACGACACCCGGTACAGCCAGATGATCGACAGCACCACCAAGGCGATCGACAGCGCCGCGGTGATCAACCCGGTGATGCCCCACAGCGCCAGGCTGTCGTTGAAGGAGTTCTCGTCCTTGGTGATGAGGTAGTCACGGGCGGCGTTGCGCACGCTCGGCGCCGTGGCGAGCGAGATCACCGACATGACCGCGCTGATCACGAGCAGCACGCTGATCCACTTGGCGACGCCGGTGATCGCCCGCAGGCTGCTGTCCCAGTTCGTCGGCTGGTATCCGGCGTACCCCGGCGGCGGCGTGAGGTTGGGCGGTGGCGGAGGCGGCGGCGTTTCGCTCATGGCCGCGACCCTACTGAGCGCTCGTTGCGCGCGCCGCGGGACGGCGCGTGCTCTCAAACGACCCGCAATGCGTCGCTGAACACCTTGCGCGGTCGCAACTCGTCGGCGATGCGCCCGGCCAGCTCGTGGAACGCCCGCCCCGCCTCGCTGTCCGGGTCGGTGGCAGCGATCGGTCGACCGTCGTCGCCGCCGGCACGCAGGGCCGGCACCAGCGGAAGGCGCATCAGGAGCGGGACGTCGAGCTCGGCGGCCAACGCCTCACCGCCCCCGCGTCCGAACAGCTCGTAGCGCGTGCCGTCGTCACCGGTGAACCACGACATGTTCTCGATGACGCCGCGCACGGTGAGGTTGACCTTGGCCGCCATCGCCGCGGACAGCCGGGCAACCTTCTGAGCGGCGAGCTGCGGCGTGGTGACGACGTACACCTCACCGCGGGGCAGGTATTGGCTGAGCGAGATGGCGATGTCACCGGTGCCCGGGGGCATGTCGACGAGCAGGAAGTCGGGGTCGTCCCAGAAGACGTCGGCGAGGAACTGCTCCAACGCCTTGTGCAGCATCGGACCGCGCCAGATCACCGCCTGCCCGTCGGGAACGAAGTAGCCGATCGAGATGCACTTCACCCCCCACGACTCCGACGGGATCAGCATCTCGTCGATCGCCACGGGGTCGGCGTCGGCGCCGAGCATGCGGGGGATCGAGAAGCCGTAGATGTCGGCATCGACGATGCCGACGCTGTGGCCGTGCGCGGCGAGGGCCACGGCGAGGTTGGTGGTGACCGACGACTTGCCGACGCCTCCCTTACCCGACGAGATGAGCAGCGGACGGGTCTTCGACCCGGGCTGGTTGAACGGCACCGGGCGCCCCTCGGCGTGGCCCTGGGCTGGTCCGTGGCTGTGCCCGGCATGGCCGTTGGTGCCCTGCAGTCGGCCGCGCAGCGCCTCGCGCTCCTGGTCGGTCATCACCGTGAAGTCGAGGGCGACGCCCGTGACGCCCTCGAGCGGCATCAGCGCAGCGGTGACGCGGTGATCGATCTCGTTGCGCAGCGGGCATCCGGCGATGGTGAGGGCAACGCCGACGTCGACCACACCGTCGGGCCGCAACTCGGCGCGACGCACCATGCCGAGGTCGACGATCGAGCGATGCAGCTCGGGGTCCTGCACCGGGCGCAGCGCGTCCAGCAATTGCTCGGTCGAGAGGGACATGGGTGGGGCGCTCGCTCTCCGTCGAATTAACACTGTTTCGATAGGTAGAATACCGGCCATGACCTCCAGCGGGTCCGGGGGCGCGTTGGATGCCCCGAACGCGCCGCCGGTGGATGTGACGACGCGGCCTGAGCCGATGGGTCCCGGGTTCGCCGCCGCGGTGTCGGCCATCACGGACGCCTTCGGTGACCCGACGCGCCGCAGCATCTACCTCTACGTGCGCGATCGCGCGCCGACCGAGGGGCCGGCGCGCGGGGTCACCGCGTCCTCGGTGGCGTCGGAAGTCGGGGTGCACCCGAACGTCGCCCGGCACCACCTCGACAAGCTGGCTGCCGGTGGGTACATCGAGGTGGTCGCCCGCGCCGCCGTCGCCGGCGCTCGGCGCGCCGGGCGCCCGTCGAAGCACTACGTGGCGGTGGGCGGTGCGTCGGAGCACGACCTGCCGGTGCGCAGCGACGACCTCGTGCTGGCGCTGCTCGGGCGGGCGCTCGCCGAACTGTCGCCGACCGACGCCGAGGCGATCGCCGAGGACGTCGGTTCGACGTACGGCCGCGCCCTCGCCGCCGGGCTCACCGGCGAGGCGTTGACCTCCGGACAGCGCTCGTTGCGATCGGCGATGCAGGCTGTCGCCGACGCGCTCACCGCCCACGGGTTCGCCGCGCGCACCGAGCAGGTCAGCGCCACCGGGCGGGCCGCCTCCGATCGGCAGGGTCGCCTGCGCATCGTCAACGACCACTGCCCGTTCGGTGCCGTCGCCGTCGATCACCCCGTGATCTGCGCCGTCGACCGTGGTCTCGTGCGCGGCATGCTCGGTGCGCTCCATCCGGACGGCATCGAGCTCGCCGTCGCCACGGAGTCGAGCAAGGCCATGGGCGACACGTACTGCGCCACCGCGGTCTGAGGTTTCGACCTCAGTCCCCGCAACCGATGGGTGCCAACATGACCGTTCCGACATGTTGGCACCCATCGGTCGGCTCGCTCGTCAGGCGGTCGGGCGGACCTTCGGCGGCGGCATCGGCGGGGGACCGGCGGCCGGCTGCGCCTCGAGACGGGTGAGCGCTTCCTCGATCGCCCGGTCGAGCTGACGATCGGACTCGGCCTCGTGGAGCAGCTCGGCCGGGGCGATCTCCACCTCGATGTCGGGATCGACGCCGTGGTTCTCGACGCCCCACTCCTTGCCCTGCAGCCAGAACGCGAACCGCGGCTGGGTGACCACCGTGCCGTCGACGAGGTCGAAGCGACCGTCGATCCCCACCACGCCGCCCCAGGTGCGCACCCCGACCACCGGCCCGATCCCGAGCGCCTGGGCCGCGGCGTTGACGATGTCACCGTCGGATCCGGCGTTCTCGTTGGTGACGAACACCACCGGACCCCGCGGCGAGTTGTCGGGATACGTCTCGAAGCTCCCGAGGCCGCGCGCCACCGCCCAGCCGATCGGACGTCGGGCCAACTGCTCGATCACCAGCTGACTGGTGTGGCCGCCGCGGTTGTAACGAACGTCGACGATCAGCCCCTCGCGCTGGGTGGCCTGGCGCAACGACCGGAACAGCTGAGCCCACCCGACGCCCATCATGTCGGGGATGTGCAGGTAGCCGAGGCGGCCGCCGCCGTGCTCGGCGACGTACGCCGCCCGGCCGCGCACCCAGTCCTGGTAGCGCAGCGTCTCCTCGGTGGCGAGCGGCACCACGACCACGCGCCGGTCGGAGTCGGATGCGGCGGCGTCGCCGGCGCGGATCGTCAGCTCCACCGGCTGGTCGGCCACGCCGAGCAGCGAGGCGGCCGGCCCGAAGCGGGGATCGACGGGGCGCCCGCCGACGGCGACGACGACGTCGCCCTCGTTCGCACCGACCCCGGCCGCGCGCAGCGGGGAGCGGGCGTCGGGGTCGCTCGACTCGCCGGGCAGGATGCGGTCGATCCGCCACCCGCCGTCGGCCGGGGAGAGGTCGGCGCCGAGCTTGCCGAGCCGGCGCGAGAGGTCGCCGGCCTCGACCGGCGGCATCACGTAGGCGTGCGACGTGTTCAGCTCGCCGATCACCTCCCACAGCACGTCGACGAGATCGTCGTAGGAGGCGATGCGGTCGAGCAGCGGCCGGTAGAGATCGACGACCCCCGCCCAGTCGACCCCGTCCATGTCGGCGCGCCAGAAGTTGTCGGTCATCAGGCGCACCGTCTCTTCGAACATCTGGCGCCACTCGGCGACCGGGTCGAGCTCGAAGTGCAACCGGCCGACATCGATCGCCACGTGGTCGGCGTCGTCGGGCTTGACGGCCCGGTCGGCCGGTCGCACCGACAACGCGTCCTTGTCGCGGACGACGACGCGCCGGCCGTCGCCGCTCGGCGCGTAGCCATCCGTCTTGCCGAGCACCTCCAGCTTGCGCTTGGGGAAGGAGAAGTACTCCAACAGGTCGGCGGGCTCGTCGGTGACGCCGGCGCGCGACGTGCCGAGCACACCGCGCTCGGCCGACTCGTGGATCCACAGCACGCCGTCGTGGGCGGCGCGCAGTTCGCGGTAGCCGGCCGACGGCACCGGGAACGCCACGATGCGCTCCTCGAACCCGTCGACGTCCCAGTCCGGACACGTCACCGACGCCGCGCCCTCGCCGTTGCCTGTCTGCCGTCGTGCCGGTGGCGGACCCGTCCGCCGGCGGAGCGTCCGGGGCGCTGATCCGCCAGCCCTCCGCGCTCGGTCCGAACGGCGCCGCCTCGGTGGCGGTGAGGGGCACGAGGTAGGGGCGGACCGCGGCGACGAACGACAGGTCGAAGGAGTGCTGGTCGTAGCTCGGGTCGAAGGTCCGCGCCGAGAGGAACAGCAGGTGCTTGCCGTCGCGGCTGAACGACGGCGACGTGTCGGCGAATCGGCCCGAGGTCAGCGTCACCGGTTCGGCGTCTGTCTCGGGAGAGGTCGAGGCCGACGAGTTGGTGCAGCTGCTCGAGGCGAGTCGGTTGCGCCCACACCACGTAGCGCCCGTCCGGCGAGAATGCCACCGACGCCACCTCCCCCTCGCTCCGACCGAGCGACCTCGCGCGTCTGCGCGGAGGCGACGTCGACGTGGTGCACCCGCCCGTCGCGTGACAGGGCGATCGCCACGTCGCCGGCCGGGCTGGCCTCGAGCCCGACGACGCGGCCGACGTCGGCGTCGACGATTCGTACCGCCGTGGCACCGCTGAGGTCATGGATCTCGAGGCGGTCGGCGCCCGCCGCGTCGGTGACGACGATCGCCGACCCGCTCCGCCCGAGCAGGCGAGGAAGGCGAGCGCGCACACCCGAGTCGGCGACGACGGCGCGGGCCGGACCCTCGCGGTGGGCGAGGTGGAACACCTTGCCCCGCCACTCGACCAGGCTGGCGTCGCCGCCCTGGTCGGGCCGCACCTCGTTGAGTCGTTCGGTCGGCGCCAGCGCCCGCGACCGACGCGTCGCCAACGAACCGCCAAGGGTGACGTCGAGTGCCGTCGGCGTGGCGTCGAGCCCGTTCAGGAGGTAGAGCACCCCGCGGGCGTGGTACACGATCCGCTCGCCGTCGCCGGCCGGGTCGCGCACGTAGCCCTCGGCGGTGCCGTGGTGCGTGACCTGCGTCGCTTCGCCGGATCCGAGCGCGTCGAGCGCCCACAGGTTGGACTGGCCATCGGCGTGGTCGGGAAACGTGGCGCCCTGATCGCTGGCGAACACCAGGGTGTCGCCGATCCAGTTGGGCGACACCAGGCCGGCGTCGACGTCGGGGAGCAGGCGCTCCCAACTCCCGTCCCCGGCCCGGTCGAGCCACAGCCGTGGCGCGGTGCCGCCGCGGTAGCGCTTCCAGTGCGCCGGTGGACGGCTCATCGGCGTCGACAGTGCGACCGCGCCGCCGGCGTGAATCGCGAGACCCGACGCCGGACCGTGGCGGAGTTGCTCGACCGTCCCGTCGAGGGCCACGGCGTGCACCATCGCCCGCCGGCGCGGGCCCTCGTGGGCGTCCGTGGCGATCAGCACGCGGCCGTCGCCCGTCCAGCCGAGCACGATCGTCGCCGCCGACCCCAGCCAGGTGAGACGGTCGGCGCTGCCCCCGTCGACGTCGGCCACCATCACCTCGGCGTGCCCGTCACGCGTGGAGATCCACGCGACGCGCCCGCCCTCCGGAGAGAAGCGGGGCCGGCCGACCGGTGTCGCGTCGGCGGTGAGGCGCCAGGCGCGGCCGCCGGCGACGGGCGCCAACCACACGTCGTCGGCAGCACAGAACACGAGCAGCTCGCCAGCCAGGTGAGGGAAGCGGAGGTACGCGGAGGTCGAAGGCACGCCGAGCAGTGTCGCACGACTGTCAATGCGTTCCCCGGCCACGCAGGCCGCTGCTGGACGCTCCTCGGCTGGCGCCTCGTCGCTCGCACGCAGCAGATGCTGTGCCACGAGCCGACCTCGTGTACGCGGCGGATTCGCACCGTACGCTGCGGGCCGTGGACGTGCGCATCGGAGTGACCCAGGCCCCCCGCGAGATCAACCTCGAGATGGACGACGCCGAGAAGGACGCCACCGAGGCGGCCGTCGAGGCAGCGCTTTCCGGAGCCACCGAGGTCCTGTGGCTGACCGACCGCCGCGGACGGCGCATCGCCGTGCCGGTCGGCAAGATCGCCTACGTCGAGCTGGGCACCGTCGACGACGGCCGCCGAATCGGCTTCGGAAGTTAGGTGTTTCGACCGGCGACGTTCGCCCGTTCCTCGCTCACGTCACCGGTCGAGCTCGTGGGGCGGCTGCGCCGCACCCAGCTGCTGGCGGCGGCCGGCGGAGGCGGCCTGGCCGCCGCACCGGGGGGCTACCGCCCCCCAGGCCCCCGACGGAGCGGTTCCGCGGCTCGGCCGCCGACCGCATCGTCATGCGCTCTCGAGCGACCAGGTGAATCGGTTGTGACCTCGCTGCTCGACCATCAGCTGCTGTTCGTCACCGGCAAGGGTGGGGTCGGCAAGACGTCGGTCGCAGCCGCGCTCGCCCTACTCGGTGCCCGCAGCGGCCGGCGCACGCTGGTGTGCTCGATGGACGCCAAGAACGCCCTTGCCTCCGCGCTCGACGCCACCGACCTGGAGTTCGAGCCACGCCAACTCGAGCCCAACCTGTTCGGCATGAACATGGACACCGAGGACACGCTGCGCGAGTACCTCCGCCTGTTCGTTCGCGTGCCGTTCGTCGGACGCCTCGGGCCGCTCGCCCGCACCTTCGACTTCGTCGCCGACGCCGCCCCCGGGGTGAAGGAGATCCTCGGCGTCGGCAAGCTCGTGTACGAGGTGCGCGAGCGCCACTACGACCTGGTGGTCGTCGACGCCGAGGCGACCGGCCACATCGTCGCCCAGGTCGGCGCGCCACGCGTCATCCGCGATCTCGTGCAGGTGGGCATGGTGCGCGACCAGACGCGCTGGATGCTCGACATCCTCGAGGACCACGAGCGCACCGGAGTGGTGGTGGTCACGACGCCCGAGGAGATGCCCGTCGCCGAGACGATCGACCTGCTCGCCCGCCTCGACGCCCAGACCCGGGTGGCCCCAGCCGCCGTCGTTGCGAACCGCGTGCTGCCGGCGCTGTTCGACCGGCGCCAGTCCGAGGTGGTCGAACGCCTCGGTGCCGCCGACGCGGTGCTCGTCGAGGCGTGCGGCACCGGCGTGCGACAGGTCGTTCGCGCCGCCCAGCTCACCGAGGCCCGTCGCCGTGTCGGCGGACGTCACCTCGAGCGCCTGCGCGCCGGCCTCGCGCCGGGCCTCCCCGTGCTCTACGTACCCGAGCTGTTCACCCGGGCGACCGGGCGGCGGGTGGTGTCGCTCGTCGCATCGGCGCTCGCCGACGAGATCGACGTCGGTTGACCCCGATGGCCCGGGTCCGAGACCCGAGTGGCGGCAGCCTCGACGCGCTGCTCGCGAGCAAGGAGATGATCCTCGTGACCGGCTCGGGCGGCGTCGGCAAGACGACGATCGCTGCCGCGCTCGGGCTGTCGGCTGTCGTCAACCAGGGCGGCAAGGTGCTCGTGCTCACCGTCGACCCGGCCCGGCGCCTCGCCGACGCCCTCGGCGTCGGCGCCCTCGGGAACCGGGCGACGAAGGTGCCGGCGGCGGCGTTCGCGGCGGCCGGTGTCGAGCCGATGGGAGAGCTGTGGGCGGCGATGCTCGACACCAAGGCGGGGTGGGACGAGTTGATCCGGCACCAGGCGCCGAACGCCGAGGTACGCGATTCGGTGCTGTCGAACCCGCTCTACCAGAACATCACCAGCCGCTTCGTGCACAGCCACGACTACCTCGCCATGGAGCAGCTGCACGACGTGCACGCATCGGGCGAGTACGACCTCGTGGTCGTCGACACGCCGCCGTCGCGCAATGCCCTCGACGTGCTCGACGCCCCGTCGCGCATGGTCGAGTTCTTCGGCAGTCGGCTGCTCAAGTGGCTCACCGTGCCGTATCGGTCACGCCTGTTCAACGTGGCGTCGAAGCCGTTCAACCAGATCGCCGACCGGGTGCTCGGGTCGCACTTCCTGCAGGACATCGCCCAGTTCTTCATCCTCTTCCAAGCGATGGAGAAGGGCTTCGTCTCCCGTGCCCGCGAGGTGGAAGCCCTGCTCGGCGACCCGCGCACCGCGTTCGTCGTGGTGTCGACGCTGGAAGCCGCGCCGGCGCACGAGGCGGCCTACCTCGCCCGCGAGCTGGTCGGGCGCGGCTACCAGCTGGGAGCGATCATCGCCAACCGCACGATGTCGGCGCAGATGACGTCACGGGCGGCCGCCACGAGTGCCCGCCGACTCGGCGAGGCCGCCGAGCGCACCTCGTTCGTCGCCGCGGTGAGCGAGTCGATCGGATCGGACGGCGCCGCCGAGCGGCGGGCCGTGCACGACGTGCTCGCCGAGGTGGCCGGTCGCTTCCACGAGGTAGCGCTCGTCGCCACGCGCGAGTCGGAGCGCCGCGCCGAGCTGGCGGCCCTGGCACCCCACGTGCTCGACGTCGAGGCGCTGCCGAGCGACGTCCACGACCTCGGCGGTCTGCTCGACATCGTCGGCTTCCTGCGCGCCTGAGCATCGGCGTCGGGGCTCCGCCCGTGGACCGACCGGATCGGGCAGACTGGGCGCCGTGGCATCGCTCGCCGGTCTCGTGCGCGAGTACACGTCCCTCGACCGTGAGCAGGTCAGTCACCTGAACCGCCTGACGTCGGAGTGGGGCCTGCTCGCCGACCTCTGCTTCTCCGACCTCCTGCTGTACGCGCCGACCAAGGACGACCGCTGGCTGATCATCGGCCAGATGCGTCCCGCCACCGGCCAGACGGTGTACCGCACCGACTGGGTGGGCACGTTCGCCAACTCGAGCGAGCAGGCGGTGCTCACGTCGGTGCTCACGTCCGGGGAGATCACCGAGGGCGACGTCCCGGTCGAGGAGCAGGTGGAGCCGGCGCGGATGCTGGCGATCCCCGTGCGCTGCAAGGGCCAGATCATCGCCGTCATGACCCGCGAGTGGGTGGAGCGCAGCGGGCGCGTCGCCGGGCGAGCTCGAGCGCGAGTACCTCGCCCTGTTCGGGCGCTTCGCGGCGATGGTCGCCGAGGGCGACGTTCCCGTATTCGGGACCGGTGGCCGACTCGACCGCCGCACCGCGTGTGGGCGACGGCGTGCTCATCGTCGACGGCGAGGCGCGGGTGCGCTACCTCTCCCCGAACGCCAACTCGGCAATGCACCGCGTCGGCATCCAGGCCAACGCGGTCGGGATGCGGCTGTCCGAGCTCGGCTTCTACGACGATGTGGTGCGCCAGCGCCTTCGAGGACAAGGCGCCGGTGGTCGAGGAGTTCGAGCAGTCGGCCGACATCGTGCTGCTCTGCCGGTGCATGCCGATCCTGGCCGCCGGCGAGGTGGTCGGCGGCGTGCTGCTCATACGCGACGTCACCGACCTCCGCCAGCGCGATCGCCTGCTGATGAGCAAGGACGCGACGATCCGCGAGATCCACCACCGGGTGAAGAACAACCTGCAGACGATCTCGTCGCTGCTGCGCCTGCAGGGCCGGCGGCTCGACCAACCCGGAGGCGAAGGCGGCGATCGCCGAGTCGGTGCGGCGGATCCGCACCATCGCCCTCGTGCACGAGTCGCTGTCGCGCGAGCCCGGCGACGACGTCACGTTCATCGAGATCGTGCGGCCGCTGCTGCGCCTGGCCGAGGAGAGCCTGCAGTCACCGGACCGCCCGATCGAGTTCACGCTGGCCGGCGACGGCGGGCGCATCCCGGCCCGCGTGGCGACGCCGCTGTCGGTCGTGCTCACCGAGCTGATGCAGAACGCCGTCGACCACGGGTTCCCCGAGGGCAGCGGCGGCGGCAAGGTGGTGGTCTCGCTGCACAACGACGGCGAGGAGCTGGCGGTCGACGTCATCGACGACGGCAAGGGGCTCGACCCACCTTCGCCCTGGAGTCGGCGACCGGGCTCGGCCTGTCGATCGTGCGCACGCTCGTCACCACCGAGCTCGACGGCACGATCGCGATGCGAACGCCAAGCCGATGGACCTCGAGGCCGTCGGGCTCGAGCCCCGCGGCGTCGATCAGCAGGGCACGTTGGTGCAGATGGTGGTGCCGCTCGACGTACCGTCGTCGAGCCGTGCGCTGGAGTGAGCGCAGGACGAGCGTACGTCAGCCGACGGACCGCAGACTGACCGCGGCGCGGCGTCGCGCGCGGCGGCGAGCCGCGCTGGCGCCGGATCACGCGGCGCTCCTCCTCCGACAGCCCGCCCCAGATGCCGGAGTCCTGGTTGGTGGCGAGGGCGAAGTCGAGGCACTCCGACCGCGACGCCGCACTCGCCGCACACGGCCTTGGCCCGCTCGATCTGCTGATCGCCGTGCCCTGTCGTGCCGACCGGGAAGAACAGCTCGGGGTCGGTGTCCCGACACAGAGCGTGTGCACGCCACGGTAGTCGGCGCCTCCCAGAGCGAGGCTCGAAGCAAGGATCGACACGAATTTCCTCCTGCGACCGGGGGCGGGGTCTGGTCACGACGTCACGGGCGGTGCAGCGACCGGGCCGCCTCGCCGAGGCTGCGCGAGGCGCTGTGGACGTGAAGTTAGGTCAAGGGTTCGCCGGTGACAAGGGTTAGCGTGCGGACGTGACGAACGTCATCGCGCACCGGGGCGCATCGCGCGCCGAGCGGGAGAACACCCGGGAGGCGTTCACCGCTGCGGTCCGCATGGGGGCCGCCGGCATCGAGCTCGACGCCCGGCGCACGGCCGACGGCGCCATCGTGGTGAACCACGACGCCCGTCTCCCCGACGGGCGCGAGATCGTCGCATGCCAGCGGGCCGACCTGCCGGGGCACGTGCCGACCCTCGGCGACGCGCTCGACGCGTGCGCCGGTGCCTTCGTCAACATCGAGATCAAGAACGATCCGGCCGAACCCGACTTCGACGAGTCCGAGTCGCGTCGCCGACGGTGTGGTCGCCCTGCTCGCGTCGCGCGCCGAGCCGATCACCAACTGGATCATCTCGTCGTTCCGCATCGAGAGCGTCGACCGCTTGCCGGCAGCTCGCGCCGGAGTTGCCGACGGCGTGGTTGACGTTCCGGCCGGTGACGTCCGACGACATCGACGACGTCGTCGCGGCGCGGCCACGCGGCGCATCCATCCCGCGGTTCCGACCGTCGACGGCGACGCTGATCGCCCGCTGCCACGAGCGCGGGCTCGCCGTCAACACCTGGACCTGCAACGACCCGAGCGCATGCCCGCCAGCTCGCCGCGCTGGGGCGTCGACGGCATCTGCACCAACGTCCCCGACGAGATCCTCGCCGCCCTCCGCCACCCCTAGCCCTCCCCGAGCCCCGAAGATTTCCACAAGCATTTTCGAGCGTCTACGCACGATTTCGCGGCCAAGAATCGCGAGCACCGCGCTTGCAGAAGTTCTGGGGCACGAAATCGAGCGTCGCGCGCTCGATTTTGCTTGTGGAAATCATCCTCCGGGGAGGACGAGGCGGACGGCTCGGGGACGTGGTCGAACTCCAGGCGGCAGGACTCGCCGAGGTAGTCGCCGTCGACCTGGTAGGGGAACGGGGTGTCGTGCTCGATCACGAGCTCGTCGAGGTCGACCTGCTCGTCGAGGTGCCGGGTCGGCTTCACGCCACCCCCGACGCAGCGCGCCGGCGACCCCGCCGAGCAGCGCGCGTGGCCCGCAGCGATCGGAACGTGATCGCCACCAGACTGCGGTCGAAGGTGGCGGCGCGGGACAGGTCGAACGGCCGGTTGCCGAGATACGTGTACGGGTTGGTGTTGAGCACGATGGTGAAGTACCCGTCGGGCACGACGCCGTTCGGCGTGACGACCGGAAGTGCGGGGTGCGGCGGTCGTAGCTGCGAGCCACGTGGTGAACGCCGCGGAGATGAACAGCGGGTGGCCGAGCCAGCGCTTGAGCGTCGCTCGCCGCTCGACGGTCGCCACCACCGCGGCGTCGAAGCCGACGCCGACGTGGAACAGAAGTACCGCCCGTTGACCCGGCCGAGCCCGATCGGGCGCACGTTGCCGGCATCGATGCCGTCGACCAGCACGCCGGCGGCCTCGACGGGATCGTTGGGGAGCCCGATCGTGCGGGCGAACACGTTCGTCGAGCCGCCCGGCAGCGCGCCGAGCGCGGCGTCGCGTGCCGGCCAGCCCGTTCGCCACCTCGTTCAGCGTGCCGTCGCCGCCGAACGCCATCACGACGTCGACGCCGCGGCGGGCGGCGTCGGCGGCGAAGCGGGTGGCGTGGCCGCGGCGGTTCGTCTCGGCGAGCTCGACCTCGTGGCCACGAGCCAGGCGGCGCTGCACGACGACCGTGTTGCGTGCCGTCACCGACGACGCGGACGAGTTCACGATCAGCAGGATCCGCAAGCGCCCGACGCTACCCGGTCACCCGAGATGTGACCGATGAGCGGCGGCTCCGACTGTTGCCGGTCCGCTACTCCTCGGTAACAATGCCCGCCATGAACATCGTCGTCTGCGTCAAGCAGATCCCTGATCCGGCCGAGCCCGGGGCGCTCGACCCCGCCGACCACACGCTGAAGCGCGACGGCAAGCTGATCCTCGACGAGTCCGACATGCTACGGCGTCGAGATGGCGCTGCAGCTCGTCGACAAGGCGGGCGGCGGCGAGGTCACCCTGGTGTCGATGGCGCCCAACAGCGAGGTGTCCGGCCTGCGCACCGCGCTGGCGATGGGCGCCGCCAAGGCCGTGCTCGTGACCGACCCCGCCCTCGCCGGCTCCGACGCGCTCGCCACGGCCAAGGTGCTCGCCGCCGCCATCAAGCGCTCGGCGACGTCGACCTGGTCCTCGCCGCCACCGAGTCGAGCGACGGCTACACCGGCACCGTGCCCGAGCAGATCGCCGAGCTGCTCGGCCTGCCGTCGGTGACGTTCGCCAAGCCCATCGCGGTCGCCGACGGCAACGTCAACGTGCACCGCCAGACCGAGGCCGGCTACGACGAGGTCAAGTGCCCGCTCCCGGCCGTCGTCTCCGTGACCGCCGGCGTCGTCGAGCCGCGCTACCCGAGCTTCAAGGGGATCATGGCCGCCAAGTCGAAGCCGGTCGACGAGGTCACCGTCGCCGACCTCGGCATCGACGCCGCGGTCGGCTGGGCCGGCGCCGGCCAGGAGATCGTCGACGTCGCCGCCGCCCCCGAGCGCGCGGCCGGCGAGATCGTCGAAGACGACGGCGAGGGCTACCAGAAGATCGTCGCCTTCCTCGACGACCTCAAGGTCATCTGAGCGGACAACGAAAGGTCGAACACGATGACAATCTCCAAGATCTGGGTGCTGGCGCAGAGCGCCGACGGGGCGGCGACGTCGGCCACCCTCGAGATGCTCACCAAGGCGCGTGCGATCGCGCCCGACGTCGAGGCCTTCGTCGGCGGCGACGCCGGCGACATCGCCGCGGCGCTCGGCGAGCACGGCGCCACGACGGTGTACGCCACCGGCGACCTCGGCGGACACCTGCCCGGTGTCGCCGTCGCCGCGGCGATGCACGCGGTGATCGCGGGCGGCGACGCCCCCGACCTGGTCCTGTTCGCCCAGACTACGACGGCCGCGACGTCGTCGGCCGGCTGTCGGTCAAGCTCGACAGCCCGGTGCTCACCAACAACGTCGAGCTCGCCGTCGACGGCGACACGGTGAAGGTGACCACGCCGGTCTTCGGCGGCACCCAGATCGTCACCACCAAGTTCACCGGCCCGGGGCCGTACCTCGTGCTCTTCCGCCCGAAGTCGTTCGACGCCGAGGCGGGCGGTGGCGCCGCGCCGACGGTCGCCGCCGCGCCCGTGCCCGACCTCGGCGCCGCCGGCGCGGCCACGATCGTGGCGAACCACGTCGAGGAGCCCACCGGTCCCAAGCTCGACGAGGCCGACATCGTCGTGTCGGGCGGCCGCGGCCTCGGCGAGGCGGGCAAGTACGAGATGATCGAGACGCTCGCCAAGCTGCTCAAGGGCGCGCCGGGCGCGTCACGGGCGATCGTCGACGCCGGCTGGGTGCCCTACGCCTACCAGGTCGGCCAGACCGGCAAGGTCGTCAAGCCGACCGTGTACATCGCCGCCGGCATCTCGGGCGCGACCCAGCACATGGTCGGCATGAAGGGCTCGAAGAACATCATCGCCATCAACAAGGACGCGGAGGCGCCGATCTTCGGCGTCGCCGACCTCGGCATCGTCGGCGACGTGCACAAGGTGCTCCCCAAGCTGATCGAGGCGCTGCAGGCGCGGTAGGCGCTTCGACCTCGCTCGTTCGCTCGCTGACTCGCTCTCTCCGTTCGGTCGAGTTCGTTGAGCGGCTGCGCCGCACCGAAGAACTGTTGGCGGCGGCGAGCAAGCTCGCCCTCTGCCGCCGACCAGGGGGCTACCGCCCCCCGGACCCCCCGACGGAGACGTACCGAGTCACGGTGGCCGACCGCATCTTCACGCCGCGTGCACTCGACAGTGCGACCGCGCCGACCGGGTCACACGACGTGGAACGTCCACGTGTAGTCCTTGGCGTGGTCGGGGCCGAGCTCGATCGGCCAGTACGTGACCCGCACCGTGTGGTTGCCCTCGGCGAAGCGCTCGATCGCCGTGCCCTCCGCCGGCGTGAACCGCAGCGTGGCGTTGCCCGGGTCGAACACGACGCGGCCGGGCGGCACGTCGATCTGGGCGCCCGGCTCGACGCCCTCGTTCGTCAACGTCGAGATGTCGACCGTCTCGAAGGCGGCGCCGTCGATCGTGAGCCGTCCGGCGTAGCTCGCCTCGAGGTCGACGAGGATCTCGGTCTGCGCCGGCACCTGCACGGCGTCGGGCACGGGGCTGATCGCCTCGATCGCACTGGGCAGGTTCGTGACCTCGTCGCCGGTGACCGACCGCACCAGCCCGTAGCCGATCAGCACCAGACCGAAGGCGATGGCCAGGCTGGCGAGCGCCAGCTTCGGGTCGGGCCGGCGGCGCCGCCTCGGGCGCGGGCCGCTGTCGGACGCCGGGACCGGGTGATCCTCGACGACGTCGGGATGACCAGGGGCAGATGTCGACATCGCCGTCCATGATGCCAGCGGCACGTCACCACCGCGCTCGGCATCGCCGGTAACCTCGCAGCGCACGGTCAAAGGGTCGGTCGCGCCGAGCCGATCCGAGCCGCCACGACCGAACGCTCCACCGACCTGCCACGACGTACCAGATGACCACCGACCAGCCCGATCAGGCCGCCCCCGACACCGACGCCGTGGCATCAGCCGCCCGGCCGAAGCGCAGGGGCCTCGAGGGCCGCATCATCGGCGAGCGCTACGAGGTCACCCGAACGGTTGCCGCCGGCGCCAACACGCTGATCGCGGCGGCCGTCGACACCGAGCTCGACCGGGCGGTCACCGTCAAGCTCGTGCGCCCCGAACTGTCGGAGTCGGCCGACTTCCGGCGCCGCTTCGCCGAGGAGATGGAGCGCTGTCGTCGGGATCTCGCACCCGAACATCGGTGCCATCTACGACTGGGGCGAGCAGCTGATCGGCAAGCGCGCCACCGTGTACGTCGTCGGCGAGTCGCTCACCGGGGGCAGCCTCCGCGACCTCTACGACCGCGGCCGCTGGCTCACCCCGTCGCAGGCGCTGATGATCGGCCTCGACGCGTGCCGCGGCCTCGACTTCGCCCACCAGAACGGGCTGGTCCACACCGAGCTGACGCCGTCGAAGCTGGTGTTCGGCGATGATCGCCGGCTGCGCATCGTCGACTTCGGGCTGGCGCGCATCCTCGGCGACGAGGAGTGGCGCGAGCCATCGCGCGTCGCCACCCACGTGGCGCGCTACGCCTCACCCGAACAGGCCCAGGGCCTGCCGGTCGACGGCAAGACCGACGTCTACTCGCTGGCCCTCATCCTCATCGAGGGGGTCACGGGATCGGTCCCGTTCGCCGCCGAGTCCACGGTGGCCACCCTGTCGGCCCGCGCCGGCCGCCTGATGCCGGTCGACGCCGACCTCGGCCCGCTCGCCAGCGTGCTCGAGCGAGCCGGTCGGCCGGACCCGGTGGAGCGCTCGACCGCCGCCCAGTTCGGGCGCGCCCTGGTGCAGGCGGCCCCGCGTCTGCCCCGCCCGACGCCGATCCCGACCCTGGCGGCGAGCCTGTTCGAACAGGACCCGAGCGCGATGCGCCGGCCCAACGACCCGACCGGTGGCATCGAGCGTCCGCCGGCGGAGCCCGAGCCGATGCTCGTGCCGCCGACCGCGAGCGACGCCACAACGGGCGCGCCCTCGAACGAACCGGCCGGTGCGGAGGGCGCCGGCGAGCCGTCCGCCGACCTGCCGGCGGCGCCGAGCGCCACACCGGACGAGGACGCCACGGCCGCCGCAGCGACCGCCCCGGTGGCCGAGCGCGGCGCCGCCACAGCCGCCGGCGCCGTGGCCGTGGCCACGGCCCGGCCCTCGACGACCGGTGAGTACGACGACCTCGCGGCCCTGGTCGAGCGCACGCCGCGTACGCCGCCGCCCGCGACGGACGTCGTCCCGGCTGCCGCCGGCAAGCTCTCGCGCAAACAGCGCCGTGCGGCAAGCCAACAGGGCAAGGACGCCGGGGTCACGGCGGGCCGCCCGCCCGCCCCGCTCCCCGCGACGCCGCCGGCGGAGCCGGCACCGCGTCGACGGCGCTGGCTGGCGTGGCTGGTCGCGCTGTTCATGGTCGCCGTGCTCGTCGGGCTCGGTGCGATCGCCTACATGCTGTTCCGCACCCCCACCCATCCGATCCCCGACGTCGCCGGTCTCGACCGGGACGCCGCGGTCGCCGAGGTGGACGACTTCGACTGGTCGATCTCGTTCGAGGACGTCCGCAGCGACGACCACCCCACGCCGGGCGAGGTGGTACGCACGGCCCCGGCGGCCGGCGACGACCTCGCCGAGGGATCCCCGCTGCTGATCTTCGTGTCGGAGGGGCCGGAGTTCCGCCAGGTGCCCGACCTCTCCGGGATGACCCTCGACGACGCCCAGGCCCAGATCGCGTCGCTGAAGCTGACCGCCGCCGAGCCGACCCAGCAGTTCAGCGAGACCGTGCCCAAGGGCACCGTCATCTCCTCGGCGTCGGGCGAGGGGGTCCCGATCGGTGGCGACGTGCTGCCCGGCTCGGAGATCACGCTCGTCGTGTCGGCCGGACCCCAGCCCCGTACGGCCCCGCAACTGCGCGGCCTGTCCCAGGACGACGCCACCCAGGTGCTCACCGACATCGGGCTCACGATCGCGGTCGGCGATCCGGTGTTCGACAACGACGTGGCCGTCGACGACGTCGCCACCCAGTCACCGGCCGCCGGCCAGCCGGTCCCGCGTGGGGGCACGATCACCGTCAGCCCGTCGAAGGGCCCGGACTACGTCGACATGCCCGACCTCACCGGCATGCCGCTGCCGACGGTGCGGGCGACGCTCCAACGCTCCGGACTCGTGGTCGGGCCGATCCTCGGGTCGACCACCGGGACGTTCTACGCCGCGTCGATCGACGGCGACCAGGTGCAGCCGGGAGACCAGGTGATCCGGGGCTCGACCGTCAGCCTGATCGTCCTGTAGGTCGGCGATCGCACGGCGCCGCAGCGGGGAGTCGACACCGGCCGCGGTCAATCACTACGTTTCCGCGGCGATGGGTGCACTCGACGGGCGGATCGCGATCGTCACCGGCGCCGGGCGTGGCCTTGGACGCGAGTACGCCCTGCGCCTCGCCGCTGAGGGCGCCACCGTCGTGGTGAACGACGTGGGCGCCGCCGAGGACGGGTCGACGTCAACAGCGAATGCCGACCCCGGCGCCGCTGCGGCGGTGGTCGCCGAGATCGAGGAACACGGCGGACGGGCGTTGGCCAATGCCGACGACGTGTCGACGTGGGCCGGCGCCGAGTCGCTGGTGGTGTCCACGGTCGATGCCCTCGGCGGACTCGACGTCCTCGTCAACAACGCCGGCATCCTGCGCGACCGGCTGATCGTCAACATGACCGAGGACGAGTGGGACGACGTCGTCCGCGTGCACCTCAAGGGTCACTTCGCGCCGACGCGGTTCGCCGCCGCGTTCTGGCGCGCCGAGCACAAGGCTGACCGCGGGCGGCCGCGCCGGGTCGTCAACACCTCGTCGACGTCGGGGTTGATGGCCAACCCGGGGCAGGCGAACTACGGCGCCGCCAAGTCGGGCATCGCCACGTTCACCCAGATCGCGGCGAAGGAGTTGGCCCGCTACGACGTGCGGTGCAACTGCATCGCCCCGGCGGCCCGCACCCGCCTGACGATGGCCAGCCCCGGGCTGCACGACATCATGGCGCCGTCGGATGGGCGTTTCGACGAGTGGGACCCGGCGAACATCGCTCCGTTGGTGGTGTACCTGTCGTCGGAGCGCTGCCGTTTCAACGGTGAACTGTTCTACGCCCAGGGCGGCACGGTTCAGCGGGTGCGCTCATGGGACCTCGACGGCATCGTGCGCACCGACGGCCCGTGGGATGTCGCCGGCCTCGCCGACGCGTTGGAAGAGCTCTTGGGGGTTTCGACCCCTCACTCCGAGCTCGACCGAACGGAGCGAGCGCCCGCGAGCGGAGTGACGTCGAAGTCCCTACGGCGCGGTCATCGCCTGGATCGCCTGGGAGATGTCGCGGGCGGTGTCGTCGGCGACGGACATCGACTGCAGGACGATCAACTTCATCATGTCGCCCTGCACCACCACCTTGCCGGCCATGAACGCCTGCATGCCCGCCGCGGGGTCCTGGGTCACGAAGATGGCCCGGGCCGTGTCGTAGTCGGTGGTCAGCGACACGTCCGGCCCTTCGAGCTGACCGAGATCGAGCACCAGCTCGCCCGACGTGGTGTCGATGAAGCTCTCGACGGTGCCCGGTGCCGAAGGGCACGCCGGTCACCGTGAGGTTGACGGTCACCGGCGCGGCGACCGGCGAGCTTCCGGCGCCGAGGCGGTCCCGGATGGCACGCGCCTCGGCGATCCACGCGTCGGACAGAAATGGGTAGGCCATGGCGCCCGACGCTACCGGCCGGTCACTCGGGGGCCGGGGCGACGACGTACTCGCCGGCCCGCGTGAACTTCACCACCCGGGCGCCGGCGGCGATCGCCCCGCCCAGCTCCTCGCGGACGCGCAGCCGCCACGTCGCCGCCTCGGCCGGGTCGGTGCGGCGCAGCACGACGATGTCGTCCGGTGTCGGCACCACCTGCGACCCGGGCGGCACCTTGTCGCCGACCTCGATCGATCCGTGGGTGGGCCAGGCGACGAGCAGTCGGTCGCTCGGGTCATTGCGGTTGATGGCGTCGTTCATCGGGCCGTAGAAGTCGACCAGGTACTCGTCGATCGCCGCGCCGAGCACGCTGATGTTGAACCAGGCGTTGCGGCGCACGAGCGGGTCGAACGTCCACGTGACCCAGTTGAGGCCCTGGTCCGCGGCCCACTCCCGCTGGTGCAGCTTCATCTGGCGGCCGAGGCCGGTGTGGCGCACGCCGGGCAGGATGCCGGTGATGTGGCTGTGCAGGGCGATCTCGTCGCGGTGGCGACCGAGGAAGCCGAGCGAGCCGCCGACCATGCGCTGCTGGGAGAAGGCGCCGGCGACGTAGCCGCCGGTGTGGTCGATCGCCCGCAGCAGCTCGACACCCACGAGCGGCGTCACCGTGCCCCACACCTGATTGAGCAGCACGACGAGCCGGCGGAGGTCGGCCGGCTGCTCGAGGACGCGGATCTCCAGGTCGTCGAGCGCCTCGTCGCCCGCCGCCTGCGCACCCGCCGCCCGTTCGTTCATCGTGGCGTCCATCATGGCGCGCCGGGCGCGAACGGGTGCAACACCGGCGGATTCGGCGCCGTACGGGCGTGCAACTTGTCGTCCACGTCGTTGCGGCCGGGCGGCGGCGCCGGTAGGCATGGTGCCGATGGCCCGCATCCTCGTCACCGAAGAGATCGCCGAAGGAGGACTGGACCGCCTCCGCGCCGCCGGTCACACCGTCGATGTGCGCACCGGGCTGTCGCCGGCCGAGCTGCGCGACGAGATCGGAAGCGCCGCGGCCCTGATCATCCGCTCGGCCACGACTGTCGACCGTGAGCTGCTCGAGGCGGCCGAGCGCCTCGAGGTCATCGGGCGCGCCGGCATCGGCCTCGACAACGTCGACGTCGAGGCGGCGACGGCTCGTGGCGTGATGGTGGTCAACGCGCCGCAGTCGAACATCGTCTCGGCGGCCGAGCACACGATGGCGCTGCTGCTCGCCCAGGCGCGCAACGTGCCCCAGGCCCACGCCGCCCTGATCGCCGGGCGGTGGGAGCGCAACCAGTGGGAGGGCGTCGAGCTCGCCGACAAGACCCTCGGCATCGTCGGCCTCGGCCGCATCGGCAAGCTCGTCGCCGATCGTGCCCGCGCCTTCGGGATGCGCCTCGTCGCCTTCGACCCGTTCGTATCGGCGGAGAAGGCGCGCAGTGGCGGTGTCGAGCTGCTGCCGCTCGACCAGGTGGTCGCCGAGTCCGACTTCCTCACGATCCACCTGCCCAAGACGCCCGAGACCGTGGGCCTGATCGGTCGTGACCTGCTGCTCAAGGCCAAGCCGACGCTGCGCGTGATCAACGTCGCCCGCGGTGGCATCGTCGACGAGACCGCACTCGCCGAGGCCATCCGTGACGGCATCGTGGCCGGCGCCGGGCTCGATGTGTTCGCGTCCGAGCCCACCACCGTCTCACCGCTGTTCGGCATCCCGTCGGTCGTGGTCACCCCGCACCTCGGAGCCAGCACCCGCGAGGCCCAGGACAAGGCCGGCGACACGATCGCCGACATGGTGCAGCTGGCGCTCGCCGGCGAGTTCGTGCCCTTCGCCGTCAACCTGGCGGCTGCCGAGGCGCACGAGTCGCTGCGACCGTTCCTGCCCCTCGCCGAGCGCCTCGGCGCCCTGTTCGGGACGCTCGTCGGCGAGCTTCCGGCGACGATCGAGATCACCGTCGAGGGCGACATCGGCGCCCACGACACGCGGATCGTCGGGCTCTCGGCGCTGAAGGGCCTGTTCGCCCGCACGTCGAGCGAGCCGGTCACCTACGTCAACGCCCCGCAGCGGGCGCGCGACGCCGGCGTCGAGGTGCGCGAGGTGTCCACCACCACATCGGCCGACTACGTCAACCTGATCACGATCAGCGGTGGCGGTCACTCGATCTCCGGCACCCTGCAGGGCCTCGGCCGGCGCGACGAGCCGCGCATCGTCATGGCCGACGGCCACACCTTCGACGTGCCGCCGGCCGACCACATGTTGATGGTCACCAACGACGACCGCCCCGGCGTGATCGGCACGGTCGGCACCCTGCTCGGCGACGCCGGCGTGAACATCGCCGACATGGACGTGGGCCGCTCCGACGAGGGGATCGCGGTGATGCTGATCGCCATCACCTCGCCGATCGAGGCCGCCGTGCTCGACGCCCTGCGCGCCGCCCCCGGCATCCTCAACGTCACCCCCCTCACCAGCTGACCGACCGCACCTCTTGCCCGCCGGCGGGAAATGATTTCCACAAGCAAAATCGTGCGTGGACGCACGATTTCGCGCCCCAGAACTTTTGCAAGCGCGCCGCTCGCGATTCTTGGCCGCGAAATCGTGCAGAAACGCTCGAAAATGCTTGTGGAAATCTTGGGCTCTGCGGGGTGATGGGGTGGCGGTGACGAACCCGTTCGACGTCGTGGTGTTCGACCTCGGCGGGGTGGTGGTCGACCTCAGCGGCCTCGACGCCTTCCTCGTCCGCCACCGCCTCGACCCCGCCGACTTCTGGGCGCGCTGGCTGGGCATGGGCGCGGTCGGCGAGTTCGAACGCGGCGGCTGCGACGCCGACGAGTTCGCCACGACGTTCATCAGCGAGTTCGACCTCGACATCGCGCCGGCGCAGTTCCTCGACGAGTTCGCCCGCTGGCCGGGCGGCCTGCTGCCGGGCGCGGCCGACCTGGTGCGGGCGGTGCCGGTGCGCACGGCGAGCCTGTCGAACACCAACGCCATCCACTGGGACGGCGCGTTCATGGTCGACGAGCTGTTGGCCTTGTTCGACGACCACTTCCCGTCGTTCCGCCTCGGGCTGGCCAAGCCGGACTCGGCGATCTTCGCCCGCGTGGTCGAGTTGCTCGAGGTGCCGGCTCGGCGCGTCGTGTTCATCGACGACAACCAGGTGAACGTCGATGCCGCGGCGAGCGTCGGCATCGTCGCCCGACGGACCGTCGGCCCGGCGCAGGCGCGGGCGGCGCTCAGCGAGCTGCGCGTGTTGGCGTGATCGCGGCGATCGTGCGCTGCGCCTCGGCGCGGGCGGCCTCGGCGAAGTCGTCTCCGCCCGACGCGTAGAGCACCGATCGCGACGACGCTGAGCATCAGCCCGGTGCCGACCCCGGTCGCCCCCGCCTCGACGCACGCGGCCACGTCACCACCCTGCACACCAACGCCCGGCACGAGGATCGGCAGCTCGCCGGCGATCCGGCGCACGGCACGGAGCGGCTCCGGTTGGGTGGCGCCGACGACGAGCCCGCACTCACCGTGGGCCGCCCAGCGGGTGGCCACCATCTCGGCCACCCGCTCGTACAGGGGGTGGCCCCCCACATCGAGCTCCTGCACCTCGGCGCTGCCGGGGTTGCTCGTGCGGCAGACCGCCAGCACGGCGCCGGCGGCGAGCAGCGGGAGCGCGGCGTCGGTGCCGAGGTACGGGTTGTACGTCACCGCGTCGGCGCGGTAGCGCCCGAACGCCTCGCGGGCGTAGAACTCGGCGGTCGAGCCGATGTCACCGCGCTTGGCGTCGAGGATCAGCGGCACGTGCGGGTGGCGCTCGCGGATGTGGGCGCACACCCGTTCCAGCGCCCCCTCGGCGCGCTGGGCGGCGAAGTGGGCGATCTGGGGTTTGAACGCGCACACGAGGTCGGCGGTGGCGTCGACGATGGCGATGCAGAACCGCTCGATCGCCGACGCCGCGTCGACCGGCACCAGCGAGTCGAGCGGCTCGGGCAGCTGCGCCGGGTCGGGGTCGAGGCCGATGCACAGCATCGATCCCGACGACGCCCACGCCGCGGCGAGCTTGGCGTGGAAGCTGCCCATCGTCGGCTCAGATCTTGGCCGCGCGGAACCCGTCCGCCTCGGCGCTGGCGCCGTCGACGTAGCAGCGGTCCGAATGGGTGCGCTCGTACGAGAGCCCGCCGGGCTGGTGGTAGATCATCGACGTGGCGTTCGCTTTGATCGGGTAGCCGTCGGGGCACGCGCCGTCGGTCGGCGCGACCCAGGCGGGGGCATCGGCCACGACGGCCGTGGCGGTACGGGCGAGGACCGCCTCGACGACGGGTGCCTCCTCTCGCGGGAGGTCGCGGGCGAGCCCACCGGCCGGCGATCGCGGCGCGATCGGCCGCGGCGCACGCGACCCGCCACCGCCGCCAGGCCATCACCGGCGCCGGGAGAGCCCGGAGGCCGCTGGTTCCACGGCTTGCGCCGCAGCACGGTGGCCACGCCGTAGGCCGCGCCGACGACCATCGCCGCCAGGCGCAGCCACATCACCCGGCGGTACCAGCGGCGGGCGAACGCGACCACACCGCGCTTGGGCTTGCTCCTGCGCATCACCGTCACCGTAGTAGCTGACCGGTGCGGGTGGGCCGGACCCGCAGCGGGCGTCGGCGTCAGCGCTGCTGGCGCTCGAGCGCGCCGAGCACGGCCTTCAGCCCGGCCGTGGTGATGTCGACGTCGATCCCGATGCCCCAGCGGGTCTCGTCGGCGCCGTCGGGATCGCGGCGGCCGACGGTCTCGACGTACGCCGCAGCCGTGGCCTCGGCGCTGCCGCCGCCGACCCCCGTCGGGATGGCGTGCTCGGCGTAGTCGACCACGTCGAACTGCACGTCGAACTCGCGGCGCAGGCCGCGCACGAACGCCGAGATCGGCCCGCTGCCCTCGCCGCGCACGGTGTGGTGCACGCCGTCGGCCACCACCTGCGCCGTGATCACGGCGTGCCCGATGCCGTCCTCGCCGGTGCTGGTGTGCAGCTCGTGGCCGGTGAGCACGTAACGCGGCGCCTCGGGCAGGTACTCGGCGGCGAACGTGGCCCACATCACCGCCGGACCGATCTCGGTGCCGGAGTCCTCGGTGATGTGCTGGATCGTCCGCGAGAACTCGATCTGCATGCGCCGGGGGAGGTCGAGGCCGTGCTCGTTCTGGATCACGTACGCCACGCCGCCCTTGCCCGACTGGCTGTTGACCCGGATCACGGCCTCGTAGCTGCGACCGACGTGCTTCGGGTCGATCGGCAGGTACGGGACGCCCCACGTGTCGTAGTCGGCGGGCAGCGCATCGAAGCCCTTCTTGATCGCGTCCTGGTGGCTCCCCGAGAACGCCGTGTACACGAGGTCGCCGACGTACGGGTGGCGAGGGTGGACCGGCAGGCGGTTGCAGTACTCGGCGACCCGCCGCAGGCGGTCGATGTCGCTGATGTCGAGCTGAGGATCGACGCCGTTGGCGAACAGGTTCATCGCCAGGTTGACGATGTCGACGTTGCCCGTGCGCTCGCCGTTGCCGAACAGCGTGCCCTCGACGCGGTCGGCTCCGGCCATCACGCCGAACTCGGCGGCGGCGACGGCGCAGCCGCGGTCGTTGTGCGGGTGCAGCGACAGCACCACTCGATCGCGTCGGGAGATCGTGCGGCCGAACCACTCGATCACGTCGCCGTAGACGTTGGGCGTGTAGCACTCGACGGTGGCCGGCAGGTTGAGGATCACCGGGCGGTCGTCGTCGGGCTCGACCACGTCCATCACCCGCTCGCAGATCTCGATGGCGAAGTCGGGCTCGGTGAGCGTGAAGCTCTCGGGCGAGTACTCGTAGCGCATCGCCGTGCGCGGGTGTTGCTCCTCGAGCTTGCGGCACAGGCGGGCGGCGTTGACGGCGATGTCGACGATGTCGGGCTTGTTCGAGGCCGAACACCACGCGCCGCTGCAGCGGGTTGGTCGAGTTGTAGAAGTGCACGATCGCCCGCGGGGCGTCCTGGATCGACTCGTACGTGCGCTCGATCAACTCCTGGCGGCACTGCGTCAGCACCTGGATCGTCACGTCGTCGGGGATCAGGTCGTCCTCGATGAGCTGGCGCACGAAGTCGAAATCGGGCTGGCTCGCCGACGGGAAGCCGACCTCGATCTCCTTGAAGCCCATCTGCACCAGGGCGTCGAACATGTGGCGCTTGCGCACCGGGTCCATCGGGTCGATCAGGGCCTGGTTGCCGTCGCGGAGGTCGACCGAGCACCACAGCGGGGCGGTGTCGACGATGCGGTCGGGCCACGTGCGGTCGCGGAGCTGGATCGGGACGTACGGCTGGTACTTGCCGAACGGCATCGGACGGACGGTGACGTTGGGTGGTGGCATGGTCGGGAATCTCCTCGGGAGGCGGGCCGTTGGGCGGACGACATCCCCGGGTGGAGGGGCTCGAAAAATCGAAAGCCCCCCGGCCGGGGAAGTTGGCGGGGGGCGGGCGAACGCGATGAGTCGACGCTCGCCCTACGTAAGCAGGAGGAGGTCGGTGCGCTTCATGACGCGATGGACGCTACCGCACCCTCGGATCGGCGGGCAACCCCGAAAGCCCGGACCCGTCGCCCGATCCCGGTAGCCTGCGTTGCACCATGTCAGATGCTGCTCATCGGCGGGGTGCCCCCCGCCGCCGGCGACCGCGCCGGCACGCCGACGGAGCCACTGCGACGGTCGCCACCAACGGTGATCGCGCGGTCGGCGCTCGGCCCACCAACCTCACCACTACGGCGACCCTGCCTCCCGTCGACACGCCGACCGGTTTCGCCGCGCTCGGCGTACCCGAGCGCGTCGACGCCGGGCTGGCCGCGATGGGATTCGCCCAGCCGTTCATGATCCAGACCGCGGCCATCCCCGTGGCGATGGAGGGCCGCGACGTGTGCGGGCGGGCCCGCACGGGATCGGGCAAGACGCTCGCCTTCGGCGTGCCGATGATGGCCCGGATCACCGAGGCCGCCGCCTCCAGTCGGCCGCTCGGCTTGGTGCTCGTCCCCACGCGTGAGCTGGCGATCCAGGTCGCCGAGGTGCTCGAGCCGGTCGCCGCCCACGCCGGCCAGCGTGTGCTCGCCGTGTACGGCGGCGCCAGCCGGCCCTACCAGGTGGAACAGCTGCGGCGCGGCATCGAGATCGTCGTCGCCACGCCGTTGCGGCTGATCGACCTCATCAAGTCGGACGAGGTGAGCCTCGGCTCGGTGCAGGTGGTCGTACTCGACGAGGCCGACCGCATGGCCGACGACGGGTTCACGCCGCAGGTCGAGTGGATCCTGCGCCACTGCGTGGCCCGGCGCCAGACGATGCTGTTCTCGGCCACGCTCGACGGCGACGTCGGCCACCTCATCCGTCACTACCTGCGCGATCCGGTCGAGGTGGCGATCGACGCCGCCACCGACACGGTGGGCACGATGCACCACGTGTTCCTGGCGGTGCACCACATGGACAAGGACCACGTGATCACGGCGATCGGCCAGGGGATCCCGAAGCTGCTCGTGTTCTGCCAGACCAAGCGCCTGTGCGACAAGGTGGCCGGCTCGCTGCAGGATCTCGGCGTCGACGCCGCGGCGATCCACGGCGACCTGCCGCAGGTGTCGCGCGAGCGGGCGTTGCGGCGCTTCGCCGAGGGTCGCCTGAAGGTTCTGGTGGCCACCGACGTCGCCGCTCGCGGCATCGACATCGACGACATCGGCGCGGTGATCCACTACGACCCGGCGAAGGACTCCAAGGACTACCTCCACCGCTCCGGGCGCACGGCGCGCGCCGGGCGCGACGGCTGGGCGATCACGTTCGTCGAGTACAACCAGCACACCCAGATGCGCATCCTGCAGCGCACGATGCGTCTGCCGCTCGTGCCGCCGATCGAGGTGTTCAGCAACGACGCCCGCCTGCACGACCTCCCGCTGTTCGGTGAGGACGTCATCGTCGACTCCACCGTTCCGGCCGCCGGCTCCTGACGACCGGTGGGTGCAGACATGACCGTACGGTCATGCTGGCACCCATCGGTTGCGACAATGGGGCGATCGGTAGCGTGCCCGCATGCGAACGACACTCGAGGCGCTGCTCGCCACCGGGCGGGTGCTCCTCGCCGACGGGGCCACGGGCACCAACTACATGGAGATGGGCCTCGGTGCGGGCGAGGCGCCCGAGCTCTGGAACGTCGACGCACCGGAGAAGGTCGCATCGCTGCACCGGCGCTTCGTCGATGCTGGTGCCGACGTCATCCTCACCAACACGTTCGGCTGCAACCGCCACCGGTTGACGCTGCACGGGGCGGAGCGCCGCGTGGGTGAGCTGGCGCGGGCCGCGGCCACGCTCGCCGGTGAGGTCGCCGCGGCGTCGAGCCGGCCGGTGGTGGTCGCCGGCTCGGTCGGACCCACCGGCGAGCTCTTCGAGCCGCTCGGCGCGCTGACGGAGGAGGCGGCGGTGGCCGCGTTCGGCGAGCAGATCGCCGCCCTGCGCGAGGGCGGCGCCGACGTGGCGTGGATCGAGACGATGTCCGCTCCCGAGGAGGTTCGTGCCGCGGCGCGGGCGGCGCTCGCCGTCGGCCTGCCCTTCGTCGCGACGTGCTCGTTCGACACCGCCGGGCGCACGATGATGGGACTCGCGCCGGGCTGACTACCCCGCCGTGTTCTCCGACCTCGATCCGTCGCCCGTGGCGATCGGCGCCAACTGTGGGGTGGGTGCGCCCGACATCCTGGTGTCGGTGCTGGCGATGACCGAGACGTCGCCCTTTCCCGTGGTGTCGAAGGGGAACTGCGGCGTCCCGCAGTTCCAGGGCACCGAAGTCGTGTACTCGGGCACCCCGGAGCTGATGGCCCGCTACGCCGTGCTCGCGGCCGACGCCGGCGCCCGCATCGTGGGTGGCTGCTGTGGCACGACGCCCGAGCACCTCGCGGCGATGCGAGCGGCGCTCGACCGGCGTGCGCCGGGCGAGCGACCGACCGTGGAGTCGATCGTGGCCGGGGTCGGACCGCTGGCGAACATGACACCGAGTGCCGCCGGCGCGCCCGCCCGTGAGCGACGGCGCGCCCGCTGACGGCGGCCCGGCGCAGCGTCAGGACCGTGAGCGCAGGCGCAGCCCGTACATGCCGCCGTCGACCGCGAGCACGGTGCCGGTGGTCGACGCCGACCGCGGTGACGCCAGGTAGCAGATCGCCGCGGCGACCTCCTCGGCGCTGACGAGGCGCCCCATCGGCTGGCGTCCTTCGAGCGCGGTCCGCTCGGCCGCAGGGTCGGGGGCGGCGGCGAGCAGCCGTCCCACCCACGGCGTGTCGACCGTTCCCGGCGCCACGGCGTTGACGCGGATGCCCTCGCCCACGTGATCGGCGGCCATGGCGAGGGTCAGGGCGTACAGCGCGCCCTTCGACGCGCTGTACAGCGCTCGGTTGGGCAGCCCACACCACGATGCGACCGATGCCGTGACGACGACCGCCGCCGCCGGGGACCGACGCAGGTGCTCGAGCGCGGCGCGCACGGTGCGCACGACGCCGATCACGTTGACGTCGAGCACGCGGCGCCACTCGTCGTCGTCGTTGTCGGCGACCGATGCCCTGGGCGCCGATGCCGGCGTTGGCGACGACGACGTCGATGCCGCCCAGGCGCTCCGCGGCGGTCGCCACTGCCGCGTCGACGCTGGCGCCGTCCGACACGTCGCACGTCACGCCGATGTAGGCGTCACCGTCGCCGCCCGGCTCGAGGTCGAGCACCGCCACCCGCCCGCCGCGTGCGGTCATCTCCGCCGCCGTCGCCAGCCCGATGCCCGAGCCGCCGCCGGTGACGATGGCGCGCCGCACGTCCTGTGCACACGTCGTGCGAGCGACGAGGGCCAGCCGAGGAGCGGCCACCGCTGCGAGGCGTTCACGTGCCCCACGTCTGGCGGGCCACTCGGCGCCGTCGGGGAAGCGGAAGCGCTCGATCGAGTCGTCCAGCATGCGGGCCGAGAAGCCGGGGGCGGTCGGCGCGAGGTAGCGGCCGGCGCGCACACGAGCGGGATCGGCGAAGTGTTCGTGCAGGTGGTCCACGAACTCGCAGGTGCGGCCGTCGATGGTGCCCGACACGGCGAGGTAGTCGAACATCGCCAGGTGCTGCACCAGCTCGCACAGCCCGACCCCGCCGGCGTGCGGGCAGACGGGGACGCCGAACTTCGCCGCCAGCAGGAGGATGGCGAGGTTCTCGTTGACGCCGCCGACGCGGCTGGCGTCGATCTGCACGACGTCGATCGCCTCCGCCTGCAGCAGCTGCTTGAAGATCACGCGGTTCTGCACGTGCTCGCCGGTGGCCACCGGCACCGAGCTGGCGCAACGGATCGCCCGGTGGCCGAGGATGTCGTCGGGGCTCGTCGGCTCTTCGATCCATGCCGGCGCGAACGGCTCGAGGGCGCGCACCCACTCGATGGCGCGTGCCGACGTCCCAACGTTGGTTGGCGTCGGTGGCGATGGCGATGCCGTCGCCGGCGACCGACCGGGCGATGCCCATGCGCCGCACGTCGTCGGTCAGCGACAGTCCCACCTTGAGCTTGATCTGGGCGTAGCCGGCGGCCACCGCCTCCTCGGTGAGGCGGGCGAGCTTGTCGTCGCTGTAGCCGAGCCAGCCGGGCGACGTGGTGTACGCCGGGTAGCCCTCGGCGAGCAACCGTTCGGTGCGCCGCCCGATGCCCTCGCGCTGGGCGTGCAGCAGCTCGAGCGCCTCGCTCGGGCGTGAGCGCGTCGGTCAGGTAGCGGAAGTCGACCAGCGACACGAGCTGCTCGGGGGACAGGTCGCCGAGGAACTGCCACAGCGGCTGTCCGGCACGTCGGGCGGCGAGGTCCCACACGGCGTTGACGACCGCACCGATCGCCATGTGCATGACGCCCTTCTCGGGGCCGAGCCACCGCAGCTGCGAGTCCCCGATCAGGGTGCTGCTGACCAGCCCGAGGTCTCCGGTCAGCTCGTCGGCGTCCCGGCCGACGACGTACGGCGCGAGCGCGGCGACGGCGTTGGCGACGACGTCGTTGCCCCGTCCGATGGTGAACACGAACCCGTAGCCGCACGACCCGTCGTCGACGCGTAGCGTGGCGTAGGCGGCCGAGTAGTCGGGGTCGGGGTTCATCGCGTCGGAGCCGTCGAGGTCGATCGACGTCGGGAAGCGGACGTCCACCACGTCGAGGGCCTCGATGCTCGCCACGGACCCACACTATGGTATTGGCTATAGGATCTGGCAACTTGCGACCCGTGGGAGGCGTCGATGGAGGTGGCCCTGCACACGCAGCTGCACGCGGGATCGGTGGAGGAGTACGACCGCCTGCACCGCACGGTGCCCGAGGAGCTGGCGGGGGCCCTGGCCGCGGCCGGCGTGCGCGACTGGCGCATCTGGCGCGACGGTGTGCACCTGTTCCACCTCGTCGACGTCGACGACTACCGGGCGATGCGTGACGCGCTCCGCGACCATCCCGCCAACGTGGCGTGGCAGGCGGTGATGATGCCGCTGCAGGCCGTTCCGGACGACTACTCGGGCACCGACGCCGGTGCTGGCGCTGGTGTGGTCGTTCGCCGACCAGGGGCGCGGATGAGGTCAGGTCATCGGCTCGAGGCGCGCCAAGGCACGTTCGAGATGTCGGCGCATCGCCTCTTCGGCGCCCTCGGGTCGGCCCGCGGCGATCTCCCGCACGATCTCGCGGTGCTCCGACAGCGCCTGCGAGCCGATGCCGTGCTCGTAGTGCAGCCGGAACACGTGCAAGTGCACGTGGGTGCGCGACAGCGCATCACGCAGCACGGCGTTGCCCGACAGCCGCGCGATCTCGTCGTGCAGGCGGGCGTCGTGAGCCGCCATCGCCCGGATCGCATCGGTGAGGTTGTCGGGCGCAGCCTCGGCGACGGACGCCACCTCGGCGCGGAGCCGGGCGTTGTCGTCGCGGGTCGCCAACTCGGCGGCACGGCGAGCCGCCCACGGCTCGAGCCGCAGCCGGAACTCGTACAAGGCGATCAGCTCGGCGTGCGACAAAGCGGTGTGGTGCTGTAGCCGCGCAGCGGCTGCTTGACCACGAGACCATCGGCCTCGAGCCGCGACAGCGCTTCGCGCATCGGCGTCGGCGACACGGCGAGCTCACGCGACAGGCCGTCGATGCTCAGCTTGGTGTTCGGACCGAGCTCGTTGTCGATGATCAGTGCCTTGACGGCTTCGTACACGTCGTCGGACAGGACTGGGTGGCGCGGCAGCTGTCGGGTGCGCGGTCGGTCCGTCTGGAGGGTTCACCGAGCTCTCGATTCACGGGTCGGCGGGTTCTCGGAACGATAGGAGAGTCGTCAGCATGATCGACGACCACCGGCGCCTCGGCCACAGCGACGTCCGGGTCAGCGCGTTCGGGCTGGGCGGGGCGCCGCTCGGCGGACTGTTCGAGCCGGTCGACGAGGACGACGCCGCGGAGGTGGTGCTCGCCGCGCTGCGCGCCGGGATCAGCTACGTCGACACTGCCCCGTACTACGGCTTCGGCGAGTCGGAGCGCCGGCTCGGCCGGATCCTCGGCGCGATCGAGCGTTCCTCGTTCGTGATCTCGACGAAGGTCGGCCGCTTGCTCGAGCCGCGTCCCGACGCCGACCCCGACATCTTCTTCGGCGTCGAGCCGGCCGACGTCGTGTTCGACTTCAGCGCCGACGGCGTTCGCCGGTCGCTCGCCGCCAGCCTCGAACGGCTGGGCCTCGATCGCGTCGACATCGTGTACCTGCACGATCCCGACGACCACGTCGAACAGGCGCTTGGTGCGGCATACCCCGCGCTCGAACGCTGGCGCGCCGAGGGGGTGGTCGGCGCGATCGGGGTGGGCATGAACCAGACCGCCGTACCGGCGCGCTTCGTGCGCGAGACCGACATCGACGTGGTGCTGCTCGCCGGCCGGTGGACCCTGCTCGATCAGAGCGGACTCGACGACCTGCTTCCCCTGTGCGCGGCGACGGGCACGTCGGTGGTGGTCGGAGGCGTGTTCAACAGCGGGGTGCTGGCGGATCCACGCGGCAGCGCCCACTACGACTACGGTGCGGCGCCCAGTCCGGTCGTCGAGCGGGCGCTGCGCCTGGAGGCGGAGTGCGTCGACGCCGGTACGACGCTGCAAGCGGCGGCCTTGGCGTTCCCGCGCCTGCACCCGGCGGTGGCGGCCGTGCTGCTCGGCATGCGTCGGGTCGAGGAGGTCGCGGCGAACATGCAGTCGGCGGCGACGCCGATACCGCCGGGGCTGTGGCGCCGGTTGCTCGACCGCGGCCTGCTCGATCCGACGGTCGGCGAACTCGCCCTTGACTGACCGGGTTCGGGTCGGCCACACTATCCAACAGCATATAGGATCTATGCTCCGGCGAACCAGGGGGTCCGGAGTGGACGCGATCGGTGGCAACGCGGCGGGCACGCGGGCGGGCATCCGCGGCGCAGTGGAACCAGGCGATCTACGGGGTGATCATCCTGGTCGCGCTCATCCTGTCGCGGCTCACCAGCGGCGAGGAGCAGACGAGTTGACCGCGCCGGTGGGCATCGTCGACGCCCACCACCACGTGTGGGATCTGACGGTGCACGCTCAGCCGTGGCTGGACGATCCGGCGCTCGCCGCCATCAACCGCTCCTTCCACCTGTCCGAACTGCTGCCGCAGGCCGTCGCCGCCGGCGTCACGCGGACCGTCGTCGTCGAGACCGACAACATCCCGGGCGAGACCGAGGAGCTGCTCGCCCTCGCCGACCGCGAGCCGCTCGTCGCCGGCGTCGTCGGTTGGGTCGACCTCACCTCCCAGGCGGTCGCCGACGAGCTCGACCGGCTGCGCGAGGCCCCGGGCGGGTCGTGGCTGCGCGGCGTGCGTCACCAGGTGCAGGGCGAGGCCGACCGGCGCTGGCTCGAACGCGCCGACGTGCAGCGCGGACTGCGCGCCGTCGCCGATGCCGGGTTGACCTTCGACCTGCTCACCCGCCCGCCGCAGCTCCCGGCGGCGATCGCCGCGGTCCGGGCGGTTCCCGGGCTGCGGTTCGTGCTCGACCATTGCTCGAAGCCACCGATCGTCGACGGTGTGTCGCCGGCGTGGGAGCGCGACATCCGCACCCTCGCCGCGGCGGGCGACGTCACGTGCAAGCTGTCCGGGCTCGTCACCGAGGCCGACTGGCAGGCGTGGCGACCGGCCGACCTCCAGCCCGTCGCCGACGTGGTGCTCGACGCGTTCGGTCCCGAGCGGGTGATGTTCGGCTCGGACTGGCCGGTGTGCCTCGTGGCGGCCGCCTACGACGACGTGGTCGGTGCCGCCGCCGCGTTGACGGCGTCGTTGTCGCCCGCCGAGCGCGAGCGCAGTGTTCTCCGGCACCGCGCTCGAGTTCTACCGCCTGGCTCTCTCCGCGGCCGAGGCCACTTTCCTTTCATCGTTGAAAGGAAAGTGACCCTGTCAGGCCTCGCGGCGGGCTAGGTGGTCAGCCAGGCGGGGCGGGTGGCCTCGAAGGCGTCGATGTCGGTCCTCGTGGGAGAGGGTGATGCCGACGTCGTCGAGCCCGGCGAGGTAGCGCTCGCGGGTGGCGTCGTCGAGCGGGAACGGCTCGACGAGCCCGATCGACGGCGCCTCGACGATGCGCCGCTCGACGTCGACGACGATCGTCGGTTGCCGGGTCGGCCTCGATGGCGTCCCAGAGCCGCTCCACGGCGCTCGCCGCGAGCACGACGGGCACCAGCCCGTTCTTGGTGCAGTTGTTGCGGAAGATGTCGGAGAAGGAAGGGGCGATCACGGCGTCGAAGCCGTACTGCTGGATCGCCCACACCGCGTGCTCGCGCGACGATCCGACGCCGAACGCCGACCCGGCGACCAGCACGGTGGCACCGGCGAAGCGCTCGTCGTTCAGCACGAAGTCGCGATCGTCCCGCCACGTCGCGAACAGGCCCTTCTCGAACCCGGTGCGCTCGATGCGCTTCAGCCAGTCGGCGGGGATGATCTGGTCGGTGTCGACGTCGGAGCGTCGCAGCGGCAGCCCCGTGCCCGAGATGACGTGCACGGCTCTCATGGCGTTCCCCGGCCACGCAGGCCGCTGCCTGCGCCGCTCCTCGGCTGGCGCCTCGTCGCTCGCACAGGAGCACACGTTCGAAGCATGTCGCTCATAGATCCTCCGGGGTGGCGAAGTGGCCGGCGACGGCCGTGGCGGCGGCGACGGCGGGTGACACGAGGTGGGTGCGCCCGCCGCGGCCCTGGCGACCCTCGAAGTTGCGGTTGCTGGTGCTCGCCGCCCGCTCGCCGGGGGCCAGCTTGTCGGGGTTCATCGCCAGGCACATCGAGCAGCCGGGCTCGCGCCAGTCGGCGCCGGCGGCGCGGAAGATGTCGTCGAGGCCCTCGGCCTCGGCCTGCGCCTTCACCGCGTGGCTGCCCGGCACGACCATCACCCGCTTGGCCGCCACGTGGCGTCCGTCGAGCACGCCGGCGGCGGCCCGCAGGTCCTCGATGCGGCTGTTCGTGCACGACCCGATGAACACGGTGTCGACCGCGACGTCGCGCATGGCCTGGCCGGCGTGGAGGCCCATGTACTCGAGGGCGCGCGGCCACGTTGTCGCGTGCGGTGGCATCGGCGAAGTCGTCCGGCGACGGCACGACGCCGTCGATCGTGACCACCTGGCCGGGATTGGTGCCCCACGTGACGTGGGGGACGCAGCGCCGACCCGTCGAGCCGCACCTGCGTGTCCCACGCCGCCCCGTCGTCGCTGCGCAGCGTGCGCCAGTCGTCGAGCGCCCGCTCCCATGCGGCGCCCTTCGGCGAGTGGGCCCGGCCCTCGAGGTAGGCGAACGTCGTGTCGTCGGGGGCGATCATCCCGGCCCGGGCCCCCGCCTCGATCGACATGTTGCACACGGTCATCCGACCTTCCATCGACAGCGACCGGAAGGTGGCACCGCGGTACTCGATGACGTGGCCGATCCCGCCGCCGGTGCCGAGGACGCCGATGACCGCGAGGATCACGTCCTTCGCCGTGACGCCGGAGGCCAGCTCGCCGTCGACCTCCACCGCCATCCACTTCGGGCGGGTCTGGGGGAGCGTCTGGGTGGCGAGCACGTGCTCGACCTCGCTCGTGCCGATGCCGAAGGCGAGCGCACCGAAGGCGCCGTGGGTGGCGGTGTGGCTGTCGCCGCACACGATCGTCATCCCGGGCAGGGTGCGGCCCTGCTCGGGCCCGATCACGTGCACGATGCCCTGGCCGGGGTCGCCCATCGGGTAGTTGGTGATGCCGAACTCGGCCGTGTTGCGGCGCAGCGCGTCGACCTGGATCGCCGACACCGGGTCGGCGATCGGCCGGTCGATGTGCTCGGTCGGCACGTTGTGGTCCTCGGTGGCGACGGTCAGCTCGGGGCGTCGCACGCGCCGTCCGGCGAGGCGCAGGCCCTCGAACGCCTGCGGGCTGGTGACCTCGTGCACGAGGTGGAGGTCGATGTACAGCAGGTCGGGTTCGTCGGGAGCCGCGCGCACGACGTGGCGATCCCATACCTTCTCGGCCAGGGTGGTGGGCTCGGCCAGGGTGGTGGCGGGACATCTTCGACGCGGATCCTCTCGCCGTCCCGGTGCCGGACGGCCGCTTGCTGTGTCCCAAATGTTGGGATACAGTTCCTATTTCATGGAGAGCGTATCGAACGTGGGGGTGCTCGACAAGGCGGTTCATGTCGTCCGCGCGATCGAGGAGTTCGGACCCCAGACCCTGCTCGATCTGCAGGCGAGCACCGGCTTGCCGCGGGCGACGCTGCACCGCTTGGCGGTGGCGCTGGAGACCCACGGCCTGTTGCGCCGCGAGGGGTCCGGGCGGTTCTGCCTCGGGCTCGGCCTGGTGGCGCTCGGCGCCGCCGCGGCGGCCGCCTTCCCCATCGCCGGCCTCGCCCGTCCGCGCCTCGTGGCGCTGTGCCAGCACACCGGCGAGAGCGTGCAGCTCTACGTCCGCGAAGGTGACCGACGCCGGTGTGCCGTGTCGCTGCCGTCGCCGCACGGCCTGCGCTGGATCGTGAGCGAGGGCGCCCTGCTGCCGCTCCACCTCGGCTCGGCGGGGCGCGTGCTGTCGGGCGAGCTCAGCGAGCTCGGTTGGATCGAGACGGTCGAAGAGCGCGAGCCGGGCGTGGCGTCGGTGAGCGCGCCGGTCGCCCGCGCCGACACCGGGATCCTGGCCGCGGTCAGCATCGGCGGTCCGGTCGAGCGGATGACGCGACGTCCCGGTTCACGCTTCGGCCCGGAGGTGGCCGCCGCCGCGTCGGAGATCGCGGCGTCGCTCTGACCCGTCGGCGCGGACCCGCCGGCCGTACAGTGGACGCGGTGAACGACATTGCGTTCCCCGGCCACGCTATGAACTGCCTGCGCAGCTATGGCGCTCACTCGCTGGCGCTCGCTCGCTCGCACGCCACAGATGGCACGCCGGTGACCTCCAGCGGAACTGCCCGCCGACTGGCCGGCCGAGGTTCGCCGCCTCGCCCGCGAGCACGACGCGGTGATCCTCGCCCACAACTACCAACTGCCCGACGTGCAGGACGTCGCCGACCACGTCGGCGACTCGCTCGGACTCTCCCGGATCGCGGCGTCGGCCGGACGCGTCGACCATCGTGTTCTGCGGCGTGCACTTCATGGCCGAGACGGCCAAGATCCTCACCTACGACAAGACGGTGCTGATCCCCGACGCCCGCGCCGGGTGCAGCCTCGCCGACACGATCACCGCACCGCAGCTGCGGGCGTGGAAGGCCGAGCACCCCGGCGCCGTCGTGGTGAGCTATGTCAACACCACCGCGGCGGTGAAGGCCGAGACCGACATCTGCTGCACGTCGGCCAACGCCGTCGACGTGGTGGCGTCGATCCCCGACGACACCGAGGTGCTGTTCTGCCCCGACCAGTTCCTCGGCGCCCACGTGCAGCGCGAGACGGGCCGCGAGAACATGCACATCTGGCTCGGGGAGTGCCACGTGCACGCCGGCATCAACGGTTCGGAGCTGAAGCAACGGGTCGCCGAGGCACCGGACGCCGAGCTGTTCATCCACCCCGAGTGCGGGTGCGCCACCAGCGCGCTCTACCTCGTCGGCGCCGGCGTGGTGCCCGCGGCCCGCACCCGCATCCTGTCGACGAGCGGGATGGTGGCCGCAGCGCGCGACACCACGGCCGAACGGGTGCTCGTCGCCACCGAGACGGGGATGCTCCATCAGCTCACCAAGGCCAACCCGCTCGTGCTGTTCGAGCCGGTCAACCCGGCGGCGGTCTGCAAGTACATGAAGATGATCACGCCGGCCAAGCTGTTGCGGTCGCTGCGCGACGGCCGCGACGAGGTCACCGTGCCCCCCGACGTCGCCGAGCGGGCGCGGGCGTCGGTGGAGCGCATGATCGCGATCGGCTCCCCGTCGCCGACCGCGGAGTAGGCACGATGTCGTCGGGACTGCCCCTGCGGCTCGCCGCGTCCGCACCCACCTGGGAGCGCGAGGTCGACGTCGTCGTCGTCGGCTCGGGTGCGGCCGGGCTCGCCGCCGCGCTCGCCGCCCGCCCGGTGCGCCACGCCCTGATCGTCACCAAGGGCACCCTCGACGCCGGCTCGACGGCGTGGGCCCAGGGCGGCCTCGCCGGCGTGCTCGACCCCGCCGACACGCTCGAGGATCATGTGCGCGACACCCTCGCCGCCGGTGCCGGGCTGTGCGACGAGGGCGTGGTGCGCGAGCTCGTCGCCGAGGCGCCCAAGGCGATCCGCTACCTCATGCGACTCGGCGCGGCGTTCGACCCTGCCGGCACCGATTCGACCGTCCCCGCCCTCACCCGCGAGGGCGGGCACAGCCACAACCGCATCGTCCACGCCGGGGGCGACCGCAGCGGCGCCGAGGTGCAGCGGACCCTGGACGAGTCGGCGATGGTGGCCGGCGTCGAGGTGCTCAACCACGCCTTCGCCCTCGACCTCGTCGTCGGCACGTCGCCCGACGGTGCCCGTCAGGCGGCAGGCGTGACCGTCGCCATGCTCGGCGCCGACGACCGCGTCACGTCGGTCGGCACGATCTGGGCGCGGGCCACGGTCCTCGCCACCGGCGGCTGGGGCCAGGTCTTCGCCTCGACCTCGAACCCGCCGGCGGTCACCGGCGACGGCGTGGCGATGGCGTTGCGCGCCGGGCTGGCCGTCAGCGACGTCGAGTTCGTGCAGTTCCACCCGACCGTGCTGTGGACCGGGCCCGACGCGGTCGGCCAGCAGGCGCTCGTGAGCGAGGCGGTGCGCGGCGAGGGCGCGGTCCTCTACGACGGCGCCGGCGACCGGGTGATGGAGGGCGTCCACCCCCTCGCCGACCTCGCCCCTCGCGACGTCGTGGCGGCGGCGATCAGCCGGCGCATGGCGCACGCACCGGGCGGCATCGACGACCACGTCTTCCTCGACGCCACCCATCTCGGATCGCGCTTCGCCGAGCGCTTCCCGACCATCGACGCCGCCTGCCGAGCGATCGGGGTCGATCCGGCCCACGATCGCATCCCGGTCGCCCCCGCCGCCCACTACGCGTGCGGCGGCGTGCCGGCCCGCCTCGACGGCGCCACCGCACTCCACGGCCTCTACGCGGTCGGGGAGGTGTCGCGGACCGGGGTGCACGGCGCCAACCGGCTGGCGTCGAACAGCCTCACCGAGGGAGTCGTCGCAGGCACCCGCCTCGGGCGTGACCTGGCCTGGGAGCTGCCCGACCGCGCGGCGGCCGCAACCGGTGGCTCCGAGCCCGCCGCCACCCTGATCGATGCTCCCCACCGCACCGCGGTCCGGGCGGCGATGTCGCGCCACGTCGGCGTGCTCCGCGACGCCGACTCGCTCGAGGCCGCGGCCGCCGCCCTCGACGCCGTCATCGGCACGGCGGGGAGCGGCGTCGAAGCGACGCGCGCGGCGTTCGAGTCGACCAACCTCACGACGGTGGCGCGGGCGATGGTCGCCGCCGCGGCGACGCGCACCGAGAGCCGCGGGTGCCACCGCCGCACCGATCGCCCCGACCCGCGGGACGAATGGCGCCTCCACCTCGATGTCACCCTCGGCGCCGACGGAGGCGAACCGGTGCTCGTCCGACGCGACGCCACGCTGGCGGTGGCCGGCGGGCGGGGGTGAGCGACGCCGTGTTCGTGTTCCACCCCCTCGCCGACGACACCAGGCACCGCCTCCTCGCCGGGGGTCTCGATCCCGACGCAGTCGCCGCTCTGGTTCGTGGTGCCGTGGCCGAGGACCTGATGGGTGGCGTCGACGTCACCTCGGTCGCCACCATCGGTGCCGACCAGCGCAGCGTCGCCACGTTCGCCGCCCGTGCGCGCCGGTGTGGTCGCCGGCCTCCCGGTCGCCGCCGCCGTCGTCGATGCCGTGTGCGGCGACGCGGCCAGCGCCTTCGAGCACCTCGTCACCGACGGCGACCGGGTCGAGCCGGGAACGGCGGTGGCCCGCGTGCACGCGCCGACCCGACTGCTGCTCACCGCCGAGCGTTCGGCGCTCAACCTCCTGTGCCACCTGTCCGGCGTGGCGACGCTGACCCGGCGGTGGGTCGACGCGCTGGCCGGCACCGCCACCGTCGTCCGTGACACGCGCAAGACCACGCCGGGCCTGCGCGCCCTCGAGAAGTACGCTGTGCGCGTGGGGGGCGGCGCGAACCATCGGATGGGGCTGTCCGACGCCGCGCTCGTCAAGGACAACCACGTCGCCGCGGCCGGCGGCGTCGCCGCGGCGTTCGCCGCCGTGCGGTCGCTCGCCGCGTCGATCCCGGTGGAGATCGAGGTCGACTCGCTCGCCGGGCTCACCGAAGCGCTGGCCGCCGGCGCCGACACGGTGCTGCTCGACAACTTCACGCCGGCACTGATGACCGACGCCGTCGCCCTGCGCGATCGGCTGGCGCCCGGCGTCACCCTCGAAGCGAGCGGGGGGCTCTCGCTGGCGGTGGCCGCCGAGGTGGGGGCGACGGGCGTCGACTTCGTCGCCGTGGGCGAGCTCACCCACTCGGCCCCGGTGCTCGACCTCGGACTGGACCTGGGGACGGCGAGCGACAGCAGGCTGCGTCTTCGCTCGGTGCACGGCCAGCGGGAATGCGCATCTCGCCCGTGTGCGGGGTCGACTCGTCGACCCAGTCGACCAAGGTGGTGCTGCGCGACGTCGACACCGGCGCGAGTGGTCGCGATCGGTCGCGGCGCGCATCCGCCCACCGAACCACCGGTGAGCGAGCAGGACCCGGCGGCGTGGTGGGCGGCGCTGCGGACCGCCCTCGCCGACATCGAGCCGGGGTTGCGGCAGCGTGTCGTCGGGATCGCGGTCGGCGGGCAGCAGCACGGCCTGGTGGTCACCGACGCGACGGGGCGGCCGCTGCGCCCGGCGCCGCTGTGGAACGACACGACCTCGGCCGATCAGGCCACCCGACTCGTCGAGACGTTCGGCGCGGCGTGGTGGGCGCAACGATGCGGTTCGCTGCCGGTGGCCGCGTTCACGATCACCAAGCTGGCGGCGCTGCGCGAACGTCACCCGGACGTGTTCGACGCTGTCGCCCGGGTGATGCTGCCGCACGACTGGCTCACCTTCGGCCTCTGCGGCGAGCACGTCACCGACCGCGGCGACGCCTCCGGGACCGGCTGGTTCGACACCGGACGCGACGCCTACAGCGCCGAGCTGATCGCCACCGTGGTCGGTGAGGCCGCCGCAGCCGCGTGGCTCGACCGGCTGCCGGCCGTGCGGCCGCCGTTCGCCGCGGTCGGAACGCTGCTCGCGGCGACGGCCGAGCAGCTGGGGCTGCCCTCGGGCATCCCCGTGGGACCGGGCAGCGGCGACAACATGGCGGCCGCGCTCGGGATCGGCCTCGGCGTCGGCGAGGTCGCCGTCTCGCTCGGCACCTCGGGCACCGTGTACACCGTGAGCCCGACCCCCACCCACGACACCGAGGGCTTCGTCGCCGGGTTCGCCGACGCCTCCGGGCGCTTCCTGCCGCTCGTGTGCACGCTGAACGCCACCAAGGTCACCGACACGGTGGCGGGGTGGCTCGGCCGCGACGCCGGCGAGTTCGCCGAGCTCGCCCAATCGGCCGATCCCGCCGCCACGCAGCCCGTGGTGGTGCCGTACTTCGACGGCGAGCGCACGCCCAACCTGCCGACGGCCACCGGGTCGGTGCACGGGTTGCGCCCGTCGACCAGCGCGGCCGACATCGCCCGCGCCGCCCACCTCGGGGTGCTGTGCGGCCTGCTCGACGGACGCGACGAGCTCGCCCACGCCGGCGCGCCGGTCACCGGTGCGGTGCGCCTCGTCGGTGGCGGCGCCAACTCGCCGGCCTACCGTCAGCTCCTCGCCGACCTCGTCGGCGACACGATCGTGGTGCCCACCGTCGTCGAGGCGGTCGCCACCGGGGCGTGCGTGCAGGCCGCCGTGGTCGCCGGCGGCGGCACCGCCGACGACGTGGTCGAGCGCTGGCGCCTCGGTGAGGGCATCGACGTGACACCCCGCCCGGGCGTCGACGGATCGGCGTGCCGGGAGGCATATGCGGCGGCCGTGACGGGCATGACAGTGGCGCGGTCAGAGGCGATGATGGGATCGTGAGCGAGCGAGTCTTCGAGCGAGCGAACCATCAGGCATCGTCTTTGGCTCATTGGTGCACCGACGCCGCCCTCGGCTCGTTGCACGGATCGATGGTGCACCAATGAGCGAACGCGTGAGCATCGACCGCAGCTATCGGGTGACCGACGAGCAGCGGGCCGCGTTCGCGCGCGACGGCTACGTGCACCTGCCGGCCGTGCTGACGCCCGACGAGCTCGCCGAGATCGCCGACGTGTACGACCGCTTCCTGCGCGGCGACATCGCCGTCGCCGGCAAGGACTTCAACGACATGACCACCGGCGAGCACGGCACCGACCCGTCGCGCTACGCCATCGTCAACGTCATGCTGCCGCGCCGGTATCACCCGGAGTGGCAGGGCAACGCGTTCGAGCGCCGCGCCGCCGGCATCGCCGAGCAGCTGTGCGGCGAGGGCATGGTGATCGACTTCGACCAGCTGCTCGCCAAGCAGCCGGGTCGCACCGACGCCACGTTCGGCTGGCACCAGGACCAGGCCTACTGGATCGACACCGACGATCGGCGCACGGCGACCTGCTGGCTGGCCGTCGACGACTCGACGGTCGAGAACGGCTGCCTGCAGTTCCTGCCCGGCAGCCACCGTCAGCCGGTTCGCCCGCACCACCCGCTGCACGGCGATCGTGGAACCAGCCACACCCTCGTGACCGACCTGCATCCCGACGACGTGATGCGCCCGGTTCCGATCCGGGCCGGCGACATCACCGTGCACAGCGAGGGCGTGCTGCACGGGTCCGGCGGCAACACGACGACCGACTCTTGGCGGCGGGCGTACATCGTCGCCTTCCGCTCGGCCAGCACCGTCGACGCCGAGCGGGCGCTCGGCTTCACGCACTCCCACAACGACGACGTGCAGGTGCTCGACGCGCGTCGACGGGCTCACCGTCACCTGAAACCGTCGCTGCGTTCCCCGGCCACGCCGTGAACTGCCTGCGCAGCTGTTGGTCGCTCCTCGGCTGGCGCCACGTCGCTCGCACGCGGGGGATGATGGGGGCCATGACCGATTTCTTCAGCGACGTCCCGGGACCCGTGCCGTTCGCCGGCGCGGGCGACGCCGACGTCGAACTGGCGTACCGCGTGTACGACCCCGAGCGCATCGTCGCCGGCAAGCGGATGGAGGACCAGCTGCGCATCGCGGTGTGCTACTGGCACAGCTTCAACTGGCCGGGCAGCGACGTGTTCGGCGTGGGCACGTTCGACCGGCCGTGGCTCGACGTGCACGCCGACCCGATGGACGCGGCGTTCGCCAAGCAGGACGCCGCCTTCGAGTTCTTCGCCAAGCTCGGCGTGCCGTTCTACTGCTTCCACGACGCCGACATGGCGCCGGCCGGCGCCACGCTGAAGGAGTCGCGGGCCAACCTCGACGTGCTCGTCGACCGCGCCGCCGGGAAGATGGAAGAGACCGGCGTTCGTCTGCTGTGGGGCACCGCCAACCTGTTCTCGCACCCCCGCTACGCCGCCGGCGCGGCGACCAACCCCGATCCCGACGTGTTCGCCCACGCCGCCGCCCAGGTGCGCGACGCGCTGGAGGCGACGCACCGACTCGGCGGCGCCAACTACGTGCTGTGGGGTGGGCGCGAGGGCTACGAGACGTTGCTCAACACCGACATGAAGCGCGAGGCCGACCAGCTCGCCCGGTTCCTGACGATGGTGGTCGAGCACAAGCGCAAGATCGGGTTCACCGGCACGCTGCTGATCGAGCCCAAGCCGCAGGAGCCGACCAAGCACCAGTACGACTACGACTCGGCCACCGTCCACGGGTTCCTCACGCGCTACGGGCTGGAGGGCGAGCTCAAGGTCAACATCGAGGGCAACCACGCCACGCTCGCCGGCCACTCGTTCCAGCACGAGGTGGCCTACGCCGTGGGCAACGGGATCTTCGGCAGCGTCGACGCCAACCGCGGCGACCCGCAGAACGGGTGGGACACCGACCAGTTCCCGAACTCGGTCGACGAGCTGTCGCTGGTGCTGCTCGAGATCCTTCGCGGCGGCGGCTTCGAGAACGGCGGGTTCAACTTCGACACCAAGCTGCGCCGCCAGAGCCTCGACCGCAGCGACCTGTTCCACGGTCACGTCGGCGGCATCGACACCCTGGCCCGGGCGCTGCTCGTGGCCGAGGCGCTGCACGCCGACGGCACGCTCGACCGCAACCGCTCCGATCGCTACGCCGGCTGGGACACCGACCGCGGCCGGGCGATCCTCGACGGCTCGCTCGACCTCGCCGCCCTCGCCGACGCCGCCGTGGCCGAGGAGCTCGATCCGCGGCCGGTGTCGGGCAAGCAGGAGCGGCTGGAGAACCACGTCAACCGGGTGATCTGGTCGACGCCGTAGGCGCGTGATCGGCGAAGTGTGAGCGCTCCGTACTGGATATCAGAACGGTGACAGATCGACGCTTCGCCGGGCGCGTGTGGTCAGCCGGTGGACGGTGACGTCACGCCGTAGAGGGTGGCGACGACGATGAGGTCCTGGCCGGGGCCGACGCCGAGGTCGGCGTTGCCCTGGTCGGCGAAGGCGAGCTCGGCCGGGATGCTGATGACCCGCGTGCCGCCGACCTTCATGCCGATCAGGCCCTGGCGCAGACCTTCCATCAGGTCGCCCGATGCGGTGCTGACGAGCGCCCGCTGGTCGTCGTCGTACGTGTTCTGGAGCGTCACGCCGGTGCTCGCGCACGAGATCTGCACGTCGATGTAGGCGAGCGAGCCCTCGGTGAGCTCGGCGCCGTCGCCGACGACGGTGTCGGTCGTGTTGAGCGCGGTCATCGGCTCGCTGGTGACCGGGAGGTCGCTCGGCGACGGCGCGTTGGCCGCCGAGTCGGCCGGCACGACGGCCTCCACGCTGACGAGGAAGGACAGCCGCGGCGTCGGGTGGCACGGTGTCGCCCTGGCCGGCGGATCCGTAGGCGAGCTCGGCGGGCACATCGAGCTGCAGCTCTTCCCCGGCGCGCACGCCGACGAGGCCCTGTTCCCAGCCGGGGATGACGTCGCCGGCGCCGAGCGTGACCGGGTACAGCTCGCCGTCCCAGTTGGAGGCGAAGCGCGTGGCCGTCGTCCTGGAGCACGCCGATGTAGTGGATCAGCACGGTGTCGCCCTCGGCGGCGGCCGGGCCCGAGCCCTCCGGTGTTGACGGTGGTGACGAGCTCGGTTGGCGCCTCGTCGGGCACGTCGAACAGCGGCGGACCGGTGACGTCTTCGATCTGGAACAGGAAGGAGAGATCGGCGTCGGGCGGGATGGCCCCGTCGCTCGATCCGGTGTCACCGAGGGCGTCCTTGGCCGGAACGTCGATCTGCACGACGTCGCCCGCTTGCAGCCCCTCGAGCTGCTCGTCGATGCCGGGCAGGAACGACTCCTGGCCGAGCACGAGCGGCGCCGGCGAGCCGGTTCCGAAGTTGCTGCCGATCTGGGTGCCGTCGGCGCTGAGCTCGGCGGTGAAGTACACGGTGACGGTGTCGAACTGCTGGGCGACGCGCCCGTCACCGGGGCCTTCGGTGATCACGGTCTTGGTGACCTCGTCGACGCGGCCGTCGGGCAGCGTGATGTCGGGGACGTCGAGGACGTCTTCGACCTCGATGATGTAGCTGACCGGCGCGTCGGCCGGCACCGGTGGCTGCTGCGAGCCGGCTGTTCCGTAGGCGAGGTCGGCCGGGATGTCGAGCTGGATCTGGTCGCCCTTGCGCACGCCGAGCAGGCCCTCGTTCCAGCCGGCGATGTTGCTCGCCGCACCCACCGTGACGTTGGTGGGCGTGGCGGCGGCGTAGTTCGAGTCGAACTGGGTACCGCCGTCCTGGAGCACGCCGACGTAGCGGATGCTGACGACGTCGCCCTCGTCGGCCTTGTGTCCGTCGCTCGGGCCGTGCTCGATCACCGTGGTCTCGAGCTCGCCCGGCGGCTCCGACGGTGGGGTGACCGTGGGCACCTAGGTCACGTCGACGACGTCGATGACGAAGGTCAGCGCCGCGCTCGCCGGGATGTTGCTGTTGGCCGGCGGCTGGTCACCGTAGGCGAGGTCGGCCGGGACGTCGAGCTGGATCTGGTCACCCTCGCGGGCGCCGACGAGGCCTTGGTCCCATCCGTCGATGACGCCACCGGCGCCCAGCGTGAACGTGAGCGGCTTGCCGGAGCCGTAGTTGGTGTCGAACTGGGTGCCGTCGGCCGACAGCACGCCGACGTAGTACACGCCGACGACGTCGCCGTCCTTGGCCTCGGGGTTGTCGCTCGGGCCGTCGTGCAGCACGGTGCGCACCAGCTGGTCGGGCACCGAGCTCGGTGTCTCGACCTCGGGGACCGAGGCGAAGGCATCCTCGGTGGTCTCGGTGACCGAGGACTCCGTTGGCTCGGAGCCGTTCGTCTCAGAGCCCGTGGGCTCGTGCGCTCTCGGGCTCGGACCCACCGGTGACGCTCGACGCCGGCGTGGACTCGCCCGAGGACGTGATCGACTCGCTGCCCTCGGTGGTGGCGCCCGGCGCGCTCGTCGCCGTGGCCGATTCGGTGGACGGGGTCGACCGGATGGACTCGGTGGACGCCGTGGAGGCGGTGGACGCCGTCGACACGGTCGATGGGTCGGACTGGGACGCGGCCGGCTCGGTCGACGCGGTGGATGCCTCGGTCGACGCCGGGGCGCCGGTGGAGGTGGCCGGTCACCTCGCTCGACGTCGGGGCGAACAGGCTCGATTCCGGGCGTCGTCGCGGCCCCGGACGCGGCGGGCGTGGTGGCCACGGCCGGCTCGGTGGACGACGGCACGTAGTCGGCCGCGCACTTGTCGACCAGCTCCGGTGTCGTGTCCTCCACCAGGGAGATGATCGGGGTGGTGTCGTCGGAGGACGTGTCGTCGCCCGAGCAGGCCGCGAGGACCGTGACGCAGCACAGGGCACCGGCCACGACCAGAGGAAGGTTTCGACGCATCGGGCCAGCAAGCTACCGGCGTCTCCGGCCGATTCGGGATCAGCGGCGAGCGCCGTGGGTGGCGGAGAGCCACTCGCGCTCGGCTTCGCCCATCGGCGTCGACGGTGCGCCGTCGGCGAACGGCCACAACTCCTCGGCCATCCGGCGGAAGTTTCCGGTGGCGTGGAGGTCGCCGAGCAGTGCGTACAGGCCGAGATTGATGCGCTGGATGAACACGAACGACCGGGGCACGGTGGCGTAGGCGGCGATCGGGCTGGTGCGGTCGAACGTGTGCCGCACGATCGCGCTGGCGTACTCCTTCGTCCACGTCATCGTGCGGTCCTCGGCAACCGGGGCGTAGAAGTCGCTGAAGTAGCGGCCGACGTCGTCGGTCGACACCGGTGCGTCGGGACGCAGCAGGCCGACGCGCTCGGCGAGGCGCCGGTACTCGGCGGCGTCGTGGTCGACCGCGGACGCCTTGACCATCGCGGCAAAGAGGTCGATCTCGTCCTCGGTGAAGTAGCGCACCAGCCCGAAGTCGAGGAACGTGATCCGTCCGTCGCCGTGGAAGAGGTAGTTCCCGGGGTGCGGGTCGCCGTTGAACGCCTGCATGCGGTACAGGCTGCGGAACACGAAGCGGTACAGGCACTCGCCGTTGAGGTCGCGCTGGTGCTGGTCCCACGTCAGCGCCGTGGCCCAGGTGTCGCCGGTGGCCAGCTCGGAGGTGAGCACCTTCGACGTGCACAGCGCGTCGATCGGTGCCGGGACCGTGACGAACGGATGGTCGCGGTAGAAGTCGGCGAAGCGCTGCTGGTTGGCACGCTCGCGCTCGTAGTCGAGCTCCTCGGTACACGCGTTCTTTGATCTCGGCCACCATCTCGGCCGGGTCGAGGCCGTCGAAGCCGGCGGCCAGCAGCGCGCCGAACAGGTCGGTGTTGCGCAGGTCGGCCGCGATCGCCTCGCCGACGCCGGGGTACTGCACCTTCACCGCCACGGCGCGTTCGCGGCCGTCGTTCGGGTCGCGCCACACGGCGCGGTGGACCTGGCCGATCGACGCCGCGGCGATCGGCTCGGGATCCCACTCGACGAACAGCTGCTCGGGATGCGCGCCGAGCTCGGACTCCACCACGGTGGCCGCCAGCGCGGCGCTCATCGGCGGGGCGTTGGACTGAAGCTCGGCGAGGGCCAGGCGCACCGGCTCGGGCAGTCCGTCGTCGAGGTAGCTCGCCATCTGACCGAGCTTCATCAACGCGCCCTTCATGTTCCCGAGCCGCTCGGCGACCTGCTCGGCGCTGCGCAGCTGGCGCTCGGCGTCGAGCTCGACGCGGCGTTCGGCGCCGGCGAACACCTTCCGCGCGGCGGTCGTCGCGTACGTCGACCCGACGCCGAGCCCGAGGCGCGCCAGCTCGACGTTGCGCGCCGAGCGACGCGTCTGCGAGACCGGGCGGGACCCACCGGCGCGCCGCCCCCGCCGGGCGAAGGTCAGGCGACGACGCGACGGCGGCGACGCGCGGCCGCGAGCGCCACCCGGCGCCAGCGAGCCGTCACGCAATCACGTCGCGTCGTCGGATCGACGGGCGAGCACGCGCCGGGCGATCACCGAGTTGACGGCGTGCACCAGCGCGGGCACGAACACCTCGGGCGCGCGCACCGCGGCGTCGTGGCCGGCGGCGATCGGGAACACGCGGGCGCTCGGGATCAGCTCGGGGAGGAGGTGCTGGCGCGCCGGCGGGACGACCCCGTCGTCGGTGGTGAGCACCACCGACACCGGCACGTCGATCTCGCCCAACCAGTCGTCGGAGCGGAACGTGCCGAGCGCCCTTCCGGCCTCGAGGAGCATCCGCCAGTTGTGCCGCTCGGCTTCGGCGATCGCCCACGGCTCCCAGTCGCTGCGCTTGCGCTGCAGGTAGAGCCGGGTGGTGAGCCATCGCTGTGCCGGCGCCGGGGTCACCCGGGCCACCGCCGCCAGCCCGGTGAGCCCGGCGAAGTTGAAGCGCTCGTTGCGCAGCCCGTTGAAGTGCGGCGCGGTGGCGCACAGCACCAGACCCTGCAGGCGCTCGGCGTGGTCACGGGCGAGGAGCTGGGCCACGGCGCCGCCCATCGAGTAGCCGACGGCGATGAACTGGTCGACGCCCACGGCGTCGGCCATCGCGATCACGTCGTCGGCGCAGTCGGACAGCCGGACCGGCTTGGCCGAGCGGATGCCGCGGCCGTGGCCCCGGTGATCGAAGGCGAGCACGCGGAAGTGCTCGCCGAGCGGGGCGAAGCAGCGGAAGAAGTTGACGTCGGTGGTGGCGGTCCAGCCGTGCAGCAGCACGATCGTGGCGGCGCCCGGGCGGGCCGGGCTCCTCGCGGAGCAGGATGCGGCCGGCCGGGAGCGTGACCGTTCGCCCGTCGGGGAGCGGCGGGGCCTGGACCGTGGGGGTCAGGCCGTCTCGACCTTCAACACGCGGACGCGCAGCTCGCCGGTGGGCGCCTGGTACGCGACGGTGGTGCCCGCGGTGGCCCCGAGCAGGGCGGCGCCGAGCGGAGCGGTGGGGCTGACGACGTCGAGGTCGTCGACGCGCTCCTCGATGTGACCGACGAGGTAGCGCTCGGCCTGGTCGTCGGTGTCGCCGTCGTAGACGAGGGTGACGATGCTGCCGGGCCCGACGATGCCTTCGGCGGGCGGGGCGATGATCTCGGAGTTCTCGAGGATGTGCTCGAGCTGGCGGATGCGTCCCTCCATGTGGCCCTGCTCGTCCTTGGCCGCGTGGTAGTCGCCGTTCTCGGAGAGGTCGCCGAGCTCGCGCGCCCGCTCGATCTTCTCGGCCACCTCGATGCGGCCGCGGGTGGACAGGTCGTCGAGCTCGGCGCACAGACGGTCGTACGTCTCTTGCGACAGCTGGTGCGTATCCATAGTTGCGTGCCGAGCCTAGCGGCGACCCCTCGCGTGGCCCCGGCCCCCCGTCCGCCCGCCGCCATCTGGTCACTCTCCGTCTCGTTCGTCGATCTGGTCACCGACGTTCTCGATATCGAGAACGTGGGTGACCAGATGCGTCAGGCGAGGGTGGTCACGTCGACGCGCGCCTCGACGCCGGGCGCCATGAACGCCGCCAGGCGGGCCGCCTCGGCCTCCACATCGTCGAGGGTGGCGCGGTCGACGACGCCGATCGTCTGGATCACCATCGTGGCCGACGGCGACGCGCCGGTCGCGGTCGAGGCGCCACCCGCCGAGCCCTCGGCCGTCGGCGAGCACGGTGCCCTTCACCGGCGTGGGCGCGGCCGACAGCTCGGCGGCGCCGCGTCCGCCGAGGAACCGCGACCGGTCGGCGTGGGACAGGAGGACGTTGTCGTACTCGGGAAGGAATCGCACCGGCGCCGGCGTGTCGGGATCGGGCCGGGGTGCATCGGGGAGGTCGAAGAGCACCCGGCCCGAGCGGTCGCGGAAGGTCACCAGCCGCGGGCGGAGACGTTCGAACACCTCGCCCATGGCCGTCAGCCGCGACCATGCTGCGGCGTCGGCCGGCAGCGCCGGGCCGAACGCGGCGAGGTAGCGCAGCACGAGATCGTCGATCGACATCGGCACGGCGAGCGCACGGCCGAGCCAGGACTCGGCGGTGGTCGTCGTCACCTGTCCGCTCCGGCTCCACAGGCCGCGGGGCGGCACCTGCACGAGGGTGAGGTGGTTGCGGCAGGCGAAGGCCAACGCCGCGGCGTCGAGGCCGGGGAACCGCTCGGCGAGGACGGCGCGCAGCTGCGTGCCCGTCATCGGCCGCTCGGCGAGGGCCGAGGCCGCGTACGCCAGCACCTCGCGTCCGCACGCCGGGGTCGAGCGCGGCGAGCGGACCGCGGTGCTCCTGGTGGGTGCGCAGCTCACGATCGAGCACCGGTTGCACGAGCGGGCGGATGGCGAGGCAGTCGGCGGCGGTGACCAGGTGGATCGTGCCGCGCGATGACGACGACGCGCACCACCTGGCGGTCGACCAGCAGCCGTTCCAGCGCCGCCGGGTCGAACCCGACGAGGCGCGACCACAGGGCGACGTAGGGGTCTCGCGGCTCCTGTGCCTGGAGGCCGACGAGGTGGTCGACAGCGTCGAGCGGGGACATGTCGTGGCGCCGGAGCAGCAGCTGGCGGGCGAGCGTCGCCCGGCCGAGGGCGCGGTCGGAGAGCACGGCACTGCTCATCGACAGATCATGGCCGTACTCTGTGCGCCCATGTCGAACACCGCCGCGTCGGATCGCACCCACCGCATCGCCGTCATCGGCGGCGACGGCATCGGCCCGGAGGTGATCGCCGAGGCACTGAAGGTGCTGGAGGCCGCCGGCGCCCGTCTCGACACCGTCGAGTACGAGCTCGGTGGCAAGCGCTACCTGCGCGACGGCGAGATCCTGTCGGACTCCACGCTCGACGAGCTGCGCACGTTCGATGCGATCCTGCTCGGCGCGGTCGGCACGCCCGAGGTGCCGCCCGGCGTCATCGAGCGCGGCATGCTGCTCAAGCTTCGCTTCGCCCTCGACCTGTACATCAACCAGCGCCCGTTCGTCGGGGCGCAGCACGAGTTCATCGTCATCCGTGAGAACACCGAAGGGCCCTACGTGGGCGAAGGTGGCGTGCTGCGCAAGGGGACGCCGCACGAGGTGGCGACGCAGGGCAGCGTCAACACGCGGTTCGGGGTGGAGCGGTGCGTGCGCTACGCCTTCGAGCTCGCCCGCAGCCGGCCGCGCCGGCACCTCACCCTGGTGCACAAGACCAACGTGCTGACGTACTCCGGCGACCTGTGGGACCGCACGTTCCGCGAGGTGGCCGTCGAATACCCCGACATCGCCACGGCCTACAACCACGTCGACGCGGCGACGATCTACTTCGTGCAGGACCCGCAGCGCTACGACGTCATCGTCACCGACAACCTGTTCGGCGACATCCTCACCGATCTCGGCGGGGCGATCTCCGGCGGTGTGGGCCTCGCCAGCTCGGCCAACCTCAACCCGGCGCGCACCGGGCCGAGCATGTTCGAGCCGGTGCACGGCTCGGCGCCCGACATCGCCGGCACCGGGCGGGCCGATCCGACGGCGGCGATCCTGTCCGCCGCGCTGATGCTCGACTTCCTCGGCGAGGGCGCGATCGGCCGACCGGATCCGGGCGGCGTGCGCCGATCCTGTTAGCGGAAGCACCAGCGAGGTGGGTTCCGCCGTCGCCGCCCGAGTGCGAGACTGACGCCCATGCCGATCACCCCCACCCCGAAGATCTGGATGAACGGGGAGCTCGTCCCGTGGGACGACGCTCGCATCCACGTGCTCACGCACACGCTGCACTACGGGACCGGCGTGTTCGAGGGCATCCGCGCCTACGAGACGCCCGATGGCCCGGCCGTGTTCCGCCTCACCGATCACATCGTGCGCATGGCCAACTCGGCGAAGATCCTCGGCCTCGAGCTGCCGTACACCGTCGACGAGCTGATCCAGGCGACCAAGGACACCGTGGCGTCGACCGGCCTGCCGGCGTGCTACATCCGCCCGATCGCCTACTTCGGGTACGGCGAGATGGGGCTCAACACGCTGCCGTGCTCGATCGACGTGGCGATCGCCTGCTGGCCGTGGGGCGCCTACCTCGGCGACGACGCCGTGAACAAGGGCGTGCGGATGAAGATCTCGTCGTGGACGCGCCACGACCACAACACGATGCCGCCGGCGTCGAAGACCACCGGCAACTACGTGAACTCGTCGCTCGCCAAGGTGGAGGCGCTGCAGGCGGGTTACGACGAGGCGATCATGCTGGCGCCGAACGGGTTGGTCGCCGAGTGCACCGGCGAGAACATCTTCGTCTCGCGCCACGACATCCTGCTGACGCCGCCGCTGTCGGCCGGCGCGCTCGAGGGCATCACCCAGAACTCGGTGATGACGATCGCTCGCGACCTCGGCTTCGACTGCCGCATCGACGACATCGCCCGCAGCGACCTGTACATCGCCGAGGAGATCTTCGTGTGCGGCACCGCCGCCGAGGTGTCGTCGGTGAACTCGGTCGACGACCGGCCGGTGCCGTGCCCCGGACCGAAGACCGTCGCCATCGCCGAGACGTACCTGCGTGCCGTCCGCGGCGAGGAGCCGCGCTACAAGGACTGGTGCGAGCTCGCCGTCTGACCGGCCCGCCCTCGTCCTCCCGGAGGAGGATGATTTCCACAAGCAAAATCGAGCACGCTCGCGCTCGATTTCGCGCCCCAGAATCGTCGCCGAAGACGATCATGCCGGCGGTTGGAGCGTCCCATAGGCTGCGCGCCATGTCGCACCGCGCCGCCCACGTGACGCGCACCGTGGTCGGTGCGATCACCATCGTCCTGATCGCGAGTGCGTGCTCGGGATCGGACGACGACTCCGGCTCGTCGGACACGGTGCGCGACGGTGTCGGTGCCCGAGACGTCCGCCGGCACGGCGGCGGCCGCCGGACCGACGTACGTCGTCAAGGCCGGCGATGCGCTCAGCACCATCGGCGACGCCTACGGCGTGACCGCCCAGCAGATCGCCGACGCCAACGAGTGGTCCGACGGCATCGCCCACGTCATCCAACCGGGCCAGTCGATCCAGCTGCCGGCCGGTGCCGCGCTGCGTCCCGGAGCGACCACCGTCGCCACCACGACGACGGCGCCACAGCAGCAGCGACGGCCACGACCGCTGCTGCGCCGGCGCCGAGCACCACCGGTGCGCGCCGCCGCCACCACCGTCGCCGCGGCGTCGGGCTACGAGCCGGTCGCCGTGCCGCAGGCTCCCCAGCGCAGTGCGCCGATCGACGCCTCGTGGGTGCAGCCCGACGGGACGCTGCGCGGGCATCACCGACGGGCAGTACTGGGCCGGCGACTACCGCGCGGTGGGCGACGGCGTGGAGTTCCAACTCACCCAGATCTTCTTCGGTGACGCCTGCCGTGAGGAGCTCGGCACCGTCGGACGAGGCGTGCGCCAGTGACATCGGCGGCCTGGCCGAGCCGACCGGCACGATCACGATGAGCCCCTCGATCGACAACGTGATCGTGTGCGATCAGGAGCCGTTCGACGGCGCCTGCTACCGCATCACGGGCGCCGAGTTCGCCCGACTCGTCGCCGGTGGCGCGCCCGAGCCCCGGGGCTCCGGCCGACTTCCACTACACGCCGTGGCCGGTGTTCGTCACCGTCAGCGGCGGCGCCGTGACCGCCGTGGCCGACCAGTTCGTGTCCTGACCCGGCGGCCGTCGCGATTCTGGGGCGCGAAATCGAGCGAGCTGCTCGATTTTGCTTGTGGAAATCTTTCCTCGGCTGGGAGGGGGTGGTCAGTCGACCTCGGCGAGGGCGCCGGCGAACTGGGCGTTGTACAGGTTGTAGTACGCCCCGCCGAGGGCGAGGAGCTCGGTGTGGTTGCCCTGCTCGACGATGCGACCGGCCTCCATCACCAGGATCGTGTCGGCGTCGCGGATCGTCGACAGCCGGTGGGCGATCACGAAGCTCGTGCGCTCCGAACGCAACGCCGCCATCGCCCGTTGGATCAACACCTCGGTCCGGGTGTCGACCGAGCTCGTCGCCTCGTCGAGGATCAGGATGGTCGGGTCGGCGAGGAACGCCCGGGCGATCGTGATCAGCTGCTTCTCGCCGGCGCTCACGCTCGTGCCCTCGGCGTCGATCACCGTGTCGTAGCCGTGGGGCAGCGAGTGGACGAAGCGGTCGACGTAGGTGGCCCGCGCCGCCTCGAGGATCTGCTCCTCGGTCGCCTCGAGGTTGCCGTAGGCGATGTTCTCGCGGATCGTGCCGCCGAACAGCCACGTGTCCTGCAGCACCATCCCGATGTTCGACCGCAGGTCGCGCCGCCGCATCGCCGCGATGTCGACGCCGTCGAGCGTGATCCGACCGGCGTCGAGGTCGTAGAACCGCATGATCAGGTTGACGAGCGTCGTCTTGCCGGCGCCGGTGGGGCCGACGATCGCCACCGTGCGCCCCGGCTCGGCCACCAGCGAGAGGTCCTCGATCAACGGCCGGTCGGGCGTGTACGAGAACGACACGTGCTCGAACGCCACCCGGCCCTTGGGCTCGGCGAGCTCGGCCGGCGGTTCGTGGTCGGGCGACTGGTCCTCGGCGTCGAGCAGCTCGAAGATCCGCTCCGCCGAGGCGATGCCCGACTGCAGCACGTTGAACATCGACGCCATCTGCGTGAGCGGCTGGGTGAACTGGCGGGAGTACTGGATGAACGCCTGGACGTCGCCGATGGTCATCGCCCCGGCCGACACGCGCAACCCGCCGACCACGGCGATGACGACGTAGCTGGCGTTGCCGAGGAACGTCATGACCGGCTGGATGATCCCGGACATGAACTGCGCCGAGAAGCTGGCGCTGGTACAGCTCGTCGTTCTTGGCGACGAAGCGCTCCTCGGCCTCCTGCTGGCGGCCGAACGCCTTGACGATGGCGTGGCCGGTGAACGCCTCCTCCACCTGGGCGTTGAGTGAACCCGTGTGCTTCCACTGCTCGATGAAGCGCGGCCGTGATCGCGCCGCGATCACCCGCACCGTCAGGAGCGACAGCGGGACGCTCACGAGCGCGACGAGCGCCAGCTCCGGCGAGATGATGACCATCATCACGAGCACGCCGACGAGCGTGAGCAGCGAGGTGAGCAGCTGGCTGAGCGTCTGCTGAAGGCTCTGGGCGACGTTGTCGATGTCGTTGGTGACGCGGCTCAGCAGGTCGCCGAGCTGTTGGCGGTCGACGAAGGCGAGCGGCAAGCGGTTGATCTTGCCCTCGACGTCGGCGCGCATCGCGTACATCGTTCGCTGCACCACGCCGGCGAGGATCCGCGCCTGCAGGAACTGCAGCACGGCCGAGCTGACGTACAACAGCACCGCCCACTCGAGCACGTGGTGCAGCTCGGTGAAGTCGATGCCGCTCTGGCTGTCGACGACCCCGCTCACGATGATGTCGGTGGCGTGGCCGAGCAGCTTCGGCCCGAGCACCGCGAGCGTCACGCTCGTCACGGCCAGCGCGACGACGGCGATCAGCCGCGGTCGTTCGGGCGCCATCCGCCCGAGCAGCCGGCGCACGGCCGCGCCCATGTCCTTCGACTTCTCCGTCGGCATGCCGATCGAGCGCCCGGGACCGGGCTGGCGCAGCTGGGCCGCCGGCGGCCGGTACTCGGCCGTCGCCGTTGCCCTCGACGCCGCCCGTCGTCGGCTCGTCGCCGTTCGCTCGCCCGACGGCTCGATCGCTCACGCCGCCTCCTCGGTCGTCATCTGCGACTCGACGATCTCGACGTACGTCGGGCACGTGTCCAACAGCTCACGGTGCGTGCCCAACCCGACCGTGCGGCCGTCCTCGAGCACGAGGATCCGGTCGGCGGTCCTGATCGTCGACACGCGCTGGGCCACGACGATCACCGTGCTGTCGGCGGTCACCGGCGCGAGCGCCGCCCGCAGGCGGGCGTCGGTCGCCAGGTCGAGCGCGGAGAACGAGTCGTCGAAGAGGTAGATCTCGGGGCGGCGCACCAGCGCCCGGGCGATCGCCAGACGCTGGCGCTGGCCGCCGGACACGTTCGTGCCGCCCTGGTGGATCGGCGCGTCGAGCCCGCCCGGCATCGCTTCGACGAACGAACGCGCCTGGGCGATCTCGAGCGCCGTCCACAGCTCGTCGTCGCTGGCCGACGGGTTGCCGTAGCGCAGGTTGCGTCGCCACCGTCCCGGAGAACAGGTACGGCCGCTGCGGGACGAGGCCGATGCGGCTCCACAACAGGTCGGGGGACAGTTGGCGGATGTCGACGCCGTCCATCAGCACGACACCGGCGGTGGGATCGGCGAGGCGGGCGACGAGGTTGACGAGCGTCGTCTTGCCGGCGCCGGTGCTGCCGATGATCGCCGTCGTCTGGCCGGCGAGCGACGTGAACGAGATGCCGTCGAGCACCGGCTCGTCGGCGCCGGGGTAGTGGAAGCTGACGTCGCGCAACTCGAGCGAGCCGCGCCCGGTCACCTCGGTGACGGGGTGCGCCGGCGGGACCACCGACGACTCGGTGTCGAGCACCTCCTGGATGCGGTCGGCGCACACCGAGGCCCGCGGGACGAGCACCAGCATGAAGGTGGCCAGCATCACGGCCATCAGGATCTGCACGAGGTACGACAGGAAGGCGATCATCTCGCCGATCTGGAGTTGCCCGCTGGCGATGCGATCGGCACCGAGCCAGATGGCGGCGACGCTCGAGGCGTTGAGCACGAGCATGACGATGGGGAACAGCAGCGCCATCAGCTGGCCGGCGCGCAGCGCCGTGGCCGTGACGTCGTGGTTGACGCCGGCGAAGCGCTCGCTCTCGTCGGGCTCGCGCACGAACGCCCGCACGACGCGGATCCCGGTGATCTGCTCGCGGAGCACCTCGTTGAGCGAGTCGATCCGCACCTGCATCACGCGGAACTGCGGCACCATGCGCAGGATCACGCTCCCGACTCCGAGCAGCAGGGCCGGGATGCTGACGAGCAGGATGCCCGACAGGTCGATGTCCTGGTGCAGCGCCAACACGACACCGCCGACGAACGTGATCGGCGCGACCACCAGCAGGGTGCACGTCATCAGCACGAGCATCTGCACCTGCTGGACGTCGTTCGTGATCCGGGTGATCAGCGACGGGGCGCCGAACGCGCCGACCTCACGAGCCGAGAACGACGTGACGCGGTGGAACAGCTTCGTGCGCACGTCGCGCCCGAATCCCATCGCCGCCCGGGATCCGAAGTAGACGGCGGCGATGGCGAACAGGATCTGCACGAGCGTGATGGCGAGCATGAGGGCGCCGGTGTGCCAGATGTAGGCGGTGTCCCCTCGGATGACCCCCTTGTCGATGATGTCGGCGTTCAGCGTCGGCAGGTACAGCGACAGGATCGTCTGGATCGTCTGGAACACGACCACGGCGATCAGCACGCCCCGGTAGCGAGCGAGCTGATCGCGCAGCAGCCGCATCAACACGACGACGACCGCGCGACTGCTCATGAGGACCACATCTAGCGGATGATGCTCGACAACACTCGGTCGCGTTGCTCGCGGGCGCCGTCGACGGTCGGCGGCGGGAACAGCGCGATCGACGTGGCGCCCGCCGTGGCCAGCGCGGCGATGTGGGCGGCGACGTCGTCGGGCGTCCCGACGGCGGCCAGCTCGGTCCACCAGTCGTCGGGCATGCCGACGACGCCCGGCTCGCCGTCGCGTCGGACGAGGGCGGCGAGCTCGTCGAAGAACGGCGCCGCCCGCAGGCCGGCCGGTGGATCGCCGACCAGCCGGCACACCAGCGGCGCCACCGCGGCGCGCGCCGTTCGCCGGTCGCGATCGATGTGCACCGGCGAGTACACCGCAACCTGGAACGGGCGGGTCGGCGCGGCCGCGGCGATGGCTTCCCGCACGGCGGTCGGCCCGCTGAGCTCGGCGAGCACCAGCCCGTCGGCGACCGCCCCGGCGACGGCGAGCGAGCGCGGGCCGCGAACGCCGGCGAGCACGGGTGGCACCGGGTCGGGCGGCTGATCGAGGGTGACGTCGTGCAACGTCACGTAGTCGCCCTGCACGTCGACCGTCTCGCCGGCCAGGAGTCTGCGCACCGCCGAGATCACCTCCTCGAGCGCGGTCAGCGGTGACGCCGGGCGGACGCCCATCTGCGCCATCCACTCCTGCACGCCGTGGCCGATGCCGGCGATCAGGCGGCCCGGTCCGAGGGCGGCGAGCGTGGCGAGCTCCATCGCCGTCATCGCCGCCGTGCGGGCGACGGCGGGGAGGATGCCGATGCCGACGCTCAGGCGTTCCGTCCGGGCGAGGGCGGCCGCGGTCAGCGACGGGCCGGCGGTGTAGAAGCAGTCCTCGATCACCCACAGCTCGTCGGCGCCCCCGGACTCGAGCGCGGTCGGCGAACTCGACCACCAGGGCGGCCGGGAGCTCGCGGGGGAAGCACAGTCCGATCCGAGGCGTCGCGGCGGTGGAGATGGCCATCGACACCGACGGTACCGAGGTCGGAGCCGCCGCCAGCGAGCCAGCTTTTCTTTCAACAGTGAAAGAAAACTGGCTCCGGGGGGCCGCGCAACAGCGAACCGCCCCGGTGGCGCTGCGGCCGAAGCCGCTGCGCCGCCCGGGGCGGCTCAGGGTGAGAGACCATCCACCACTGGTCGACCTTCGGGCGTTAGCCTTCACTCGACCGAAACATCGCCCGTCGTGAGCGGATCGACCCGTGGACCGAGGTCCCCGAATCGCCCCGCCATGGCGGGCGATGCCTGCGTTATCGGCCCGGTTGCGGGTCACCCCGCTCCGTTGCCGTCACGGACCTGCGCCGCGCCGACCCGGACAAGTCCGGACCGAGCGACACCAACCCGTGAAGATCTCACCCGGACACATCCCCCGAGAGGGAAGCCCCCGACCGAGACCCCCAACTGGACTCCTCCGCCCGGCGAACCGGACGGACCAGACCAGCCGTGCCGCTCCCGACCCGACTCTCCGGCGAACCGGTCGGTCGAACCGAGGCGACGTGATGGAGTAGTCGTCTCGTGCACCGATTCCGCTGTCTCCCCCGTGGTCGGAACCCGTTCTCCGCCTCCGCCCGAAGGCTTCGGCAGGACCGGATCCTGACTCGGTTGGCGATGCGCTCGCCGGTACGGGGGACATCTTGGCGACGGCATCACCGCAGGTCAAGGGGTACTTTCGAATTCACAGGGTTGTCCACGAAACTTTCCCGTTACCCACAGGAATCGCTCGTTCGTCCACCGTTCATCCACAACGATGTGCCCACCACGCACCGACCCCGGTCGGGATGCGTCCGGTCGGCGTTCGGACCACGGCGCGTGACAGGCGAGGCGAACGCTTGAATGTGCGACGTGATCACGATCGATGTCGCCTCGCCGGTGCCGTCCGTCGCGATCATCATCATTTGCTAGTGCATGTGGCGCCGCCGCATGCACGTTCGAGCCGCCCACCCGGGCGGCTCCTCGCTTTTCCGGAGACAGACATGACGACAACGCACGAACCGCGCTTCGTCGAGGTGTTCGACACCACCTTGCGCGACGGCCTCCAGGTGGAGGGCGTCACCGCGACCGTCGAGGACAAGCTGCGCATCGCCGAGCAGCTCGACCGCCTCGGTGTCGGCTTCATCGAGGGGGGCTGGCCGGGCGCCAACCCCAAGGACATCGAGTTCTTCGCCCGCGCCGGGCGCGAGCTCGAGCTCGCCACCTCGACCCTCGTGGCGTTCGGATCGACCCGCCGGCCACGGGGCAAGGTCGACGACGACGACACGCTGCGCAACCTGGTGGACGCGGGCACGAGCGCCGTGTGCATCGTCGCCAAGAGCTCGGCGTACCACGTGACCGAGGCGCTGCAGACCACCCTCGCCGAGGGCGAGGCGATGATCGCCGACTCGGTGCGGTTCCTGCCGCGAGAGCGGCCGCCGGGTGCTCGTCGACATGGAGCACTTCTTCGACGGCTACAAGGCCGACCCGGAGTTCTCCCTGCGGGCCCTCGAGGCGGCGGTGGTCAACGGGGCCACCCACGTGGTGCTGTGCGACACGAACGGCGGCTCGCTGCCCGACGAGGTGGGCGCCATCGTCGCCGACGTCCACCAGCACGTCGGCTCCGACGTCACCATCGGGATCCACTGCCACGACGACACCGGGCTGCGCGGTGGCCAACTCGATGGCCGCGGTCGCGGCCGGAGCCGGCCACGTGCAGGGCACGCTCAACGGCCTCGGCGAGCGCACCGGCAACGCCAACCTCACCACGATCATCCCCAACCTCGAGCTCAAGCTCGGCATACCGCTGCCTGCCCGAGGGCCGCCTCGTGCAGCTCACGAGCGTGAGCCACCACGTCGCCGAGCTGCTGAACCGGGCGATCAACCCGCAGGCGCCCTACGTCGGGTCGTGGGCGTTCGCCCACAAGGCCGGGCTCCACGTGAGCGCCATCGCCCGGGCCAAGGACGCCTACGAGCACGTCGACCCGGAGGCGGTCGGCAACGGCACGCGCTTCGTCGTGTCCGAGATGGCGGGGCGGGCGACGATCAACATCAAGGCCGCCGAGCTCGGCCTCGACCTCGACGGTCCCGCCGTCAACGCCGTGATCGACGACCTCAAGCGCCTCGAGCACGAGGGCTACCACTTCGAGGCGGCCGACGCGTCGCTCGAGCTGCTCGATGCGCCGCGCCGCCGGGTGGGAGCAGGAGTTCTTCACCGTCGAGAGCATGCGCGTCATCACCGACGAGTCGGCCGGGGCGGCGTTCAACACCGAGGCCACGGTGAAGGTGTGGGTCGGCGACCAGCGCCACGTGCACACCGCCGAAGGCAACGGGCCGGTGAACGCCATCGACACGGCGCTGCGCCAGGCGCTCGGCGATGCCTACCCGCAGCTCGCCCGGGTGCACCTCACCGACTTCAAGGTGCGCATCCTCGACGGAGCGTCGGCCACCGGCGCCGTCACGCGGGTGCTGCTCGATGCGTCCGACGGCACCCGCGAGTGGACCACCATCGGCGTCAGCTCCAACATCATCGAGGCGTCGTGGCGGGCGCTCGAGGAGACGATCGTGTACGGCCTGCTGCACGCGGGTGACGTGGACGCCTCGGCGAACGGCTAGAACCACGACGCATGGCCGCGCCGAAGTTCGCCCCCGGCTCCGCCCCCGACGGGCAGAGGTTCTACGAATCGCCCGACCACGTGCCCGACGGGTGGGAGGCGGACCGTCCCGGCGAGCTCGTCGGTCGTCAGCCCCGCGGCCCGCGGCTCGGCTACCAGGGCCCGGACCAGGGATACGCGTTGGCGTTGGCGGCGCGGGTGCGCCCGCAGGCTCGTGCTGTCCGACTCCGAGCGCGCCGACGACGCACTGACCGGGTGCACCGCGGTGGCGATGCGGCGGGCCTCGATGTTCGGGCGGGCGCCGGTGATCCACGACCTGCACATCGCCGTCACCATCTGGGGCTTCGTCGACCCGGCGCCGCCGGCCGAGCTGGTGGCGCTGCGCCGCCCGCTGTTCGAGGGCGCCGGCCGAACCCGAGCACTACGCATCGGTGCGCCAGATCGTCGACATGGTGCCCGACGCCACGCTGGCGATGACGCCGGCCGAGGTGCAGGCGGCCTACCCCGAGCGCTGGCGCGACCTGGTCGGCACGACGTAGCCCGCGCCACGGCAACCGATGGGTGCCGAACATGACCGAACGGTCATGCTGGCACCCATCGGTTGCGGAGGCGAGCGGTCAGTCGGCGACGGCGTGGGCGCGCAGGTCGGCGAGGTCGACGAACTCCAACGCCGACGCGTGCGTCGCCTCGAGCACGACCGGACAGGCGGCGCCGGCGTCGAGCGCCTCCGACCAGCGGGCGGCACACACGCACCACTGGTCGCCGGGCCGCAGGCCAGGAAACCCGTACTCCGGGTGGGGCGTCGACAGGTCGTTGCCGCGCTCGGCGGAGAAGACGAGGAACTCCGCCGTCACCCGGCAGCACACCACGTGCAGGCCCGGGTCGTCGCCGCGGTTCTCGCAGCACCCCGAGCGGTGGTAGCCGGTCAGCGGGTCCATCGAGCAGGCGATGAGCTCGCCGCCGAGCACGTTGCGTTGCATGGCCCATCATCGCACCGAGACGCCCGGCTACCGTGAGCCACGATGCTCGACCCGACGACCGAGGCGCTCGCCGGCGACCCGGAGGGTGCCCCGCGTCGCCGTGGTGATGGGGTCGGCGAGCGACTGGCCGACGATGCGCCGCGCCGCCGAGACGCTGGCTGAGTTCGGCGTGGCGCACGAGTCGCTCGTCGTGAGCGCCCACCGCATGCCCGACGAGATGTTCGCCTTCGCCGAGAACGCCCGCGATCGGGGCCTGCGCGCGATCATCGCCGGCGCCGGGGGCGCCGCCCACCTGCCGGGCATGCTGGCGGCCAAGACGATCGTGCCGGTGCTCGGCGTGCCCGTGCCGTCGAAGCACCTCGGCGGGCAGGATTCGTTGTACTCGATCGTGCAGATGCCGGCCGGCGTCCCGGTCGCCACGTTCGCGATCGGGGAGGCCGGCGCCGTCAACGCCGCCCTGTTCGCCGTTGCCCTCCTTGCGGCCGACGACGAGAACCTCGCCGCCGCGCTGGCGCGCTATCGCGACCGGCGGCGGGCCGAGGCGGCGCAGGCGCACCTCGAGCCCGGCGCCGCGCCCTGAGCGCCATCGCCCCGCCGGCGGCGATCGGCATGCTCGGCGGCGGCCAGCTCGGCCGCTACGCGCTGCTGGCGGCTCGCACGGCCGGCTACCGCACCCTGGTGCTCGACCCCGACCGCCACGCGCCCGCGGGAGCGGTCGCCGACCTCCATCTGGTCGCCCCGTTCGACGACCGTGGCGCCCTCGATGCGCTCGCCGCCGAGTGCGCGGTGGTGACCACCGAGTTCGAGAACCCACCGGCGGCCTCGCTCGCGCGGCTGGCGGCCCGCACGCTGGTGGCACCGCCGCCGGCCGCGGTCGCGATCGCCCAGGACCGTGTCGCCGAGAAGGCGTTCCTCGGCGCGAGCGGCGCGCCAACGGGCCCCTGGGCGACGCTCGCGGCCGGCGACGACCTCGATGTCGCGGCGAGGGTCGGCGACCGCGTCGTGGTGAAGACCGCCCGCCTCGGCTATGACGGCAAGGGCCAGGTGCGCACCGCCGGCGACGCCGCGAGCATCGCCGCGGCGTGGGCCCAGCTCGGCGGCGTGGCGTGTGTGGTCGAGCGCGAGCTCGACCTCGACATGGAGCTGAGCGTGGTGGTGGCACGCGCCGCCGACGGTGCGATCGCCCCCTACGCCGTGGCCGAGAACGTGCACCGCGACGGCATCCTCGACCTCACCGTGGTCCCGGCGCGCATCGACGGCGCGCTCGCGGCCGAGGCGACGGCACTCGCTCTGGCGATCGCCGATCGGCTCGAGTACGTCGGCGTGCTCGCCGTCGAACTGTTCGTCGTCGCCGGCGCGGTGCTCGTCAACGAGCTGGCCCCGCGCCCGCACAACAGCGGCCACTGGACGCTCGACGCCGCGGTGACGAGCCAGTTCGCCCAGCAGGTGCGGGCCGTCACCGGGGCGGCGCTCGGCGGCCCGACGATGACCGCGCCGGCGGCGGCGATGGTCAACCTGCTCGGCGACCTGTGGTTCGACGGTGCCGACGGTGACCGCGCGGTCGAGCCGCGATGGACGGCGGCGCTCGACGCGCCCGACGCCCGCCTGCACCTGTACGGCAAGCGCGACCCGCGTCGCGCCCGCAAGATGGGCCACCTCACGGTCGTCGGCGGCGACCCGTCCGCCGCCGCCGAGCGGGCGCTCGCGCTCCGCGCGCGGCACTCACCGCCGGCTGACCCCCGCCGAACGCGCCAGCGAACCGCCGGCGTCAGCGTGCGAGCGACCGAGCGCCAGCGAGGGAGCGGTGACCGCGGCCTGCGTGGCCGGGGAACGCAGTGACGGCTAACGTCCGCCACCGGAGTAGCCCGACAACGGCGTCGGGCAGAACGGGGTCAACGATGCAAGGCCACGTCGATGCCGCCGAGGCCCGAGCCCGACTCGGCGAGCTGGCCGTGGCACGTCGCCCGCACGACGCGGTGTTCGCCGACTTCGTCGCGGTGTACTACGACGCCCTTCCCGAGGACGACGTCGGCGAGCACGACGTCGACGACCTGTACGCCGCGGCCGCGGCCCACTACGACCTCGGGCGGGTCCGCCGTCGCGGCGTGCCGCTGGTGCGGGTGAGCACGCCCGAACGCGACGGAGACGCATGGACCGCCACCCACTCGGGCGTGCTCGCCGTCACCGACGACATGCCGTTCCTCGTCGACACGATGCGGATGCTGCTCGAACGACACGGGCTCGACATCCACCTGCTCGTGCACCCGATGCTGGCCGTGGCGCGCGACGACGACGGCGCGCTGGTGTCGGTGGGCGCCGTCGACACCGCCGGCACCGAGGACGACCCCACGACCGCGGGCCGGCTGCTCGAGGCCTGGACCGACCTGGAGATCGACCGCGTCGACGGCGCCCTCGCCGACGAGCTCGAGGCCGAGCTCGTCGACTCGGTCGCCGACGTACGCCGCGTCGTCACCGACTTCGAGCCGATGCGACATCGGCTGCAGGCGGTGATCGACGTGCACCCGGCGCTCGACTGGTTCGACCGCGGCAACCTCGTGTTCCTCGGCGCCCTCGACGTGCGCACCGCCGAGGACGGGGCCGTGACGCCGCTGCCCGAGACCGGGCTCGGACAGCTGCGCGCCGAGGCGTGCAACGCCGACGCGCTGGCCAAGGTCTGCTTCCCGAACCAGCATCGGCCAACGCGACGCCCGGCCGGCCATCGTCGCTCGCGCCGACACGATCTCGACCGTGTTCCGACCCCAGCGCGAGACGGTGCTCATCGTCACCGATCCCGCCGACTCCGGACTGCAACACCGCTTCGTCGGGCTGCTGTCGACCGCCGCCCAGCGGGCGAGCGTGCGCGACATCCCGGGCTTCGGCGACGAGATCGCCGCCGACCTGCACCTCACCGGGACGATGGTGCACAGCCATTACGGGCGCGCCGCCCGCACGACGCTCGAGAGCCTGCCCCGCGACCTCGTGCTGGAGCTGTCGGCCGCCGAGGTGGCCGACCTCGTCGGCGAGATCGTCGGCCTGCAGGAGCGCCGCCTGGTCCGCGTGTTCGAGGTGCCCGAGCCGGTCGGGCTGTGGACCACCGTGCTCGTGTACTTCCCGCGCAGCCGCTTCACCGCCGAGCTGCCGGCGCAGCTCGCCGACACCGTCGCTGCCGCCTACGGGGCCGAGCAGCGCACGTTCGAGTCGTTCGTCGGCACCAGCTCGCTGGCGCGGGTGACGGTCAGCGTGCGCCGGCCGACCGCCGCCGCGTCGGCCGACCTCGTCGCCCTCGAGCGGGCGATCGATCTGCAGACCACGTCGTGGAACGACCGGCTGCGGGCCGCCGCCACCGTCGAGCTGGGCGATCGCCGAGGGCCGGCGACTGTTCGAGCGCTTCGCCGCCAGCTCGTCCCCCGCCTACCGGGCCGCCGTGGCGCCGGAGCGGGCGGTCGCCGACCTGCGCCGCGTCGGCGAGATGGTCGACGACGGCGCCAGCCTCGCCACGTCCCTCGACCACGACCCCGAGGCGGTCGCCGCCGAGTGGCGCTTCCGGGTGTACCGCCGGGGCACGCCGATGGTGCTGTCCGAGCTGCTGCCGCTGCTCGACCACCTCGGCTTCACCGCCCTCGACGAGCAGCCGTACTCGTTTTCGCCTTCGGTCCTCGAAGCTCCTTCGTCGCCTCGGACCGGACCGGGTGCTCACCCCACAACTCCGCCGCCTGGCCCTGAGCACCGAGTCGGTCGACGGAGTCCAGCGAGCGTCGAGCCGCCACAGGGCGACGAGGTGCACCTGTACGACATCGGGGTGCGCGTGCCCGACGGGGTGGTGCTCGACGAGGCCCGGGCGGCCGACATCCGCGAGGCGTTCGCCGGTCTCGTCGAGGGCGTGGTCGAGAGCGACGGCTTCAACCGCCTCGTGCTGCTCGCCGGCCTCGACGCCCGCGAGGTGGCGATGCTGCGCGCCTACGCCAAGTACCTGCGCCAGATCGGCTTCGCCTTCAGCCAGCCGTACATCGAGGCGACGCTCGCCAAGCACGCCGGCCTGGCGCGCAACCTCGCCGCAGCTGTTCGCCGCCCGCTTCGATCCCGCCCGTCCGGCCGATGGCCGCGCCGCCGCGGCGGCCGAGTTGTCGGCGACGATCGGCGAGGCGCTCGACGCCATCCCCAGCCTCGACGAGGACCGCATCTGCCGCAGCTTCCTCACCTTGATCACGGCGACGGTGCGCACCAACTACTACCGCGACCGACCCACGCTCGCCTTCAAGTTGGATCCGGCCGCCGTGCCGGAGCTGCCGCTGCCGCGGCCGGTCCACGAGATCTGGGTGTGCGGCCCGCGGGTCGAGGGGGTGCACCTCCGCGGCGGCCCGATCGCCCGCGGCGGGATCCGCTGGAGCGACCGGCGCGAGGACTTCCGCACCGAGGTGCTCGGCCTGATGAAGGCGCAGATGGTGAAGAACGCGGTGATCGTCCCCACCGGCGCCAAGGGCGGCTTCGTGGTGAAGCAGCCGGCCGCCGACCCGGACGCCAACCGCCAAGAGGTCGTCGCCTGCTACCAGACGTTCATCCGCAGCCTGCTCGACGTCACCGACAACCTGGTCGCCGGCGCCGCCGTCCACCCGCCCGACACCGTCATCCACGACGGCGACGACACCTACCTCGTCGTGGCCGCCGACAAGGGCACGGCGACGTTCAGCGACATCGCCAACGCGATCTCGGCCGAGTACGGCTTCTGGCTCGGCGACGCGTTCGCGTCGGGCGGCAGCGTCGGCTACGACCACAAGGAGATGGGCATCACCGCCCGCGGGGCGTGGGAGAGCGTGCGCCGCCACGCCCGCAGCCTCGGGCGCGACGCCGACGCCGACCCGCTCACCGCCGTCGGCATCGGCGACATGTCGGGCGACGTGTTCGGCAACGGGATGCTGCGCTCGCGAGCGCTGCGCCTGGTCGCCGCGTTCGACCACCGCCACGTGTTCGTCGATCCCAACCCCGACGCCGCGGCGGCCTTCGCCGAGCGTCAGCGTCTGTTCGACCTGCCCCGTTCCTCGTGGGCCGACTACGACCCGGCGCTGCTCTCGCCGGGCGGGGCGATCTACCCGCGCACCCAGAAGTCGATCGATCTCAGCCCCGAGGCGCGGGCCGCGCTCGGCGTCGGACCGGGCGCGCTGACCAGCGACCAGCTCGTCAGCGCGGTGTTGAGGGCTCCGGTCGACCTGTTGTGGAACGGCGGCATCGGCACCTACGTGAAGGCCACGTCCGAGTCCCACGCCGACGTCGGCGACCGCGCCAACGACGCCGTTGCGCATCGACGGCTCGATGCTGCGCTGCCGGATGGTGGGCGAGGGCGGCAACCTCGGGTTCACCCAGCTCGGCCGCGTCGAGTACGCCCTCGCCGGCGGGCTGATCTACACCGACGCCATCGACAACTCGGCGGGCGTCGACTGCAGCGACCACGAGGTGAACATCAAGATCCTGCTCGACGGGCGGGTGGCGGCCGGCGAGCTGACGACCGAGGAGCGCAACGCCCTGCTGGCGTCGATGACCGACGAGGTCGCCGCGCTCGTGCTCGCCGACAACTCGGCCCAGACGCTCGGCGCTGGTGATCGCCCGCCGGCAGGCCGCGCCGATGGCCAACGTGCACGCCCGCTACATCGACGTGCTCGAGACCGAGGGTTGGCTCGACCGCGCCCTCGAGTTCCTGCCGAGCGACAAGCAGATCGCCGAGCGGCAACTGGCCGGCGGCGGGCTGACCACGCCCGAGTTCGCCGTGCTGATCGCCTACACCAAGAACACGAACGTCGCCGAGATGGTGCGCTCCGACCTGCCCGACGAGCCGGCGTTCGAGGACGACCTGGTCGACACCTTCCCGCACCCCCTGCGGAAGCGCTTCGGCGACAGCGATCGCCGCCCATCCGTTGCGCCGGGAGATCATCGCCACGGCGGTGGTCAACCAGATGGTCAACCTCTCGGGCATCTCGTTCGACCACCGCATGACCGAGGACACCGGCGCATCGGTGGTCGACGTGATCCGGGCGTGGGTGGTGGCGCGCGACGTGTTCGACTACGGCGGCTTGTGGGGCGAGATCGACGCCCTCGAGGGCTGTGGTGTCCGCAGGACACCCAGATGGGCCTGTTCCTCGACTGCCGGCGCATGGTCGAGCGCAGCGCGCTGTGGGTGCTGCGCCATCGTCGGCCGCCGTTCGACCTCGCCGCGACGACCGCCTGAGTTCCGGCCCGGGATCGCCGAGCTCGCCGCGTCCCTGGGGGCGATGTTGCAGCGGCCGCATGGCCGACGTGCGTGATGTCGGGCGAGGCGTCGCGGCTCGCCGCCGGTGTGCCCGAGGATCTGGCCGAGCGCGCCGGGCTGTGGCCGCTGCTGCACACCGGGTTCGATCTCGTCGAGCTGTCGGACTCGACCGGACACCCGCTCACCGAGCTGGCCGCCGTGCAGTGGGCGCTGTTCGACGCCCTCGACCTGATGTGGCTGTGGGAGGCGATCGGTTCCCTGCCCCGCGCCGACCGCTGGCAGACCCAGGCCCGATCCGCGCGTGCGCGACGAGGTGCTGTCGACGCTCGCCGAGCTCACCGAGGCGTGCGTGATCAACTCGCCGCCGACGCTGCATCCCGAGACGGCGGTGCGCGACTGGCTGGAGACGAACGGCCGGGCGGTGGCGCGGGTCGGGGCGATGCTCACCGAGATCCGGCGCGCCGGCAGCTTCGACCTCACCTCGTTGTCGGTGGCCCTGCGCCAGCTGCGCAACCTCAGCCTCGATCACGCAGCGATCCCGTCTCGGCTAGACGCGCACAGGTGCCGGACGGAACCTCGGCGTGCCGCGTCGACGCCGTCGGTAGCGTGATCGGGCCATGTCCCGCAGTCGCCGCGCTTTCGCATCGCCCCGTCGCCGACGGGGTTCTTCCACGTCGGCGGGGCGCGCACCGCGCTCTACAACTGGGCGCTGGCCAGGCGGCTGGGCGGCCGGTTCCTGCTGCGCATCGAGGACACCGACGCGCCCGCCACGACGAGGAGTGGACGCGCGGCATCATCGACCGCGCTCGAGCTGGCTCGGCATCAGCGCGGCGAGCCCGACGTTCGAGGGCCCGTACTTCCAGAGCGACTTCGCCGCCGCCCACGTCGCCGCCGCGAACGGGTCTGTTCGAGCGCGGCCTCGCCTACTACTGCGACCTCACGTCCGAGCAGATCCAGCAGCGGTCGGCGGCGAGCGGTCGCCCCGGCTACGACGGGTACTCGCGCGACCGCGGGCTCGGCCCCGGACCCGGCCGCGTGCTGCGCTTCCGGACGCCCGACGACGGCGTGACGGTCGTCGACGACGTGATCCGCGGCGCCGGTGACCTTCGCCAACGAGGCGGTCGAGGACTTCGCCCTGCTGCGCAGCGACGGCACGCCGATGTTCCTGCTCGCCAACGTCGTCGACGACCTCGAGATGGGCGTCACGAACGTGGTGCGCGGCGACGAGCACCTGCCCAACACCCCAAGCAGCAGCTGCTCTGGGAGGCGCTCGGCGCGGCGCCGCCCGTCTGGGCGCACGTGCCGGTACTCGTCAACGAGTCGCGCAAGAAGCTGTCGAAGCGACGCGACAAGGTGGCGCTGGAGCAGTTCCGCGACGAGGGCTACCTCGCCGATGCGATGGTCAACTACCTGATGACGCTCGGCTGGGCACCCAAGCACACCGCGAAGGGGGAGAGGCGACCGAGATCGTGCCGTGGCACGAGATCGTGGCGCAGTTCCGCCTCGAGGACGTCACCCACTCGCCGGCGCTACTTCGACCTCAAGAAGCTCGCCGCCTTCAACGGCGAGTACATCCGCAAGCTGCCGACCGACGCGTTCGTCGCCGCGTGCGAGCCGTTCCTGCCCGACGCACTACGACCGCGGCCGTGTTCGCCCGCGTGGCGCCGCTGGTGCAGACCCGGGTGGTCACGCTCGCCGATGCCGCGCCGATGGTCGACTTCCTGATGCGCGACGACGCCGGCGATCGACCCCGATTCGTGGCAGAAGGCGATGCACCAACCGTGGTCGCGGAGCGTGCTCGCCGAGACGGTCGCGGCGTACGCCCACACGCCGTGGGACGCCGACTCGCTCAAGCTCGTGCTCGAGGACATCGGCACGCGCCACGACGTGAAGCTGGGCAAGGCGCAGGCGCCGGTGCGGGTGGCGGTCACCGGACGAAGCGTCGGCCCACCGCTGTTCGAGTCCTTGGAAGTGCTCGGCCGCGACGCGACGATCGAGCGCCTCGATGCCGCGGTCGGCCGGTTGAGCCGCACGGGATGAGCGAGTCCGGCGTGACGAGCGGCCCGATCACGCGCCCGCGCCAGGGCGACGCCACCCCGGTCGGGATCGTGCGCCCGATCCCGAACCGCGAACTGGCGGGGGTCGACGACCTCGTCGACTTCGGGAGTGGGCGTCGCCCGCGCCGTTCGTGGCCGCGCGTCACCGTGCGGGTCGCCCTGCTCGCGGCCGCGGCGGCGGTCGTGTACTACGCCGTCACCTTCGTGCAGGTGCGCATCACCGGCGAGAGCGACCAGGCCCGCGACGTCGACGCCATCGTGGTGATGGGTGCGGCGCAGTACGACGGCCGGCCGTCGCCGCAGCTCGCCGCCCGCCTCGACCACGTGGTCGAGCTGTGGCGCGACGGCGTCGCCGAGCACGTCGTGGTCACCGGGGGCAAGCAGCCGGCCGACACCCACACCGAGGCCGAGGCGTCGGCCGAGTACCTCACCGCTCGGGGCGTTCCGGAGTCCGCCATCCTGATGGAGTCGAGCGGGCACAGCACGTACGAGTCGATGGAGGGCGTCGCCGACGTGCTCGAGGCCAACGGGCTGCACACGGTGCTGGTCGTCACCGACCCGTACCACGCGCTGCGTGCCCGCCTGATGGCCCAGGCCGTCGGCCTGAGGGCGTACGTCTCACCGACCCGGTCGAGCGTCGTCCGCGGCGGCAACGAGCTGCGCCGCGAGCTGGTCGAGGCCGGCGGGGTCGCCATCGGGCGCATCGTCGGCATGGACCGGATCTGAGCCCGATAGCATCACCGACTGCTCCAATGGGGAGTGGTGTAACAGGCAACACAGCAGATTCTGGTTCTGTTATTAGGGGTTCGATTCCTCTCTCCCCAGCTCCGCGGCGCGCCACGCTGGTAGCGTGGTGGGCCGCACGGCGCCTCGGCGCCACGCAGCACGGCCCGTTCGTCTAGTGGCCTAGGACACCACCCTCTCAAGGTGGCGGCACGGGTTCGAATCCCGTACGGGCTGCCAAGAAACCCCAGGTCAGAGGCTTGCGAGACTGCCAAGCCAAGTCCGGGCCATCGGATTACACTCGTCCCGAAGGCGGTCATCGCCACACGGAAGCCGGCAGCGGTGCGGCGGCGCATGTTGGCCGCCGCCCGGGAGCACGACCCGGAGGTGGGCCGTGTACCTTCCAGCTGGCCGCCGTGACCGGCGCGCGGTCCGGCGAGATGTGCGGCCTCCGATCGAGCGACATCGACACGGAGCGGACCGAGCTCCGCATCAGCCGTCGCATCTCTCGAGCGCCAGCCAGAGCCGAAGGTGCAGGATCTGACCAAGACGGGCAAGACGCGCCGGATCCCGCTCGACCGAACCGTGCTCGGGCCTTCTGGCCCGCTATCGCGCGGAACGCGAATCGGTGGCGACGATGTGCCGGGTCACGGCATCGGCTCGTGACGCGGACCGGTCTTGTTGGGCAGCGACTTGGGCCGCCTGCCCGATTGCTGCCCCGCTTCGTACCGTGTGCCCTGTGAGCGACGCCATCGAGATCAAGGATTTGGTGAAGACGTTCGGGAAGACGCGGGCCCTCGACGGCCTCGATCTCCAGGTGGCGACGGGCGAGGTCCACGGCTTCCTCGGACCCAACGGGGCCGGCAAGTCGACCACCATCCGCATCCTGCTCGGCCTGCTCCGGGCCGACTCGGGCGAGGCGCGCCTGCTCGGCGGCGCCCCGTGGAGCGACGCCGTCGAGCTGCACCGCCGGCTCGCGTACGTGCCGGGCGACGTCGCTCTGTGGCCGACCCTCACCGGTGGTGAGGTGATCGACATCCTCGGCCGGCTGCGGGGTGGAATCGACCGGGCCCGGCGTAACGAGCTGCTCGAGCGGTTCGAGCTCGACCCGACGAAGAAGGGCCGCGCCTACTCGAAGGGGAATCGGCAGAAGGTGGCGCTGGTGGCGGGGCTGGCGTCGGACGTGGAGCTGCTCCTGCTCGACGAGCCCACCGCGGGACTCGACCCGCTCATGGAGGCCGTGTTCCAGCAGGTGATCCGGGAGCGCACCGAGGACGGACGAACGGTCCTGCTGTCAAGTCACGTCCTCGCCGAGGTCGAGGCGCTGTGCGACCGGGTGAGCATCATCCGGCTCGGCCGCACCGTCGAGACGGGCACGCTGACCGAGCTGCGCCATCTCACCCGCACCGCCGTCACGGTGGAGACGGCGCGGCCGATCACCGGGTTCAGCGATCTGCCCGGCGTCCACGACGCCATCGTCGAGGGCGTGCGGGCCCGCTTCGACGTTGACACGGCGCGGCTCAAGGAGGCCCTGGGTCACCTGCTGCCGTTCGGCATCCGCAGCCTGACCAGCCGGCCGCCGACTCTCGAAGAGCTGTTCCTCAGGCACTACGGCGACGAGCTCGCCGTCGGTGACGACCAGGCGACCGCCGTGCGATGAGCCGTCGCCCCACGAACACCGGAGCCCTGCCGCTGATGCGGCTCGTGCTGCGCCGCGACCGGGTGCGCCTTCCGATCTGGATCGTCAGCATCACGCTCCTCGTGCTGTTCACTGCGGCCAGCGTGAAAGGCCTCTACAAGACCGAGGCCGAGCTAGTCGCCGGCGCCGCGCCCATGTATGGCAACGCCGCCGTCGTCGCCCTCAACGGTCCGACGTACGCGATCGACACCTACGGCGGCCAGATGGTGTTCCAGGTCGGCAGCTTCGGCTACGTTGTCGTAGCGCTGATGGGGATGTTCCTGGTCGGACGCCACACGCGGGCCGACGAGGAGGATGGCCGCACCGAGCTCATCCGGGCCACGGTCGTGGGCCGCAACGCGCCGGTCACCGCCGTGCTGGTCGTCGCCGCGCTGGCGTACACCCTGCTCGGGGCGCTCATCACTTTCTCGATGCTGAGGCAGGACGTTGCGGTCGAGGGGTCGATCCTCTTCGGCGTGGCGATGGGCGCCTTCGGAATGTTTTTCGCGTGCCTTACCGCCGTGACCGCCCAGGTGACCGAGCACAACCGCGCCGCCCTCGGCCTGGCCGGCGTCGCGCTCGGCGTTTCCTACGTGCTGCGCGCCATCGGCGACGTCAGCTCGGGCGCACTGTCGTGGCTGTCGCCAATGGGGTGGGCGCAGTACACCAAGCCGTACGCCGGGGATCAATGGTGGCCGTTGCTCCTGCTCGCCCTTGGGTCGGGGGCGCTGGTGCTTCTTGCCTACCGCCTGCAAGCCAGCCGGGACATCGGCGCCGGGCTGCTGCAGACACGTCCCGGTCCGCCGACTGCCGCGCCCAGCCTCGGCCGGCCGGCGGGTCTGGCGATCCGCCTGCAACGGGCCAGCTTCATCGGGTGGGTGCTGGCCCTCGCTCTCACGGGTGTGGCCTACGGATCGGTCGCCCAGGACGTGGCCGACCTGGTGGGCGACAACGACACGCTCGAGGAGCTGATCGCGCAAAGCGGCGGCAGCCTCCTCGACTCGTTCTTCGCCACGTCGCTTCTGATCCTTGCCCTCATCAGCGGGGGCTTCGCCGTGGCGGCCACCATGCGGCTACGCAGCGAGGAGACGGCGGGCCGGGCCGAGCCCTTGCTGGCCACGGCGCTGCCCCGCACCCACTGGGCACTTTCGCATCTGCTCGTGGCCCTCGCCGGCTCCGCGCTCATCGCCTTGGCTGCCGGCCTCGGGATGGGCCTCACCGACGCCGTCACCTCGGGAAGCTTCAGCAACGTGCCGTCGCTGATCGTGGGTTCACTGGCCTTCGCGCCCGCGCTTTGGGTGCTGGTCGGCATCGCCTTCGCGCTGTTCGGCATCCTGCCGAGAGCCATCGGCGCCGCGTGGGGCGCACTGGGCGCCTTCTTCGTGGTCGGCATGTTCGGCGTGCTCTTCAAACTGCCGTCGTGGGTCATCGACCTGTCACCGTTCCAGCACGTGCCCGCCATCCCCGCGCAGGATTTCTCGGCCGAGCCGCTGGTCATCCTCACTGCCATTGCCGCCGGGCTCGTCGGCATCGGCCTGATCGGCTTCCGCCGCCGCGACGTGTCGTGAGCGGACGATATCGAGCACCGGCAACGCCCCACAGCGCCGGCTACGAGGGGGTCGCCGCAGTCGCTCGCCCGCGAATACCGGACGGGTCACGAATGCCATCGAGCCCGGCGGTAGCGGACGCGCGCCGTCGGCATTATCGGCCGCGTTCTTGGACACCGCGCGGCCCGGGCGTTCGATGCGCCGAAACTGTGGCGCAGCCGCGCCCAGCGCGCGCATTCTGCTCGGGTCGAGTCGCGTCAGTCCGTCCTGATGGGATGATGATGAAATTCGGCCCGCGGAAGAGTCTGGCTGTGGTGCTGGACGGGTGCCTTTGTGCTGATCGCAGGAGAGCAAACGCGTGCGCTAGCTTGGTCGCGTCGGGCGTTCGCTGATCCCTTGTTGCGAGGTATGAACGAAGTATCTGTCGAACAGCGACAGTTCTGTTTCATCTGGTGGCTCGAACTTGATCCAGGATTCGTCGAGCAGCTCTCTTGATATCGGTACCACGCCATGTCCACCGATAGCGTTCCGAACTTCGAGCCGCCGCCATAGTTCGTCCAAGGGTACGTCGAAGTAATGCATGTGTACGGTCGCACCCAGGTCGCGCGCAACCTTTCGATGCGTGTCACGTTCATCGCGCGTCCACAGCCCGTCTTCGAAGATGATGCTCTGCCCCAGCTCCAGTAGCCTTACGCCGAGCAAATAGAGCCGGACCTGAAGCTTGTTGCGGAAATCATCGTTGAAGAAGTCGACGCCGAGATCAGCCACCCATTCGTCGGTATTGATACGGACTGCTCCGGTTGACTTTTCTATCTCTTTTGCGAGGGCTGTCTTTCCTGATCCTGGTAGACCGCAGAAGGCAATGAGCGCCGGCTGTTCAGCATTCTTGGATCCCACAGCATCTTCCCCGCACGAGTTCGTGAGCGTCACCCTAGAGCCACGGTCGGTCAAGCATGGTGGGTGCGGCCGGGGCTCAACGTACCGAACTGTCGTTCTACGCAGTCCTGACGAGACCTACGCAGTCTTGACGAGACGCGTTGCCGACCGGACGGCGTCCCGCGTTCGGTAGCGCCGGACTCCCGGCGATAGCGGATGGTGTGAGCTGGCGTTATCGCTTGTCGATATCGGACGGTGGCCGTACGGCGACGAGCGCGATGCCGACCAGTGAAATGACAGCGAGCAGCGGGACGGCCGCCTTGGCCGCCCGCCGTGGCAGGACGAGCTCGAAGAGCGGAACGGGATCGCCCAACTGTTGTTGGAGGGGGCCGAGGGGGCAGTTCCCGCGCCCGACGACGAGTGCCGCGCCCTCGACGAGCAAGGCGACCACCGACGCGCGGAGCCATCTGTCTCGGCGCCGTCTGAGCGCACACGCCCAGATATGGCCAAGGGCGGCGAGGTCGATGACCGCGATCAGTGTGTGGAAGACGCGGAAGACCCGAGCGGCGCGACCAAGTACGGCTCGGCCTGCACCTCCGTCCTCCACCCGCGCATGCTCGCAGGTCGACGGCCACTCCGTCACGTGAGCTCGCGCTCGGTCGTGATCGATCCCGCGGTAGCAGACGGTGGCCAATGGCGTTGACCGCGTCGTTCTCGGACGCGGCGAACCACAGCGGACCGTCCCGGCGCCGCCGCCCGGGTTACGCGCTGGCGCATCGTCTGGCGACCGTCGGTCGCCGACCACCGGTCGACCACGAGCTGCCCATTGTCGACCGAGATGACCGTGAGCGCGTCGATGTCGATCGTGAACAGATCCCAGTCCTTCGGTGGCTCGAAGCCACGCTCGGACTTCAACCACGCGCGAAACCCGGACAGCTCGTCGGCATCGGAGGCCAGCACGGCTGTCCCGCTCACCTTGGCGTCAGCCTGGCCGACGTCCGCAGCGCCGTCACGCAACTTCCGCGAGTCCCACGGGATGCTGTGAACCGCGACCCGTGGGTCGCGACGCAGATCCTGGCCCTTGCGGGCCCGCGGCATCGACCAGATGCGGAGCTGGCCGTCGTGGAAGTACGGATCGGCGCCGCTCAGCCGCGGCGAGCCGTCTCGACGGATGGTTCCCAGCACCGCGTTGGTCGTCGACGACAGGATTGCACGGACGCGGTCGGCAAGGTCTGGTTCGATGTTCTCGACATCGGAGAAGTTGGCCATCAGCACAGTCTGGTTCACGGCTGGTGACCCGCCGTGCCGCCACTCGGCTCCAACCAGCACCTCACGGCACGAGGCGACAGCAGCGTCCGAACATAAGAGCCCACCCCCGGGCCGCGTCCCGGTAGCGACCGAACGCGACCAGCGACAATCGGTCGTGCCAGTGCAAGAGTCGGCGATCGAGGATTCCCCCTGCGCGTCATTCCCCGCGATATCCGGACACCGCCCTCTGACGTGAGACGGTGGGCATCCGCATCCTGACGTCAGACTTCGCAGGCGACTCGCGCGCCGCCCGGCTGGCTCGTCCGATCGGGCACCTACTATTGATCACGGTGCCGAATTGGCCCCTGGTGGGGCGGACCGAAGAGCTTGAGCTGATCGGGCGTGTCGTGCGGGGACGCGAGGTCTCGGGAATCGTGCTGGCCGGGGCGCCGGGCGTCGGCAAGACGAGGTTGGCTGGTGAGGTCCTGGACCGAGCCGAGGCGGCCGGACACATCACGGCCTGGGCGCAGGCGACACGATCTGCGGGCGCGATCGCGTTCGGGGCGCTTGCTCACCTGCTGCCCATCGATCTGCACGGGTCCGGACGCGGCAATCTGCTGCGCGTCGCCGGTGAGTCGCTCGCCAGCAGGGCCGGCGGCGGCCGCCTCGTGTTGGGGGTCGACGATGCACATCTGCTCGACGGGTTCTCCGCTGCGCTCGTGCGCTACGTCATGGACACCGGGACGTGCTTCGTAGTCGCGACGGTGCGGACCGACGCGGGCGGGCCCGATGCGATCTCGGGCCTCTGGAAGGACGGGCTGGCCGAGCGCGTCGAGCTGCAGTCGCTCTCACATGACGAGGTGGATGCGCTCGTGTCGGCTGCCCTCGGCGGCCATGTCGACGGTGCCACCCTGCGTCGGTTATGGGAGGCGAGCAGGGGCAACGTGCTCTTCGTGCGCGAGCTGGTGCTCGGGGGTCTCGACTCCGGGGCACTGCTCCGGGCCGGCGGCGTCTGGCGATGGCGCGGTCCCGACCTCCTCTCGCCGCGGCTGGTCGAGGTCATCGACGCCAGGGTCGGCGACGTGACGTCCGCCGAGCTCGCCGTGTTGGAGATCGTGGCGGCCAGCGAACCGATCGAAAGTAGCTTCCTCGACGCCTTGGTGCCGGCATCGGCACGAGAAGCGGTCGAGCGTCGGGGTCTGCTGCAGACGAAACGGGACGGGCAACGAAGCGAGACGCGCCTGACCCACCCGTTGTACGCCGAGGCGGTCCGGGCCAGGACGCCGCTGACCCGATCCCGGGAAATCTGGCGCGATCTGGCCGACCTGGTCACGCAAGCAGGAAGTCGACGCCGGGGCGACCTGTTGCGTCTCGCGACATGGCGCCTGGACGCCGGGGACAGGACCGATGCCGAGCTGTTGGTGGCCGCCGCGGAGCGCGCCTTGGCCCTCCTTGACTATCCCCTCGGCGAACGGCTCGCCCGCGCGGCGGCGAGCCAAACGGACAGCTTCGAGGCTCGGTTCACGCTCGCTGCGGCGTTGACCGGGCTCGGCAACCCCGAGGCTTCCGTCCTCCTCCTGGCCGATTTGGAGCGCGAGGCCGACTCCGACCGCGAGCGCGCCGTCGCCGCCCTTCGTCGCAGCGACAACCTGTTTTGGCGACTCGGTCGAGGCGACGAAGCGGTCGCCGTCCTCGATCGCGCCGCCGATGCGGTCTCCGACCCCGACTGGCGCGTCGCCCTCTCGGTGGCCGATGCCGGGTTTCAGCTGTTCCGTGGGGCAACCGACACCGCGCTCGCGAGAATGTCGGAGCTGATCGAGCGTCCTCACGTCGATACGACGCTGTTGCTCGAGTGTGTGCCGTTCTACTGCTGGTCGAAGGTGCTCACGGGGCGCTGCCGCGAGGCGCTCGAACTCAGCGACCGCGTGCTGCCAGTCGCGTTCCAGCTCGCCGGCAGCGGAACCGTCGAGTTCGCTCCGGATTTCCTTCGTGCCAATTGGGTCGCCGCTGGCATCGTGAGTGGACGGTTGCGGCAGGCACACGTGTGGGCGAGGGAGGCCTACGAGCGCAGTGCCAGCGACCCGACAGACGTGTTGCGTGGGTTCATGGGCTTCTCGCTCGGCTGGGCGACACGGGTTCACGGACGATGCCGGACCGCGGCCACCGTGCTTGAGGAGGCCGCAACGGTGCTTGGCGACGTCGACCTTTACCGGCACCGTTCGTCATGTCTCGGCGAGCTCGCCCATTGCCGGGCCCTCGCAGACGATCTGGCCGGCGCCGAAGCTGCGCTGGCCGAGGCCGAGGGATCGACCGTTCCGTCCTTCGTCATGGACGTCGCCTACATCGCCCTCGCCCGCGCCGCTCTCGCCGCGGCCCGCGGCGAGCTCTCGGCCGCTCGGACGATCGCCCGGGAGTGCGCCCAGCGCTGCAAGCAGTACGGCTATGTCGTCTTCGAGTGCTTCGCCTGGCACGACCTCGCGAGATACGGGGCGCCTGCGGCCGCCAGGGCACCGCTTGCCGCGCTGGCGACCGGGGTCGACGGTGACTTGATCCCCTCGTTCGCGGCCCACGCCGCCGCGCTTGCCGATCGGGACCCGGTCGCACTCGACCAAGTCACGGTCTCCTTCGAAGCGATGGGAGGCTTGCTGTACGCCGCCGAGGCGGCGGCGGAAGCAGCGGTCCTGTTCAGGTCGAAGGGCATGCCCGGTCGTGCCGCGGTCGCCGCCGCCAGTGCGAGGCGTCTCACGGAGCAGGCGGAACGACCACGCACGCCGGCGCTCACGGCCCTCGAGATACCCGTGCCGCTCACGCTTCGGGAACGCGAGATCGCCACGCTGGCAGCGAACGGCTTGACCAACCGGGAGATCTCCGAGCGCCTCGTCGTCTCAGTCCGCACGGTGGACAACCACCTGTGTCGCCAACAACCG
>CAVRBV010000014.1:0-124741 GCA_963719295.1 Ilumatobacteraceae bacterium
TCCAGCAATACGTGACTGCTCGCCAAGGTAGGCCTCAACTGGCCATGGCCATTTGCTTAAATCCCACCCGGTGCTGGATTTATCCGGGATCGGCAACATCGTGCGGGGCGTGCCGGTCCGGTGTGCTCGTCATTCAGGATCTCCCTCTCTCCGCCTGTGCGCAGACCACACGGCACCACCATCCTTGCGGATCCGGTCATACGACGGGGGCCACACCCTCGATGTCGCTCGGACAAGTCCGTGGACGGGCCGACCGAACCGACAGTCGTCGCGACCAACCCGCTTGCAGCTACTGCGACTCCGATCCCTCCAAGGCGTCAGCCGTCGGTTTAGCGCGCCACGGGACACGGCCGTTGAGCTCAATCTCGAGCGAGAAGCTGAGGAACGTTCGCACCAACACGATCAGCGCAAGGGTCAAGCCGCTCTGGAGCGTGGAGTCGATTGTGATCGTCTGCACGATCGTCAGGCTGCCTTCCACGGCCGCACTCGTGCCACGCAGTCACGCTCGATCGCATTCGCCCCAGCTGTGACCCGGAGCATCGCATAACCACGCGTGTGTCAGGTTGGATGATCTTGAGCGACAGGGGTGCAGCAACTGGGCAGAGGAGACAGCACATGGCAGAGAGCGAACAGTTCGAACGCGGCCTGGAGATCCGACGAGAGGTCCTCGGGACCGACTACGTCGACGCAAACCTCGCGGACGCTGACGAGTTCATGATGGGCTTTCAGCGCCTCCTGACGGAGTGGGCTTGGGGCTACGCATGGAGCCGACCAGGTTTGGACAGGAAGACGAGAAGCATGCTGAACCTTGCGACCCTCACGGCCCTTGGCCGTCCGCAAGAACTCGGCATATACGTCAAGGGTGCGCTCTCGACGGGGGTCTCAGTTGCTGAGATCCAGGAGGTGCTGCTCACGCGACCGTTTACTGTGGCACCCCCGGCGGCCGGCAGGCGTTCCTGGCCGCGCACGAAGCGCTCGAAGGTGAGGGTGCCCTTGAGGCAGCGCCATAAACAAGTCCGATCGACGGCTAGGCGTGGGGCAACCCGGCCCGCGACGTCGTCCCGTGACGCGTGGCAGAGCGAACTCGTCCCTCGGCATAGTGCCGATCCGGGCATCCGATAATCGCGCCCACCCACGACTGGCTCGTGCCGAAGAACGCCGGCTGGATAACTCCCCGCCTTCCTTGATCGCGCGCAACGACCCCCCACCGTTGACCGCAGCCGGAGCCGCGACGCCCCTGTCGGCGAGGACAGGCACAGACGACTCTTGACGCTGCGTGGCCGCGGGCGTCCCGCTCGTCGGCAGGGCGGCCGCCCTCGGAGCCCGGCGCTCACGGTCCTCGGCCATCGCCATCCGGCGGCGGGTTTCGGGCGGGAGCATCTCCGGGAGCTGTCTCGGGAGCAATTCAGGGACGCCGATCTGCTTAGGGCGCCCGCGCTGGGGGTCGCCTAGGCAGGCGCGCCTGAACGAACGAGACGGCCCGAACGTCAGCCCGGAGCTGGCAGACCGTGACATACCGGTGGCGACGTGACGTCACATGTCGGTCAATGCGGCTGCACCAGGTCGATAGCGTTCACCGGCGCAACGGCCCGGAGTCCGGTCAAGGCTGAACGATCGGACCTCTCGGCGACCACGGTCATCCCCTCCGCCGCGGTAACGGGATGCCGACCTCGATGTCGCCCACACGGTAGCACCGGTCGCACACTGGTCGATCTCCACTGTCACCATCACGTGAGGGCCCAGACCTGGCACGCCAATCACTCCTGAAGCACTATAAAAAACACGGACCGAAGCGTCACACCGGCGGCCCGGCGCGAATCAGCGCGAACAGGGCGCTCGGGCAGCCGGTTTCCATTACGCGTTCCAGCGCTTGGTCGAATCCCGCACGCCGACCGTCCAGTCACGGAGACGGAACCAGCCCCATCACGTCCGAAGGCATCGCAATCATCACCCTCAACGCACCACCGAGGCGGAGCAGCGATCTGACTCACATCATCCGGGCGCGCCGTTATCCGGGACGTCTTCGCTCGGGCGCTGGTGAGCGCCGCGATCGTGAGAGGCGGTCCCGGATAATCCGGCGCTGTGTGGGCGTGAAGGCTTGCTCGTCGGGCGGGGGTGGTCCCTGCTCGAGGAGGAGGTCGTGATGCCAGTTGTCTCGTGTGTCGGGGTGTCCGCGCCGGTGGGCGCGTTGTTGGATCGCTATCGCGAGTACCTGAGGGTCGAGCGTGGATTGCGTCCGCTCACGATCAGGACGTACTCGTGGAACGCACGATTGTTCGTCCTCGCGGCGTGCGGAGACGATGTCAACCGGATCAAAGCGTTGATGGCAAGCGACGTGGCGCGCTTCGTGACCGCTGTCAGCGAGGGTCGCCGGGCGAGCTCGGTGAACACGATCGTGGTCAGCGTGCGCGCCTTGTTGCGCTACTTCCATGCGGTCGGTTTGATCGCCACCCCGCTCGCGCAGGCGACCCCGTGGCTGGCCCGAGGTCGCGTGTCGACGCTGCCGCGCACGACCGTCCCCAGCGCGGCACAACAGCTGTTGGCAGGCTTCGACCGAGCCACGGTGGCCGGAGCGAGGGACTTCGCGATCGTGACGTTGATGTCGCGGCTCGGGCTGCGATTGGGCGAAGTGATCGACATGGAACTCGACGACGTCGACTGGCGGCGCGGCGAGCTGTTGGTGCGCAGCAAGGGCGGCTGGCGTGATCCGCTGCCGGTGCCGGTGGACGTCGGTGAGGCGCTCAGCGCGTATCTCGTGATGCGCGGCGCCGATGACCGGTGGCGGCAGGTCTTCTTGCGGATCGATCCGCCTGGTCCGGTGTCGAGAACGACGGTGTTGTCGGCGATCCAGCGCGGCTGTGCTCGGGTCGGGCTGGCCGACATGTGCTCGCACCGGCTCCGCCACACGCTGGCGGTCGATCTGCTCCGCCGCGGCGCCGGTCTGCCCGAGATCGGCCAGCTGCTGCGCCACCGCGAGTTGGCGACAACTTCCATGTATGCCCGCGTCGACACCACGGCGTTGGCCGCTGTCGTTCAGCCGTGGCCGGGGAGCAGGTCATGAGTCCGTTGGAGACTGCGCTTGGCGACTACCTGGCGGTGCGCCGCGCCGTCGGCTACAAGCTCGATGACGACGAACGCCAGTTGGCCGCGTTCGTCGCTGATCTCGACGCCAACGGTCTCGTCACCGTGACCGTCACCGCCGCGGTCGAGTGGGCGTCTGGCACTCCGCATGGAGGGGTCGGGGCCAAGAGGTTGATGATGATCCGCGGGTTCGCCCGCTATCTCCAAGCGCTCGACCCGGCCCACGAGGTTCCCCCGACGGGTCTGTTGCCGGTGCGCACTGCCCGCCCGGTCCCGCACCTGTACTCCGACGTTGACATCACCGTGTTGATGGACGCCGCCCGGGCGTTGGACCCGCCATCGTGGGGTGCCACGGTCGAGACGATCATCGGGCTGTTGTGGGTCCACCGGCATGCGCATCGGAGAGGTGCTCCGCTTGAACACCGTCGACGTGGACTCCGACACCGGCGTGCTCACCGTGTGGCTCTCCAAGTTCGGCAAGTCCCGCCTGGTCCCACTCGCATCGAGCACGATCACCGCGCTCACCGCTACCGCCGGCGACTCCCGGCGACATCGACTGACCCGGCGATGTTCGTGACACCCGCCGGGCGACGCGTCGGCTACCCGCCGGTTCAACGCGGCGTTCGTGAACCTGCTCGACAGCGCCGGGATCACCACCGCCGACGGTCGGCGTCCACGCGCCCATGATCTCCGCCACAGCTTCGCTGTTCGCACGCTGCTCGGCTGGTATCGCGACGGCGCCGACGTTCAAGCGCTGCTGCCACGCCTGTCCACCTACCTCGGCCACGTCGAACCGGCGTCCACCTACTGGTATCTGTCCGCCGCCCCCGAGTTGATGGCGCTCGCCGCCGAACGCCTCGACCACCACACCGCCGGGGAGGATCGATGAGCGCGCTCGCCCCGATCCTCGAGTCGTTCTTCACCGACCGCCTCAACCGCCAACTGCACGCCAGCCGCCACACCGTGCGCGCCTACCGCGACACGTTCCGGCTGCTGCTCCAGTTCGCCACACAGCGCACCGGCAAGCAGCCGTCCCAGCTCGAACTCACCGACATCGACGCCGCGTTGATCACCGAGTTCCTGGACCACCTCGAACACGAGCGGGACAACACCGTGCGAACCCGCAACGCCCGCCTCGGCCGCGATCCGTTCGATGTTCCGCTACGCCTCCTACCGCGAACCCGCCCACGCTGCGCTCATCCAACGCGTGCTGGCCATGCCCGACAAGCGGGCCCAGCGCCCGATCCTGTCGTTCCTGTCACCCGTCGAAGTCGACGCGCTCCTCGCCGCACCCGACCGCAACACGTGGATCGGCCGACGCGATCACGCCCTGCTCGTCGACGCCGTCCAGACCGGGCTACGCGTGTCGGAGCTCTGCGGGTTGCGCTGCCACGACATCGTGCTCGGCACCGGCGCCCACGTTCGCTGCTCGGGCAAAGGCCGCAAGGAACGCTGCACCCCGCTCACCCGCCACACCGTCAGCGTGATCCGGGTCTGGCTCGCCGAGCTCGGCCACGTCGGGGACCAGCCCGTGTTCCCGACCCGACGTGGCGGCCCGCTCCACCCCGACTCGATCGGCGATCTCGTCGACCGCCACGTCGCCACCGCCCGCCAGCACTGCCCGGCCTGGACGACCAAGAAGGTGACACCGCACACCCTGCGCCACACCGCCGCGATGACACTGCTCGCGGCCGGCGTCGACACCAGCCGTCATCGCCATGTGGCTCGGCCACGAACACACCCAAACGACCCAGATCTACCTCCACGGCGACCTCACGATGAAAGAACGAGCACTCGCCCGCACCGCCCCAGCGAACACCGCCAGCCGGCCGCTACCGGCCACCCGACACCCTCCTCGCCTTCCTCGAAGCCCTCTGATTATCCGGGACCAGTCACCCACGCCACCGCCCACCACCACGTCAGCAATCCCCCGATCCCGGATAACCGCGCGTCCCGGATGATGTGTGTCGATCCACTGCCGCGGTCCGCGGGGACTGCTGAGAGGGGGCGTCCAACAGAGCGCCGGTGCCAGTGCTCGGTGAGATGACAGTGGTCCGCGGTTTCGCGCCGTGCGAGGCGTTGGGATCGGCTACGCGATCATCGAGGTCGAGTTCCTCTCGACGTTCCGGAACGTGCCCGGCTTGCGATCTGTTGAGGCGTCCGCCTTGCGACCTGACCGCGTGCTACCACGGTGTCCCGGCGCCCTGGTGGGTCGGGCGCAGCCGTACATCGCCGGCAAGCGCCTCCGTGTGACGCCGTTCGGCGAGTCATCACCCGCGCAATCCTGCGTCATGCTGGGCTCCGACGCTTTGCGCGTGACGTCGGTGAGGTCGGTTCCAACGGCCCGCTTCCGTCTCGCGTCGACCGTCGAGCGGGCCGGGGGCCGGCTTGTACTGCATCGAACTCCCCGACTTACTCCCTGACTTCGTCCCGACTTCACTCCCTCGCCTCGGTTGACACGCTCGGCCAGCCCGATCCCCAGGCCGTGCCGCAGAGATCGTGCGACGGGCCGACCGCCGAGATCACGCTGACGACGCGGCGGACCGTCGCCGATGCGACGGTCATTCGTCAGAACCGTCGCTGGCGCCGGGCCGCGGTTGTGCGTTGCGTATGCGGACGATGCTGAAGTCCCACGACTCGCTGACGGCGAGATCGTGAACCGGCCACAACGACGGCACCAGTCGCAGCTCGATGCCGGCCCGGGCGTGCAGGTCGAGCAGATCATCGAGCGCCGTGACGGCGAGCGGCTCGACGGCGTGCTCGCTGAACCACTGCCCCGACGCATCCGGCCATCGCTCGAACGCATCCGCCGGCAGCTCGTAGCGATACACGGTCGTTGTCCGCATCCGCTGCAGCCAACCGCCCTCGATGGCGTGCACCCGGCGGGCAGTCCGTGTTCCACGCCCGCCGGAAGCTGGCGAGCTCGCTCGCCGTTCGCGCCCACGCAGTGACTCGCGGACAGTCCCGCGGGAACCAGTACAGCGGGGCGTGATCGCCGTCGATCGCCCACACGCCAGCTCGATGATCAGGGTTGGTCACCGGGACGTGCGGTTCGAACCGCCCGATCGCCGGGTCCTCACTGAAGTGGTACAGCACCGGTGCGGCCACGACCGCATCGTCGCGCGCCGCTCGACGCGCCGTCGCGGCGTCAGGTTCGGTCGATGTTGGCCAAACGTTCGAGACCCGCCCGGCTGACGAGCAGGCGTCGACCGAGACGGATGGCGGGGATGCCGTCGTCGCAGCCGGACTCGATCCAACGGTTGGCGAGCTCGTAGGCGAGCGAACGCGACACGCCGAGCATGCGTGCGGCCTCGTCCACCTTGACGAACAACGCCGCCGATGATCCGTCGGTAGTGGTCGGGGTCTCCACGCTTCTGCTCCCACCCTCCGGCCGCGTCGATCGCGACCACTCGGCGATCAGAACTCGACGGACGCGATCGCTCGGCGCTTGTCGACGTTGGTTCGACCGTCGTAGTGAAGCCGGAGCGTGGTCTCGCTGTTGCCGAGGATGTCGGCGACGGTGCGGTAGTCCTCGCCGGCATCGAGCATCGTCGTCGCCGTGAAGTGACGCAGGTGGAGGAACGTGACGTGGTGGTCGCCGCGGGCGGCGGCGAGTCGATCGCCGAACGTGTCCGGTCGGCACGGCAGGTCCGGACCGCTCCGACTCGAGAACACGAAGAACGCTGCCACCGCCGACGATCGGAACATCTCGACGCACCGCCCGCGCTGACGCTCGAACGCCTCGACGGCGATCGACGTGAGCGGAACGTCCCGCCAGTCGGATCGCTTGGTTGGCTTGCGCAACACACCGACGCCTGGTCCGCCGTCCGTCACCGCCCAAGCAACGTGGATCACCCCACGGTTCAGATCGACGTCGGACCACTGCAGGCCGAGCAATTCCCCCATCCGCACCCCGGTCGTTGCGGCGATCCGCGCCGCGTCGGCCATCTCCGAATCGGCCGACGTCAACTGGCGGATCAACGCGGCGACGTCGGCCTTCGACGGCGAGTGCGGCTTGCGGCGCACCAACTTCGGACGGCTGGCGTCCTTGGCCGGGTTGTGGTCGATCAGGCCGTGCTTGCGCGCCCGGTCGAGCCCACGCGACAGCACCGTGCCGGCACGCCGCACCCACGCCACGCTGCGCCCTCGCGCAACACCCGGAACATCGACTCGATGTCCGGCCAACCCAGCGTCGACAAGCGGATGTCGCCGAACACGCGGCCATCGGGAAGCACGGCTGAGCACATCGTGTTCGCGCCGAGCGGGTCGTCACCACCGTCTTCGGTGCCAGCTCGATCACACCGGCCTCGGCGTCGGCGACGTACTCGTCGAGCGCCGCCCGCACCGTGCGCGCCGTCGTGCCTGGCCGCGGCCGGTGCCCGTCGTGATCCGCGGCCCGCAACTTCGCCAACGCCACCTCGGCATCGGCACGCGTCCCGCGGACCCGGCGCGAGATCCGTCTCCGACGACCGGTCACCGGATCCCTCGGGATCTCGACATCGACGCGCCACACACCGTCACGCAACTGAACGACTCCCCCGCTGCCGCGCCGTCGACGACCGCCGCGACTCCGCGCCGCGGCCCGGTGACGATCCGCGTCGGGTCGAGCGCTCGACGGGTGCTGTGCGTCGGTCAGCATCGTGGCCTCCCGACGACGACGCACCCCGCGACGACGCAGAACGCGCCAGGAATCGCGCTCGTAGTAGACCGAGTTAGTAGACCGGCGGGCCCGAAAACGGCGAGAGACCCTCCGAAGAGGGCCTCTGACCAGGAGTTTCCTTGGAGCGGACGACGGGATTCGAACCCGCGACCCTCACCTTGGCAAGGTGATGCTCTACCAACTGAGCCACGTCCGCAGCAGCTCCGCCCCACAGGGCGGAGCCAGCCAGCAAGCATACCGAGCGAAAGAGTTTCGTCACCACAGCGCGGGACGGAGACGTCACCCCACCCGAGCCGTTGCGGCGTCAGCGAGCTCGCCGGTCGAGCACGACCCGTGCCGCCAACCCGAACACAACAGCGAGGGCGACCATGACGAGCGCATGAACGCCGATCGAGCCGGAAAGTGCACCGCCGTGCAAATCGATCGCGCGCTGTCCTGCCGATCCCGCAGGAACGTCACCGATGTCGAGCGATCTGGCCAGCGCTTCGAAAGCCCAGCGGTCGGACATGAGCGCCGCGATGCCGCGCCCGACGCCTGTCATCGATGTGACCGGCAACACCGCTCCCGAGAACAGCACGGCCGGAAAGCACAGCATCGGAAGCGCCAGCGCCGCCTGGGCAGCATTCGCAACCGAGGCCGAGGCGACCAGCCCGAGGGCGAGGCCAGCAAGAGCGTCGAGCCCCAGTACTGCCCAGACCATGAGGGCGTCGCGTGGTCCGAGCGCGGGAAGCCGGTCGAGCCGGCCGAGCGTGACCATCATCACCAGGTCGACGGCCCCCAGGATCGGCACGAGCACGGCGGCCTTGGCGACGAGGTACGGTCCGAGGTCGATCGTGACGAGCCGCTCCCGCCGGACGATGGGAAACTCGGTACAGATCTGCAGCAGCCCGAACGTCAGGCCGAAGAAGAAGCCGGCGAAGGCGAGCCAGTACACGACGGCGATGGCAGACGTGCGGTCGGCCGATGGGTCGAACACGTTCGGTGGGAACAAGATCGCGAACATCCCGACGACCAGCAGCGGTGATCCCGCCATGATGGCGAGGCTTGTTCGGTTGCGGAGGGTGAGCTCGATGTTCCGACGAGCCAGTACGAGCACCTGCTCGAAGCCCGGCCGGCGTGCCGGCACCGGACGTCGGCTGTCGGCGGGGCCGATGTTGGTCACGCTCTCGCCGGCCCCTCGCACACGGGGTCGTCCGATGACAGCGGGCGCCAAGCGCCGCTCGTGGTCAGGTGACGATCCGAGGTGTGCAGCGCCGTCGGCCGGCGTTCCGTCGAAGTCGATCCTGCCGCCGGCCGCCATGACGATCAGCCGGTCCGCAGCGCGCAGGTCGGCCAGGTTGTGCGTCGTCATGACGACTGCAGTGCCCGAATCGGCGAGGGATCGCAACGTGTCGATGAGGGCGGACGCGGAGATGGGATCGAGGCCGGCTGTTGGTTCGTCGAGGAAGCAGACGTCCGGCCGGATCACCAGTTCGGTGGCGATCGATACGCGCTTGCGCTGCCCACCACTGAGCGCGCCAACGGTGAGGCGGCGACGATCGGTGAGTCCGAGCGTGTGCAGCGTGCGGTCGACGGCTCGATCGATCTCGGCCCGGGGCGTACCCGATGGCAGGCGGAGTCGAGCGGCGTAGTGCACGGTCGACTGGACCGACAGGTCGCGGTGCACGATGTCGTCCTGGGGGACGTAGCCGAGTGGTACGGATTGCTCGCCGACGGTGATCCGTCCGGATGTCGGCGCGCGGAGGCCGGCAAGGGTCTCGAGGAGCGTCGACTTACCCGATCCCGATGCACCCACGATGGCGAGGAGCTCACCGGGGCGGACGTCGACGTTCACGGAGTCGAGCACGCGGGTGCCGTCGTGCAGATCAATCGACGCGTCGATCGCCGACACCAACGGTCGTACCGCTGCCTGGGCAATCATGGCGCGCCTCGGAATCGTGCCCTCGGAACCGGCCGGCTGGAGTCGGCGCCAAACGCAAGTCGGGAACGCGACCACCCTCGGCGGCGTGGCCGGCGTTCGTCGAGGTCGCTGATCAGTCGCGCCCTCGCCTCGGCACCTCGCACCGTAGCGCTGTGCTCGTACCTCGCCAGTTCGTACGTGTAGGGGTTGCAGTGCATTCGAATCCTCCCGTTGCCGTCTGATGACCGCAACGATGAACGGACCGCCTTCCTGGGCCCTTCTCGGCCGACCTGCCGTCGAGGAAGGCCACGGAAGAGCGATCGCGTCAGCGGCTGAGGAAGCGATTGACCTCGTCGATGAACTCGGTGAACGCCGGTTCGTCGGCCTGCAGGATGTGGTTGTTGCTGGCCAGCTTCACCAGGTGGCTGCCGGAGACCATCGAATGCAACTCCTCCGCCTCGTCGAACGACCACACCTGATCGTCGGCCGAATGAACGATGAGGGTCGGCACGTCGAGTTGCCGGGCCGCCTCGGCGCAGTCGAGCGCGCCGAACGCCTTCCACAGCCGGTGAGCGTTGCGCGGCGAGGTCGAGCGTCGCTGCAGCTCGTCGAACGCGCGCCATTGTTCGAGCGGACCGTCGGGGAGGAACTTGGCGTCGTAGACCTGACGGAAGCCGGGTTGGTCGCTCCCCCAAGACAGCTTGATCAGTTCACCGAGCGCAGCGAGCTCGCGGCGTCGTTCGTCGTTCGCACACGCCCATGTCGCTCGAAGCGCACGTGCCGTACACGATCACGTGGGTGACGCGTTCGGGGTGGCGGGCTGCATAGGTGATGGCGATCGGGCCGCCCTGGGAGAGTCCGAGCAGGGGGAATCGTTCCAGGCCGAGGGCGTCGACGACCGTCTCGAGGTCGCGCACCCACGCTTCGAGCGAGAACGAGTCGTCATCGACGTCCCAGTCCGACAGGCCGCAACCGCGTTCGTCGTAGCGGACCAGGGTGTAGCGACCCGAGAGCGTGCGCCACCAATGCCGCCAGACCGGGCTGTCCCAGTCGTAGTCGAGGTGCGACAGCCAGTTGCCGGCCTTGACGAGCGGTGGTCCCTTGCCGCTCGCGGCGTAGGCAAGGCGTACGCCGTCGGTGGTCGTGCAGAAGTGGACGCGCTGGGTCGCGAGCGGGGCGGAGCGGGGTGGTCCGTCCGTCGGGCCTGCGAACTCGCCGGCGGATCGCGTGTGACCGAGGGCGAGGTCGCGCAGTGCGCAAGCCTCGACGCTCGGCCCGACACCGAGCTCGCGTTCGAGCACACGCGTGAGCATGTCGAACTGGTGCAACACGCCGGTTCGATCGCCGTGACGGAGCATCGCTCGCATGACGCCGACGTGTCCGTCCTCGTCGGTCGGATCAATGGCGACAAGGCGTTCGAAGTCGCCGACGGCACGCAGCAACTCCCGGAACCGCAGCATCAGACGCTGCCGATGATGGAACGACCAGTCCTCGTAGACGTCGTAGGGAAGCAGATCGCCGGCGTACAGGGCGATCGCGAGCTCGATCGAGTGCCGGTCGCCGCTGGCGAGTCCCGCGCGAGCGAGGCGGTCGAATTCGGCGGCGTCGATCTCGACGTCGACGTCGGGGAAGAGCGCAACGGTCCCACCCGACAACACGACACTGTCGGCGCGGCCGGTGGCCTTGCGCACGAAGTGCGCCGCCTTGTGGAGGCGATTTGCCACCACATCGCACGCCGCGTCGGGCCACAAGCTGTCGACCAGTTGCTCCCGGTGCGCACGTCGCGACGGCGCCAGCGCGAGGAACTTGACCAGCCGGAGCGGATCGCGCCGACCCATCGCCTCGGGACCGACCAGGCGTCCGTCGATGGACAACTCGAAGCCACCGAGCAGCCTGACCTCTACACACGCTCGGCGACTCGGCGCTCCGAGTGCCGTGTCGGCACCGGGGGCGTGATCATCAGGCATCGATCAGCGCTCGTCGACACCGTTCGGCGTCGAGGGGTTGGCCGGCTTGCGCGAACTGGTCGATCGCCGCCTGCAGCAGGTCCTGGGCCCGTGTTCGCTCGCCTCTCGCGGCGGCGACGATCGCCTGCGCTTCGGCGAGACCTGCCTCCAGCGCTGTGCCCTGCCACAGCATCCCCGATCGCTCCGCGACGGCGAGGTGCCGTTCGGCGTGTTCGAGGTCGCCCGCTCGTGCACAGGCGATCGCAGCCGGTACAGCGAGCATGATCGAGCAGAACGGACACACCTCGTCCCATCCGAGCGTCGCCTCGGCGCGGTCGACGAGGGCGCGTGCTTGCACCACGTCGGGCGCGGCGATGATCAGGGTGCCGAAGATGCGTTGCATGAGGTGGTTGGCCACCATCGAACCCCGGGCCAAGGGGAGCGCCCGGTTCAGCAGCTGTGTCGCCGCCGACGTGTCGCCTTGGGCGATCCGGACCTCGGCGAGGCGCTCCAGCGAGTGGGATTCACCGGCTGGTGAACCAAGGTCGCGGTGCAGGTCGGCTGCTTCACGCAGTTCGATTTCTGCGAGAACGAGATCACCGGACAGCAGCGCCGCTTCACCGATCAGCGCAGCTGCGAATGCGGCTGCTCGGAGCGCGCCACTGCGGCGCGCCGTGTGCTTCAGATCACGTGCGACCGCGATCACCTCGGCGTACGGCGTCGGCCCGTACAGCAGGTACTCGGCGACGCACAGGTGCCCGTCGAAGATGGCATTGGCGATCTCGGGGTTGTCACGGGTTCGGCGCAGTTCGAGTCGCATGCGGTCGAACCAGTTGCCGTTGAGGTGCGCCAGCAGGCCTTGCAGACCGATGAGGTCGAGCACCTTCCAACTGCGCTCGCCAGCCAGGATGAGACGCTGTGCTCCATCGATGGCGGCCTGCGCACCCTCGAAGTCGGACACCCAGAACGCGTAGTTTCCCCTTGCCAACAGGATGTCGGCGTCGTCGTCACCGCCATCGGGCTCCAGCCCGTCCAGCGCGGCGGCCGCCGTCTGTAGGTCGCCCGACATCACCGCCGTGCGGGCGAGGCGGGCCCGCAGACGTGGGGCTGCCTCGGCATCGGCTTCCTCGAGCGCCTCACGATAGGCCGCGGCGGCCATCGGATCACCGATGGCGTTGAGGAGATCTCCGCGCAACGACAGTGCGGTCGCGCGGTGAGCACCGATGGCGTGCGGACGGACCGAATCGACCAGCGTCAACGCGTCGCGGTAGGCACCGATCGCCGCCTCGGTCTCGGCCGCCCGCAGGAGGTGCGGCACCGCATCGGTCGACACGCCGGACTCGAGCAGGTGATGGCCGATCCGCGCCGGTGATGCGCCGAGCTCGGTGAGGCGTGCGGCGGCGTCGCGGTGGATCAGACGGCGTCGATGCGGCGGCAGGTCGGCGAGCAGCGCCTCGCGGACGAGACCGTGGCGGAACCGGTATCCGGTGTTGCCCGGCTCGATGATGCTCGCGGCAAGCGCGCGATCGAGGTGCTCGAACGCCTCGAGCTCGGGCAGACCCGAGAGCGCAACGAACTCGTCGGTGTCGAACGTCACTCCGACCACGGCCACCCGTTGCACCACCTCGCGCGTCGACGGTGGGATGCCAGCAATCACGTGGGTGTCGAGGGCCATCGCCCACTCCGGCTCGGCGGTGACCCGTCGAGCGAGCTCGTTGACCGCGAACGGCACGCCCTGGCCGATCGCCGCGATCTGGTCGACCAGCTCGGCGGGCGGGTCGGGCATGTAGCGGCTCACGAGAGCGGCGACATCGTCGAGCGGCAATGGGCCGAGCGACACGTCCAATGCTCCGTGCCGATCGATGAGGCTGCGACGTGTTTCCGCCAGCGTGTCGGACATCGGGACCGGCCGGTGGGTGAGCAGGATGCAGACGCGATCGTCTCGCGCCGATCGAGCGATGAAGTGGACCAGGCGCAGGCTGGCGTCGTCGGCGTCGTGAATGTCGTCGATCGTCAGCAACAGCCCGTTCGTCGCAGCTGCCAGACGGACGAGCTCGGCCGCGGCGACGAACAGGCGCTGGTGGGAGCTCGCGCCGTTCCACTCGATCTCGGCACCAGTGAGCGCGCGATCGATCTCGTCACGATGATGGTCGGCGAGGCCGTCGAGCAGCGTGGGGTGACGACGGCAGAGGTCGGCCAGCGCCTCCACCACGGGCGCATACGGCCACGCCCCCTCGACAGGAGCGGAGGTGCCGTGCCCGACACGAAAGCTCATCCCCCTGGCGAGCGCGGTTGCCGCGAGCGAGCAGCGATGACTTTCCGATCCCGGCGGGACCGGACACGAGCACCGTTCGGCTGCGGCCGCTCGCCGAGTCGGAGAGCGCCTGTTCGATGAGCGCTGTCTCGCGGGCGCGGCCGACCAGCGTGTCGTCACGTCGTGGTGTCACATCGCGATCGGCGAGCAGGCGATCGCGCAGCGACAACGCGTCACGGCCGGGGGCAACGCCCGAGCTCGCGTCGCAGATGACGATCGAGACGCTCGAACTGGCGGATCGCGGCGTGCCGGTCGCCGTCCGCGGCGTAGCGGCGCATCAGGTTGACGTTGGCGATCTCGTCGCCCGGATCGATGTCGACCACTGTCTCCCACTGGCCGGTGAGGCGCAGCAGGTCCAGTCGGCGCAGACGCAGCTGCTCGCGGCGCTCCTCGGCCCACTCTTCGTAGCGATCCTGCGGGAGCAGATCACCTCGATACAGCTCCAGCGCCTCGCGGGCAAGCCCGGCGCTGCCGGCGCGCAGTCGCTTGCCGAGCGAGCTCGTCGAAGCGGACGACATCGACGGAGACGTCGTGATCGGGGCAGAGACCAACGTGCTCGTCACGGAGCACGATCGAGCCCCTCGACGCCAAGTGCCCTGCGAGCAAAGTGGGCTGCCTTGTGCAGCTTGGGAACGGCCGCCTCGAGGGTGTCATCGGGCCACAGCACGGTCGATCAGCTGCTCGCGATGGAGGCGACGATCCGGTGCGAGCGCCAGGACCTTGACCAGCGCCGCGGCGTGCCGACGCGTCCAATGGCTCGCCGCAACCGTTCGATCGTCGACCGTCACGGTGAACTCACCGAGCAGGATGATCCCGATCTTGGCCACCACCCGGGCGCCTCCCATCGATCTGCCACTCACCGCGCGAGAACCGCGATCACGGCCGACGCAGCAGCGTACAGCCCACTCCCGACCAGGACGATGCGAATCATCGATCCGCGTCGTAACGCCAGCCCGACGCCCACCCCGAGCGCCATGACCGACGGCACCACGGACGTCCCGTGTGCCGCGTGATGCGCCGACGTCGCGATCAACGCCGCGATCGCAGCCAGACCGGCGTGACGGATCGCGCGATCGGTCGACTCGGAGAGCGCCACACGCTGGAGCAACAGGAGTGGCACGACGCGGAACAGGTAGCTGCCCGCTCCGACCGCGAGGATCACGACCCAGGTCATCGCCGGTCTCGCCGATCCCACACGACCCCGACCGCGGCACCAGTCGTCACGGCAACCAGCAACCCGCTGCCCGCCGGCAGCGACGTGGTCGACGCCGCGATCAGCGCCGCGACCACGACGACGAGCCCTGACCCCACACTGCGCAGTCGTTCGCCGATGAGCGCGAGCAGGCAGAGCGGGACGACGATCTCGACGTCGATCCCGTCGAGTCGCGAACCCACGATCGCGCCGACCGCCATCGCGGCCGACCATCCGGCGCCGAGCGTGAGGCCGGCCCCCAGAAAGTATCGGCGCTGGTGGGCGGCGTCTCCGTAGCCGACGTGTCGCTCGGCAACGGCGAACGTCGAATCGATGATGAGTGCGGCGGCGACGATGCGGAACCACCGAGGCTGACGTTGCCAGCGACGGGCAAATCCCGCGCTGTAGACCAGGATCCGGGCGTTGATCAGCAGTCCGGTGAGGATCGCGATCAACGGGCCGGCGTCGTCGAGCGTGCGGAGCGCCGCCAGATGGGCGCTGCCACCGAAGATGACCCAACTCCCGGCCCACCCCGCCACGGGGAGCTCCACGCTCGGCCGCAGCCGCCCCGATGACCAGCGCGAACGGTACGTACACGACCACCAGCGGGACGATGGCCAGCACGCGCCTCGCGCCCCGGCGAGGACAGGTGCACCACCGTCGAAGCGGTGTCGGCGCGTTCGGCCGCGACCGGCGGGGTGGAGCACGTCGTCAGGGACACGGCGAGATCGTCCCGTGCTCACCTTCCCCGAACCTTCCCTCCCGGACGGCGGGACAGGAAGGGCGAAGGAAGGCGCCGTTCGTACGGTCAGCGCACCTCGTCGAGATCCGGCGAGTCCACGACAGACCAACACTCACTCACAAGGACGACCGACACATGTCAACCGCAACCGACAACCCGATCCGCAACGGCGTCGACACGGCCACCCTCTTCGCCACCCTCGATGCCGTCAAGGCCAACAACGAGATCGCCAAGTTCCAGTTCCGCGCCAGCAACAAGTGGATCAGCGGCACCCACAACCGGTCCACGATCCACGGCTTCTACGGCGCCATGCAGGAGATGCAGCACACCAGCGTCCACGTCTTCGACGCCGACCACCCTGCCGTGCTCGTCGGAACCGACAACGGCCGACCCCGGTCGAATACGTGCTGCACGCCCTCGCGGCCTGCCTCACCGCCGGCATCGCCAACATCGCCGCGGCGCGCGGCGTCAACCTGACCTCGGTCTCCTCGACGGTCGAGGGCGATATCGACCTGCTCGGCATCCTCGGCCTCGGCGGCGGCGAGGTGCGCAACGGCTACCAGGGTATCAGGGTCAGCTTCAAGCTCGAGGGCGACGACCCCGAGAAGTTGCGCAAGGTGGTCGAGCAGTCGACCGCCCGCTCCGCGGTCTACGACGTCATCACCAACGGCGTGCCCGTGGCGATCGAGGTCGAGGTCGGCTGACCCGCGATCCGGACAGCAGCCCGCCCACTCGGGACGGGGTGACCGGCGCGGGCCCGACCCCCGTCCCCGATCGAAGGACCACCATGCACACGACCAACACCCTCATCATCGGCGGTGGCCAGGCCGGCCTCGCGCTCAGCCGCTGCCTCACCGACCGCGACCACGACCACCTCGTGGTCGAGCGTGGCCGGGTCGCCGAACGCTGGCACAGCGAACGCTGGGACTCGCTTCGCTTGCTCACCCCGAACTGGATGACCCGGCTGCCCGGCCACACCTACGCCGGGGGTGACCCCGATGGCTTCATGACGGCCGTCGAGGTCGCCGACCTCCTCGCGGGGTACGCCGCTTCGTTCGACGCACCCGTGCTCGAGCACACCTCCGTCCACCGTGTCACCCGCGACGGACACGGCTTTGCCGTCGATCACCGACAACGGCAACCTCCACGCCCAGAACATCGTCGTCGCCACCGGCTGGTGCGACCGTCCGGCGATCCCGGCGGCGGCCCGCCGGCTCTCGCCCCACGTCCACCAGGTCGTGCCCAGCGAGTACCGCAGACCCGAAGACCTCCCCGACGGCGGCGTGCTCGTGGTGGGCGCCTCCGCGACCGGCGTGCAACTGGCCGACGAGCTCCATCGCAGCGGTCGTCCCGTCACGCTCGCCGTCGGCTCCCACAGCCGCATGCCCCGCCACTACCGCGGCATGGACATGCTTCTGGTGGCTCGACCAGATCGGCGCCTTCGACCGCACCATCGACGATGTCGACGACATCGCGGCGGCACGACGCGAGCCCTCGCTCCAACTCGTGGGACGTCCCGATCACGCCACGCTCGACCTGGCCAGCCTGCAATCCGTCGGTGTTCGTCTCGTCGGACGGTTGAACGCGATCGACGGTCGCCGCGTGTCCTTCGGCACCGATCTGCGCGCCACGATCGCGGCCGCCGACGAGCGCATGCGACGCGTGCTCGACCGCATCGACGATGGCATCGATCGGCTCGGGCTCGGCTCCGAGGTGCTCCCCCCCGAACGAGCCACCCGCGTCGAGCTCGAGGACGTTCCGGAGTCGATCGACCTCGCTCGGGATGCCATCACCAGCGTGGTGTGGGCCACCGGCTACACCCGTCGGTACGGCTGGCTCGATCTCCCGCTTCTCGACACGGCCGGCGAGATCCGCCAGCGCCGCGGCGTGACGCCCGTCGCGGGCGCGTATGTGCTGGGACAGCGCTTCCAGCACTACCGCAACTCGAACTTCATCGACGGTGTCGGCCGCGACGCCGAGTTCGTGGCCGACCACATCTGTCGGCGATACACCGCGCCGAATGCCCGCCCATCGATCCGTTCCCGACAGAGCTGAGTCAACCATGCGTCCCACACCCTCCAGAACGGCCTCCTACGACGTGGCCATCGTCGGCGGCCGCGCCGCCGGCGCCGCGACCGCGCTCCGCCTCGCCCGCCACGGCCTCCGCGCCGTCGTCCTCGAACGGGGCACCCCGGGATCGGACGCGCTGTCGACACATGCGCTGATGCGCGGCGGCGTGATGCAACTTCATCGCTGGGAGCTCCTCGACACGATCGTCGCGGCGGGCACGCCGGCGGTGCGCCGTACGACGTTCACCTATGGCGATGACCGCATCGAGGTCAGCATCAAACCATCCCACGGCGTCGACGCTCTGTACGCGCCACGACGCACGCTGCTCGACCCCACACTCTCGTGTGCTGCGAGCGAGGCCGGCGCCGACATCCGCTACGGCACTACGGTGACGAATCTGATATGGCGCCGCGGGCACGTCGTCGGTGTCGGTGTCCGCAACGCGGACGGACGACTGGAGCAGATCGGCACCGAGCTCGTGGTCGGCGCCGACGGAATCCACTCGAGCGTCGCCAAGCTCGTGGGCGCCCGCCTGCGACGGCGGGGCACTCATGCCACCGCGGTCACCTATGGGTACTGGTCCGATCTCGACACCACCGGTTACGAGTGGGTCTTCCGCCCCGACGCGTGCTCGGGCGTCATACCGACCAACGGCGGGCAGGCATGTGTCTTCGCCTCCGCCCGACCAGCACGGATCGGGCGCGGCGGTATCGACGTCATCCGCCAGATCGTCACCGAAGGTGATCCTGAGCTCGCCGATCGGCTCGGCCGCGCCAGACCTCCTCTGGGTACGCGCACCTGGGGCGGCCACCCTGGCTACATCCGCCAGTCGTACGGCCCCGGTTGGGCGCTCGTCGGAGACGCCGGCTACTTCAAGGACCCGATCAGCGCCCACGGCCTGACCGACGCCCTTCGTGACGCTGATCTGCTCGCCCGCGCCGTCATCGCCGGCCGGGGCCAGGATGCGTTGACCACGCTGGCACTCGCCGACTATCAGCACACACGCGATCGGCTGAGCATCGCGCTGTTCGACACCGTCGATCGGATCGCCAGCAACGACTGGGACGACAGCGAGATATCGGACCTCTTGCGGCAACTCAGCTCGTCGATGGCCGACGAAGTCGAAACGCTCGCCGCGCTGGACCTGGAGCAGGCGTCATGAACCGTCGCACCCTGCTCGGAATTTGGGCCCACCCCGACGACGAGGCGTACCTGTCGGCTGGGCTCATGCTCGAACACACCGCCGCGGCGACCGAGTCGTCGTCGTCACCGCCACGCTCGGAGAACACGGCACCGACGATCCAGCGACGTGGCCTCCGGTGAAACTCGCCGCGCACCGGCACCATGAACTTCGCCGCAGCCTCGCTGCGCTCGGCGTCCACGATCACCACGTCCTCGGCTTCGAGGACGGAACCTGCCAGTACCGCGACGGCGCCGAACTCATCTCCCGCTTCATCACCGACCTCCGTCCCGACCTCATCGTGACGTTCGGACCCGACGGCATGACCGGCCACCCGGACCACCGCGCCGTGTCGCGGTGGACGACGCAAGCATGGAGGGCAACGCGCTCCGACGCGCAACTCTGGTACGCCACGGTCACCACCGACTTCCACCAACGCTGGGGGTCGGTCAACGCGCAGGTCGGACTCTGGGCTGATCAACCGGAGCCGCCGTCCACCCACTACGACGAGCTCTGCTATTCGATCACGCTCGCGGAAGACCAGCTCGACGCCAAGGTCGCCGCGCTCCGAGCGCACCACTCGCAAACCGCACGGCTCGCCAACCTGATCGGAGCCCACGCCTATCGCAACTGGTGGTCGACCGAGTCGTTCCGCTGCGCCGGAACGATCGCCGAATCGCCCCGCCACCACACGCTCTTGGAGGACGCCACACGATGACCGCAGCCCACATCATCCCACCGGTCGGCACGATCGCCCGACGTACCCGGACGCTGACGCGAGAGGACATCGTCCGATTCACCGAGATCACCGGTGACCGCAACCCGCTCCACTACGACGAGGCACTGGCGGCGGCCAGCCGATTCGGCGGGGTCATCGTCCAAGGGGGCGTGACCTCCGGCTTGTTCAACGCCATCGTCGCCGAGGATCTCCCAGGTCCCGGGACCGTGTTCCTGCAGGTCAACTGGGCGTTCAAAGCACCGGCTCGACCCGGCGACAGCATCACCGCCGAAGTGGAGGTGATCGAACGCCGCGACGACAAGCCGATCGCCACACTGCGTACCGTCATCACCGGCCAACACGGCGAGATTCTGATCGACGGCACCGCCGTCGTCTACCGCGAGCCCTCGATCGCGCTGGCCCTGCCCTAGCCCTGTGATCGTCCCCGGTTGGCGGTTCGCCCACCCGGGATTGCCAGACGAGATGGAGTGGTCGCAACCGGCGGCGCAGCGGATCGCCGCTACGCCGGGGCGCGCAGGTCGACGCGCAGCACCAGGACGCCGTCGTCGATGGTCGCGTTGGCGTCCCCGATCATGGCGAAGTCCTGGAAATCGACCTGCGCCTGAGCGAGGAACTGCTGGCGCTCCTCGCCGGCCACGGGCGGAAGCGTCCGTCGCTTGACCGAGGCGGCCCGTTCGCGGAAGCGCTGGATCATCTGCTCGGCGTCGAACTCGGCCATGCGTCCGATGGTACCGAGCGGCTACGCCGGGTGCGGCGCCTCGCCGTCGGCGGTCGGGGGTGCGATGAGATCCTCGCCATCAGTACCGGGCGGCGGCATCCACTCGGCGTCGGCATCGGGCGGTTCATCGGCCGACGGCGCCGGGAGCGGCTCGTCGGCTGTTGGGTCAGGCGCGTCGGACACGTCGGCGGGCGGTGCGGCGACCATCTCCGGCTCCGGCTCCGGCTCCGGGAGGGCTCGGCGACGCCGGGGTCCTCCCCCGACTCGTCGACCGCGTTCGACTCGGACGGCTCCGCTGGTGCGAGCGCCGCGGGCTCCTTCGCCGCATCGTCCTCAGCATCGGGCGCAACCACGTCGGCGGCCGGCTCCCGCGTCGCCACGTCGACGGGCGACTCCGCTGCCGCGAGTCCCGCCGGTTCCGCTGGCTCGGCCGCAGCCGGTCTCGGCGAGAGGCTCCTCCGCCGCCACCTCGGCAGCGGACGGCGCCGCCACCGCGGCCACGGCGATCGGCTCGGCCCCGGCCGGGCGGGCGCGGTCGAGCAGTTCGCACGCGGTGCACGTCGTCGGCCGACCGCCACCCGCGCTCGCCCATCTCCTCGAGCGGGCCGAGCGCCGCCGGGTCGCTCCGCGTGCGCCGCAGCAGGCGAACGCCGACCACGAGCAGGGCGATCCCCACCACCACCAGCACCGCCGCGAGGAGCACGACGGTCGGTGCGGTCGAGGCGAGCACACGGGCGCGGATCACGCCGTGGATCATGGCAGGGTTCAGTGCTGGTGCCACGGACACCACACGGTCGTGCGGCCACCGACCGTCTCACGGCGCAGCGGCGTACCGTCGCGCTCGCACCAGGCCTCGCCGGAGCGCACCGCCGGCGACAGCGTGCCGGTGTGGCTCCCACCGCGCCGCAGCATCACCGGCAGACGTCGCCGGATCGCCGCCTGCAGCGCCGCCACCTCGTCGGCGGTGAGCGACGCCGCCGGCCGGTGCGGGTCGAGGCCGCTCCACCACAGCACCTCGTCGACGAGGAGGTTGCCCAGCCCGGCGACCGCCCGCTGGTCGAGCAGCACCGCCTTCAGCGGTGCCCGTCGGCGCGCCACCGCAGCGGCGAGGTCGACACGGCGCAGCGTCAGGACGTCCGGTCCCAGCGAGTCGACGTCAGGGTCGAGCGTCACCCGGGCGAACCGGCGGGGATCGTGGAGACGGAACATCACGCCGCTCGCCATCGCCAGCACCCAGCGGTCCCACCGCTCGTCGTCGGACCGGCTGCCGTACGCCAGCACGCCGATCGTGCTCGTGCGGTCGAGCACCACCCGCCCGGTCATCCCGAGGTGGATGCCCACGCGGGACACCGGCACGCCGCGGCCCGGCGGTGTCGATCACGAGCTGCTTGCCGCGACGGCGCAGCCCGCCGAACGTCGCTCCGCGCACGACGGCGTCGACGCCGTCAGCCGACCACCAACGGATCGGTGTGCACGACCCGCACCACCCGGTCGCCCACGAGGGGCGTCGAGCCCGCGCCGGGTCAGCTCCACCTCCAGCACCTCGGGCACGACGCATTGTGGCGCAACCGCTCAGGACGCGGCACACTGCCGTTCGTGGTGGCGTTCGTGTTCACCGACCTCCTCGGCTTCGGGGCGGTCTTCGTCGTCTGTGGCGGCCTGCTCTGGATGGCCAACCACATCGAACCGCACTGGGTCGCCCGCGACGGCTCGCGATTCCTCACCACCGCCCAGGAGCTCGACCAGTGGGGTCTGCCGATGGGTCGGCGCAGGGAGGTACGGGTGAGGATCGACGAGGAGGCCGAGGCCCTGCTGATCTCCCGCCGCTCGCTGCTGCGCCCGTCCCAGGGGATCTGGGTCGTCGACGCCAAGGCGCCGGACCCGCCCCGCAGCAAGACCGTCTACCTGCTGAAGGAGATGACCGGCTCGGAGACGAACCGCATCGCCCTGCGCATGCCGAGCGACTCGAAGGTGGTGCCGCGGCTCGACGCCCTCCTCGCCATCACCGGCGCCGACGTGCAGCGCGATCGCGAGCTGTCGCGCATGCGTGCGCAGCGCCAGGCGGGCAACGCCGAGCCGCCGCCGGCTACGGAAGCTTCCGATGCTCCAGAAAGTCCGCCAGCGGACCCACCAGCTGATCCAGGTTGATCAGGAAGGCGTCGTGGCCGTGCGGCGAGTCGATCTCGGTGTAGCCGGCCCGCAGCCCGACCGATCCGAGCAGCTCGACGATCTGGCGCTGCTGGTAGTTCGGGTAGAGCATGTCCGAGGAGATCCCGATCGCCAGGCACGGGCCGGCCACCCGTGACATCGCCCCCTCGAGGTGGCCTCTCGCCCGGGCGACGTCGTGGAGGTCCATCGCCTTGCCGATGACGAGGTAGCTGTTGGCGTCGAACCGGCGGGCGAGCTTGGTGCCGTGGTGTTCGAGGTACTGCTCCACCTCGAACTGCTGCCACAGGCCGAAGTGGTCGCCGAGCGCCGCCCGTTGGGCGAGGTTGCGACCGAAGCGGTCGGTGAAGACGTTGTCGCTGCGGAACGTCACCTGAGCCACCATCCGGGCGATCGACAGCCCCTCGGTCGGGCCGTCGCCCGGCGCGGCGTCGTAGTAGTCGCCGCCACGCCACTTCGGGTCGAGGGCCAAGGCCCGCCGCCCGATCGCACCCCAGGCGATCTGCTGAGCGGTCGCCTGCATGCACGTGGCGATCGGCACGATCGCCTGCACCCGGTCCGGATAGGTCACCGCCCACTCGAGCACCTGCATGCCGCCCATCGAGCCGCCGATCACGGTGTGCCACGCGGCGATGCCGAGGTGATCGGCGAGGCGGGCCTGGGCCCGCACCATGTCACGGATCGTGATCACCGGGAACCGTGACGCGTACGGCTGCCCGTCGACCGGGATGCGGCGACGCCGGGCCGGTCGAGCCCTGGCAACCTCCGAGAACGTTCGGGCACACCACGAACCACCGTTCGGTGTCGATCGCCAGCCCCGGTCCCACGATGCCGTCCCACCACCCGGGTGTGAGGTGTCCCCGGCCGGCGGGGCCGGTGACGTGGGAGTCGCCGGTCCATGCGTGGCACATCAGCACGGCGTTCGACGCGTCGTCGTTCAGCCGGCCGAACGTCTCGTAGGCGACGGTGACGTCGCACAGCGTGGCGCCCGAGTCGAGGGCGAAGCGGCGATCGGTGGCGAACGTGAAGAAGCGACGGTGTCCGACGTTGTCGCCGGGGCGCCAGGCGCCGGTGACCGGTATCGGTTCGTCCATCCTGTTCGTTCCTCCTGCCGTCGGGTCGTTGGCACTGCGAGCGGCCGAACGCCGTTGCTCGACCGGACCCGCGGAGGCGTCCGGCCAGCCACATCCCGCCGTCGGACGGCGGAGGCACCTTGGGCGTTCGTCCAGGTTGCCGGGCCCGTCCGTGACCGGCGCGCCGGGCACGCACGAACCGCTCGAAATGCTGTCGGGGACGATAGCAGTGCGATCCCCTGCGCTGGGGGAGCAATCTGGTCACCCACGTTCTCGATATCGAGAAGTGGGTGACCAGATCGCCGAACGAGACGCAGAGTGACCAGATGGCGACGGGGACGGTCAGGTCGACGTCGCCGACGACCGGCTGGGCGTAGCGCATGCGCTGGTCGAACCCGGGCTCGTAGGGCAGGAAGCCGTTGCGATCGGGATAGATCAGCTGCACCACGTCGAAGTCGTCGCGGCGGTACCACGACGCCGCCACCTCGAACAGCGCACCCCACTGCGCCAGGTCGACCGGCGCGAACCGCGCCCGCAGCTCGTTGTCGAGCAGACCGACGACCTCCGCGCCGACCGGGATCTCCGTGCCGCCCACCAGCAGCTCGGCCACCAGGCCGATCAGCCCACGCGCCGCCACCGGCGTCAGCCCGAACACCACCACGTCGGGGAACCCGGTGTGCTCGGGGAAGCCGATCGTGTACGTGTAGCCCGGCCTGCGGCGGCTCGCTGTCGGGCGCGGCGGCACCGGCTCGACGGCGAACCCGTCGGTCTCGATCATCCACTCGATCTTCTCGGCGTGGGGGATGTGGAAGTCGGGCAGCTCGGCGGTCATCCGCGACGAACGCTAGCGACCCGACCGTCGCGGCGCGGGCGGTCGCCACGACCGGCTAGCGTCGCGGCGCCGGGTGGTACGGGGGTCCACCGGGGATCGCCCGACCGACGGCGGGGCACCGTTCGACGGGGAGGAAACACGCATGCACGACCATCGTCCACCATCACGACTCGGCCGCCGTTTGGCGATCCTGGGCGGCACCACCGCACTGGTGGCCGCCGGCTGGGCCACGACCGCCGCCGCTTCCAGCGCGCCGCCGGCGGACACGGCGGCCGCCGCGCCGGTCGCCATCAACGTCACGCTCACCGACAGCGGGATCGAAGGCCTTCCGGCCGACCTCGCCGCCGGGCTCGTCGAGGTCACGGTCGACGACCAGACCGAAGGCGCCGGTGGCGAGATCGACTTCGCCCGCGTCGAGCCGGGCAGCGACCCGGCGCAGTTCGCCACCGACCTCGCTGCGGTCTTTACGCGGCAAGCCCTTCCCGGCCTACTTCCTCGACGTCAAGGGCATCGTCGACCACGGCATGACCGTGCTGCAGGAGGGCTCGTACTTCGCCGTCATCGACCTCGCCTCCAACCTCGACCGCGAGGCGACCGCCGATGACATCAAGGTGACGCCGTTGACGGTCGGCCCCGGGAACGACGACGCGACGATCCCGCCGACCGACGGCGCGATCCGCGCCGGCGACTACCTCTTCGACGTCGACGTGGCCGCCGGCGGTACGACGGTGACGTTCACCAACACCAGCGACAACCAGTTCCACTTCGTGCTGCTCGTCGACTTCGGCACCAACGACCCGGCGGCGGTCGAGGCGGCCGTGCCGACGCTGCTCACCGCCGACGACAGCACCGCCGCCACCCGAGGGCATCGACCCGTCGCAGGTGAACTTCGACTTCGGCGGCATCCGGCGTGATGGGCCCGGGGAGCAGCGGCACGTTCGACGTGACGTTCGAATCGGGGCACACCTACCTCGCGCTGTGCTTCGTCTCCGACGTCGAGGGCGGCCTGCCGCACGCCATCCAGCACCACATGTACAAGGTGTTCCAGGTCGCCTGAGGCGCCCCGTGCTTCTCCGCCGGCGCCGGTATGGTGCCGGCGGAGATGTACCGCTTCCTGGTGACGCCGCGGTGGCTCGGCTTCCACCTTCTCGTGGCCGTGGTGATCGTCACGATGGTCAACCTCGGGTTCTGGCAGCTGCGCCGCCTCGACTTCAAACGCGAGCGCGCCGACACCATCGCCGCCCGCATCGACCTCGCCCCGGTGCCCCTCGACACGCTGGTGCCGCTGTCGCTCGCCGCCACCGACCAGGCGCCCGCCGACGCCGAGTGGCGCTCGATCGTCGCCGACGGCCACTACCTGCCCGACGCCGAGTTCATCGTCGTCAACCGCTCGCAGGACGGCCTCGCCGGCGACATGACCGTCACCCCGCTGCAGATGGACGACGGACGGATCCTGCTCGTCGAGCGCGGCTTCGTGCCGGCCGGCGCGAGCGACGAGACGGCCCCGGCACCGAGCGGCGACGTGGAGGTGATCGGCCGGCTCCGTCGCAGCCAGCGAGCACGCGCCGGGCCAGCTCAGCGACCCCTCCACCGGCGTGATCACCGAAGCCCAGCAGTTCGACGTCCCCCGCCTCGCCGAGCAGATGCCGGGCCCGGTCGTGCCGATGTACATCGAGCTGACCTCCTCGACCCCGGCCGAGGCCGGGCCCTACCCGGCGCCGGTCGACCCCCCGACCGCGACCTCGGGCCGCACCTGTCGTACGCCATCCAGTGGTTCATCTTCTCGATCTGCGTGGCCGTCGGCTGGGTGCTCGCCGTGCGCCGCTCGCTCGCCACCCACCGCCGCGCGTCGACGTAACATCCCGCCATGAAGCAGCTGTCGGGGATCGACGCCAGCTTCCTCAACATGGAGACGTCCAGCGTGTTCGGCCACGTCTCGTCGCTCAACCTGTACGACCCGAGCGGCGCACCGGGCGGGGCGGGGCTGGAAGCGACCAAGCAGCTGATCCTCGAGCGCATCGACGAGCTCACCCCGTTCCGGCGCCGGCTGGTCGAGGTGCCGCTCGGGTTGGACCTGCCGTACTGGATCGAAGACCCCGACTTCGACATCGACTTCCACGTCCGCCACCACGCCGTGCCGCCTCCCGGCACCCCCGAGCAGCTCGGCGAGGTGGTCAGCCGCATCCACGCCCGGCCCCTCGACCGGAGCAAGCCGTTGTGGGAGCTCTACGTGATCGAAGGGGTCGACGACGGCCGGCTGATCGCCCAGCTGACCAAGGTCCACCACGCCACCATCGACGGGGCGTCGGGGGCGCGGATGCTCGCCTCGATCCTCGACGTCGACCGCGACTTCCGCCCGACCGGCGAGCCGGCGCCGTGGACGCCCGACCGGGTGCCGACCGACGCCGAACTGCTCGAGCGCACGTTCGTCGAGTACCTGCGCCGACCGGAGAAGACGATCCGCCTCACCGTGCGGGCGATGCGCGAGCTCTCCGCCGCCACCCGCAACGGCGGACTGCTGGCGCTCGCCGACCTCATCGCCCAGCCGCTCCCGGGGCCGCTCGGCGGGTTCCTGCGCGAACGGCTGCGCGGCAGCGACGCCAACGAGGACAATCCTCCGGCGTTGCCGCCGACGGCGGCCCCGCGGACGCCGTTCAACGCATCGATCGGACGGCACCGCCGCTTCGCCTACACCACGCTGCGCCTCGAGGACGCCAAGGTGATCCGCCGCGCCGTGGGCTGCACCTTCAACGACGTCGTCATGGCGCTGTGCTCGGGCACGCTGCGCCGCTACCTCCAGAAGCACGACTGCCTCCCCGACGAGCCGCTGATCGCGATGGTGCCGGTGAGCGTGCGCAGCGGCGACGAGTCCGACGCCTACCAGAACCGCGTGTCGGCCGTGCTCGCCGACCTCGCCACCAACGAGGCCGACCCGGCCCGCCGCCTCGCCCGGGTGCAGACGAGCATGGACCGCGCCAAGACCAACTTCCGGGCGATCCCGGCCGAGACACTCCAGGACTTCACCCAGTTCGCCCCGCCGGCGATCGCCGCCCGGGCGATGCGCATGTACAGCCGATCGAAGATCGCCGACCGCGCCGCGCCGCCGTTCAACCTGGTGATCTCCAACGTGCCCGGTCCGGCGCACCCGCTCTACTCGGCCGGCGCCCGCCTGATGCACTTCTACCCGGTGTCGGCGCTGATCGACGGCCAGGGCCTGAACATGACGGTGCAGAGCTACGACGGCAACCTCGACTTCGGCTTCATCGCCGACCGCGAACTGGTGCCCGACGTGTGGCTGCTCACCGAGCTGCTGCACGAGTCGATGGCCGAGCTGTTGACCCTCCGCTAGCGATCGCTCGCCCGCCACGCGCGGGCGAGGCGCTCGGCCTCGAGCACGACCGGTAGGTACGTGCCGCTCGCCGGCAGCGTGGGGAGCACCGACGCGTCGGCGACGAACAGGTCGGCGCATCCGAGCACGGCGCCGTGCTCGTCGACCACCCGCCCGGCCGCGCAGGTGGACGTGGCGTGGGCGTAGGCACCGTGACCGGGTGCGATCTGCCACGACTCGACGATCGCGGCGAACGCGTCGCTCGTGACGAGCGACAGCGGCGACAGCGATCGCGGCATCGAAGGAGTGCTCGACCTCCGACGCCAGCGGGGCGAAGGTGACCGCCGCCCGCCCGGACGGGTCCAGGCCCACCGCGCCGCGTCGCCCATCGGAGAGCAACCCCACGAGCAGGGCGCCGCCGGGGTGGACGACTCGTCGAGCCGGTTCATCGACAGGTACTCCGCCGCGCCGCGGCGCAGTGCGGCCCCGATGACGATCGGCGCCGGCTCGTCCACGACACCGGCGCGCAGCGTCAGGTCGACGGCGCGGCCGGGGTGGTCGAGGAGTCCCGACCCGGGATCGCCGCTGGTGATGCCCGAGCGCAGCAGCAGCGCCGGCGACTGGATCGCGCCGCCGCACAGCACCACCCGGTCGGCACCGACGCGCTCGCCGTCGACCGTCACGACCCCGATCGCGCGACGCCCACGGCGCAGCACGCGGTCCACCTCGACGCCGGTGCGCACGCGGAGGTTCGGGCGCGACCGGGCCGGCTCGAGATAGCAGTCGGCGACGCTGACGGGCCGCCCGGCGCGGCGGGCGAGCAGGGCCGGTGCGGCGTCCGCAGCCGACTCCAGCAGGGCCCGGTCGACCGGGCCGAGCTCGGCGTCGGTGGCCGGCGACGCGCTCAGCGCCGTCGCCGCGAGCCGCGCCACGTCGCCCGAGAGCACGCCGCCGTTGACCGCGCTCGTGCCACCGAGGCCGCGCCCGATCGGGTACTTCCCCGTCCACATCGCCCCCGGCCGGGCCCGTTCGAGCAGGAAGCTCGACGCCAGCGCTCCCCGATCGTCGCCGGCCTCCAACAGCGTCACCTCGTTCGCCGGGTCCTCGCTCAGCCGTGCGGCCACCACACACCCGGCGGTGCCGGCGCCGACGACGACCCACCGCCGTCACCGGTGGACCAACTCTCCGATGCGAACGAGCGAGCGCCAGCGAGCGAGCGGCCAATCTGCGCAGGCAGTTCATGGCGTGGCCGGGGAACGCAGTGACGGTCACCCGGCGGGACCGTCGAGCAGGTGGGCGGCGTCGTTGTAGCGGCCGATCCGCCACGGTTCGTGCCCCCAGGCCGTGCGGAACAGCACCGTCAACGAGGCGTTCGTGGTCCACAACGCGAAGCGCCCCCGCAGCGGCGCGCCGACGACGTGGCGCATCGCGGCCTCGACCACGCCGCCGTGCGTGCACACGACGACGATCTCGCCCGGATGCGCGGCCACGACGTCCTCCATCGCCGCCACCACCCGTTCCGACATCGCCAGGACGCTCTCCCCGCCGGGGAAGATCGGCACCGCCGGGTCACCGAGGAAGTCGGGCGTGCCGTAGTGCTCGACGAAGGCCTCGAAGGCCATGCCGTCGACCTCGGGACCAGGGTCGAGCTCGCCGAAGCGGGGCTCGATCACCGGGACGGCGTCGGCGAACGCCGGGGCGACCAGCCGAGCGGTCTCCTGGGCTCGGCGGTACTGGCTGGCGTAGAGCACCGCGCCCTCGAGCTCGCGGGTGCGGCCGAGGCGTGCCGCCAGGCGGATGCACTGCTCCCGACCGAGGTCCGACAGTCCCTCGCACGTGCGTGGCCCGCCGATGGTCGACTGGACGTTGGACACCGATTCGCCGTGGCGCACGAGCACGAGCTGGGTGGGCGCGTCGGGCGTTGGCACAGACCCGTCACCGTATCGGGCGGACATTTTGTACAGCAGTCCCGAACCGCCGCGCCATGGCCTCTAGGGTCGGGACAGTGCCTGGCTGCGCCCGCCTGACCATACGCGCCGACACCGATCCCCGCGACGACGCCATCGCCATGGCGGCCTCCGCCCACGGGATCGACCTGCCCGGGCCGGTGGTGGTGAGCGACGTCGTCCTGCTCGACGCTGACCTCGACGACACCGAACGTGACCGGCTCGGGGCCTTCCTCGCCGACCCCCTGCTGCAGACGGCGACCTGGGAGGATCCGCCGCACGACGACCACGCCTACGAGATCGCCCTGCACCCCGGCGTCACCGACGCCGCGGCGGGCGCGCTCGTGCGCGTCGCCGGCCAGCTCGGCATCGGGGTGCGCGCCGCCGCCGGCGGCCCGGCGCATCGAGCTGCCGCCCGGGCTCCCCGCCGACGCGGTCGACACCTTGCTGCGCCGCGTGCTCGCCAACCCGGTGATCGAGCGGTGGGCGCCGTCGACGATCGAGCCCCGGTTCTCGCCCGCCGCATCATCGGACGTCCGGGCCGAGTCGGTGCCGGTGCGCCACCTCGACGCCGCCGGGCTCGGCGCGCTGAACGCCGGCGCGGGCGATGGCGCTCGATCCTGCCGAGCTGGTGGCGATCCAGGACCACTTCCGCGCCGAGGGTCGCGACCCGACCGACGTCGAGCTCGAGACGCTCGCCCAGACGTGGAGTGAGCACTGCGCGCACAAGACGTTCCGCGCCCGGATCACGCTCGACGACGGAAGCCAGCTCGTGCCCCTGATGCGGCAGCTGCGCGACGCCACCGACGCCATCGCCGCGCCGTTCGTCCGCTCGGCGTTCGCCGGCAACGCCGGCATCGTCTCGTTCGTCGACGGGGTGGCGCTCGCCGTGAAGGCCGAGACGCACAACCACCCGTCGGCCGTCGAGCCGTTCGGCGGAGCCAACACCGGCGTCGGCGGCGTGATCCGCGACGTGATGGGCGCCGGTCACCGACCGCTGGCGGTCACCGACGTGCTCTGCTTCGGTCCGTCCGACGTCGACGCGGACGACGTGCCGGCCGGCGCGCTCCACCCCCGGCGCATACGCGAGGGCGTCGTCGCCGGCGTCGCCGACTACGGCAACAAGATCGGGCTGCCGACGATCGCCGGTGCGGTGCTCTACGACCCCGGGTTCACCACCAACCCGCTCGTGTTCTGCGGATGCGTCGGCACCGCACCCGACGAGCCGGCGCCGAGCGGCCCGTACGTCGGCGACCACGTCCTGCTCCTCGGCGGGGCGACCGGTCGCGACGGGATTCGCGGGGCGACGTTCTCCAGCCTGTCGATGGACGCCAGCACGGGTGAGGTCGCCGGCGCCAGCGTGCAGATCGGCGACCCGATCACCGAGAAGCTGCTGATCGACGCGCTGGCCGACGTCGGTGGGCTGTGGACGGCGATCACCGACTGTGGCGCCGGTGGCCTGTCGTCGGCGATCGGCGAGATGGCCGAGCGCCTCGGGGCCGACGTCGAGCTGGAACGGGTGCCGCTCAAGTACCCGGGGCTCGCCCCCTGGGAGATCTGGCTCTCGGAGGCCCAGGAGCGCATGGTGGTGGCCGTGGCGCCCTCGGCCCTCGACGCGTTCCGGGCCGCGTGCGCCCGCCACCGCGTCGACGTCACCGACGTCGGCGTCGTCACCGGCTCCCGACGGCTGGTGGTGCGCCACCGCGGCGTGCCCGTGGTCGACCTGCCCACCGCGTTCCTCCACGACGGCCGTCCGCAGCGCACGCTCAGCGCGGCCGCCCCCGCCCCGGTGCGCCAGCCGGCCGGCCGCCACGTCGACGATCCGGCGGCGACGCTGCTCGCCCTGCTCGCCCACCCGAACATCGCCTCGAAGGCGGCCGTCGTCCACCGCTACGACCACGAGATCGGCGGCGCCACCCTCGTGCGCCCGCTGCTCGGCGAGGGCGACCGCGGGCACGGCGACGGCGTCGTGCTCGCCGCTCCCGACGACGATCACGGCATCGCCATCGGCATCGGTGTCAACCCCTGGTACGGGCTGCACGACCCCGAGGCGATGGCGGCCGTCGTCGTCGACGAGGCGATCCGCAACGTCGTCGCCGTCGGCGCCGACCCCGACCGCGTCGCCCTGCTCGACAACTTCTCGTGGGGCGACCCGCTCGACGCAACGACCCTCGGCGAGCTGGCCGCCGCCGTCGCCGGCTGCTGTCGGGCCGCGGTCGCCCATGATGCCCCGTTCGTGTCCGGCAAGGACTCGTTGAACAACACCTACGTCGGCGAGGACGGGGCGCGCCACGCCGTGCCGCCGACGCTGGTGATCACGGCGATCGCTCACGTGCCCGACGTCGAGGCGTGCGTGACCGCCGAGCTGCGATCGCCCGGGAACGTGCTCCTGCTCGTCGGCCGCACCGGCGAGCACTTCGCCGGCAGCCACCTCGACCTGCTGCGTGGCGCCCACCGGTGGCCGTCACCCACGGCCGGAGCGACCCCGCAACCCGACCCGGGCGCGCCGGCGCGCGACCGACGCCTGCACGCGGCGGTCCGCGCCGGCCTGGTGGCGAGCTGCCACGACGTGAGCGAGGGCGGCCTCGCCGTGACCGTGGCCGAGCAGTGCATCGCGTCCGGGTTCGGGGCCCGCCTCGACGGCACCGGCCATCCGGACCTCACCACCGGCCTGTTCGCCGAGAGCAGCGGCCGCTTCGTCGTCGAGGTCGCGCCCGACGACGTCGACGCCTTCTCCGAGCTGGTCGGTGACGCCACCGTGCTCGGCTCGGTCACCGCCGACCCCGTGCTGCGGATCGCCGGCACCCTCGCCGTCGACGTCGCCACCCTCACGAGGGCGTTCCACTCATGAGCGAGCGAGTCTTCGAGCGAGCGAACCATCGAGCACGGTCTTCCCGTCACTGGTGCACCCGCTCTGCGTGGGACGCGTCGCATCGACTGACGGTGAACCAGTGATGGGTCCTCGCGCGCTCGTGCTGGCCGGTCCGGGCACGAACCGCGACCGCGACGTCGCCCTGGCCCTCTCCCTCGCCGGCGCCGAGCCGCACACGGTGCTCGTCGACGAGCTGGTGGTCGACCCGTCGGCGCTGCGGCGACATGACATCGTGGTCGTCGCCGGCGGCTTCAGCTACGGCGACGCCCTCGGCGCCGGACGGCTGCTCGCCCTCGACCTCACCGCGGCCGACGGCGGCCGGCTCGGGCAGGCGCTGCGGGACTTCGTCGTGCGGGGTGGCCCGGTCATCGGCATCTGCAACGGGTTCCAGGTGCTCACCCGCGCCGGGCTGCTGCCGGGCGCCCTCGGCCACAACGCCCAGGGTCGCTTCGACTGTCGCTGGGTCGAGCTCGCCACCGAGCGCTCGTCGCGCTGCGTGTGGCTCGACGAGGCGCCGGATGTGATCCACTGCCCGATCGCCCACGGCGAGGGCCGCTACGTGCACCCCGACCCCGACGGGCTCGCCGCCGCCGGCCAGGTGGCGCTCCGCTACCGCGGGTGCAACCCCAACGGATCGGTCGCCGACATCGCCGGCGTGTGCGACCCGACCGGGTTGGTGCTCGGCCTGATGCCGCACCCGGAGAACCACTGCGTCGTGCGTCAGCACCCGCGTCACCGTCACGACCCGACGACCGCCGACACCCTCGGACTCGGGTTGTTCCGCTCGGCGGTGAAGCATGTCGTGTGAGCCGATGCTCGACGTCGTGCTCGACCTGCCCGACCGGCGCGAGGGCAAGGTGCGGGTGTCCTTCGGCCTGCCCGACGACGAGGGCGGGGCCCGTCGCCTGTTCGTCACCACCGACCGGCTGTCGGCGTTCGATCGGATCATCGCCGGTGTGCCCTACAAGGGCCAGGTGCTCAACGAGCTGGCGGCGTGGTGGTTCGCACGCACCGCATCGGTCGTCCCCAACCACGTGCTCGGCGTTCCCGATCCCAATGCCCTCGTCGCCCGCAGCACCGTGCCGCTGCCGGTCGAGGTGATCGTGCGCGGCGCGATCACCGGTGTCACCGTCGACCTCGCTGTGGCAGCGGTACGCCGCCGGCGGCGCGCACGATCGACGGCCACCGCCTGCCCGACGGGCTGGCCAAGAACACGCTGCTGCCGGCCCCGATCGTCACGCCGACCACCAAGCCGCCGGCGGGGTCGAGCCAGCACGACGAACCGCTGGCGCCGTCCGAGGTGGTCAGCCGCGGTCTCGTCGCCGCCGACCGCTGGGAGCAGGTGACCGCCGCCGCGCTCGAGTCTGTTCCGCACCGGCCAGCAGGTCGCCGCGGCGGCCGGGCTCGTGCTCGCCGACACGAAGTACGAGTTCGGGATCACGGCCGACGGTGAGCTGCTGCTCATCGACGAGGTGCACACGCCCGACTCCTCCCGGTTCTGGGTGGCCGACACCTACGACGCCCGACTGGCCGCCGGCGAGGAGCCGGAGAGCCTCGACAAGGAGGTGGTGCGCCGGGCGCTCGCCGACCAGGGCTACCGTGGCGACGGTGACCCCCCGGCGCTGGCGCCCGACGTCGTGGCCGACACGTCACGCCGGTACGTCGACGCCTTCGAGCGGATCACGGCGACGCCGTTCCGACCCGGGCGCTACCCGGTGCAGGACCGGCTGGACGACGTGATCGCCACCGCCGACTGGATGGTGCATCGATGAGACGGCTCATCGACGTCGCGGCCGGCGACGCGCCGCACGACGAGTGCGGCGTGCTCGGGCTGTCGACGCCGCACGGCGACGGGGTGGCCCAGCTCGCCTTCTTCGGACTGTTCGCCCTGCAGCACCGCGGTCAGGAGGCGGCCGGCCTGGCGGTGAGCGACGGGGCGCGAGTGCGCATGCACAAGCAGCCCGGGTTGGTGTCCAACGTGTTCACCCGCGACGCCTGCGCCGCTCGTCGGCTACCACGCCATCGGCCACACGCGGTACTCCACCACCGGCGGCAGCACCGACCGCAACATCCAGCCGTTCCTGGTCGAGACCATGCACGGCCCGCTCGCCCTCGCCCACAACGGCAACATCGTCAACACGCCGAGCCTGCGCGACGAGTTGCTGGCGCGCGGTTTCGGGCTGACCGCCACGAGCGACTCCGAGGTGATGACCCTGATGCTCGCCGCCGCCGGCGGGCAGTCGTGGGAGGACCGCATCGAGCGCACGCTGCCGGCGTGGAAGGGCGCCTACTCGCTGGTGCTGCTGGCGTCGGACCGGGTGCTCGCCGTGCGCGACCCGTGGGGCTTCCGCCCGTTGTCGATCGGCCGCCTGCCCAAGGGCGGCCACGCCGTCGCCAGCGAGACGTGCGCCCTGTCGACGCTCGGGTGCGTCGACATCTGCGAGGTGCAACCGGGCGAGATCGTCACGCTGCAGGGCAACGAGGTGCACCGCCGCCAGGCGCTGGCGCCGGCGCTCCGCCAGGCGCGCTGCACGTTCGAGTTCGTGTACTTCTCCCGCCCCGACTCGGTGTGGGACGGCCGCAACGTGCACGGCGTGCGCGAGGCGCTCGGCGAGGAGCTGGCCCACGAGTCGCCCGTCGACGCCGACGTCGTGATCCCGGTGCCGGACTCGTCGATCCCCGCCGCCATCGGCTACTCGCGGGCGAGCGGCGTGCCGTTCAACGACGGGTTGATCAAGAACCGCTACATCGGGCGCACGTTCATCGAACCGAGCCAGGACATCCGCGAGCGCGGCGTGGCGCTCAAGTACAACGCCCTCGCCGAGAACCTCGCCGGGCGGCGGGTGGTGATGATCGACGACTCGCTGGTGCGCGGCACGACCGCCGGCCCGCTCGTCAAGCTGGTGCGCGACGCCGGCGCCAGCGAGGTGCACCTGCGCATCACGTGCCCGCCGATCGTGCACCCGTGCCACTTCGGGGTCGACATGGGCCACGACGGCGACCTGATGTCGGCGCGCCTCGACCCCGGCGAGATCAGCGCCCACATCGGTGCCGACAGCCTGGCGTTCCTGTCGATGGACGCGATGATGCGCGCCATCGGTCACGGCGACCCGGCGACGTCGGGCTACTGCAACGCCTGCTTCACCGGCGACTACCCCATCCCCGTCGTGAACCCCGCCGCCAAACTCGCCTTCGAACGGGTCCTGGCGTGAGGAAGGAAGAAGATTTCCACAAGCATTTTCGTGCGTCGGCTCGATTTCGCGCGAATCTCGGCCCGCGCATGGCCTCGCGATTTTGGGGCGCGAAATCGTGCGTCGTCGCTCGATTTTGCTTGTGGAAATCGTTCGGGGGCTGGGGGTGGGGGGCGGCGGTGAACGTCCTGGTGCTCGGCGGCGGGGGACGCGAGCGGGCGATCGCCTGGGCGTGCTGGCAGCACGGCCACGAGGTGACCGTCGCCGACGAGCTGCCGGGGCCCGACGAGGCCCAACCCGATCTCGTCGTCCCGGGTCCCGAGACCGCGCTGGTCGCCGGCGTCGCCGACGAGTGCGCCCGTCGTGGCGTGCCGTGCTTCGGGCCGCCGGCCGAGCTCGCCCGGCTGGAAGGATCGAAGGGCTACGCCCGCCGACTCGCCACCGACCTCGGCATCCCCGGCCCGCGCTTCGCCTGCTTCGCCGCCGGCGAGGCCGATGCGGCGGTGGCGTGGCTCGACGGGCTGGGCACCGCGGTCGTCGTCAAGCGCGACGGGCCTCGCCGCCGGCAAGGGGGTCACCGTTCCTGCCGATCGGGCCGACACGCTCGTCGCGATCGACGACGCCGCCGACGGCTCGTTCGTCCTCGAGGAGCGGATGAGCGGTCCGGAGTGCTCGTTGATCGCGATGTGCGACGGCTGGCGCGCCGTGCCCTTCCCGCTCGCCCAGGACCACAAGCGCATCGGCGAAGGCGACACCGGTCCCAACACCGGCGGGATGGGCGCCTACGCCCCGGCCTCCGCTCGCCCTCGACCTCGACGCGCTCACCGGTGCTTTCCTCCAACCGGTGCTCGACCACTTCGCGGCCTCGGGCACGCCCGTACGTCGGCTTCCTCTACGCCGGCCTGATGCTCACCGCCCACGGACCGCGACTCGTCGAGTACAACGTGCGCCTCGGCGATCCCGAGGCCCAGGCGCTCCTGCCACTCCTCGACGCCGATCTCGCCGAGCTGGCCCTCGCCGCGGCCGGCGGCGCCCTGCCACCGGGCCCGCTGCATGTGCGCGCCGCGTCGACGCTGCGCCGTCGTCGCCGCGGCGCCCGGGTATCCCGGATCGCCACGCTTGGGCGACCTCGTGACGCTGCCGCTCGAGCTGCACGACGCCGTGATCTTCCCGGCCGGGCTCACCGACGGGCACACCAGCGGCGGGCGGGTGCTCGCCGTCACCGGCATCGGTGACGACCTCGAGACCGCCCGCGCCAACGCCTACCGCACGCTGTCCGACGTCGACTTCCCCGGCATGCAGGTGCGGCGCGACATCGCCTGGCGCGCCCCCGGCTCGACGCTCACCAGCTACGCGGCGGCGGGCGTCGACATCGCCGAGGGCAACCGCGCCGTCACGCGCATGCGCGGCGCCGTCGAGCGGACCCACGGCGCCGAGGTGGTTCGCGGGGTCGGCAGCTTCGGCGGCGCCTTCTCGGCGAAGGCGATCGCCTCGATGGACGACCCGGTGCTGGTGGCCTCGACCGACGGCGTCGGCACCAAGGTCGAGCTGGCCGCCGCCCTCGGACGGGTCCGCTCGCTCGGACACGACATCGTCAACCACTGCGTCGGCGACGTGCTGGTGCAGGCGGCGCGCCCGCTGTTCTTCCTCGACTACATCGCGGCGAGCCGCCTCGACGCCGACATGGTGGCCGAGATGGTCGACCGGCATGGCCGAGGCGTGCGAGGCCGCCGGCTGCACGCTGCTCGGCGGCGAGACGGCGGAGATGCCGGGCGTGTACACACCGGGCTCGTTCGACATCGCCGGCACGCTGGTGGGCGTGGTCGAGCGGCGCGACCTGCTCCCCCGCGGCGACGTCGTCGCCGGCGATCTGCTCGTGGGCGTCGCCTCCAGCGGCCCGCACACCAACGGCTACTCACTGCTGCGCACGGTGTTCCGCTGGCTGCCGATGGACGTCACGCCGGCGGGCCTCGACCGTCCGCTCGGCGACGCCCTGCTCGAGCCGCACCGCAACTACCTAGGTGTGCTGTCCGGCGCCCTCGCCACCGGCCGGGTCAAGGCGCTGGCCCACATCACCGGGGGCGGTCTGCCCGAGAACGTCCCGCGGGTGCTGCCCCCCGACGTCGACGCCGAGATCGAGCTCGGTTCGTGGCCGGTGCCGCCGCTGTTCCGGCTCGTGCGCGACGCCGCGCCGGCGCTCGACGACTACGAGCTCCACCGCACGCTCAACATGGGCGTCGGGATGGTGGCGGTGGTGTCCGCGGCCGACGCCGACGCGGTGCGGGCGGCGATCGACGAGCCGACGTGGGTGATCGGCCGACTGGTGCCGCGTCGGGCCGAGGCCCGCGGGTGTCGCTCGTGCCGCCGCGATGAGAACCACGCCCGCCCGTCGTCAACACCGCTGACCCACACGAACCACCCGCGAGGAGCACCCGATGGCCTTCACCCCGTACCTGGCGTTCGCCGGCAACTGCCGCGACGCCTTCACCCGCTACCAGGAGATCTTCGGCGGCGAGCTGGTGCTCCTGCCGTTCTCGGTCGAGCCCGGCGCCCCGACGGCCGGCGGCCAGGCCGACCGCGTGATGCACGCCGCCCTCACCACGAGCGACGCGCTGCTGATGGGCGCCGACGACCCCAGCGGCAACTTCGACGGAACCACGAGCGGCATGTGCTGCAGCGTGTCGCTCCCCAACAAGGAGGAGGCCGAGCGGGTGTTCACCGCGCTCGCCGACGCCGGGACGGTGCAGGTGCCCTTCGACGCCACCTTCTTCTCCATCGGCTTCGGCATGTGCACCGACCGCTACGGGACCCCGTGGATGATCAACACCGACGACCCGAACAACCCGGCGCCCGCCTTCACGGGCTGAGCTCGAAGCGGATGCGGCGGTTGCGCTTGCCCTTGTTCTCGACCTTGGTGATGCGGAACGCCGCCGACTCACCGGTGTTCGAGAGGTGGGTGCCGCCGCACGCCTGACGGTCGACGCCGTCGATCTCGATCACCCGCAACGTGCCGTCGGGCGTCGGCGGCGGCGCCACCGACAGGCTGCGCACCAAGCCGGCGGTGGTGACGGCATCGGCGGCGTCGACGTAGACGCTGCGCACCTCGACGGCCCGGCGGATCACGTCGTTGACGTCGGCGTCGAGCCCGCGCAGCACGTCGTTGTCGACGGCGGACAGGTCGAAGTCCATCCGTCCGGTCCCGTCGGCGTTGATCTGGGCACCGGTCACCAGCGTGCCCGGGAAGCGCTCGAACACGAACGCGTTCAGCACGTGCGAGTCGGTGTGCAGCGACGCGACGCGACCGCGCCGCTCGGCATCGACCCGCACGAGCACGTCGCCGGACAGCTCGAGGTCGTCCCCGAGCAGGTGCCACCAGCGATCGCCGTCGACCTCCACGCCGGTGACATCGACCACGCCGCCGTCGTACTCGAGCCAGCCGGCGTCGCTCACCTGTCCGCCACCGCCGGGGTGGAACGCCGAGCGGTCGAGCTGCACGCGGCCCGGCGCGGCATCGACGACACTCGCCGCGTGCTCGTGGAGGGCAGGCTGCTCGTGACACAGGTAGACGGCCATGCGGTCGAAGCTACCGGTGGCCCCGCGGGCTGAACATTTCGTTCAGGAGGACACCGGTGGCACCGCTGGGCGGCCTAGCGTCGACCCATGGTCGCCCGAGTCGCCGTGCTCGCTTCGGGCGCCGGGTCGAACCTGCAGGCCATCGTCGACGCGGTCGCCGAGCACCGGCTGACGGCAGAGATCGTGGGCGTCGTGTCCGACCGGCCCAACGCCGGCGCGCTCGATGCGCGCCGAGCGGGCCGGCATCCCGGCGATCGCCGTGCCGCCGCCGCCGAGACGAGCCACGCGGCGACTACGACCGGCGCCTCGCCGACATCGTCGCCGCGACGGGCGCCGAGCTCGTGGTGCTCGCCGGGTGGATGCGCATCCTCACGATGGCGTTCCTCGGGCGCTTCCCCGACGCCGTGATCAACCTGCACCCGGCGCGACCCGGCGAGCTGCCCGGGGTCGACGCGATCGAGCGGGCGTTCGCCGAGGCCCGCGCCGGCATGCGCACGAGCACCGGGGTGATGGTGCATCGCGTGCCCGACGAGGGTGATCGACGACGGCCCGGTGCTCGCCACGGTCGACGTGCCGATCCTGGCGACCGACACGCTGGAGACGCTCGCCGCCCGCATCCACACCGCCGAGCACGCCCTGCTCGTCGACGTGCTCGTCTCGCTCTGCTCGACATCATTGCGTTCCCCGGCCACGCAGGCCGCGTGTGGACGCTCACTCGCTGGCGCTCGCTCGCTCGCATCCGAAGGGACGGCATGACTCACACATCCACCACCGCCCACAACGACGCCCTGTTCGACCGCTTCGAGGCCCTCACCTTCGACGACGTGGTGATCGTGCCGGGCTGGTCCGAGGCACTGCCGGACGCCGTCGACACCACGGCGCGGTTCGCCGCCGGCATCACCCTGGCCATCCCGCTGGTCTCGGCGGCGATGGACAAGGTCACCGAGGCGCGCATGGCGGTGGCGATGGCCCGTCACGGTGGCCTCGGCGTGATCCACCGCAACATGCCGATCACCGAGCAGGCCGCCGAGGTGCAGAAGGTCAAGCGCAGCCAGAGCGGCATGATCACCGACCCGGTCACGCTCCCGGCGACGGCGCTGCTGCACGAGGCCGAGGCGTTGATGAACCGCTTCCGGTTCTCGGGGATGCCGATCGTCGACGACGCCGGGCGGCTGGTCGGCATCCTGACCAACCGTGACGTCCGCTTCTGCGAGACGCCCGACTACGAGCGCCCCGTGTCGGAGTTCATGACGTCGGAAGGGCTCGTCACGGCGCCCGTCGGCACCGGGCTCGACGCGGCGAAGTCGATCCTGCAGCAGCACCGCATCGAGAAGCTGCCCCTGGTCGACGCCAATGGCCGACTGGCCGGTCTGATCACGGTCAAGGACATCCAGAAGCGTCAGGAGTACCCCAACGCCACGCGCGACGACGCCGGGCGGCTGCGCTGTGCCGCTGCCGTGGGCGTCGGCGACGACCTCGAGGCGCGCGTCGACGCACTCGTGGCCCAGGGCGTCGACGCGGTCACCATCGACACCGCCCACGGGCACTCGGCCGGCGTGGTCAAGGCGATCGAACGGATCAGGGGCGGCTGGCCGGAGCTGCCGGTCGTCGCCGGGAACGTGGTGACGGCCGAGGGCGTCGACACCCTCGCCGACGCCGGTGCCGACGCCGTCAAGGTCGGGGTCGGTGCCGGATCGATCTGCACCACGCGCGTCGATCAGCGGGGCCGGCATGCCGCAGCTGTCGGCGATCTGGACCGCCGCCCGTCGCGCCCGGCGCCGCGACGTCCCGGTGATCGCCGACGGCGGCATCACCTACTCCGGCGACATCGTCAAGGCGATCGCCGCCGGCGCCGAGACGGTGATGCTCGGCTCGCTGCTCGCCGGCACCGAGGAGAGCCCGGGCGAGATGGAGTTGTTCGAGGGACGCCGCTACAAGAGCTACCGCGGCATGGGATCACTCGGCGCGATGCAGGGCCTCGGCGCCGACCGCTACGCCACCGGCCAGACCTCGGATGACCGGCCGACGACGGGCCCCGGCACGGGCACGCGCAAGCTCGTCCCCGAGGGCATCGAGGGTCGCGTGCCCTACGCCGGCCCGCTCGGCGAGGTCGCCTACCAACTCGTCGGCGGCCTGCGCAGCGGCATGGGCTACGCCGGCGCCGCCACCCTCGATGCGCTGCGCTCGGGCGCCACGTTCATGCGGGTCACCACCGCCGGACGCGAGGAGAGCCACCCGCACGACGTCACGATCACCAACGAGGCGCCGAACTACCAACGCAGCTGAATCGGTCGGGCCACGCTACGGCGCCGAGTACGGACAGGCGGCGTCGCCCACCGGGCGGCCGATCACGGTCGAGACCAGGCATTCGACCAGCGCCCCACTGACATCGACGTCGTCGAGCGACGAGTTCGCGAGGGCGACGATCGTGAGATCCCACCGCGGGAAGTACGCCACGGCGCTGTTGGTGCCGGGCAGGCTGCCGGCCCCATCACCCCGAGCAGCGCGGCGCCCGGACAGCCGCCGATGAACACGCAGCCCCCGATCGACGGGGCCCACACCACGACGCCGAGACCGAGCCCGTCGTCGGTCACCTCGAAGCGGCTGGTGGACAGGTCGTCGTGGCCGATCGCGCCAGCGCGGAGGAATTCGTCGCTCCACGTCAGACAGGTCGTCGACGTCGGACACCACTCGATCGTCCACGGTTAGTTTGCCGCGGACGTGAAGTCGCGGGTCGATCGACCCGTCGAGCGGAACACCCGGGCTCGTCGGCCGTGACCGGCGCCATGTGGTCACTCTGCGTCTCGAACGGCGATCTGGTCACCCACGTTCTCGATATCGAGAAGGAGAGTGACCAGATTGACTCTCCTGGCGTCCTGGGCCCCGTGGCCGAGGCCGCGGCCCACACCCCGAAACGAGCGACGCCCACCCCGCTGCCCGCCGAACGCGGGCTGAACGCGGCGCCGCCGTCTGCTGGCACGCTGCTTCAAGAGCCAGCCGACGTGGGCTCACGGGTATCGGACCCGTCGTCGCCGACCCACGGATCAGTCACAAGTCTCCGCAACAGCGCTCGTGCGGTCCGTCGGGAACCGAACACCGGGTGCCGAGCGTCACAGCCCCATGCTGCCCACGCTCGTACCCCCATCGCCTTGCTGCTCGTCGCCGGTACCACGGTGGCGATCGCGTCGTCGATCCACGCCACCGGACCCGGTGCGTGCGCGACGGCCGGGATCCGTCGGACGTCGGAGCCGCCACCGACGACCGTCGCCGGAGACGCCGACGGGCGATGCGCGATCGATGCCGAGGCGTATTACCGCGACTACCGGTCGTCGATCGACGACGGTGCGCCCAACCTCACGGTGGCCGTCCCCGCCATGGCACCGAGCGGCGGCGCTGACCGACGAGGCGATGAGCGTGCTGGCATGGCCCGAACCGCCGGTGCCCGGCCCGCTCGACGACAACGTGTTCGTCGACGCCGGCGAGTCGCGCTTCGTCCCCACCACCGCCGACCGCGAATCGACGTTCGCCCTCGACGTCGACACGGGATCGTTCGACGTCGCCGGTGGGTTCCTCGCCGAGGGCTACCGCCCGGACCCCGACTCGATCCGCCCGGAGGAGTGGATCAACGCCTTCGACTACGGGGATCCACCGGCGACCCGAGACGGCCTGGCCCTCGGCGTCGAGGGAGCGTTCCTCGTCGACGCCGAGCCCGACGTCGCCACGGTGCGCATCGGCGTGTCGACGCGAGAGCTCGACCCGATCGAGCGCCCCTCGGCCAACATCACGTTCGTCGTCGACACGTCGGGTTCGATGGACATCCGCAATCGCCTCGGGCTCGTGCAGTCGTCGCTCGCGCTGCTGGTACGCACCCTGCGTCCCGACGACACGATCTCGATCGTGACGTACGGCACCGACGCCTCATCACTGCTCGCCCCGACACCAGTCGCCCAGTGGCGGACCATCGTCGCGGCCATCGACTCGCTGGCGCCCGACGGCAGCACGAACATGGAGGCGGGGCTGCTCCTCGGCTACCAGCAGGCCCAGCGCTCGTTCGACCCCGACGACGTGAACGTGGTGGTGCTGGCGTCCGACGGCGTCGCCAACCAGGGGGTCACCGACCCCGAGGTGCTCACCCAACAGATCACCCAGGCCGGCGACGCCGGCATCCACCTCGTGACCGTCGGCTACGGGATGGGCAACTACAACGACCATTTGATGGAGCAGCTCGCCGACCGCGGCAACGGCTTCTACTCCTACATCGACGACTTCGCCGAGGCCGAGCGGCTGTTCGTCGACGAGCTCACGCCGACGCTCACCGTCGTCGCCGAGCAGGCCAAGGTGCAGGTGGTGTTCGATCCCGACGTGGTGACGGACTACCGCCTGATCGGCTACGAGAACCGCATGCTCGACGACGCCCAGTTCGTCGACGACGGGGTCGACGCCGGCGAGCTCGGCGCCGGTCACCAGGTGAGCGCCGTGTACGAGCTGCGCCTGGACGACGACGCCGTGCCCGGCGACGTGGCCGGCACGGTGGCGCTGCGCTGGGAGGACCCCGGGACCGGCACCGCCCACCAGCTCGACCGTGACGTGGCCGTGCCCGGCGCCGGCGCAGCCAGCCCGTCGCTCCGGCTCGCCGCCCTGGTGGCCGGCGCCGCCGAAGTGCTGAAGGGCAACTCGGTCGTGGTCGACCGCGGCGTCGACCTGGCCACGCTCGCCGTCGCGGCGCGGTCGCTCGCCGCGATCGACGACGCGCCGGCAGGTGCCGACGAGCTCGCCGACTTCCTCGACGCCGAGCTGGCCGCTGACCCGCCGGTCACCGTGATCGACGACTGATCCGGCACGGCAACCGATGGGTGCGAACATGACCGTTCGGTCATGCTGGCACCCATCGGTTGCGTGTCCGGTGGGCTCAGCGCAGGCGCTCGACGAGGGCGGCGAGACGGTCGACCGCGCCGGGCTCGGCGATGTCGGCGAGGCTGACGATCATCGTGTCGACGCCGGCGGCGCTGAGGCGGGCGGCGTGAGCGGCGTGGTCGTCGAGCGTGCCGGCGTGCACCGCGCCGGCATAGCGCTCGGCGCTCCACCGGCGCGGTCGCAGCCGTTCGACGAGGCCGCCGACTTCGGCCCGGTCGCCGCCCGATCAGTGCGGTGGAGAGGTGCGAGACGGTGAGCGCGTCCGGATCGCGACCGGCGTCGTGGCAGTGCCGGCGCAGGACGTCGACCTTGCGGGCGACCACGTCGGCCGGACCCTGCAGGTTGGCGCCGTCGGCGAGGCGGGCCGTGAGCGCCAGCGTGCGCCGCTCGCCGCCGCCGCCGACCCAGATCGGCACCCGGTACTGCAGCGGTCGCGGGTAGGACAGCGCCTCGCCAGCGGCGAATGCCCGCCCGGCGAACGGCGGCGCGCCCTTGCCCCAGAACGCCGGCAGCGCACCGAGCGCGTCCTCAGGGCGTGGTAGCGTGCGGCGAGCCCGGGGAAGGCGATGCCGGCGGCGGCGTATTCGGCGGCGAACCACCCGACTCCCAGTCCACAGATCGCCCGCCCACCCGACACCACGTCGAGCGTTGCGATCGACTTGGCGAGCAGCGCCGGCGGACGCAGGAAGGCCGGCGTCACGAGCACGCCCAGCCGCACCCGCTCCGTCCGGGCGGCGATCCAAGCGAGCGTCGTGAACGGGTCCGGCAGGTCGTGCCACGCCGGGCCGAGCTGGGGGATCTGGCGGAGGTGGTCCATCAACCACACGTGCTCGACGCCGGCGCGGTCGACCTCGCCGACCACCCGCCCGAGCGACTCGGCGAAGGTCTCGCGTCCGCCCGGCCAGTCGAACGTCGAGAGCATCAGCCCGACTCGCATCGTCCCCGCCGCGTCGGGCTCGCCCGCCGGCTCGGGCGTGGCGTCGACCGGGGCCGAGCGGCGCCGCGGGACGCCGCGAGCGCGGCCGGCACGACGGCGACGGGATCCGGTTCGAGCACCGCGTCCCACGCCTCGGCCCGCACCTCGTCGCGGGCCGCCGGCCAGCGGCGTAGCTGCGCCGAGACCGTGGCGTCCGGCACTCTCGCGTCACGTGAGGCGTTGCGGCGCCGGCACTCCGCCGCCGGGGTGTCGAACACCACCGCGACCGCTGGCACGTGGTGGGCGGCGGCCAGCTGGCGCCACCGCGCCCGCATCGCCGGGTCGAGGCCGAGCGTGTCGACGGCGGTCGTCAGGCGGCGGCGCATCCGACGGGCCACGATGTCGTCGAGCACGGCGAAGGCGTCGGTCGACGCGGCGAGGTCGTGCGGTGAATCGCCGACCACGGCGCGCAGGGCGTCGCTCGACACGATCTGCTCCGGGGCGAACGTCTGGCGCGCCCAGGTGCTCTTGCCCGACGCGACCGGGCCGACGAGCACCACCAGGCACGGGGCCGGCAGCGTGTTCACACGAGCGTGGCCTGGATCCGCTCCAACAGATCGGGCCACGACGAGGCGAACCCCGGGTGCAGCGGATACGTCGCCACGTCGGTGACCGGCACCCACCGCAGGTCGTCGGTCTCGGCGTTCGCCAGCGTCAGGTCGACGTCGGGCGCGAGCACCGTGTGGGCGATCACCGTGGCGTAGCTCCACGTGCCGTGGTCGTCGAGGAAGAGGTCCTTCACATCGTCGCGGGCGACGGTGATGCCGGCCTCCTCGTGCGCCTCGCGGATCGCCGCGCCGGTGGCGTCCTCGTGGGAGTCGACGGCACCACCCGGCAGCGCCCACGTCCCGCCGCCGTGCGTCCACGGAGCCCGCAGCTGCAGCAGCACGAGCGGAAGGCCGTCGTCCAGGCGCACGAGCAGCAGACCGGCGGCGCCGAAACGGCCCCAGTGCGCCTGACCGCACGCGCACCACACGAACCCGTCTCCGTCGCGGACAGCCACGCTCTCATCGTGCCAGCCGGCGCGCCCGGTTGACTAGCTTCTCGGGCAGCACTCGACGTGGCAGGGAGTCGATATGAACCTTCGTCATGACCGGTCGGCCGGTCTCGTCATCGTCGCGGCCGTCGGCGCGCTCGTGGCGGGCCCGACGGTGCACGCCGCGACAGCCGCACCGTCGCCGGCCAGCGGGCACGCCGAGGTGATCGCCCAGGGCCTCGTCACGTTCGCTGACGGCCCGGCGCACTGGACGCTCACCGTCGACGCGGTGACCGAGACGGTGTCGAGCATCCCCAGCGCCGCGCCGGCGTTCCTGCTGTCCGACGGCCCGGCCGCCGTGGAGGTCGCCGACTCGACGGGACCGCTCGCCCGCCTGGCCCCTGGTGAGGCGATGTTCCGGCCGGGCGGCGGCCCGACCGACCTGTCGACGGCGCCGGCGAGCACCGGCCAGATCAGCGAGATCGCCGTCGTGGCCGGCTCGGGCCCGGACGAGTTCACCCCGGGAGCCGGTATTCGCGACGTCGACCTCGTCCGTGACGTGGTCGCCACGAACGAGGCCCTCATCCTGAACGCCGAGGTGTCCGCCTTCGTGGTCGTCAGCCAGGGCGCGGTGGTCGCCGGTGGGACGACGATCACCGCCGGCTCGGCGGTCACCCTCACCGGGAACATCACCCTGATCAACACCGCTCCCGAGGCGGCGATCGTCGCCGTGGCGGTCATCGGCCCGTCGCTCGCGTCGAACGCGTCGATCCCGACCGCGACCGCCGCGTCGGCACCGCCGCCGGCCGCCCCGGCACCGACACCGACCGCCGCGCCCAACACGCCCACGACGTCGTCGACGACGACGAGCACGTCGACCAGCACGACCACGACGACCACCACGACGACGGCTCCCGAGGTCGACACCGACAGCGACGGCCTGACCGACGCGCCGAGGTGACGTCGCTCGGCACCGATCCCGAACAACGCTGACTCCGACGGCGACGGCATCCCGGACGGCCGGGAGGTCAACGCCCTCGGCAGCAACCCGCTCGACACCGACACCGACAGCGACGGCCTGACCGACGGGCTCGAAGTCGACCACAGCTGCGACGTCAACGCGCCCGACACCGACGGTGACGGGCTCGGCGACGCCTTCGAGGCGAACTCGGGGTTCAGCGAGTGCTCGCTCGCCGACACCGACGGCGACGGCGACGACGACCTCACCGAGTTCAGCCTCGGCACCGACCCGCGCGACCCGAACTGCTTCTCCGGCCCGGGCAGCGTCTGCCAGAACTGAGCGGCCGGCGGCCGCCCGCTAGGCGAGCTTCTCGACGAACGCCTCCAGCTGGCGGAGGTTGCGACACTCGTAGACGCCGTCGGTGTGCGTGGCGTACTCGCCGACGATCGAGTCGCCGGTGTTCCAGTACGACCGCGGCTCGGGGTTGAGCCAGTACACGTGGCGGGCCTTCTCGGCCATCTGCTTCACCACCCACGCCTGGCTGGCGTGGTAGTTGTTGCGGGCGTCGCCGAGCAGCAGCACGGTCGACTTCGGGCCGATGTCCTTGCCCCAGCGTTGCCAGAACACCTCGAAGGCGTGGCCGTAGTCCGAGTGACCGTCGACCCACACCACGTCCGCCTCGGTGTTGACGCGGTGGATCGCCTCTTGGATGTCCTCGGTGCCCTTGAAGTAGTCGGTCACCTCGTCGATGCCGTCGATGAACACGAACGAGCGGACCTTGGCGAACTGGTGCTGGATGGCGTACACGAGCATCAGCGTGAAGCGGGCGAACGCCGCCACCGACCCCGAGATGTCGGCCACCACGACCAGCTCGGGCTTGGCCGGACGCGGGTACTTGAACTTCGGCTCGGCCGGCACGCCACCGTAGGACAGCGAGTGGCGCACCGTGTTGCGGAAGTCGAGCGCACCCTTGCGCCCGTGGCGCCGCTTGCGGGCGAGGCGGGCGGCGAGCTTGCGGGTGAGTGGGTGCAGCGCCTTGCGCAGCATCGCCATCTCGTCGCGACTGGCGTGCATGAACTCGACGTCCTCGGGCAACGGCTTGCGCAACGTCTTGGCCATCGCCTCGGCCCCGCGGTCGGCCACGAGGCGCCGGCGGATCTCCGCCTCCACCTCGGCCTTGAACCGCTCGATGCGCTCCTGGAACTCCTCGCGCTCGAGGCGCTCCTCGAACGGCGTCAGGTCGTCGGGGCTCTGCTGTCGCGAGGCTTCGAGCAGCTTCTCGAGCATCCCGTCGAGGTCGAGGTTGCGCAGCGTGCGGTAGAGGTAGTACGTGCCGCCCACCGGGCGCCCGGGCTCCATGCCGGCGAAGCGCTGCACGGCCTGGCGGGCCATCGCCCGCATCATCGCCTGGTCGCCGCCGAGCAGCGCCCGCATGAGGAGGTGGGCGATCTCTTCCGCGGTGAGCGAATCCATCCCGCCGGAGCCGCCGCGACCGTCGGCCTGGCCCTGCTCGTCCTGCATCGCCCGCCACATCTCGTCGGCTTCGGAGCCGTCGCCTTCGGCCAGGCGGTACTCCGGGCCGCGCAGGCTGAAGTACACCTCGAACACGGTCTCGAACGAGCGCCAGTGGGCGTTGTTCTTCACGAGCGTCGCCCCGAGGGCGTACTTGAACGCCTCGCGGTCGTCGATCGGGATGTGCTGCACCGCCTCCATCGCGTCGAGGTTCTCGGTGAGGCTGACCGGCAGGCCGGCGTTGCGCAGCTCGACCACGAAGCCGTTGAGCAGCTCGATCATCTTCGAGCGCGGCGCCGGCGCGAGCAAGTCCGTCATCGAGGGAGACAGTATCCGGGTAGCTCCGCAACCACGTGCGTCCGAAGTGCAACGGCCGCCTCCCGTGGCATCATCGAGCGCGTGCTGCGCAAGCTGGTCGTGCTCATGGTCGCGGCTGGCGGCCGTCGCCGTCGGCGGCCGGCGGTGCCGCCTCGGCGTCGAGCCCGTCGCCGGCCGCCGGCCCGACGTACGAGGGACCCGGGGCGGCGTCGGCGCAAGACGCGGTATCGGCCTACATGGGCGCGATGGCAGCCGGAGACCTCGACCAGATGGTCGCCACGTTCGCCATCGAGACGTACGTGGACCACTTCGACATGGCCGCCTACCTGGACTGGGTCCGCATGTACTCCCCCGCAACCGGGCCGCTGATGGTGCCACCGGCGACCCCGTTCAGCCGGGCGCTCGGCGTCGAGCAGCGCCAGGCGAACGTCGTCGGTCAGATCGGCCGCCAGTACCTCAGCCTCGTCGAGCCCGACCTCGATCTCAGCCAGCCGATGGTCCTCACCGACGACAGCGCGGTCGACGACTTCTCGGCCGGCCTCGACGCCGCCGTCGGCCGGCGTCGACACTGTCGGGTGTCGGCACGTTCACCTTCGTCCCACTGGCGAAGGTGCGATGCGAACGCCGCCGCGCTGTACGAATCGGACCAGAACCAGGCCAACCTCGATCGCGTACCGCCTTCCTGGGCGCCGACGAGCTCACCGATGTGGTCGTGCAGTTCGACGTCGGCGGCCAGCCGTACCTCGGGTTCTTCAGTGTCGTCCGCTACGGCGACTCATGGTGGCTGGAGCAGCTCGGTGGCAACTTCGCCACCCTGGTGGGCGTCGACGCGTTCCACGTCGGGGCCGCTCCGAAAGGCGACGTCGGCACCGGATGAGCGTCGCCACGCTCGCCGCGCTCGTGGGAACGGCGCTGCCCGCTCAGATCGGTCGACGGCGCACTCGATAGCTCAGGTGGAGCACCCGGTTGCCCTGAACCACCACGTCGGGGTATTTCCAACAGTCACCAGCGGCCACCTCGACGGTGCGGTCACCCGCAAGCTCCTGCGCCTCGGCCCGCTGCCTCGACACCGGCGACGAAGTGAAACAGCGCCTCCGGGTCCCAGCCCTCGGGCTGCGGCCGGTGCGTCACGACGACCACGTGCTCGATCCCGCCCGGAGGCTCACCTGCGCACTCGCACATCGTGCCCGATCGATCCGGTGCCGTGCCGGAGCCCGAAGGTTCGTTGACCTAGGACTCGCCGGGGCGGAGGTCAGGCCGAGACGGGCGGGGCGCGGGATCCCGCTGGGGCGACGCTGCCGTTGCCGGTGACCGCCCAGCTCGGCGCCGGACCGCGTGACTCGGGGAGCGCGTCGGCATGTCCTTGGCGGAGCGGTGGTCGGGGGCCGTGGTTGAGGGTGATGCGGTTGTGGGTGGCGCACAGCAGGCGTCCGTTGCACAGGCAGGTGGGCCGCCGTGGGCGTGGGGGATGATGTGGTCGACGTCGCAGTCGGCGGCGGGGACGTCGCACCCGGACGGGTGTTGGCAGTGGCGGTCGCGGACCTCGATGACGCGGCGGAGGGCGCCGGTGAAGCGGCGCCGGTGGGACACCTCGATGCGCCGGTTGGGTGGGTCGTACACGATCCGTTCGAACTCGGCGTCCGACAGCAACGGCATCAGCACGCCGGGGGCGATGACGGTGCCGTGAGCGGTCTCACAGGTGCGCCGCAACGCTTCGTCACCGATCAGCACGGTGAACAGCGGCCGCGGTCGTAGCCCGTCGGGCGGGGCGCGCGGCGGCACGCGGCGCCATTTCGACGAGGGCGTCGACGCGGCGTTGCCGCGCCGTGCGCGTCGTATGCCGTCGCGACGGTCGGCTTGCAAGAGTTCGTGTTCGATGGCGGCGAGGGCGTTGCGGAACACCTCGCCGCCGATCGGGTCGAACACGGCGTCGAGGTGCACTTCACCGTTCCAGCCGGTGGTGATCGACGCCGTGCGGCCTTCGCGCAGCCAGTCGGCGTCGGCATCGGCGCCGTCGGGGTTGGCGTGCTGCTTCCAATACTCGATCACTTTGACGGCGTCGGCGAACCACGGCGTGCGGCAGGCGTCGACGAGCACCGCTTCGGCGTCGGCGAAGTCGCCGTCGGGCCACTGCCGGTTGCATTCGCCGACCAGATCGACGTGATCACCCGAGATCTCACCGCTCGCATAGGCCGTCGCCGTGACGGGCATCGTGGCCAGCTTGCGGGCCCGCGACACCAGCCGGCCACAGCCGCCTGGCCGGCGGCCGGTCTCACGGGCCAGGCGGGCGCCGGGGGACCGTGAGCCGTTGTCGGCCCACACCATGCGGGCATCCCAGCGGGCGATCGCCCGACACCACTGCGCCTCCAAGCGGGTCGACAGCTCACCGAGCTCGACCACCACGGCGTGCAACTCGCCGTCCGACAACGCCTCCAACTCGACCGCGGCGAGCGCATCGAGCGCTTCCCGCAGTTCGGTGAGCGGCGCCGGTTCCCATACCAGAACGCTACCGAACAGGTGTCACATTATCGGCCGTTTACCAGCATATTCACCAACCGTCCGTCACCAACGACACGATCCGACACGAAGTGACGGACACCCGGCCGCTGCGCCCCCGCGAGCGAGGCCAAGCCCTGGGCCGCCACCGTTCGCGTTCACTGCTACTGCGTCGTCACCCGGCTGGCCTCGACCCGGTCGAGGCAGTAGGTGGTGATGGCGGCCCTCGTTGCCGCCAGCTGCTCGAGCTCCGGGCTCGGCGGGTCGCCAAGGTGCTCGAACGGCATGCTCGACAGTCCGATGAACACGGCCATCTGCAGGGCGTGGAGCCGCACCACCTGTTCCGGTTCGGCTGCGTAGCCCTCGTCCGTCAATCCCTCGAGGTAGGCCGGGACGATCCGGCGTCGATGGCGGCAAGATCATCGGCCGGCCGCCGCCCGATCTGCACGTCGCCGAGCAACAGCTGACCGAGGTCGAAGCCGAGGGGAAGCGGCTTCCAGAAACCGAAGTCGATCAGCACGAACGCATCGGGACGCTGGGCGCCGAGGAGATTGTTGGGACAGGCGTCGCCGTGCCCGACGACATGGGGAGCGTCGGCCAGTTCCTCGAACCAAGCGGGCACCTGGTCGAGCACGTCACACATCCGCTCACGCAGCCCGTCGCCGAACGCATTGGCAAGCAAGGGGTGGGCCCACAGCTCGTCGTCGAGAAGCATCGGGACGATCTGGTGGTCGAACCGGCCGTGCAGGTAGTCGAGCACCGTCCACTCGTGGTCGTCGATCTGGGCCAGCGGCGCGACGCGCGCGCTGCCTGCGAGCCGGCCCAGCAGGTACGCCGCACGCGCGAACCGCTCGATGTCCCACGGCCACTCACGCAGCGGCACCTCCTCCAGCCAGACGGCGCTGGAGAGCTCGTCGAGGTCGATGACGGCGAGAGCACGAGGCATCGACAGGCCTTCCGGAAGCCGGTTCGAAAGGTCTGATCGGTAGATGCTCGGCTCGGTTCGCCATGGAACCAAACCGGCAGCGATCTCCTGCAGGTCCGGCGGTACGAACGCGAACTGCGGCGACCGCGACCAGTTGTGCACCTGCTTGACGAAGATCCGAAACGGCGCCTCGCCGGTTGGAGTGTCGGCCCGGCCGCTGACCCACCAGCGGCCGGCCGTCGTGATCGCGGGAATGTCGTAGTCGACAGGGTCGACGTTGACCTCGCGCAGGCTCACCGCCTCCTCGCCGAGCACGTCGGCCACCATCGCCGCCAGCTGGCCGTCGCTGACGTCCGCTGCACCGAGCAGTTCCCGTCCCATGTGGGAAACCTACTTTACTACCGTCGACATCGTAAAGTGACTTTATGAACGACGAGCGCCACATCATGAAGGTGCTCGGTCTGCTCTTCGAGCAGGCTCGACAGGTCATTCTCGGTGACGGCCCGGACGGTCTGCGCCCTTCCCAATTCCGGGTGATCGACGCCGTGCCACCCGACCGCGGCATCACCGTCTCCGAGCTCGCTGAGCGGGTCGGAATGACCAAGCAAGGAATCGGGCAGTTCGTGACCCAGCTGACCGAAGCGGGCTACCTGGTCACGGAGGCCACCGCGGACGATCGGCGGATGCGCATCGTCCGCCGTACACGCCTCGGCAGCGAGACCACCCAACAGCTCGCCGGCTCGCTCCGGGAGCTGGAGGAGCACTGGGCCGCACGCGTCGGTCAACGGCGCTACCGGGAGTTCCGAGCGATACTCGACGAGATCGCCGGTACCGACAGCCCGTAGGTCGGTCGGTCAGCCGTCCAAGGTACTGCCGAGCTCCTTGGCCGCCTTGGCGATGTCGGTCTGGTACTTGAGCAGGATGTGCAGGGTGTCCTTGGCGACGTCGGCGTCGATGGCGTCGAGGTTGAGCAACAGCAGCGTGCGCGCCCAGTCGAGCGTCTCGGACACGCTCGGCGCCTTCTTCAGGTCCATCTGACGGATCGAGCGCACGACCCGGGCGATCTGGTCGGCGAGGTTCTCGGTGACCCCTGGCACCTTGGCGAGCACGATCTCGCGCTCGCGCTCCAAGGTCGGGTAGTCGACGTGGAGGTACAGGCAGCGCCGCTTCAGCGCCTCCGACAGCTCGCGAGTGTTGTTCGACGTGAGGAACACCAGCGGGATCTGGGTGGCGATGATCGTGCCGAGCTCGGGGATCGACACCTGGTAGTCCGACAGGATCTCGAGCAGCAACGCCTCGGTCTCGACCTCCACGCGGTCGACCTCGTCGATCAGCAGCACCACCGGGTCGTCGGCGCGGATCGCCTCGAGCAGCGGGCGGGTGAGCAGGAACTCCTCGGAGAAGATGTCGTCGCTGACGTCGGACCACGACTCGGCGGCCGCCTCGCCGACGTTGCGCTCGGCCTGGATGCGCAGCAGCTGCTTCTTGTAGTTCCACTCGTACAGGGCCTTGGACTCGTCGAGGCCCTCGTAGCACTGCAGGCGGATCAGCCGGGCGCCGGTCATCTCGGCGATCGACTTGGCGAGCTGCGTCTTGCCGGTGCCGGCCGGCCCCTCGATGAGCACCGGCTTTCCGAGGCGGTCGGCGAGGAAGGCGACGCCGGCGATGCCGTCGTCGGCCAGATAGGCGACATCGCGCAGGCCGTCGCGCACCTGCTGAACGCTCTCGAATCGGTGGGTCACGCCGCTGCACGCTACTGGCCACCCCACCACCCGCCCCGTTCGGAAAGACGCTGCGCGTCGCCGACGCGACGCGGCAACTGGGTACGGTTCGTTCGTCAGCAGCTCGGGCCCGCGCCCGACGTTCACCAGGAGGGGGAGCCGTGATCCGTAGTTCGCACACCCGCCGTGGCCGCGCCGTCGCAGCCGTCGCCGTCGCCGCGCTCGCCGTCGCCGCCACGTCGATGGGGGCTCACGCCAGCTCGCCGCCGACTGCGCCCGCCGGCTCGGCCGGCGGCGGCACCCTCGTCGTCGGCTACACCGCCGACCCCGACACGCTGGACCCGTGGAAGGCCACGCAGTTCCAGGCGGTCAACCTGCTGCAGAACATGTACGGCACGCTGACCGAGTTCGACGAGGACCTCAACGTGGTGCCCGGTCTGGCCGAGAAGTGGCGGTACGTCCGACGACAGCAAGACCTTGACGCTGACCCTCCGCAAGGGCGTGAAGTTCCACGACGGCAAGCCGTTCAACTCCGCCGACGTCAAGTCACTCGATCGAGCAAGCATCCAGGACGAGGCCACCGCGGCCGTGGCGGCCGCGACGGTCAAGTCCACCGGCTCGAGGCGCCCGACCCGCAGACCGTGGTGCTGCACCTGTCGGCGCCGGACGCCGGCCTGCTCGCCGGCCTCGCCACCGCCAACCTGGCGATGCTGTCCAAGGACGACACGACGGAGGCGGTCGGCACGAAGCCCAACGGCACCGGGGCGTTCGCCTTCGACCAGCCGCACCGCCAGCCAGTCGATCAAGCTCACCGCCAACGACGACTACTGGGGCGGCAAGCCGAAGGTCGCCGGCCTCGAGTTCCGCATCATCCCGGACCAGACCTCGGTCGTCGTCGGCCTGCAGTCGGGCAACGTGCAGTTCGCCATCCTCAACGATCCGCTCGTCGCCAAGACCGCCGAGGGCGGCGGCGTCAAGATGACCAAGACGCCGAGCTCAGCTACCACGTGCTGCAGCTCAACGCCCGCAAGGCGCCGCTGGACAAGTCAACGTCCGCCTCGCCATCCCGTGCGCCATCGACCGCAAGCAGGTGCTGGACACCGCCGCGCTCGGCGAGGGCGAGGTCACCGGCCCGATCACGTCGCCGGCGTACAAGTCCGACCCGAACGCGCGGCCGTGCCCGACCCGCGACGTCGACCAAGGCCGCCGAGTAGCTCGCCGGCGCCGGCAAGCCGGACGGCGTCACCATCCACACCATCGTCTCCCAGGGCGAGTACGCCACCTCGGTCAACGAGGCGCAGAACCTGCAGGCCCAGCTCGCCGACGCCAACATCAACCTGGACCTCGAGATCCTGGAGTCCGGCGCGTACGTCGACCGCTGGGTCGCCGGCGACTTCGACGCCGCGGTGGCGCTCAACGGCGGCCGCCCCGACCCGGACGGCATGTACGGCCGCTACTTCACCAGCGACCGGCAACCTGAACAAGGTCGCCGGGTACTGCTCGGACAAGCTCGACCAGCTGTTCGCCGAGGGCAAGGCGACCAGCGACCCCGCCGAGCGCAAGCGCAGATCTACACCCAGATCTCCGACGAGCTGGAGAACAACGCGGCGTGGATCTGGATGTTCACCAGCTACACCTACACCGCCACGACGCCGGACGTCGCCGGGTTCATCCCGATGGCCAACGGCTCGCTGCAGTACCTGAGGTCGACCACGGTCGAGCTGACCGGGCGTGCTGCGCAGCGGCTTCGCACGTCGCCTCCTCGACGCCGCGCTCACGTTGCTCGGCGTCGCGGTCATGGTGTTCGTCATGCTCCGGTCGATCCCCGGCGACCAGATCACCGCCGGCCTCGGCACCGAGGCCGCTGCGCTCACGCCGGGCCAGAAGGCGGCGCTGCGTCGACTACTACGGCCTCGACGAGCCGTGGTACCGGCAGTTCTTCTCGTGGCTCGGCAACGTGCTCACCGGCAACCTCGGCTACTCCTCGCGCGCCCAGGAGAGCGTCGCCGCGCTGACGCGGAGCTCGCTGCCGATCACGCTCGAGCTGGCCGTGCTGTCGATGGTGCATCGCCCTGCTGATCGGCATCCCGCTCGGGATGCTGTCGGCGTCGAAGCCGCACTCGGGGCCGCGACGCGGCCGGCCAGGTGGTGGGCCTCGCCGGCCTGTCGATCCCGGCGTTCCTGCTCGCCACCACGCTGCTGACGGTGCTGGCGTCGTGGCTCCACTACAACCCGAACGGCAAGGCGTTCGCCACCTTCTTCGACGACCCCTGGCTCAACTTCCAGCAGATACTGCTGCCGGCCGTGGTGCTCGGGCTTCGGCATCGCCGCGCCGATCATGCGCACCACCCGGACGGCCGTGCTCGAGGTGCGCTCGACCGACTTCGTGCGGATGGTCCGCGGCCAAGGGCGTGCCGCCGCGTCGCGTTGCAGGTTCGTCACGTGCTGCGCAACGCGCTGGTGCCGATCGTCACGATGACCGGGCTGCAGTTCGGCTACCTGCTCGGCGGCGCCGTCGTCGTCGAGCAGATCTTCTCCGTTCCGGGCATCGGGCGCCAGGTGCTGCTCGGCATCCAGCAGAAGGAGTACGCCGTCGTGCAGAGCACGGTGCTCGTCATCGCCACGGCGTTCGTGATCGTCAACCTCGCCACCGACGGGCTGTACCGGGTGATCGACCCGCGCGTGGGGGCGGCATGATCGAGCTGCCGGCCAGCGGGCTCGGCGGGCTGGAGCCGGACGAGGTCGCCGCCACGCCGGGCCGGCACGCCGCGCGCCGTGCGGGTGCGGGCGCTGCTGCGCAACCCGAGCGGCCTGATCGGTCTGGTGCTCATCACGATCCCGGTGACGCTGGTGCTGCTCGACGTCTCCGGGCTGCTGCCCTACGACCCCGCGCGCAGGACCCGCCGAACCGGCTGCTCGGGCCGTCGTGGCGAGCACTGGTTCGGCACCGACCAGTTCGGCCGTGACGTCTTCGCCCGCGTCGCCGGCGGCGTCGCCAACTCGGCTCGCATCGCCCTGGTCGCGGTGGGGCTGGCCGCCGTGATCGGCACGATGGCCGGCCTGGTCGCCGGCTTCTACCGCGGCGTGTCCGACAGCGTGATCGGCGGCGTGTCGAACGTGCTGTTCGCGTTCCCCCCGCTGCTGCTCGCGCTCACGCTGGCGTCGGTGCTCAGCCGCAGCTGGTTCACGGTCGCCGTCGCCATCGCCGTCGTGTACGTGCCGATCTTCGCCCGGGTGATCCGCGGGCCGGTGCTCTCGTTGCGCGAGATCGACTTCGTGCGGGCCGCCACCTCGACCGGCCAGAGCCGCCACGGTGTGATGATGCGCCACGTGCTGCCGAACATCACACCGATCGTCATCGTGCAGGTGACGCTGTCGCTGTCGTGGGCGGTGCTGACCGAGGCCGCCCTCTCCTACCTCGGACTCGGCGCGCCGCCACCGGCCCCGTCGCTCGGCTCGATGATCTTCGACGCGCGCATCCTCGTGAACCTGGCGCCGTGGACGCTGATCTTCCCGGGCGTGGTCGTGGTGCTCGTGGTCGTCAGCCTGAACCTGCTGGGCGACGGACTGCGCGACGTGCTCGACCCGCGGAACCGGGGGCGCTAGTGGCGAGCGAGTCGACAGCCCCCGCTCGACCACCTCGGCACCGAGTCGGCGGCCGCCCGCTTCGCCCGGATCGACGAGATGTCGACCGCCGAGGTGGCGGCGGTCATGAACGACAGCGACGCCACCGTGCCCGCCGCCGTGCGGGCGGCCCTGCCGTCGATCGTGGCCGCCATCGACGGCATCGTCGCCCGGATGGCCTCCGGCGGGCGGCTGATCTACGTGGGCGCGGGATCGTCGGGGCGGCTCGGCGTGCTCGACGCGTCGGAGTGCCCGCCGACGTTCGGGACCGACCCCGGCGACGTCGTGGCGATCATCGCCGGCGGACCGCCGGCGATCGTCTCGCCGGTGGAGGCCGCCGAGGACGACGTCGACGGGGGCCGCCGCGCCATCGACGACGCCACCGTCACGGCCGGCGACGCGGTGGTGGGCATCGCGGCGAGCGGGCGCACGCCGTTCGTGATCGCCGCGCTCGGGCGCGCCCGCGAGCTCGGCGCGCTCACCGTCGGCCTGTCGTGCAACACCGGCGCCGAGCTCAGCGCCGTCGTCGAGCACCCGATCGAGGTGGCCGTCGGGCCCGAAGTGGTGACCGGCTCGACGCGGCTCAAGGCCGGCACGGCGCAGAAGCTCGTGCTCAACATGATCTCGACCATCACGATGGTGCGCCTCGGCAAGACGTACGGGAACCTGATGGTCGACCTGCGCCCGACCAACGAGAAGCTGCGCGAGCGGGCGGTGGGCATCGTGGCGACGATCGCCGGCGTCGGGCGACCACCGGCGCGGGCCGCGCTCGAGGCGGCGGGGTTCGACGTCAAGGCGGCCGTGCTCGTGGCGTCCCTCGGCGTGACGCCGAACGAGGCACGCGACCAACTCGCCGGCGCGCGACGGGCGGCTCAAGCAGGCACTCCAGGAGGGAACGAGCCGATGAAGGTGCTGGGCATGATCTCGGGGACGTCGCACGACGGGATCGACGCCGCCGTGGTCGACCTGTCGCTCACCGGCGACGAGCTGCACCGGCGTGGTCGTGCACGCCGACAGCACGCCGTACCGGCCCGACCTGCGGGCCCGGCTGGTGGCCGCGTTCCCACCGGCCACGACGACCCTCGCCGAGGTGTGCGAGCTGGACACCCTGATCGGGCAGGCGTTCGCCGAGGTCGCCGCCGCGATCGTCGCCGGCGTGCCCGATGTCGAGCTGATCGTGTCCCACGGCCAGACGGTGTTCCACTGGGTCGAGGGTGCGCACGCGCTGGGCACGCTCCAGCTCGGGCAGGCGGCGTGGATCGCCGAGCGCACCGGCGTGCCGGTCGTGTCCGACGTGCGCATCCGCGACATCACCGCCGGCGGCCACGGTGCGCCGCTCGTGTCGTACCTCGACACGCTGCTGCTCGCCGGCACCGCCGGGCGGGCGGCGGCGCTGAACCTCGGTGGGATCTCGAACATGACGGTCGTCGACCCGGCCGGGCCCGCCTACGCCTTCGACATCGGACCGGCGAACGCGCTCGTCGACGCGGTGGTGGCGCGCACCGGCGCCGACGCCAACGGCTACGACACCGGCGGGCGCCTGGCGGCGGCCGGACAGGTGCACGACGGCCTGCTGGCCGAGCTGCTCGACGACGCCTACTACGACCTGCCGGCACCGAAGAGCACCGGCAAGGAGCACTTCCACGGCGACTACGTCGACGCGGCCGTGGCGCGCGCCGGCGTCGATCTGGCCGTCAGCGACCTGGTCGCCACGCTGACCGAGCTGACCGTGCGCACGGTCGCCCGCGACGTCGCCGCCGCGGGCGTGTCGACGCTCGTCGTCTCCGGCGGGGGCTGCCACAACCCGGTGGTGATGGCCGGTCTGAGAGCGGCGCTGCCCGGGCGTGAACGTGATGACCTCCGACGACCTCGGCGTGCCCGCCGATGCCAAGGAGGCGATCGCCTTCGCCATCCTCGGCTGGTGCACCGTTGCACGGCCGGCCCGGGAACGTGCCCGCGGCCACGGGCGCCAGCGGACCACGGGTCCTCGGAACGATCACGCCCGGTCGCCAGCCGCTGCGGCTGCCGGAGCCCGACGCGACGCCGGTGCGGAGCCTGCGGATGGCCGCGCCGAACGACCCGACACCGAGTCGGATGACGACGACCGTCACCCTGCGCGACGCCAGGCCGGACGACCTCGACGGGATCGTGGCCGTGTTCCTCGGCTGCTGGCACGTCACCTACGCCGAGACGCTCCCCACGGCGACGGTGGCGGCGATGACGACGGCGGGGGCGCGGGCATTGTGGTCGCGCGTGCTCGGCGAGGGCGCAGCGGGCGAGGTGATCGTCGCCGTTGCCCGCCGGGCCGACGGGGAGACCGCCATCGCCGGGGTCACCCGGTGGTCGCCGTCGGGCTGGGTCCACTCGCTGTACGTCGACCCGGGCTGCGCAGGGCACCGGCGTCGGGTCGCTGCTGCTGGCCGAGGCCACGCGTCGCATCGGCCGGGCCGGCGCGGCCACGGCCCACCTGTGGGTGTTCCGCGACAACGCCGCCGGGCGACGCTTCTACGGTCGCCACGGGTGGTCGCCGGACGGGACGACCCGGGTGGAGGAGGAGTTCGGCGCGCCCGAGCTCCGCCTGACGCGGCCGCTCGAACGCCCGCCCGGCACCGAGCGGTCCGCCGACGGGCCGCTCGCCGACCTCGTCACCGGGCTCGTCGACGGGACGGTGGTGACGCCGAGCGGCGGAACGCCACCGGCGGGACTCGCCGTGGCGGTGTGCTCGGAGCACGGCGGTGCGCACGCCGTCGCCGGGCGACGCAGCGTCGACACGGCGACGACGACCGCCGCGCCGCTGACCGTCGACACGCTGCACGACCTGGCGTCGGTCACCAAGATCGTCGCCACGACGACGGCGGTGCTGGCCCTGGTGTCGGCGGGACAGCTGGCGCTCGACGATCCCGCCGTGCGCTACCTGCCCGGCTTCGGCGACGGCGCCAAGGCGACGATCACCGTGCGTGATCTGCTCGCCCACCGCGCCGGGCTGTGGGAGTGGCACCCGCTGTACGCCGTGGCCGCCGGCGACCCGGCCGCCGCCGACGCCTTCGTCGACCGCCTCGACCTGCGCTACCCGCCGCGGCAGGCGCGCCACTACTCCGACCTCGGGTTCGTGCAACTCGGACGCATCGTGGCCGCGGTCGCCGGACTGCCCCTCGACCGCGCCGTCGCCCAACTCGTCACCGAGCCGCTGGGCCTCGTCCGCACCACGTTCGCCACGCCGGCCGGACCGCTGGTGGCGATGAGCGCGTTCGGCGACGACGTCGAGCGGGCGATGCTGGCGACCGGCTCGCCCTACCCGGTGCCGTACGGACCCGACGACTTCGCCGGCTGGCGGGATCGGGCGGTGCTCGGGGCCGTCAACGACGGCAACGCGTTCCACGCCTACGGCGGCGTGGCCGGCCACGCCGGGTTGTTCTCCGACCTGGCCGACATGATCCGCTTCGCGCTCGCGTTCGCCGATCCCGGGGCCCACGCCGCGAGCTGGCGGCCCGACGTGGTGGCCGAGTTCGTCGCCCCCGGGCCGGACCCGGCGCAGGCGCTGGGCTTTCGCCGCTACCCGATCGAGCTCGCCGGACGATCGACCACGCTGGTCGGCCACACCGGGTTCGTCGGCTGCGCCGTGGGCTTCGTGCCCGGCCGGCCGGTCGCGGTGGCGATGGCGAGCAACCGCCTGGTCACCCCCGGCCCGCCGGTGCCGATCGACGAGCTGTGGGCAACGGTGCTGGAGGGCGCCGCGGCATGGATCACGGAGCACTCGTGACGGAGACCGACATCCCCGTTGCTCGCGATCCGCGACCTGTCGGTGTCGTTCCGCACCGCCGGCGGTTGGGCCCCGGCGGTGCGCGACGTGTCGCTGGAGGTCGACCGCGGCCGCACGCTCGCCATCGTCGGCGAGTCCGGCTCGGGCAAGACCACCACGGCGGCCGCGATCAACCAGCTGCTTGCCGTCGAACGGGCGCATCGACGGCGGCGAGGTGTGGTTCGAGGGCCGCAACCTCGTCGGCGCCGACGAGTCGTGGCTGCGCACCGTCCGCGGGAAGCTGATCGGACTGGTCCCCCAGGACCCGATGTCGAACCTCGATCCGCTGGTGCGCGTGGGCGACCAGATCGCCGAGGCGCTCGAGGTGCACGGCCTGGCGTCCGGATCGGCCGCCACCCGCGCCGCCGTCGAGCTGCTCGACATGGTCGGCATCGCCGACCCGGCCAGCCGGATGCACCAGTACCCCCACGAGTTCTCCGGCGGGATGCGCCAGCGCGTGCTCATCGCCATCGGCCTCGCCTGCCGGCCGAAGCTGCTGATCGCCGACGAGCCCACGTCGGCGCTCGACGTCACGGTGCAGCGACGCATCCTCGACCGCCTCGACGCGCTCACCGCGGAGATGGGCACGTCGGTCGTGCTGATCACCCACGACCTCGGACTCGCCGCCGAGCGCGCCGACGAGATCGCCGTGATGCACCGCGGCGCGGTCGTCGAACGAGGTCCGGCGGCGTCGATCCTGGCCTCGCCGCAGAACGAGTACACCCAGACGCTGCTGCGCGCCGCGCCGAGCCTCTCGTCGCGTCGGGTCGCCACCGCGCTCGCGCCGGCGAGCGCGGCCGACGGCGCCGGAGTCGGCGCTCGTGGAGGTGCGTGATCTCGTGAAGGCGTTCGCCGTCCGCGGCCGCCGCCGGCGCGACGCGTCGACCACCACCGCGGTCGACGCGGTGTCGTTCCAGATCCCGCGGCGGGCGACGGTGTCGCTCGTCGGCGAGTCCGGTTCGGGCAAGTCGACCACCGCCAACGTCGTGCTCGGCCTGGAGACGGCGACATCGGGGACGGTGCGCTTCGACGGCAACGACGTCGGGGCGATGGGCCGGGCCGAGCTGTTCGCCTTCCGCCGGCGCGTGCAGCCGGTGTTCCAGAACCCGTACGCCTCGCTCGACCCGCGCGTACACGGTCGAGCGCTCGGTGGCCGAACCGCTGCGGGTCCACGGTGTCGGCACGGCGGCCTCGCGCCGCCAGCGCGTGGACGAGCTGCTCGACCAGGTCGCCCTGCCGCGGTCGCTCGCCGATCGGCTGCCCCACGAGCTGTCCGGCGGTCAACGCCAGCGGGTGGCGATCGCCCGCGCCCTCGCCCTGTCGCCCGACCTGGTCGTGCTCGACGAGGCGGTGTCCGCCCTCGACGTGCTCGTGCAGGCGCAGATCCTCGAGCTGCTCGCCGAGCTGCAGGCCGAGCTCGGCCTCAGCTACCTGTTCATCAGCCACGACCTCGCCGTGGTGCGGATGATCTCGCACGAGGTGCACGTGATGCGCCAGGGCCGCATCGTCGAGAGCGGCACGCCGGAGGACATCTTCGAGCGCCCCACGTCGGAGTACACCCGCGAGCTGCTGGCGGCCATCCCCGGCGGTCCTCACCCCTGAACGACGGGCTGGGTAGCCTGCCGGGGTGGCGTTCCGTGACCGGTTCTTCACCGCACGGACGGCGAAGGCGCTGGCGTCGTGGCGCATCCTCGTCGGGATCGCGGTGGGCGTCGGCATCGAGCTGGTCGGCCTCGGCATCCCCGAAGCGATCCTCTTCGGCCTCGTCGCCTACGGCGTGTTGGTGTACCGGGCGATGCCCAAGGGCGGTCCTCCGGCGCCGGACCCGTTCACGCTCAGCGAGCCGTGGCGCCAGTTCATGCAGGACGCGAGACGCTCGCGCGAACGGCCTGCGCGACACCGTTCGGGCGATGACGCCGGGACCGCTGCAGTCCCGCGTGGCCAGCATCGCCGACCGTCTCGACGGCGCGATCGAGCAGACGTGGGCGATCGCGCGCCGCGGCGACGACATCGATGCGGCGGTGAACCGCATCGACCCGACCCGCCTGCGGTCGCGCCTCGAGACGCTGCGCACGCAGCCCGGGCACGGGCAGCGGCGAGGCGATCGCGTCGGTGGAGAGCCAGCTGCAGAGCGCCGACCGACTGAAGGCGTTGTCCGCCGAAACCGCCGACAAGCTGCGCCTCAGCCAGGCCCGGCTCGACGAGCTGGTGGCGCGGGCCGCCGAGGTGAGCATCGGCGCCGGCGACACCGACACGTACGCCCACGACGTCGACGATCTGGTGCTCGAGTTGGAGGGATTGCGCCAAGCGGTCGCCGAGACCAACCGGCCGCCGATCGGCCCGCCGTGACGTGGGATCCGTGACGAGCCCACCGGTGCCGTCGACCGAGCGCACGGCACTGGCCCGGCTCGAGGAGCTCGGCGACGTGCTGGCGGTGGAGCGCGAGCGCACCGGCGCGCCGCCCGACCCCGGCCAGGACCCCAGCGAGGTGGCGATGCCACGGCCGCGCTCGGCGGGTCTGCTGCGGTCCAACCTGGTCGTGGCCACCGGCACCACGCTGTCGCGGCTCACCGGGTTGCTGCGGGTGATCGTGTTCGCCTACGTCATCGGCAAGGGCGCCTTGGCCGACGCCTACCTCATCGGCAACGAGACCCCGAACATCGTGTACGAGCTGCTGCTCGGCGGCGTGCTGTCGGCGACGCTCGTGCCGCTGTTCACGTCGTTCCTGCACCACCGCGACGACGGCTCGATGGAGGAGGACGAGGCCGGGGCCCACGCCACCAACGTGGTGATCACCGTCACCATGGCGGCGGTCACCGTGCTCACGATCGTCGCCTTCCTGGCGGCGCCGCTGATCTTCGGGCTGTACACGATCCACACCGAGGGCGGCAGCGATCCCGAGGTGCTGCGCCAGGTCGGCACCCTGCTCACGCGGATCTTCCTGCTGCAGATCTTCTTCTACGGCGCCACCGGTCTGCTGTCGGCGTACCTCAACGCCCGGCGGCGCTTCTTCGCCGCGGCGTGGAGCCCGATCGCGGCGAACGTCGTGATCATCGTCAGCCTGCTCACGCTGCGCGGCACGGCGTGGGAGCTCACCGACGTGCTGAGCGACCACCGCCTGCGCTGGACGCTCGCCCTCGGGGCGACCGTCGGCATCGCCACCATGGCCGTGCTGCTCGCCGTCGCCGTGCGCCACGCCGGGCTGCGCTTCCGGCCGGCCTTCGAGCCCCGCCACCCGGCGATCCGCCGGCTCATCACGCTCTCGGCGTGGACGCTCGGCTACGTGGCGTGCAACCAGATCGTGACGATCGTGATCCGCAACCTGTCCGGGCCCGGCTCGGGCGACTCGGCGGCGTACTTCCAGGCGTTCACGTTCTTCGTGCTCCCCCACGGGTTGCTGGCGGTGTCGATCGCCACGACGTTCGAGCCGGAGATGGCGATCGCCGTGCGCCGGCACGACAAGGCGGCGTTCATCGACCGCACGTCGCTCGGCGTGCGGTTGATCGCGCTGCTGACGCTTCCGGCGGCGATGTTGCTGTTCGTGCTGCGCCGGCCGCTGATCGGACTGCTGCTGGAGCACGGCGAGTTCACGTCGGTCGACGCGCTGATCACCTCGCGGGCGCTCGGTGGGTTCGCCCTCGGCCTGGTCGGGTTCTCCGCCTACCTGTTCACGTTCCGCGGGTTCTACGCCCACCAGGACACCCGCACGCCGTTCATCATCAACGTCGGGCAGTGCGCCCTCAACATCGTCTTGGCCTTCGTCTTCGTCTGGCAGTGGGGGGTGCTCGGGCTCGCCGCCGCCTACGCCGTGTCGTACCTGCTGGCGGCGGTGTGGGCGTTGCAGGTGATGTCGTACAAGGTGCCCGGGTTCCCGTTCACCGGCGTGCTGGTGGCGGTGACGCGAATGGTGCTCGCCGCCGTGCTCGCCGCCGAGGCCACGTGGTGGGTAGCCCGGCGCGTCGGCGGGAACACCGGCTTCGACGCGCTGGTGCGGCTCGTGTGCGGCACCGTCATCGGCGTCGCCGTGTACGGCGGGGTCCTCGTGCTGTTGAAGGCACCGGAGATCGCCGCGGTGAAGCGCATCGTCCCCGGCTCGGGGGCGTCGCCCGAACCCCGCCCACTAGCATCGCCAGCATGTTCAAGCTCATCCGTAAGTGGTGGAACTATCTGACGGCCAAGCTCACCGGCTCGTTCGAGGCCCACGCCGACCCCAAGGTGCAGCTCGAGCAGGCGATCACCGAGGCCAAGACGCAGCACGTGCGACTCAAGGAGCAGGCGGCCAGCGTCATCGCCAACCAGAAGCAGGGCGAGATGCGGCTCAACCAGAAGCTCGACGATCTCGACCGGTTGAACGCCAACGCCCGCCAGGCGCTGAAGATGGCGGCCGACGCCCAGGCCGGGGGCGACGCGACGAAGGCGGCCGAGTACAACGCCGACCGCCGAGACGATCGCCACCCAGCTGATCCAGGTGGAGAAGGACGTCGAGAGCCAGAAGACGTTCCTGCTCGAGGCGGCGCGGGCGTCCGACCAGGCCAAGGCGGCGGTCGAGCAGAACAGCCGGATGCTCCAGCAGAAGATCTCCGAGCAGTCCAAGCTCCTGTCGCAGCTCGACCAGGCGAAGATGCAGGAAGAGATGAACTCGGCGATGGCGTCGCTGAACGAGACCGTCGGCGGTGACGTGCCGACGCTTCGACGAGGTCGAGCAGAAGATCCAGGCCCGCTACGCCAAGGCGAAGGCGATGTCCGAGCTCAACGACACGTCGGTGGAGTCGCGGATGCTCGAGGTCGAGCAGGCCACCGCCAACGTCGAGGCGCAGAGCCGCCTCGACTCGATGCGCCAGGAGCTCGGCATCGACCCCGCCGGTCGCGGCGACCACCACGCCCCCGGCCGAGCTGTCGGCGCAGTCGGCAACCCCGTCCGAGCCCGTGCCCGACCCCGCCCCCGAGGCTGAACCGGCCCCCGCCACGCCCACCCCCGACGACGGCGCCTCCACCACCCCCTCCTGATTTCCACAAGCAAAATCGAGCGTGGACGCTCGATTTCGCGACCGCAGAATCTGCAGATCAGGCCGGTGGGGAGGACGACGAGGTCGTCGCGGTGGATCACCTCGTGGGCCATGCCGTCGGGGAGGTCGCGGGTGTGCAGACCGGCGACGCGGCGCAGGCGGGCGGCGTCGACCGACACCATCCCGCGGGCGAACACCCGACCCTCGACGTCGCGCACCTCCACCGTGTCGGCCTCGACGAACGAGCCCTCGACGTCGACCACCCCGGCCGGCAGCAGGCTGCGTCGAGCGCTCGACCAGCGCCCGGCGGGCGCCGGCGTCGACCGTGACCGTGCCGGCCACCCGTGCGGCGAAAGCGATCCACAGCTTGCGCGCGACCGAGGCGCCGCTTGCGCGCCTCGAAGCGCGTGCCCACCGGCTCGCCGCGCGACGGCGCCGAGCAGCACGTCGGGCCGCGGCCGCGTTGGCGATCACGGTCGGCACGCCCGACCACGAGGCGATGCGCGCCGCCTCGAGCTTGCTCGCCATGCCCCCGCTCCCCCGTCCGCTCCCGCCGACGTCGGCGGTGATGGCGAGCAGCGGATCGTTCGCCTCGACCCGTGACACCAGCGCGGCAGCGGGATCACGCCGCGGGTCGGCCGTGTACAGGCCGTCGAGGTCGGTGAGCAGCAGCAGCAGTCCGGCGCGCCAGGTTGTGCGCCACGAGCGACGCCAGGCGGTCGTTGTCGCCGTAGCGGATCTCGTCGGAGGCGATGGCGTCGTTCTCGTTGATGATCGGCACCACGCCCAGCTCGAGCATCCGCGCCAGCGTCCGCCTCGCGTGCAGGTACTGACGCCGATCGATGAAGTCCTGCGGCACGAGCAACGCCTGCGCCGGCACGAGGCCGTGACGGGCGAGCGCCGCGTCCCAGCTGCGCATCAGGCGCGGCTGGCCGGCGGCGGAGATCGCCTGCAGCGTGCCGACGTCGCTCGGCCGCGACGCCAGCCCGAGCGCCGCCACGCCGGCCGCGACCGCTCCCGACGACACCACGATCGCCTCGTGACCGGCGGCGCGCGCCGCCGCCACCTCGTCGCTCAGCTTGGCGACGGCCGCGTCGTCGATCACGCCGTCGTCGTCGGTGAGCGACGAGGTGCCGATCTTGACGACGAGCCTCACGCGCTCCGCCGAACCCGTGCGAGCGTGCGAGCGACCGAGCGCCAGCGAGGGAGCGGCCAGCCGCGGCCTACGTGGCCGGGGAACGTCATGATGACCGGTATTCGAAGCTGAACTCGCCGATCCACACCACGTCGCCGTCGACCGCGCCGGCGCGGGCGAGCAGCCTGTCGACGCCGAGGCGGTCGAGCCGGTGGCTGATGTAGGCGGCGGCCTCGTGGGTGCTGACGTCGTTGAGCGCCACCACCCGCTCGACCTCGCGGCCCGACACCCGGTACTCCTTGTCGCCGATGCGCTCGACCACCGACCCGGTGGGCACCGGGCGCAGCAGCACGACGCCCTCGCGCTCGGGCTCGGTCGCCCGAGCCTCGTGCACCGCCGACGCCATCGCCCCGACGACGGCCTTCACGCCCGTCGCCGGTGACCGCCGAGATCACGAGACGGCGGGCGCCGCCGACCGGCGCCCCGGGATGCTCCCGCCAGGCGGCGGCGTCGGCGGTCGGCACCAGGTCGGCCTTGGTGCCGACCACGAGGCGCGGCCGGGCGAGCAGCTCGGGCCGGTAGCGGGCCAGCTCGTCGAGCAGCACCCGTTCCTGCTCGGCCGGCGCCACGCCGTCGAGCGCGGCGAGGTCGACCAGGAGGCACAGCACCCGGGCGCGCTCGACGTGGCGGAGGAACTGGTGGCCGAGCCCGCGGCCCTCGCTCGCCCCCTCGATCAGGCCGGGGATGTCGGCGACGACGAACTCGTGGTCGTCGTCGAGGCGCACCACGCCGAGGTTGCGGTTCGAGCGTCGTGAACGGGTAGTCGGCGATCTTCGGCTTCGCCGCCGAGATGACGCTGATCAGCGTGCTCTTGCCGACGTTCGGGAACCCGACCAGGGCGACGTCGGCCATCAGCTGGATCTCCAGCTTGAGCCAGCGCTCCTCGCCGTGCTCGCCCTGCTCGGCGAACGTCGGCGCCCGGCGGCGGTTGGAGAGGAAGCTGGCGTTGCCCCGTCCGCCGCGCCCGCCGGCGGCGGCCAGCCAGCGGTCGCCGTGGTTCCACAGCTCGGCGAGCGTCTCGCCGGTGTAGAGGTCGGTGACGAGGGTGCCCTCGGGCACGGTCACCACGAGCTCGTCGCCAGTGCGCCCGTGCTGGTCCTTGCCCGAGCCGTGCACGCCGTTGCCGGCCCGGCGGTGCGGGTGGTCACGGAAGGCGAGCAGCGAGGCGACGTTGTGGTCGGCGACCAGCCACACGTCGCCGCCCTTGCCGCCGTCGCCGCCGTTCGGACCACCGAACGCGACCGGACCCTCGCGGCGCATCGACACGCAGCCGGCGCCGCCGTCGCCGGCGCGCACGTTGAGCTGGCACTCGTCGACGAACTGGGACATGGCAGCGAACGCTACTGAGCGGTATCGGCCGGGCGAGCCGGCGTTGCCGCGGGCTCAGTCGGCAGCAGCAGCGGCGGCGACGATGTCGACGACCTTGCGGCCCCGGCGCTCGCCGAACTTCACGCTGCCGTCGGCGAGCGCGAACAGGGTGTCGTCGCCGCCGATGCCGACGTTGCGGCCGGGGTGGGTCTTGGTGCCGCGCTGGCGCACGATGATGGTGCCGGCGCTGACCTTGGTGCCGTCGAACACCTTGACGCCGAGGCGCTGGGCATTCGAGTCGCGGCCGTTGCGGGTGGAGCCGCCACCCTTCGTCTTCGACATCGGACGACCTACTTCTTCTTGGCCGAGATGTGGGTGATCTCGACGACGGTGTAGCGCTGCCGGTGGCCGTAGCGGCGCCGGTTGTTCGACTTGTTCTTGTAGGTGAAGCCGTTGATCTTGGGCCCCTTGGCCTCGCCGACGACGGTGCCCTTCACCGTGACCCCGGAGAGCTGGTCGGGCGTGGCGAACACGGTGTCGCCGTCCACCAGGAGGCGCGCCGTGAGGCTCGACCTCGTCACCCTCGTTGGCATCGAGCAGATCGACGAGCACTTGCTCGCCTTTGGCCACCTTCTGCTGGTTGGCCCCGGCGGAGATCACTGCGTACATAGCGACGGGCAATGCTAGCGGTGCCTCGGCGCCGTTCCGCCGGCTCGTCAGTCGAGCAGGGCGTGGTCGACGATGACGCCGCGGCCCTCGCACATCGAGCACGTGGTGGAGAACTCCGTGAGCAGGCCTTCGCCGATGCGCTTGCGGGTCATCTCGACCAGGCCGAGGTCGGAGATGGCGAACACCTGCGAGCGCGTCTTGTCGCGCGCGAGGGCGTTGCGGAACACCTCGACCACCTTCTCGCGGTTGGCCCGCACCTCCATGTCGATGAAGTCGATCACGATGATGCCGCCGATGTCGCGCAGGCGCAGCTGCTTGGCGATCTCCTCGGCCGCCTCGAGGTTGTTGTGGTACACCGTCTCCTCGAGGGACGACGTGCCGACGTTCTTGCCGGTGTTGACGTCGATGACCGTCAGCGCCTCGGTGTGCTCGATGATCAGCGAGCCGCCCGAGGGCAGCCACACCTTGCGATCGAGCGCCTTGTGCACCTGCTCGTGCACGTGGTGGTGCTCGAACAGGCTGAGCCCTTCGGCCGCCGTGTCGTAGTACTCGATGCGGTCGGCGAGCTCAGGGTTGAACGCCGACACGTACGCCTTCACGTCGTCGTAGAGGCGGCGGTCGTCGATCGCCACGCTGCGGTACTCGGCGTTGAACTCCTCGCGGATCACGCGCACAGCGAGCTCGGGCTCGCGGTACAGCAGCGCCGGCGCCTTGGCCTTGGCCGCCTTGGCGGCGATCTGCTCCCACTCGCCGAGCAGCAGGCGCATGTCGGCGCGCAGTTCGTCCTCGGTGGCGTGCTCGGCGGCGGTGCGCACGATCAGGCCGTGCTCGGCCGGCTTCACCCGGTCGAGGATCGACCGCAGGCGCTTGCGGACGTCGTCGGGCAGGCGCTTGGAGATCCCGTAGGTCTTGGAGTTGGGGATCAGCACCACGTAGCGACCGGGCAGCGAGGCCTCCTGGGTGAGGCGTGCGCCCTTGGCGCCGATCGGGTTCTTCGTGACCTGGCAGACGATGAGCTGACGCGGGCGGAGGATGTCCTCGATCCGCGGGTCCTTCTCCTCGATGTCCTCGGCGTCGTACTGCACGTCGCCGCGGTAGAGCACGGCGTTCTTGGGCGTGGCGATGTCGACGAACGCCGCTTCCATGCCCGGCAGCACGTTCTGCACCCGCCCGACGTAGATGTTGCCGTGGATCTGGCTGACGTCGTCGGCCGGCCGCGACACGTAGTGCTCGATCAGGTTGCGCCCCTCGAGCACGGCGACCTGGGCCATGCCCTCGCGGACCTGCACGCACATCAGGTAACGGCCGACCGGGCGGCCGTTGCGCTCGCGCCCGCGTCGCTCGGCCACGAGCTCGGCGTCGCCGGCGTCGGGCGCCCGGCGGGCGGCGTCGCGACCCCGGCCGGCCGGACGCGTGCGCGGCGTCGGCTCGGCGTCGACGGCGGTCGGTGCCGCCCCGGCGGCCTTGCCGCGGGTGCGGCGGGGCGTCTTGACACGCCGCGACGTGCGGCCGGTGTCACCGTTCGTCTCAGGGGCGACCCGGGCGCTGTCGGTCACCGGGGCCGGACGGGTGTCACCGATCTGCGGCTTGCGCACGAGCGCCCGCTCGGCGGCCTCCGGCTCGGCGCGGCCCTCGCGCATCGACTCCGGCAGCTCGGGATGCCCGTCGGCGGGAGGGGGCGCGACGAGACCGGGCGCCTCGTCGGCGGCGGTGTCGCCCTCGATCGATGCGCCGCCAGCGGCGGCCGCCGGCTTCTTGCGGCGCTGCCCACCGCGCGAACCGCGGCGGCGCTTGCGCGTCGACGTCGCCTCACCGTCGCCGTCACCGGTTCCCGCGGCGTCGGGATCGAGGTCGACGTCGGCGTCCGACGTCGACGTGCCGTTGTCGTCGGCCTCAGGCGCGAGGTCGAGCCGGCGATCGGCCGGCGCGGTGCCGGCGGCAGTGGGTTCGGCCGAGGATCCGGTGGCCCCGGTCAGCGCGTCGTCCATGACAGTCCCTTCTCGCGCGGTGGACATCCGCCACCGCCGTCACGGCGACCGGCAGCGAACGTGGCGCTGCGCCGGGATCGGCCGTGATCAGTCCACAGGCCAGCTCCCGGCGCACGTCGTGCGGGGCACTGAACCTCATGATCGACCCAGTCTATCGGACCGGCCGCCCGACCCCCGTGAGCCGCTCCCTTCCTCCTGGTCAGAGCCACTTTCCTTTCAACAGTGAAAGCAAAGTGGCTCCGGAACGAGCCGAGCCCGGGCGCGGCTCAGCGCATGCGGCGCATGTGGACGCTCTGGACCAGGCCGAGCATGGCGAACCACACGAGCAGGCCCGAGCCGCCGTAGGAGATGAACGGCAGCGGCAGGCCGGTGACCGGGAGGATCTTCATCGTCATCCCCACGTTCTGCACGATCTGCCACACCAGCATCGAGAACACCCCGGCGCAGATGTACGTGCCGAAGCGGTCCTTGCTCAGCCCGGCGATGCGCCAGATGCGCAGCAGCATCACCGAGAACAGCCCGAGCACGACGCCGCAGCCGACGAGGCCGAACTGCTCGCCGAGGGCGGCGAACGGGAAGTCGGCCCACAGCACCGGGATGCGGGCGTTGTTGGTCAGCGGGCCCTTCAACCAGCCCTTGCCGAAGATGCCGCCGGTGGCGAGGGCGTTGAGCGCCTGGTTGACCTGGAACGTCGCCGTGCGCAGCTCCGGGTTGTGCTCGTCGAACAGCGCCCGCACCCGCTCGAGCTGGTAGTCGTTCGACCAGGTGGCCGATGAAGGCGGCCCCGACCGTGGCGAGCGACAGGAACGTGAACGCCACGATGTAGCGCACCTTGGCGCCGGCGACGAGCAGCATGCCCATCGCCATCGCCACCAGCACCGACGTCGACCCGAGGTCGGGCTGCACGAGCACCAGCACGCTGGTGAGGCCGACGATGATCAGCCCGCCGAGGAAGCGCGGGTAGCTCACCTCGTCGGTGCGCTCCTCGGCGAGGTGGGCGGCGAGCATCAGCAGCACCGAGAACTTGGCGATCTCGGCCGGCTGCACGTTGATCGGACCGAGGTCGAACGAGATGCGCGTCCCGCCGCTCAACTGGCCGAGCAGCAGCAACCCGCTCAGCAGCCCCAGCGTGCCGACGTAGATCTGGCGCGCCCGGTGGCGGAACCAGTCGTAGTCGAGGGTCATCACCACCACCATCAGCAGCCCGGCGACGATGGCGAAGATCACCTGGCGGGTGAGGAACCGGAACGAGTCCGCGGTGCGGGTGCGGGTGGCCGAGTAGACGACGGCGCACCCGATGACGGTGAGCAGGCCCTGCACCAGCATCAGCACCCAGTCGACGTTGCGGCGCGGGTCGGCCGGGCTGGCGCGGATGTTGCCGAGCCCGGAGTCGGGCTTGCGCTGGAGCAGGCTGACCACGGCGGGCGCTAGTCGACGGGACGGGCGGCGAGTCCAGTGCCCGGATACACGGTGTTGGGGTCGGTGCTGCGCAGGCAGTCGGTGCCGACCTGGCGCAGCGGGCGAGCGACCTGGTCGCTGTTGGTGTCGAGCGGGTCGGACACCACGACCGGATCGAGCTGGATCATGCCGGACAGGGCGAGGAACATGCACTTCACCACGGGGGCCGCCCCTCGCGAGCCGAACCCGGCCTTCTCGAGGTAGGCGACCACCGTATACGGGTGGGTGAGCGCGTCGTCGCCGTAGGCGACCCCGGCGAACACCGACGAGTCGTTCCAGGGGTACGACCCGAAGCCCTGCGCCGTGCCCGTCTTGCCGGCCACGTCGATGGCGTCGCTCGGGTAGCCGACGGCGAACAGCTCCTCGGCGGTGGTGCTGCGGCCGTTGGCGCCCGGGCCGGTGACGTTCCGGCGGATGCCCGACAGGATGGCGTTGCGATAGTCCCCGGGCATGTCGATCGCTCGCCCGGCCGGGGTGTACGCCTGCACGACGACCGCCTGGGACATGTCGACGGTGCCCGGCGTGGTGCCGGCGGGCGTGTTCGGAGCGAGGATCGCCGACATCACGCGGGGCACCATCACGTACCCGCCGTTGGCGATCGCCGAGTAGCCGACGGCGAGTTGCAGCGGGCTCGCCGCGAGCAGGCCCTGGCCGATCGACATGTTGATCTCGTCGCCGAGCAGGAGCTGGGGAGTCTCGCCCGGGGCGAGGACGTGCTTGGCCACCAGCTCGGCCTTCAGGGCGTCGTCGGGGATGCGCCCGTCGAACTCGCTCGGCAGGTCGATGCCGGTGTCGGCGCCGAAGCCGAGCTGGCGGACGTAGTCCTGCAGGACCGTGCCGCCGAGCTGGAAGAAGCGCTCCCCGAGGCCGTAGAAGAACACGTCGCTCGACACGGCGAGCGCGGTCTGCAGGTTGATCGTGCCGTACACGCACGGGCGGTGGTTGTACGAGCACGTCGAGTTCTTCCAGACGCACTTCACGCCGCTGGCGCACACGTCGTCGGAGATCGTCTTGGCCTTGTAGGTGCCGTTGTCGGTGATGTAGGTGTCGGGCGTGATCAGCCCGGCCATCAGCGCCGAGTAGGCGACGAACGGCTTGAATGCCGAGCCGAGGTTGTACTGGCCCTGGATGGCGCGGTTGAGCAGCACCGACTGGTCGGGATCCTGGCTGCCGTCGGGCCGTCGCCGGTCGAACAGCTCCTTGAACTTGTCGTTGGACAGCGGCTGTGAGAACCAGCGGTTGTCGAACGTCGGGTAGCTCGCCATCGCCATGATCTGGCCGGTGGCGTTGTTCATGATGATCACCGAGCCCGCCGGGGCCGGGTAGTACACCGCCGTGCCCTTGGCTGAGGTCCATCCGCTGGTGGCTGCCGTCGGGCTTCTCGACGATCGGGTTGGGGGCGAGGAAGGCCCGCTTGAGGCGCAGCTGGAGCTGCAGCATCTGCTCGGCGTACTGCTGCAGGTCGAGGTCGATCGACAGCTGGATGTCCTGGCCGTTCACCGGCGGCGTCTCGCTGACCACCCGCACCACCCGACCGGCGGCGTCGATCTCCACCACCCGGCGGCCCCACGTGCCGTGCAACTTGGTCTCGTACTGCTGCTCGATGCCGGCGCGGCCGACGCGCTCGCCGCGGTTGGACGTGTCGTAGCCCAAGCTGCGGTAGTAGGCCTGGGTGTCCGCTGTGATCGCGCCCATGTAGCCGATCAGCGGCGACGCCAACGGGGCGTACGGGTAGACCCGTCGGTAGGCGAGCTGCACGGACACGCCGGGGAAGTCCTCGTAGCGCTCCTGGATCGCGATCACGACGTTCTCGGGCACGTCCTCGGCGAGCGGCAGCGGGCGGAACCGGCTGTAGGTGTCGGCCTGGTAGCGCGCCTCCATGTCGGCGACCGTCACGCCGAGCCACCCCGACAGGCGCTGGAACAGCGTGGCCCGGTCCGACGCCTTGCGGATCTGGGCCCAGTCGACGGCCACGGTGTTGGTGGCCTCGTTGCCGGCGAGCAGGCGGCCATCGGCGTCGATGATCTGGCCGCGCACCGGTGGGATCAGCACCGTGCGCAGGCTCGACTCGTCGACGGCGGCCTGCAGGCTCGACGCCTCGACCGCCTGCAGGAACCACAACCGCACACCGAGCGCGCCGAAGAGCATCGTGGCGACGAGCGCGAGGACGCCCAGCCGAGTTGCCCGCTTGTCTCCGGCCATTCGTACCAGTCTGGCGCGCCGCCAGACCGGCCCCTCGTCACGTTGCAACAATCACACGCAACCGATGGGTGCAGACATGACCGCACGGTCACGCCTGCACCCATCGGTTGCTCATTCGAGGGTCTTGGCGGTCTCGACCTTGGTCCAGTCGGTGCGCTTGACCTTCATGCACCAGCGGCCGATCGGGACCAGGATCGGGCTCATCAGGAACGCCGCGCACGCCACCACGCCGACGATCACGATCAGCCGGTACGTCAGCACGTACTCCTCGCCGATGAACACCCGCACGAGCGGCGTCACCGCCTCGCCGACCGCCGCGCCGAGCGCCGTGAACAGTCCGGCGAGCCACCACTGCGGATCGATCGTGATCGAGGTGACATAGCCGGCGGTGAAGCCGGCGAGGCCCATCGTGAGCGACGACGACCCGATCGGCGACCCGACGCGCAGGTCGTACATCAGCCCGAGCACGAACCCGGCGAGGGCGCCCTTCTGCGATCCCCCGCCGGCGCCGGCGGCGGCCGCCAACGCCAACACCACCTGCACCGTCACGCCGGCCGGGCGCAGATCGGTGAACAGCGTCTGTTGCAGGGCGACAAGGACGATGCCCACCAACACCAGCCGGGGCACCGGGCCCTGTACGAACGACGCGATCATCAGTCGTTGCCGGTCGCCGAGGCCTCGGTCTCGGGCTGGTACAGCAGCACGTCGACGAACAGCAGGTTGTCGACGTTGGCGAGCGGCTGCACCTCGACGATCGGCCCCTCGGCGGGCGAGCGCGGCGTCACGTGGAAGACGGTGCCGACGATGAGGCCCTCGGGGGCCTTGCTCGTGCGCCCCCCGGTGGTGAACACCACGTCACCCGGCTTCACCCGTCCGAACGCCGGGTCGTCGGCGATGAACTCGACCGTCGGGTTGTCGTCCGGGCCCTGGCCGTGCAGCTCGCCGGTGTCGCGCCGCGGGTCGGGCGGCACGAGCGTGGTCGTGGTGGCGGCCGGCGGGGCGATCGTCGTGGTGGTCGACTCGGACCCGCCGGCAGCATCCGGGGGCGGCGCCACCGCCCCGAGCGTGGTGGGGGTGATCGTGGTCGTGGTGGTGAACACCGGCGTCTCGGCCGCCACGATCTTCACGGCGAGGTAGAAGTTGGGGTCGGTGAGCAGACGCACCGAGGCCCGGTGCGGCGACAGCGGGGTGGTCACCGTGCCCACCAGGCCGGCCTGGTTGACCACGGGCATGCCGACGCGGATCCCGTCGTCGCTCCCCCGGTTGATCTCGACGATCTGGTCGACGTTGTTCGCCGCCGGGCCGATCACCTGCGCCGTGACCCGTTCGTAGTCGCCGGGCACCGACAACTCGTTCTTCGCCAGCAGCGCGTAGTACTCGCTGATCACCCCGGACGCGGTGATCACGATCGATCGATCGGCGTCGCGCGCCTCGCGCAGCTGCTGGTTCTGCTCCTCCAGCGCGTCGTAGCGCGTGATACCCCGCCAGGCGTTGCGGATCGGGCGGGCCACCACCTCGGCCGCCGACTCGAACGGGCGCGACGCCTCGCCGTAGGCGTCCCGTGCGGTGTCCAGCAGCGAGCTGCCGCGCAGGTCGATCGTCAGCAGGAGCAGCGAGCTCAGCAGCAGCAGGATGATGGCGCGACGGCGACCGGGCGTGTAGATCGGCACAGCGGCGGGCGGTCCTCGGGCGCGTGGGCCCGGATCAGTTGTCCCCGCCGAGGGACATCAGCCCGCGCATGGCGTCGATGTTCTCGAGGGCCCGGCCCGAGCCGATGACGACGCTGTACAGCGGTTCGTCGGCGACTCGGATCGGCATGCCGGTCTCGTGGGAGAGGCGCTCGTCGAGCCCTCCCAGCAGCGCCCCGCCGCCGGTGAGCATGATGCCGTCCTCCATGATGTCGGCGGCCAGCTCGGGCGGGGTCTTGTCGAGCGTGGTCTTGACGGCGTCGATGATCGCGGCCACCGGCTCGGCCAGCGCCTCACGGACGTGCTCGGTGGTGAGCTGGATGGTGCGCGGCAGTCCGCTGATGAGGTCGCGGCCGCGGATGTCGGCGGTCAGCTCCTCCTCCATCGGCCACGCCGAGCCCATCTGGATCTTGATCTCCTCGGCGGTGCGATCGCCGATGGCGAGCGAGAACTCCTTCTTGACGTACTGCATCACCGCGTCGTCGAGCTCGTCGCCGGCCACGCGCACCGACTGGGCGGTGACGATGCCGCCGAGCGAGATCACGGCCACCTCGGTGGTGCCGCCCCCGATGTCGACCACCATGTTGCCCGACGGCTCGTGCACCGGCAGGTTGGCGCCGATCGCCGCGGCCATCGGCTCTTCGATGATGTGCACCGGTTTGCGCGCGCCGGCGTACTCGGCGGCGTCCTGCACGGCGCGCTGCTCGACGCCGGTGATGCCCGACGGCACGCAGATGACCATGCGCGGCTTGTTCCACTTGCTGGCGTGGACGCGCTGGATGAAGTAGCGCAGCATCTTCTCGCAGACCTCGAAGTCGGCGATGACGCCGTCCTTCAAGGGGCGGATGGCCTTGATGTGGTTGGGCGTGCGGCCCATCATCCGCTTCGCCTCGAGACCGACCGCGACGGGGCGCCCGTCGTTGATGTTGATGGCGACCACCGACGGCTCGTCGAGCACGATGCCCTGCCCACGGACGTAGATCAGGGTGTTGGCGGTGCCGAGATCGATCGCCAGGTCTCGGCCGAGGCTGAGCGGGTTGTTACGAGCCACGCCGGCCACTCCTTTGCGTTGCGCTCGGTCGGTCGAAGGTTACAGATCCGGGAAGAAGATGGTGATCTCACGGGCGGCCGACTCGGCGGAGTCACTGCCGTGCACGAGGTTCTCGGTGACCTCCAGACCGAGATCGCCGCGGATCGTGCCCGGTGCCGCGTTGCGAGGGTTGGTGGCACCCATCATGGTGCGCACGACCTCCCAGGTGTCGTCGGGCCCCTCGACCACCATCGCCACGACCGGGCCGCGGCTCATGAACGCCACGAGGTCGTCGTAGAAGCCCTTGCCGACGTGCTCGGCGTAGTGGCGGGCGAGGGTGTCGGCGTCGAGCGTGCGCAGCTCCATCGCCGCGATCGTCGAGGCCGCGGGACTCGAAGCGCGAGAGGATGGTGCCGACGAGCCTGCGCTCCACGGCGTCGGGCTTCAACAGGACCAGGGTGCGAGCGGTTGGGCTGCGATCAGGCATGACCGACCACGCTACCTAGACGGCGTTCCGCGCTCCGGCCCGGGTGCCGCCGGTCACGCCGCCGTGACGGCGTTCGTGCACGGCCGCCGGCGGCGACCTGGTCGAGGTTGGCGAGCGTCGTGGTGGAGATCGCGGCCAGCGCCTCCTCGGTGAAGAACGCCTGGTGGGCGGTGATCAGCACGTTCGGGAACGTGAGCAGGCGGGCGAACACGTCGTCGGTGATGATCTCCTGGCTGCGGTCCTCGAAGAACAGCGGGGCCTCCTCTTCGTACACGTCGAGGGCCAGCGATCCGACGTGGTGCGACTTCAGACCGTCGAGCACCGCCGTGGCGTCGATCAGCGCGCCGCGCCCGGTGTTCACGAGCATCACACCCGGCTTCATCAGCGGGATCGTGCCCGCGTTCACGAGGTGGTGGGTCTCGGGCGTCAGCGGGCAGTTGAGCGACACGACGTCGCTCTGCGGCCCACAGCGTCCCGAGCTCGACGTACTCGATCCCGAGCTCGACCAGGCCGGCGTCGGGAAACGGGTCGTGGGCCAGCACGCGGCAGCGCAGGTGCCACAGCAGGCGGGCGACGATGCGCCCGATCTGGCCGGTGCCGACGACCCCGGCGGTCTTGCCCTCGAGGTTGAAGCCGAGCAGCCCGTCGAGGGCGAAGTTGCCGTCACGCACGCGGACGTAGGCGCGGTGGATGTGGCGGTTGAGGCACAGGATCAGCGCCAGCGTGTGCTCGGCGACGGCGTTGGGCGAGTAGGCCGGCACGCGTACCACGGAGATCCCGAGACGGGCGGCGGCGTCGAGGTCGACGTTGTTGTAGCCGGCGCAGCGCAGCGCCACGGTTCCGACGCCGAGCGCCGCCAGGGCCTCGAGCACCGGTGCCGACACGACGTCGTTGACGAACACGCACACCGCGTCGGCACCGGCGGCCAGCGGCACCGTCGCCTCCTCGAGTCGGGGCTCGAGGAACACCAGCTCGTGGCGGCCCACCGACGCCGCCTCGAAGCTGGCCCGGTCGTACGGCTTGGCGGAGAAGAAATGGACACGCACGGCCGCAAGTGTGGCGCTAGACGACGCGGACGACTCAGGGGAGGTACCGGCGAGCACGGTCCGCGTGTACTCGACGACGGCGGCGATCTCGGCGTCGGTGAGGCGCCCGCCGAACGTCGGCATCCCGCCGCGGCCGTAGGTGACGAACCTGATCTGGTCGGCCGGGTCCGGGAAGTGCTCGACCACGCGGCCGCCGGACGAGGCGAGGGCCGATCCCGCCGGAACCGTCACCCCCGTGGCAGCTCGCACAGTTGCGGGCGAACACGTCGGCCCCGTCGACGCCGCCGGCCACGGCGCGGGCCGGCGGTGGGGCGCTCGGCTGGTTCGTGAACAGCAGCACCACGGTGACGATGACGGCGATGGCCACGACGAACTCGACGGCGGCGGCGATCTTGCGCAGCACGTCAGAACCCCGTGCTCACGTTGCGCATGAACCACAGCGAGCTGGTGAACCAGATCAGCACCAGGATCACGAACAGCACGCCACCGACGACGGGCAGCGCCCAGCCCGGCATGCGGTGGGAGCGCACGACGATCACCTTCGTGGCGAACGCCCCGTAGAAGAGGCAGCCCAACACCGAGTGGACGAGGCGTCGGCCGCCCCCGGGGTCGGGGTCGAACCCGAGTGACCACAGGCAGTGGTACGCCACGGGAAGCGTCGCCAGCAGGGCCAGGCTCCCGGCCATGCGGTGGGCGGGGCCGACCCACGCCGGCGCCGGCCCGAGCGGCAACCGTCCGAACATCCAGAGCCCGCCGAGGACCTGGAGGACGGCGAGCGCCAGGGCGAGCGTGGTCATCCACACCTTGAAGTGCAACGTCGACGTGAAGAACCACTTGATCGTGCTCTCCGACGCCGGGTCGTGCACCCGTCCGTAGACGCCGAGGCTGAGGGCGACGAGCCCCCCGACGGCGGCCGCGGCGCCGAAGGCGAGAGCCGGCGAGCGGGCGGCCTCCGCCGACGACGTCGTGGACGTCAGCGGCGGGGCGTCGAGACCATCGTCCATGCCTCCCCCTTCGTCGCGGGTGCGCGGACAGTACCGCCGGCGGGCCGGGCCCGCCGCCGATATCAGGCCGGGCCGGCGTCGACGACGGTCGCTAACGGGTCAGGCGAGCGAACGCATGGCGGGCCGGGCCGGCGAGGTACAGCGAGCCGGCGGCGAGGATCGCATCGTCACCCTCGGCCAACCGCCACGCCGCGGCGCAGGCCTCGTCCACCGTGTCGTAGGAGAACACCTCGTCGCAGCCGAGCGCCATCGCCGCCCGCGCCAGATCCGCGGCCGATGTCGCCCGCGGGCCGGCGGGCGCGGTGCACGTGATGACCACGTCGAACTCCTCGGCGCGGAACGCATCGAGCATCGCCCTGGCGTCGCGCAGCGTGCCGATGACGAGGATCCGTCGTCCGACCGGGTCGAAGTCCTCGAAGAACACCGACGCGCACGTGTCGGCGCCGGGCGGGTTGTGCGCTCCGTCGACGATCGCCAGCGGCTGGTGGGCGACGACCTCGAAGCGGCCCGGCAGCGACACGTCGGCGAACCCCTCCGACACGACCTCGGCCGAGAGCGGGGTGGCGAAGAACGCCTCGACGGCGGTCAGCGCGATCGACGCGTTGTCGCCCTGGTAGGCGCCGTGCATCGGCACGTACACCTCCGGGTAGATCGTCGTCGGCGTGCGGATGTCGACGAACCGGCCGCCGAGGGCCAGCTGGTTGGTCGACGTGGCGAAGTCGATGTCGCGCAGCAGGCGCGTCGCCGCCGGCTCGGCGGACAGGACGGCGACCAGCGCCGGGTCGGTCTCGCCGATCACGGCCGCGCTCGCCGGCTTGATGATGCCGGCCTTCTCGCGGGCGATGTCGGCGAGCGTCGGGCCGGCGAACTCGTTGTGGTCCATGCCGATGTTGGTGACGACGGCGACCTGGGCGTCGACGACGTTGGTGGCGTCCCAGCGACCGAGCAGCCCGACCTCGACCACGGCGACGTCGACGGCGATGTCGGAGAACCAGCGCAGGGCCGCCGCGGTGACCGCCTCGAAGTAGCTCGGCCGCACGCCGACCAGTCCCTCGAGATCGGCGACGGCGTGGATCTGCTCGGCGAAGTCATCATCGTCGATCGGCTCGGAGTTCCGCGACATGCGCTCGTTGACGCGATCGAGGTGGGGGCTGGTGTACGTGCCCACGGTGAGGCCGCTCGCCATCAGCAGGCGGGTGATCATCTGCGACGTCGAGCCCTTGCCGTTGGTGCCGGTGACGTGGATGACCGGGTAGGTGTGCTGGGGGTCGCCCATCGCCGACGTCAGGCGGGCGATGCGCTCCAGCGTCGGCGACTCGATGCGCCCGGTGAGGTCGTAGGAGACGTGGTCGGAGAGGTACGCCAGCGCGTCGGAGTAGTCCATGGCCCGCACAGTCAACCAGCGCCACCGTCGTCCCATCCGAGGCCTGGACGCTGACCGAGGCCCGAGGGTCGACCCGGGTTGGCCGCCAACCCTCGGATCGACGCTGCCCGCTGGCGATACAGCACGGCGAGCACGTCGGCGATCGTCGTCGGCGACGTCATGTCGAGCTCTGACACCGGCTCGATCTGCCAGTCGGTGCCGTGCATCGAGCGCACCCGTGCGCTGTCCCGGTGGTGACCTTCGACGCTCCGATGCTCGGGGTGGATGTCGAGCTCGACCCCCATCGCGCCGCCGCAACGCCCAGGTCGACATGGAGCACCACCCCATCAGCCCGCGTGCACCGGGACCTGGGCGCGAACGGGGACGCCCAGCGCTACCAGGGCATCCCGGAGCACGAGCTCCGGATGGGAGTCCTGGTGCGGTTCGCCCGCGAGCGTCGCGATGGTTCGTCGGAACGTGGTGCTGCCGCGGCGGGCCGGATGGCAGAGGCGACGGCCGATCGCCACGAGCTCGTCGACGGTCACCAGCCGCCGGTCGAGCAGTTGGTGGACGACGGACCGGTGATCGAGCTGGCGGAGGTCGCCGGCAAGATCGAACGCCAGGCGGGCCCACGACGCCACCACGATGCCGTCGGATCGCCGCATCCGGTCGGACTCGGTGATGACGGTGGTCTGCCGGAATCGCGCACCGACAACCGGATCGAGACGCCTTCCGTGCAACGTGGCGAAGTGCAGCACCGAGTTCGGTTGGCGCCGCAAGCCACCGAGCATCCCGGCGGTCGGCCCGGTGACGAAGCCGGCGGGATGGGCGCAACACAGCACGCGACAGCGGTGCTCGAGCGTCGGCGCGGCGGTCGCGAGTGCGAACGAGCCGCGTTCGAGACGGCGGAGGAACCCGGCGTCGACCAGCCGTTGGAGAGCGGTGCGCCCGATGCCGAAGGATCGCAGCGTGGACGTCGTCACCACCCCGTGGTGGTCGACGAGCCAACGGGCGAGGTCGTCGGGCAGATGGGCGTTGGCCATGGGAACTTCCTTGCGCGTCGGGACGACACGGGGAAGTCGGCAACGTCCACCGTAGCGAGGGGGTGTCACGACCCATCGGAGGGCTGGCGGTCGACACGGGTCGGCCGCCAGCCCTCGGACGCGTTCCAGGCCTCGGTTGAGGGAACGGTGGGGTCAGCTGGCGGCGCGGCGGGGGCGGCGCTGGCCGGTCTCGCGAGGCACGAGCGTCGGGTTGACCTTCTGCAGCACCGTCGTCTCGTCGATGACGACCTTGCCGATGTCGGTGCGCCCGGGCAGGTCGTACATCGTGTTGAGCAGCACCTCCTCGAGGATCGCCCGCAGGCCGCGGGCGCCGGTGCCGCGCAGCAGCGCCTGGGCGGCGATCGCCTCGAGGCCGTCCTCGGTGAACTCCAGCTCGACGTCCTCGAACTCGAACACCTTCTGATACTGCTTGATCAGCGCGTTCTTCGGCTCGGTGAGGATCTGCACGAGGGCGTCGGCGTCGAGACTGCGCACGGCGCCCATCATCGGCAGGCGGCCGATGAACTCGGGGATCATCCCGAACTTGACCAGGTCCTCGGGCAGCACCTGGGCGAACAGCTCACCGGGATCGCGCTGGGCCTTGGTGCGCACCGTGCCGTGGAAGCCGACGCCCTTGTGGCCGATGCGACTCTCGATGATCTGCTCCAGCCCGGAGAACGCCCCGCCGAGGATGAACAGCACGTTCGTCGTGTCGATCTGGATGAACTCCTGGTGCGGGTGCTTGCGCCCGCCCTGGGGCGGCACCGACGCCTGCGTGCCCTCGAGGATCTTGAGCAGCGCCTGCTGCACGCCCTCGCCGGAGACGTCCCGCGTGATCGAGGGGTTCTCGCTCTTGCGGGCGACCTTGTCGATCTCGTCGATGTAGATGATCCCGGTCTCGGCCCGCTTGACGTCGAAGTCGGCGGCCTGGATCAGCTTGAGCAGGATGTTCTCGACGTCCTCGCCGACGTAGCCGGCCTCGGTGAGCGCCGTGGCGTCGGCGACGGCGAACGGGACGTTGAGCAGCCGGGCGAGGGTCTGGGCGAGGTGCGTCTTGCCGCAGCCGGTGGGCCCGAGCAGGAGGATGTTCGACTTCGTCAGCTCGACGTCGTTGCGCGCCAGGCCGACGGTCTGCTGGTACTGGATGCGCCGGTAGTGGTTGTAGACGGCCACCGACAGGATCTTCTTGGCGCTCTCCTGGCCGACCACGTAGTCGTCGAGGAACGTACGGATCTCACGCGGGTTGGGCAGGTGCTCGAAGTTGAGCTCGGCCGGCTCGGCCAGCTCCTCCTCGATGATCTCGTTGCAGAGATCGATGCACTCGTCACAGATGTACACCCCGGGGCCGGCGATGAGCTTGCGCACCTGCTTCTGCGACTTGCCGCAGAACGAGCACTTGAGCAGCTCGCCCGTATCCCCGAACTTGGCCAACTTCGATCCTCTCGCCGACGGTGCAGTGGTCTGTGGGTGGAGTGTCTAGCGGATCGCCCCGGTCTGGTCGGCGACCTCCCGGGACTCGATGACTGCATCGATGATGCCATACGCGAGTGCCTCCCCCGACTCCATAACGAAATCGCGGTCGGTGTCGTTGTGGACGCGCTCGAGCGTCTGGCCGGTGTGCTTGGCCAGCAGGTGCTCGAGCAGCTCGCGCATGCGCAGGATCTCCTTGGCGGCGAGCTCGAGGTCGGTGACCTGGCCGTAGCCGACCTGGACCGTGGGGCTGGTGGAGCAGGATCCGCGAGTGCGGCAGGGCGAGGCGCTTGCCCTTGGTGCCGGCGGCGAGCAGCACCGCCGCCGCCGACGCCGCCTGGCCGAGGCAGATCGTGGCGATGTCGTTGCGGATGAACTGCATCGTGTCGTAGATGGCGAACAGCGACGTGATGTCACCGCCCGGGCTGTTGATGTAGATGTTGATGTCCTTGTCGGGGTTCTCCGACTCGAGGTGGATCAACTGGGCGCAGATGAGGCTGGCGATCTGGTCGTCGATCGGCGTCTGCAGGAAGATGATGTTGTCCTTCAGCAGGCGGCTGTACAGGTCGTAGGCGCGCTCGCCCCGGCTGGTCTGCTCGACCACGTTGGGAACGAGGTAGTTGGTCATTGGTAGTTCATGGCGTCGAGGTTCATGATTCGGTGTCCGCGCTCTCTCCGGTGGTGGGGGTATCGGTGCTGTCGGCGGCGACGGCCGGGGCGTCGTCGTCGGTCTGGGTGTCGTCGTCGGGGTCGATGTCGTCGCTCGCCTCGTCGGCGGGCAGGTGGTTGCCGTCGGCGTCGTGGCCGTGGCCGAGCACGAGGTCGAGCGGCAGGATCTCGCCGGTCTCGTCGACGTACTCGACGTGGTGCAGCAGCCAGTCGAGCGCCTTGCCCTTGCGGATCTGGGCCTCGAGGTTGCGCACCAGGTCGTTGCTCTCGTAGGCCTTGCGCACCTGGTTGGGCTTCTGGTTCACCTGCAGGGCGATGCGCTGGTACTCGTTGTCGAGGTCGTCGCCATCGACGGTGAGCTCTTCCGCGGCGGCGACCGCGCGCAGGGCGAGGTCGGTCTTGATCGCGTTCACCGACTGGCCGCGCAGGCTCTCCACGAAGGCGGTGCCGTCCTGGCCGGTGGCGGCGAGGAACTGGTCCATGTTCACGCCCTGGGCCTGGAACTGGCGCACGGTCGCCTCGACGCGGTTGCGCAGGTCGCTGTCGACGAGCGCGTCGGGCGTCTCGATGTCGGTGAGCGACGTGAGCGCAGCGGTGACCTTGCCGATGAGGTCGCGGCGCATCTGCGCGGCCTTGTTCGCCGAGATGTTGTCGCGGATGTTGGCCGTCCACGCCTCGACGGTGTCGACGTCGGCGTGGTTGTCGGCCACCCACTCGTCGGTGAGCTCGGGTGGCACCAGCTCCTGGACGCGCGAGACGGTGATGGCGAAGTCGGCCGGCTCGGATGTGCCCTTGGGCGTGGTGGTGAACGACAGCTCGTCGCCGGCGGAGGCGCCGATCAGCTGGTCGTCGAAGTCGTCGGCGACCCAGCCCTGGCCGATCTCGTACGACCAGTCCTCGGTGGTGAGCCCGGTGACCGGCTCGCCGTCACGGGTGCCGACGAGGTCGAGGGTGACGTAGTCGCCGCGCGCCGCCGGCCGCTCGACGTCGACCAGCTCGCCGTGGCGCTTGAGCTCGCCGGCGATCGCCTCCTGCACCTCGTCGTCGGTCGCCGTCGGGTTGTCCAGCTCGACGCGCAGCCCGCCGTAGCCGGGGATCGTGATCTCGGGGCGGACCTCGCAGGTGGCGTCGAAGGCGACCGGGCCCTCCTCGGTGCCGCTGGTCACCTCCACCTCGGGGGTGGCGATGATGTCGACGTCGTGCTCGCGGACGGCCTGGGCGAGGTACTGCGGGATGGCGTCCTGGAGCGCCTGCTCACGGGCCGGCTGCAGCCCGATGCGGGCCTCGAGGACGCGGCGTGGGGCCTTGCCGGCGCGGAAGCCGGGGAGGCGGACCTCGCGGGCGATCTTCTTGAACGCCTGGTCGATGCTGCGGTCGAACTCGGCCTCGTCGATCGAGACCGACACCTTGACCTTGTTCCCCTCGAGGGTCTCCACGGAGCTGTTCACAGGGCTTCCAGGCTAGCGACGCGGAGGCTCTACGCTTTCGGCGTGGGCGTCAAGTCATTGGGTCAGAGGCTGCGAGCGTCGGTCGACGAGCTGGAGCGGACGCGGCTGATCGCCCGCTTCGACGGGTTGGGCATCACCCAGCTCGGCGACGTGGTGCCGCGCACCCCGGTTCGGGTCGGCGGCGAGATCTCGCGCGTCGTGATCGCGCCGCGCAACGGCGTCCCGTCGCTCGAGGTGATGATCTCCGACGGCACCGGCACGATCACGGCGGTCTTCAGCGGCCGGCGCAGCATCATCGGCATCGAGCACGGCCGCGCCGTGATCTTCGAGGGCGTCGCCATCCCCCAGCGCGACCGGTGCGTCATCTTCAACCCGGCGTACACCCTCATCGCCCCCGTCGCCGCCCAGTGAGCCCCGCGCCGCCAGGCCACTTTCCTTTCAACAGTGAAAGGAAAGTGGCTCAGACGTGGTGCGAGGGCCGGCGAACGGTGTCGACGCGGGCGCGGTGAATGCGCTGGAGCTCCTGCCCGACGGCCGCCAGATCCTGTTGGGCCGCCTCGTCGTAGCGCAGCACCTGCCAGCCGAGCTCGCTGCACGCCCGGTCGCGCGCCATGTCGGCGCGCGTCTTGAGCACGCCGCGGTGCCAGTACGAGTGACCGGGCTCGACGGCGAGGCGAATGTCGGGCCACGCCAGGTCGAGGTGGATCACCTCACCGTTGGCCAGCGTGAGTGCGTATTGGCACTCCGGTTCGGGGAGGCCGACCAGGCGGATCGTGCGCAGCAGATCGCGCTCGAAGTTGCTCTGCGTCGGACGCTGGCGGGGTGCCGCGGCTCGAACCCATCGTCCGAAGCGGGCCACTCCGGCGCGGCTGATCGACGACCGGGACTCGAGGTACGCAGCGCAGGACGCTGGCGTGACCAGCTTGAGGTACCACGCATCCTCGGCCGCCCGTTCGAAGCGGTGGTCGTTGAAGGCCGCAGCCAGCTCGAGGAGCATGCGGTGGGGAGTCGCCACGGCGAGCCCATCCTCCCGCAGCACGACGTCGTGCGGACCGATGTGACGGTCGACGCGGTGGCGATCCATGCCGGGCAGCGCATCCGGACTCTCTCGGGCAGCGCCACCTCGATCCGGCTGCGGGGCATCGATCGCAGCCCATAGAGCACCCCGGCGGTGGTCCCGGTGAGATGGCCGTCGGGGAACTGAAGGTGGGCGGCCATCGCCCGGGCGTCGAACGTGTCGGGATGATCGGCGGCGCGTACGACGTGGGTCGTCAGCGGCAGCAGGATCCCGTCGCGCCGGGCGCGCCAGATCGTGGCGCCCGACATCCCGAGGTCGGCGAGTTGACGGTTGGAGGCGACGCCGTGTTGGCGCTGGAGGAGCTCGAGCAGGCCGGGATGGTCCATCACATCCCTCCTGGGTGTCGCCGGATCCGCCCGGAGGAAGCTCGTCCGACGGCGGAGCCACTTTCCTTTCAACTGTGAAAGGAAAGTGGCTTCGCGCGGGCGGGGTCAGGCCAGGAGGGCGCGCTCTTCGTCGGGGGTGGGGCCGGCGACGAGGGGCGGGGTGCCGCGGTCGGCGTCCCAGGCGCGCAGGTCGGCGACGGTGTCGGCGAGCGGGCGCGTGGTGAGGCCGGCGGCGCGAGCGTCGATGCCCGGTCGGGCGAGGAACGCCTCGGGCAGTTCCTCGGTCGACAGCAGCGGCAGCACGACCCCGGCGGCGTCGAGCGCGGCGCCGCCGACGTCGACGAGGCGATGGCCGACGCCCTCCGGCGCCAGCTGGGCCAGCAGCTCCGACAGCGGCGCGTGGGGCCCGACGCCGTCGAACGCACCCGGCGTCGTGTCGACCGCGCAGCGGACCATGAACGTGCCGAGGTCGCGCCCGTCGATCACCTGCAGCGGGGCGTCGGGGAACACCACGGCGACGTCGCCGCCGCGCTCCATGCGCCGCACCCAGTAGGTGAAGCGGTCGGTCTTGTCCCACGGCCCGATCACGTACGTCGGGCGGATGACGGTGGTGTGGGGGGCCCCGAAGCGCTGCACCGCCGCCCGCTCGCACATCGCCTTCAGCGGGCCGTAGGTCTCGCCGGTCACCGCTTCCTCGGTCGGGTCGGCGAGGTCGGCGTAGAGCGGCGAATCCTCGTCCGGCGTGATCGCAGCGTCGTCGTACGCCGAGATCGACGAGATGTGGACGCAGTGCCCCGCCCGGCCGTCGAGGACGTCGGCGAGCTGCTCCACCGCCCGCGGGAAGTAGGCGCTGACGTCGATCACGGCGTCCCAGGTCTCGTCGGTGTCGAGCGAGGCGTAGTCGCCGGTCTTGCGATCGCCGTGGCGATGCTCGATGCGCCCGGCCAACAGGTCGTCGTTCGTCCGCCCACGGTGGAACACCGTGACGTCGTGACCGGCCTCGACCGCGTGCTCGACGGCATGCCGGCCGACGAACGACGTGCCGCCGACGACGAGCAGCTTCATGCGGTCGCGGGCTCCGCGCCGGTGAGCAGCCGCTTCACCTCGTCCTCGGAGTCGACGGTCACGAGCACCACGACCTCGTCGCCGGCGCGCAGCATCGTGTCGCCGCGGGGCACGATCAGGTGGTTGTTGCGCAGCACGGCCACGACCGTCGCGTCGCGTGGCACGTGCAGCTGCTCGATCGTCAGGCCGTCGGCCGGCGAGTCGTCGGCGAGGCGCACCTCGGCGAGCCGTGCCCGGCCGCCCTCGAACGACAGCAGCCGGATGAACGAGCCGACGGCGACCGCCTCCTCCACCAGCGCGGTGAGCAGGTGCGGCGTCGACACGCTGACGTCGACGCCCCACACCTCGTTGAACAGCCACTCGTTCTTGGGGTTGTTCACGCGGGCGACGACGCGCGGCACGCCGAACTCCTGCTTGGCCAGCAGCGAGATCACGAGGTTGTCCTCGTCGTCGCCGGTGACGGCGGCGACCACGTCGGTGTCCGACAGCCCGGCGTCGGTCAGCGTGTTGATCTCGCAGGCATCACCCTCGTGCCACGGCACGCCGGCCGGCTCGCCCGAGCGCCGGGCCCGGGCGACGACGCTCGGGTCGTTGTCGAGGATCGTGACGTCGTGGCCCTGCTCGTGCAGCTGTTCGGCGATGAACTTGCCGACGCTGCCGCCGCCGGCGATGACGATGCGCATCAGTGGCCACCCTTCGGGTCGGCGTCGGTCCGCTGCAACGCCGTGTCGAACGCCTCCACCTCGGAGAGCACGGCGGCGACGTAGAGGAGGTCACCCTCCTGGCCGACGGTGCGGGCGCTCGGCACCAGCGCCCCGCCCATGCGGCCGACGGCGACGACGCGCACTCCGAGCGACTCCTCGAGCTCGCTCAGCGGGTGTCCGATCCAGGGCCGGGTGATCTGGCGCTCGATCACCCCCACGTGGGCGGTCGGCTCGGTCCACTCGGCGCCGGTCGGGTCGGGCAGCATGCGGCTAACCACCTGCTCGGTGGTCCACGCCACCGTCGCCACCGTGGAGATGCCGAGGCGCTGGTAGATGGTGGCCCGGCGCGGGTCGTAGATGCGTGCCACCACCCGTTCGACGCCGAACGTCTCCTTGGCGACGCGGGCGATCAGCACGTTGGAGTTGTCGCCGCTCGTCACCGCGGCCACGGCGCCGGCGTGCTCGATGCCGGCCTCGATGAGCACGTCCCGGTCGAAGCCGACGCCCTGCAGCACGGTGCCGCCGAAGTCGGGCGGGAGACGGTTGAACGTCTCGGACCGCCGATCGATGACGACCACGGAGTGTCCGTCCGTGGAGAGGGACTGGGCGAGCGAGGAGCCGACGCGTCCGCAGCCGACGACGATCACGTGCACAGGCGGTGAGTGTAGGCACGCCCGCCGAACACCCGCCCGGTCGCCCGCCGATCAGCGGCGTCGCGCGACCGTCCCACCTAGAGTGCCCGTGCTGATGGTGTCGGTCGTCAAGCGGATCCTCCTCGGCGCGCCCATCGCCACCGCCGAGGAGGGCCACCAGAAGCTCTCCAAGAAGGTCGCCCTGCCGATCTTCGCCTCCGACGCCGTGTCGTCGACGGCGTACGCCACGGACGAGATCCTCATCGTCCTGTTGGGCAGCGCCGGCATCGGCGCGCTCGCCTTCCACGAGCTGGTGCCGATCGCGATCGTCGTGGCGATCCTGCTGTTCATCGTGGTGCTGTCGTACCGCCAGACGATCCACGCCTACCCGTCCGGCGGCGGGGCCTACATCGTGTCGGGCGTCAACCTCGGCCCCACGCCCGTCGCTCGTGGCCGGCGCCTCGCTGCTCACCGACTACATCCTCACCGTCGCGGTGTCGATCGCCGGCGGCGTGCTGGCGATGCAGTCCGGCTTCGGCTTCTCCAACGGCTGGCGGGTGCCGCTGTGCCTCGTGATCATCGCCATCATCACGGTGGCCAACCTCCGCGGCCTGCGCGAGTCGGGCGCCCTGTTCGCACCGCCGACGTACCTCTACATCCTGCATGCTCGTGCTGCTGATCGGGGTCGGCTTCTACCGCGTGTTCGTGCAGCACGTCGGGCCGATCCCGCTGCAGGACCTCTCCGAGGAGGCCCAGTTCTACGCCAGCGAGACCAAGTCGCTCAGCATCATGATGTTCCTGCGGGCGTTCTCGTCGGGCGCGGTCGCACTGTCGGGCGTCGAGGCGGTGAGCAACGGCGTGCCCGACTTCAAGAAGCCGGCCGCGGTCAACGCCTCCAAGACGCTCGCCTACATGGGTCTGATCCTCGGCACCTGCTTCCTCGGCGTGTCGATCCTGGCGTCACACCTCCAGCCGTACCGGGGCGAGAACGACCCGACCGGCATCGCCCTGATGGCCGAGTACATCTACGGGGGCCGCAACGCGCTGTTCTGGATCACCCAGATCGCCACCTTCCTCGTGCTGGTGCTCGCCGCCAACACCGCCTACGCCGGGTTCCCGCGCCTCGGCTCGATCATCGCCCAGGACGGCTACCTGCCCCGCCAGATGGCCAACCGCGGCGACAAGTTGGTGTTCTCCAACGGCATCATCTTCCTCGCCGTCGTCGCCGGGCTGCTGATCGTGGTCTTCAAGGGCAACATCACGGCGCTGATCCCGCTGTACGCCTTCGGCGTGTTCACCGGGTTCACCCTCAGCCAGGCCGGGATGGTGGTGCACCACTTCCGCCACAAGGACGGGCGGTGGCGCGGCTCGGCCCTGATCAACGGTGTCGGCTGCTTCGCCACGGGCCTCGTGGCGCTGATCGTGGTGGTGTCGAAGTTCACGGCCGGGGCCTGGATCCCGGCGGTGTTCATCCCCGTGCTCGTGGTGTTCTTCCGCTCGATCGGGCGCCACTACCGCAAGGTGCGCGACGCGGTGCAGGCCGAGCCGGGGTACAAGCCCCAGCGCCACACCCACACCGTCGTCGTGCTCGTCGGCAGCGTGCACCGCGGAGTTCTCGACGCCATCCAGTACGCCCGCGAGCTGGCGCCGGACCGGTTGATCGCGGTGTCGGTGGTGACCGGCCCGGAGGAGCAGGAGCAGCTCGCCCTGGCCTGGGAGCGCTTCGGCGTGCCGATCCCCGTGCACACGATCCTGTCGCCGTACCGCGAGCTCACGGGACCGGTGCTGCGCTACCTCGACGAGCTCGACGCCGACACCGTCGACGACGTCATCACCGTCATCATCCCCGAGTTCGTGACGCAGTGGAAGACGCAGTGGCTGCACAACCAGTCGGCGTTCGCCCTCAAGGCGCGGCTGCTGTACCGGCCGAACACCGTGGTGACATCGGTGCCGGTGCTGATCGATAATTTCGCCGAGCCCTGACCCTCGCCGCCGGGCGGGGCTCCGACTCGACCTCCGATGGATGTCTCCGGCGGTGACCGGTTCGGGCAGAATGACGGCGATGCCTCTGTACAAGCCGCACGCGCTTGCCCACCCGCACGCCGACCAGCTCGACCTGCGCATGGGCGACCGTGTGCGTGCCATCGTCGACCTGCCCGACGTCGCCGAGGGCACCGAGGGCAAGGTCATCCTCGCCAACGGCTTCAACTGGCAGCGCTACCGCGTGCTGTTCAGCAACGGCACCGAGCTCCCCGACCTCGACCAGCGCACCATCGAGCCGATCGGGCGCGCCGCCAAGCGACTGGCGAAGGCCGCCGCCAAGGCCTGAACGTCGGTCGTCGCGGGTCGCATTCGTTCTCCGCAGCCAGATGCACCGTTTCGGTGCACCTGGCTCCGGAGAACGCCGCCGCGGCGGGGTTAGCCTGACCGGGTCCGGGGAGTAGCGCAGCCTGGTAGCGCTCCTGCTTTGGGAGCAGGAGGTCGCGGGTTCGAATCCCGCCTCCCCGACCACATCACCCAGCTAGATGATTATTGCCGGCGGAGACGAACGCGGTCCGCTACGCCACCGCCGGCTCGGTGTCGGGAATCGAGATGGCCTGAAGCCCTTCCACGCGGAGTAGATGCCAGTGACGCCTCCCAGGCGATCTCCGGCAGCGCCAGCAGGCCCGAAGGTCGTCGACCCGTTGTCGTAGGCCCCGAACAGGATCAGCACGAACGACAGGATCAGCAGCGGGCCACCGATGAGACCCAAGATCGCCATGCGACGGAGGCACGAGGCCGGAGCGGTACATCAGGTAGCCCAGCATCAGGCCGTTCCCGAAGCCCACAACAAGTCCGGGCCCGAACTGGAAGGCCCAGTCATAGATCGACACCAGGGTGTTGCCTTGTGCCTCGAGCGCGGCGGCGTCCGCGCCACTGGCCCCCCTCCAAGCGCATTCACGTCGATGACCGTGATGATGCTGATAAGGCCGATCGCGATGAAGACCGACTCCATGATGCGAGCGGTGACATAGCCGAGACCGAGGTGGCGCTCAGTCGCTTCACGAGCGGGTAGAGGACGACCGCCGTTGCGACATTGGTGGCGATCACTCCGAACTCAAGGATCGAGCCGAGCTTGCAGCTCTGTCGGAGACGGCGCCAGGGATGAAGCCGCGTGTCGGTCCAGCTGGTGTCGAGCCCGTGGATGAAGAGGAGCCGGGCGGGGATGCTGGTGATGAAGGTGCCGATGAAGAACCAACCGAAGATCCGCCCGGCTCTCCGGTGTCCATCCCCGCTCCGTTCGCTCGCGACCCCACCTCAACGTACCTACCGCTGATGCCGTCACGTCCTGAACCAGGCGAGAATCACGCCATCCACGCAATCGTCCAGGACCGCTATGGCACGGCCGCCGAGGTGCTGGAGCTGCGCACCATCGACCGGCCACAGATCGCGTCGACGCAGGTGCTGGTCGAGGTGCACGCGGGCAGGCGTCGACCGAGGCGTGGCCCACCTCCTCACGAGCATCCCGTACCTGATTCGTCTCGCCGGGTACGGGGTCACCAAGCCGAAGCGCCCGGTTCCCGGGGCGGACGTCGCCGGACGGGTCATCGAGGTCGGCGACGACGTACCCCGCACGTGCGCCCCGGCGACGATGGACCGGGGGGTTCGTCGGGCGTCACCTTCCAAGCGTTGGGGCTGTCGCTGGTCGTGAGGCAGCGCCTCGAGGGCTTCGTCAACAAGAGGAGCACCACACGATCCTCGAACGCCTCGCCGTCCACTTGGCCAGCGGCGCTGTCGTGCCGGTCATCGATCGAACCGTCGACCTCGAACACGTTCCCGACGCCATCCGTGACCTCACGGCCGGACGCATCGCCGGCAAGGCGGCCGTCGTGATTCGACCCCGATAGACCAACCGCCGGACGACCAGCGGACGATGTCAAACTTTTAGGTCGGTCGCGTCCGTGACCGTCGCTGGCTAGGTTGCCACGGTGGAACGGGAGCTTGGGGGGACCGATCCGAGCCGGCTCGGGCAGGTCGGTTCGGCAGGCGTCATCGGCGGCCTGGCCGGTGCCGCGTTGACCGGCCACCGGGGAGTGAAGGTGGCCCTCGTCGGCGCGGCGGCCGGCGCCATCGGGCTGGGGGCGTCGGAGGCGGTGGCCCGGGCGCGGCAACGGCCGGGCGAGATCCCGGCGTCTGTGGCAGCGCATCGCCGCGAGCGGCGCGCTGGCCGCTCCCTCGGGTGGGCGGCCGGCCGCTCACCGGCGCCGGGCCCGTCGCCGTGGGCGCGTCGGCCGGGGCGGCCGTCGGCGCCATGGCCTGCGCCCGCAGAAGGTGGCGCTGGGACCGCTGGTCGGCGCCGCGGTCGGCCTGCGGCCGCCGACGCGTCGCGACCGGTCCGCGGCGGCGGTGGCGAGCACGACGGTGCTCGCCTACCGGTCGCTGTCGGCGCTGGTGTTCCGTGACCCGCAGGTGAGCCTGCTGGCCGAGCGGGTGCCGGCCGAGGACTGCCCTTCGTCGTGCCGCTGGAGGCCCGCGTACCCGGTACGTCGGCACCGGCTACGTCGCGGGCTGGCCAAGGTGCTCGGCGGCACCTACGTCGCGGACGCGGCCGACGTCGGCATCGTCGCGTCGCTCGACGAGCTGGCCGGACCGGACTTCGACCCGGCGCACGTCGACCCGCGGGTGCGGGAGTTCTACGAGCACACGACGCGGTTCACGCTCGACATCGTCCCGGAGTGGCGGCTGTGGGTGCGGCCGGGCTACCTGCTGTACCGCACGCTGGTCGCCCGGCCGCTCGGCCAGGCCAGCGTGCCGATGAACCAGCGCGAGGCCCTACGCGGGATCCGCAGCCGCATCGACACCATCACGCTCGGCCGGCGACGACGTCTCGCCGTCCGGGGCTGGATCCGGTCGTTCGCCGACAACGACGAGCCGATCTACGTCGGCATCTACACCACCTACCGGCATGACGGCCGCGGGTACGTCAGCGTCGGCTTCCCGGTCCCCCAGGCCAGCTTCACCGCGACCCTCGCGCCCCGCTCCCGGCCCGGCGGCGGCCTCGTGCTGACCAGCCGCAGCGACCTCGAGCACCCGGGCCACTACCTGACCTACATCGACCCGGCCACCAGAGAGCTCACGGCGCTTGGCGGTGCACGGCTTCGCCGAGCAGCTCGACGTCTACGTCGAGGACGACGAGCTGCGGGCCGAGCACGCCTTCTGGGTCTTCGGGCTGCCGTTCCTCGTCCTCCACTACCGCATCCACCCCAAGCCCGAGCACTAGCACGCCGATGACACCGCTCGCGAGCACGGCCGAGCTCGACGAGCTCACCATCACGATCGTCGTCGACAACGCCACCGACACGCTCTCGAGCATCGGCCCCGGGATCCCGCAGCTTCCCGAGATCGCGTACCTGCTCGGGGCGTCCCGCCCAGCGGCCAGCACGACGGTCATGACTGCGTCGTGGTGTTCGACCATCTCTGCGTCGCGTGTCACGGTTTCTCGGCGCTCGCCACCGCACGACAGGGCGACCGAACGGCAACGGTGCTGTTCGACGTCGGCCCCTATGGCGAAGTCTGGCTCGCCAACGCCGAACGGCTGGCCGTCGACCTGTCCAGCATCGACGTGCTGTTCCTGTCGCACTGGCACTGGGACCACTCCGGCGGCATCACCACCGTCGTCGCCGCCATCGCCGCGGCCCGCGAACGTGCCGGTCGCTCGCCGCTCGTCGTCGACGTCCACCCGGACCGGCCCGACCGCGCGGGATCCTGACGCCATTCGACAACTTCGCGATGCTCCCGCCGGAGCCCACCATCGAAGCGATCGAAGCGGCCGGCGGCGCCATCGTCACCCACGCCGACATGCACGAAGATCGGCGATCTCTTCCTCGCCAGCGGCGACATCCCGCGCCAGACCAGCTACGAGACCGGCCTGCCGGGCCACCACAGCTGGCACGGCGACCAGGTGACCCTCGACCCGGGCATCCACGACGAGCGCTTCCTCGCCGCCAACGTGCGCGGCCGGGGCACGACGGTGCTCACCGCGTGCTCCCACGCCGGCGTCGTCAACGTCGGCCTCGAAGCACGGCGGCTGCTTCCCGATCAACCGGTCGACCTCCTGCTCGGCGGCTACCACCTCGCCGGCGCAACCGTCGAGGACCGCATCGAACCGACCGTGCGCGACCTCGCCGAGCTCGTCGCCCCGCGGATCGTCGCACCCGGGCACTGCACTGGCTGGCGAGCCGCCGCCGCACTCGCCGAACGCATTCAGCCCACCGGCTACGCACCGAGCGTCGTCGGCACCCGTTACCTGCTCAACGCCTCCTCCTCAGCGAGGACGGCCGTGTCGCCACCGGCGATCACCCGTCGCGGGTGATGCCGAGCAGGGATAGGTGGCGACGTACCCGTCGCGGCAGCACGGATGCCACCACGAGCCGTGCACCCCGAGGAGAGGACGCCGATGGGCGACAGCGTGACACCCGAGGGCTACAACACACCGATTCCGGCCAAGATCCTGACGCCCGATCGGGTCGGACCCGCATCGGCACGCTCGAGTTCACCGACGGCTTCCCGACCGAGGCGACGGCCCGACTCCTCTACGATCACCTCGACTTCCTCCGGGGTGTCGAGGTGTTCCTCAACGGGGTGCCGGCGGCGTCGCTCGAAGCGATGCGCATCGGAATGGAGGAGGTCGGCGTCACGGCCTGTCACCAGGTCGGCATCCTCGACCACCTGCTGGACTCGGACTCGCTGTTCCTGACCGGCAACACCGACACCGTGTACGTCTCGGGCATCCTCGACCTCGAGCGGGACGGCCCCACCGTCGTCGAGATCCCGCCGGGTTGCGGCCCGAGCACGGTCAACGACGCCTGGTTCCGGTTCGTCACCGACATGGGCCGCCCGGTCCCGATCGGGAGCAGGGCGGCAAGTACCTCATCGTGCCCGCCGGATACGACGGTCCGATTCCCGACGGGCACTTCGTGTCGGAGTCACCGTCGCGAATCAACTGGCTGATCATCCGCGGCCTGCTCGTCGACGGAGAGCCCGACGCGCCGACCGAATTCCACGACGGGCTTCGCGTCTACCCGCTCTCCCAAGCGGACGCTCCCCCCGCGATGGAGTTCATCTCGTTGTCCGGGAAGGAGTTCAACACGATCCACGCCAACGACGTCTCGTTCTTCGACGAGCTCGACGCGGTGATCCAGCGTGAACCGCTCGACGTGATCGATCCCGAAACCAGGCCTGCTCGCCTCGATCGGCATCAGCAAGGGCAACGCGTTCGCGCCCGACGACCGCATGCGGGCCCTGCTCACCGAGGCCGCCACGGTCGCCAACGGCACGGCCCGGGCCATCGCGTTCAAGACCCGCGACCCCGAGGCGTACCTGTTCCGAACCGTCAGTGGAAGACCGGTTCGTCGGCAACGACTACCGCTGGCTCCGCGAAGACGGGGCGGGCGGGCGCAACCTCGACGCCCGCACGATGTTCTTCTACGTCGCCACCGTGAACACCCCGGCGATGGCGCTGCGCATCCCCGGCGTCGGATCGCAGTACGCAATGGCCGACCACGACAGCGAGGCGAGTACCTCGACGGAGCCCGCCGCTACCGGCTCACCGTCCCGCCTGAGTCCCGGCCAAGGACTTCTGGTCGGTCGTCGTCTACGACCCCCAGACCCGATCCGAGCTGCAGACCGGCCAGCCGTACCCCAGCAAGAACAACACCCGCGAGCCGCTGGCCACCAACGCCGACGGATCGATCACCCTCACGTTCGGACCGACCTCACCCGACGAAACCCGGCAACTGGATCCAGACCGTCCCCGGCAAGAAGTGGTTCGCCATCCTCCGGCTCTACGGCCCGCTCGAGCCCTGGTTCGACAAGACCTGGGTTCCCGGCGACATCGAACCGCTCGACGCCCGCGTAGCGGCCTCGACCCCCTGGGACCGACGGGAGCGACCGATGGCCGCCGCATTCGGTTGGGGACTCCTCGCCGCGTCGTCGCTGGTGATCGGCGCCGCTCGTCGGCCCGCGCTTCACGATCAGCCGGCGCGTGATCGGGCTGATCATGGCCTTCGGCAGCGGCGTGCTCGATCAGCGCGGTGGCGTTCGACCTCGTCGAGGAGGCGGCCGACACGTCGACCGGGACGACAGCGGTGGATCGGTGGGCTTTTCGTCGGATGCGTGGTCTTCTTCGTCGGCGACGGGTTGATCGATCGCGACGGTGGCGGCCAGCGCAAGGACGCCAACGGCGGACAGTGAAGCGGCTATGCGCTGGCCATCGTGCTCGGCACGGTGCTCGACGGGATCCCCGAGTCGACGGTGATCGGCCTGACCGATCTTCCAGGGCGGCGCGGTGGGTGCGGCGTATCTCGTCGCCGTCTTCATCTCGAACTTGCCCGAGTCGATCTTCGTCGACCTCCGGGTTGCGACACCAGCGGCCGGACCACGTCATGGATCATGTGGATGTGGATCGCGATCGCGCTCGTGTCGGGGATGGCGTCGTGGCCGGCTACGGGATCTTCCAGGACTCGCTCGCGCGGACGTGGTCGCGTTCGTGCTCACCTTCGCGGCCGGTGCGATCCTCACGATGCTCGCCGACACGATGATGCCCGAAGCGTCGAGCACGCAGGCAAGTCGGCGGCGTGCTCACGACGCTCGGCTTCGCGCTCGCGTTCACAATCCACTTGCTGGATTGAGGTGAACGCGCCGACGTAGACCAGTCACCTACGCCTTCACGAGGTCGTCGAGCAGGGCGCGCGACGCGTCGTGCGGATCTCGTCGCGGATGGGTCGCACGGCGGCGACGTCTGGCCGGCAGGGTCGTCGAGCTCCCAGTCCTCGTAGCGCTTGCCGGGGAAGAACGGGCACGCATCGCCGCAGCCCATCGTGACGACGACGTCGGCGGCCTCGACGATCTCGTCGGTCCAGGGCTTGGGGAACTCGCGGTGATGTCGATGCCGACCTCGGCCATCGCGGCGATCGCGGCGGGATTGATCTCGACGCCGGCTCGGTGCCCCGGAACAGGCCACGCGCGATCACCGGCGAGATGGGTGAGCCAGCCAGGCCATCTGCGAACGCCCCGCGTTGTGCACGCACAGGAACAGCACGACGGGTGCCGGTCGTCGCCGACGTGGTCCGGGCCGAGGTCGGGCATGGTGGTGACTCGAAGGCGAAGGAGCAGGCGGGTAGAGGAAGCGGATCAAGCCCGAAGGCGACGAGGGCGCCGATCGAGCTGCATGAGCGATGAACATCGGCGCCGAGGACGGGGCGATTCCGGCGAAGCTGTCCGACAGGGTGCGGGCGATGGTGACGGCGGGGTTGGCGAAGCTGGTCGACGAGGTGAACCAGTAGGCCCCGCCGATCCACACGCCGACGGCGAGGGCGACGATGTCGCCGCGCCCGGCGCGGACGCAGCCGTGGATCACGAGCAGCAGGCCGATCGGTGGCGACGACCTCGGACAGCCACAGGGCGCCCGAGGACCGGACGTGGGTCGAGACCTCGATGGCGGGGAGCTCGAACATCACGTTGGCGATCACGGCGCCGACGCAGCCGCCGGCCATCTGGGCGGCCGTGTAGGCGACGGCGTCGCCGGTCGAGATCGTGCCGAACAGCCGGTCGACGAGGGTGACGACCGGGTTGAAGTGCGCGCCGGACACCGCGCCAAACATCAGGATCAGGCCGATCAAGCGCCCCGGCGGTGGCGGCCGCATTCTCGAGCAGCTGGAGTGCGACGTCGTCGGGTGACAGTCGGCTGGCCATGATCCCCGAACCGATCACGGCGATCACCAGGAACGCGGTGCCGATGCCTCGGCGGCGAGGCGCCGGGTCAGGTCGAGGCGCAGCTCGCCGGTGCCGGTCTCGGGTTGATCGGCGAGATCGATGGACTCGACGGTCGGCGGCCATCGTCTGGTCAGCCGCAGCAGCGGCGGGTGGTCTCGGAGGCGTCAACATCTCGGCCGCGCAACCGGTCGGCGCTGGAGATGTCGCAACCAATCGTCTCGGCGTCGGCGAGCACGGTGTAGAACTCCCACGCGTTGTCGGGCCCGTGACCCACACCTTGTCCTGAACGGCGAAGCAGCAGGACACGTTGCTCCTGCACCGCTGGTCGAGCCCTCGGCCATGCCCGGGCGTGGCCGCGCTCGACCTCGTCGGTGGATTCGACCTCGACGCCGATGTGGTTGAGGGTGCCCGGCTCGCCCTCGCCGGCGAACAGCACGAGCTTGAGCGGCGGATCGGCGATGGCGAAGTTGGCGTAGTTCTCGCGGACCTTGGCCGGTCGGGGTCTGGAACAGCTTGGTGTAGAACTCGATGGAGGCGTCGAGATCGGCGACGTTGAGTGCGAGCTGGACTCGGGACATCATTTCCTCCTTGGGAAGTGGCAATACATTGACGTTTGTCAATGTGACGAGTACTGTACCGAGAATCGATGAATGTCAATGGAATTCTTCGATGACCTTCGATATGGTCTGGTCATGGTTAACGCAGACGATCCACCCTCGATCCGATCTCGTGCTGCGCCCCGTGCGCGACCGACGTTCTCGACGAGGACCAGGCCGTAGTTCTCGCCCAGTCGTTCGCCGCGTTGGCCGACCCGATCCGTCTTCGGCTGCTCTCGTCATCGCTGCGGCCGGAAGCCGAGAGGTGTGTGCCTGCGACCTCGTCGAGCCCTCGGGCCGGTCGCAGCCGACGGTCAGCCACCACATGAAGATCCTCGTCGACGCCGGATTGGTGAGCGTGAGAAGCGCGGGCTGTGGGTGTGGTATCGGGTCGTGCCGAGCCGCCTCGACGCGCTCCGCGCCGTCCTCGGCTAGCCAGCGACACGTACGCGGTGTGGTTCCGTTCGTGGGAGGAATGGGATGCTGACGCGCACCAGCCGCGGGACCGTGAGGAGCCTCTGACGTGACGAAGATGAAGCGCAAGGAGTACGAGGCGGAGCTGGAAAGGCTGCAAGCGGAGCTGGTGGCCCTGCAGGAATGGGTCAAGGCTTCGGGCACCAAGATCTGCATCCTCTTCGAGGGTCGCGACAGCGCCGGCAAGGGCGGCACGATCAAGGCGATCACCGGACGGGTGAGCCCGCGCGTGTTCCGCGTCGTGGCGCTGCCGTCGCCGACCGAGCGGGAGAAGTCGCAGATGTACATCCAGCGCTACATCCCGCACCTGCCGGCCGCGGGCGAGGTGGTGATCTTCGACCGCAGTTGGTAAACCGCGCCGGCGTCGAGCGGGTGATGGGCTTCTGCACCGAGGAGCAGGCCAACGGTTCCTTGCAGATGGCGCCCGGGGTGGAGCAGGCGATGGTCGACTCGGGGGTCGTGCTGCTCAAGTACTGGCTCGAGGTCGGCGAGGCCGAGCAGACCAAGCGGCTGCAGAGCGCGTGGACGACCCGCGGAAGATCTGGAAGCTGTCGGACATGGACCTCAAGTCGTACAGCCGCTGGTACGACTACGCCCGCGCCCAGGACGACATGTTCGCGGCGACCACGTCGGCGTGGGCGCCGTGGCACGTCGTGCGCACCGACGACAAGAAGCGCGGGCGACTGAACCTGATCACCCACTTCCTCGGCCAGGTTCCCTACGAGCCGCTGACGCCCAAGCAGGTCAGTTCCCCGAGCGTCAGGAACGCCGGCGACTACCGCGAGCCGGATCTCGAGCCGCTGATGATCCCGACGCCGTTCTGACCCGATTCGGCGCGCTCGTCGCCAATCTGAACGCGGGCGAGACAGTCGTCGACAGACATCGCAGCCGTCGATCGCGATCGCCGCGCCGCCCGTGCTCGAGATCGATCGCCTGCCCTGCGAACAACACGATGCCCTCACGCTCGCCTACTTCGGCTCGTGCACGGTCCGCGAGCTCGCCGCGCGGCTCCGCATCCCGGAAGGCACCGCCAAGTCGCGCATCCGCCTCGGCCTCGTGAAGCTTCGCGCCGAGCTACGGACGCAGGCTCACGAGGCCGAGGCAGACGGTGGCCGAACGGCGAACGCCGCGCCGTCCTCAGCGATCAGGCCGTCGGCGCCTCGCCGGCGGACAGGATGATCATCTCGGTGTCGTCGGGTGTGCCGGGGATGCGGCCGTTGCCGCCGGGGTAGTTGTTGTCGCTCGCCACCAGCACCCGCCCGTCGTCGAGGATCACCACCGTCTCCACCGACTCCAGCGGGAACGAGAACACCGGGCCGAGCCCGAGGCCGCCCTCGGGGCGCCCCTCGCCGATGCCGTCGGGGTTGTCGATCCACAGCAGGTTGACGGCCAGGTCCTTGGACACGAACCCGGCGTCGTCCGGCGCCGACAGGTCGAGCACATAGAGGCGCTTGAACGCGCTGTTGATCCCCTGGAAGCCGTCGCGCTCGAGGACCAGGAGCCGGTGGTCGTCGATCGCCTGGGCGTCACCGATCATGTCGGCCGGCGCCTCGGTGTGCACCTGCCACGACCGGTCGGTGTAGGCGCCGGTCGCCACGTCGACCTCGTAGATGTAGCGCCGCAGCCTGATCCTCGTCACCGGTGAGGGCGCCCTCGCTGATCGGGTACAGCTTGGTGCCGTCGGGCGACAACGCCATCGCCTCGATGCCGCGGCTGCGCTCGACGCCCGGGGCGGCGTCGCCGAGATGCGGGTTCTGCGGCGACATCCCGAACGGCGGATCAATCGGCGCGGCCAGGAGCACGCCGTCGGCGTCGAAGTGGACGATGAACGGCCCGAACTCGTCGCCGATCCAGAACGTCCCATCCGGTGTGCGCTGCACCGACTCGATGTCGAGATCACCGCCGGTGAGCAAGCGCTCGGGGGTGTCCTCGTTGACGATCGGGAAGCCGATGACGTTGTTCGGATCACGGAGCGAGATGAAGTCGTCGACAGCGATCTCTCCGCTGCCAGCCGGCGGCGGTCTCCCAGTCCGGCGTGACGTGGTACAGGCGCAGCAGGAAGTCGGTCGAGTTCTCGATCGTCCCGAAGCCGTTGTCGGGCATCGCCCAGTAGGTGCCGTCGTCGTTGGCGACCACGCCGGAGAACCCGGGGACGACCTGGCCGGGATACGGAGGCGTGCGGCCGTTGGCCGGGTCGGACAGCGCTCCGGTGGGGATGTCGTCGACGACGAGGTCGGCGCTCAACAAGGCCCGCGCGTCGAGCCGGATGTTCGTCGGATCGACGGCGCCGAGGTCGATCGGAGCCGACGACGGTGGCGGCGTCCCGGCGGCGGCCGTGCCGGCCGCCAGGGCGGTGACGGCGATGCCGGCCAGGGCGACGACGGAAGGTGTGCGGTTCACGGATTCTCTACTTCCTCGAGGAGGCCGGCGAGGTCGAGCCGACCCCCGATGACGGGGTCGAGCGCGACGGTGCCGGCCGGTTGACGATGCGGCTCGAGACTGACCCGATGCGGTTGTCGGGCGGTTGCGAAGTGGCTGCGCGCCGGAGACGCGACGCTCGGTTTTCGACGACGCGTGTTCGGAATCGAGCGATCGGCGATCGGGATGTGTGCCTCCCGGTTCGAGGCCGATTGGATCGACGGCGCGCACCCGAGCACGGCCCCGTGCCCCGACGGCTGACGGCGTTCTCAAGTCGACCGCCGGCAGACGGCGAAGTGTGAGCCACGCGTGCGGAATTCCGCGGTATTCCACGCGTGGCTCACACTTCGGCGGTCACACCGTCAGTGATCCTCCTCGGCGAACTCGGCGGTCGAGCGCGGTGCGTCGGGGAGCTCGGCATCGAGCGATGCCCGGTAGCGGATGCATCCCCGCATGAACTGGGGCACTCCGGCACGACGGGCATCGCCCCCGGAGGATCGGGCACCAGCGCCCAGAGGTCCGGGTGGTGCCAGCACAGGTCATGCCCGCTGGTGTCGCGATGGTTGCGGATCCCAGCCCGCAGCCGGCGCGCTTCGGTCAGGAGCTCGGCTCGCGACATCGCCTCCAGGTCGGCGTCGGGGTCGTCCACCGCGGCAGGTGTGACACAACCCCCGGCCCGGCCTCCGGAGCTCGCGACCGAGCCGGGTCGCGTCGCGGCGCGGCATACCGTGTTGCGATGCCGCCACTGGACCTGCGACCCGACGAGTTCCGCAACCTCGCCCGACGGGTCGCCGATGAAGCCACGCACATCTCGAGGCGCTCGATGCCGCACCGATCTTCCCCGGCGTCGACGGCGACACGACGGACGCGGCGTTCATCGGTCCGCCGCCCGAACATGGTGTCGGCGTCGCCGCCTTCGACGACCTCGCCCTCGTCGCCAGGCACTCGCGAGCGACAACGGCCCGGTTCTTCGGTTACGTGTTGGGATCGGGCGAGCCTGTAGCCGCCGTCGCCGACCTCTACGCGTCGGTGCTCAACCAGAACGTCACGGCTTGGCGTTCGGGTCCGGCGGCGGTGACGATCGAGCGCACCGTCGTCGAATGGCTCGCCCGAGCGATCGGCTGCGCAGGGTTCGTCGGGAGCTTCGTCGGTGGCGGATCGGCGGCCAACCTGATGGCGCTGGCGATGGCCCGAGAGGCGTCACAGGGAACGATCGAGGACGGCACCAAAACCCGGCGTGGTGTACGCCTCCTCCGAGGTGCACATGTCGATCAACAAGGCCGTGAGGCTGCTCGGCCTCGGCCGCGGCAATCGGCGCGTGCTCCCCGTCGACGACTCGTTCCGCCTGCACGTGGACGCGCTTGAGGCCGCTCTCGATGCGGACGTGCGCGCCGGGCGCAAACCGGTCGCCGTCGTCGCGTCGGCGGGCACGACCAACACCGGAGCGATCGACCCGCTGTCCGAGATCGCCGACGTGGCACGCCGCCACGACGTGTGGCTGCACGTCGACGGCGCGTACGGCGCTCCGGCCGCGATGGCCGTCCCCGAGCGGTTCGCGGGCATCGACCGCGCCGATTCGCTGTCGCTCGACGCCCACAAGTGGCTGTTCCAGCCGATCGCCTCCAGCATGCTCCTGCATGGCCACCGCGACGTCGCCCGGCACGCGTTCGCCGATGCCGGCGACTACGTGGCCACGTTCAGCGAGCACCCCACCGAGGGCTTCGCCTTCTTCGACGAGTCGCTCGAGCTGACGCGTCGCTTCCGTGCGCTGCCGCTGTGGCTGTCGCTGCGCTACCACGGGCTCGACACCTATCGGCGCGCGATCGCCGAGAACCTACGACTCGCCGCCCGCCTGGGCGACCTCGTGGACGCCGAGCCGTCATTGGAGCGCCTGGCGCCGGTCGAACTGAGCACGGTGTGCTTCCGCTGGATCGGTGGCGACGGCGACGCTGTCGACGCATGCAATCGACGCATCCTGGGTGATCTCGTGGCTCGCGGCCACGTCTACCTGTCCTCGGCGACGCTCGACGGCCGGTTCGCGCTGCGCGCCTGCATCGTGAACCACCGCACGCGCGATGCCGACGTCGCCGCGGTGATCGACGAGGTGCTCGCGGTAGCTCCGGCCCGGTGACGTCAGCGCTCGAGCAGGCCGCGCAGGTACGCCGCCTGGCCGGCGTGCTGGATGCAATCGTCGGCGATGTTGATCAGCCGCGCGCCGAGCGTGACCGGCGGGGTCCAGCGACGATCGACGATGCGATCGAGCCGCTCGGGCGTCAGCTCGGCGAGGTAGCCGCGCGTGCGGGCATCGACGGCGTCGAAGTAGTCGACGAGCGCCGCGGCGCTGTCCGGCCGCACGCTCGCCACGTCGTCGGGGGTGTGGCCGTAGCCGGTGTTGTGGGGATCGGGATCGAGGCCGAAGCGCGCCGCCCACTTTCCCGAGCTCCACAGCTGCTCGACCTCCCACGCCTCGGCGACGTGTGAGTCCTGCACCCTTGTCAGGTGCCAGACCAACCAGCCGATCGGGTTCGTCCCCGGGACGACCGTCCGCCTGAGGACGTCGGCGTCGAGCCCGTCGACGGCGGTGTGCACCTCCTCGGGGATGCGTCCGAAGAGGTCGTCGAGGAGGTCGCCCACGTCCATGGGCGCACGCTAGCCACCAGCTCGACGGTGGGTACGGTGTGGCGCACCGCACGAGAGGACGAGACGATGACGACGACGGCCGACGACAGCGCGGCGACCGCCACCCGCTTCCCCGCCGGATTCCTGTGGGGCACCGCAACCGCCAGCTACCAGATCGAGGGTGCGGTGTCCGAGGACGGCCGCGGTGAATCGATCTGGGACCGCTTCTCGCACACGCCCGGCAAGGTGCTCAACGGGGACACGGGCGACGTCGCCTGCGACCACTACCACCGCTACCGCGACGACGTCGCGCTCATGGCCGACCTCGGCATCAACGCCTACCGCTTCTCGATCGCCTGGCCCCGCGTCCAGCCGGACGGACGCGGTCCGCTCCACGACCCCGGCGTCGACTTCTACTCCCGGCTGGTCGACGAGCTGCTGGCCGCTGGCATCCGGCCGTGGGTCACGCTGTACCACTGGGACCTCCCCCAGGCGCTGGAGGACACCGGCGGGTGGCCGGCGCGCGACACCGGCGACGCGGTTCGCCGAGTACGCCACCGCGATCCACGACCGCCTCGGCGACCGCATCACCGCCTGGACCACGCTCAACGAGCCGTGGTGCTCGGCGTTCCTCGGCTACGCCAGCGGGCACCACGCGCCGGGCCGCCACGACGAGGCGGCGTCGATCCGCGCCGCCCACCACCTGTTGCTCGGGCACGGCCTGGCGGTGTCGGCGATGCGCGCCACCAGGCCCGACCACGAGTACGGCATCACGCTCAACCTCTACCCCGTCGACCCGGCGTCCGACCGCGAAGAGGACGTCGCCGTGGCCCGCCAGGTCGACGGCCAGTGCAACCGCCTGTTCCTCGATCCCGTCCTCCGGGGCTCGTACCCCGACGACGTGTTGGCGTCGTTCGAGCCGATCTCGGGCCTCGAGCACATCCACGACGGCGACGCCGCCGTCATCGCGGCGCCGCTCGATGCGCTCGGGATCAACTACTACAGCCGGCACACGGTCGCGGCGGCCGACCCGCCGGACGAGGCGGCCCACGACAGCTCCCGGCGTGAGCCGGCGTGGGTCGGGGTGCACCACGTGGCCAAGGTCGACACCGGGCGGCCGAAGACGGCGATGCGCTGGGAGATCGACCCGACGGGGCTCGACGAGGTGCTGGTGCGCGTGTCGCGCGAGTACGACCCGCCGCCCCTGTACGTCACCGAGAACGGCGCCGCCTTCCCCGACGTGGTCACGGTCGACGGCGAGGTCGACGACACGGACCGCGTCGCCTTCCTCGACGGGCACCTTCGGGCCGCCAAGCGGGCGATCGACCGGGGCGTCGACCTCCGCGGCTACTTCGCCTGGTCGCTGCTCGACAACTTCGAATGGGCGTGGGGCTACGACCGCCGCTTCGGGATCGTCCGCGTCGACTACGACACCCAGGTCCGCACGGTGAAGGCGAGCGGTCGCTGGTACGCCGGGGTGGTCACACGCAACGCGATCGACGCGGGGTAGCGCCGCGCGCCACGCTGCACCAATGAGCGACGCCGACCTCGACCCGCACGACGACTACGTGCGCATCAACCGCGCCAACTGGAACAGCCGCGTCCCGGTGCACGCCACCGGCTACGACCTCGACCGCTTCCGCACCGAGCCCGACTTCCTGTCGGGCGTCGTGCGCTTCGACGTGCCGCGCCTCGGCGACGTGAGCGGCCTCGACGCCGTGCACTTGCAGTGCCACATCGGCACCGACACGTTGTCGCTCGCCCGCCTCGGCGCGCGGATGACCGGGCTCGACTTCTCCGCGCCGGCGCTCGACGTGGGCCGCCAGCTCGCCGCCGCGTGCGGCACGGCGATCGACTACGTGTGCGCCGAGGTGTACGACGCCATCGAGGTGCTCGGCGGCGAACGCTTCGACCTCGTCTACACCGGCATCGGCGCGTTGTGCTGGCTGCCCGACGTCCGCCGCTGGGCCGACGTCGTGGCCGGGTTGCTCCGCCCGGGTGGTCGGCTGTTCATGCGCGAAGGCCACCCCATGGCGTGGTCGCTGTGCGACCCGCGGCCCGACGGGTTGCTCGTCGTGGAGTATCCGTACTTCGAGACGCGCGGCACGCTCTTCTCCGAGCCGAAGACCTACGTCGAGCACGACGGCGACATCGCCTCGCCGGATTCGGTGGGGTTCAACCACGGCCTCGGGCAGATCATCACCGCGCTGCAGGACGCCGGGATGACGTTCACGTCCCTCGAGGAGCACATGTCGCTGCCGTGGAACGCCGCCGGTGACGCCATGGTGGCGGACGAGCTCGGCGAATGGAGCCTCCGCGACCAGCCCGAGCGCCTGGCCGGCACGTACACGCTGCGGGCGACCAAGCCCACCTGACCGGCCGCCGCCGACGGCAACGGCCGGCGGTCGTGTCGGGGCGCCGGCCGCTACGCTCGCCGCCCGCCCGCTCCCGGTCGCCACCGCGCGCGCCGAGAAAGCAGAGCCATGCGCCCCGTCTTCCGCACCTCGACCGCCCTGCTCGTCACCGGATTCGTGCTGTTCCTCGCGCCGCTGTCGACGTCGGCCGCGCCGTCCGCCGCTCGGCCCAGCAGCGCACCCCGGCCGGCACGCCGTCGTCGGCGGGCGCCACCCTGGACGAGGTGCGCGGCGCGGCGGAGTCGATCCTCGGCCCGACCGACGATGCCATCGCCGAGCTGGCGGTGTTCGGCCCGATGCCGGCCGGCGTGCCGACACCGCCCGGCAGTTTCGTCGACGACTTCAGCGTCAGCGTCGCCCGCATGAACGACGAGACGAGCGCCAACGGCTACGTCGAGCTCATCCCGAGCATCCCGATCGCCGATGCCACCGACCTCTACCTCACCGCGTTCGCCGACGCCGGGATGACCATCGGCAGCGACAGCACGGCCCAGAACGACTCGGGCACGCTGCGGCGGGTCGACTTCGACGCCGTGGCCGACGCCGCGTCGCCCACCGTGTACGCCGTCGAGTTCCTCGACGCGGACTACGACACCGTGCGGCTGAGCTTCGAGGGTCCGACGACGACGGACGCGGTGGCGATCTTCGACGGCTGGTCGAGCGCCATCCCCCGGCCGGCCGGTGGCACGCTCACCCGAGGGAGCCTGTCGGGCAGCATCTACGGCTCCTCGGTCGCCACCACCTACACGTACGCGACCGACGATGCGGCCGGTCTCGTCGGTCAGGTCGCGGCGGCGATGCCGGCCGATGGGCTCACCGTCGACACCGGCCTCTCCGACGAGACCACCATCGTGTTCGACACGGCGATCTGGCGACCGGGCTCACCTACGCCTCGGCGGTGACATCGACCGGCTTCGACGAGGGCACCAGCGATCTGTCGCTCAACGGCTCGTTCGACATCACGGCTCCGACCCCCGCCGCCGGCCGGACACCCCCGCCGGCACCACCGCCGTCTCCGGTGCGCCCACGTCGGTCGCCGGGCCGACCAGCACCTCGCCCGTCCGCCGTTCGAGCCCGCCGTCACCGCCAGCAGCGACCTGGCGTCGGCGCAGCGTCGGTGCTCGGCGGACTCCTCGGGCCGACCACCGACGCGCTCGGCGAGATCGCCGGGCTCGGTGCCGATCCCCGGCGGTGTGCCCACGGCGCCGGACGCCGCGGTGATCGCCTACTCGCTGAACACGAGCGACTACCTCGGCGACGGCGAGTACACCTACCACGCCGTGGTCGACCTGACGACGTCGACGGCGCTCCCCGAGGCCATGGCCATGTACCGCTCGACGTTGACGTCGATCGGGTTCGTGCCGACCACCCAGTCCACCCAGAGCGACAACGACGAGGTGGTGACCGTGGCCGGCCTCACCTTCGAGCCGGGCACACGTACGACACCACCGGCCTTCAGCGGCAACGGCGTGGACGGCGCGCTCTCGTGGTACGAGAACGCGTCCGACGCCACCACGACGTTGTCGATCTCGGCTCTACGTCCCGAACTGATGCCCGGTCGGCGAGGGGCGCGCTGGATAACCTCGCCCCATATGTCACCGGTCGGCCGCTCGGTGTCGCGCGGTCCCATCGCCCTCGTCGTGGCGGCGGTGGTCGCGGTGACCGGTGCGACGTCGTTGGCCGCCGCCGCTTCGACCTCGAGCACGACGACCACGACGACCACGCACGACCAGCACGTCGCCGACCGCGGTCGCCGCGAGCACGACGACCACCGCAGCGACATCCACCACGTCGTCGACGTCGACGACCACCACGCGCCGGCCCCGCCGCCCAACCTGCTCGCCGGCGTGACCTGGATCCAGCAGGCGTACCTGTCGCCGTGCGGCGACGGCACGACGGTGCAGATGATCGGCGGCGGAGGGGTCGTCAACGGGTCCCGTGCCGTGCTCGACGACGTGATCGCCCTCGATCCGACGAAGGGCCGAGCCCTCGCCTTCCTGTCGTGCCATCAGCCGAACGGCACCGTGTCGGCGGTGGTCGCGCTCCCGGTCACGGCGGCCGGCGACGCCCTCACGCCGGGCACCCCGACCTCGCTCGGGGCCGGAGCCCGCGTCGTGGCGGCCAGCCCGCACGCGTTCGTCGTCGAGCTCCCCGATCCCGATGCGCCGGCCGCGCTGTGGCGCCGCCGGAGCTACACCGTCGGCGCCGACGGGATCGCGTTGGCGTCCGACCGACAGATCTCGGCGTTACAGCGCACGATCGCCCGCCCACCGACGGTCGGCGACGCCATCCGCCTGGTCGAGGGGAGCGTGCAACGCTCCGACCTGTGCTACGCCTGGAACAACGTCTCGCTGGCACCGCAAGACCCGCCGGCCCCCGACGCCAGCGACCCGATCCCCGACCCGAGCGCCGAGATCCAGACGATCCGGCTGGCGCTCATATTGCTCACCGGCTCGTGGATAGAGCCGACGTCGGAGGTGTCGCCGCAGATGGCCGCGGTCACCCGCGGCTACCAGGCGTCGCACGGGCTCGCCGTCGACGGCGTGATCGGTCCGCAGACCACGGACGCCTTGCGCGCCGACCTCGGCTGTGCCGGGATCGGGTCGTTCCGCACCGTCGTTCCTCCCGCGCTCGGGCCACGTCTGTACGCCACGCCGGGCGCGCTGCTCGCCGACGCCGAGCGCTACGCCCGGATCGGCCACAGCAACGACCCGTCGCTCGACGCCCTGCTGGCGGCCGCCGGATGGGACGGCGCCCACTCGTTCTTCCTCGGCTGCGAGCGCTACGACTCCCCGCCGGCGGGACTGTCGTGCGCGTGGAGCGGCACCACGCCGCTGCAGCTGGTCGGCCTCGTCGACGACCCGGCCTCGCCCGGCGTGCACGACTTCTCGGTGCTGTACGCCCGCAGCGCCGCCCCCGCCGCCTGACCGCCGTCCCGCGGCCCTTCGAGCCAACCTTGGCCGACTTTCGGACACTGGTGTCGCTTCCGCGCCGTGCGTTCGACTTGACGTCCGGGCGAGGCCGGACAACGATTGCTGGTATCGATACCAGGGTCGCCCCTCGTTCGACGATCGCCGACGTCGCGCGCGCCGCCGGGGTGTCCACGTCCAGCGTGTCACGCCACCTCCAGGGCCAGCACGTCCGCCGCGCCGAGTCGATCGCCGCGGCGATGGAGGCGCTCGGCTTCCAACCCTCCGACGCCGCCCGCTCGCTGAAGACCGGACGCACGCTGGCGATCGGACTGGTCGTGCCCGACGTCACCAACCCGTTCTTCGCCGCCGTGGTCAAGGGTGCCGAATCGGTCGCCAACGACGCCGGCTACTCGGTGGTGCTGTGCAACACCGACGAGAGCCCGGCCCGCGAGCATGACGTGCTGGCGGCGTTGCGCGGACGCGTCGACGGCCTGCTGCTCGCCCCGGCGCGCGACGACGCCGAGACCGCCGAGAGCCTCGCCGCCCTGCGGGTGCCGGTCGTCCTTGTCGACCGCACGCTCCCCGAGCCGGGGCCGACCGACGCCGTGCTGGTCGACAACGCCGGAGGGGCCACCTCCGCCGCCCGCCACCTGCTCGAGCTCGGCCACCGCACCATCGCCCACATCGCCGGCCCGCTGGACACGACGCCCGGCGCCGAGCGCCACGACGCGTTCGTCGCCGCGTGCGCCGACGCCGGTGTCGACGTGCTGGTCGACCAGGGCGAGTTCCGCGTCGAGGGTGGATACCAGGCGGCGATGCGCCTGTTCGGTCGCTCCGGGGCGCCCACCGCCGTGCTGGCCGCCAACAACCTGATGACGGTCGGCCTGCTGCGCGCCCTGCACGACCTCGGCCTGGGCGTGCCCGACGCCGTATCCGTGATCGGCTTCGACGACCACCTCCTCGCCGATCTGCTCGACCCACCGCTCACCGTGATCGACCGGGCCACCGAGACCCAGGGGGCGGTGGCGACGCGGATGCTGCTCGCCCGGCTCAGCGCGGCGACGTCCGGCGAGGGTCGTGCCGTGCGGCTCGAGACCCGGCTGATCGTTCGTCGCTCGACGGCGGCGCCGAGGAGCGCAGCGTGAAAGCCGACCCGATCCTCGCCGCCGCCGAGCACTTCGGCGCCGTCCACGTGGTCGTCGTCGGTTCGATGAACGTCGACCAGATCACGTACTGCCGTCGCGTGCCCGACGAGGGCGAGACGTTGGTGGCCGATCGCTACGAGCAGGGCTTCGGCGGCAAGGGGGCGAACCAGGCCGTCATGGCCGCGCGCCTCGGTGCCCGGGTGTCGTTCGTCGGGTGCGTGGGCGACGATGCGCTGGGCGCGGAGACCGTCGGCAACCTCACCGCCAACGGCGTCGACACCACCGGCATCCGGGTGGTCGCCCGAGACGGCCACCGGCGTAGCGCCGATCTGGGTCGACGAACGTGGGGCCAACCGCATCCTCATCGCCCCCGGCGCCAACAACGCCCTCGACGCCACGCACGTCCGCTCGGCGCTCGACGCCCTCGACCGGCCGCCGGACGTGGTGGTCGCCCAGCTCGAGACGCCCCAGTCCGCAACGGCGGCGGCGTTCGCATGGGCGGCCGAGCACGAGGTCGTCACGGTGCTCAACCCGGCCCCGGCCGCGACGATCGTCCCCGAGGTGCTGGAGCACACCACGTGGCTCGTTCCCAACGAGCCCGAGTTCGAGCTGTTGTTCGGCGCTCCCGTGACGGCCGACAGCGTGGCCGCCGCCGCCGGCGAGCGGCGCCTCGTCGTCACCTGTGGGGCCGACGGCGTGCTCGTCGTCGACGGGTCATCGGCTCGCCGCGTCGCGGCCCCGGTCGTCGACGTCGTCGACACCACCGGCGCCGGCGACGCGTTCGTCGGGGCGTTCTGCGTCGCCCTCTCCGCCGACCTGGCACCGCTCGACGCCGCCCGGCTCGCCGTCGCTGCCGCCGCCCGCTCGGTGACCGCACGCGGCACCCAGCGCTCGTTCCCCGCCCTCGAGGCGGTGATCGCCTCGCTCGACCACCCACCGTCCTGACCGTCCACCGCAACCACCATCCACATCCATCACCACAGGGGGCTACGACCATGACCACACCCGTTCCATCGATCCTCAGCCGGCGCCGCCTGCTGCAGCTGTCGGCGCTCGGCGGCGCCGGCCTCGCCCTCGGGCCGGTGCTCGGCTCGTCGCGTGTGCTCGCCACCGCCGGGTCGTCGCCGGCGCCGAGCACGCCCGGTCGACCTGCGCACGCTCAACGTGCAGCTCGGCTGGATCGCCAACGTCGAGAACGCCGGCGAGTTCGTCGCCGCCGAGAAGGGCTACTACGCCGAGGAGGGCCTCGACCCGACGCTCACCCCGGGCGGACCGGGAGCGATCCTCGAACCGACCGTGGTGTCCGGCGCGGCACTCATCGGGCTGTCCAACGCCGACACGATCGCCCGCGCCAACGCCGAGGGCGCCAAGCTCAAGATCGTCGGCGTCACGCTGCAGAACAACCCGTCGGCCGTCATGTCCCTGGCGTCCAACCCGGTCCCCGACGCCAAGAGCCTCGAGGGCAAGAAGCTCGGCCTCCAGCAGTCGGGCGAGTCGATCTACGACGCCTTCTTCCAGCTCGCCGGCGTCGACGCGTCCACGGTGACGATCGTGCCGGTGCAGTTCGATCCGGCGCCGCTGGTGGCCGGCGAGGTCGACGCCTTCGCCTCGTTCCAGACCAACCAGCCGATCGCCCTCGCCGCGGAGGGCATCGAGACGGTCACCTTCCTGCTCGCCGACTACGGGTACAACATCTACGCCGACGCCTTCTTCGTCACCGAGGACACGCTCGCCGACGACGAAGCGCGCGACACCGTCGTGCGCTTCCTCCGGGCGACCCGGCGCGGGTGGGAGGACGCCATCGCCGACCCGGCGGCCGGGGCGCAGATCGTGGTCGACGGACCCGGCGCCGACCTCGACCTCGACGTCGACCAGCAGACCGCCACGCTCGAGGCGTTCGTGCCACTGATCCAGACCGACGACATCAAGGACCACGGTCTGTTCTGGATGACCGACGACGGCATCGCCAACAACATCTCCACGATGAAGTCGGTCGACATCGAGGTCGACGAGTCGCTGTTCGTCAACGACCTGCTCGCCGAGCTCTGATCCCGATGGCGGGCGAGGGCGACGATCCGTGGGGGTCGGTCACCACGGCCGGCGGGTTGCGCGCCGACGAGGTGATCTCGACGTTGCAGAAGTCGATCCGGCGTGCCGACGTGCGCAACGCCGTGCTGTGCGCCGCCGACATGGCCGCGACGAGCGCCGAGCTCGACCGGTACCTGTGGGACCGCCTCCACGTGATCGCGGTCGAAGACGTCGGGTTCGGCGCGCCCGACGCGATCGCCACGATCGTCGCCCTCGACACCGGCCGGCAGCGCTTCGCCTACGGCAGCCACGACCGGCTGCTGTTCGCGATCCACGCCGTGCGGTTGCTCGCCGGATCGGCCAAGGATCGCTCGAACGACGAGCTGGCCAACCTCGTGCGTCTCGACGTCGAGGCGGGCGCCCGCCCCGAGGTGCCCGACCATGCGATCGACATGCACACGGCACGCGGGCGCGAGCGCGGCCGCGACCTGACCCACTTCCTCACGGTCGGCGCCATCGTCGAGCCCGAGCTCGACGACCGTGAGCGGCGGTGGCGTACCGAGCTGCTCGAGCGCCTCGGCATCGCTCCCGACGAGTGAGCACGGCGCGCGTTCCGTCGCACCGCCACCGGGCGTCGGGAGCGACGGCATCACGATCGCCGGGCTGCGCAAGGAGTTCCGCATCGGCCGGCGCACCGTCGAGGCGGTCGACGGGTTCGAGCTCGACACCGGCCGCGGCGAGTTCGTCGCCCTGCTCGGGCCGTCGGGATGTGGCAAGTCGACGGTGCTGCGCATCCTCGCCGACCTCGAGACGGCGACCGCCGGGACGGCCCTCGTGCACGGGCTGCTTCCCGGCGCGCTGCGGCGATCGGGACGGCTCGGGATCGCCTTCCAGGACGCCGCCCTGCTCCCGTGGCGCAGCGTCGAGCGCAACGTCCGCCTGCCGCTGGAGATCACCGGCGCGTCGGCGAGCGGCGGCGGCGTGGCCGGCCTGATCGACCTCGTCGGCCTGGCCGGCTTCGAGCAGCGCCCGGCCGGCGCACCTGTCGGGCGGGATGCGCCAGCGTGTGGCGATCGCCCGGGCGCTGGTCACCGATCCCGACGTGCTGCTGCTCGACGAGCCGTTCGGCGCCCTCGACGAGATGACCCGCCAGCGGCTCAACATGGAGCTGCAGCGGATCTGGTCGGAGCGGTCGATCACCACCCTGCTGGTCACCCACTCGATCGCCGAGGCGGTGTTCCTCGCCGACCGCGTCGCCGTGATGACCCCCCGGCCGGGGCGGGTGCGGGCGCTGGTCGAGGTCGGCCTGCCCCGGCCGCGGTCGCCGGAGGTGTTGCGCAGCCCCGAGTTCCACGCCCGATGCGACGAGCTCGGCGCGCTGCTCTTCGGCCCGGCCGCCGACGGTGAGCCGTGATCGAACGACGGCGCCGCCTCATCGGCGTGGTCGGGGCGGCGATCGTGGTCGGCGTGGTGTGGACGGTCGTGGCGTGGTGGGTCGCGCCCCTCGTCACGCCGACGATCCCCGATGTCGCCCGCCAGATGTGGCACGACCGGGCGTACTACCCGCCGCACCTGCGCACCACGTTGTCCGAGGCGGCGTGGGGGTACCTGTGGGGCAACCTCGCCGGCGCGGCCGTCGCCGGGCTCATCGTGCTGGTCGGGCCGCTCTCGGCGCTGTTCGAACGCCTGTCGGTCGCCGTGTACTGCCTGCCGCTGCTCGCCATCGGGCCGATCCTGCAGATCGTCACCACCGGCTCGTCGACGAAGATCGTGCTGGCGGCGCTCGCGGTGTTCTTCACGACGATGGTGTGCTGCGTGCTCGGGCTGCGGTCGGCCGATCCGGCGAGCCTCGACGTCGTCTACGCCGCCGGCGGGGGCAAGCTGCGGATGTTCTCGTCGGTGCGGGTGCAGGCGGCGCTGCCGTCGGTGTTCGTCGGGCTGCGCATCGCCGCGCCGGCCGCACTGCTCGGCGCGATCGTCGGCGAGTACCTCGGCGGCTCGCGCGGGCTCGGCGTGGCGATGATCCTGTCGCAGTCGTCGTTCCAGGTGGCCCGCACGTGGGGTCTCGCCGTCGTCATCGGGGTGACCGTCGGGCTGGCCTACGCCGTCACCGGGTTGATCGCCCGCTTCCTGCGTGCCGTGGGCGGCGGGCGAGCGGCCGATCACCGTGCTGCAGCTCGGCCAGTCCCGGCGCGGGGTCGTCGCCACCCTCGCTCACCGGCGTGGCGTCGGTGGCGATCCTCGTGTTCGTGTGGTGGGCGACGCTGCGCTGGTTCGACCTGAGCCCGTACTTCGCCAAGCGGCCGCTCGACGTGTGGCGGTTCCTCACGACCGCCAGCGACGACCGCAGCGCGGTGTGGTCGGCGCTCGGCACGACGCTCGTCGACACGGCGGTCGGCTTCGCCATCGGGTCGGTCGCCTCGGTGGCGGTGGCCGCAGGCGTCGTCGCCTCGCCGTTCCTCGACGCGCTGGTGATGCCGACGGCGATCGCATTGCGGTCGGTGCCGATCATCGCCATGACGCCATTGATCGCCCTGCTCTTCGGACGCGGGCTGTGGGGGGTGACGGTGATCGTCGGGCTGGTGACGTTCTTCCCGACGCTCGTGGCGGTGACGACGGCGATGCGCAACGCGCCGCTGCCAGGCGTGCGACCTGGTGGCGGCCTACGGCGGCTCGCGGGTTCGCGAGCTGTTCGGCGTGCGGCTGCCGTTCGCCTTGCCGGCGCTGTTCGCCGCCTCGAAGATCGCCCTGCCGGCGGCCATCAGCGGCGCCCTGCTCGCCGAGTGGCTCGCCACCGGCACCGGCCTGGGCAGCGTCATGCTGCGCGCCAGCGCCTCGTCGAAGTTCGCCATCGTGTGGTCGGGCGCCGTGTTGATCGTGATCGTGTCGATCGCCGCCTACAGCCTCGTCGGCGTCGTGGAGGCCGCGTCGGCGCGCCTGATCAGCGGCAGCCCGCTGACCGGGCTCGCCCGGCGAGCGCGATCAGGGTTCGGCGGGCGCCGGTTCCGGGTACACGTGTCCCGTGACCATCGCCGAAGTGATCGCCCGCCCGATGATCGGGGCCATGTTCGTGTACGGGGGCCTCGACGCCGCTCGCCACCCGCAGTCCAAGGCTCCGGCGGCGCACGGCGTCACCGATGCCCTCGTCGACGCCACCGGGCTGTCGACGACGCAGCTGGTGCGGCTCAACGGACTGATACAGGTGGGCGCCGGGGTGGCGATCGCCACGGGTGTCGTGCCGCGTCCGGCGGCCGCCATCCTCGGTCTCTCGCTGATCCCGACGACGCTCGCCGGGCACCGGTTCTGGGAGTACGACGACCGCTCGGAGCGGGCCGGCCAGACGATCCACTTCCTGAAGAACGTCGGCATGCTGGGCGGTCTGCTCTTCGCCGCGACCAGCACCGGCGGGCGTCCGTCGGTGCCGTGGCGCGTCAACCGCGCCGTCCGCCACGCCGCCAGCGGGGTCGGCGAACGGGTCGGCACGCTCGCCCGAACGGGCTGACTCCGTCTGGGCGGCCAGAGTGGCGGTTTCCGCAACCGTCGCCGCCCAGACCGCGAGGGCTAGCCTGACGGCTCCACGCGGGTGTAGCTCAACGGTAGAGCCCCAGCCTTCCAAGCTGGTGGTGCGGGTTCGATTCCCGTCACCCGCTCCACAGCTGACCAGTTCAGAGGGCACATGTCGAGCAAGGATGATCCTCCTGAGTGGTTCCGTGCCACTATCGTGCCACTATACTTGGGTGCGCGCTGTGTCTCGCAGTACGCGCCGGTGTCACCAGAGGCCGCATGATCGCCCTCTTGGTCCGCGCGGGACTGTGGGACGCGTGGGAGACCCAGAGACCTTGAGCTGCCGACGACGCCGAGGATAAGGTCGACACGCGTCTGCGACATCGACGATCGCGAGCTGGCCGCAGCGGGCGTGCTCGCCCCGCTCGACACACCGTGGACCGACGACTCGCCGAGGACGAAGACGACGGGTTCGTCGCCACGATCGGTTCGTGAGCGTTCTCGGACGAGCCGATATCGGACAGCGCTCGGGAACGGAGAAGCGTCGGAGATCGACGCTTGTGGACGTGCTCGTGGGATCGACTCGCGTGTTCTGGGACAGGCGGTATCGGACAACGTGTCGGGCGTCACCGGGCGCTACAGAACGGCGCTTCCGGGATGCGACCGGGACCGACGCGACGCGCGTTATGGGACGCCGCAAACCGGACATCGCACGCGATCGATTGACTGTCCTGGAACGGCGCTTCGAGGATGCAGTTCGAAGTGTCGTCGCACGTGGTATCGGAGCGCGCGTTCACGGATGCTCCCGTGGAGGTTGTGACGCGTGTACTCGCATCGCGTGTTCCCCGGACGCTGTGACGGATGGCGGGCCAAGTGTCGCTGGTCTCGGCGACCACGTCCCGCTGGCGATGAACAAGGCTCGCCTCAGCCTTGCGTCGTGGCGGCGACTCGACGACGTCGAAACAATCCGCGGCGAGGCACTCGCCGTCACCGCCGATCGCCAGCTTGTCGGGACCGAGACGCCCGACGTCCACCGCGTCAAGCCGCTCAGCGTGCTCGGGCGGCGGCGGGCACGGCGCGGTGACCCTGGCCCCGAGCGGCCCGCCGCTGGGGCCGACCCTGATGGGCGTAGATGCGCATCGTGAGCGGTGCGAACACGACTACGAGGGCTGCCGTGGCGGCGAGCGTCCAGGCGATGTCGCCGCCGGCCGGAGTCCCGAGCATCAGCCCGCGACGGCGGTGACGAGGTGGGTGACCGGATTGACGTGGATGACGGCCTGGAGCCAGCCCGGGGTCGTCGTTGGGGTCGACGAAGACGTTGCTCGCGAGCGTGAGCGGGAACAGGACGACCAGGCCGAGGTTGGTGACGGAGTGCGGGGTCCGAACGAGCAGGCCGAGCGTCGTCCATACCCACGAGAGCCCGAAGCGAAGACGAGGATGAGCCCCAGCGCCGCGGGCACGGCCCGCGGGCCGGCCTCGGGGCGGAAGCCCATCGCGAGGCCGAGGCCGAGCACGAGCGCGCCGGCGACGAGGTAGCGGCCGACGTCGCCGATGAGCGCGCCGACGATCGGCGCGGGCCGCCAGATCGGCATCGAGCGGAAGCGGTCGAACGTGCCGCGACGCGAGTCGGTGCTGAGCCCGACGCCGGTGTACATGGTGAGCAGAAGGACGGTCATCACCAGCGTGCCGGGCAGCAGGAACCGCAGGTACTCGCCCGTCGAGCCTGCGATCTGCACCGCCGAACAGGTAGGTGAACATCAGGGTGAACACGATCGGGATGGCGACGCACGTCAAGCGCTTGTTCGGGCACGTGTTTGACCTTGAGCACGCGCCGCCACGCGAACGCCAGCGACGGCGCCGAGGGCGCTCGGGCGCGGCGGTGCGCGATGCGTCGCGCACGGTCGAGGACACGGTGGTCGTGCGTCGTGGGCGTGGCGGTCATGCGGCCTCCCGTCTGCCGTTCGTGGCGGTCGGTGAGGGCGAGGAACACCTCGTCGAGACTCGGCTGGCCGAGCGCGAAGTCGGCGACGGCGACACCGCGCGTGCGAGGGCGGCGACCGCGTCGGCGGCCGGCGCCGGTCCGGCGGCGACGCGCGTGATCACGCTCGGATCGGACGAGGCGCACCGGCGCGCCGAGGGCGCGATCCAGGAGCCGGTTGCGGCGCGGCGCTCGCCGGGGTCGCCCAGGCGGATCCGCAGCACGCCCGCCCGACCGACGCTTTGAGCTCCGTGGCGGCCCTTCGGCGACGACTCGACCATGGTCGAAGACGGCGACCCGGTCGGCGAGCTGGTCGGCCTCCTCGAGGTACTGCGTCGTGAGCAGCACCGTGGTGCCATCGGCGACCAGCGCGCGGACGATCGTCCCAGATCTGGTTGCGGCTGCGCGGGTCGAGGCCGGTCGTCGGCTCGTCGAGGAAGAGCAGCTCGCGGTGGGACGACGAGGCTCTGGCCGCCAGGTCGAGCCGGCGGCGCATGCCGCCGGACCACGACTTGACCAGCCGGCCGGCCGGCGTCGGCGAGACCGAAGTCGTCGAGCAGCTCGGTCGCCCGGCGCCTCTGCTCGCGCCCGCGTCAAGCCGAGCAGGCGGCCGATCAGGACGAGGTTCTCGAACCCGGTCAGGTCGGCGTCGATCGACGCCGACTGGCCGGTCAGGCGGATCGCGCCGCGGACCGCGTCGGCGTCGCTGACGACGTCGTGGCCGAGCACGCGGGCCGATCCCACGTCGGGTCGGACCAAGGTGGCGAGGATGCGGATGGTCGTCGTCTTGCCGGCGCCGTTCGGCCCGAGGATGCCGTAGACCGAGCCGGCCGGGCACGGCGAGGTCGATGCCGTCGACGGCGCGAGCGGGCCGAACGCCTTGGCCAGCCGCGACGTCTCGATCGCGAGCGCGTCCGTCATCGAAGTCACTCCTTCTAGTGTAACTGTCAGTTCGGGGACAATACTATTGATAGTCACTGTCAATAGCAATCAACTTTCAGTAGTATTGTGATAGCGTGTCGGGCTGTCCGAGGCGGCCTGCGGGAGCGCAAGAAGCGAGCGGCCATGCGGCGGATCCAAGAGATGGCGCTCGACCTGTTCGACGAGCGCGGCTTCCAGAACGTCTCGATAGAGCAGATCGCCGCGCCGCCGAGGTCTCGCCGAGCTCCGTGTACCGCTACTTCGGCACCAAGGAACAGATCGTCCTCTACGACGAGGTCGACATGCGGTTCATGGAGCGGGTCGAGCGCGGAGCTCGCCGCCATCCGCCGGTGAGGCGGTGCGCCGGGCGCTCGCCGCCGTCCTCTCCGAGTCTTCGACAGCACGACGAGTTGACCCGGCGCAAGGTGCGCTACGCCTTCGAGGAGCCGGCCTTCGAGCCGCCACCTCGTGGAGACCGACGCCTTCGTGCCGGTCGTCGCCGACCTGCTGGGCCGTGCCGCCGGGCGCGATGCTGCCGATCTGGACGTCGAGGTGATCGCCGCCACGATCGTGGCCGCGCTCCTCGCCGCTCTCGGGCATTGGTACAGCACCGGGGCCAAGACCCCGCTCGCCGCCGAGATTGACCGGGCGCTCATCGTCGTCGAGCGTGGTCTGCGCCTCGAACCGGGGCCAGCCCCGAGCGTGGCGTCGCTGTCGCAAGGCCGAACGCGGGGCGTCCTGATCGACGGCGTCGTCCCCCGGTGATGGAATCGGTGAGGCGACCCATTTCGGGTGTACCCCTTCCCGGTCACGTCGGTGCGGGATCGCGGAGCCGGTGGGCAGGTGTCGTCGTCAGCGTTGTCACCGTCGCCGCGGTGTTGTGAGCCTGGGCCGTTAGCCCTGATCGTTCACGTGGGGCCCGTGACTGAGCATGGGCCATCCGCGGAAGTGCCCGCCTGAGCTGGGATTCTGGTGCTGCTTACACGCCAGGAACCGAGATCGGGAGGGCACTCGCGAGGTGAACAGTAACAGCACCGTTCCGGTCGTTGTGGAGATGGGCGGCACACAGGTCGTCGCCCACGTTGGGCTGCATCTGCTTGGTTCGTTTGCCGATCGCCTCGGGCTCGGCCATTCACTGTCGACGGCGATCGCGCTGCGTGGTGAGCGGCTGCCGGTGCACGACCGTGGCAAGGTGTTGACGCAGGCGATGTTGATGCTCGCCGGTGGTGGCGAGGCGTGCGCGGACATCGAACACCTCCGGGCTCAGCCGGCACTGTTCGGTGCGGTGCCGTCGGACTCGACGCTGTATCGCACGTTCCGCGAGATCGACGCGGACACGCTCACTGCGGTGCGCGACACGTTCGGCGAGGTGCGCATGAACGTGTGGCGGCGGATGGGATCGACGACCGGGACCGCGGCGGTGGTGCTCGATATCGACGCTTCGTTGCATGAGGTGCACTCGGAGAACAAGGCCGAGACGGCGCCGCATTACAAGGGCGGGTTCGGGTTCCATCCGATCTACTGCTTCGCCGATGCCACCGGCGAGTGTCTCGCCGAGCTGTTGCGCCCGGGCAATGCGGGGGCGAACACGATCGGCGATCACGTCACCGTGTTGGATCGGGCGATCGCTCAGCTACCCGCCGAGATCGCTGCCGGTCACCGTGCCGGTGACGACCCGAAACTGGTGCACCGCCCGATCCAGGTGCGCACCTATTCGGCCGGGTGCACCGATTTCGTGTGGCGCTGCCGGGAACGCAACGTCGGCTTCGCCGTCATCGCCCGCAAACAAGCCCAGGTACATGCCGCAATCTCACGGGCCATCGGCGACGAGGCCCGCTGGCAGCAGGCGCTCACCCAAGATGGCGACGAGCGCCGCGGCGCCGCCGTGGCCGAACTCACCGATCTCGTCGACTTGTCCGACTGGCCCGCAGGGACACGTTGATCGGGCGACGTGAACCGTTGCACCCGGGCGCCCAAGGCTCGCTGTTCCCGTCACTGCAGTTCCGCTACTGGGGCCACTACACCGACGCCGCCGACGGTGACGCCGTCGAACTGGACGTGCACATGCGCGCCCACGCCCACGTCGAAGACAACATCAAACGACTCAAGGACTCCGGCGCCGACCGGTTCCCGTTCGCCGACATCGACGCCAACCGGGCCTGGCTCGCTGTCGCCTGCATGGCCGACAGCCTCGTGCGCTGGTTCCAACAGTTCTGCTGCCACGGCGTCCTCACAGTCGCCGAACCCAAGACCCTGCGCTGGACGCTATGGCACACCCCCGCCCGACTCGTGCGCCGCTCCCGCCGACACGTCATCCGGATCCTCGACGGCTGGCCCACCGCCAGCGACATCATCGACGCCTACCAGACCGTCGCGCGCATCACCTGACCGCCCGACGAACCGCCCCCAACAAACCAGCGGGCACGCTCACCTCGGCGCCCCGACCCACACGACCACGACCCGACCACCACAAAATGAACACCGACCTGGCTGACACCCCCACACACGGCCGACCCGTCACCGATAGCGACCACGAAGATGCGTCACACGCCCACCGGATTCTCGTGAACGATCAGGGTTAGGCGGCTGGCCAGACGTCCCTATCGTGGTGGGGCACGACGTAGGGAGCGATGGGGTTCGACGGCAGCCGCCGAGCCGTGCACGATCGCAAGGTGATCGGCCCGGTGACGGCGAATCGCACTCGTTCAACTTCCTCGACTGCGCAGTACAGCGCGAAACTCTCCCTCCCTCCTGATGTCGGCGTGTTTGGGTGATCTGGCGTCATCGGTACCACGAATTGGCTGTTGCGTAGATGTACGCCAACCGTGTGGCGGATGTCCTGGATTCCGCGACCGTTGAATCTCGTCGACCCGCACGTCCTCGATCGCCGGGTGAAGGTCAGGGTCGGTGGGGCGTGTTCAGAACGCGGAAAGGTTACGGCTCGCAGCCTGTTGGGGCTGAGGGTGCGTACGATCCGGTCTGGCAAGAGGATTCTGGGGACCACGCGCCTCTTCGCCGAACACGCTGCCTGGCAGCGCCCGTGGGAGGACGCGGCACCCGGCCGTCAACGTCCTGGTCCGGTTGGCGTGCGTTGGCGTAAACGACGGACTTGGTGGCAGCGGTGCGATCAGCGATCGGCGCACGTGCCCATCGCACTGCTGTGCTCCCCGTCGTCGTGGTCGGTTAGAGGCGGCTGAGTGCCAGCTTGGCGAGTCGGGTCTGCTTGCTCAGGACCGTCGGGGGTGATGACGCTGACCGAGATGAACAGGTTCTGTACACGGATGAAGACGATCCCGACGGCACCAGGTGAACTGAAGTAGAAGTTCTCGTCGCCTAGACCTTCGACCGAGCCGGA
>CAVRBV010000015.1:0-31190 GCA_963719295.1 Ilumatobacteraceae bacterium
CTGGCTGAGAGGGGTCAATCTGGTCACCCAGGTCTCGATATCGAGAAGGAGAGTGACGAGATCGGCCGATTGCGTCGGGTTCCCGCCTGGAGGTGAGCGATCCGTGCCGCAGGTGCGCAGATCGCTCATCGCGTGACTCCCAGCGCACGACCGCTGCCACGCCGGGCCGGATCCCCGAGTGAGACGATTCGGCCCCTCCCGGGCGCGGCGGGGCCCGCCACTGCGGCCGCTGGCAGCTTCTTCAAGAGCCGACCGACATGCGCTCCCGGGAGACCGGACCCGTCGTGGTCAACCCTTGGATGCGGCAGGACAGCCTGATATAGGGAACGTGGGTGACCAGATCGGCCGATTGCGACGTGGAGTCGATCGGGCGCTCGGGCCGATAGCCTTTCCCGGTTCACTTTTCGCGTGCGAGAGCTACGAGATGCCCACCTACACCCCCAAGGCCAGCGAGATCGAGCGCGCGTGGCACGTCGTCGACGCCGACGGCCTGGTGCTCGGCCGGATGGCCACCGAGATCGCCCGCGTGCTGCGCGGCAAGCACAAGACGATGTTCGCCCCGCACCTCGACACCGGTGACCACGTGGTCATCGTCAATGCCTCCAAGGTCGTGCTGTCGGCGGACAAGGCCAGCCGTGAGCGGGTGTACCGCCACAGCGGCTATCCCGGCGGCATCAAGTCGAACAGCTACGCCGAACTGCTCGCCACGCAAGCCGGCCGACGCCGTGCGCCGCACGGTGCAGGGCATGCTGCCCAAGGGCCCGCTCGGCCGCCAGATGCTCACCAAGCTGAAGGTCTACGCCGGCCCCGACCACCCGCACTCGGCGCAGCGCCCGAGCCGCTCGCCCTCGACGCCGCCCGCGCCCGCTGACCTCGGAGAACCCGGAGACCCTCGACCCATGGCCACCGCCCCGCTCACCCAGACCACCGGCCGCCGCAAGGAGGCCGTCGCCCGCGCCCGTTTGCGTCCGGGCACCGGCGTGCTCACCGTCAACGGTCGCCCGTTCGAGTCGTACTTCACCACGCCGGCTCATCGCATGGAAGCCGTCGAGCCGCTGCGGTTGCTCGACGCCACCGAGCGCTACGACGTCGACGCGTCGATCCACGGCGGCGGCGTCAGTGGCCAGGCCGGCGCGATGCGCATGGCCCTCGCCCGCTCGCTCGCCGAGGTCGAGCCCGAGACCCGCACCACCCTGAAGAAGGCCGGCTTGCTCACCCGCGATGCACGGAAGAAGGAGAGCAAGAAGTACGGCCTCGTCAAGGCCCGCAAGGCCAAGCAGTTCACCAAGCGCTGACCGCGAGGTCAGCCTGGTCGAACCAGCGGTAGCCGTGAAGTTCGGGACCGACGGCGTCCGCGGCGTCGCCAACGTCGACCTGACCGCGTCGTTCGCCCTCGAGCTCGGTCGGGCCGCGGCCCGCGTGCTCGCCCCCATCGGCGACGAACGGTGCGAGGCGGTCGTCGGCGGCGACACCCGCGTGTCGACGGCGATGCTCGAGGCGGCCTTCGTCGCCGGACTCGCCAGTGAGGGCGTGGTCGCCCACCGCCTCGGCGTCGTGCCCACGCCGGTGGTCGCCTTCGAGTGTCAGCGTCGCAACGCCATCGGCGCGGTGATCTCGGCGTCGCACAACCCGTACCGCGACAACGGCATCAAGCTGTTCGCCCGCGGCGGCACGAAGCTCCCCGATCCCGTCGAGGCGCGAGGTGGAGCGCGTCGTCGTCTCGCTCGATGCACCCACCGCCGAGCCAGCCCAACTCTTCGACATCGAGGCGAGCACCGCCTACGCCGTGCACGTGCGCTCGGCGATCGCCGGCCGTTCGCTCGCCGGGCTGCGCATCGTCGTCGACACGGCCAACGGCGCCGCGAGCGCTATCGCCGCGCCGCTCCTGCGCAGCGCCGGCGCCGACGTCGTGGTGATCCACGACTCGCCCGACGGCCGCAACATCAACGACCGTTGTGGCGCCACCGACACGCGTGCCCTGGCCGCCGCGGTGCTGGCCGAGCGGGCCGACTTCGGCCTGGCCCTCGACGGCGACGCCGACCGCTTGATGGCGATCGACCACACCGGCGAGCTCGTCGACGGCGACCAGATCATGGCGGTGTGCGCGCTCGATCGCTTGCGCGACGGCCGGCTCCGCGACATCACCGTCGTCAGCACGGTCATGTCCAACCTCGGGTTCCGCCTGGCGATGGAGCAGGCCGGGATCAACGTCGTCGAGACCGCCGTCGGCGACCGCTACGTGCTCGAAGCCCTCGACGAGGGCGGCTATTCGATGGGCGGCGAGCAGAGCGGGCACATCATCTTCCCGAGTGGGCCACCACCGGCGACGGGCTGCTGACGGGGATGGTGCTGGCCGATCTGGTGCACCGCTCCGGGCGCACGCTTGCCGACCTCGCTGCCACGGCGATGACGCGGCTGCCGCAGGTGCTGGTCAACGTGCCCGTCGTCGAGCGGGTGCCCGACGCGGCCGATCACATGGCCGACCACATCAGCGCCGCCGAGGAGACGCTCGGGTCGCGGGGCCGCGTGCTGCTGCGGTGCAGCGGCACCGAGCCCCTGGTGCGCGTGATGGTCGAGGCGTTCGACGACGACACCGCCCGGTCGGTTGCCGACCGCCTGGCCGGCGCCGTGCGCGACCGCTGGGGCGTGGACGGCCCGGTCCGAACCTGAGGCGCGAATCCGGACACTGGTGTCCGAAGCGCGCCGGAGATCGGCGGTCGGGCCGGTGTACCGTCAGCGCCGATGAGCGAGCGAGTCTTCGAGCGAGCGAATCAGCATGCACGGTCTTCGGCTCACTGGTGCACCGCCGCCGACTTGAACGCGTCGCACGGCGTCAGGGTGACCAGTCGAGACGCGCGGCGTTCCCCCTGGCAGTGGTGATCGCGGCGGCCGCCGTGATGGGCGCCACCATCGGCTCGGTTGCGGTCGGCGCCTCGGGCACCGGCAGGGCGCCCGACAAGACGACGGTCGGGCCGACCAGCGAGGTCGCGGCGACGACGATCGGGGCCGGGACCATTGCCCCGCTGCCCTCGTTGTCGGTCGTCACCCCGACCACGAACGTCGCACCGTCGCTGGCGCCGGCCACCTATGGCCCGCCCACCACCGCCGCCGCCACCACCGCGCCGAGCCTCGCGGTCACCACCGCGGCCTCCACCGGCCCGACGGTCACCAACACGCCCGACGAGGTTGCCGCCGCGCTCGCCCTGTTCGAGGACCTGTTCCAAGCGATGCCGTCGGATCCCCACGCGCTGGCCGACCTCACCGCCACGCGCACGGTGCCGGGAAGTCCGGCCAACTGGTTCCTCGCCTACCTCACCGGCATCGCCACGTCGTTGCAGACCAACGACGCGCCGACGGCGTCGCAGTTCGCCGCGACGGCGACCGCGGCCGACGATGGCGCCGGCGTCGTGGTGTGCCAGGCGGGGAGCTCGCTGCCGTGCGACGAGTTCGCCGGCTTCGTCTGGGTGGACCAGCGCCTGGCGTCGTTCTCGATCAACGGCATCGACATCACCGGACGCTTCGGTACTGCCACGCCCGTTACCGACGGTCCGCTCCAGGTGGCCGGCGTGATCGCCTTCCAGCGCACCTCGGCGTCGTCGCTGAGCATCGTGATGTCGTTGACGGCCGGCACCCAGCCGGTCGACATCGCCTGGGCGGACGCCACGTACGTCAACCCCGACGGCACCAGCATCCCGCTCACGTCCGGCGCCGGGTCGGTCCCCGCCCACCTCGACGCCGGCACGGCCGGCGCGGCATACGTGCAGTTCCCCGACGGGCTGATCGGCGGGGCGCTCGACGTGCCCGTCAGCACCCCCGACGGCGCCACCTCGACGGTGAGCGTCGCGGTCGTCGCCATCGCCTGAGCAGCACGTCGCGGCCCGGATACGGTGGGCGCGTGCCCGATCGTCACCGCCGAAGCCGGACGCGCCCGGCGGGCCGCGGCCATCGTCACGACGCTCGGCGCCCTGGCCGCACCCGCCATCACGACGGTCGCCTCGACCACCCCGCCCGGCACGACGGGCCGGGCAGCGCCGATGTCGGCGGCGCGACGGCGAGCGCGTCCACCCTCGACGTCGCCGGTGACCAACTCGACACGCTGTACCAGTCGGCCCGGGCCGAGGGCCGCGTCAACCTGATCGGGCTGCCGCCGGACTGGGTGGACTACGACGACATCGTCGTCTCCTTCCAGCGCGCCTATCCCGACGTGGCCGCCGAGGTGCAGGCGCCGGACTCGTCGTCGGCCGACCAGCTCGCCGCCGTCGAGGCCGAGGCCGGCACCGAGGACATGCCCGACGTCCTCGACATCGCCCCGACGGTGGACGTGCGGGCGATCGAGCCGACGACGTGGGCCCCGTACCAGCCGACGGTGTGGAACGACGTGCCGCCGCAGCTGCGCGGGCGCAACGCCGAGTGGGTCGCCAGCTACTACGGCGTCGTCGCCATCGCCATCAACGCCGACGTGCTCGACGACCGCCCGACGACGTTCGCAGCGCTCGCCGATCCGAAGTACGTCGGTGAGGTGACCCTCACCGGCGATCCGTCCGAAGACGCCACCGCGTTCGCCGTCGTGATGGCGGCCGCGCTCGCCAACGGCGGCTCGCTCGACGACGTGATGCCGGGGATCGAGTACTTCGCCGAACTCCGCGCCCGGGGGATCCTCGCCGACACCCCGACGGCGGAGCTGCCGCTCGACCCGGTGGCGACGCCGGTGGTGCTGGCGTGGAGCACCGACGTCGCCCGCCTCGCCGCATCGGGCATACCCGACGCCGACGAGGACGGCACGCCCGACGCCGCGCCGGCCGACCTGCGCTGGGTCGTTCCATCGGATGGCGTGTACGGCGCCTCCTACGCCCAGGGCGTGGTCGCCGGCGGGCTGCATCCCAACGCCGGCCGCCTGTGGATCGAACACATGCTGTCGCTCGAGACCGCCGCCGACCTGCTCGAAGGCGGCGCCATCCCCGCCCGGCTCGATGGTCTCGCCGAAGCGGGCACTGCCGACCTGTCGGTGCTCGGCGAGCTGTCGCCGTCCACCATCGTCAACAGCGTCCGCTTCGCCCGTCCGGAGCAGGTGGCTCGAGCGCTCGAGGTGATCGTCGAGAACTGGGCGCCGATGGTGGCCGACCTGCCGTCGCCGCCCACCACCCCAGCAAGCTCGCCCTCCCCGACCACGACCGCGTGAGCGTTCGCCCACCGTTCGCCGGGCGGTCACCGAGACGACACCACATCGTGATCGCGCCGACCCGCCGCGTGGGCTACTTTTCCGCCCCATGACAACCATCACCAAGCGCGGCCGCCGCCGCAGCCTCGGCGTCCTGGGCGTAGCGGCGACGATCGCGTTCGTCGGCGCATCCACGGCGTCAGCCACCACCGTGCCCCCGGGCACGGAATCCGCCGGAACCGCTGCCGGCGGCAGTGCAGCAGGCGGGGACGCGGCGGCCGTCATCGCCGATCTCTACGCCGCAGCCAAGGAGGAGGGCAAGGTCAACCTGATCGCCCTCCCGACCGACGTGGGCGAACTACAAGGGGATCCTCGCTCGTTCGCCGAGAAGTACCCAGGCATCGACAACCCGGTGCAGAACCCGCGAGGGCTCGTCGGCCGACGAGCTGACCGCGGTCGACACCCAGCGTGGCACCGACACGATGCCCGACTCGATCGACGTCGGGCCCAGCTTCGCCCTCCAGGCGGTCGACGAGGGGATCTGGGACCCCTACAAGCCGACGACGTGGGACGAGATCCCGGACAACCTGAAGGATCCCGACGGCAACTGGGTCGGGGCGTACTACGGCATCATGTCCGTGGGCGTGAACACCACGCTCGTCGAGAACGTCGCCGACCTCGTTCGCCGATCTCAACGACCCGCAGTACGCCGGCCAGGTGGCGCTCAACGGCGATCCCCGTGAAGCCGGCGCGGCGTTCGCCGCGGTGATGGCGGCGTCGCTCGCCAACGGCGGCTCGCTCGACGACATCATGCCGGGCATCCAGTACTTCGCCGACCTCAAGGCGGCGGGGGTTCTGTCGGCCACGCAGGTCACGCCGGCGATCGATGAGCTCCGGTGAGACCCCGATCGTGCTCGACTGGACCTACAACCAGCCGGGCAACGTGGCGGCAGTCGAAGAGGGTGGCTTCACCTGGACGTCGTTCGTGCCGAGCGACGGCGTGTACGGCTCGTACTACGCCCAAGGCGTGGTGGCCGACAGCCCGCATCCGAACGCCGGCCGCCTGTGGGTCGAGCACATCCTGTCCGACGAGGGCGCCCTCGGCTACCTCGAGGGCGGTGCCATCCCGGCCCGCTACGAGGCGCTCGTCGCCAACGGGACGATCACCCCGGACATGCTCACGGCAGTTGCCGTCGGCCGACCTGATCGCCCAGATCGCTTTCCCGAGTGCCGACCAGATCGAGGCCGCCAACCAGGCGCTGACCGAGAACTGGGGCCCGATGGTCTCCGACGCCTGAGTCGGTTCCGACATGGCGAGTTCGTTCGGAACTATCGCGGCGACCGCGTACGCGGTGCTGTCGCGCCGGAGCCCGCCCCCTCGGGGGCGGGCTCCCGCAGGCTGCGCCTGCGCCAAGGACTGGCGGCGTGGGCGGGGCTGATCCCGTTCTTCGCCTTCCTCGGGCTCTTCCTCGTCGTTCCCACGATCTCGGTGTTCCGGCGGGCATTCGAGAAGACCGAGGGCTCCTCGGTGCCGGCCATGCGCGAGGCGATGACGGGCGAGTTCCGCCACTACTTCGTCGAGTCGCTGAAGCTGTCGACGGCGTCGTCGATCATCGGTGGCCTGGTCGGCACCGTCTTGGCCGTCGTCGTCGTGCGCATGGAGCGCCCACGGTGGCTGCGGACGATGGTCATGGCGTTCTCGGGCGTCGCCGCGAACATGGGCGGGGTCATCCTCGCGTTCATCTTCGTGGCGACGCTCGGCACCCAGGGCGTCGCCACCAAGATCCTCGCCACCATCAGTGTCCACCTCCCGAACGCGTGGATCACGTCGTTCTGGGGGCTCGTCACCGTCTACACGTTCTTCCAGATCCCGCTGATGTTCCTCGTCATGCTCCCCGCCATCGACGGGCTCAAGCCGGCGTGGCGGGAGGCGGTCGCCAACCTCGGCGGCACGACGACCACGTACTGGAGGCGGGTCGGCATCCCGGTGCTCACCCCGGCCGCCCTCGGTGGCTTGCTGCTCCTCTTCGCCAACGCCTTCGCCGCCTATGCCACGGCGTACGCCCTCACCACGCAGGCGGGCGCACTCGTGCCGGTGCAGATCCGCTTCTACCTGCAGGGCAACACGATCACCGGCAAGGCCAACGTCGGCTATGCGCTCGCCGCATGGATGGTGCTGATCATGCTGGTCACGATCGGGCTCTACCTGATGCTGCGCCGTCGTTCGGAGCGGTGGTCGCGGTGACCGCCGAAGTGCAGGAGCCGCTGCAACTCGTGCCCAACCCGGCCGACGTCGAGGCGCCCGTCGGGACCGCTCGTGCCGACTCGTCCGGAAGCCGCATGGGACGGTTCGCCTCGTGGGTGTTCCTCATCGCGGTGTGCGTGTACTTCATGTTCCCGTTGCTGATGCTGAGGGGCGGGTTTCCAGAAGGGCGTCCCCACGATCCTGCTGGGGGCGTCCACCCTGTTCAAGGGCTGGACGCTCGAACCGTGGGCGCGGCGATCCGGGCGCCCAACTTCGGCTCGACGTTGTGGCTCAGCGCTCGGCTCGCCGTCGGCGCGATCTTCGTCACCCTGGCGTTGATGTTGCCCACGGCGATGTGGGTGCACCTGCGCATCCCGAAGGCCCGCGGCATCGTCGAGACGCTGACCGTGCTGCCGTACGTCGTGCCGCCGATCGCCCTCGTCGTCGGGGTCATCGGCGCCTTCCAGGGCGCGGCACCATGGTTCTACCGGAGCAACTACCTGCTCGTCCCGTTCTACGCCATCCTCGCAATGCCGTTCACGTACCGAGCACTCGACGCCGGCATCCGCGCCATCGACCTGCGCACCCTCGTCGACGCCTCGCGGTCGCTCGGCGCCGGCTGGGGCACCACGATGTTCCGGGTGCTCATCCCCAACATGCGGGCGTCGTTGTTGACGTCGTCGTTCCTCACCGCCACCATCGTGCTCGGCGAGTTCACGATGGCCTCGCTCACCGGCAAGCAGACGCTGCCGACGTTCCAGCAGCAGCTGTACGCCGAGAGCTTCCAGCAGGCTTCCTCGCTGGGCTTCGTCACCCTCATCGTCACCGTCGGCGCTGCTCGCGGGTGTCACGTTCGTCACCCGCCGCCGTGGCGCGGCCGCCGGTCTCGTCTGACCGCAGAAGCGAGCACCACCATGGCCTCCTCACTCACCTTCACCGGCATCCGCAAGACCTTCAGCGGGGCCGCCGCACTCGAGTCGTTCAGCCTGGCGATGGAACCGGGTGAGCTGGTCAGCCTGCTCGGCCCGTCCGGCTGCGGCAAGACCACCGCGCTGCGCATCGCCGCCGGGTTCGAACGCCCCGACTCGGGCGCGGTGCTCGTCGACGACCGCAACGTGCTGGGAACGCCGGCCCACAAGCGCAACATGGGGATGGTGTTCCAGAGCTACAGCCTGTTCCCCAACCTCGACGTGAAGGCCAACGTCGCGTTCGGGCTGCGCGTGCGCAGCGTGTCCAAGGCCGACCAGGCGCGCCGCGTCGGCGAGGCGCTGGAACGGGTGCAGCTGTCGCAGATGGCGAACCGCTATCCCACCAGCTCTCGGGCGGCCAGCAGCAGCGGGTGGCGCTCGCCCGTGCCCTCGTGTTCGAGCCCGCCGTGCTCCTGCTCGACGAGCCGTTGTCGGCCCTCGACGCCAAGGTGCGCGTGAACCTGCGCGAGGAGATCCGCCGCCTGCAGCTCCAACTCGGCATGACGACGTTGTTCGTCACCCACGACCAGGAAGAAGCGCTGTCGATCTCCGACCGCATCGGCGTGATGTCGCACGGCACGATCGAGCAGCTGGGTACGCCGCGCGAGGTCTACGAGTCGCCGTCGACCGGGTTCGTCGCCCGCTTCGTCGGGCGCATCAACGAGCTGCCGGGCGAGGTGACCGCGAACGGGATCGAGGTGGCCGGCCGGCGCGTCGACGTGGCCATGAACGGCCAGCCGGTCGGCGCCTCCGTCACGCTGATGTCCCGCCCGGAGGACGTACGGGTCCGGTCGCTCGACGCCGAGGGCGCCGGCAGCGGGCTGCCGGGGACGGTCGTCAGCGAGCACTTCTCGGGGTCGTCGAGCATGCTGCGGGTCCGTCTCGATCGTGTCGACCGCCTCGTCGACGTGCAGCTGCCGGCGGACGTCGAGCAGCAAGGGCCAGCCGGGCGACCGCGTCGAGGTGCTCCTGACGCCGGCGAAGGTGCTCCTCGCCGACTGATCGTCGCCCGGCGCCGGCTCGGGCGCAGGGATAGCCTCTGCGGGATGTGCGGGATCATCGCCATCGTCAGCCGCGACCCGGGGCGCCCCGCGCCGACCGCGGCCGAGCTGCTCGACGGTCTCGACCGTGCGATCGCCGCGATCGGTGATCCGTCGGCCGTCGCAGCGGAGCTCGAAGCGGTCGACGAGGCGCTGCACGGACTGCCCGGGGTGCTCGCCCTCGCCGACCGCCACGATCTCGTCGCCGGGCTGACGACGCGACTCGACCAGCTCGACGAGTACGCCCGCGCGGTCGACGATGCCCTGGCCGACGGGGGCGCCGCCGCCGAGCCGGACGCGCTCGAGGCGGCGAGCGCGGAGTCGATCCGGCTGCGCGACGCGCTGTGGGCGATCCGACGGGACCGCCTGCGCACGGCGCGCGAGGTCGACGCCCTGTCGGGCCGCGACGCGTCGGTGCCGGCCCGAGCGGGCTACCTCGCGATCCAGCAGGCGCTGTCGGCGATCGACCGGATGGAGGTGCGCGGTCGCGACTCGGCCGGCATCCACGTGTTCGTGTGGCATCACGGGCTCGATCTCGACGACCCCGCCGTCGCCGCCGACCTCGCCGAGCGCGGGCGGTGACCCGTTGTTCCAGTCGGGTTCGGCGCGCGCCGTGCCGAACGGATCGGCGACCGTGTTGTCGTTCGTGTACAAGGCGGCCGCGGAGATCGGCGAGCTGGGCGACAACACGGCAACGATGCGGGCGGCCGTGGCCCGGGACCGCCTGCTGCGCCTGGCGATCGACCGGTCCCGGCGCCCGGGTCAGCGTGCTCGGACACACGCGCTGGGCCAGCGTCGGCATCATCAGCGAGCCCAACGCCCATCCCGTGAACAGCGACGAGATCGTCGAGAGCGAACGGCCGTATTGCGTCGGCGTGCTCAACGGCGACGTCGACAACCACGCCGACCTCAAGGTCGAGCACGAGCTGCGCTTCGCCGGTCCGATCACCACCGACGCCAAGGTGATCCCCGCCCTGTTCGGCCACCACGCCGACGCCCTCGGCGCCGGCGGGGGCGACCTCGACGCCCTCGTCGAGGCGTTCCGGCGCACGGTGAGTGGGTTCGAGGGGTCGGTGGCGATCGGGGCGATGTCGGCCGCGGCCCCCGGGCGGGTGCTGCTCGCCCTGCGCGGCAGCGGACAGGGTGTCTACGTCGGCTTCGCCGAGGACCGCTTCATCGTCGCCAGCGAGCCCTACGGGATCGTCGAGGAGACCCGTCACTACCTGCGCCTCGACGGCGAGACCGGCGGGCAGCTGGTCTGCCTCGATGCGGATCGCGCCGGCTCGTTCGACGGCGTGACGCGGCTCGCCTACGACGGCACGCCGCTCCCGGTCGTCGCGGGCGACCTGTCGACGCACCGAGGTGACCACGCGCGACATCGATCTCGGCGAGGCCCCGCACTTCCTGCTCAAGGAGATCAGCGAGTCGCCCGAGAGCTTCGCCAAGACATTGCGCGGCAAGATCTCGACCGACGACGGCGGCCGGCTGCGCGCCGCCGTCGGCGGGCGCGCCCTGCCGGCCGACATCGCCGAGCGACTCGCCGACGGGACGATCCGCCGCGTGTACGTCATCGGACAGGGCACCGCCGCCGTCGCCGGCGCGTCGATGGCCAAGACGCTGGGTGAGCTGGCGGCGGGAGCGCTCGTGGTCGAGGCGATCACCGCCACCGAGCTGTCCGGCTTCGGTCTGCGCCTCGACATGGGCGACACGCTCGCCGTCGCGGTGAGCCAGAGCGGCACCACCACCGACACCAACCGCACGGTCGACCTGCTCAAGGGGCGCGGCGCGGCGGTGCTGGCCATCGTCAACCGGCGCTCGAGCGACCTCACCGAGAAGGCCGACGGCGTGCTGTACACGTCCGACGGGCGCGACGTGGAGATGAGCGTCGCCTCCACCAAGGCGTTCTACGCCCAGGTCGCCGCCGGCATGCTGCTCGCCTGCGCGATCACCGAGGCGGCCGGGATCGACACCGCCGGCCGGCGTCACGAGCTGCTCACCGCGCTGCGCACGCTGCCCGACGCGATGCGCACCGTGCTCGCCCGCCGCGACGTGGTCGCCGACGCCGCACGCCGGTTCGCACCGACCAAGCGCTACTGGGCGGTCGTCGGCAACGGCGTCAACAACGTGGCGGCCGAAGAGGTGCGGATCAAGCTCAGCGAGCTCTGCTACAAGTCGATCGCCTGCGACGTCACCGAGGACAAGAAGCACATCGACCTGTCGTCCGAGCCGCTGATCCTCGTGTGCGCGGCCGGACTGTCGGGCTCCACCGCCGACGACGTCGGCAAGGAGGTGGCGATCTTCCGGGCGCACAAGGCCACCCCGGTGGTGGTGGCCGACGACGGCGACGTGCGCTACCCGGCGGCGGCCACCATCGGCGTGCCTCCGGTCGATCCGGCGGTGGCGTTCGTGCTCTCGACGATGGTGGGTCACCTCTTCGGGTACGAAGCGGCGCTCGCCATCGACGCGTCGGCCGTGCCGCTGCGCGCGGCGCGCGAGGTCATCGAGCACGCCGTGCTCCGCGAGCGGTCGCCCGACGCGATGCTCGCCGCGGTGCGAGCGGGCGTGGCCGGCTGCGCCGAGCAGTTCGTCGACGGCCTGCGCAGCTCGCGGTACGACGGCCACCTCGAGGCGAGCACCGCCGTGCGCCTGGCCGGGCTGCTGCGCGACGTGCAGGCCGACCAACCGGTCGAGGCCTACCAGAGCGAGTCGGGCAAGGTCGGCTTCGCCGGCGGCGTTGCTCGACGACCTCGTCGCCGCGCTCACGCGGGCCATCGAGGAGCTCACCCGGCCGGTCGATGCCATCAAGCACCAGGCCAAGACGGTGACCGTCGGCATCTCGCGCAGCGACGAGGGCGTGATCGACCGGGCGCTGGTGCAGGCCGTGCTCGGCGCCGGCGCCGGGCGCGACGTGCTCAGCTACCGCACGCTCAAGGTGCTCGCCGACCTCGATCCCGCCGTGGCGGAGGTGGTGGGGTTCACCCGCTACGGCATCGACGGCGAGCTGATCACCGTCGTCGACCGCGGCGGGCTGGCACGCCAGCTGACGAGCCGGGTCGAGCGGCGACCGGCGCTGTCGGGCACCAAGCGCAGCGTCGCCAGCCAGCGCGAGGTGCTCGTGGCCCGCGGCCGGAGCGACGGGCGCACCGTGATCATGGTGCCGGAGGTGAAGGCCGCCACGGCGACGGGGATCACGCTGTTGCACGTGCGCTTCCACGACCGCCTCGACGCGGCCGCGATGCGTGGGGTGCTGCAGGGCTACGACCGCCGGTACGACCGCCTCGTCGACTGGGTGACCGAGACCGAGGGCGCCTTCGACGACCGCCGCCTCGCCGAGCTCCCCGTCGTCGACCTCCTGATCGAACCGATCTCCGACGCCGCCGACCACTGGCGCACCTGACTCCCACGCCGGAGAAGGATTTCCACAAGCAAAATCGAGCAGTGCTGCACGATTTCGCGCCCCAGAATCGCGCTTCGTCCCGAAGGCCGGGCGATCGGGCAGACTTCCGGCGTGATCGGGATCGGGGTCGACGTCGTCGACGTGGCGCGCTTTCGCACGCGGTCGCCCGCACCCCCTCGATGCGCGAGCGCATCTTCACGCCGGCCGAGCTCGCCTACGTGGCGCCCAAGGCCGATCCGGTGCCGTCGCTCGCCGCCCGTTTCGCCGCTCGCGAGGCCGTGATGAAGGCGATGGGACTCGGCCTCGGCGCGTTCGGGTTCCACGACGTGTGGGTGGAGGTGCACGACAGCGGGGCGCCGTGGCTGGTCGTGACCGGTCGGGCCGCGGAACTGGCCGAGGAGCGTGGCATCGCCACGTGGCACCTCTCGCTGAGCCACGACGGGCCGGTGGCGATCGCCATCGTCGCCGCCGACCGGTGAGCGACGCGACCATGATCCCGATCGTCACGCCCGCCGAGATGGCCGCGATCGACGCGGCGGCCGCGGAGCCGGTCGACGTGCTGGTGCGCACGCGCCGGTGCCGCGGTCGCCCGGTGCGCTCTGCAGATGCTGGGCGGCGGCTACGGCCGCGTCGTCAACGTGATCGCCGGCGGTGGCAACAACGGCGCCGACGGTCGCGTGGCGGGGGAGCGGCTGGCGGAGCGGGGGGTCGCCGTCCGCGTGTTCGACGCTCGCAGCTGTCCGCCGGCGCTGCCGCCGTGCGACCTCGTGATCGACGCCGCCTACGGCACCGGCTATCGCCCCGGCGACGAGAGCCGCCGGCCGTGGTCGCCGCCCGACGTCGGCGCAGCCGGCGTGCTGGCCGTCGACATCCCGAGCGGCGTCGACGCGCTCACCGGTGCGGCGCCCGGCACCGTGCTCGCGGCCACCCGGACGATCACGTTCGCCGCGCTGAAGCCGGGGCTGCTGTTCGGGCCGGGCAAGGCCCTGGCCGGCGACGTGCAGGTGGCCGACATCGGGCTGGACACGTCGCGCGCCACGGCCCACCTCGTCACCGCCATCGATGTACGCGCGTGGTGGCGCCCGCGCCCGGGTGACGCCCACAAGTGGTCACGGGCCGTGCGCATGATCGCCGGCAGTCGCGGGATGACCGGCGCCGCCGCTCTCTCGTCGGCGGCGGCGATGCGCGCTGGTGCCGGCATCGTGTGGCTGAGCGCGCCGGGGCTCGACCACGTCGGCGACGCCCGCGAGGAGGTGGTGACGAAACCGCTGGCGGCCGACGGGCTGGGCGGCCGAAGTGCTCGACCCCGACGAGCTGGATCGCTTCGGGGCGCTCGTGATGGGTCCCGGGCTCGGTCGGGCCGAGGCGACCCGTGCCGCCGTCCGCGAGGTGGCGGCCGCCGCCGACGTGGCGCTGCTCGTCGACGGCGACGGCCTCGTCGCGTCGGCGCCGGTGTCCGAGGTCGCAGCCACGTTGCGCGCCCGCGACGCGGCGACGGTGCTCACCCCCCACGACGGCGAGATGCGCGCGCTCACCGGGGCCCGCCCGGGGCCGACCGGCTGGCGGCCGCCCGCGCGGTGGCGGCCGAAACCGGCGCGGTCGTGCTCCTCAAGGGCCCGAGCACGGTGGTGGCCGCTCCCGACGGCGCCGTGCGGGTGGTCGCCAACGGTGACCAGCGCCTCGCAACGGCGGGCTCGGGCGACGTGCTCTCCGGCGTCATCGGTGCGCTCCTCGCCGCCGGGCTGGGCCCGTTCGACGCCGCCGCCGCCGGTGCCTGGATCCACGCCGAGGCGGCCGAACCGTCACCCGGCGTCCGGGTTGGTCGCCGGCGACCTCGTGGAGGCGCTGCCCGCAATGCTCACCGAGCTCGGTGCTGGAAGACCGTGATCGAGCACGCCGATCGCTGGGCGTGGGCCGAGGTCGATCTCGACGCGATCGCCGCCAACGTCGAGCTGCTGCGCACGGTCGTCGCCCCGGCCGGTGTCTGGGCGGTGGTGAAGGCCGACGGGTACGGCCACGGCGCGATCCCCGTCGCCCGGGCGGCCCTGGCTGCCGGCGCCGGCGGCCTGTGCGTCGCCCTGACGTCGGAGGCGGTGGCGCTGCGCCACGCCGGCATCGAGCCAATCGTCCCGATCCTGGTGCTCAGCGAGCAGCCGCCCGACGCCGCGTCGACGATCGTCGCCAACGACCTCACGCCGACGGTGTACACGGCGTCGGGCATCGAAGCCCTCGCCAAGGCGTCGGCGGCGGCGGACGGGTGCTCGGCGTCCACGTCAAGGTCGACACGGGCATGCACCGCGTCGGGGCGGCGCCGCAGGAGATCGCCGAGCTCGTGGCGCACGTCGAGCGGTCGCCGACGCTGCGCCTCGACGGTCTGTTCACGCACCTCGCCGTGGCCGACGAGCCGGCGCGCCCGGACACCGACGGTCAGTTGGCGCGGTTCGACGCCGTCCTCGCGGCGATCCCGACGGCGCCGGCGCATCGTGCACGCCGCCAACTCGGCGGGCGCGCTCGCCCACCCGGCCTCCCGGCGCAGCTTCGTGCGGGCCGGCATCGCCGTGTACGGCATCTCGCCCGGCGCGGCTGTCGATCCGCTCGCCGCCGGCCTGCGTCCGGCACTGTCGCTCAAGGCGCGGGTGTCGTACGTCAAGCGCGTCGCCGCCGGCGAGGCGCTGTCGTACGGGCTCCGTCACACGCTCGACCGCCGATGCCACCATCGCCACGTGCCGATCGGCTATGCCGACGGCGTGCGGCGCAACCTGTCGGGCACGGCGACGCCCGTGCTGATCGGCGGGCGGCGCCACGCCATCGTCGGCACGATCACGATGGACCAGCTGATGGTCGATTGTGGCGACGACCAGGTGGCGGTCGGCGACGAGGTGGTGCTGATCGGCGCCCAGGGCGGCGACCGCATCCGCGCCGAGGACTGGGCCGCCACGCTGGGCACGATCGGCTACGAGATCGTGTGCGGCATCGGGGCCCGCGTGCCACGGCGCTACGTCGGTGGCTGATACGTCGTCTGTGTCAGGGAACACGACCCGTGGCGTCGATCTTCCTGACACAGACGCCGCGTTCCCTAGAATCGGTCGCTCACATGCCGCCGTCCGCCCGCCTGACGCTGCACGCACCGTCGCTGGACGCGACCCACGCGATCGCCGCCGCCGTCGCCGGGGTCAGCCGCGCCGGTGACGTGATCGTGCTCGCCGGCGAGATGGGCGCCGGCAAGACGGCGTTCGCCCAAGGGCTTCGGCCGGGCGCTCGGCGTGGCCGGGCCGATCACGTCGCCGACGTTCACCCTCGTGCACACGTACGACGCGCCGATGGTGACGCTGCACCACGCCGACATCTACCGCCTCGAGCAGTACGCCGAGGTGGCCGACCTGGCGCTCGGCGAGCTCTCCGAGTTCGACGGCATCGTGCTGATCGAGTGGGGCGACGTGGTGTCGGCGCTGCTCGGCGAGCACCTCGAGGTGCGTCTCGTGACACCGGACTCCGAGACCGAGTCGGACGACGACGACGCCGGCGTGCCGGTGGCGCGTGACATCGTCGTCACGCCCGCCGGCGGCGCAGTGGGCGGCGCGTTGGGAGCTGTCGAGCGGGCGGTCGCGCCGTGGCGGGTGTCGTGCTGATCCTCGGCATCGAGACGGCCACCCAGCAGGTGAGCGTCGCCATCGGCGGGCACGAGGGTGTGATCGCCCTGTTCGAGACGTCGCGCGGTCGCCGCCACGCCGAGACGCTGGTGCCGGCCATCGACTTCCTGTGCGACCGCGCCGACATCGAGCCTCGAGGACATCGGCGTGGTCGCCGTCGACATCGGGCCCGGGCTGTTCACCGGCATGCGCGTCGGGCTGGCGACCGCCAAGGCGCTGGCGCTGGCGTTGCGCGTGCCGATGATCGGCATCTCCTCGCTCGACCTGCTCGCCTTCCCGCACCGCCGCGCCGATCGCCTCGTCGTGCCGGTGGTCGACGCCCGCAAGGGCGAGGTGTTCTACGCGATGTACCGGCCGGTTCCCGGTGGCATCCAGCAGGTGATGGCGCCGCGCGCCGCCTCGGTCGACGAGCTGGTGGCCGACCTGCTGGCGCACAGCCACGACGCGTTGCTGGTGGGCGACGGGGCGGTCCGCTACCACGACCGCATCATGGAAGGTTTCCGCTGCGAGCTCGCCGACGAGGCGCACCCGAGCGCCGGACGGCTGGTGCAGCTCGCCCACCCGCGTGCCCTGCGCGAGGAGTGGTCGCAGCCGGCGGAGATCCAGCCGTTGTACCTGCGGCCGCCCGACGCCGAGATCAACTGGACGACGCGGGCCGTCTGCATGGCGAGGGGCGAGCCATGAGCGTCTTGTCGCGGGTGCTCGTGCCGCCTCACCCGACGCACTTCACGATCGAGCGGATGAAGATCCGCCACGTCGGCGACGTGATGGGGATCGAGCGCGACGCCTACCCGCGTCCGTGGACCGCCCAGGTGTTCCACGACGAGCTGCACGAAGCGCGGTCCGGCCGGCGCCACTACGTGGTCGCTCGGCGCGGCCGCACGGTCGTCGGCTACGGCGGGCTGATGTTCGTCGCCGGCGAGGCCCACGTGACGAACATCGCCGTGCACCCGGCCGAGCGCCGTCACCACATCGCCACCAGGATCATGGCGTCGCTCGCCATAGGAAGCGATCGAGCGCGGCTGCACGGCGTGGACGCTGGAGGTGCGGGCGACGAGCCGCGGCGCCCAGGAGCTGTACCGCACGTTCGGGTTCGTCCCGGCGGGGGTGCGCAAGGACTACTACGAGGGAGAGACCGACGCCATCGTGATGTGGTGCCACGACATCCAGTCCGACGAGTACCGCCAGCGCCTCGCCCGGCTGCTCGTCGCGCCGCGGACCGACCGTGAGCCAGGTGGCGGTGAGCGGCGACACGCTCGTGCTCGGCATCGAGACGAGCTGCGACGAGACCGCGGCGGCGCTGGTGCGCGGCGGTCACGACATCCTGTCGAGCGTCGTGTCGTCGCAGATCGAGCTGCACGCCGTGTTCGGCGGGGTGGTGCCCGAGGTGGCGAGCCGGGCCCATCTCGACCTGCTGAACCCGGTGGTCGCCCGGGCGATCGTCGAGGCCGGCGTCGAACGAGCGCGAGATCGACGCGGTGGCGTGCACTATCGGACCGGGGCTCATCGGCGCCCTGCTCGTGGGCGTGTCGGCGGCGAAGGCGTTGGCGCTCGCCTGGGACGTGCCCTTCGTCGGGGTGAACCACCTCGAGGCGCATCTCTACGCGTCCCTCCTCGACGATCCGACGTGGAACCGCCGATCGTGGTGCTGCTGGTGTCGGGCGGGCACACGATGCTGGTCGAGATGCGGGCGCCCGGCGAGTACCGCCTGCTCGGCCAGACGATCGACGACGCGGCGGGCGAAGCGTTCGACAAGGTGGCGCGCTACCTCGGCCTCGGGTACCCGGGCGGGCCGGCGGTCGAACAGACCGCATCGTCGGGCGACCCGGCGGCGATCGCGTTTCCCCGGGCGATGCGCAACGATGGTCTCGACTTCAGCTTCTCGGGGCTCAAGACGTCGGTGGTGAACTACGTGCGCAAGCACCCGGAGGTCGCGGTGGCCGACGTGGCGGCGTCGTTCCAGCAGGCGGTGGTCGACGTGCTCGTCGAGAAGGCCCGGCGGGCGGCCGCCGCATGCGGAGCGAAGGGGATCGCCCTCGGCGGCGGCGTGGCCGCCAACCGCACGTTGCGCGCGCGGCGCTGGTGGCGGGATGCGCCGAGGACGGGTTGCGGTCCTATGTGCCGAGCCCGGAGATGTGCACCGACAACGCGGCGATGATCGCCGCCGCCGGCTGGCACCGCCTCCGTCTCGACGGCCCGACCCCGCTCGACGAGGGCGCCCACCCGAACCTCCGCCTCGTCGTCTGATCCCGCCGTCCTCCTTTCGGAGTGTTGGAGCGCAGCGGAGTGTTGGGCGCCGCACGGGGGGTCGCCGAACACTCAGGGTCGGGCGGCTGGCGAGGATGCGGTCGAGCTCGGCGAGCACGATCGGTTCGACCGTCGCCGTCGTTACCCCGCGCCCGGCGAGGGCCTCGGCCGTGCGATCTCCGGTGGCCAGCGAGCCGAGCAGCAGGTGCTCGGTCCCGATGAAGTTGTGCTGCAGCCGCAGCGCTTCCCGCAACGCCGCGTCGAGCACCGCTCTCGGCCCGTTCGTCGAAGGGCAGGTCGGCCACCGCGTCGGCGGGCTCGGCGATGACGTCGAGGGCGGCGGCGAGGTCCGCCTGCTCCACCCCGAGCTGGCCGAGCGCCTTGGCCCCGAGCGCCTCGGGTTCGGCGTACTGGGCGACGGCGAGGTGCTCGGGGCCGATCGCCGTCGCCTGCGCACCCGCGGCGAGGCGGTTCGCCGCGATCGAGCACGGATCGGGCGCGATCGGTGAAGCGGTCGAAGGTACGTCCGGCGGTGATCAGGCTGGTACCCCACCGGGGGACCCACCGCTGCTGGGCGGCCTGCTTGCTGACGCCCATTGCCGCGCCGATCTGGCTCCACGGCTCGCCCGATCGCCGCGCCTGGTTGACGAAGTGGCCGATCAGGTTGTCGGCCTGATCGTTGACGTACGCGGCGAGACGGAACGCCTCGGAAAGGCGCATGAGGGCGTCGTCCGGGGCCTGTTGGTAGACATGTTCGATGAGGTGGTCGAGGGAGAACGGTTGGGCCATGCGTCAATTCAACCTTGACGCTTCGACTGCGTCAACCACAAGTTGACCCTTGCTGGCGAAGCCGGTGGGTAGCGTCGACCGCCGTGGACGTGCGGATCGGCGATTTCGCACCGGCGGCGCCGGTGGTGCTGGCGCCGATGGCCGGTGTCACCAACGCGCCGTTCCGCGCGCTGTGCCGGCGGTTCGCGCCCGGGCTGGTCTACGTCAACGAGATGGTGATGGCCACCGCGGTCGTGCACGGCAACGCCAAGACGGAGCGGATGATGACGCTTCGGTGCCGACGAGTAGCCGCGCAGCCTGCAGATCTACGGCAGCGATCCGGCGATGCATCGGCGAAGCGATCCGCATCTCGGCCGACGAGGACCGCGTCGACCACATCGACATCAACTTCGGCTGCCCGGCCGCCAAGGTCACGCGCAAGGGCGGTGGCGCGGCGGTGCCGGCCAAGCCCAACCTGCTGCGCGGCGATCCTGCGCAGCCGCGGTCGCGGCGGCGTCGCCGCACGGCATGCCGGTCACGGCCAAGTTCCGCAAGGGCCTGCCGACGACGTTGCTCACCTACCTCGACGCCGGGCGATCGCTGCGAGGAGGAGGGTCGTCGGCAATCGCCCTGCACGCCCGCACCGCCGAGCAGCACTACGCCGGCACGGCCGACTGGAACGCGATCGGCGAGCTGAAGGCCGCAGGTGCCCGAGATCCCCGTGCTCGGCAACGGCGACATCTGGGAGGCCGCCGACGCGTGCGCGATGATGCGCACACCGGCTGCGACGGCGTCGTCGTCGGCCGCGGGTGCCTCGGCCGGCCGTGGCTGTTCCGCGATCTCGTCGAGCGCTCAACGGCGCGGCACAGTCCCCGCTCGCCCGCCTCGGGGGGCGTGCGAGGTGATGGCCGACCACGCCGCCTGCTGGCCGACCACCTCGGCGAAGAGCTGGCGATGCGTGACTTCCGCAAGCACACGTCGTGGTACCTCACCGGCTACCCGGTCGGCGGCGAGGTGCGCCGCAGGTTCGCCAACGTGTCGACGCTCGGCGAGCTCGACACCTGCTCGCCGGGCTCGACCCCACCATGACCTCGTCGAGGGCGGCGAGCGCATCCGCCGCGGCCACACCAATGGTCCGATCCGTGTCGCCCTCCCCGACGGCTACCTCGACGACCGTGGCGCGTTGGAGCACGACCTCACGGTGCCCGACGACGACGCTGTCATGGCCCTCTCCGGCGGCTGAGCCCGGCGGGTGGTGGTCTAGCCACCCATGCCGTCGAGGGCGATCATCTCCGACGCCGGCGGCTACTACTAGGTACTCCATGGTCCTCGCCGTCGGTCTGACGGGCGCCGGGGCGGCCCGGCGAGGATGCGGTGGCGCACCCAGCCGGAGATCACGTCGACCACCATCGTGACGGCGATCGTCACGGCGAGTCGCGGCACCGGCGACGCCCCACTGCTTGAAGAAGAAGCCTTGGTACAGCAAGGCGCCGATGCCTCCCGCGCCGAGCATCGCCGAGCACCGATGACACCCGCATGTTGATCTCGAACCTGTAGATTAGCGAACGAGGAGATCTCGGGCAGCGCCTGGGGGATGACCGCTCCACCGCAGCCGCTGCACCGACTGGCCCCGACGGCGTCGGCCGCTTCCACCGGGCCGGGGTCGATCCCCTCGATGACGTCGGAGTTCAGCTTGTCGAGCGTGCCGACCGATCCGATCGCGAGCGCCAAGACGCCGGCGGTCGGCGTCAACCCCAAGCACGGGCACACGGCGAGCGCCAAGATCAGCTCGGGGATCGCCCGCAGCACGTTGAAGAGCTGGCGCATGATGAACGGGTACCACCGCGGGACGAGGTTCTCGGCGGCGAGGAAGGCCAAACGGGACGGCGACGAGGCGGCGAGCAGCGTGCCCAGCGACGCCATAGCGACGGACTCCCACATCGCGGAGTGACTTCGTCGAGGTCGTCCCAGGTGATGTCCTTGAACATCAGCTGCAGGATTAGCCAGGCCGCCTGCGGCGCCTCGAGGAGTGCGCTCCTATTCGGCGTCGACCTTGATGGAGCGACCACAGACGGCGAACAGGATGACCCCGCACGCATCGCCAGCAGGCCGGGAACGGGCGATCCGGCACACCTGTCGCGGAGGCGGAGCGCCTTGCTCGGGTCGACGCCGAGGCGCACGACGTCGCCGTGCGTTCACACCAGCCGCCGACGCAGGAGCGTCGACGCCGGTCGACGATGAACACGACGATGATCAACATCACGATGATGCCCGAACCGACGCCCAGTCGAAGTTCGAGGTGAAGGAATGGAGGCGCAGGCCGATGCCGCCGGCGCCGACGAGCCCGATGACCGCCGACGCCCGCAGGTTCAGCTCGAAGCTGTAGAGCAGAATGAGGAGTAGGCCGGAAGGATCTGCGGCACCATCGCCGTCCGCAGCATCTGGCTGTGCCGCGCGCCGGCGGCTTCGGCGGCCTCGATCGGGCCCGGTGTCGATCCCGTCGAGCGTGTCCGAGGTGAGCTTGGTGACGACGGCGATCGAGAAGAAGAAGAGCGCGAGCAGGCCGGACAGCACCCCGATCCCGACCACGGAGACGAACAGCGAGGGCCAAGCCGATGTCGGGGAACGCCCGGATGATGTTCGAAAGGTGCGCACGAACAGTGTACGAGCGGTTCCGGGGCGCCGACCACCGACGACCACAGCGCCAGCGGCATCGACGACGATCGAACCGGCGACGCGTTCCGAGCACCGCCAGATGCAGCGTCACGATGAACGCCTTCCGTGTTCGCGGCGACCACACCTGGTTGAACTCGGTCCGCGGTGCATCAGCCGACTGAGGACTGGTTGTCGCCGGTGCGGTTGGTGACACCGTGTGGAACGAGAAGCCGGTCCCTACATCGAGTCGACGGCGTCGCCAGCGTCATCAGCACGGTGACCGCACCCGACGACGATCCCGAACATAGAGGCCCGGCGGGCTTGCGGGGCCAACGACCGGACTCCGTCACCACGCCTCCCCACGACCAATCCGTGCCAGCAGGACGGTACGTCATGAGGTCGCCCATCGGTTGCGTGAACGGGCGGGTCATAGCGCGGCGCGCTTGGCCATCGTGTCGTCGGCGGTGAGGCTGCGTCCGTAGATGCTCTCGAACACGGTGGCGTCGGCCTGGGCGCCCGACCCGTCGAACACCAGCGCTCCGGCGCGCAGCCCGACGATGCGGTCGGCGTACGCCGTCGCCAGGTCGAGGAAGTGGAGGTTGACGATCGTCGTGATGCCGAGTTCGCGGTTGATCTGCTGCATGTAGCGCATCACGACGTGGCTCGTCGGCGGGTCGAGCGACGCCACCGGCTCGTCGGCGAGGATCACCGAAGGCTCCTGGGCGAGGGCGCGGGCGATGCCGACGCTTGACGCTGGCCGCCCGACAGGTTCGAGGCGCGCACATACGCCTTCTCCAGGATCTCGACACGATCGAGCGCCCGCATCGCGATGTCGACGTCGGCCTTCGGGTAGAGACCGAGCAGCGTCCGCCACGTGGCGACGTCGTGCAGCCGTCCCATGAGCACGTTGTTGAGCACCGTCGTGCGGTTGACCAGGTTGAAGCCCTGGAAGATCATCCCGATCTGCGAACGCATCTCCCGCAGCTTCGACTTCGACAGGCGCGTCATGTCATAGCCGTTGACCTCAAGACGACCCGACGTGAGCGGCACCAGTCCGTTGATGGCCCGCACCAGCGTCGACTTGCCGGCGCCGGACAACCCGACGACCACCACGAACTCTCCGTCGGCGATCTCGAGGCTGAGGTCCTTCAACGCGTGGACGCCACCCCCGTAGGTGACGCTGGCGTTCTCGAAGCGGATCATGCGGCCCCCGATGCGGATCGGGCCGGGATGTTCGACATCCCGGCCCGACCCACGTTGGCTATGTGAACTGTGCGGTGACGCCGCGGCTACTGCAGCAGGTCGGACAGCTTGGTGCGCATCTCGCGGACGATGTCGAAGTCGGCCGGGTCCACGATCCGCAGCCCGTCGATGTCGTAGATCGACAGCGTCTGGAGGCCTTCGGGAGTGCTGGCGATGTCGAGCAACGCCGCCGTGATGCCGTCCTTCAGGTCCTGGGGCAGATCACCGGCGACGGCGAAACCGTCGTTGGGGATCGGCGAAGACCAGGCGAACACGACGACCTTCTCGCCGACGTCGGGCAGTTGGTCGGTGAGCAAGGTGCGGGCGTCGTTGAACGACGTACCGACCTGGGCGGCACCGTCGTACACCGCCTGCACGGCGCCGTCGTGGCTCCCGGCGAACAACGGCGTGATGTCGGTCTCCGGATCGACGCCAGCGTTGAGCAGCTCGAGCGAGGGCACGAGGTACCCCGACGCCGAACCCTGATCGACGAACGCCACCGTGTCACCGGCGACGTCGACGAGGTGCTCTTCACCGATCGGGCCGTCCGACGGCGACGTGGCGTCCTGGACGCCGTTGCAGAACAGCAACCCGTCGGCGTTGGCGACCGGCGTGTCCGAGCAGAACGTGTCGGGGTCGTTGGTGAACCACTGCGTCACGTACTCGTACGAGCCGAACCGCTCCGACTGCAGGATCAGATCGGCGCCGGCCTCGTCCTCGGCCTGCACCATCTGCAGCGCACCTAGTCCGCCGGCGAGCTGCGCCTGACCCGACTGCAGGGCGGCGATCACGCCGGTGTAGTCGGTGGGCACGATCGGCTCGACCGGGATGCCGAGACGCTCCGACAGCGCATCGGCCAGCGGCTGGGCGCTGTCGATGAGACCGCCGGTCTCCTGCGACGGCGTCAAGGTGAACACCAGCTTGTCCGGCCAATCAGCACCGGGTGTCATCGGGAACGCAACCTGCGGCCCGACCTCGCTAGCGGTGGTGGCCCCCGGCTCGGTGCTGGAGGGCGCGCCGGCCTCGGTCGATGCGGTGCTGGAGGGCGTGCCGGCCTCGGTCGATGCGGTGGTGGCTCCGACCTCGGTCGATGCCGTCGTGGCGCCGGGTTCGGTCGACGCCGAGGCTCCCTCGGTCGATGCCGTCGTGGCGCCGGGTTCGGTCGACGCCGAGGCCACGAACACGTTGCCCGTGGCTTCGGTGGTGGCCGGGGCTTCGGTCGTTTCGATGACGGCTTCGGTGGTGGCCGGGGCTTCGGTCGTTTCGATGACGGCTTCGGTGGTGGCCGGGGCTTCGGTCATTTCGATGACGGCTTCGGTGGTGGCCGGGGCGGTGGTCGCCGGCTCGGTGAAGACCGGGGCCTCGGTGGTGGCCGGGGCTTCGGTCGTTTCGATGACGGCTTCGGTGGTGGCCGGGGCCGGTGGTCGCCGGCTCGGTGAAGACCGGGGCTTCGGTGGTGGCCGGCGCGGTGGTCTCCGGCTCGGTGAAGACCGGGGCTTCGGTGGTGGCCGGCGCTTCGCTCGTCGGTGCCTCGGTGAAGACCGGGGCTTCGGTGGTGGCCGGGGCTTCGGTGGTGGCCGGGGCTTCGGTGGTGGCCGGGCGGTGGTCGCCGGCTCGGTGAAGACCGGGGCTTCTGTGGTGGCCGGGGCGGTGGTCGCCGGCTCGGTGAAGACCGGGGCCTCGGTGGTGGCCGGGGCTTCGGTGGTTTCGATGACGGCCTCGGTGGTGGCCGGGGCTTCGGTCGTTTCGATGACGGCCTCGGTGGTGGCCGGGGCTTCGGTCGTTTCGACGACCGCTTCGGTGGTGGCCGGGGCGGTGGTCGCCGGCTCGGTGAAGACCGGGGCTTCGGTGGTGGCCGGGGCGGTGGTCGCCGGCTCGGTGAAGACCGGGGCCTCGGTGGTGGCCGGGGCTTCGGTGGTCGCCGGGGCTTCGGTGGTGGCCGGGGCTTCGGTGGTGGCCGGGGCTTCGGTGGTCGCGGGGGCGGTGGTCGCCGGGGCTTCGGTGGTGGCCGGGGCTTCGGTGGTGGCCGGGGCTTCGGTGGTGGCCGGCGCTTCGGTCGTCGGTGCCTCGGTGAAGACCGGCGCTTCGGTGGTGGCGGCTTCGGTGGTCGCCGGGGCCTCGGTGGTGGCCGGGGCCTCGGTGGTGGCGACGGTCTCGATGGTGACCGTGCCCACGGTCACCGGGACGACTGCCGTGGCTGCCGCGGCGCCCAGCTCGGTGGTGGCCGCGCCGGCTTCGGTGGCGACAGCGCCACCGACTTCGGTGGTCGTGCTGGCGGCGGCTTCGGTGGTGGCGGGTGCCTCGGTGCCCGCTGCCTCGGTGGTGACACCGCCGGCCGCCTCGGTGGTCGCGGTGACGCCGCCGGCGGCCTCGGTGGTAGCCGCGCCGGCGGCCGTCGTCGTCTCCGCACTGCCTGCGGCGGTGGTGGTCGCGCCGCCGCCGGTCGTGGTGGTAGCAGCGGCGGTGGCGACCGGAGTCGTCGCCGCGCCTTGGTCATCATCGCCGCAGCCGGCGAGGACGAGAGCCCCCGCCGCAGCGATGGCGAGGAGCGAACGATACTTCATCGTGTAGTTCCTTCCGTCACGTCTGATCCCCCTGGATGGAGCGGTGACGGCGGGCCGCCACTCAGTCAACTCAATGTAGTCACGCCCGCCGGCCGGGGCCGAAAAACGTCCGCCGGGGATCAGGCGAGGGCGGCGCTGACGATCGGGTCACCGAGCACGGTCTCGTCGACGTCGATGCCGAGCCCCGGCCCGGTCGGCGCCGACCCGACGCCCAGGACGCTGCGCGGCTCGTAGCCGGCGACGTGCTCGTTGCACCAGTCGTTCATGAACGACACCGTCAGCAGGGCTTCCGGTCGCGTGCTCGCCGCCAGGGTCGCCGAGGTCGCCGACACGACGTCGCCGCCCCAGGTGTCCTCGATCGTGACCTGCACGCCCAACTCCTGGGCGAGGTCGCGCATCAGCTTGGCCCGGGTCAACCCTCCGACCTTGGACACCTTGAGGTTGAACGCCCCGGCCCCGCCCTCGCGCACGGCACGCAGCATCGTCGGGACGTCGTGCACGATCTCGTCGTAGACCATCGGCAAAGTCGTCCGCCGGCGGACCTCGATGCACTCCTCCATCGTCGGACACGGCTGTTCGAAGTAGAGGCGGGGGAGGTCCTCCATCAGTCGCGCCGCCGTGATCGCATCGTTGAGGCGCCAGCCGCAGTTGGCGTCGGCGACCACGACGTCGTCGTCGCCGGTCGCCTCGACCACCTGCCGGGCCCGCCGGCCGTCGACGGCCGGATCCCCGCCGATCTTGAGCTGGAAGCGGTGCGTGCCCTCGTCGCGTCGTGCCAGCACGTAGTCGGTCATCTCGTCGGGCGAGCCCAGCGGCACCGCCACGTAGAGCGGGAACGACGTCTGGCGGACCCCGCCGAGCAGCGTGGTCACGCTGACGCCGAGGGCCCGGCCGAGGACGTCCCAGCAGGCGACGTCGATCGGGCTCTTGGCGTACTCGTGACCGGCGAGGGCGCGGTCCATCGCCACGCCGACGGCGGCCAGGTTGGTCGGGTCGACACCGACCACGGCCGGCGCGAGCAGCGCCAAGGCGGCGCGCGCTCCGTCCCGTGGGCCGGCAGGTACGTCGTGCCGAGCGGGCACACCTCGCCCCATCCCGTCACGCCCTCGTCGGTGGTCACCCGCACGAGGGTGGAGGGCAGGGTGCTGACCACCCTGCCCCCCGACATGGCGTACTCACCGTGCACGTAGGTGAGCTGGAAGTCGAACACGTCGACGCGCTGGATCAGCACCGTTGCGGCACCGTCGACGTCGTCGCGCTGCTCGTCACCGATCCCGTCAGCGATACCTCAGCTGGGGGTGATCGCCGACAGGAAGTTGTTGGAGAGCGAGAACCCGTTGATCGGTCCCGACGTCCAGTCGCTGCGCAGGGCGTACTTGAGGTCCGACCACATGATCGGGATGATCGGAACCTGCTCGGCGGCGGTCTGCTGGATCTCGAGCGCGGTGCGCGCAGCTTCCGCCGGGTCGGTCGACTGGCGGGCGTCGGCGATCATCTGGTCGACCGAGTCGTCGCGGAAGTTCGACGAGTTGTTCCCGTTGGTCGCCGCCTGCGAGCTGTCGTAGTAGAGGGCGATCAGCTGCAGCGGGTCCGGCACGTCCGGGACGTTGCCGATGATCTGCACGCCGAGGTCCGGGCCGTGATCGAGGATGAGCTGGAACCGCGGTCCGCCGGGCATCAGGTTGAGGTCGACGTTCACCCCGATCTGTGACCAGCTCTCCTGGATCGCCTGCATGATGGTCGTCGAGGCGGTCGAGTCCTCGGGGACGTTGATCGTGATGTCGAAGCCGTCGGGCACCGACGACTGCGCCATCTCCTCCTTCGCCTTGTCGATGTCGTAGGGGAAGGTGGCGATCGCGTCGTAGCCGGTGGTGACCTCGTCGTCGGGCAGGATCCCGGAGTACAACTCCGGCGCGTCCAGGGTGTTGGCGGCGACGGCCTGACCCGGGAAGAGGCCCTCGGCGATGCCCTCGCGATCGGTGGCGTAGTACAGGGCGCGGCGCACGTGGATGTCGCTCAGCGGGTCCTGGTCCATGTCGAGGGTCAGGCCGCGGAAGACGTACGACGGGGCGCTGTAGACCGTGGCCGCGTTCTCCCACACCGACAGCGAGGCGCTCGGCACGTCCCACGTGCCGTCGATGTCGCCCTGCTGGAGCGCCAGCAAGCGCGTCTGGTCGTCGGGGATCACGTCGAACTGCAGACGCGAGAACGCCGGCGGATCACCCCAGTAGTACGGGTTGGGCACCATCGTGACGTGCGAGTCGGCGACGAACTCCGAGACCATGTACGGGCCGGAGCCGATGGGAAAGTGCTCGGGCGTGCCGTAGGAGTCGCGGTTCGCCTCGACGTCGGACTGCTTGTAGATGTACGTACCCATGTGGCTGGGCAGGTATTTCCACAGCGAGTCCGGGGTCTTCAGTTCGACGGTGATGTCGTTGCCGTCGACCGTGACCGACTTGACGTTCTCGAACAGCGCCGACTCCTTGGAGGCGACGGCGGGGTCGCTCTGCTGGTCGATCGAGAACTTGACGTCCTCCGGCGTGACCGGGCTGCCGTCCGAGAACTTGAGGTCGTCGCGCAGCGTGTAGACGTACGTCGTCGGGCTGGTCGCCGTCCACGCCGACGCCGCGCTCGGCACGAGCTCACCGTCACCGGTGTACCGCAGCAGGTTGTCCTGCACCAGGCCCATCAACCCGGAGCCGATCGGCGTGTTGAAGTAGGTCGGCGCGAACAGCGTGTCGGGCGAGTTGGCCAGTGCCCAGTGCAACTCCGGACCGTCGTTGGCCGGGGCGGTCACCGGGGACGAGGCGTCCACCACGTGGGTGGACAGAGCTGGCCCCAGCACGCCGAGGGCCAGCAGCCCCGCCGCGATCAATTTGGTCCGCCGTCCCTTCGAGCCGGCGCGATGTCTCGCGACCATCTCCCCCTCCTTGGATCGTGTTGGACGCCGCCGCAGGTGGCCGGCGTCATGGCGTGGCGGCGCGACGGTACCATGTCACACTGCACCGAGGTCGGGTCGTGCGAACGTGACGGCGAGCGGTCAGGGGCGCTGGTCGGGGAGCGCCGCCCGCTCCGACTCGACGCTCGCGTACCAGTCGGCCAACTGCTGTTCCATGCCGGCAACCCGTCGCGGGTGGTGGGCGGCGAGGTCGAGCTGCTCGCCCGGATCGGTGGCGAGGTCGAACAGCTGCGGCGTCTGGCGCTCGAACCGACGATCGGGCCACTCGAGATCATGGCGCGGGCGATACTTGTCGGGGTCGGCAGCGAGCCGGCGCTCCTCGACCGGGTCGGAGGCGAGGATGTCGAAGACGCGGGCAGCGCCGGAAAGCGCAGCTTCCAGTCGCCGTCGCGCACGGCGGCGTTGGCGAACGGTGTGGGCCCGTAACGCGACCATTGCCAGAACCGCGGCGGGGTGCGCTCCAGCGCCCGCCCGCGCAACGACGGCATCAGGTCGACGCCGTCGCCGGGGAGGCGCCGCGCCTCGCCGTGGCCGGCGACGGCGAGCAACGACGGCACCCAATCGGTGAAGTGGGAGACGGCGTGGACGGGACCGCGCCGGTCGATGCCCGTCGGCCAACGGACGATCGTCGGCACGCGGATGCCCCCCTCGTGTACCAGCTCCTTGCCCCCGGCCAGCCCCAAGTTGTAGCGGACGGTCGTCTCTTCGACCGACCCTTGGCGCATCCACGGACCGTTGTCGCTGGTGAAGAGCACCAGGGTGTCGTCGAGCAGACGCGACCGCTGGAGCTCGTCGAGCAGCGAGGCGATGCCGGCGTCCACCCGCTCGACCATGGCGACGATCGTCTCCAGCACGGTGGGGTGGGCCAGCGTGCCGGCTGTGCGGATCGCGTCGGCCGGCGCCTGGAACGGTCCGTGGGGGGCGGTGTAGGCGACGACGAGGAAGAAGGGCTCCCGGCGGTGGGTGCGGACGAACTGGGCGGCCTCGGCACTGAGCACGTCGGTGAGGTAGCGCCCGTCGGCGGCGAACGGCACCCCATTGCGTTCGAGTCGCCACTCCCAGTAGTCCTGCCCGGCACCGCGGAAGCCGACGAACTCGTCGAAGCCGCGCCGGTTCGGGTGGTAGTCGGCCCCGAGCGCCCCACTGTGCCACTTGCCGATCAGGCCGGTGACGTAGCCGGCCTCGCCGAGCAGGTCGCCGATGGTGCGCTCACCTCGAGATGCGGTCGGTGGCACGGTGGGAGAAGGTGTCGATCACGCCGCTGCGCTGCGGGTAGCGACCGGTCAGGAACGCGGCGCGGGCCGGGGCGCAGATCGGCGACGCCGAGTAGTGCTGCGTCAGCAGCACGCCGTCGTCGGCCAGGCCGTCGATCGCCGGGGTGCGCGTGGCGCCGAAGTTGCAGCACCCGATGTCGCCGAAGCCGAGATCGTCGGCCATCACCACGACGATGTTGGGCTGCCTCACCGGCGCACCCTCACGTTTCGGTCGCGTTCAACCCGTCGGCGGTGCACCGGTGGGCCGAAGACCGTGCCTGCTGGTTCGCTCGGTCGAAGACTCGCTCGCTCACTGCCATGAGCGCTCAGCCGTCGTCTTCGGACCGCCCCGCCCACGCGCCGCGCACGTGGCCGAGGTGACGGCGCATCAACCGCTCGGTGCCCTCGACGTCGTGGGCGACGAGGTGGTCGAGGATCGCCGTGTGCTCCTGCGCCGAGCGGATCAGCAGCCCGCGTTCGGCGAGCTCGCGGATCCCGTACAGGCGAGCCTTGGCCCGCAGCCGGTCGACGACGTCGACGAGTTGGCGGTTGCCGGCGAGCGCGAGCAGCGCCAGGTGGAAGCGCCGGTCGGCTTCGATGTAGCCGATCAGGTCGCCGCGCCGCGCCGCGGTGTCGATCGACGCGGCCAGCGGCCGGATGGCGTCGATGGCGCCGGGGTCGCACGATCGGCGAGCGCGGCCGTCGTCGGCACCTCGATGAGCTGGCGGAGCTGGGTGATCTCGTCCAGTTCGACGTCGCTCAACTCGCGGACGCGGAAGCCACGGTTGCGGACGACTCGACCATCCCCTGAGCGGCAAGCTCGGACATCGCCTCGCGCACGGGCGTCGCCGACACGCCGAGCTGCCCGGCGAGCGTCGGGGCGGAGTAGAGACGTCCTGGCTCCATCTGGCCGGACACGCGCGCCCCGCGCAGCACCTCGACCACGCCTTCCCGGTAGCTGCGGCTCGTCGCCAGCAGCCCGAGCGACAGGTCGCCCCCATCGCCATCGAGCGTGCCGTCGGCGTTCAGCAGTCCCGCTCTCGA
>CAVRBV010000016.1:0-49176 GCA_963719295.1 Ilumatobacteraceae bacterium
GGGTTCCCGGTCACCGTCTACAACCGGACCGCCGGGGGTCGCCGATGCGTTCGCCGCCGAGACCGGGGCGGCAGCCGTCGTCTCGCCACGCTCGTTGGGCGAGCGTTGCTCCGTGGTCGTCACGATGCTGTCGGACGGCCCGGCGCTGCTCGCCCTGCTCGGCGGCGACGACGGGCTGACCGCTGGTCTGGCGGCGGGAGACATCGTCATCGACATGGGCACGTCTGGGGTCGAGCACACCGTCGCGGCGCGTCGCCAGTTGGCCGACGTCGGCGCCCACCTCGTCGAGGCGCCGGTGTCGGGGAGCGTCGCCGCAGCGGAGTCGCGCAAGCTGCTGATCATGGCGGCCGGAGAGGAGCAACCGCTCGCCCGCGCCATGCCCGTGCTGCGCGGCATCGCCGACCAGGTGATCGAAGTCGGCGGGCCGGGAGCCGGGGCGGCGATGAAGCTCGCTGTCAACGCCGTGCTGTTCGCCATCAACCAGGCCGTCGCCGAGTCGTTGGTGCTCGCCGAGCGGGCCGGCATCGCCCGGTCGGTCGCGTACGACGTGTTCGCCTCGTCGGCGGCCGCCGCTCCGGTCGTGCACTACCGGCGGGCGGTGTTCGAGCACCCGGAGACGGCCGCCGTGACCTTCCCGATCGACCTCGCGATCAAGGACCTCGATCTCGTCATCGCGCTCGGTTCCGAAGTCGGGGCGCCGCTGCCGCAGGCCGAGACCAACCTGGCCGCGATGCGCGCCGCGTCGGCCGCCGGGCTCGGAGCGGCGGACATGGGTCAGATGGCCACCTATCTCCGCGAGACCCCGTAGGTTCCGACATCGCCGATGTGACCCTCAAGGACATCGCCGAGAGCATCGGCGTGAACGCGTCGACGGTGTCGCGCGCCCTCGATCCGGCCAAGGCGCATCTCGTCAACGCGGCGACGCTCGCTCGCTGCGAGAGGCCGCCAAGCACCTTGGCTACCGCGGTGACCACGTCGCCGGGTCGCTGCGCCGCCGGGCGACAGCGACCATCGGGGTGATCGTCGCCGATCTGGCCAACCCGTTCATCGCCCCGGTGATCCACGGCATCGCCCAGGCCCTCGCCGCGGAGCAGATGCTGCCGCTGATCTTCGAGACCCAGGACGACGCCGAGCGACTGACGTGGGGCGTGGACCACCTGCTCAGCCGCCGCGTCGACGCCATCATCGTCGCCGGTGCCGGCTTCGGTGACCGGCCCGTCCTCGAAGCGGCGACGCGGTTCACCCCGGTGGTCGTCGCCGTGCGCGGCCTGCCCGGCAGCCCGCTGCCGCACGTCTTGCACGACGATCGGGCCGGTGGGGCGATGGCGGCGCGACACCTGATCGACCTCGGCCACACCCGCCTCGCCGAGCTGCGCGGCCCGGTGGACATCGGCAACTTCGTCGCCCGTCACGAGGGCTTCCGCGACGCCTGCCGTGACGCAGGTGTCGAGCTCGTCGACGGCCTCGGCTTCGCGTCGAGGCCGATCCGCGAGGAAGGCGAGCGACTCGCCAACGACCTGCTCGACCGGCACGGAAGTTCTCTGCCGACGGCGGTCTTCGCCCACAACGACCTGATGGCGCTCGGTGCGCTCGGCGTCTTTCGTGCCCACGGCCTCGTGTGCCCACGCGACGTGTCGCTCGTGGGCTACAACAACTCGCCGACGATCGACCAGGTCGACCCGCCACTCACCTCGGTCGCCTATCCCGGCATCGAGGTCGGCCACGCCGCGGGCAGCCTCGCCCTGCAGCTGATCGCCCGGACGGATCGACGCATCCCGGGAGCGGTCTTCCAACCGACGATCCTGGCGCGGGACTCGACAGCGGGACCGGCGGGCACCCGGTGAGCACGGGGCGCCGCGGAGGTGGCAATCATCCTCACGCACGGAGCTGGCCGCGAACCCAGTCGAGTTCGCGCTCGAGGTACTCGACGATGTCTCCGGTCTTGAACTGCGCCGGCAGGACGTCCCACGTGTAGGTCTCGATCTCCACCTGATCCGACAGCGGCGCGGCTCGATGCTTGGCGAGCGCCTCGACGATGGCGAACTGCGTCGTGCCGAGGCCGGCGAGATCGTCGAGGAACACCGGGACGTGGAAGTGGGTGCGCCACTCGGTCGGGGCGTCGCCCGGTTCCCAGCACGTCATGGCGTCACGGAGGTTCAGGAAACGACGGATCGGGCCGTCGCCGCGGCGCTCCATCGTCTGGCTCAGGTAGACGGTGTCGGTGAACGGCGCCAGGAGGTCGACGATCTCACTGGTCACCTCGGGAATGCGCATCGCCGCCGCCACCTGCAATTTGACGATCGGGACCCCGGCCGCGACGAGCGCATCGAGGCTTGCGCCGACCTCCTCGAACTCGACCGCCTGGTGGCAGACGTCGAAGACGACGCCGAGGTGGATGAGCAGCGCGGCTGCGGCATCGGCGTCGTCGATGCCGGCGAGCGTCGCCAGTCGTGGACGCGGCGGCGTCGGTGAACAGATGCTCGCGGAAGTAGCTGATCGCCTCATCGGTCGTCTCGACGTGGCAGAACGGCTCCGGCTCGAGTCCCAGACGCACCGTCGTGCCGGTGGTCGACGCCAGCCGGACGAGGTGCGCCACGACCTGCAGGATGTGCTCGGTGAAGCGCTCGACGACGCCCGGTGTGACGTGCGGTTTGAAGCCGAGCGGCGCCGTCTGGATCGTCGGGCTCACGCCGGCGCCGGCGATCGCCGCCAGGATCGTTGCCACCCCCTTCGTGTATTCGACCCGCCGGCGGTCCCGCCAGTCCGGTTCGAACACCGTCTCCATCACCAGCCGGTTCTTGAACGGCCCGTACGGAAAGGCGTTGGCGGTGATCACGTAGAGGTCCTCGGCGGCGAGGAACGACCGCAGGTCGGCCAGCGCCGACTGGTCGGCGAGGAGCCGCTCCACCGTCGCCGCCGACAGGCGGAGCGACACGGCACTCGGGGCGTCGGGCGACACACGTCGCTTCACCTCGGCGACGTACTCCCGCAGGCTCGCCCACAGCTCGTCCCAATCGTCGGCGGGGTGCACCAGCGTCGAGTAGGCGAGATCGCCGAGTCCGTCGGGGAGCTTCACGCGGCCCCCGATGACGCATCCGGAGAAGTGGGGGATCACCTCGGTGGCCATCAGCTCGAGCGATCGCGAGCTGGTCTCGATGTCGATCCCCGGGGGCCGCGCCCAGAAGATCAACCGATCGAAGTCACGACCCTCACGACGTCGTTCGATCGCGTCGATGACCATGTCCGGTGTGCCGACCACGTAGGCGCCGCGTGGCAAATCGTCGGGGACGCGCACCGAGTCGTCGACCTGGGCGAGGTCGCCGGCCTCGGCAAACCACTGCTGGTACACCTGGCGCACGTAGAAGTAGTGCTCCTTGACGTCGTGCCAACCCCGCTCCGGGTCGTCGCAGACGTGAACGACGAGGTTGGTGGCCACCTCGCCGGGCGGACGGCCGGCGGCCGCGCACTCGTCGCGGTACTGCTGGAAGACCTCCAGCGGGGCGCCGGAGTCGGGCATGAAGTTGGCCCCGAAGCGTGCCGCCCGCCGCGCCGCGGCCGGGGTCGAGCCCCCGATCCACAGCGGCGGGTGGGGTTGCTGCACCGGTTTGGGCGCGACGGCGACGTCGTCGAACTGGAAGTGACGTCCCCGGTAGCTCACGCGGGGCGTCGTCCAGGCGGCGAGCAGCAACTCGATGATCTCGTCGGTGCGGGTGCCGCGCTCGGCCTTCGGGACACCCATCGCCGCGAACTCGGCGAGCCGGTACCCGGGGGCGAGGCCGAGATCGAGCCGCCCGCCGCTCAGGGCGTCGACCACCGCCGCTTCCTCGGCCAGGCGCAGCGGGTGGTACAACGGCGCCAGGAGGACCGCCGTGCCGATGCGCATCCGCGTGGTGCGCATGGCCACGGCGCCGAGCATCGGCATCAGGCCGGGCAGGTATCCCTCGTCGGTGAAGTGGTGCTCGGACAGCCATGCCGCGCCGAAGCCGAGGGTGTCGGCCCAGGCGATCTGCTCGAGCGTCTCGGCGTACAGCGTCGCCGGGTCGCGCCGCCACTGCTGCGGGTTGCGCAGGTCGTACCAGACGTCGAGCTCCATCGCCGTCATCCTGTTCCGTCCTCGCCCGTCACACGAGGACCATCCCCCCGTCGATCATGATCACCTGGCCGGTGAGGTAGTCGGAGTCGGACGAGGCCAGGTAGCGCGCCGTGCCGGCGATGTCGGCCGGGTCGGCGGGACGTCCCTGCAGGATCCCGGCCGAGAACTCCTCCATCGCCTGACCGGGGCGTTCCGAGTCGCCGATGTCCATCAGGTCCTTGTCGAGCTTGTCCCACAGCGGCGTGGCCACGACGCCGGGGGCGAAGGCGTTGACGGTGATCCCGTGGCCGGCGAGGGCGCGGGCGGCGGCCTGGGTGATGGCGATCACGCCGAACTTGGACACGCAATACGGGACGAAGCTGGGGAACCCCTGGCGCCCGGCGATCGACGCCGTGTTGACGATCTTGCCGCCGCCGCCTTGCGCGATCATCGTCTTTGCCGCCTCTTGGCATCCCATCAGCACGCCGAGGGCGTTGACGTTCATGACTCGGTGCCAGACCTCCTCGGTGACCTCGAGGAACGGCTCGGGCTTGTTGAAGCCGGCGTTGTTGAACATCACGTCCAGGCCATCGAACGCGGTGACGCACGCGTCGATCATCCGCCGGATGTCGGCGCGCTGTGACACGTCGCCGGCCGCCGCCACCGCCGAGCCGCCCGACTCCCTGATCGCCGTCGCCGCCTGTTCGGCGCCGGATTCGTCGATGTCGGCGACACACACGTTGGCGCCCTCGGCGGCCAGGCGCTCGGCGATGCCCCGCCCGATGCCCTGCGCTGCGCCGGTGACGACGATCCGCTTGCCCGCCACGCTGTCATTGCGTTCCCCGGCCACGCAGGCCGCATCGAGCCGCTCCTCGGCTGGCGCCTCGTCGCTCGCACGCTCGTCGGTTCATTCGTCCCTCCGTCACGCTCTCGGATTGATCAGGATCTTCACGTCGCTCCCCTCGCGGTCGATCAGCCGCTCGAAGCCGTCGACCGTGCTGTCGAGGCCGAGGGTGCTGGTGACCGCGGCCGCGGCCGTCCATCCGCCCTGACGCCAGGAGGGCGATGATTCGCGGCCAGTCGGTGACCGGGTAGCACCACGTGCCGACGAGCGTGATCTCGTGCAACGAGAGCTGGAACGCATCGATCGGCGCCGGGCGGACGTGCAACCCGGTCTGCGCCACGATGCCGAGCGACTTGGTCGCCTTGATGCAGGTGTCGAGAGCGGCCGCCGACCCCGAGCACTCCACTGCGGCGTCGACACCGAGCCCGCCGGTCAGTTCGCGCACGGCATCGACGACGTCGATGGCCGTCGGGTCCAACGTTGCCTGGACGCCGAGGGCCTCGGCGATCGAGCGACGCCCGGCGTTCGGTTCGGAGACGATGACCGTCGTCGCCCCGCGGGCGATCGCGTACTCGGCGGTGAGCATGCCGATCGGCCCGGCACCGGTGACGAGGACGGAGCTGCCCGGACCCACTCCGGCGCGGTCGACGCCGCGCGCGGCGACGGCGATCGGTTCGACGAGGGCGCCCTGCCGGTCGTCGATCTCGTCCGGGATGCGGGTCAGCTGACCGGCGGAAACGATGGCCGCTTCGGCCAGGCCACCCCATCGATGGCTCAGGCCGGTGCACGCCATCGTGGCGCACAGGTGGTGCTGGCCGAGCCGGCAGTAGTGGCAGTGCCCGCAGTAGATGAGCGGCATCACCGACGCTCGGTCGCCGGCCTTGATGTTGGTGACGCCAACTCCGACTTCGAGGATCTCGGCGGAGAACTCGTGCCCGAGAACCTGCGGGTTCGTCGCCCCCGTCAACGGGTGTGGGTCGACGGGCGTAACGATGGGACCGTCGGTGTACTCGTGGACGTCGGTGCCGCAGATCCCGCACCACAGCGGGGCGACGAGCACTTCTCCCTCCGCCGGTCCCGACGGCTCGACGACGTCCTCGACGCGGACGTCGCGGCGGTCGTGGTAGACGGCGGCTCTCATCGCACCTCCCCTTCCGATGGTCCGCCGAACGCCTCGCACCGCGGATCGGGCCGAGGGCGGCGGTGGCGACGACAGGCAGAACCGTTCGCCCCAGTGGGCATTGAAGCATCCGTTGCAATCGAATGCAAATGCCCCGGCCGCAGCGTCACGGTGCGGCCGCGTCGCCGGAACACCCATGCTCGTGGTCGTACTCACTCGTCGGCGAGGTACTCGTCCCGCTGTTCGATGATCCGACGGCGACGGGCGGAGACGAGCAGGGTGGGGTCGCCGAGTCGCATGTCCCAACGCCGCACCGGGTGGTACCCGGCCGCCTTGATGAACGTGTCGGCCCGTTGCGAGGCGCCACCCCGGGCGATGCCGAAGTGCGCCATGAGGTCCTTCACGAGCAACGCGTCGTATCCGGACCGGAAGAGGTCGTTGTCCCTCCCGACGATCCAACAGACCGCCGCCGCGGCGGTGGCAGTGCTCGCCCGGCGACGGAACACCGCCGGATCACCCGTGGCGATCCGGGCGAGCAGGCGCCGGCACGCCGTGCGGTACTCGACGTCGAGCAGATCGTCGCAGCAGGCGTCGGTGAGTCCGAGCACCTCGGAAAGCTTTTCGTGGACGTCGACGGGGATGCCGGCCCAGTCGAAGTCCTCGTCCGGCAGCGGCCGGTCATCGAGGGCGCGGAGCGCCTCGTCGCCTCCGGCGGCGTTTCGGAGCAGTTCGCCCATCACCTGGCGGTGGTGGCGGAAGTCAATTGGGCCGTCGAGGTAGTCGTCGTCCGGGTCGACGTCGTCCAGCTCCCATCGACCATCGGGATCGATCGCTGCCAGGAGCGCCATCGGGCCCTGCGGTCGCGCCGAGCGGATCGTGCGCTGGTAGTCCGGCTCGTAGAGGTCGACGGCCGCGAGCGTGTCGCGGGTCAGGTCCGGCCGGATGCCGCGCTCGGCGTGGCAGAACCGCACGAACGCCCGCAGCAGGTCCGGCGCCTTCGACAGGTAGGCCACGTCGTCGACGAGCTTGCGCGGGATCCAGTCGACGAGGATGATCTCGATCGCCACCGGGCTCCAACGCAGCGGATCACCCGGGCCGTAGTCGACGCCGAACCAGATCACCGACTTCACCATCCCGCGGTGATCGGCGTCATCGAGCGGCGCCCCGAACGGCGACGCGAAGAACCGCTCGGCCAGCTGCTGCTGGTCTCGCTCACTCCATACCGGCCGCTGATAGCCGACCCCACCGGCGGGCATCCGCCTTGCCAGCCATTCGACGATCACGCGGCACGCCGGCCACGTGTCGCTCTCGAACGGCGGAATGGTCATCGCCGCCCGCTCGATCGCTTCGGTGATGCGAACCCGGGCGTCGGCCGGGTCGAGCGCCCGCCACGCCGTGTCGGGGTCGTCGACCCTCGCCCGCATCAACGCCTCGAGCTCGGCCATCGACTGCGGCACGACGAAGGCGTCCTTGACGAGCGTGCCCATGTTGTGGTCGATGTAGACGACCGCGGTCAGCTCGGCCCCACCGGCGAAGCGCACCGCCAAGTGAACATTGTCGCCATCGGCGAGGATGTGCACCATCTCCTGCGCCGCGTACACCTCGGTCTCGCCGAGTCGGGCCAGCCAATCTGGCAGCCGGACGCTGCGCTCGGCCAGCCCGCGCCGGATCCGGCCGGCGACGAGGTCATCGTCATCGGCCAGCTCGGCGATCACCGTCAGCATCGCCGTGGTCTCGACGCCGTCGACGTCGAGGAACATGTTCACCAGCTCGGGCAACGACCACGCCGGCGCGCCGTCACGGCGGCCGAAGCCGTAGTCCGCGGGTCGACCAGCGCCAGCAGCGCGCTGACGTCGGCCAGAACGTCGAACGGATGGCCGGAGCGCAGCTTGCGACCGATGGTGCGCATCAGGTCAGGCTCTCGATCCTGCGTCGACCACCGTGGGCCCGAGATGCCGACCGGCCGCGTCCCCTTCGGCGTGACTCGTCCACCCTTCGGATGCCGGCTGTGTCGTCCTCGCTTCGTCATCCTGCGAACGGTAGGGCGCAGCGCGGGAGCATCGACGCCTGCCGTCCCGTCCTACTCTGATCCGGCGAGCGACCTGAGAGGCGGGCTGGATGAGCACTGACGTGGCGGCCAAGAAATCCGAACGCAGCGGCGGCGCCGAGCGTACGAACGAACATCTCAGCCCGGCGGAGCGAGTCGCCGTCGGGCGGCGCGCCCGCGAGGCGGTGCCGCGGGAGTCGCACGCCGTGTGGGAGCCGCATCCCGACCGGCGCGATCCCGTCGAGCTGCTCGAGGAGCAAGCGGCGACGCGGGTGACGGAGCTGGTGCCGATCCGCTACGGGCGAATGCTCACCTCGCCGTTCGCGTTCTACCGGGGCGCCGCCCTGCTGATGGCCGCCGATCTCGCCGGCGCTCCCCGGACCGGCCTGAAGGTGCAACTGTGCGGGGACGCCCACCTCTCCAACTTCGGAGGGTTCGAGGCGCCCGACCGGCGGCTCGTGTTCAGCGTCAACGACTTCGACGAGACACTGCCGGGCCCGTTCGAGTGGGACGTCAAGCGCCTCGTGGCCAGCTGTGCCGTCGCCGGCCGAGCGGTCGGGTTGAGCCCGGCCAGACCGGGAGGTGATGAACCGGGCCGTCGGCCGCAGTATCGGCAAGCGATGAGCGGCTTCGCTCAGATGCGAGCCCTCGACATCTGGTACGCCCGTCTCGACGCCGACGAGTTCAGGCGGGAGTGGGACGCCGGCGCGACCAAGGACGAGAAGAAGCGCTTCGAACGGGCGCTGGTGAAATCGCGCACCAAGGACAGCATGAAGGCGTTCGACAAACTCACCCGCATCGTCGACGGCGAGCCGCGGATCATCTCCGACCCACCGCTGATCGTGCCGGTCGACGAGCTGCTCGGCGCCGACGAGGCCCCCGCGTTCGTCGACGCGATACGCGGCTCATCCGCTCCTACCGTCGCAGCCTGGCCGCGGATCGCCGGCTGCTGTTCGAACGATTCCGCTACGTCGACTGCGCCCGCAAGGTGGTCGGGGTCGGCAGCGTCGGCACCCGGGCGTGGGTCGTGCTCATGGTCGGCAACGACGGCGACGATCCCCTCTTCCTGCAGATCAAGGAGGCCGAGGCGTCGGTGCTCGAGCGGTTCCTCGGCAAGAGCAAGTTCGCCAACCACGGCCAGCGGGTGGTCGAGGGACAACGGCTCATGCAAACGGCCAGCGACATCATGCTCGGCTGGATCCGCACCCCGGCACCGACGGCGTCGACCCGCGACTTCTACATCCGCCAGCTGTGGGACGGCAAGGCATCCGCGCTCATCGAGGCCATGACGCCGCGAGGGCTGCGGGTGTACGCGAGAAGCCTGTGCCTGGACCCTGGCGCGGGCCCACGCCCGCTCGGGAGACCCGGTCGCCATCGCCGCCTACCTCGGTAAGAAGGACGTCCTCGACCTGGCGTTGGCGTCCTTCGCCGAGACCTACGCCGACCAGAACGAACGCGACTTCGCCGCCCTCCGCGCCGCCGTCGACTCCGGGCGCATCACCGCGCACCCGGACCTGTAGAGCGCGAGTTCAGGCCTTGTCGGGAGCGGCGACCTCGGTGAAGATGTCCCCTTGGGCGGCGCCCGATCCTGCTTTGCCGCCGCCCGGGCCGCGTAGCACGAACGCGCAGCCGACCGCGACGGCGGCGCCGGCGATCGGCCCCGCCACATAGACCCAGTAGTCCGAGAAGTTCCCGGCGACGAGATCGGGCCCGAAGGTGCGGGCCGGGTTCATCGACGTCCCCGAGATCGGGCTGCCCCACAACCCGGCGAGGGCGATGTACCCGCCGACCCCGAAGGCGCCGATGATGCCGATGTTCTGCGCTCCCGATGCCGTACCGAGGATCACACTCACCAGCCCCAACGTGAGGATCAGCTCCATCCAGAACGCGGCCCCGGCCGAATAGGTGCTGGCCGGGTAGTTCGATCCGTATTTTGCCGAAACGTCGATGACGGCATGGAGGAACAGGGCCGCCAGCGTCGCTCCCGCCAATTGGATGACGATGTAGCCGGGCACGCGGCGCCACGGGAAGTCGCCGCGAGCGGCGAAGGCCAAGCTGACCGCCGGGTTGAGGTGAGCACCGGACACCTTGCCCATGAACAGGATGATCGCCATCACCATCAGACCCGGCGCCGACACGGCGGCCGAACGGCCGATCGTTTCCGGGAACGCCTGGCCCATCATGCCGCCGCCGGCCGCGACGAGCACCAGGAAGAAGGTCCCGAGCAGTTCCGAGAACAGCCGCCGCCACTCTTGCTTCGGGTCGTTGAAGTCTTCCATCGGACGAACGACGCTCGATTCGAACCAGTCGACCGCTCGTCGTCGCATCGCGGTTTCGTCGCTCACGGGCGCTCTCCTTTGGTGATGGTTCGGTGGAAACGACCACGCGCAGTGCGGCGCGACACGGAGCGATCGTCGGTGCCCGTGTCGGCGCGGTTACGTGATGGTGAACGGGACGTTTGCCCCGGGCATCGTCGCGCTCATCGGGACCGGTCGGCATCAACCAAAAGGGATGAACTCACTGCGGCGCCATTCAAGGGGAGCGCAACGAGCACACTGGACGTTGCCGCGCCGTTCTCGAAACCCGCCCGAGCGTTCGATCCGATCCGGCGAGAAGCCTCCGTGGCGTTTGAACGGCCCCCGGAGGGTCCGAACGATGCGAGCTTCTCGCCCACGAGCGAGCGCCAGCGAGCAAGTGGGCGAGGGGGGACTTGAACCCCCACGAGGTTGCCCTCACTGGCACCTGAAGCCAGCGCGTCTGCCATTCCGCCACTCGCCCGAGTGGAACCGACACGTTACCAACGCGCCGCCTCGTTCTGTGTCAGGAAACACGACGCCAGACGTCGTGTTTCCTGACACAGAACGGTTGGGTCAGCTGTCGCGTCGGGGGGGCGGAGAAGATGCTGAAGGCGGCGCCCTGGGGGTCGGCGAGGACGGCGAAGCGGCCGACGGGGATGTCCATCGGCTCGGCGAGCACGCTGCCCCCGAGCTCCTTGGTCTTGGCGGCGTGGGCGTCGATGTCGTTGCTGCCGAAGTAGATCGACCAGTGCGGCGGGATGCCCGGCATCGGCGGGTCCATCGCCCCGCCGACCATCGTGGCGTCGGTGCCGTCGAGCGTCCATCCGGAGTACATCCGTCCCTCGCCCATGTCGGACTGCACCAGCTGGAGCCCGACGACCGCCTCGTAGAACGGTGCCGCGCTGGCCGCGTTCGGTGCGATCAGCTCGTCCCAGATGAACGCGCCGTCCTCGTTGACCAGCCCGACGCCGGCCGTGCCCTTGGGCTCCCACAGCATCACGAAGGCGCCGACCGGGTCCTGCACCACCGCCATCCGCCCGGCGTCCATCACGTCGAACGGCCCGGCGTGCACCGACCCGCCGGCGTCGGCCACCTTGGCCGCGGCGTCGTCGACGTCGGCCACGGTGATGTACATGTTCCAGTGCGGGGGCACGCCGGCGGCCGCCTCCTGCGGCTGCTGCGAGGCGATCGCCGCCACCGTCTGTCCGCGCAGCGTCGCCATCGAGTAGACGCCTTCCGGCATCGGCATGTCCTCGTAGCTCCAGCCGAACAGCGCGCCGTAGAACTCCTTGGCGGCGTCGGCATCGCTGGTGCTCAGATCGACCCACGACGGGGTGCCGGGCTCGTACTTTTCACGGGTGGCCATCACGGCCTCCTTCTTGTCGTCTCGTACCGGTTCGATACCCAGACTCGCGCACTCCGAGCCCGCCGGGCGGCCGCGCCGGGACCTGCCCGAACGCCGCCGGGAGCGGCCAGTAGAATCGTCCGCCCGATGGGCATGCAAGCACTCGAGCGGCGCCTGGAGCGTATGGTCGTTGGCGTGTTCTCCCGTGGCTCGCGCACGAACATCCGCCCGATCGAGCTCGGCCGCCGGCTGGTGCGGGAGATGGACGACCAGCGCTCGGTCGACGTCCAGGGCCGCCGTGTCGTCCCCAACCACTTCAGCGTCCAGCTCAGCCAGAAGGACTTCGACAGCTTCGCCGACATCGACGAGGTGCTGCGCACCGAGCTCGTCGAGGCCGCCCGCGAATACGCCCGCAGCGAGGGCTACCACTTCCTCGGTCCGGTCGCCGTCGAACTCGTCGTCGACGAGGAGCAGAAGCCGGGGCGCTTCGACGTCGCCGCGACGCTGCGCCAGGCCGACGACGCCGCCCCCAAGCAGTCGACGCTCGTGCTGCCGTCGGGTGAGCACGTGGCGCTCACCGACGGCACGGTCACCGTCGGTCGCCTGTCCGAATCGACGATCGCGCTCAACGACCAGAACGTCAGCCGTCGTCACGCCGAGATCCGGCCCAACCGCCAGCACTACGTCGTGGTGGATCTCGGATCGACCAACGGCACGATGGTGAACGGCGTGCGCATCCACGGCGAGACCGTGCTCAGCGACGGCGACATCATCAGCTTCGGCTCGACGTACGTCCGGTTCGAGGCGTCGTAGCGCGTCGGGCCGATCGCGGCACCCCCATCCACCATGCGTACCGACCTGGCCCTCAACATCCTCAAGCTGATCCTGCTCGGGCTGCTGTACCTGTTCTTCGCCCGGGTGCTGTGGACGGTGTGGCAGGAGGTGCGCACCGATCGGCGCGTCGTGCCGAGCCACATCGCCAACGAACGCTCCGAGACCCGTCCGGCGCCGGTGCCCAAGCCGCCGAAGGCGAAGAAGGGCCGGCGCGGACGCGTCGCCCGGCTGGTGATCCTCGAACCCAAGGCGCGCCGCGGCGCCACGTACGCGCTCACCAACGAGATCACGATCGGGCGTGACCCTGGCTGCACGATCCAGATCGAGGGCGACACGTTCGTGTCGCAGCGCCACGCCCGCGTCTTCCTCGTCGACGGCCAGCCGATGGTCGAGGACCTCGGGTCGACGAACGGCTCGTTCCACAACGGCAACCGCCTCAACGGCTCCCGGCTGCTGCACCCCGGCGACCGTGTCCAGGTCGGCTACACCGTGATGGAGGCCCAGTGAGCGCGCGAGTCTTCGAGCAAGCGAACCATCAAGCACGGTCTTCGGCTCACTGGTGCACCGCCGACGGATCGGACGCGTCGCGTTGCCGGACGGTGCACCAGTGACCGCCGCGTTGCGCTGGGGTCGGGCGTCCGACCCGGGGCGGATCCGCCAGCAGAACGAGGACAGCGTCCTCGTCGAGGACCACCTCTTCGCGGTGGCCGACGGCATGGGCGGGCACAAGGCCGGCGAGGTGGCGAGCGCGCTCACCGTCGAGCTGCTGAAGCGCCGACTCGGCGACACCACGTCGTCGCTCGACGACGTGCTGTCCGCGGTCGTCGACGCCAACGGCGAGATCTTCACCGCGGCCACCGCCAACATCGACCAGCAGGGCATGGGCACCACGCTCACCGGTCTGTTCGTCGTCACCGCGGCGACCGCCGACGGCGACGACCCCGCCGGCGGATCGACCGACGCCCCGCCGCGACAGCGCTTCGCCCTCATCAACGTCGGCGACTCGCGCACCTACCTGCTCCGTCACGACCGGCTCCGCCGGGTGACGATGGACCACAACTACGTCCAGGAGCTCGTCAACACCGGGCTGATCACCGACGACGAGGCGCGCACCCACCCGCGGCGCAACATCATCACCCGCGCCCTCGGCATCGACCCCACGGTCCGCGTCGACGCCTGGACGCTGCCGATCGTGCGCGGTGACCGCTTCGTGCTCTGCTCCGACGGCCTGTCCGACGAGATCCACGACAGCCAGATCCACCAGATCGTCTCGACGATCACCGATCCTCAGCTCGCCGCCGACGAGTTGGTCGCCGCGGCGAACCGCAGCGGCGGACGCGACAACATCTCGGTGGTCGTCGTCGACGTGCTCGAGGGTGACGACCCGCCGGCACCGGACGACGAGCTCGACATCGAGCCGGTGTGGCAGCGCGACGACGCCAGCACCACGTGGGCCATCGACGACGCCTCGTCGGAGCCCGAAGCCTTCGACGACCTCGCCGCCCTCGCCAACGCCCAGGGCGTCAAGCTCGCCACGCCGCCGTCGAACCCGCGCGTCGTCACCGCCCAGATCCCCGCCGTCGGCCAGCCGCGCGCGGCACCGCGGGCTGGTCGGCTTCCTCATCGCGGTGGCGGTCATCGGCATCATCGTCGTCGGCTTCGTCATCGCCGCCGCCTACGCCCGGCGCAGCTACTACGTCGCCTTCGACGACCACGGTCAGGTGGTGGTGTACAAGGGCCAGAAGGGTGGCTTCCTGTGGTGGGAGCCGACGAGCGAAGGAAGTTGGCTCTACGTCCGCGAGCAGCTCGACGACCAGTCGATCGCACGCGTCGAGCGCCAGCCGACGTTCCCGTCGCTCGACGACGCCCAGCAGTTCCTCCAGGACCAGCTGTCGACCACCACCACCACGACCACCACGACGACGACCACCACCACGACCACGACGACGACCACCACGACGGTGCCGCGCACCACCACGACGGCCGCCGGGCGCGGCGGATCGGCCGCGACGACGAACCCCACCTCGGCGCGGACGACCACGACGCCGTCGCGTTAGGGGCGGCATGGTCACGACCTCCCCCCTCGCCCGGGCTCGGCGATCGACCGAGCTGTCCCTCGTCGTGATGGCCGGCATGCTCACGGCCGGCGCCTACACGCTGGTGTCGCTCGGGCAGTACTCGCAGCTGCCGGCGCGCATCATCCCGTTCCTCGTGACGCTGCTGGCGATGCTGCTCGTCGCCCACCTCGCCGTGCGCTGGTTCGCCCGCGGCGCCGACCCGACGATCTTGCCCCTCGCCGCCCTGCTCAACGGCATCGGCTACGTGATGATCACGCGCATCGACGACGAGAAGGCGGCGCTGCAGACCACGTGGAGCATCATCGCCATCGTCACGTTCGTGCTGGTGCTGGCGGTGGTGCAGCGGGCGTCGGACCTCGCCCGCTTCCGCTGGACGTTCCTCGCCCTCGGCGTCGGGATGCTCGTGCTGCCGCTCGTGCCGGGCATCGGGCGCAGCTACGGCGGGGCGCGGATCTGGGTCAGCCTCGGGCCGGTCAACTTCCAGCCCGGCGAGTTCGCCAAGATCTGCCTCGCCATCTTCTTCGCCGCCTACCTGGCCGACAACCGCCAGCTGATCTCCGGCGCGACGTGGAAGGTCGGCCCGCTGCACCTGCCCGAGCCGCGGTTCCTGCTCCCGGTCGCCGCGGCGTGGGGCTTCTCGGTGCTGGTGATGGTCGCCGAGCAGGACCTCGGGTCGTCGCTGCTGTTCTTCGCCCTCTTCGTGGTGATGCTGTGGGTGTCGACGGAGCGCACCGCCTACCTCGTGATCGGCGTGGCGTTGTTCGCCATCGCCGCCTTCGTCTCCTGGAAGCTGTTCGCCCACGTTCAGCTGCGCGTCGACATCTGGCTCGACCCGTGGACGCCGGTACGCCGCAACGGCAGCGGCTACCAGATCGTCCAGGCCCTCTACGGCCTCGCCGACGGCGGGTTGATGGGCACCGGCCTCGGGCGGGGCAGCCCCGACGTGGTGCCGCTGGCCTCGAGCGACTTCATCTTCACCTCGATCGGGGAGGAGCTCGGCCTGTTCGGCAGCACCTGCGTGCTGATGGCGTTCATGCTCATCGTCGGCGCCGGCATCCGCGTCGCCCTGCGCACCGACAACGCCTTCGAGAAGTTGCTGGCGGTCGGCCTCACCACCAGCTTCGGCGTGCAGGCGTTCATCATCATCGCCGGCGTGATCAAGCTGGTGCCGCTCACCGGCATCACCCTGCCGTTCGTCAGCTACGGCGGCTCGTCGCTGGTGTCGAACTACGTGCTGCTGGCGCTGCTCATCCGCCTCAGCGACTCGACCGCCCGGCGTCTCCGCGAGGTGCCCGACACCCCCACCACCGCCGAGCGGTGGGCGGCGCGCCGCCTGCGCCGCCGCACCCGCAGGATGGCAACCGCGTGAGCCTGCGAACGAAAGCAGCAACCGCGTGAGCCTGCGAACGAAAGCAGCAAGGGCGTGAACCGCAAGATCCGCCAGCTCGCCGGCGGCTTGATGGCGCTGTTCGTGCTGCTGTTCGTGGCGATGAACTACTGGCAGGTCGGGCGCGCCTCCGAGGTCAACGGCATGGCCGACAACACCCGGGCCTTGCGCCGCGAGTTCGGCCAGCCGCGCGGCGACATCATCACCGCCGACGGGGCGGTGGTCGCCCGGTCGGTGCCGACACCCGACGGCAGCGCCTTCCCGTTGATGCGCGACTACCCCACCGGCCCGCTGTTCGCCGACGTCACCGGGTACTACTCGTTCGCCTTCGGCTCGACGCAGCTCGAGTTCACCGAGAACGACGTGCTCACCGGCCAGACCGGCCGCCAGATCGTCGGCAACCTGCAGGACGTCATCACCGGCGGCGACGGCACCGGTGACGTGCTGCTCACCATGCGCAACGACCTCCAGGACAAGGCCCGCGACCTGCTCGACGGGCAGCCGGGCGCGATCGTCATGCTCGACATGCAGGGCGGCGTGCTGGCGATGTACGGCAACCCGACGTACGACCCGAACAACGTGGTCAGCCTCGACTTCGGCCTCGCCCAGTCGACGTTGGAGTCGTTGAACGCCGACCCCGACCAGCCGCTGCTCGCCAACGCCTACCAGCAGCGCTACATGCCGGGGTCGACGTTCAAGGTGATCACCACGGCGGTCGGCCTCGACGCCGGCGTGATCGACCTCGACTCGCAGTTCGAGCGCACGACGTCGTGGACGCCGCCGCAGACGAACAACCCGATCGAGAACTACAACGGCACCAACTGCGGCGGCGACCTCACCGAGGTGTTCCGGCGCAGCTGCAACATCCCGTTCGCCCAGACCTCGCTCAACATCGGTGTCGACGGGATGATCGCCGGCACCGACCGCTGGGGAGTGGGCCAGCCGATCCCGATCGACCTGCCCCGTCCGGCGGCGAGCACGTTCGGCAACACCGACAACCTGGATCAGCAACTGCCGCTCCTCGCCATGCGCGGGTTCGGTCAGCAGGAGGTGCAGATGGTGCCGCTGCACATGGCGATGGTCGCCCAGACCGTCGCCCGCGGTGGCACGATGATGAAGCCGTACGTGGTGGCGGCCACGACCGACAGTCAGGGCCAGGTGCTGTCGACCACCGAGCCCGAGGTGTGGTTGACGCCCACCAGCCCGCAGACGGCGGCGACGCTCAACGCGCTGATGCAGCAGGTGGCCGTCAACGGCACGGCGAGCTGCTGCATCGCCCTCGACAACGGGATCCCCGTTGCCGCCAAGACCGGCACCGCCCAGCTCAACGAGGCCGGCCAGCCCGAGCGCTCGAACGCGTGGATCATCGCCTTCGCCCCCGCCGATCACCCGCAGTACGCGATCGCCGTGATGCTCAACGACGTCGACGCCGAGATCAGCGCCGTCACCGGCGGGCGTGTCGCCGGGCCGCTCGCCCGGGAGATGCTCAACTACGCCTTCGAGGTCGGAGCGTGAGCTCCGGCAGGCGCGCGAGCGCCAGCGAACCGCCTGCGGATGGGGTCGGGGGCGCAGCCCCCGAGCAGCTCGGAGCGTGAGGGGATGGCCGAAGGCGGCAACACGCCGGGTCGCGATATCGTGCGGGCCGCTGCGTCTCCGCATGCAGTCGGGTAGGCAGCAGTGAGCACGAACGAACGTCCGGCGATCATCAACGAGCGCTACGAGCTCGGCCGGCGCATCGGGCGCGGCGGGATGGCCGACGTGTTCCTCGCCCGCGACCGGCTGCTCGACCGCCAGGTGGCGATCAAGGTGCTGTTCCCCGAGTTCGCCGTCGACCCCAACTTCGTCGAGCGCTTCCGCCGCGAGGCGCAAGCGGCGGCCAACCTGAACCACCCGAACATCGTCAACGTGTTCGACTGGGGCAAGCACTCCGGCACCTACTTCATCGCCATGGAGTACGTCGAGGGGCGCACCCTCGCCGACATCCTGCGGTCGAACGGCCACCTCACGTCGAAGCAGGCAGCCGAGATCGCCAGCGAGGTCGCCGCCGCCCTCGGCTTCGCCCACGCCGCCGGCCTGGTGCACCGCGACATCAAGCCGGCCAACATCCTCATCGGCACCCGCGGCTCGGTGAAGGTGGCCGACTTCGGCATCGCCCGCGCCCTCAACTCCTCCACCGAGTCGCAGCTCACCCAGGCCGGCGCCGTGATGGGCACGGCCACCTACTTCTCGCCCGAGCAGGCCCAAGGGGCCCAGCCCGACCCGCGCAGCGACCTCTACTCGCTGGGAATCGTGATGTACGAGATGGCCGCCGGGCGCCCGCCGTTCGGTGGCGACAACCCGGTGTCGATCGCCTACAAGCAGGTGCACGACTACCCGACACCGCTCAACCAGGTGGTGCTCGACATCCCGCGGCCCTACGAGGCGATCATCGCCAAGCTGCTCACCAAGGACCCGGCGGTGCGGTACTCCTCCGCCGACGCCCTGCGTGAAGACCTCCGCCGCTTCCGCAACGGCGAGCGCCCGGTGGCGTTGGAGTCGGCGGCGGCGACGGCGCGCGCAAGCGGCGCGGTGACCACCGCGGTGGTCAACCCGTCGCAGCAGCGGACCGCGGTGCAGCGCAAGGCTGGGGGCGGACCGGGTCGGCCGGCGGGACCGGGCGGAGCGCGTCCGGCTGCCGGTGGCGGCCGCCCGGCGGTGGTGGTGCCGGCGCGCTATCGCGACGACCGCTCGTCGCGCACCGGCTGGTACGCACTCGCCGCCTTCTTCGCCCTCGTCTCGCTCGGCATCGGCGGGTTCCTGCTGTTCAACGCCCTCTCCAGCAACGGCGGCCCGGGCAACGCCCGCGCCCTCGACGACTACGTCGGCCAGGAGCTGTCGGTGGTGACCGACAGCCTCAACCGCCTCGAGCGTCCGTACTCGCTGCAGGAGGAGGACCAGGACAACGACTTCGGACCGAACATCGTCACGCGCACCGACCCCAAGGCCGGGGTGATCCTCGGTGACGACACGGTGGTCGTCGTGTACTACAACCCCGACGCCACCACGGCCCGCATCCCCGACGTCTCTGGTCGGACCCTCGACGAGGCGCGGTCGGCGCTGCGCACCGCCGGCTTCCAGGTCGTGTCCGATACCACCGCCCCCGACGCCACCGTGGCGGCCGGGCGGGTGATCCGCACCGACCCGCCGGCCGGCCAGGACGTGAACGTGCAGGCCGAGGTGAAGATCGTCGTGTCGTCGGGCACGGCCGCGGCGAGCACCGAGGGCTCGTTGACCGTCCCCTACCTGATCCAGAAGACCGAGGAGCGGGCGCGCTCGATCCTGGCCGACGCCGGACTCGACGTCGTGGTCGTCTACTACGACGGGCCCGACGCGCTGGCCAACGACGGGCTCGTGATGAACGTCGAGCCGCGCTACAACACACCGGTGAGCGCCGGCGACACCATCACGATCACGGTCGGCCGGCCGTCGGTGGCACCGCCGACCAACCCCCACAGACCAACCCACCGGCGACCAACCCACCACAGACCAACCCGCCACAGACCAACCCACCGGCGACCAACCCGCCGCCAGACCAACCCGCCGCCGACCAACCCGCCGCCGACGAACCCGCCGCCGACGACGACGACGCCGACCATTCCCCCGACCACCACCGCCGCCGCCACGACCACGACCGTCTAGCGGACCGATTCGACATGGCGCCGGGCACACCACTGTGGGGGACCCAGACGGCGCTGGCGGTCGCCAACTTCCCGATCGCCCACCGGCCGCTCGACCCCCGGGTCGCCCACGCCCTCGCCCTGGTGAAGCGCCACGCCGCGGTGGTGAACCTGCGCCTCGGCGCCGGGCGGCTCGACGCCGCGATGGTCGACGCCATCGGGTCGGCCGCCCGTCGCATCGAGTCGGGCGAGCTCGACGAGCAGTTCCCGATCGACGTGTACCAGACCGGGTCGGGGACGTCGACGAACATGAACGTCAACGAGGTGATCGCCACGCTGGCGTCGGAGCAGCTGGGTCGTCCGGTGCATCCCAACGACCACGTCAACGCTTCGCAGTCGTCGAACGACACCGTGCCGGCGGCGATCCGCCTGGCGCTGCTCGCCGAGCTCGTCGATCACACCCACCCGGCGATCGAGCGTCTGGGCGCCGCCCTCGACCGCCTGGCCGCCCGCACGATCGACGTCGTGAAGGCCGGCCGCACGCACCTCATGGACGCCACCCCGGTGACGATCGGACAGGAGGCCGACGCCTGGGCGGGCCTCGTGCGACGGGCCCGGCTCCGCTCGCAGGCCGACCTGGCGTCGCTCGGCGAGCTGCCGCTCGGGGGCAGCGCCGTGGGCACGGGCATCAACGTGCCGGCCGGGTACGCGGCCGCGGTGGTCGCATCGATCGCCGCCGAGACCGGGTTGCCCCTGCGCACGACCGACAACCCGATGGTCCACCAGGGCGGGCAGGGCGCGCTCGGCGAGGCCTCCGGCGGCCTGCGGGCTGTCGCCGTGGCGTTGACCAAGGTGGCCAACGACATCCGCCTGCTCGCCAGCGGCCCCTCGACCGGGTTGGGCGAGCTGCACCTGCCCGAGCTGCAGGCCGGCTCGTCGATCATGCCGGGCAAGGTCAACCCGGTGCTGTGCGAGTCGGTCAACCAGGTGGCGGCGCGGGTGATGGGCAACGACGTCACCGTCGGCTACGCGGCGTCGCAGGGCATCCTCGAACTGAACACCTACCTGCCGGTGATCGCCGACGCCGTGCTGGAGTCGGCGACGCTGCTCGGCAACGTCGCCGACGTGTTCGCGGCGAAGTGCGTGGACGGCATCGTGGTCGACGAGTCGCGGGCGCGCGCCTACGCCGAGCGCACGTCGGCGCTGGCGACGGCGCTCAACCCGCTGATCGGGTACGAGCGGGCGGCGGCGATCGTGCACACCGCCCTCGACAGCGGCCGCTCGATCATCGACGTCGTGATCGACGAAGGGCGTGCTCCCGGCCGACGAGGCGCGCCGGGTGCTCGACCCGCTCCGCGCCGCCGGTCGCGGACCCGGCGAAGTGTGAGCCACGCGTGCGGTCTTCCGCACGCGTCCGCTCACACTTGCGGCTCACACGGTCAGCGGGGTGCAGCGGGCGAGGAAGTTGCCCAGCAGGTCGTGCCCGCACGACGTGAGGATGCTCTCGGGGTGGAACTGCACGCCCTCGACGGGGAGGTGGCGGTGGCGCACGCCCATGATCGTGCCGTCGTCGGCGACGGCCGTGACCTCGAGCTCGGCGGGCATCGACTCCGGCGCCAGCGTGAGCGAGTGGTAGCGCGTGGCGGTGAGCGGCGACGGCAGCCCGGCGAACACGCCCGACGCCCTCGTGGGTGATCGTCGACGTCTTGCCGTGCATCAACGTCGTCGCACCGAGCACCGTCGCCCCGTAGACGTGGCCGATCGCCTGGTGCCCGAGGCAGACCCCGAGCACCGGTACCCCGCGGCCGGCGAACGCCGGAACGGCCGCGCACAGGATGCCGGCGTTCTCCGGACGTCCCGGGCCCGGTGACAACAGCACGCCGTCGGGTTCGAGGGCGAGGGCGTCGTCGAGCGTGAGCGCGTCGTTGCGGTGGACGATGCGGGTCGGCCCCGAGCTCGCCGAGGTACTGCACGAGGTTGAACACGAAGCTGTCGTAGCTGTCGAGCACGAGGATCCGCGGCGCCATCCGCGTGGACGATCACGGCCGATCTGGTCACTCACGTTCTCGATATCGAGAACGTGGGTGACCAGATCGCCGAACGAGACGGAGGGTGACCAGATGGCGCGGGAGGCCTACACTGGCGCGCCGTGGCTCCACCAAAGCGCAAGACCGGCGGACGGGTGACCCCTGCCGGCACCACGCCGACGTCGAAGCGCAGCGGTCCGACGCCGACCGGCGCGGCCTCCGCCGCCGCCGGCTACGACAGCGGCCGCTACACGGCGCCGACGGCCCGCTACGACCACGGCAGCCCGAGCTGGGTGCCGGTGCTGATGCTGACCCTGTTCATCGGCGGGGCGCTGCTGATCATCGCCCGGTACCTCTTCTGGGACAGCAACATCCCGATGATCATCGGGATGGTGGCGCTGCTCGGCGGCCTCTACACGGCCACCAAGTGGCGCTAGCGGCACCGTCCGCGCCCTCTTCGCGACCGCCGCGCGGCCCGGCGACCTGGGGATAGTGGTCGCTAACCTGGGGATCGTGCCCTCTGCCGGGACGGTCCTGTGGGTATTCACCGGACTGTTACTCGCCGTACTCCTTTGGAAGGTCGGCATCGCTCTGCTGCGATCGGTGACGCGTTCGCTTCCAGACCCCCCGCCACCAGGGGAAATGCGCAAGGTGAGCGCCCGTTACCGGTGCGACGTGTGCGGTGTCGAGCTCAAGATGACGCTGGCCCCGGACGAGGACCCACCACCCCCCAAACACTGCCTCGAGGACATGCGCGAGATCGCTCCGCTGTACGACTAGCGACAGTTATCCACAGGTTGGGGAGAATCCGGTGGACAAATCACGCCTCTGTAGTTACCGGGCGCTCCGCCCCCGTGAAAACCCCGGAGCGTTACGACAGTCGTTCGATGATCGTGGCATTGGCCATCCCGCCGCCCTCGCACATCAGCTGCAGGCCGTAGCGGCCGCCCGTGCGCTCGAGCTCGTTCACCAGCGTCGCCATCAGGCGCGTTCCGGAGCAGCCGAGCGGGTGGCCGATGGCGATGGCGCCGCCGTTGACGTTCACCTTCTCCATGTCGGGATGCAGCTCGCGCTGCCAGGCGAGCACCACCGAGGCGAACGCCTCGTTGATCTCGATGACGTCGAAGTCGTCGAGGTCGAGCCCGGAACGAGCGAGGATCTTCTGCGTGGCCGGGATCGGCGCCGTGAGCATCAGCCGCGGATCGGCTCCGGCGAGGGCGAAGTCGACGAAGCGCGCCCGCGGCGTGAGCCCCGAGCGCAGCCGCCTTGTCCTCGCTCATGATCAGGACCGCCGAGGCCCCGTCGGAGATCTGCGAGGAGTTGCCGGCGGTCACCTTGCCGCCGTCCTCCTCGGGGCGGAATGCCGGCTTGAGCTGGGCGAGCGACTCGAGGGTCGTGTCGCGCAGGCCCTCGTCGACCTTGACGATCGCCCCGCCCACGCCGACCACCGGCAGGATCTCGCGCTCGAATCGCCCCTCGGCCGTGGCGGTGGCGGCGAACTGCTGGCTGCGCAGTCCGTAGGCATCGAGCTCCTCACGCGTGATCTCCCAGCGATCGGCGATCATCTCCGCCGAGATCCCCTGGGGGACCAGACCGCCCTGCTCGGCGTAGCGCGCCCCGACCGCCGGCCCGAACGGCCAGCCGTACTTGCCGTCCATCATCGACGCGCCCATCGGCACACGGGTCATCACCTCCACACCGCCGGCGACGACGACGTCGTAGACGCCGGCGATCACCCCCTGGGCGGCGAAGTGGGCCGCCTGCTGGCTCGATCCGCACTGGCGGTCGACGGTGGTGCCGGGCACCGACTCGGGCCACCCGGCGGCGAGCACGGCGTTGCGGGCGACGTTCGCGGCCTGCTCGCCCACCTGCATGACGCAGCCGAGCACGACGTCGTCCACCAGCGCCGGATCGAGCTCGTTGCGATCGGCGAGCGCGGTGAGCACCTCGGCGGCCAGATCGACCGGGTGCCAGTCGCGCAGCTGCCCGTTGCGCCGGGCCAGCGGGGTGCGGATCGCGTCGACGATCACTGCAGTTCGCACCGTTGCCTCCTTTGTCGCGGCCCCGGGGTGGCGCACCACCCGTCGGCCTGCGTGCGTGCGACCGTAGACCGCGGCCGGCGCCGATCGTCAGCCGGACGGGGCGATGCGTTCGAGCGTCTCGAGCAGGCCGTGCACGTCGTCGTCGGACAGCACGCCGGCGAAGTGCCGCTGCACGGCGCGGCGGTAGGCGATGCTCGTCTCGCGCCACAGCCGACGGCCGCGACGGGTGAGCACGACGTCGATCGAGCGCAGGTCGTCGGGGCGAACCGTGTCGCGACGTGCGACCCACCCCTCCTCCTGCAGGCGGTCGAGGCGGCGGCTGAGGCTCGAGCGCTGCAGACGCAGCGCCGCGGCCAGCTCGACCGGGCGGGCCCGGCCGCCGAGGCGGGCGAGCGCGGCGAGCACGTCGAACCACCCGAGCGGCAGGTCCCACTCGGCACGCAGGTCGCCGTCGATGAGGCGCTCGAGCTCGGCGGTGACCGTTTGCAGCTCGCGCCACGCCAGCACGCGGGACGCGTCGAGTCGCGGCATGGGTGCCATCATGGCCCGATGGGCGACGTCGACCCGCAGGCCATCAACGCGATGGTCGAGGAGCGCTTCCCGGCGAGCGCCAGCCGGTGCGTTGCGATCGGTCCCGACTTCGCCCTCTGCCACATGGCGGTCGACCGCGGACTGCTCCGTCCGGGCGGCTACATCGCCGGCCCGACGCAGTTTGCCGCCGCCGACTCGGCGCTGTGGTACCTCACGTTCGCCGCCATCGGTCGCATCGAACCGATGGCGCTCACGTCGGAGCTGTCGATCCGCTTCCTCCGCCCGGCGATCGGGGAGGGCTTGTGGGCGCGAGCGACGCTGCACGCCGCCGGACGGCGCAACGTCGTCGGTTCGGTGTCGGTGTGGGTCGACGACAACGAGCACCGCCCGAGCGCCGTGGCCCAGGGAACGTACGCGCTGCCCCGGGAGCCAGCCCGTCCGGCGTGATCACCGACGTCGGCGACACCCGCCTCGGCGACTTCGTCGAGCTCGGCGACCCGGCGGCGCGGCGGCGGCGCGAACGAGACGAGATCTTCGTGGCCGAGGGCGTCACCGCCCTCGCCCGGCTGGTGGAGTCGGGTCACGAGATCCGGTCGGTGCTCACCATTCCGCGGACCGAGCCCGAGGTGCGCGAGACTGCTCGCCGGACGGCCGGAGGTGGCGGTGCTGGTGGCGACTCCTGAGGTGGTCGCTCGCACCGTGGGCTTCGACCTGCACCGCGGCGTCGTGGCGTCGGCGACGCGGCGGCCGCTCCCTCCCGTCGACGCGGTGCTCGAGTCGTCACGGCGGATCGCCGTGCTCGAGGGTTTGAACGACCCGGAGAACCTCGGACTGATCGCCCGTTCGGCGCGCGCCTTCGGGGTCGACGCGCTCGTGCTCGATCCCACGTGCATCGACCCCTACTACCGCCGGACGGTGCGCGTGAGCATGGGCGAGGTGCTGCTGCTCACGGTCGCCCGCTTCACCGAGTGGCCGACCGGCGTCGACACGCTGCACGACCACGGGTTCGAGACGTGGGCGTTCACGCCGGCCGCCGACGCCGACGACCTGTGGACGTGCGTGCCGCCGCCGAAGGTGGCGCTGCTGTTCGGGGCCGAGGGGCCGGGCCTGCGCGCCGGCACGTTGCGCCGGGCGGCACGGCGCGTGCGCATCCCGATCGACCCGCTGGTCGACTCGATCAACGTCGGCCATGCCGCAGCCGTCGCCTTCGCCGCCGTCGGCCGGTGACCGCGACGGCGAAGGTATCGTGGGCACCCCGAACGGGGACGTGGCGCAACTGGTAGCGCATCACCTTTGCAAGGTGGGGGTTGTGGGTTCGAGTCCCATCGTCTCCACGGAGCCGTTGGTTGGCGAGCTCGGTGGCGCGGCGATGACCACCCGGTCGTCGAGCGCCGATCGCGAGCGACTCACGGTCAGGCCAGCACCCACCCCGCCTTACCGAGGCAGGGCTCGCTGCAGCGACTCCTCGATCCGCTCCAGGCGCGCTTCGAGCTCGTCAAAGCGTGAGTGGAGACTCCTCTCCTCGGTGGCCTCATCGGGCGAGCGGAGCTGGCTGGCACGCTGGACGAACGTCGAGGTGATGGCGGCGGTGATGATGGCCAGGAACGCGACGCCTTCCAGCATGAGCAACGCCGCGACGATCCGTCCGGCCGGATTCGCCGGAGTGACATCGCCGTAACCCACGGTCGTGACCGTCTGAATGGCCCACCACATCCCGACCCATATCGAGTCGTACTCCTTGTGGTCGATGAACCGCATGAGAGCGCCGCCAGCTACGACGACCGTGGCGGTGGCGAGGACGATCACGCTCATCGCACCTCGCACCGACGGCGGATCGCGCAAGAACCGGTTCATCTTGCGCTCGACGAGATTTAGCTTGGGCATGTTGTTGCCTCCTCTAGTCCTGATCCTGACCGACGCGTCGGCCCGGCGAGTGTCCCGGTCCCCCGGCGCCCGGTGGCCACGCCTTCGAATGCCGGGTCTGGTGAGCAGCATTCTCCGACGCGTGTTCGGAATTGGGCGTTCGGCGACGATGTAGTCGCCATGCAGCCCTCGACCGCACGACGGCGCGACGACCAGGACGTTCACGATCGCGGCGTTGGCTGTGGTGTGCTCGATGGCCGGTGCCGCACCCGCGAGTACCACGTCGGCGGCCGTCGCTCGAGCGACCCGACGCTGACCGGATCGCGTTCACCCGGTGGGACGCCGACCCGAATCGGCCCATCCTGTGGACCGGCAATGCCGACGGCACCAACGTGCGGGCGGTGGGGGACCAGGTCGCCTGGTTCCCCGACTGGAGTCCGGATCGCACGACCATCTTGTTCGACTTCACCGACGACAACGGCGACGAACAGATCGCCACCATCCGTCCGGACGGCACACAGTTCGAGCAGCTCACGGACCGACCGGGGTACTCCGAGGCCGCCGACTACTCGCCCGACGGAACGACGATCGTGTTCGACCGGTCGCCGGTGCACGAGGACGACCCCACCTTCACCACGTCGCTGTGGACGATGGGCGTCGACGGGGGCGATGCCCACCAGCTGGCGCTCGGCGATGGCGGCGGGTTCGACTACGAGCCGGAGTTCTCACCGGACGGCGACCGGATTGCCTTTGCCCGGTATGACGCCGAGTCCGACACCTCGGCCACGTTCGTCGCCCAGGCCGACGGCACCGCGGTCACCCAGCTGACCCCGTTCGTGCACTTCACCGAGCACCCACGGTGGTCGCCGGACGGGGCGATGATCATCTACAACATCGAGGACCAGCGCAACCCGCGCGACCCGATCAACGGCATCTGGGTCGTTCCGTCATCGGGCGGCACACCGAGGCAGTTGTTGCCGTCGAGCGCGTCGCTGCACGGGTTCAAGCCCGACTACTCGCCCGACGGTTCGCGAATCCTGTTCGGATGCTTCTCGTCGGCCACCGGGACGGACGACGTGTGCGTGATGAACGCCGACGGCACCGACGCCCACGTCATCGTGGAAACCGCGGGAACCTTCGAGAACCATCCGATCTGGGACTCGCGCGATCACAACTCGGGGTGCGGCGGCCACCGAGGGCGCAGCCGGCGATGCGCTAGGCCAGGGCGTCGTCGCCCTCTTCGGTGGTGCGCACGCGCACGACGCGCTCGACGTCGGTGACCCAGACCTTCCCGTCGCCGATCCGGCCGGTCGCCGCACCGGCGCAGATGGCATCGACCACCACGTCGACCAGCTCGTCGCTGACGACGACCTGGATGCGCAGCTTGGGCAGCAGGCTGATGCGGTACTCGGCACCGCGGTAGACCTCGCTGTGGCCACCCTGGCGGCCGTGCCCGGTGACGTCGGTGACGGTCATCCCCCGGATCTCGAGATCGCGCAGGGACTCCTGCACGTCCTCGAGCTTGAACGGCTTGATGATTGCGGTGATCAACTTCATGGCGTCGCAGCGTCCTTTCGCGGCTCGCCGGGCGGTGGCGTCGAGCGTGCGACCGGGAGGGGGCGCAGCTCGTCGACGACCGTGTAGTCGCTGACCTCGCGCGGGCGGCATGCGCAGGCTGCGCGTCCGAGCAGGTGACCGGCGGCGGGCATCGTGACGAGCTGGAAGACGATCGCCACGCACGAGCTTGGTCGCCGTGGAGGCGTCGAGTGCGCCTGGAGCGCGGCGCCGGCGAGGCACAGCGTGATGCCGAGCGTCGCCGGCTTGGTGGCGACGTGCATCCGCGGCGTACACGTCGGGCAGGCGGTGCAGACCCGATCGGCGGCGATCATCGCGATGACCGCGCCGGCGAGCATCAGCGCCGCGGACGACGACGTCGAGCACGATGTTCACGTACGGCCCCGCCTGCCCGACGTAGCGGGCGACGGTCGAGAGCGTGAGGAACCCGAGCAGACCGCCGACGAGGGCGATGTCGACGAGCATGCCGCTCTGCGTGGTCACCGCCGCGATCGCGACGCCACAGATGATCGCCGAGACGACGCCGTCGAGCGCGATGGACCGGTCGATGATCGGTGCCCGGCCGGATCGCCCGGGCGAAGCACAACGCCGCGGCGACGGTCAGCATGCCGATCGCGATCGTGGTCACGACGTCTCATGTGGGGTCCCTTCCCTGGTCGGGCGTCGGCCGGTGGCGGCGACCACCGCTGCGCTCGATCGAGCTCGGGAGTGAGCGCAGCGACGGTGCGGCGCTCGAGGTCGTTCGACGCTCGCCCGGAACTCGTCGGTGTCGGCCAGTCCGAGCACGTGGACTGTGCAACTCGGCGGGATCGACCTTCGCGGTCAGGGTCATGGTGCCGGGCGTCAGCGTCACCGCGTTCGCCACGATGGTCGTGGTCAGCGGCGACTCGGCGTCCAGGCGCACCCGGACGATGCCCGACCGCAGCGACGGTCGGGCGTCGGGCGCACGATGACCTTGATCACCTCCCAACTCGACATGACCAGGCTGTACAGCACGAAGACCGCGAACTTGGCGAACGCCCAGGGGTGGAGGCGATGGTGCACCACGCGCTCGCTGCACCGGGAACAGCACGGTCAGGAGACGACCCGAGCGCCACCCCGCCGACGACGTTGCGCGAACCGTGAGCCTGCCCTGCAGCAGCAGCCAGGTGACCGACGAGCACGACGAACAGCGGGAGCGCGTGGACGAGCGCGCGCGCTTCATCGACCGCCCCCCACTCGAGTGGAGGGCCGGCATCGACCACGTCGGCCGCGGCGCGCTCGCACAACGCGTAGAGCGGACCGGCGAACACGCGCGACGGCCAAGCCCGACCGCGACCAGCGCCGACCGTGCCCACGACCATCGAGCGCCGGCCACCGCAGACGTGCTCGGCGGGCACGGCGACCGCGACCGACCCGGTCGTCCTGTCGACGGCACGAGACGCTTCCTCTTCACTGGCCGCCGACGGCTCGCCCCAGAAGGCCGACACCCAGATCTTGCTCATCGACACGAGCGTCAGGAGGCTGCACACGAGCGCGATCGCCACGACGACACCGTGACCGGCGTCGAACCCGGCGGTGACGAGACCGAACTTGGCGACGAAGCCGGCGAACGGCGGGATCCCGGACAGGCTGAGCGCGGGAAGCAGGAAGAGCAGCGCGAGGAACCCCGAACGGCGCGCGAGGCCGCTGAGCCGGTCGAGGCGGCTGGTGCCGGTCGAGTGCTCGACCATGCCGTCGACGAGGAACAACGACGTCTTCACCGGGATCTGGTAGATGCAGGAAGAAGATCGTCGCCGCGATCCCGGCGACTCCGCCGATGGCGATGCCGAAGATCATGTAGCCGATCTGGCTGACGATGTGGAACGAGAGGATGCGCTTGATCTCGTTCTGGGCGATCGCGCCGAGCACGCCGACGACCATCGTGATCGCGGCGATGCAGAGGAGCAGGGTTCCGCTCGAACCCGGGAACAGCTGCGACCTGCGTGCGCAGGATCGCGTAGACGCCGACCTTGGTGAGGAGCCCGGCGAACACCGCGGTGACCGGGCTGCGGGCGCTCGGGTACGAGTCGGGGAGCCAGAAGTAGAGCGGGAACACCGCGGCCTTGAGCCCGAACGCGATGAGCAGGAGGAGGCAGAGCCCGGTCTCGACGCCGGAGCTCAGGCCTGCAGAGCCGCTGCGGCAGTTCGGCCATGCTCAGCGTGCCGGTGGCGGCGTACACGAGCCCGATCCCGGCGAGCAGGACCACCGACTCGATCGTGTTGATGATGACGTACGTCGTCGCCGAGCGGACCTGCGCCTCGTCGCCGTCCAGGGTGAGGAGCACGTAGCTCGCCATCAGCAGGATCTCGAACGCGACGAAGAGGTGGAAGAGGTCACCGGTCGAGAAGGCCGCGCAGACGCCCGGCGGCGAGCACGAGGTAGACGGGATAGAAGATCGGCGACGCCGACTTGCGCGAGTGCTCGCCGATGGCGAACAGCGAGCACCGCGAGCAGGGTGATCATCGCGATCACGAGCATCAGTCCGGCGAAGCGGTCGATCCGGTAGCTGATCCCGATCGTCCGGCGACCAGCGCGCCGATGCGAGCGACGAGCGGGCCCGACTGATCGGCCTCGACGAGCAGCGCGACGCTCATGCCGAGCGCGGCGACGATCGCGACGACGCTGATCGCCCGTTGCGCAGTGCGCCACGCTCGAGCACAGCAGCGCGATCGCGGCGCGCGACGAGCGGGAGGACGGTGGGGAGCGGGCGCGAGGCGACTCATGAGCGGCTCCGGCGCGCCGGTGACCGCGGTCGGGCCGGCGGCAGGCGGGCCGTCGTCGCCGCTCAGCATGCGCTCGCGTTCGGCTCGACGCGCCGCTTCGTTCATGCGGATGTGCCGCCTGCCGCTCGGCCGGCGAGGCGACGGTCCTCGATGTCGTCTTCGACGTCGTCGTGGCCGTCGAGGGTCCAGCTCCGCCACGCCAGCGCGAGCAGGAAGGCCTGCAGCGCGAAGCCGATCACGATCGCGGTCAGCACCAGAGCCTGCGGGATGGGATCGGTGGACCCGGTGAGCTTCCCGACGATCGGGGGGACCCCGGGACGGCTGCCGGCGACGACGAGCAGCAGGTTGACGCCGTTGCCGATCAGCCCGACGCCGACGATGATCCGCGTGAGGCTGCGGCTGCAGCATCGAGTAGGTGCCGGTGGCGAACAGCACCGCGATCAGCGACGACGAGGAAGATGCTCACGACGGCGCGCCCCTCGCGCACCGAGCCGCCGCTGTGCGTGCGCGACGCGAGGTGGCTCGAGCACGATGATCACCACGCCGATGACGAGCAGGTAGACGCCGAGGTCGAACACGGCCGCCGACACGAGCTTGACATCGCCGATCACCGGGACGTCGACGTGGACGACGCGCGGACTCGAGGAACTCGTTCGCCGGCGAGAGCGGGCGAAGCCGCGTGCCGATCGCGAGCAACATCCCGACCGCGATCAGCATCACCGGCGAGAGCCGGGCGACGTCGATCCGGCCCTTGCGCCCTCCCGCCAGGATGCGGAACACGAACGCGGCGCCGGCGATGAGGCCGCCGGCGAACCCACCGCCGGGCGCGTTGTGCCCGCGCAGCATGACGTACAGCGACACGAGCAGCGTGAGGTGGAAGATCATCCGCGTCACCTGCTCGAAGATCATCGACTCCGCGCCGATCCGGGCCGAACGGCTGCGACGTCGGTGCGACGGCTCCGCCGCCGGGACGCGGCCACGAGGTTGGCCACGCCGAGCGCAGCGATGCCGAACACGGTGATCTCGCCCATCGTGTCGATGCCGCGGAAGTCGACGATCGTGACGTTGACGACGTTCTTGCCCGCCGGCTGCGGGCAGCGACAGCGCTTCGATCGCGTCGGTGACGTCGGTCGGACGGTCGTTGCTGCCGGCGGCCAGCGCGAACCACGCGACGGTGACGCCGACGGCGACGCGAGCCCGATGCGCAGCGCCACGCGGTGCCCACGACGGCGGCGGCGGAGTAGTCGCGCGGCAGGTGGCGCAGCACGAGCACGAAGGCGACGATCATCAGCGTCTCGACCATGAACTGGGTGAGGGCGAGGTCGGGCGCGCCGTACAGCGAGGAAGATCACCGTGAGCGCCTGCCCGACGCCGCCGAGGAGCAGCACCGAGACGAACCGGCGGCGCGCCATCACCACCGCCAGCGCCATCGACGTCGCGAGCACGGCGACGCGCGGCCTGCAGCACGGAGTCGGCGACGACCGAGGTCGCCCCAGCCGTCGGCCGCGCCGGCTGGCGAGCGCCACGCCGAGGGCGGCGACGACCACGCAGAACACGACGGTGAGATACACGGGCAGGGATCCGCTCTGGGTGACGAACGTGATCCGTCGCGCACCCTCGAGCAGGCCGCTGTAGGCGCGGGCGTACGCCCGCTCGCCGAAGCGTGACGGCCGGCCGGCCGGAGCACGTCGGCGCGCATCAGCACCGCCGCGCGAGGACCGCATCCCCGGCGACGATCAGCACCGAGAGCAGCAGCGGAGAGGTGGAAGCCCGGCCAGCAGCGCCAGGTGCAGGTCGCGCCGCGGCGTCCAGCGACTCGGCGGCCGGTCTCGAGCAGTCGCGCCGTCGGCCGCAGCCACGATGCCGCCGACCAGCGACGCGCCCGCCAGCACGACCACCGAGCCGACCAGCGTCCGGCTCGGGCGAGTGATCGACCGTGCACCGCTCGGCGACACCGCGCTTCGTGGTGAACAGCCCCCACCACACCCGGATCGAGTACGCCACCGTGAGCACCGACCCGCACGACGACGACGACGAGCGCGACCGCTGAGCCAGCCGCCACCGTCGACCAGCGCCGCCAGCGCCGATTCCTTGCCCAGGAAGCCGAGGAGCGGTGGAAGCGCCGATCATCGACAGCGTGCAGAGCGCGGCGGCGACGGCGAGCAGCGGGAGCGCGCGGCCGACGCCGGAGAGCCGGCGCACGTCCCGGCTGCCGGTTGCGTGCTCGACCGCGCCGACCGTCGAGGAACAGAGCCGGACTTGAACAGCGCGTGGGCGACGAGCAGGACCACGCCGGCCGCGGTGGCCTCGGCGGCGTCACCGACGCCGAACACGCACGACGAGCAGCCCGAGCTGCGACACGGTGCCGAAGGCCAGAGAGCTGCTTCGCGTCGTCGCGTCGCAGCGCCGCGACGCCGCCCAGCAACATCGTGATGCCGCCGACCAGCGACGAGCACCGGGCGCCACCAGTCGAGCTCGGCGAACGAGCGGCGCGAAGCGGGCGACGATCAGGACGCCGGCGTTCACCATCGTCGCCGAGTGCAGGAACGCGGTCACCGGCGTCGGCGCGACCATCGCCCCCGGGCAGCCAGAAGTGGAACGGGAACTGCGCCGACTTCGGCGAACGCACCGACCAGCACGAGCGCGAGCGCCGACCTGGAACGTCGTCGACGTCGGATCACCGCGCGAGCACGCCCTGCAGGTTCGCGGTGCCGGCCTGCTGCGGTCAGGCACACGAATCCGCCGAACATCGCCAGCCCGCCGGCAACCGTCACCAGCAGCGCCTGCTGCGCCGGCGACCCGCGCGCCGGGACGCGGTCGTCGAGCCCGATCAGGAGGAACGACATGACCGACGTCAGCTCCCAGAACACGAACAGCGTCCACAGGTCGTCGGCGACGACGAGCCCGAGCATGGCGCCCGGCGAACAGCGTGAAGTACCCGGCGAAGCGCACGGCACCGTCTCCGACCCGCGGTCGCCGCCGAAGTAGTCCGACGAGTAGACGAGCACGACCACCCCGATGCCGGCGACGAGCAGCGCCATCACCGCTGGCGAAGCCGTCGAGCCGGAACGCCAGGTCGACCCCGAGGCTGCTCACCCAGGTCACCCGTTCGGTGATCACGGTGCCGTCGCGCACCGCCGGCAGGTGCCACGCCACGACGGTCAGCGTGATCGCCAGCGGTACCGCCGACACGAGGTGCACCGCCCGATCGAACCCGCCGACCGACGGCGAGGATCAGTACCCCGGCGACGAGGTAGGCGACGACGAGCGCGGAGATCAACTGGGGACGGCCAGCCGGTAGCCGACCGGGGTAACGGTCTCGATGCGCGGTCTCCGTGGTCCCTCGCCCAACAACGCCCGCAGCGAGCGCATGACGTTGCGCAGCCGACGTCGCACCGCCACGGTGTCCGGTCGCCACAGGCGCTCGACGAGCGACTCCACCGTCACGACATGGTTCGGAGCCTCGGCCAGGACGGTGAGGGCCCGGAGGCGCAACGGTGAGCACGGCACTGGCGCGCCGGCGATCGACACCGCCATTGCGTCGAGGTCGATCACTACGTCGCCGACGACGATCGGCGGCGGCGCGTTGCGACGCGGGCCCGGCGACCAGCGCATCACGGCACGGAGCTGGGCCAACAAGCGCGACGGGGAGGCCCCGGCACCGACCACGGCGCTGGCGCCGGCGCGCAGCGCAGCCTCGAGCCACGGGTCGTCGGTCGCGTTGGGCTCGGTGGTCACGACGACGATCGGCACGTCGAGGCGACGCTGCAACTCGGTGCACAGCCGAGCGACGTTGAAGTCGTCCGTCGTGTGGTCGACCATCAGCACGGTCGGTTCGTGGCGGTCGAGGCGGTCGGCCACGCGGCCGTCGAGCACGACGAACGTGGGCCGTTCGCGCCCAAGTGTCAACGCGTCGACGAGCACCGTGTCGTGGCCGCGCTTGGAATGGACGACTGCGACGCGGCCCACCGTGCGCCGCGCCCGCCCGATGTCCCGGGCGGGAGTGGGGACGGCTGCGTCGGAGGATGGTTCGAGGTTCATCGGGGCCTTGTGAACGGCGCGAAGCGACCGGGTTCGCCGTCCGACCTTGCTCGGCCGGACGGCGAACCCGCTGTCGGACGGTCGGTCAGTCGCCGGCCGTGCGGCCAGCGGTCACACCAGCACCGGGTCGGCCTCGGCCGGCTGCTCGGTGTCGGGCTGGGCGAAATGGGGATAGGCATACACGCCCATCTCGGGCTCGTCGAGACCGGCGAGCTCGTCGGCCTCCTTGGAGCGGATGCCGCCCTTGCCCATCGACTTCGACACCTTGTCCTGGATCTTGAAGAAGGCGTAGGCCACGCCGAGGATGACGGTCCAGATCACGACCACACCGGTGAGCTGGGACAGGAACTGGCCGCCGTCGCCCCAGAACAGCCCCTTCACCCCGTCGGTGCTCGGGGTGCCGTTCCAGCCGGCGCCGTAGCTGCCGTTGGCGAACAGCCCGACGGCGAGCACGCCAAACGTCCCGCACACGCCGTGCACCGCGATGGCCCCGACGGGGTCGTCGATCTTCATCCGGCGCTCGATGAACCACACCGCCTCGATGACGAGCACACCGGCGATCAACCCGATCACCGCCGCCATCGCCGGCGACACGAAGGCGCACGGCGCCGTGATCGCCACGAGCCCGGCCAGCATGCCGTTGGCCATCATGCCCGGGTCGGGCTTGCCGGTCCGATGCTGGACCCACAGCATCGCGGTGATGGCGCCGACGGCCGCCGCGATCGCCGTGTTGGTCGCCACGACGGCGAACTGCACGTCGGTGGCGGCGAAGGTCGAGGCGGCGTTGAAGCCGAACCAGCCGAACAGCAGGATGAACGTGCCGAGCATCGCCATCGGGATGTGGTGGCCGGGGATCGCCCGCGGCTTGCCGTCCTTGCCGTACTTGCCGATCCGGGCACCGAGCACGGTGGCTCCGGCAACCCCGGCCACACCGCCGACGGCGTGGACCACGCCCGAGCCGGCGAAGTCGACGTAGCCGAGGCCCCAGTGGGCCGAGTTGCCGAGCTGCGACAGCCAGCCGCCGCCCCACGTCCACGCCGCGAACAGCGGGTAGTAGAGGCCGCCGCAGAAGAAGCCCCAGATCACGAAGCTGCCCCACTTCCACCGCTCGGCCATCGCCCCGGTCGGGATGGTCGCGGTGGTGTCCATGAACGCCACCATGTAGAGGAACAGGGCGAGCACGCCGGCGTCGATGCCACCGCCCGACAACGCCCAGCCGCCCTTGAACAGGAAGATGAAGTGCCCGGAGCCGATGAAGGCACTGCCGACCGGTGCGCCCAGGCCGCCGAAGTAGCCGGTCATGTTCATCGCGCTCAGCGACAGCGGGAAGCCGACCAGGAAGAACCCGATGAACCCGAGTCCGAAGATGGCGAAGTTCGTGCTCACCACGTGGGCGGCGTGCTTGGCCCGGCAGAACCCGGTCTCGACGAGCGCGAAGCCCGCCTGCATGAAGATCACGAGCACCGCGCCGATGACCACCCACAGCATGTTCACCTGCCCACCGAGCATGGTGATCTGGGCGCTGGGGTCATCGACCTGGGTCGGGGCGCGCATCAAGAGAGCGTGCATTCAGTTCCTCCGGACGCTTGTCAGACCGACCCGGACGGTCCGGGCCGATGCCGGCGATGGTACGAACGCGACATTTCAGTGGCGTCTCCCGAATGTTTCGGGGGTGCTAAATGAGGTTCTGCGCGATCTGGTCACTCTGCGTCTCGAATGTCGATCTGGTCACTCTCCTTGTCGATATCGAGAAGGAGAATGACCAGATCGACCCTCTGCCATCGCCGACACGCCACAGCCCGGTGAGCTACTCCTTCACTGCTGTCCCCACCCGTGGGCACACCCGACAGACAAGACCCGCGGCACCTGACCCGAGATCGAACCCGGCGCCGCTCAGTCGTCCTTGGTGGCGACGGCGTTCGGGGTGACGTTCATCTTCGGTTCGTACTCCGCCACATCGACCTCGCGACCCTCGCTCCGGAACGCCGCGCGCAGTTGCTCACGGCACGCGCCGCACGGCCCGTAGAAGCGCTCCTCGACCAGCGCGCCGCAGCGCGGACATTCCTGCATCGACGGCGAGGGTTCCACCGGGGCGAAGCTAACCGGCCGCCCGGTCACGGCTCGCGCACCAGCAGCACCTCGGAGGCCACCGGCACGAAGCCGGCGGCGAGGAACGCCCGCAGCGAGCGGGCATTCCCGGCGGCGACCTGGGCCCACAGCGGCTCGTCGGCCTGGGCGTGCTCTCAACGCCCCGGCGAGCAGGTGACGCCCGGCGCCCGGGCGCCGACTCAGGGTCGAGCAGCTCGACCGACACCTCCCACCGGTCGACCAACCCGCGTCCGATCGACGCCAGCCCGACCTCGTCGGCGAGCACGACCACGTCGCGCCGGTGGGCAAGGGCGCGGGCGACCCGTGGATGGTCGGCGAGGTCGTCACGACGCACGAGCGTCGCCGGCGCCACCGTGTCGTCGCCACCGCCGCGGTGCACGAGGACGACGTCCACCGTGCCCGTGCGCCACGGACCGCCGGCGTCGGCCAGCAGCGACAGCACGGTCGGGTGATGCACGCCCCCGAACCCGCCACCGGCGCCGTCGGCCGCGGCGAGCCGGGCCGCCAGTTCGGCCGGGTCGACGTCGGCGAGGACATACGCGTGTCCGCTGAATGCCACGGCCGCACGCGTTCCGGCGGCGTCCGGCGCGATCAGGTCGGTCGAGCCGTCGGCGGCCGGGAACCGGCCCGCCGCTGCCGCGGCCAGCACCGTGGCCAGCGGGTGCGGCATCGTCACGTGCCGGAGTCTTGCGGAACCCGGGCCCGCCTCGGCGACCGAGGCGGCGTAGCGTGATGACGATGCACATCGTGAACGGCACGTGCCACCACGACTGCCCGGACTCGTGCGGGTGGCAGGTCACCGTCGACGAGGGCGTCGCCGTCAAGATCCGAGGCAACCCCGACCACCCGTTCAGCCAGGGCGAGCTGTGCCCCAAGGTCAACCGTCTCCTCGACCGCGTGTACAGCCCCGACCGGGTGCTGGCGCCGCTGCGCCGCACCGGACGCAAGGGCGAGGGCCGCTTCGAACCGATCAGCTGGGACGACGCCCTCGCCGAGATCGGCGCCCGCCTCGGCGACGTGATCGACACCCACGGCGCCGAGTCGGTGCTGCCGTTCAGCGACGCCGGCAACCAGAGCCTGCTGTCGGTGATGGGTCTCGACGGCCGCTTCTTCCACCACATGGGCGCCAGCCGGCTGGTGCGCGCGCTGTGCGGTCCGACGGTGGGCGCCGGGATCAAGATGACCAACGGCACGGGACGCACGCTCGATGCCCTCGAGTTGCGCCACTCCCGCCTGATCATCCTGTGGGCGACGAACACGCGGCTCACCAACCGTCACCTCTGGCCGACCATCGAGGCGGCGCGCACCGACGGGGCGCGGGTCATCGTCATCGATCCGGTGCGCACGATCACCGCGGAAGCCGCCGATCAGTTCATCCAGCCGCTGCCGGGCACCGACATCGCGCTGATGCTGGCGATGATGCACGTGCTGATCCGTGACGGCCTCGTCGACCACGAATGGGTCGTCGACCACACCGTCGGGTTCGACGAGCTGGCCGCCCACGTCGCCGAGTGGACACCGGCGCGGGCGGCCGCGGTCTGCGGCCTCGACGCCGCCACCGTCGAGGCGCTCGCCCACGACTACGGGACGATCCGCCCGGCGGCGATCCGCTCGCTCATCGGCGGCGAGCACCACGCCAACGGGGCGATGTTCTACCGCACCCTCGCCGTGCTGCCCGCGCTGGTGGGAGCGTGGCGTGACGTCGGCGGCGGGCTGTCGCGCAGCGTCGGCACGTACCACGACGCCGTCGTCGACGACGTGGCGCTCACCCGGCCCGACCTGCTCGCCGGCCGCGAGCCGCGATGGATCAACATGAGCCGCCTCGGCGAGGCGCTCACCGACCCCGCCCTCGACCCGCCGGTGCGGGCGATGGTCGTGTGGAACGCCAACCCGCTGGTGACCGTGCCCAACGCCGAGCTCACGCGCCGCGGGCTCGAGCGCGACGACCTGTTCGTCGTCGTCCACGAGCAGTTCCTCACCGACACGGCGCGCTACGCCGACATCGTGCTGCCGGCGACCACGCAGGTGGAGGCCGACGACGTCGTCATGGCCTGGGGCCACCTCTGGGTCGGCTGGAACGAGGCCGCGATCGCACCGCTCGGCGAGGCGTGCAACAACACCGAGCTGTTCCGCCGCCTCGCCGGCGCGATGGGCTACACCGAACCGGCGCTGTTCGACGACGACAAGGCGCTGATCGAGCAGGCGATCGGCGCGTCGATCGACCTCGGCGAGCTGCGCGCCACCGGCTGGTTGCGGGTCCCCTACCCCGAGGACGGCCGTCCGTTCGGCGACGGGCACTTCCCCACGCCGTCGGGCAAGGTCGAGCTGCACAGCGAGCGCCTGGTGGCGATGGGCCAGCCGGCGCTGCCGACGTTCGTGCCGCCGGCCGAAGGACCACACGGCGACCCCGAGCTCGTCGCCCGCTACCCGCTGCAGCTGATGACACCCAAGCACCACAGCCGCTTCCTCAACTCCAGCTACTCGGCGCTCCCCAAGCACGGCCCGGCCGAGGGGGCGCCGTTCGTCGAGCTCTCCGCCGCCGATGCCGCGGCCCGCGGTCTCTCCGACGGCGACCAGGCCGTGGTGTTCAACGACCGGGCCAGCATCACCGTGCCGGTGCGCGTCGGCCAGCGTGGTCGGCGCGGGGTCGCCGTGATCCCGTTCGGCTGGTGGGCGAGCCAACACGCCGACGGCCGCCCGGCGAACTCCCTCACCAACGACACGTTGACCGAATGGGGCGGCGGCGTGGCCTACTCCGACACCTTGGTCGAGGTGCCGCGGCACCTGATCACGGGCCGATCAGCGGCCGACGAGACCCACCGCGAGCCGGCGCACCGGTGCGTGGCCGTAGTCTGCTCGGCATGGCTGGCGAACTCATCTACGCGTTCCGGGTGATGCGCCTGCCCCTGCTCGACGCGGGCGGCGCGCAGATCGGCCGGGTGCAGGACCTCGTCGCCGTCGCTGGTCGGCCGGGCGAACCGCCACGCATCGTCGGCTTCGTCGCCGGGAGCCAGCGACGACGCATCTTCGTCAACGCCAACCGCATCGCCGATCTCGGCAGCGACGGCGCCCGCCTGCGCAGCTGGGACCTCGACCTCAACCCGTTCAAGCCGATGGGCGGCCAGTTCCTCATCGGCAAGGACGTGATCGACCGCAAGGTCGGCGACCAGACCGTGTCCGACGTCGGCCTGCGCGAGGTCCGACGCCGGCGGGATCACGTCCTGGGAGGTCGCCAAGGTGCGCCTGGTCACGCGCAACCTGCTGCGTCGCCGGCCGAGCTATCGGCTCGTCGACTTCGACGCCGTGCCCGGCCTGTTCCCGGCGAGCAGCGAGGTGGCGGCCGAAGCGGCGCGGCTCCGCGACCTCCACCCGGCCGAGGTCGCCAACATCGTGCGCGCCCTGCCGCTCGCCCGGCGCCGCCAGATCGCCGAGGCGATGGACGACGAGCGCCTCGCCGACGTGCTCGAGGAGCTGCCCGAGGCCGAGCAGCTGCACCTGATCGAAGGGCCTCGACCTCGATCGGCTGGTCGACGTCCTCGACGAGATGGAGTTCGACGACATCGCCGACCTGCTCGGCGAGATGAGCGGGGAGCAGCGCACGCGCATCCTCGAGGCGATGGACACCGACGACGCCGACGTCGTGCGCCAGTTGCTCACCTACGAGGCGGGGACGGCGGGCGGCATGATGACCCCGGAGCTGATCATGCTCGGGCCCACGGCGACGGTGGCCGACGCCCTCGCCCAGATCCGCGATCCGGACTGGGTGGTCGTCGATCGCCGCCCAGGTGTTCGTGTGCCAGCCGCCGTTCAAGGCCCCGACCGGTCGCCTGCTCGGGACGGCCCACGTGCAGCGCCTGCTGCGCGAGGCCCCCGAGCCTCGAGCTGCGCAATTGCGTCAGCAAGGATCCGACGCGTGCGGCCCGACGCCACCGACCGCGCCGTCGCCGAGCTGCTGGCGCGCTACGACATGCTCGCCGTCGCGGTGTGCGACGAGCAGGGGCATCTGCTCGGCGCGGTCACCGTCGACGACGTGCTCGACCGCAGCTCGGCACGACGTGGCGCCAGCGCAACCGCAACGCCGACCCGGTGCGACCGCGCAGCCGGACGAGGGCGGGGACGGCGACGTGGTGAAGCGCCGCGAAGACCTCAGCGCGCCGCGTGCCTCGCGGCGGATCGGGCTCGGCTACGACCCCGATGCGTTCGGCAGCTTCGCCGAGTCGATCGCCCGCTTCCTCGGCACCGCCCGGTTCCTCGTGTTCCAGACCGTGATCGTGGTGATCTGGATCGCCCTGCAACGTCGTTCGCCCGACCCGCTGCGGTTGGACCCGTACTCCGGCTTCATCCTGCTGAACCTGGTGTTCTCGACTCCAGGCTGCGTACGCCGCCCCGCTGATCCTGCTCGCCCAGAACCGTCAGGAGGGACGCGACCGCCAGCAGTACGAGACCGACCGCGAGGTCGCCGACCGCACGCAGGCCGACACCGAGTTCCTCGCCCGCGAGCTGGCGAGCGTCCGGCTGATGCTCGCCGACGTGGTCACCGGCGAGGAGCTGCGGGACCAGCTCGCCGAGCTGATGGCGTCGGTGCGCGCCCTCGCCGCGGGCGGCCTCGACGAGCCGGTCGGCGGTCTCACCGCCGACGGGTGACGATCCTCAGGACCGGGATCCCGGTGAACGACTGCAGGCGCACGCCGTGGCGCGTGACGTGGTCGAGCGCATCGCGCGTCGGCACGTCGGCGTCACTGGTGGTGACGACACCGCCGGCGCGGTCGCCGGCCGCGAGCACGCTCACCATCGCCGAGGCGACCGCCGCGGTGGCGGTGCCCACCAGCTCGGCGATGCCGAGGATCAGCGCTTCTCGGGCGCCGTCGCGTCCGATAGCCACGTGCCTCGACCCGCAGGGCCCCGATGCCGCCCTCGGCGTGGGGCGGGCTGAGCATCGGCAGACGCGCCGTGAGCCGGTCACGGCGGGTGGCGGACTGGCGAGCGCTGATCCGCTCGACGCCGTGGAAGTTGCGCCGCAGCAGCACCGGGTCGGCGAGCTCACCGCGGTAGCAGTCGCGGGCGCCGACCGGTTCGGGGAACCAGCACAGCTCGCGCCCGCTGCCGGCGGCCCGTTCGATCCACTCGCCGTCGTGCCAACCGACCGCCCATCCGGCGAGGGCGCGGTGGTGCTCGCGGGCGCACGCCGGTCCGGCCGTGCCGTGGGCGGCGATGTGCAGCTCGTCGCAACGTTCCAAACGCTCGGCGAGGATGCGGGCGAGCAGGCCCGACAAGCCCGGCGACACCGCCGCACCGACGACGATCGAGGCGCCGGCCGCACGCGCCGTGGCGTCGAGCTCGAGCATCTCCCGCACGTCGTCGAGGGCGCCGGCGGTGCAGACGACGTGGGTCCCGGCGGTGACGAGGTCGGCGGCCCGCGGCGCCTGCGGTCCGGGGGTGGCGAGCACGACGATGTCGGCGGCGAGATCGCGCGGCACCAGGCGATGGGTCCCGTCGACGGCGCGCCGCACCCGTCGGCCGACGACGCCGTCGCCGACGACCGCGACGGTCGGGCCAGTCATCAGGTGACGTCGTCGAGGTCGACCGGCTGCCAGCCACCGTGCTGGGGCGGTGTACCGCCGCGCCCGCGCACGCGCAGCGCCGAGGCGATCACCGCCGCCAAGCCGAGGGCGGAGAGGGCCCGCCGGATCCACTTCATCGCGCGTCGGCGACGGGTCGGCCGTGGAGCATCCCCGAACTGTATGCCATCGAGGCGCGACCGACCCGCCGCGTCGTCAGTCGTCGGACTCGTGGGCGGCCTCGGCCAGCGCATCGCGCATCTCGTCGAGCTGCGCCGGATCGAGCCGTCGGCGCAGCAGCGGCAGGACCGTGCGCTCCTCGGTGTCGCAGTGCGCCTCGGCGATGGCGATCAGATCGCGCACCTCGTCGGGTGTCGGCATCCCGTCGCCGGCGATGCGATCCGCCTGCTCGATCGCATCCCGCAGGTCAGCGCGTGGCCCGGCCGACGACTCGTCACCGATGCCGCCGAGGTGCGCGATCGAGCAGCGGGTACAGCACCCGTTCGCCGAGATCGTCGTGCCGTCGGAGCTCGTCGCCGAGTGCGGCGATCGCATCGACTGCCGCGGCCGGATCGTCCGCGGCCGAAACCGCCCGCTGCGCCGCGTCACGGATCCGGCGATGGCCGGCGAGCACCTCGCGGAACGGGTCGGCGAGCTCGTCGGGCGCCGAGCCGATGGCGGGCTCGGTCGGTGCCTCGCGGATCGCCGGTCGCTCGACGCGCACCGGCTGGTCGGCGAGGACATCGACGGGTGACGCGCCGGACCAGGTCGGCTCGTACGTCCAGTCCGGCTGCTTGTCGGCGTGACTCGTGTCGAGGATCGCCTGGCCCTCGACGAGGTCGACGATCGGGAGCATCAGATCGCAGGTGGCGGCGGGGAGATCGCCGGCGAGGTGGCGATCGACACAGTCCGGGAACAACGCCAGCGCGCTGCGTGACCACGCGCCGCTGCTGCTGGGCGAGCGCGCAGCGGGCGCCGCGATCGACCGTCTCGACCTTGTCGCGCACGGCTTCGAGGTCGTCGTCGGTCGCCTTCGAGTTGCGGATGGCGTCGAGGTGGTCGGCGATGGCCAGTCCGTCGAGCTTGCACGGTTCGCACTGACCGCACGACTCCACGGCGAGGAACCGGGCGACGGCGTGCGCCGCGGCGACGGGATCGACCTCGTCGTCGAGGACGATGAAACCGGCCGCGCCGAGGCCCGCGCCGATCCCGGCCATCTCCTCGTAGGCCGCCGGCGTGTCGAACTGCGCCGCTGGGACGAAGGCGTTGGCGACGCCGGAGATCGCGGCGACGAGCGTGCGTCCCTCCCGGGCGCCGCCACCGATCTCGTCGATGATCGCCGTCAGCGGGGTGCCCATCGGCACTTCGGCCACGCCGTGGCGGCGGGTGTGGCCGGTGACCGTGCACACGATGGTCCCTGGCGACTGCGGAGTCCCCAGCCCTCGGAACCACGCCGAGCCGTGGGCGAGGATCCCGGCGACGTTGGCGATCGTCTCGACGTTGTCGACCAGTGCGGGTGGCTCGTCGGTGCCGCCGGGGCCGGCGAGCTCGACGGTCGCCGCCGAGGCACCGGCCGTCGGGTCGGCGGGGTCGAGGCCGCGCCGGTACGGCGGTGCGATGCGCGGGAACGGTTGACGACCTTCGACGACCTCGAGCAACGCGGTCTCCTCGCCGAACAGGTAGGCGCTGGGTCCCTGCACCACGGCGACCGTGACCCCGTCGCACCACCCCGCCTGCTCCATCTCGCCGATCGCCGACTCGACCCGGGCCCGCTCGTGCTCGAACGAGGACTTCATCGCCACGACGGCGTCGCGGGCACCGACCGCGACCGCCGCGATGAGGGCGCCCTCGATCACGCGGTACGGGTTGCGTCGCAGCAGCTCGCGGTCCTTGAACGATCCCGGTTCGCCCTCGGCGGCGTTGACGACGACCGGCGTCGGCCGAGCCGACGTTCCGGCGCGGGCAACGGTCCGCCACTTGACACCCGTCGGGAAGCCGGCACCGCCACGGCCGCGCAGCCCGCTGCGCTCGACGACGTCGATCGTACGGACCGCACCGATCGCACGCGCCTGCTGCAGCCCCTTGCCGCCGCCCCGAGCGACGTGGTCGGCAAGGTGTGCGCACGGTTCCTGGTCGAGCACGCGGTTGACGATGTGCGTCGAACTCACTGGTGCACCATCACGTCGTTCGACGCGCTTAATCCGATGGCGGTGCACCAGTGAGCCGAAGACCGTGCTCGATGATTCGTTCGCTCGAAGACTCGCTCACTCATGCTCAGGGGGTTCCCCGTCGTCGCGCCGGTGAGTCGCGAATGCGACGGCCCGGGCGCGACGACGGGCCCGATCAGGCGACGGCGAGCAAGGCGTCCATCTGGCCCATCGCCGACGACAAGCCCTCCTCCATGCCCATCTGCAGCATCTGCTCCATGGCGTCGCTCGACGGGAACGTGGAGCGGATCGTCATCGTCGTGCCACCATCCGCGCGCTCATCGAGCGTGACCTCCATCACGGTGTTCGGCAGCGCCGGGTCGGCGGCGCCCTCGGCGTCGGCGAAGCGGTCATCGAGCAGGATCCGCTTGGGCGGGTCGACCTCGAGCACCGACCAGAGGCCATGGTGGCGCTGACCCTCGGGACTGGTCATGTAGTAGAACGTGCGTCCGCCGGCGGAGAGGTCGTGGTCGACCATCGTCGCCGGGTACGTCGGCGGTCCCCACCACTGCTCCAACAGCCGCGGGTCGGCCCACAATTGCCACACCGCCTCGGTGGTGGCGTCGAACTCGGCGGTGACCGCCATCGTGGCGGTGGCGACATCCTTGCTGACGTTGGTGACGGTCATGGCGTGGCTCCTCCTGGGTGGTCGGCGGTGGGAATGGCGTCGGTCGTGTGGGTGAGGGCGGTGGCTTCGGCGAGCACAGCGTCGAAGCGGTCGATCCGCGAACGCCACATGTCCTCGAGCGCATCGAGTGCCCGCCCGGCGCGGCGGATGCCGTCGACGTCGGTGCGCACGTGGGTCTCGCGACCCTGGCGCTCCTTGATGACCAGACCGGCCCGTTCGAGCACGGCGACGTGCTTCTGAACGGCGGCGAAGCTCATCGGGTAGCGGCGGGCGAGGCTCGACACCGAATGCTCACCGTGCATCGCCGCGGCGACGATGTCGCGGCGGGTGGCGTCGGCGAGGGCGTGGAACACCCGGTCGGTGGCGTCGCCCGGTGGGCCGGCGGTCGGTCGGCGCAGATCTACAACCATTCAGTTGTAGATTACCACGCCGGCCGGCCCATGACCAGCACGGCGCGCGAGACTGCCCGGCGGAGTTGCCCCATGAGCCCCCTGACACCACCGCCGCCCGAACTCGTCGCGACTCGCGAGGCGCTGCGATCGCTGGCGTGCTACGTGATCGCCCCGGCGCGCAAGGCGCGCACCGGGCGCATCGGCCTGCGACCCACCGGGGACGGCATCGCCACGCCGCCGTTCGACGATGGGACGCGCATCGCGGTGCGCGGCGACCGCCTCGTCGTCGCCCCGGACGACGACGTGCCGATCACCACGTTGCGGCGCCCCGGCGCGGCGCGCCTCGGCATCGCCCTGTCGGACGATCCCGGCGTCGGTCACGACCTGCCGCCGTTCGCGCCGGATCAACCCTTGCCCGTCGACGCGGACGCGTCACGGTGGCTCGCCGGCTGGTACGCCTACGGCGCCGGGCAGCTCGAGCGGCTCCACGGACGGTTCCCCGAGGGGGCGGTGTCCGAGGCCCAGCTGTGGCCGGAGCACTTCGACCTCGCCGTGACCGTCGACGTCGGGCGGCGACGCCGTGAACGTCGGGTTCTCCCCGGGTGACGGCTGGCTCGCCGAGCCCTACGTCTACGTCGGGCCGCACGACACGACCGACCTCACCGACGTCTTCTGGAACGCCCCGTTCGGTTCGGTGCTCACCCACGGCGCCCTGCGCGACGCCGCCGACCCCAACGGCACGTGCGCCGGGTTCATCGACGACGGTCTCCGCCTCGTCGCCGCCCGCCCTCGCTGACCGAACTCCAGGGACCCCGAACCGTCGTGGCGGGGTCAGCCGACCGGGCGGGCGCCGCCCGCCTCGTCGACGATCGACATCACGCCCGACGGCGCGGTGAGCGCCGGCAGCGTCCGTGCGGCGGCGTCGTCGATGTCCACGCGAGGTGGATCGGGGACGATTCGCCGGGTGGTACGTGCCGGGACCGTGGAGCTGGCCGTAGCGCACGACCACACCGTCGGCGGCGAGCACCATCTCCTCCATCTCGTCGACGGCGCGACCGCCATCGCCCGGGATGGGCCAGGCGACGCTTTGGGTCACGAAGCGCGCTGCACCGGTGGCCCCGGCCGCGGCGAGCAGGTTCGCCGTCCCCAGGCGCCGGATGCGGGCGTTGGCCACGCGGAACTCGGCGACGCGCTCCGATTCGTCGGGCAGGTCGGTGAGCTCGTTGAGCACGACGTCGGGTCGGAACGCCGCCGTCGCCTGGCGCACCCACGCCTCGTCGTAGACGTCGCCGACGAGTGCCGCCGCGCCCATGCCCTCGAGCAACGCCGCGCCGGCCCGGGAACGGGTCATCCCGGACACGTCGTGACCTTCGGCCACGAGCAGTGCGGTGATCCGCGACCCCAGCACACCGGTGGCCCCGGCGATGAGCACCCGCATGACGTCGAGTCTCGCGGCAACGAGGCGCGTAGGCAGACATCCCGTCTGGGATTCGACGACGCACAGTAGGTTCCGTTCGTGAGCGCTCCTGAGCATCGCTCGAACGCAAGCATCGTGCTGGCCGCGCTCGCCGCTGGCCAGTTCGTGATGGCCCTCGACAGTTCGGTGATGAACGTGTCGATTCCGGTCGTCGCCGCGGACGTCGGTACCGACGTGACCGGCATCCAGACGGCGATCACGATGTACACGCTGGTGATGGCGGCGTTCATGATCACCGGCGGCAAGGTCGGTGCGATGATCGGGCGCAAGCGAGCCTTCACGATCGGATGCGTCATCTATGCGGCCGGTTCGCTGACCACGGCCCTGTCGCAGAGCCTGCCGATGTTGATGTTCGGCTGGTCGCTGCTCGAAGGTCTCGGCGCGGTGCTCATCCTGCCGGCGATCGTGGCCCTGGTGGCATCGAACTTCGCTCGCGAGGACCGGCCGCGGGCCTATGGCCTGTTGTCCGCGGCGATGGCCATCGCCGTGGCCGCGGGGCCGTTGATCGGTGGGATCTGCACGACCTACTTCTCGTGGCGCTGGGTGTTCATCGGCGAGGTCATCGTGATCGCTGGCGTCCTCGCCTTCTCCAAGCGGATCGCCGATACCCCGCCGGAGGAGGGCGTGACGCTCGACTACGTCGGCGCGGTGCTGTCCGCCTCGGGTCTCGGTCTGATCGTGTACGGCCTGTTGCGGTCGGGGACGTGGGGGTTCATCGAGCCCAAGCCGGGTGCGCCGACGTGGTTGGGCTTGTCGCCGGCGTTCTGGTTGATGCTCGGTGGTGGAGTGCTCCTGTGGGGCTTCCTCGGCTGGGAGAAGCGAATGGTCACTCAAGGTCGTGAGCCGCTCGTCGACCCCGCCCTGCTCCGGGTCCCGCACCTGCGGATCGGTCTGCTGGCCTTCTTCTTCCAGTTCCTCCTGCTGCTCGGTCTGTTCTTCCTGATGTCGTTGTTCCTGACGGTTGCCCTCGGCCTGTCGGCGATCGCCACGGGCGTTCGGCTGATGCCGATGTCGCTCATGCTCCTGCTCGCCGCCGTGGGCATCCCCAAGCTCCTGCCCGACGCGTCGCCACGCCGTGTCTGCCGGGTGGGCTTCGGATCGTTGGCTTTGGGACTGGTGATGCTGGTCGTTCTGCTCGACGTCGGGAGCGGGCCCGAGATCGTCACCTGGCCGCTCATGTTCGCCGGGCTCGGTGCGGGGGCGTTGGCCTCGCAGCTGGGTGCGGTGACGGTCGGCGCGGTGGCCGACGAACGAAGCGGCGAGGTCGGCGGGCTGCAGAACACCGCCACCAACCTCGGCTCGTCGATCGCTACCGCGCTGACGGGCGCCGTGCTGATCTCGGCCCTGACGAGCACCTTCCTGTCCGGCATCGCCGACAACCCCGACGTGCCCCAGCGTGTCTCCGAGAACGCCGAGTTTCAGCTCGCCGCTGGCGTGCCGTTCGTGTCCGACAAGGACCTCTCGGCCGCGCTCATCGAAGCGGACGTCCCGAAGCCCACGGCCGACGCGATCGTGGACGAGAACGCGGCAGCGCGTGTGCGCGCCCTGCAGGTGTCGTTCGCGCTGCTCGCCCTGTTCGCCGTGGCCGCCCTCCCCGTGGCCGGCCGGCTCCCGAAGACGCAGGCGGCATCGACGCAGCCAGCACTCGCCGCCGCGCCTCCGCCGGACGACTGAGCACGTCGGGCTCTCGGACGGCATGCCTCGTCCCAGAGGTGGGCGGGGAGCTTGCTTCCCCAGGATCAGCCGGCGGCCAGGCCGTGCAGCATCTTGTGCATCTGTTGCTGTACCTGTGCGTCCTCGGCGTCGAACATCGCGTAGCTGATGGCGGCGGTCTGCAGCGGACGGTTCGGGTACTGCTGGTAGCTGGGGAGCACGCTGAGCAACCGTTTGGCCATCTGGGGGGCCTGCCAGGTCTTCTCGGCCCAACTGGTCATGAAGATGTCGTAGCGCTCCTGGGGGTCCTGCCACAGGTCGAACAGCTCGGGGACGATCGCCGTGTGCAGCGCCGCCCCCACGCCAGCCATCGCGGATGTTCCACACCGCCTTCCACTTTCCGAGTCGGATCGCGCCCGGAATGAGCTCGGTCTCGGTCATGTACAACCAGTGGTCTCGAGCCGATGGTCCCTCGTCGCGCAGGAGCGGCGTCTGGTCGTAGCTGTCGAAGATGGTGGGCTGGCCCTCGCGGTCCTCGATCGGCAGGTCCACGCCGGCGAGGTTGGCGAAGGTGGCCATGAAGTCGAGCGACCCGACGATCTCGGAGTTCCGCCGTCCGGGGCTGATCGTGCCCGGCCACCAGGCGAT
>CAVRBV010000017.1:0-123715 GCA_963719295.1 Ilumatobacteraceae bacterium
CCCGGCCAACACGCCCATGATCCTCCTGCGCGAGACCGTCGGGCGGGGCCGCCTGATGCCGATCTACATCGGGTCGGCGGAGGCCACGGCGATCCACTACGCCCTGGAGGGGATCGAGCCGCCCCGGCCACTGACCCACGACCTGTTCGTCGCCACGCTCACCGAGCTCGGCGTCGCCCTCGAGCAGATCGTCGTCACCGAGATGCGCGATCACACCTACTTCGCCGAACTGCACCTGCGCCGCCCCGACAACACGCTCACCGTCATCTCCAGCCGCACGTCCGACGCCGTGGCGCTCGCCGTGCGGTGCGATGCCCCGATGCTCGCCAACGAGGAGCTCCTCGACCTGGTCGGTCAGGATCCGGCCGCCGAACCCGAGGAGGCGGCCGAGGAGATCATCGACGAGTTCCGTGACTTCATCGACCACGTCAACCCCGAGGACTTCGGCGGCTGACGGCGGCGCCGCGTCGCGCCGTCCCTTGACGGGCGAGCCCGCGGCCCGTAGCGTGGTCACACCCGCGTAACTACGCGCGTGTCAGCGCCGCGTGCCCGTCATCAGCACCATCGGCACGGCATCGACATCGACAGAGGAGTGGGCCCGTGGAGAGCGTCGGTTACAGCGGCACACAGACCGCCAAGATCGTCGGCATCACATACCGTCAGCTCGACTACTGGGCGCGCACCGACCTCATCCGTCCCTCGATGATGGAAGCCCGGGGGAGCGGCAGCCGGCGCCAGTACAGCTACCGCGACCTCCTCGAGCTGCGCGTGATCAAGACGCTGCTCGACGCCGGGATCCGTCTGGAAGCGGTTCGCGACGTGTTCACCTACCTCCGCCAGCACGTCACCACCGACATCAGCTCGGCCAACATCGTCATCTCGGGGAGCTCGGTCGTGCTGTGCGAGAACGACGAGCTGGTCGACATGGTCCGCAGTGGCCAGGGCGTGCTCAACGTGCTGCCCCTCGCCGGCGTGAAGGACGACATCGATGCGCAGCTCCACCCTTTGGAGCGCGATGACGCCACCGGCGTCGCGCCGGTGACGGCGCCGGTCACCGTCCGCGGCGCGGTATGACGCCCGAGCGCTCGCCGCTCGACTCCGTCCACCGCAGCCTCGGCGCCCGCATGGTGCCGTTCGGCGGCTGGGACATGCCGCTCGAGTATCGCGGCGGCACGATCGCCGAGCACCTGGCCTGCCGCGAGGCAGCGGTGGTGTTCGACGTGTCGCACCTCGGCACCGTGCGCCTCGACGGCGCCGACGCCCACGACCAGCTGCAGCGCACGCTGAGCAACGACCTCGGCAAGATCGGCCCCGGTCGGGCGCAGTACACCCACCTGTTGGACGATGCCGACGCCTCGGTGCTCGACGACATCATCGTGTGGTGGCATCCGACCGACGGCGACGGTCCGGCGGTGTTCGACGTGATGCCGAACGCATCGAACACGGCCCGGGTGGTCGAGGCCTTGGGCGGGGTCGACACCACGCGCGACGCGCGCCGTGCTCGCGGTGCAGGGGCCGCAGGCGCCCGAGCGCCTGGCGACGGTGTGGCCCCAGGCCGCCGCCGTCGGCCGCTTCGACGTGGCGGCGCTCAGCTGGGAGGGCACGCCGTGCACGGTCGCCGGCACCGGATACACCGGCGAGCGCGGCGTCGAGATCGCCGCTCCCGTCGACGTGGCCGCGTCGGTGTGGGAGGCCGTGACGAGCGCTGGGATCGTTCCGGCGGGCCTCGGCGCGCGCGACACCCTGCGCCTCGAGGCCGCGCTCCCGTTGCACGGTCACGAGCTCGGCCCGGGCATCACGCCGCTGCAGGCCGGGCTCGGGTGGGTCGTGGCGTGGGGCAAGGAGACCTTCCGCGGTCGCGCCGCGCTGGCCGTCGAGCGCGAGCGGGGCGTGCACCGTCACCTCGTGGGCATCGCCACCGAGGGTCGCCGGCCACCGCGCGCCGAGTGCCCGATCCTCGTCGACGGCGAGACGGTCGGCGTCGTGACGAGCGGGAACTTCTCGCCCGTGCTCGGCCACGGCATCGCCCTCGGCTTCGTGCCTCCTGCGCTCGAGGCCGGCACGTCGGTGACGGTCGACGTGCGCGGCACCGGGTTGGCGGGGACGATCGTGGCCACGCCGTTCGTGCGCCGCCGCTGACGCAAACGCCAAGAGGGTGGTCAGGCGCGCTTGGCCGCCGTCTTCTTCCGTGCCGGGGCCTTCTTCGCTGCAGCCTTCCGTGCCGGGGCCTTCTTCGCCGCAGCCTTCCGTGCCGGGGCCTTCTTGGCGGCAGCTTTCCGTGGCGGCGCCGGTGTCGTCGCCGGCGGCGGGGGAGCGACCATGAACGGCGCCATCGCAGCGGCCGGCGATGTGGCCGGGCGGGTCATCCCGGGGATGCGCAGCCCGAACAGCCCGCCGGCCGACTCGGCGATCTGACCGAGCGGGGAGAGGCGATGGACGAGATCGTTGATCGCGTCGACGAAGGCGCTGAGGTCGGTGGGGAACGAGGTGATGATCGGCGCGTTCAGCGTGTCGGCGAGACGGCTGAGCCCGGGCGCGACGAGATCGATCGGCCCGGCCAACTTCTTCGACATCTCGTCGGCCATCCGCACCGTGCGCGTGATCTGCGGGATCATCGCCCGCACCGGCTCCTCGATGTCGCCGAGCAAGCGGTTGACCCGCGCCGCGGTCTCGTTCAGCGTCGTCATCGTCGTGTTGAAGTTCTCGACGGCGCGGATCAACTCTTCGGACCCGCGGCGCAGCTGGTCGAACGAGCGGATCACGGCGGCGATCGGCCCGGCGGCGAGCGTGATCAGGTCGGCGAGCGGCTCGCTGCGGTGGGTGTTGGATTCGTCGACCATGCCAGCACGCTACTCAGCGGCCGGTGTCGGACCCTGAGACCGGCGCCGCATCGGCGCCGGCGAGCGACGCCTCGTACGCCTCGAGCGGCTCGCACGAGCACACCAGGTTGCGGTCACCGGCGGCGCCGTCGATGCGTGACACCGGCGGGAAGTACTTGTCGGCGCGCAGCCGGGCGAGCGGATAGGCCCCGAGCTCGCGCGAATACGGCCGGTCCCACGGCCCGATGAGGTCCTCGGCGGTGTGCGGGGCGCACCGCAGCGGGCTGGCCTCGAGCGGCCACGTTCCGGCCGTCACCTCGTCGATCTCGCCGCGGATGGCGATCATCGCGTCGCAGAAGCGGTCGAGCTCGGCGAGGGTCTCGCTCTCGGTGGGCTCGATCATCAGCGTGCCGGCCACCGGGAAGCTCATCGTCGGGGCGTGGAACCCGTAGTCGATCAGCCGTTTGGCCACGTCGTCGACCGTCACACCGGTCGCCTTCGTGATCGGGCGGAGGTCGACGATGCACTCGTGGCCGACCCGGCCTTGGGCGCCGTGGTACAGCACCGGGTAGTGGTCGCCGAGCCGCGTCGCCAGGTAGTTCGCCGACGCGATCGCCACGGCGGTGGCGTGGCGCAGCCCGTCCGGCCCCATCAGGGCGATGTAGGCCCACGGGATGTTGAGGATTCCCGCCGAGCCGAACGGAGCGGCCGATACCGGGCCGACCGGCTGCGACGAGCGATCGGCGAGCGGGTGGCCCGGCAGGAACGGGGCGAGGTGCTCGCGCACCGCCACCGGCCCCACCCCGGGACCGCCTCCGCCGTGGGGGATGCAGAACGTCTTGTGCAGGTTGAGGTGGCTGACGTCGGCGCCGAAACGGCCGGGCTTGGCCAGCCCGACGAGCGCGTTGAGGTTGGCCCCGTCGACGTACACCTGTCCGCCGGCGTCGTGGACGAGCGCGCAGATGTCGCCGATGTGCTCCTCGAAGATCCCGTGCGTCGACGGGTACGTCACCATGATCGCGCCCACCCGATCGCCGGTCTCGGCCAGTTTGAGCCGCAGGTCGTCGACGTCGATGTCGCCGCCGGCATCGGTGGCGACCACCCGCACCGAGAACCCCGCCATCACCGCGCTGGCGGCGTTGGTGCCGTGGGCGCTCGCCGGGATGAGGCACACGGTCCGCTGGTGCTCGCCGCGGGACCGGTGCAGGGCGCGGATGGCGAGCAGTCCGGCCAGCTCGCCCTGGCTGCCGGCGTTGGGTTGCACGCTCACGGCGTGGTAGCCGGTGATCTCGGCCAGCCACCCCTCGAGCTCGCTGATCATGCGCCGCGTCCCGACCGACTCGTCGTCCGGTGCGAACGGGTGCAGGTCGGCGAACTCCGGCCATGTGATCGACGCCATCTCCGTGGTGCCGTTGAGCTTCATCGTGCACGAGCCGAGCGGGATCATCGTGCGGTCGAGGGCGAGGTCGCGGTCGGCGAGGCGGCGCAGGTAGCGCAGCATCTCGTGTTCGGTGCGCAGGCGGTGGAACACCGCCTGGCGCATGAACGTGCCGGTGCGGAGCATCGTCGCCGGAACGTCGATCGCGCCGTCACCGGAGGTGGCGCCGCCGAGGGCGACCCCGAACGCCTTGGTCACCCGCTCGACGGTGTCGGACGTGGTCGTCTCGTCGAGGCTCACGCCGACCGCCGCCGGGCCGACGCGACGCAGGTCGATGCCGAGGTCGGCGGCAGTGGCGATCACGCTCGCCGCGTCGACACCGTCGACGGTGATCGTGTCGAACGCGCTGGCGTGGCGGACGGCGAGGCCCGCCCCGGTGAGGGCATCGGCCAACCGGCCGGCCAGGCCGTGGATCCGCTCGGCCATCGCCCGCAGACCGTCGGGGCCGTGCCAGCAGGCATAGAGACCGGCGATGTTGGCGAGCAGCACCTGGGCGGTGCAGATGTTCGATGTCGCCTTCTCGCGGCGGATGTGCTGCTCACGGGTCTGCAGCGCCAGGCGCAACGCCGGCCGGCCCTCGGTGTCGGTGCTCACCCCGACGAGGCGACCGGGCATCGCCCTCGCCGCGCTGGCATGGGCGGCCACGAACGCCGCGTGCGGGCCACCGAACCCCATCGGCACGCCGAAGCGCTGGGCCGAACCGACGGCGATGTCGGCCCCCAGCTCACCGGGCGGGGTGACGAGGGTGCAGGCCAAGAGGTCGGTGGCGACGACGGCGATGCCACCACCGTCGTGCACCTCGCCGATCGCCGTGCGCCAGTCGATGATCGCGCCGGTGGATGTCGGCAGGCTGAACAGAGCACCGAAGCAGCCGCCGGCGAGCTCGTCGACGTCGCCGACGACCAGCTCGATGCCCACCGGCTCGGCGCGCGTCGCCAGCACGGCGATCGTCTGCGGGTGGGTGTCGTGGTGCACGACGAACCGTGGCGACGACGCCTTCGACAGCCGGCGGGCCATCGTCATCGCTTCGGCCGCGGCGGTGGCCTCGTCGAGGAGCGACGCGTTGGCCACCTCGAGGCCGGTGAGCTCCGACACCATCGTCTGGAAGTTGAGCAAGGCCTCGAGGCGGCCTTGGCTGATCTCGGGCTGGTAGGGCGTGTACGCCGTGTACCACGCAGGGTCCTCGAGGACGTTGCGTTGGATGACGCCCGGCGTCCGCGTGCCGGCATACCCCATGCCGATGAGGCTGGTGCGCGGACGGTTCTCGGCGGCGAGGTCGCGGAGCGCGGCGAGCACCTCCGCCTCGGTCCGTGCCGGTGGGCAGGGCGAGCGGGGCGTCGTCGGTGCGGATGGGGGAGGGGATCGTCTGGTCGAGCAGGCCCTCGAGCGTGCCGACACCGATCACGTCGAGCATCGCATCGAGCTCGCTGGTGGACGGGCCGATGTGACGACGGGCGAAGCCGTCGTCGACGCCGGTGCCCATCGCCGGGAAGGGATCGGGTGCGGTCATGCTGGCTGCTCCAGTGCGCGTCGGGGTCGGACACCCCCGCTGTTTGGGCGCCTGAGAGCTTCGGTCGGGCCGTCCCGACCTTTCCCCGTCGGCGAGCCGTGCCCGGAGACCGGGCCGTACTTCTTTCCAGCGTTGCCTCGCCTGCTCGGTCCGGTGGCCTGAGAGTTTCCGGGGCGGTTGCTCCTTCGGCGCCGCACGCATCCGACTGGGATGCGTCCGGCTCTCCCGAACAGGTTCGTCGGCGACCGCAACGATAGCGGCACGCCGGTCACGCAGCGTTGGCAGGCGGCTGAACGTGACCGGCGCGCCGGGTCCCCCGATCAGATCCGAGGCAGGGAACGGACCGGGGGAGAAGGGACATCCTCAGCAGCCGCCCGACGCCGGCTTTGAGGATCGGATAGGGGTTGACGGCGGCGCCGCCGCCGGGGTGGACCTCGAAGTGCAGATGGGGACCGAGCGCGTTGCCGGTGTGACCGACGTAGCCGATCACCTGCCCGGCAGCGACCGGCGTGCCGACGCCGACGCCGGTGGCGAAGGCGCTGAGGTGGGCGTAGAAGAAGTAGGTGCCGTTCGCGGTGCGGACCTTGAGGGCGTTGCCCGACAGCGATCCGGGCCGGTCGAGGTAGACGTAGCTGATGCGCCCGGCGGTGACCGCTCGCACCGGCGTGCCCTCGGCGGCGCCGATGTCGGTTCCGAGGTGCACGCGGCCGGCGCTGCGCGCCTGTCGCCAGGTGTCGGTGTACCAGCAGACGCCGCCGACCGGGGCCACCGACAGCGTGACGAGCGCCGGGGTCGCCGGGGTCGCCGGCGCCGGACGCGCCGGCGAGTCCGAGCGCTCGGGCCGTGGCGGCGTCGACGCGGCCGGTCGAGGTCAGCCCGTGGGCGCGCTGGAACTGGCCGACCGCGGTGGCCGTGGCCGGGCCGAACAGCCCGTCGGCGCCACCGCGCACCACGACGCCGGCGGCGATCAGCGACCGTTGCAGGGCGACGACGCGCTGGCCGCGCTCGCCGAGCGCGGCGAACCCGCCCGTCGCTGGCGTCGACGGTGTGGCTGCGGTGACGCCGAGGCGGAGCAGCCGAGCCGTGCTGGCGTCGACGACGCCGGTGTCGCCGAGGCCGTGGGCGCGCTGGTAGGCGCGCAACGCGGCAAAGGTGGCCGGGCCGAACAGCCCGTCGGCGCCGCCGCGCACGGTGATCCCGTTGGCGAGCCAGCGCCCGCTGGAGATCGCGCACGCGGGCGCCGGCGGCGCCGGCGGTGAGCCCGACGTATCGGGACGCGTTCGCCGGCGTCGTCGTGCGTGGTGGTCGACGTCGCCGGCGGGGCGGTGCCGAGGCCGAGGGCGCGCGCGGTGGCGCTGGAGACGACGCCGGTCTGGGGGAGCTGGTTGAACCGCTGCACCAGCGCCACGGCGTGCTCGGTCGAGCGCCCGAAGACGCCGTCGGCGCCGTTGCTCAGGACGAACCCCTGGCCGAGCAGAGCGGTCTGCAGCTGCCGCACTGCGGCGCCGTGGTCGCCGAGCTTCAGCCCGACGATCGCCGTGGCGGCGGGGGAGCCGCGTGGCCGGTGAGGAGGTGCTGGTCGTCGGCGGTCGTGGTGGCGGTGGGCTGCGGACGGCGCGCCGGCACCGAGCCCGAGGAACCGGGCGGTGTTCTCGGTCACGACGCCGGTCGGGTTGAGCCCGCTGCTCGCCTGGAAGCTGCGCAGAACGCGATCGGTGCGCGGGCCGAACACGCCGTCGACAGGCAGGACGTAGCCACGGCTCGTCAGGCGCTGCTGGACGGTGGTCACGCCGGGGCCGCGGTCACCCAGGCGCAGGCCGACGATCGAGGACGACGACGCGGTCGCGGCGGTGGCGGTGAGCGCCATCGGGCCGGCCGTGCTGGCGACACCGGCCAGCGCCAGCACCACCGCGGTGGCGCACACGGCGCCGCGTCGTCGCGTCACCCGGGCCTCCCGACGCCGACGACGAACCGCCAGTTGACGGTCGCGGACGATCACACCGGTGCCGGGCTGCATCGCGTCGATGATCCGGTTGTTGCCGATGTACATCGCCACGTGGCTGATCGGCGAGTGGAAGAACACCAGGTCGCCGGGCCGGGCGCTCATGGCGGGCACGTGGGGGATGGTGGCGTACTGCAGCGCCGACTGGAACGGCAGCCGCACCCCGGCCTGCGCCCAGGCCCAGGCGGTGAGCCCCGAGCAGTCGAAGGCGATGCCCGGTTTGGCCGTCGCGAAGCGGTAGGCGACGCCGCGCTGGCTCATCGCCGCGGCGACGGCGATCGCGCCGGCGTTCGAGGCGCGGCTGGCGGCCGGGGTCGGCGTCGTCAGCGTGACCGACGGGCGGGAGCCACCGGCGCCGAGGGCGCTCGCCGTGGCCGCGTCGACCCGGCCGGTGACCGTGAGCCCGTTGGCCCGCTGGAAGGCCCGCACCGCAGCCCGGGTGAACGGGCCGAACGCCCCGTCGGCACCACCGATCACTGCGAAGCCGGCTCGCTGCAGTTGGCGCTGGAGGCGGGCCACGGCGTCGCCTTGCGAGCCCACCGACAGGCGCGCCGCCGGAGGCTCCCGACGTCGATCGACGTCGAGCCGGTCGAGGCGCCGGTGAGGCCGAGGTCGCGGGCGGTCGCGGCGTCGACGACGCCGCTCGGTGTGAGCCCGTTGGCGCGCTGGAAGTGCTCGACGGCGCGCTCGGTGAGGCGGCCGAACACGCCGTCGTGCTCGACGACGTAGCCGAACCCGGCGAGGCGCGCCTGCAGCGCCCGTACCGACGATCCCTGGCTCCCGCGTCGCAACCCGCCGCCCGTCGCGGTGGCGGCCACCGACGAGCCCGACGCATTGGCGATGTGCTGGCGGACGAGCTTGCGCTGGTGAGGCCGAGGTCGCGGGCGGTCGCCGTGTCGACGACGCCGCTCGGGGTCAGGCCGTTGGCGCGCTGGAAGTGCTCGACGGCGCGCTCGGTGAGGCGGCCGAACACGCCGTCGTGCTCGACGACGTAGCCGAACCCGGCGAGGCGCGTCTGCAGCGCCCGCACCGACGATCCTTCGCTGCCACGGCGGAGCCCGCCGCCGCTCGAAACCGACGTGCTGGAGGCGCTCGAGCCCGTCGTCGACGCCGCGAGCCGCCGACGAGCCGGTCGCCACGCCGAGGTAGCGGGCGGTGGTCGCGCCGACGACGCCGCTCGGGGTCAGGCCGTTGGCGCGCTGGAAGTGCGCGACGGCGTGTTCGGTGGCGGACCCGAACACGCCGTCGACGCTCAGCACGTAGCCGAAGGCCACGAGCCGCTGCTGCAGCGCAGACACCGCCGCGCCGCGATCTCCTCGATGCAGGCCCACCAGCGCCGATGCCGACACCGACGGGGCTCGCCCGGTCGCTCCCACCGGGCCGCTCGGCGCCACGACCAGCCCTCCCGACGCCAGACCGGCCAGGGCGAGGGCGAGCGCCGCCACTCGGCGGCGGCGCATCGGGGTCGGACGTGGACCGGCAAGAGCTGTCATATCGAATGTGCCTCTCATCGAACGGACAGCAATTGATCGACAGGTCAGCAGACCCCAGCCAGGGCCGCCGAAATGACGCCCGTGTAAGTCGAAGGGGTCACCCTGCGCCGACCGGCGCACGGGTCGCCGAACCCCAGGTCAGAGGGCAGGGACATAAAGTGACATAACGTCGATTATCGGCGTCGCTGATCAGGGTGGGGGGCGGCTGCGCCGCGTGGCGACCTGATCGGCTCCGCCGATAATCCCGCCTCCGATCTGGTCACCCTCGTTCTCGATGTCGAGAACCTGCGGTGACCAGATGCGCCGAATGAGACGCAGGGTGACCAGATTGCGCCGGTACCACTCGCACCCGTCGCACAGGCTCGGCGGCCGCCACCTTCAAGAGCAGCAACGCCCAGTCGCGCGGCCGCCACACCCGTCGCCAGTCCCTACTCGTTTACGTCATGACGGAATAGGGGCGGGTGCTGATGGTGCGGGGAGTTCGCGGTCGCGTAGGGGGCGGGCGGCGTCGAGGAGGTTGGAGACGATGCGGCGGAGCTCGGTCGCCCGTGGTCGGGCGGTGGCGAGCTCGGTGGCGAGGTCGTCGTCGGCGTCGTCCACCGCGCACGCCAGCACGTAGAGCTCGTCGTGCAGCTCGTCGAGGCTCGCCTTGGTGACGACGAGCTCACCCTCGCTCAGCGCCAACTCCTCGGCACGTTGGCGCGACACCCAGTCCCACTGGCGGCAGCGCTGCGAGCAGAAGACCCGCGGTCGCCCGCGGCCCTGCTGCTCGGGCAAGGCCCGGCGGCACCACCGGCAACGCCTCAATTCCGTCATGACGAAACACTAGCCACTCTCGCGATGTCCGGCCACCCCCTCGGTTGGTTCACACTGTGGCGGTGGACCCGTCGACCGAGCTGCCGCCGACCGCCGAGCACGCCCGACTCGCCGAGTCGCCGGGCATGACGGGCGCGTGGCGGATGTGGGGCCCCTACCTCGCCGGGCGCCAGTGGGGCACGGTGCGCGAGGACTACTCCCCCGACGGCAACGCCTGGGCCTCGTTCCCGTTCGAGCACGCCCGCGCCCGGGCCTACCGCTGGGGCGAGGACGGCCTCGGCGGCGTGAGCGACCGGTTCGGCTTCCTCAACTTCGCCGTGGCGCTCTGGAACCGCCGTGACCCGATCCTCAAGGAGCGCCTGTTCGGGCTCACCAACAACGAGGGCAACCACGGCGAGGACGTCAAGGAGTACTGGTGGGTGATCGACGGCACGCCGACCCACAGCTGGATGCACTGGCGCTACCGGTACCCGCAGGCGGAGTACCCGTACCAGCTCCTGCGCGAGGAGAACGCCCGTCGTGGGCGCGACGAGCGTGAGTTCGAGCTCGCCGACACCGGCGTGCTCGACGGCGACCGCTTCTTCGACGTCGACGTCATGTACGCCAAGGCCGCACCCGACGACCTGTGCGTCACGATCAGCGCGACCAACCACGGTCCCGACCCGGCGCCGCTCGACCTCCTGCCGCAGGCGTGGCTGCGCAACACCTGGGCATGGGCCCGCGACACCCGGAAGGCGTCGATGGCCGAACTGCGCCCACCGGAGCTGACGATCGGCGGGCTCGCCGGCGTCCACGTCGACCACGGGTACCTCGGGCAGTACTTCCTCGCCGCCGAGGGGCTGCCGGCGGTGCACTTCTGCGGCAACGAGACGAACGCCGTCGAGCTGTTCGGGGCCGCAGCGAATCGCACGCCGTACACCAAGGACGGGATCGACCGCCGCATCGTGCGCGGGGACACGGCGGCGGTCAACCCGGAGAAGACCGGCACCAAGGTCGCGTTCCACTACTCGTTCGACGCGGTGGCGCCGGGGGCGACCGTCGCCGTGCGCCTGCGGCTGTCGCAGGCGGCACCGAACATCGACACGTTCGGCCCCGGGTTCGCCATGGTCGTGGGCGACCGCCGGCGCGAGGCCGACGAGTTCTACGACCACGTCATCGCCCCCGACCTGTCGGGCGAAGACCGGCACGTCGCCCGCCGCGCCTACGCCGGCCTGCTGTGGACCAAGCAGCTGTACCGCTACGACGTCGTCCAGTGGCTGTCCGGCGACCCCGCTCCCCCGCCGCCGAGCCCGGACCGGCGCACCCCCGGCGCCCGCAACACCGCCTGGACGCACCTGTCGCTCGCCGACGTCATCTCGATGCCCGACGAGTGGGAGTACCCGTGGTTCGCAGCCTGGGACCTCGCCTTCCACACCGTGCCGCTGGCCCACGTCGACCCTGAGCTCGCCAAGGAGCAGTTGGTGCTGATGTGCCGGGAGTGGGCGATGCACCCGAACGGCCAACTCCCCGCCTACGAGTGGGAGTTCGGCGACGTCAACCCGCCGGTACACGCCTGGGCGACCTGGCACGTGTACCGCATCGACGGCATGCGCGACCACACGTTCCTCGCCCGCGTGTTCAGCAAGCTGCTCCTCAACTTCTCGTGGTGGGTGAACCGCAAGGACTCCGAGGGCTCCAACCTGTTCGAGGGCGGCTTCCTCGGGATGGACAACATCGCCGTGTTCAACCGCTCGGCGCCGTTGCCACCCGGATACCGCCTGGAGCAGTCCGACGCGACGAGCTGGATGGCCTTCTACTGCATCCAGATGTTCAAGATCGCGCTGGAGCTGTCGCGCTACGAGCGGGCGTGGGACGACCTCGCCACCAAGTTCCTCGAGCACTTCTTCTCGATCGCCGCCGCCATGAACACGTTCGGGTCGCAGGCCGCCAGCTTGTGGAACGACGACGACGGGTTCTTCTACGACGTCATCGTCGGCCCCGACGGTGTGGCGAGCCCGTTGCGCGTGCGTTCGCTGGTCGGGCTGGTGCCGTTGCTCGCCGCCACCGAGATGCCGCGGTCGCTCGCCGACGAGAACCCCGACGCGAACGCCCGCTTCCTGTGGCTGCAGCGGCGCCGACCCGACCTGGTGCGCCCGCTGATCGCCGGCACTGCCGGCCGCGACGACCTGCTGCTGACCCTCGTCGATCCCGAGCGCCTGCGTCGCATCCTGCAGCGTCTGTTCGACCCCGGCGAGTTCCTGTCGCCGTTCGGCATCCGGTCGCTGTCGGCGGCCTATCGGGGCGGCGCCGTCATCGAGGCCGTCGGCCAGGAGGCGTGCATCGACTACGAACCCGGCGAGTCGACCACGGCGATGTTCGGCGGCAACTCGAACTGGCGCGGCCCGGTGTGGTTCCCGCTCAACGTGCTCCTCGCCGACAAGCTGCGGACGTACGGCCGCTTCTTCGGCGACTCGTTGACCGTCGAGGTGCCGACCGGTTCGGGCCACCACGTCACGCTGGAGCAGGCGGCCGACGTCATCGACGATGCGCTGGTGTCGCTGTTCCGCCGCGTCGACGGCGTGCGTCCGTCCGACGGGCAGCGCATCGAGGCCAGCCGATCGCCGTTGTGGAGCGAGCACCCGACGTTCAGCGAATACTTCGACGGTGATACCGGCGAAGGCCTCGGCGCCACCCACCAGACCGGCTGGACCGCGCTCGTCGCCCACCTGCTCAACCCGCGCCTCCCACGGGAGCCACGCCGCGACGGCTGACGGCGACCGGGCGCCGTGCCTCGCCTACCATCGACGGGATGGAACAGGACCCCTAGGCTCGGCGGCCGTGACGTACCTCGCCGCCGACGACCGCTACGACCAGATGACCTACCGCCGCTGCGGGCGCAGCGGCGTGCACCTCCCCGCCGTGTCGCTCGGCCTGTGGCACAACTTCGGCGGTGACCGGGCTCTCGACGGCCAGCGGGCGATCCTGCGCCGGGCGTTCGACCTCGGCGTCAACCACTTCGACCTCGCCAACAACTACGGCCCGCCCTACGGGTCGGCCGAGGAGAACTTCGGGCGCATCCTCGCCACCGACTTCGGCGCCCTATCGCGACGAGCTGCTGATCTCTACCAAGGCCGGTTACGACATGTGGCCGGGCCCGTTCGGCGAGTGGGGTTCGCGCAAGTACCTGCTGTCGAGCCTCGACCAGTCGCTCGCCCGCATGGGCCTCGACTACGTCGACATCTTCTACTCGCACCGCTTCGATCCCGACACGCCGCTGGAGGAGACGATGGGCGCGCTCGACACGGCCGTGCGTTCGGGCCGGGCGCTGTACGCCGGCATCTCGTCGTACTCGCCGGAGCGCACCCGACAGGCGGCGGCGATCCTGCGTGACCTGGGCACCCCGCTGCTCATCCACCAGCCGTCCTACTCCCTGCTCAACCGCTGGATCGAGGAGGACGGCGCGGGCGGGGCGAGCCTGCTCGACGTCCTCGCCGACGTCGGCGCCGGCTGCATCGCCTTCTCACCGCTCGGGCAGGGGATGCTCACGTCGAAGTACCTCGGCGGGGTCCCCGCCGGCTCGCGCGCCGCCGGGAACACCTCGCTCTCGCAAGACTTCCTGTCGGAGGAGAACCTCGCCCGCGTGCGCGGGCTCAACGACATCGCCGAAGGTCGCGGTCAGACGCTCGCCCAGATGGCGCTCGCCTGGTGCCTGCGCGACGCCCGGGTGACATCGGTGCTCATCGGCGCATCGAGCGTCACCCAGCTCGAGGACTCGCTCGGCGCCATCGCCGGGCTGTCGTTCGGCGACGACGAGCTGGCGGCCATCGACTCCTATGCCGTCGAGGCCGGCATCGACCTGTGGCGCACGAGCGCCACCGGCTGACGCTCGTACGCCATCTGGCGCGGGAAGTGCCGACGCGGAGGGCCGAAGTGAGCCTGATCGGTCGGCACTTCGTCCGCTGACGTGGAATGCGATCGCGGCGCCGGTACGACTGGTCGCCGCTATGCGATGCAACGACGCCATGGGCGCCGTTGCTGAGCTCGCAGCCTCTCAGCACGGAGCCCTCAACCGACGCCAGGCTGCCGCACTCGGGCTCACCGCCCGCCAGATCCGTTCGCTCGTCGCGTCGTCGCTGCTCGACGAACCGACACCGGGAGTGCTCGCGTCCGCGCCTCGCCGCCGACTGGTACCAACAGATGATGATTGCGACGCTCGCCGGCGGCGGCTTCCACGCCGGCTTCCGGGCGGCGGCGTTCCTGCATCGACTGGACGGATGCCGCCAGCCACCGCCGGTCGAAGTGGTCGGCGGTCGTTCGTGTCGCCACATCCGCGGTATCGACGTGGTTCAGCACTGGGTCGATCCGCTGCCACCCGACGACCTCGTCCGCGTCGAGGGCATACCGTGCACCGGTCTGGCCCGCACGGTCGTCGATACTGTTCGGTCATCGGCGCCGACCGGCAAGCGGCTGATCGACGATTTCGAAGCGACGCCGGTGCGAGCCTGAACTGGTTGCGCCTGACCGCCGAACGGTTGCACCGTCCGGGGCAGTCCGGCACGGGCGCCGTCCTGGCCCTGCTCGACCGTCGCCAGGTCGGCGGGCGGGTCACCCGACAGCTGGTTCGAGCGACTGGTCGAACGCTGCCTGCGCCATGCCCGGACTCCCGTCGTGGACGTGTCAGCACGAGGTGTTCGACGCCGGCGGCGGGTTGATCGGCCGACTCGACCGCGCCTGCCCCGAGGTCCTCCTCGGCGTCGAGGCGCACAGCCGTGAGTTCCACTTCGGGCAGACGCGCCGAGGCGCTCGACCAGCGACGAGACAACCGCTTCGGTGCGGCCGGCTGGTACGTGTCCTACGTCGGCTGGTACGACACGGAGGACCCGGCCGCCGTCGCGGCGATGATCGAGACCGTCGCCCGGCGCCGGGCGACGCAGTTCGGCGTCGCCACCGCCACCCGGTAGCGGCAAGTGCCGACCGTGGCGGCTCATTCGGGCGTATTCGTCGGCACTTCCGCACGAGTCGCCCCGGCGTCGATCAGCCGTCGGTGAGCGAGCGGGCCTCGGCCCAGGCGGCCTCGACGCTCGCCAGGCGTTGCTCGGCGCTCTCCTGCAGCCGCTCGGCGACGCAGGCGACGAGCAGCTCGAGCAGGGCGAGGGTGCCGAGCTGGCTCTCGAACGGCGACACCGACTCGGCCAGCAGCGTGAACGACACCGGTGCCGCCATCGCCAGCGGCGACAGCGGGCCGTCCGACAGGGCGATCACGGTGTGGCCGGCGCGCTGGGCGGCGCGGGCCGCCTCGAGCAGCCACGACTCGTAGCGACGCAGGTCGATCACGAGCAGCGTCGATCCCGGCGAGCTGGTGGCGATCTGGCGTTGCACGGCCACCTCGGGCCCCCAGAGGATCTCGACGCCGGCGCGCAGGGCGCCGAGGTCGTGGACGAACTGGAGGGCGATCCCGTGCTGGGCGTCGCCGGCGAGCACGAGCACCGGGTGGGCCAGGTCGCCGAGCAGCTGCACGGCCTTGTCGAGGTCGGCGTGGTCGACCCCGTCGAGCGTCGCCTGCACGTTGCACTGGGCCGCGGCGCGGTGCCGCTCGGTCGTGCGCGTGCCCTCGAGCTCGCGGATCCGCTCGACGGCCGGGCGGAGTTGGTGTGACAGGTCGCGCCGGATCGACGATTGGAGCGCGCTGAAGCCGTCGAAACCGAGCTTGCCGGCGAGGCGCACGACGGTGGCGGCCCCGGCACCGGCCTGCCCGGCGAGGTCGGCGACGGTGCCGAACGCCACGAGCTGGGGCCGTTCGAGGATCACCTGGGCGACCCGGCGTTCGGCCGCGGTGAGGCGGCGTCCGGCGACGGTGATCCGTTCGTTGACCTCGAACCCAGCCATCTCGCGACAATAATGCAGGCTCGACCACGCCCTCGGACCCGGACCCGGAACCGGTCCGATGCTGCTTGGATGTCTCCGTGCAGCTCCCGACCGCGCCTCTACCGCTCGTTCGCCAGTGACAACGCCTCGGGCGCCCACCCGGCGGTGCTCGACGCCGTGGCCGCCGCCAACGACGGTCACGCCCTCGCCTACGGGGACGATCGCTGGACCCGCGAGTGCGAGTCGCTGTTCCGGGAGCTGTTCGGTCGCGGCGAGTCGTACCTCGCGTTCAACGGCACCGGGTCGAACGTGTTCGGGTTGCTCGCCCTGCTGCGCCCGGCCGAGGCCGTGGTGTGCGCCGCCGGTGCCCACATCGACGTCGACGAGACGGGTGCGGGTGAGCGCATCCTCGGCGCCAAGCTGATCGCGTTGGCGACGCCGCGCACGGGGCCGTCGGCCGGCAAGCTCGTCCCGGAGCAGCTCGCCGAGCTCGGGTGGATGTTCGGCAGTGAGCACCACGTTCAGCCAGCCGTGGTGTCGATCACCCAGAGCACCGAGCTCGGCACCGTGTACACACCCGACGAGGTGGCCGCGCTCGCCGACGCCGCCCACGCCATGGGGATGCGCGTGCACATGGACGGTGCCCGCATCGCCAACGCCACTGCCGCGCTCGGGGCGAGCCGCCGGGTGCTGCGGGCGTGCACCGTCGACGCCGGCGTCGACGTGATCACGTTCGGTGGCACGAAGAACGGCTTGCTCGGCGGCGAGGCAGTCGTGTTCCTCGACGAGGCGCTCGCCGTTCGCGCCCGTTACCTGCGCAAGTCCGTCGGCCAGTTGCCCTCCAAGATGCGCTTCGTCGCCGCCCAGTTCATCGCCCTGCTCGGCGACGACCTGTGGCTGCGCAACGCCGCCCACGCCAACGAGATGGCCGGCCGGTTGTTCGCCGCGGTGCACGGCCTGACCGGCGTCGACGTCGCTCCGCCGGCGGTGAACAGCCTGTTCCCGGTGCTGCCGCGGCCGGCCATCGCCGCACTCCAGGCGTGGAGCTTCTTCTGGGAGTGGGATCCGGCCCGCGCCCAGGTGCGCTGGATGACGTCGTGGGACACCACCGACGACGACCTCGAGCGGTTCGTCGCCGGCGTGACGTGTGCCACGGCCGAGCCGGCCTTGGCTGATTGACCAAATCCGACGCCACACCCTACGCTGAGCACAGGCGCGGGCGAAGGGGGTCCAGGCAGATGGCAGCGAGCGAGGCACTCGTGCGGCAGGTGACCGCCGAGGAATGGATGAGGCAGGGTGCCTGCCGCGGCCTCAGCCACCTGTTCTTCCCCGGCGCCGCCGAGCGGCCGCAGGCCCGCGAGCGCCGCGAGGCGATGGCCCGGTCGGTGTGCGAGGGGTGCGCGGTGCAGGCGCCGTGCCGGGATTTCGCTCGCGTGCACCACGAGTACGGCTTCTGGGGTGGCGAGAGCGAGGACGAGCGCCACGCCGCCGGCTACCGCCTGATCGCGCCGATCGGCGTCCGCGCCCGGGCCGTCTGACCGCTCGCCTCGTCCGCTCAGTCGAGGCGGCGCAACTCGCGGCGGAACCGCTGCGGCGCGCTGCACGTAGCTGTCCGCGCCGTGCGCCACCAGTGAGGGGTCGGCGCGGTCGGGCTTGATCACCGCCGGCACGCCGGCGGCGAGCGCGCCGGGCGGCACGACCGTGTCGTTCAGCACCACGGCGTTGGCGGCGACGATGGCGCCGCGGCCGATGACGACACGGTGCAGCACGATCGCCCCGTTGCCGACGAGGGCGCCGTCTTCGACGGTGCATCCCTCGAGGTGCACGATGTGGCCGATCACGCAGCCGTTGCCGACCACCGTGAAATCGTCCGGGGTGGTGTGCAGCACGCTCGCGTCCTGCACGCTCGTGCGGGCGCCGATGTGGATCTCGCCGTCATCGGCGCGGAGCACCGCGCTCGGCCAGATCGAGGACTCGGGCCCGATCGTCACGGCACCGATCACGACGGCGTCGGGGTGGACGTAGGCCGTCGCGTCGATCGTCGGCTCCAGGTCACCGAGGGCGTAGATCGGCACCGCCGGAGGCTAGTCAGGCCGCCGCACGTGGTGCTCAGTGGAGGATCGTCGCAGCCAGCGGATACGGTTGCGGCCCATGCCCACGCGGATCGAGATCGAGCTCACGAGCGTCGCCGAGGGTCGCTGGACCTGGCGCGCCGGCCGGGGCGCGAGAGCCGCGTGGCACCGTCGACGCCGGCCTCCTCCCCGCCGATGCCGCCGTCGGCGACCAGCTGCGCGTCGAGACCGAGAAGGACCTCGACGGCATCCGCATCGTGTCGATCGTGGCGCCAAGGGTCCGTCGGAGCGGGCGAACCGCCTCGAGCTGCTCCCGTCGACCGAGACCTTCGAGCCCGTCGTCGAAGTGCGCGCCACGCGTGACCGTCACGAGGGCGGCCGGGGCCGCCCCCGCCGGGACCGTGACGACCGCGGCGACCGCGGTGACCGGGACCGTCGTGGCGACCGCGACCGTCGAGGCGACCCCGATCGTCGTGGCGATCCGGAGCGGCGCGGCGACCCGGCGCGACGCGGCGAACGCGGCGCGACCGGCGAGCAACGCGGCGGGCCCCGTCGCGACGGGGAGACGACCGAGGATCGCCGTCGCCAGCGGCCGCACTTCACGCCGCCCCCCGAGATTCCCCAGCGCCCCAAGCCGAAGCGGCTGCGCCCGGGCAAGCAGCACCTCGAGGAGGTGCTCGCCGCACTCCCGGAGGAGCAGCGTCCGGTGGCCGAGCTGGCGCTGCAGGGCCTGCCCGCCGTTCGTCAGCGCATCCGCGAGGACAACGCCCGTCTCGCCGCCGAGGACCGTCCGACGATGCCGGAGGCCACGGTGCTGAAGATGGCCGAGGAGCTGATCCCGCGCCTGCGCGTGGCCGAGTGGCTCGACCGTGCCGAGGCCGCCAAGCGCCAGCTCGCCCACCTCGACCTGCGTGACCTGCGCAGCGTGGTGGTGGCGTCCGACGATCCGGTCGTGGTGCGCGACGAGGCGACGCGAGAGCTGGCCGCCGAGTTGAAGGCGGCCCTCGTCACCAAGCAGGAGGAAGAGCTCCAGCTCTGGCTCACCGACGTCGAGAGCGCCGCCGAGGTCGGTCGGGTGGTGCGCGCCCTCAAGCTGTCGGCCCTGCCGCCGAAGGCGGGGGTGCCGTTCCCAGCGGCGCTCGGGACGAAGCTCGGCGAGCTCACCAACGCCGCGCTCACCCCGGACGACCCCGCCGATCGCTGGATCGCCGTGCTCGAGGCCGCGGCCTTCTCCCCCGTTCGCACGCACGTGCAACCGACCGGTGTTCCCGCCGCGGTCAGCGACGACCTGCGCGCCACCGTCGTGCGGCTGGCGCCCTTGCTCCCGCAGGTGGCGGCGCTGTTCGGTGTGGAGGTGCCGGCGAAGGCGGCGATGCCCAAGCCGTTGCGCGTGCAGCCGCGAAGAAGGAAGCGCCGCGACCGCACCAGAACGTGGCCAGTCACCCCGGTCCGGCGCGTCGGGCGGATCGTCCGAAGCCGCCGGCCGACCGTCGCCGCGGCCGAGACGCCGGCGGTCGAGGCCGAGACGTCGGCCGTCGAGCCGAGACGCCGGCCGTCGAGCCCGAGACGCCGGCGGTCGAGCCCGAGAGCTCGGCCGTCGAGCCCGAGAGCCGGCCGCGGCGGTCGAGGAGGATGCGGCCCCGGTCGACGCGGCCGGCGAGCCGGGCGGCCCAGTCCGAGCCGGTCGCCGCCGCTCCGGACGCCCACCCGGCCGACGCCTCGACGCACGAGGAGCCGGTCGCGCGACACCGTGACGCCGGCTGCGGCCGGGAGCGAGGCCGACGCCACGGCCGGGCTCGCCGCCGACGATGCCGAGCTGCCAACCTTCGCCGAATGAGCAACCCCGCCCCGGCCAGCGCGGCCGGTGACATCGTCACGTTCGCCACTGAAGGCCTGCCGCCGCACGTGGCGGTGATCACGCTGAACCGGCCCGAGGCGCGCAACGCCGTCAACGGCGACGGTCGCGACCGGGCTCGAGGCCGCCGTCGACCGGCTCGAGGACGACGACGACCTCTGGGTCGGCGTCCTCGCCGCCAACACCGAGGGCCAGGAGCGACCGGTCTTCAGCGCCGGGGCCGACCTCAAGGTGATCAACGCCGGCGACGGACTGTCGATCTCCACCGAACGTGGCGGGTTCGCCGGGTTCGCCTACCGCGAGCGGCGCAAGCCGATCATCGTCGCCGTGGACGGCCTCGCCACGGCCGGTGGATGCGAGATCGTGCTCGCCGCCGACCTCGTGGTGGCGAGCACCAGGTCGTCGTTCGGGTTGGCCGAGGTCAAGCGCAACCTGGTCGCCGGAGCCGGAGGCCTGTTCCGCCTGCCCCGTGCGATCGGGCGGGCGGCGGCGATGGAGGCGGTCCTGACGGCCGAGCCGATCCCCGCCGAGCGGGCCTATCAGCTCGGCCTGGTGTCGCGCCTGACCGAGCCCGGCGCCGCCCTCGACGAGGCGCTGCGGCTCGCCGAGCAGATCACCCTCAACGCACCGTTGGCCGTGTGGGAGTCGCGCCGCGTCGTGCACGCGGCGGCCGGCGGCGGCGACGAGGCCGAGCTGCGGGCGATGACCGATGCGGCGATGAGCGCGGTGGTGCAGTCGTCCGACTTCTCCGAAGGGCTGACCGCGTTCATCGAGAAGCGGCCGCCGGTGTGGACCGGCCGCTGAGCGTCGCTCGTCGGCTCAGCGATCCCCGAGCGCCAGCAGGTCGGGCGCGATCGTCTCGAAGATGAGGTTGGAGCCCGGCTTCCACACGTGCACGCCGTCCCAGCGATAGGCGAGGTCGGTGGCCACCGCCGGGTCGTGGCACCACTCGGTCGGGCCGTCGACGAAGGTCACCGTTCCCGGATCGGCATCGGCGATCTCGTGCCAGAGGGCGTTGAGGTGGGCGACACGGTCGTCGTCGGCGCGCTCGGGGTAGGCCGGCACGCCCTCGGCGGGCACCGGACGCATGCAGGGCACTTCCAGCAGGCCGACCTGGCTCACCCCGGCCGCGACCAGTGCGGCGATGCCGGAGCGCACCTGACCGGCCACGTAGTCGTCCCATGCCGGCGTGCCGAACGTCAGGTCGGTTGCCGTCGCCGTCCTCGAGGTCGAACACGTCCCACGCGCCGAGCACCACGAGGGCCACCTTCGCCGCGCCCTTGGACGCGGCATCGGCCCACTCGTGCTCCCAGCGATCGCACCCGACGAAGGAGTGGTCGAGGGCGGCGTTGGAGCTCCGCGTCGAGCCGGCGGCGTAGACGCTGCATCCCTCGATCGAACCGTCGGTGATGGCGAACGTGTCGTCGATCCCGTCGGGCACGTTGAGCACCAGGGCATAGCCGGTGGAATCGCCGACGACGACGACCGGCAGCGGCCCGGCGGCGACCGCCGACGTCGACGGGCCGGCCACCACGCCAGGCGTCGCCGCGCCGGCGACCGTCGTCGCGCGTCGCCACCGTGCTCGTCGGCAGCGAGAACGAGGCGTCGGCACCTCCGAGGGCCCGGTTGTACGGCCCGACGGTGGCGTAGAAGGCGACGATGGCGACCACGGCTGCGGTGGCCCACGCCAGCGGGATCAGGCGTTGGCGCGGGGGTGAGCGCCGCCACCATCGCCCGAGCGCGCCATGGCGGACCGGCAGCTCGACGAACCGATAGCACGCCTCCGACACCACCGCGGTGACGGCGAGCGCCACCATCACCCGCGCCACCGAGCCGTGGGTGGCCCCGAGGATGACGAAGATCGGCCAACTCCAGAGGTAGAGCCCGTAGCTGCGCCGGCCGATCGCCACCAGCGGCGGCAACGACAGGGCGGCGCGGTGCCACGATGCGCCGGGGTGCACGGCGGTGAGCACGGCCACCAGCGACAGGATCGACACCAAGGCGAGCAGCCACTGGTACACGTAGCCGTCGAGGATGCTCACCGAGCAGGCGATGACGAACAGGCCGGCGACCGCGCCGCCCCCGGCGGCGTCGAGCAGCGGAACGTTCGTGACCGGGTGGCGGGCGACGCGTGACCACCGCCACGGCCGCCACACGTGCGCCGCCGCCGCCCCGAGCAGCAAGCCGGCACAGCGGGTGAACGTGGCCAGGTACATGAAGTTGATGCGATCGGCGCCGTCGAACGCATCGATGCCGGAGTGGATCGGCCCCGGGCCGTTGCCGTGCAGCCAGAACATGGCGACCATCGCCGCGAGCGACGCCGCCGCGAGCACCACCGCGACGGCCCGCCGGCGCAGCGGCAGCGTGCTCAGCACCACGAACAACAGCGGCCACAGCAGGTACCACTGCTCTTCCACGCCGAGGCTCCACAGGTGGCGCAGCAGCGGTGGATCGGTGGCCCAGTACGGCACGCCGCCGGCGATCTGGCCCCAGTTGCCGGCGTAGAAGATCGACCACGGCAGGTCGCGGCGCAGCTGGGCGCGCTCGGCGGCGCTGCCGGCGATCATCGCCCACACCGCCGTCACCATCAGCATCATGAACAGCGCCGGGAGCAAGCGGCGGGCTCGGCGCAGCCAGAACTGCGGGAGGTTGGTGCGCCGGCTGCGGTCGCGCTCGTCGAGGAGCAGCGCCGTGATCAGGTAGCCCGACACGACGAAGAACACCTCGACGCCGACGAACCCGCCGTGCATCCAGGTGAAGCCGGCGTGGTAGCAGATGACGGCGATCACCGAGAGGGCGCGCAGGCCGTCGAGCGCCGGCTCGTAGGGCATGCTCGAGGGCGCTCGCCGTCGACCGGCCCGGCCGGTCGTGGTCGGCTGCGGACGGGTCGCGACCGCGTTCACGGATCGCTCAGTGCCTTGGACACGACGATCAGGCGCGCGGTCACCCCCGCTCGCTCGTACAGGTTCTTCAGATCACGGTCGCCGGGCAGGGTCTCGGCCTCCACCATCGACGCGCCGCGGCCGCGGCCGACGCGGATCGCCTCGGCGAGCAGCGCATCACCGAAGCCGAGCTGGCGGGCGTCGGGGTGCACGAACACCTGGTCGACGCGAACGATCGTGCGCTCCCCCGGCTCGAGGTCGGCGACGAGGTAGCCGACCGCGACGGGCGGCACCCCGGCGCCGCGGATCTCCCCGACGAGCACGATCCGCGTCGCGATCGCGTCGCCCCACCCGTCGGCGATCTCGGCGTGCTCGTCGAGCCAGCGGCCACCGCCGCGGGTGAACGGCGACGCCCCGCCGGGCGAGGCGCTCGAGGCCTCGGAGCTCGGCGGCGTCGTCAGCGACCGCCAGGCGGACGTCGGGGTCGATCATCGCTCGGCGAGCAGCTGCTCGATCCGTCCGAGCACGGTGCGTCGGCCACGGTGGGCCTCCTCGAAGGCGCGCACCATCTCCAGCTCGGCGGGGTCGAGACGCTCCAGCCGGGCGACGACGTAGCTCGCCGGAAGGCTCTCGTAGTCCTCGAACGGCAATCCGGCGGCGGGCGCGAGGTCGGGGTCGCCCGGCGCCACGGTGGGCGACACCCGCCCGACGCTACGTTCGCCGCTGTGGCGGCACGGCGGACCGGCCGATCGACGGCGATCGGGGGGCCAGACCGAGGCTGCTGGCGCCGATCGCCTGGCCGACCGAGCGCACCAGCACGAACGGCTGGGCGACGGTGCGGGCGAGATCGTCGCCGGCCCGGCGGGCGGCCTGGATCGTGGCGCAGGGGATGCCGAGCACGTCGTCGATGATGCGCCGCAACGTCGCCTCCACCCGTCGCCGCACCTCGTCGTCGGCGGAGGTCGGCGTGCGGTCAGTCGCGGTGCGTGCGAGCGCGCGGCGTCACGATCGACCGGCAGTCGACCGAGGCGACGTGGCGCAGCGTGATCGTAGCCATCGGCGCCTCAGGAGAAGATCGGGCAGGCGTCGTCGCCGACCGGGCACGCCGGTGCCGACGCCCGCACGAGGAGGAAGCAACTCGGGCACAGCTGCTCGTCGGGCCGCTTGGGCTGGAGCCGGTCGCCGCCCTCGCCGCGGTCCTCCGGCTCCACGTCGTCCTCGTCCTCCTCGTCGTCGACGGTGACCATGCGGTCCTTGAGGATGCGATCGAGATCGGCCTCGACGTCGTCGGGCGACAGCAGGTCGTCGTCCTCGTCGTCGTCCTCCTCGGCGCGCTTCTTCGTCCGTTTGGCGACCGGTTCGGTGTCGTCGTCGTCCTCGTCCTCTTCGGTGTCGTCCTCGACCACCGCGTCGTCGTCATCGTCGACGTCGGGCTCGTCGATGACATCGTCGTCGAGATCCTCGACGTCGGGCTCGACCTCGTCGGTCTCCTCCTCGTCGGTTGTCTCCTCGACGAACTCGAGTCCGGACTCGTCGGAAATCACATCGTCGTCATCCTTCGCAGCCACGCGGCGGAGCTTAAAGGCGGAGAGCCCCGACGGCCCGAGGTGCCCCTGTGACACAGGTCACACGCGAGTCGGTGGGCGCCGCGCCGATCAGGACCGGCGCGCCTCGGCCCGCCGCTCGGCGTCGAGGCGTTCGAGCTCGGGCTCGGCGGTGGTGAGGTGGGTCATCGCCGCGGCGACGGCGCGATGGCCCGCCTGCTCGGCGATGAGCCGGTGCATCTCGAGGGCGATGCGCCGGTAGGCCGGGTGGCCCTGGGTGCTCGAACGCAGCTCCAGCAGGTGCACCGCCTCGCGGGCGTTGAACTGCATCACGTAGCGCACCCGGTAGGCCATGGCCACGGCGTAGGCGGCCTGTTCGGGGAAGCCGTCGGTGAGGGCGGCGTAGAGGTCGCGCCGAGCGGTGCATGCTGGCGTCGAACAGGTCGGCTTGGCCGGCCTCGTCGACGAGGTCCGGTCGCACGTAGTCGTGGTCGGGCGTGAGCGGCTGCCACTCGATCGTGAGCATGCGGTGCCGCTGCAGGTCGCGGAAGGCGCCGTAGTCGGAGAGCACGTCGAAGCGGTAGTCGACGCGCTCGAAGGCCCGGCCCGGCTTGTGCCGCCGGTTCTCTCGGGTGCCGACGTAGGCGGTCAGCAGCGCCACCCGCTCGTCGGTGCCGAGCGTGCGCACCCGGGCGAGGACCTGGCGCCTCCGGGAGGTCGGTGTGCGGGTAGCAGATCGCCGCCAGCAGCTTGTCCTCGGCGTCGGGATCGAAGTCGACGAGCGTCACGGGTGCGGTGTCGGCTGGCGTCACCCCGCCGAACAGGGCGTCGACCAGGGCGGCGGTGTCGGCCCGCGTGCTCGCCAGGTAGTCGCCCCAACGCCCACCGCGCTCGGGCAGGTCGACCCGGCGCAGGAAGCTCGGGATGACCTTGCGCAGCTCCTCGAGCATCAGCTCGCCGTAGGCGCGGGCCTCGGGGAGCGGGTGGGCGCGCAGGCGGATCAGCAGCGCCTCGAACGCCTGCCCGGTGCCGTACACGCCGACGTTGGAGAGCGACGCCGCCGGCAGCATGCCGCGCGCGGCGTCGAGCGCCTTGGCCCGGGTGGCCTGGCGGTAGACGAAGTCGCTGTCGCCGGTCTGCTTGGGCACGGTCGCCCGCACGTGCTCGGTGAGCTTGTCGACCACCTCGCTGTAGGCGTCGAACATGCGGTCCATGTCACCGACGTAGCGCGTGCCGAGGCGGCTGGCGAGCACCGCCGGGTCGCGGAAGAAGCGGTAGCGCCCCCGAGGCGGGTGTCGTAGGCGATGTAGCGCGTGCTCTGCTCGAGGTAGCTCATCAGGCGACCCCACTCGAGGATCTTGGTGAGGATGTTCGAGGCCTGCTCGCAGGCCAGGTGCACGCCGCCGAGCTGGGCGACGGAGTCGTCGCCGTACTCGACGAACACCTTCTCGTAGAGGTCCTCGGCCCGCTGCACGCCGACGGTGGCGTCGACCGAGTGGTCGCCGGACACGTCGAGGTCGCCGACGAACTCGTCGAGGAACAGCCGGCGCAGGCTCTTCGGGCTGCGGCTGTAGCGGGCGAACAGCGCCCCCTTGACGACCTCGGGCAGGTTGACGAGGGCGAAGACGGGCCGGTCGAGGTTGGTGAAGTACCGGCGCAGCACGTCGGCTTCGGCGGCGCCGTAGTCCTCCGGCACGTACAGCGTCACGAGCGGCCATCCTACGAGTCGCCGCGAACGCCGATCGCGGATCCGCCCCTCCCCGGCGAAGATTTCCACAAGCAAATCCGCGCACTTCGTACCGCGAGAACCCCCATCTCGATGCCGTCCGGAGCTGCGTGGAATCTCCGGTCAGTGGGTGAGGACGATCTTGCCCAGTTGTTCGGAGGATTCGAGGCGGGCGAGGGCGCCTGGGTACTCGTCGAGGCCGAACGTGCGGTCGATGTGCACGCTCAGGCCGTCGGCAACCAGCCTGGTGACCTCGGCGAACTCCTGGTAGCTGCCCATCGACGAGCCGATGATCTCGTACTGCTTGAAGAACAGGCGGGGCAGGTTGAGCGTCACCTCGGCACCCGACGTGCCGCCGCACACCACCAGCCGTCCGCCGGCCTTCAACGAGCGCAGCGAGCGGTCCCACGTGGCCGCGCCGACGCTCTCCACCACCACGTCGGCCTGCACGTCCCAGCGCTCGGCGGCCGAGTCGACCACCGCCACCGCACCCATCGCCGTCGCCTGCTCCCGCTTGTCGGCGCTGCGGCTGGTCGCCACGACGTGGGCACCGAGGTGGCGGGCGATGGCGAGGGCGGCGCACGACACGCCCGAACCGACGCCGACCACGAGCACCGTCTGGCCGGCGGCACTCGCGCCCGGCGGAGCATCCGGTACGCCGTCAGCGTGGCCAGCGGATACGCCGCGCACTCCTCCCACGAGCGCCCGGCCGGCCGGGCGACCACGTTCCGCGACGGCGCCACCGCCCACTGGGCGTGACCACCCCAGGTGTGCTCGCCGTAGATGCGCATCCCCGGACCCATCGGCGAGTCGTTGCCGAGGGCCACGATGTCGGCGACCGGCGACACGGCCGGGTTGATCACCACCTCGTCGCCGACGGCGATACCGCGGACGTCGTCACCGACGGCTTCGACGACGCCGGCGACGTCGCATCCGGGCACGTGCGGCAGCGGCGGCTTGGGCAAGCCCGCGGGTGACCCACAGGTCCATGTGGTTGAGGGCGCTGGTGACGACGCGCACCTGCACGTCGTCGCGGCCGAGCGGTGGCAGCTCGATCGTCCCCCAGCGGTACGACCCGGGCGACTCGTCGAGTATCCACGCATCCATCGGACCGTTCTATCGCGCCACCGAGGCGCGGCGCCGATTCAGACGTAGACGTCGACGGCGTCGGGTTCGAGCCCGACCGACACCGAGCTCGCCCGGCCCCGCGCCACGCCGTCGACCCACAGCCCGAGCGGCTCGGGGAACGCCAACTCGGCACGCTCGACCCGGCGCACGCGTGATGTCGGGGTGCGGCAGATGGGTGCCGGTCGGCAGGCGCCGCCACGCCTGCCAGCGCGCCCGCACCGACATCGTCGGCGCCACCTCGACGACGTCGAGCCGACCGTCGCCGGGATGGGCGCGGGGCGCCACGTCCCACGCCCCGACGTGGTCGACGTTGGTCACGGCGGCAAGCGGACCGTGCCACCATCCGCGCCGCCCCGGCCGCCGGGCCAGCACGTGGGCGACCGCGACGCCGCTGAACCCGGTGGCCTCGACGCGCATCACGTCGAGGGCGAGGCGGGTGGTCGCCGGCCCCTGCGGCGCGCCGAGCGCAGTGTGGACGTCGCCGCCGCGGACCAGCAGCGGGCGAGGCTCGCGCCGGGCCACCGCGTCGGCCAGGTCGACGTCGCGACGCACCACCAGGGGGTGGTCGGGCGGGGCGATCGGCTGGCCCCACGCCTCGCCCCGGACGAATCGTCACGGCGCGTCCGTCGCCCCCGACGCCACGGTGCCGTCGGCCACGATGCCGCGGAACGCGCTGCGGGCGACCGTGCGGGCGGCGTCGCGGGTGGCCGCGACCGGGGCCACGTCGGCCACCTGGCGGGCGAGGTCGATCACCTGCTTCATCGAGCGGACGAAGTCGCCGCCCGTCAGCTCGTCGGCGTCGGACCACCGCCTCGAGGTCGTGCCCGGCCGTCCAGCCGTGGGCGGCGCCGAAGAAGCCGGCGTCCGGCGGTCGGTGCGGTGCCAGGCCGCCCGCCCGCTCGCCGGCGGCGAGGTCCTCGCTGGTGGCCGCCACCAGGCGCCATCGCTCGCGTGCGGCGGCGTTCGGGAACCACGGCGGGGCCGGTGGCTCTGGACTGCGGTGCTCGTACACGAACGTCGACAGCAGCCCGGCGAGCACCGGCGCCTCGACGCCGTCGAGCCAGCCGAGGCGCAGGCATTCGGCGACGAGCAGGTCGCACTCGTGGAAGATGTTGGCGAGCATCGCCCCCGACGGGGTCAACGCCCAGCCCGGGGCCTCGTCGCCGCCGAGGTCGATGTACCCGCGCTGGGCGAGGACGTCGACGACTCGGTCGAACTCCCGCCCGAGCGACCCCTGATGACCGTCGACGCGGCGGGCGAGGTCGCCGAGCTCCCGCTCGAGACGCTCGGCCTGCCCCGCCGCGCGCATGCGGTCGCGCAGGTCGGGGTCGAGCTCGACCGGGTGCATGCCCCGGTGCCCGCCGCCCCCGGCGGCCGCCGCGGCCCGCCCCGGCGCGGCGGGCGCAGCTCGGCCCGAGCGAGACGCTTGGCGACGTCGCGCGCCGGTAGGTCGCTGAGTGCGGCTCGAACGTGGCCGGCAGCCGGACGCGGCCGATCGCCACCACCGGTCCCACCACCTCGTCGGCGGTCACCATCAGCGTCTCGGCCTTCTCGGTGATGACCGTCAGGCGCGTCCCGGCCTTGCGGGTGGCACTCACCACCATCACCGCCGGGCCCCGGGAGCGCCCGCGGCTGACGTTCACGACGTCCCCCGGCCGCAGCGCAGCGAGTGCCGCCTCACGGCTCTCCGCCTCGTCGTGGCCGCGCCGCCGTTCGGCGTCACGCTCGGCGCGGTACTCCCAGATGTCGCCGAGCGGGCTGATCGCCAGCGCCCGTTGCTCGTCGAGTCGGGCCTGGAGGCGCTCACGGCGCGCCTCGAGGCGCACGACGTCGCGGTCGGACTGGTACTGCGCGAACGAGCGGTTGAGCAGGCGGTGGGCCTGCTCGGCGCTGTACGCGCGCACCAGGTTGGCCGCCATGTTGTACGTCGGGCGGAACGCCGACCGGAGGTGGAAGGCCCGACTGGATGCCAGTTCGGCGACCCGCTCGAACGACACGAACGGACTCCACAGCACCACCGCCTGACCGACGTCGTCGATGCCCCGGCGTCCGGCCCGCCCGGTGAGCTGGGTGTACTCCCCCGCGGTCAGCATCTCGTGGTGGTCACCGGTGAACTTGGTCAGCTTCTCGATCACCACGGTCCGCGCCGGCATGTTGACGCCGACGGCGAGGGTCTCGGTGGCGAACACCACCTTGAGCAGGCCGGCGGCGAAGCACTGCTCGACGGTCTCCTTGAACGCCGGCACCATCCCGGCGTGGTGCGGTGCGACACCGGCCTCGAGCCCGGCGACCAGCTCGCCGTAGCCGAGCACGGCGAGGTCGGCGTCGTCGAGGGCGCCGAGGCGCTGGTCGACGATCGCGCGGATGGCCTCGCGCTCGGCGGCCGTGGTGAGGCGCACACCGGCGGCGGCCGCCCGCGCCGCCTCGTCGCACTGGTTGCGGCTGAAGATGAAGAAGATCGCCGGCAGCAGCGAGCGCTGGGCGAGCAGGTCGATCGTCTCCAAACGCCCGGGCGTGTAGAGCACCCGCTGCCCGCTCCCCCGCGCCGGTCGGCGGAACGAGCCGCGTCCGCGTACGGCCAGGGCGTCGATGCGGCTGGCGTCGGGGTTGGGCATCCCGTTGACGAACGTCGGCAGGAACTGCAGGCGGTCGTTGGTGCGGTCGCCGACGAGGTAGTGGTCGTCGAGGCGCACCGGCCGACGCGTCTCGACGACGGCGGTCGTCGCGCCCCGGACCGTCTCGATCCACGCCGCCAACTCGCCGGAGTTGCTGACCGTGGCGGACAGGCACACCAGCCGCACGTGGCTGGGGAGGTGGATGATCACCTCCTCCCACACCGGGCCGCGGTAGGCGTCCTGGAGGAAGTGCACCTCGTCGAGCACGACCAGCCCCAGGTCGTCGAGCGCCGCGGAGCGGGCGTAGATCATGTTGCGCAGCACCTCGGTGGTCATCACCACCGTCGGCGCGTCGCCGTCGACCACGTTGTCGCCGGTCAGCAGGCCGACCTGGCCGACGCCGTAGCGCTGGCCGAGGTCACGGAACTTCTGGTTGGACAGCGCCTTCAGCGGAGCGGTGTAGAACGCCCGCTTGCCGAGGCGGCGCATCATCTCGATGCCGTACTCCGCGACGACCGTCTTGCCGCTCCCCGTCGGTGCGGCCACCACGACGTGGTGGCCTGTCGTCGAGGGCGGCGATGGCGTCGAGCTGGAAGCGGTCGAGCTGGAACGGGTAGCGGCCGAGAATCTCGTCGCGTACGGACGCGGTCAAGCCGCTGCCGGCTGCTCGGCGCGCCGTCGCCGCCGCTGCACGAAGAAGCCAACACCCGCCGAGGCGAAGTAGAGCAGGAGCATCGGCACCGCCAGTGCGGTCATCGAGATCGGGTCACCCGACGGCGTGATGACGGCGGCGGCCACCGCAACCCCGACGATGGCATAGCGCCACACCGACATCAGCTGCTGCGGTTGGAGCACGCCGATGAGCTGGAGGAACACGAGGAGGATGGGGAACTGGAAGCCGATGCCGAAGGCGAACGCCATCAACGTCACCAGGCTCACGTACTTGCTCACCTGGAACGTCGCCTGGACGTCCTGGCCGGCCCAGGAGATCAGGAACTCGAGGGCCTTCTCCAGGGTCAGGTACGCGAGCAGGCACCCGAGCCCGAACAGCGCCATCGACGACGTGATGAACGGGATCGCGTACTTCTTCTCGTTGGCCTTCAGTGCCGGCACGACGAAGCGCCAGATCTGCCACATCACCACCGGTAGGGCGAGCAGGAGACCGCCGTACATGCCGATCCGCATGCGCAGCCCGAAGCCCTCGAGCGGGCCGAGGTTGTACAGCATGGCGGTGCCGTCGGGGGCCACCGCCCCGCAGAACTCGGCGCCGCGCGCCGCGCACAGGTCGGTGTAGGGCTGGCGGAGGAAGCGCAGGATCGGGTCGTAGAACGCGAGCACGGCGACGGCACCGATGGTGATCGCCAGGGCGCAGCGCACGATCCTCGTGCGCAGCTCGCCGAGGTGCTCGGTGAGCGTCATCATGCCGTCGGGCGTCCGCGGGGGCTTGGGCGCGCCGCTGCCGCGGCGTAGGACCGGACTCATCATGCCCCGAGGTCCGGACCGACGGCGGCGGCCTCGTCGTCGACGTCGACCAGGTCGTCGGACGCGTCGGGGGCGGAGTCACCGTTGCGGGAAGCGTCGTCGGCCGCTGCGACCGGCGCGTCGGGCAGCGCATCGGCGACGTCCGTCGCCACGTCGTCGGCGGCCTCCGTGGCGTCGAGGGTCAGCGCCTCGTCGGGGTCGGCGTCGTCGGCGTCGTCGGTGGCGGCGCCGACGAGACCGGCGGCCGCAGCGGCGCTGGCGGCGGGAGCGACCACGGGGGCGGCGACCGAGTTGCCGGGCGGGAGGTCGGGCACCGCGTCGACCTCCGGGTTGTGCTGCGGCTTGTCCGGGTAGTCGGCCGGCTCGGTGGCCGGCTCGGGAGCCGTCGCGGCCGGCGTCTTCGCCGACGGCTTGGCGCGGGTGGTCACGCCAGGGACGGTGGCCGCCTCACGGATCGTCTCGGCGGTCTTGCGCAGCTCGGTGCTCGGCTCGTCGAAGCCCTTGCGGATCTCGTCCTGGAAGCCCGACGCCATCTTCTTCAGCTCGGCGAACGTACGTCCGGCCTTGCGCATCGCGTCCGGAAGCTTGTCCGGACCGAGCACGACCAGGGCCAGGAGCAGGATGACGACGATCTCGCTCCCCGAGAGGTTGAACACACCGCGCAGTCTACGGCTCTGACATCATCGGGAACCGTGCAACAGCGGCTCCCCTCGCGGCTCGGCACGCCGATCGGGTTCGCCCATCGCGGTGCCCGCGCCCACGCCAGGGAGAACACCGTCGAGGCCTTTGCGCTGGCCTTGAAGCTCGGCGCGACCGGTCTGGAGAGCGACGTGTGGCTCACCAGCGACGGTGTCGCGGTGCTCGACCACGACGGGGTCGTGCGCCACGGCCGGCGCAAGCGCACGATCGGGATCGTGCCGCGCGACGAGCTTCCCGAGCACGTCCCGACGCTGGCCGAGCTGTTCGTCACCTGTGGAACCGACTTCCACCTGTCCCTCGACCTCAAGCAGGACGGCATCGGCGACGCCGTCATCGCCGTGGTGCGCGACCACGCCCCTGACCTCCTCGAGCGGCTGTGGTTGTGCCACCCGAAGGTCGACCAGCTCGCCGCACTACGGGGCGCCGACGGCGCCGTGAAGCTGGTCAACTCCACCCGCGTGGCGCACATGCGCAACGGGGCGGAACGGCGGGCGGCCAGCCTTGCCGAGCTCGGCATCGACGCGGTCAACCTGCACCACACCGAGTGGAGCGGCGGGCTGGTGGCCCTGTTCCACCGCTTCGATCGCACCGCCTTCGCCTGGGACCTCCAGTTCGAGCACACGTTGCGCCCGATCATCCGCATGGGGATCGACGGTGTGTTCAGCGATCACGTCGACGTGATGGTCGACGCCATCGCCGCCGAGCCCGGGTGATCAGTGACCGAACTCGGGGACAACCTGTCGTCGCTGTGGCCGGCGCTGGCGTTCCTGCTCGCCGGGGTACCGCTCGCCGCCCTGCTCGAGAGGCTCGGGTTCTTCGACGCCGTCGCCGCCGCCCTCGCCCGCGGACGGGGAACGGGACACGCCGGTCGCCGCGCTGTGGCTGCTCGCCGCGCTGACGACGATGGTGCTCAACCTCGACACGACGATCGTGCTGCTGACGCCGTTGTACCTGCAGATGGCGCGGCGTTCGCGCGTCGACCCGCTGCCGATCGTGGCGATCCCACTGCTGCTGGCGAGCCTGGCGTCGTCGGTGCTGCCGATCTCCAACCTCACCACCCTGATCGTGGTCGCCCGCCTCGACGTCGGCGTCGGCGACGTGGTCGGCCATCTCGGCCTGCCGAGCGTGGCGGCAGTGACCGCGGGGTGGCTCGTGTACCGACGCCGCCATCCGACCTCCCTCGTCCTTGCCCGCCGGGTCGACGGTCGACGTCGCGGGCCTTGCGCATCGGCGGCGTGGTGGTGGCGGGGCTGCTGGTGGCGTTCGTCGTCGGCCCGTCGTTCGGCGTCGACCCGTGGATCCCGGTGGTCGTCGCCGACCTCGTGCTGATGGCCGTCACCCGCCTGGTGCCGTGGCGGGCGATCCCGGTGACCACCGCGCTGACGGTGCTGGCGATCGCGGTCGTCGTGCTGCTGGTGGCACCGACCGAGCGCTCGGTCGGGCGCTCGACGGCGTCGGATCGCTCGGCGTGCTCGTGACGCCGGTGGTGGCCGGCGCGGCCGCCAACGGGGTGAACAACCTGCCGGCCCTGCTGGTCGCCGTCGACGGGGTCGACCGCATGTCGTGGGGCATGTGGGCGTGGCTGCTCGGGGTCAACACGGCGGCCGTGCTGCTGCCGCTCGGCGCGCTGGCGAACCTGTTGTGGTTGCGCATCGTTCGCGGCGACGGCATCGCCGTCGGGCTGCGCCGCTACGTCACCCTCGTGGCGCCGGAGGCGCTGACCGCCTTCGCCGCCGCCGTTGCCGTGCTGTGGCTCGAGCACTTCGTCTTCGCCTGACAGGGGTCATCTGGTCACCCACGTTCTCGATGTCGGGCTCGTGTGCTGTTTCCGTGGGTCGCTGGACGGGTCCGGCCGGGGCGTGCACAGCGTCGACCGGCCCGGCGAGCGGCTCGGTGGCAGGCGTCGCGCCAGGGCCGGCGCCCACCGCTCGTTGGGCGGCCCCGGCACGACCTGGACGACATCGACGTCGCGCCATCGAGCCCGTTCGGGCGCTTGCGGTCGACGTCGGCGATCCGCAACGCCCGGACCGGGTCCAGATCGGGCGAACGGCACGCGGTGTGCGTCGGGTGGTGAGCGATCCGCGCACCATGTGCGCACATCGCGCATCGCCTGACGCCGCCAGCACCTCGGCGCCGGCGTCGAGCGGTGCAGCGGATCGGGGCGGCCGAAGCCCCGGGTTCGAGGCGGTGGCCACCCACATCATCGAACGAGACGACACCCGCCCAGGATTCCAGGGGGCGGCCGAGACCCGCCGCCACGACACAGGTTCGCGCCGGTGCGTCGTCCGGGGCCGGCCGCGGTGACCTCGCCGCGATCGGACCCGTCGCCGACCCACGGAAACGTCAACACAGCCCGATATCGAGAACCTCGGTGACCAGATCGGCCGACGAGACGCAGAGTGACCAGATGGCGGTCGACTTCGCGGGCGCTAGCGGACGAGTGCGCGGCGCTAGAGCCAGCGCCAGTGGCTCGTCGGCCAGAACACCACGAACGCTCGGCCGACGAGGTCGTCCTCGTCGATCGGGCCGATGGCGCGGGAGTCCTGCGACTGCGGGCGGTTGTCACCCATCACGAACACGTGGTCGGCGGGCACCACCGTCGGGGGGATGTCGGCGCCGCAGTTGCCCGGTGTGACCACCGTCGGGTCGAGGTACGGCTCGTCGAGGATGACGCCGTCGATGCGCACCTCGCAGTTGCGCATCTCGATGGTCTCGCCGGGGAGCGCGATCACCCGCTTGATCAGGTCGCGGTCGAGGCCCGGCTCGACGTCGTGGAGCACCACCACGTCACCGCGTCGCGGGTCGTGCAGCCGGTACGAGAGCTTGTTGACGAAGACCCGGTCGCCGTCGTGCAGCGTGTAGTCCATCGAGTGGCCGTCGACCACGAAGTGGGCGAGCACGAACGTGCGCACCACGAACGCCACGAGCAGGGCGATGCCGATGACGACGACCCAGTCGAGGATCCCCCTGGTTCGGCGGCGGGCCGTCGACTCGGTGGTGTCGGCGCCGTCGTCGGCCGCCTCGTCGCCGTCGTCCCCGCCCACACCCTCCGTCGGCGTTGGCGGCGTCGTGGGCACGGAATCGAGTGCCCTGGCGTCGACGTGGGCGTCGTCGAGGTGGTCGGTCATGCGGCTTTCCGGGGAGTGGGTCGGTCGGCTAGAGGGAGTCGATCAGCTTCTCGACCCGCTCGTCACGGCTCTTGAAGGGGTCCTTGCACAGCACGGTGCGCTGGGCCTGGTCGTTGAGCTTGAGGTGCACCCAGTCAACCGTGTAATCGCGCTTGCGCTCCTTCGCCCGGCGGACGAACTCACCGCGCAGCCGGGCCCGGGTCGTCTGCGGCGGCTGGTCGACGGCGGTGTCGATGTCGGCATCGGTGCACATCCGCTCGACGAACCCCCGCGCCTGCATCCGGTAGAACGGGCTCCGCGGCCGGCACACGTCGTGGTACTGCAGATCGAGCAGCTGCACCCGGGGGTGCCCGAACGGCAGCCCGTGGCGCTCGCGGAACGCCTCGAGCAGCCGGTACTTGATCACCCAGTCGACCTCGCGGTCGAGCTTCATCGGGTCGTTCTCGATCGTCGACACGCAGTGCTCCCACATCTCGAGCGCCTTCTGCTCGAGCGGCGGCAGGCCACGGGTCTCGGCGTAGCGCAGCGCCCGGTCGAGGTACTCGCGCTGGATGTCGAGGGCGCTCACCTCGCGTCCGTTGGCGAGGCGGACCGGACGCCGGCAGGTGAGGTCGTGGCTGATCTCGCGGATCGCCCGGATCGGGTTCTCGAGCGTCATGTCGCGCAGCACGACGCGCCGGTCCTCGAGCATGCGCAGCATCACCGCCGCCGCGCCGACCTTCACGAACGTCGAGTACTCGCTCATGTTGGAGTCGCCGACGATCACGTGGAGCCGGCGATAGCGCTCGGCGTCGGCGTGCGGCTCGTCGCGGGTGTTGATGATCGGGCGGCTGCGGGTGGTGGCCGACGACACGCCCTCCCAGATGTGCTCGGCGCGCTGGGCGATCGAGTACGACGCGCCGCGGGCGGTGTGCAGCACCTTGCCGGCGCCGGTGTAGATCTGGCGGCTCACGAAGAACGGGATGAGCACCTCGGCGAAGTGGGCCATGTCGTCGGAGCGCCGGGTGAGGTAGTTCTCGTGGCACCCGTAGCTGTTGCCGGCCGAGTCGGTGTTGTTCTTGAACAGGTACACCGTGCCGCGGATGGCCTCCTCGGCGAGACGCTCCTCGGCCGACTGCACCAGCCCCTCGAGGATCCGTTCGCCGGCCTTGTCGTGCACGACCAGGTCGTACAGCGAGTCGCACTCGGGCGTGGCGTACTCGGGGTGCGAGCCGACGTCGAGGTACAGCCGGGCGCCGTTCTGGAGGAACACGTTGGAGCTGCGGCCCCACGAGACGACCCGGCGGAACAGGTAGCGCGCCACCTCGTCGGGGCTGAGGCGACGCTGGCCGCGGAGCGTGCACGTGACGCCGTACTCGTTCTCGAGTCCGTAGATGCGTCGCTCCACGTTCGGCACGCTATCCCGAGCAGCCGTCGCGAACGGGTCAGATCGTCGCGGTCGTCGAATCGCACCGTCGAGCCCGGCCCGCGGCGGGCCAGCTCGTCGACCGCGCGGTCGTCGACGACGGCGACGACGGGGTAGCCGCCGGTGGTCGGGTGGTCGGCGAGCACGACCACCGGTTGGCCGTCCGGGGGCACCTGCACGGCGCCACGAACCAGGCCCTCGGAGGCGAGCTCGCTCCCGCGCCGGGCGGCGACGCGCTCGAGCCGCGGACCGCGCAGGCGCACGCCGACTCGCGACACCGCGTCGGTGACCTGCCACGACGCCGTGACGAGCGTCGACCACGCCTCGTCGCCGAACCAGTCGCGCCGCGGTCCGGCGAGCAGCCCGAGCCGCTCGGACATCGGCTCGGGCGGCGCGAGCACCGCGTCGATCGGGGTGCGTGGGTCGGCGCCGGCGGCGAGCACGGTGCCGACGGCGGGCGGCGGCGGCCCGATGCGGGCGAGGCTGTCCCAGCTGCGCGAGCCGAGCGTCGGCGCCGTCGCGACGCCGCCGCGGACGGCCAGGGTGCGCCCACAGCTCGCCGCGGACGCGGATCGACCCGGATCTCGTCGCCGGGCGGCGAGCGTCGGTCACCGCGCCACTGCTCGACGTCGGCGACCACCGACGGCCCGCAGCGCGCGCAGCGACGAGCCCACCGGTCGTCTCGACCACGGCCGCCGCCGGTCGGGTTGCCGAGCAGGCGGTTGAGGGCGCGACGGCGGGACCCGTCGACGGCGCCCGACGGCGACACGCCGAGGTGGGCGAACCCGGGGCGCCCGCCGTCCTGCACCGACGTCGACCACCCGGCGGCGATGACCTCGAGGGCGCCGTCGGGTGATCGACGCGCTGGCGAGGCGGCGCGGTCGGCGCCGTGCCGGTGGCGAGCGCGACGCCGGCGACGCCGCGTGCCGGGCGGAAGCGCACGCGCGTGCCGGGCCGGAGCGTCGCCGGGTCGGCCCGTCGCTCGTCCCACAGCACGCGGTCGGTGCGGCCGAGCAGGTGCCACCCGCCGGGCGAGGCCGTCGGGTACACGGCGGTGTAGCGGTCGGCGATGGCGACCGAGCCCGCCGGAACGGCGGGGCGCGGCGTGTCGCGCCGCGGCAGGACGAGGGAGGGGTCGAGGCCGGCGAGGTAGGCGAACCCGGGCGCGAACCCACAGAACTCGGCGCGGTAGATGACCGCGCTGTGACGCCGCACCACCTCGTCGCGCGGCATCCCGGTGGCGGCGGCCACGGCGTCGAGGTCCTCGCCGTCGTAGTCGACGCCGATCACCACCAGGTCGCCGTCGGCCGCGGCGTCGGGATCGGCGACGGGCAGGCCGTCGAGCCGACGCATCGTCGCGATGATCGCGGCGGGCGACACCGCGGACTCGAACGTGACGAGCACGGTCTCCGCGGCCGGCACGACGTCGAGCGCGCCCGGCGGCCGCGACGACTCGATGGCGCGGGCCATCGCCAGCGGCGACGCGCCGGCGCGCGGCGTCACCAGCAGCGCGTGACGTCCGTAGCGGCGGACGTCGTGGGCCGGCGCGCGTCACACCGAGAAGCTGAGCACGTCGACGCCGGCGGCGGCGAGGGCGTGTCGCACCGCGGCGGCGATGGCGACGGCACCCGGGCTGTCGCCGTGGACGCACAGCGAACGAGCCGACGTGGCGAGCACGGTGCCGTCGATGGTGACGACCTCGCCGCCGGTGGCGATGCGCACCGCCTGCTCGGCGGCCGCGTCGGCGTCGGTGATCAGCGCGCCGTCGACCGTGCGCGGCACGAGCCGGCCGTCGGGGAGGTAGGCCCGGTCGACGAAGCCCTCCGGCACCGCCTCGAGCTCCTCGCGCTCGGCGGCGGCGAGCAGCGCCGAGCCGGGGAAGCCGAGCACGGCGAGCGACGGGTCGTACTCGGCGGCGGCGCGCCACGACCGCGCGCGCTTGGGCCTCGTCGTCGATCGTGGCGTGGTACAGCGCGCCGTGCGGCTTGATGTAGGCGACCTCGGCCCCGGCCACCTGGGCGAACGCGTCGAGCGCGCCGAGCTGGTAGAGCACGGCGTCGCGCAGGTCGCCCTCGGACATGTCGAGGTAGCGACGCCCGAAGCCGACGAGGTCGGGGTACGAGACCTGGGCGCCGATCGCCACCCCGTTGGCCGCGGCGCGCACGCACGTGGCACGCAGCGTCGTCGGGTCGCCGCCGTGGAAGCCGCACGCCACGTTGGCGCTGGAGATGAGCGGGATGAGGGCCTCGTCGTCGCCGACCTGCCAGACGCCGTAAGACTCCCCCACGTCGCTGTTGAGGTCGATGGCCACGGCGGGGCTCAGGTGCCGCCGGTGCTGGCGTCTGCGGTGGCGGCGTCGCCAGCCGGCAGCAGGGCCGCGACCTCGTCGTCGGTGAGCCGCTTGAAGCAGCGCCGCGACGGCCCGCGCACCAGCAGCGCCACCTCGAGGTCGGCGGCCGGCACCGTGCGGTCGGGTCCGGCGAGGGCACTGACGGCGGCCCGCACCACGGACCCGAGGTCGAGTGCGTCGGCCGGGGTCGACCCGGCGGCCTCGGCGAGGCGGGTGTTGATCGTGGCGACGTCGCCGCCGAGCACGCACGTATCGCGCTCGTCGACGACGGTGCCGTCGTAGTTGATGTGGAACATCTGGTCGCCGTCGGAGGTGACGCCCACCTCGGCGACGAGGATCTCGACCTCCATCGGCTTCATCTCGTGGGTGAAGATCTGGCCGAGGATCTGGGCGTACTGGTTGGCGAGGCTGCGTGCGTCGACATCGTCGCGGCTGTATTGGTAGCCCTTGAAGTCGGCGGCGCGCACCCCGGCGACGCGCAGCTGGTCGTACTCGTTGTACCGGCCGGCACCGGCGAAGGCGATCCGGTCGTAGATCTCGGAGATCTTGTGCAACGTCGGCGACGAGCTCTCGGCGACCATCGCGATGCCCTCGGCGAACCGCGAGGCGACGAGTGGGCGGGCCCGGGCGATGCCCTTGCGGGCGTAGTCCGCCCGGTCCTTCATCACCTGCTCCGGCGCGACGTAGAAGGGCATGCTCATGCGTTGGCTCCCCAGACGTCAGCGCGGCGTCGGGAGCGCCAGCGAAGCAGCCGCATGCGGCGCCGTAGGGCGTCGCCAGCAGCAGGGCATGCTCATGCGTTGGCACCTTCGGATGGCTGGACCGGGTTGCGGTCGCGGACAGCGTCGGCGATGGCGCGGTAGCGCGTCGCCAGCTCCTCGTCGTCGACGCGGACGAAGCCGTCGGCGGTGACGGTGGCCACCACCGGATAGATGCCGCGCAGCGAGTCGGGTCCGCCGGTGGCCGAGTCGGCGTCGGCCGCCTCCCACAGCGCCCGGCACACGAGATCGACCGCATCGTCGCGGGGCAGCTCGGGCCGGTACCCGAGCTTGACGACGGTGCTGGCATGCAGACTGCCCGAGCCGGTGGCGACGTGCTCGCGCTCTTCGTACCGACCGCCGGTGACGTCGAACGCCCACAGCCGACCGGTGCGCCGGCGCTCGTCGTAGCCACCGAAGATCGGCACCACACCCATGCCCATCATCGCCGCCTGGAGGTTGGCGCGGACCATGCTCGAGAGCTGGTTCGCTTTGCCCTCCAGGCTCAGCGCCATGCCCTCGACCTTCTCGTAGTGCTCGAGCTGGAGCTGGAAGATCTTGACCATCTCCATCGCCGGACCGGCCGCACCGGCGATCGCGACGGCGCTGAACCGGTCGGCCTCGACCACCTTCTCCATCGAGCGATGGCTGATCCAGTTGCCGGCGGTGGCTCGACGGTCACCCGCCATCACCACGCCGCCGGCGATGCGAACCGCCACGCAGGTGGTGGCGTGGGGCACCGCGCCGGCGCTGCCGACGTCGCCCGTGGGCAGTGTCACGTCGGCGCCGAGGCGGCGCAGCAGTTCCGGGAAGTTCGAGCCGGGGTCGTCGCCTGGCGCAAAGACGGGCATCCTCACGACGGGCTACTGACCGCCCTTCTGGACGTACGACTTGACGAAGTCCTCGGCGTTGGTCTCGAGCACGTCGTCGATCTCGTCGAGCAGGTCGTCGAGCTCGGCCTTGAGCTTCTCGCCGGAATCGGTCGTGGTCGGTGCCGTGTCGACGGCATCGGCGACGTCGTCCGAACGCGTCGCCGGCCTCGCCTTCTGCGTTCGTTCAGCCACCGCAGCTCCCTCCTGTCGCTCCCGCTCTGGATCGTTCCACGTTCTTCACGACCCCAGCCGATCGAGCAGTTCACGAGCGGTGGGGCTCTCGTCGATCAACCTAGCCACGTGCTCCGCGGTTCCGCGCAATGGCTCCATCATCGGCACCCGGCTGAGCGGTTCGCGCCCGGCGTCGAACACCATCGAGTCCCAGTTGGCGGCCACGACGGCTTCGGGGTACTTGGCGAGGCAGCGCCCGCGGAAGTAGGCGCGGGTGGTGGTCGGCGGATTGGTCACGGCCCACGCCGCCTGCTCGCGGGGTCACGAGGGTGGCGAGGCCGGCGCGGCGTGCGAGCCCGCGCTCGGGGCGCAGGTCGTGGTACTGCAGATCGATGGCCTTCATCCGGGCATCGGCGGAGCTGAGCCCGTGGCGCGCCGCGTAGCCGTCGAGCAATCGGCGCTTGGCCACCCAGTCGACCTGGTCGGCGACGAGCTCGGGGTTCGACTCGAGCGCCGTCAGCACGTGCTCCCAGCGCGCCAGCACGTCGCGGCCGACGTCCTCGCCGACGCTGGCCAGACCGTGGTGCTGCTCGTACTTGACCGCCGCCTCGTACAAGCCCCACTGGATGTCGAGGGCGCTGGCCCGGCGGCCGTCGGAGAGCATCACGGTGGCGCGCAGGCTGGGGTCGTGGCTCACCTGGCGTATCGCCGGCACGGGGTGGGCGAGCGTCCAGTCGTCACCGAGGACGTCGTCCTCGATCATCGAGAGCACGATCTGGGTGGTGCCCACCTTGAGGTAGGTGGCGACCTCGCTCATGTTGGCGTCGCCGACGATCACGTGGAGGCGGCGGTACTTCTGGGCGTCGGCGTGGGGCTCGTCCCGCGTGTTCACGATCGGGCGCTTGAGCGTGGTCTCGAGGCCGATCTCCTCTTCGAAGAAGTCCGCCCGCTGGCTGAGCTGGAAGGGCACGGTGTCGTGAGGTGTGCCGGGCACCTCGGTGCCGACCTTGCCGGCGCCGCAGTAGATCTGGCGGGTGACGAAGTGCGGCGTGATCTGGGCGGCGAGGCGCCCGAACGGCGTCTGGCGCGACAGCAGGTAGTTCTCGTGACAGCCGTAGCTGTTGGACTTGCCGTCGGAGTTGTTCTTGTAGACGACGATCTCTTGTCCGGGGTGCTGCGCCGTCTGGGCCAGCTGGACGTTGGCGGCGTCGACGCTGATCCGGATGATCTCCTCGGCGGCGCGATCCCACTGCACCGCCTCGAGTGCGGTGGTGGTCTCCGGATTGGAGATCTCGGGGTGGGCGTGGTCGACGTAGTAGCGGGCCCCGTTGGTGAGCACCGCGTTCACGAGGTTGGTCTCGAGCTCGGGGACCATGACGTCGTCGAGGCTGAACCCACGGGCGTCGCTGCCCGGCTGCTCGTCGTTGAAGTCCCAGCCGGTGCGGGCGGCGTCGCGGCCGGACACCCGGGCGACGTAGGCGTTGATGAGCAGCGACGAGGCCGACACCGGGTTGGACTCGGCCCCGCGCACCATGATCCCGAACTCGGTCTCGATGCCGCAGACCTTGGGGAGGGCCATGCGCGGACGCTACCCCCGGCACCCCGCCGTTCGCGTGACGTTCTGCGCGGCCGTGCGTCGCGACCCGATCTGGTCACCCTCCTTCTCGATTATCGAGAAGGAGGGTGACCAGATCGCGCCTTGAGACGCAGAGTGACCAGATGGCGGCGGCTACAACCCGAAGGGGGCGGCGCGGACCTGGGCGACGGCGTCGGCCGGTCCGGTCAGCTCGACCTCGGCGTGGTCCTTGCGGCCGCACAGGTAGAGCACGCACTCCCCGATCGGTCCGCTGATCGTGACGTGCGGATCGCCTTTGCGGAGCGTCACCTCGGAACCTCCCGTCGGGGCGACGACGATGCCGACGCCCGCCCGACGGGTGAGCATCCGTCCGGCGAGGGCGGTCGGCGTGATCGCCTCGACGAGGTCGTCGTCCAGTTGGCGCGCCGTCCAGGCCGGCTGGGCGCGGCGGACGTCCTCGTGGTGCACGAAGAACTCGACGCTGTTGGTGACGGCGTCGATCGGCTCGAAGTGCATCGGGCTCCACCGGGGCGGGCCGCTGCGCACCCGCTCGACGATCCCGGCGTACCGCTGGGCCGCTTCGTCGCGGCGGACCCGTTCGGTGTGCCCGGCGAAGGCCGGCCACACGATGCCGAGCCCGGCGTCGGGCCGTCGTTCGCGCACGACGAGGTGGGCGGCCAGGTCGCGCGTGGTCCAGCCGGCGCACAGCGTCGGCTCGTCCGGGCCGAGGGCGTCGAACAGGTCGCAGAGCTCGTGCCGCTCCCGTCGGGCGGGTGTCGTCACGACTGTGCCTGGATCCCCGCCGCGCGGGTAGGCGTTCGGAGCGCCAGCGGAGGACGCCGGCGCGCGCAGGCACTGCGTGGCCGGGGAACGCCAGTCATAGGTACTGGCCGGTGGCGACCCGCTCGATGGCCCGCCCGCCGGTGGGATCGTCGGGCTGGCCGCCGCTCGTGAGCGTGCGGATGAACACGATGCGCTCGCCCTTCTTGCCCGAGATCTTCGCCCAGTCGTCGGGGTTGGTCGTGTTCGGCAGGTCCTCGTGCTCCTTGTACTCCTGCTTGATCGACGCCACGAGATCGGCGGCCGACACGCCCTTGGCGCCCCCGCCGATCACCCGCTTGATGGCGAGCTTCTTCGCTCGCCGCACGATGTTCTCGATCATCGCTCCCGAGGCGAAGTCCTTGAAGTAGAGGATCTCCTTGTCGCCGTTGGCGTAGGTGACCTCGAGGAAGCGGTTGGCCTCGTCGGCGCGGTACATCTCGTCGACGGTCGCGTCGATCATCTGCGCCACCGACTCTCCGGCGGCGAGGGGGATCTCGTCGTTCAGGTAGCGGGAGAAGATCTGCGCCGCGGCGGTGGCGTTGGGGCGTTCGATCTTGATCTTCACGTCGAGACGGCCGGGCCGCAGGATCGCCGGATCGATGAGGTCCTCGCGGTTCGTGGCGCCGATCACGATGACGTTGCGCAGCCCTTCGACGCCGTCGATCTCGGCGAGCAGCTGGGGCACGATCGTCGACTCCATGTCGGACGACACCCCGGTGCCGCGCGTGCGGAACATCGAGTCCATCTCGTCGAAGAACACGATGACCGGCCAGCCCTCCTCGCTCTTCTCGCGCGCCCGCTGGAACACCATGCGGATCTGGCGCTCGGTCTCGCCGACGTACTTGTTGAGCAGCTCCGGTCCCTTGATGTTGATGAAGTAGCTGCGCCCCTTCTCGTCACCGGTCGCCGCCGCCACCTTGCGGGCGAGGCTGTTGGCGACCGCCTTGGCGATCAGCGTCTTGCCGCAGCCCGGCGGGCCGTAGAGCAGGATCCCCTTCGGCGCCGGCAGGCGGTGCTCGGCGAACAGCTCGGAGTACAGGAACGGCAGCTCGACGGCATCGGCGATCTGCTCGATCTGTTCGTCGAGCCCGCCGATGTCGTCGTAGGAGATGTCGGGCACCTCCTCGAGCAACAGGTCCTCCACCTCGGGGCGGGGCAGCTTCTCGAGCAGGAGGTTGCTGCGGTGGTCGAGGCGCATGGTGTCGCCGGCGCGCAGGTGGATGCCGCGCACGTTGTCGGCGAGCTCGCACACCCGTTCCTCGTCGGCCCGCCCCACCACGAGCGCGCGCACGCCGTCCTCGAGCACCTCGCGGATCGTCACCACCTCGCCGGTGAGCTCCGGCGCCCGGGCGAGCACGACGTTGAAGCTCTCGTTGAGCACGACCTCGGCCCCGATCTCGAGCGTGAGCAGATCGATGTCGGGGTGCGTCGAGACCTTCATCTTGCGCCCGCTCGTGAGCACGTCGACGGTGTCGTCGTCGTTCTTGCCGACGATGACGCCGTAGGCGGACGGCGGCTGGGTGAGCTTGTCGACCTCCTCGCGCAGGTTGGCGATGTGGTCGCGCGCCTCGCGCAGCGTGTACGACAGCTTCTCGTTGCGGGCCACCGCCTGGGCGAGCTGGCCCTTGGTCTCGAGCAGCCGCTCCTCGAGCGTGCGCATCCGCTTCGGCGCATCGGCCAGGCGGACGCGCAGGTGGTCGATCTCGGCGGTCAGGGCATCGATCTGCTCCGCGGGCGTCCCACCGCCAGCCCGCACTTCGTCGTCGGGTCGGTCCGCCACGGTGTACCTCCTGTGTCCGGTGCCGCTTTGCTCGAACTTACACAGGGCCCCGGCCTTCACGCCGGCATGTTCGTGCCGGTTCGGTCACGATCGGGTCACGGCTCGATGTAGATGCACTCCCCGGGGCACTCCTCGGCGGACTCGATCACGGCGTCGAGCTGGCCGTCCGGGATGTTGGCCATGCCCTCGGCGCCCTGCGGGTTGCCCTTCGCCGCGGCGAAGATCGTGGCGCCCTCCTTGACGTAGGCGAGGCCGTCGTCGAGCAGCGTGAACACGTCGGGGGCGATCTCCTCGCACAGCCCGTCGCCGGTGCACAGATCCTGGTCGATCCAGACCTTCATGGGTGCCGTTCTCCTGGTTCGTCGGAGCGGTTTCTCCTCCCTATGAGATTACACGGCCGTGGGCGTGAAAACGCCATCAATCGGTGGCGGCGTCGCCGATGTCACGTCCGGCGGCCGCCCGAGGAAGCGGGCGACGGTGAGGAACGCCGTGTGGGCGACCATGCGGTGGTCGGGGCGGACCGCCTGACCCTCGATGTGCCAACCCCGGTGCAGCACCTCGATCGTCCGGGCGTCGATCCAGCGCCCCCTGAGGACGTCGCGCGCTTGGGCGGCCTGGGTGATCGACGGGGTGTAGGCGACGAGGATGCCACCCGGTGCGAGCACCCCTTCGGCGTGCGGCACGACGCGCCACGGTTCGGGCAGGTCGAGCACCACACGGTCGTACGCCGCCGCATCGGCGGGTGGCTCGATCGCCTCGTAGCTGTCACGCAGCTCGACGGTGTAGCGATCGAGCACGCCCTCACCGAGGAACTCGCGGACGTTGGTGGCCGCCCGGCGGGCGAAGTCCTCGCGCAGCTCGTAGCCCGTCACGTGCGCGCCCCATCGCAGCAGCGTCATCGACAGCGCCCCCGAGCCGACCCCGCTCTCGAACACGCGGTGGCCGGGGGCGATGTCGGCGAGCATGCCGATGGTCGCGAGGTCCTTCGGGTAGATCACCTGGGCGCCCCGGGGCATCCCCACCACGACGTCCTCGAGCGTCGGACGCAGCACGGTGTAGACGGCCCCCTTGGTCGAGCGCACGACCGTTCCCTCGGGACGGCCGCCGATGTCGGCGTGGGTGACGAAGCCGGCGTGGCTGTGGAACTCCCCGCCGTCGCGAAGGGTGACGAGGTACCGCCGCCGCTTGCTGTCGAGCAGGATCACCCGCTCCCCCATCCGCAGCAGCCGCTGGTCGCTGTCGGGCATCTAGCGTCGCTTCACGAGCATCTCGACCGGCACGGGCTCGTGGGCCGACGCCCGGTCGACGAGCCGGCAGAACGCGCACAGCCCATCCGAATCGGGGCTGTCGGACCCTGGGGTCGGCGCCCCGCAGCGCGCGCAGCTCGTGAGGGCTTCCGTGATCTCACGCCGCAGCGGGGCGAGCACGGGCGCCATGTTGTCGAGGAACGTGAGGTAGAACGACGCCTTGGCCCCCGGAGATCGGGCCTCGATGCCGTTGAGCACCTCCTTGTAGCCGAGGTGGCGGTTCCCGGCGGCCATCGGGCACTCCTCCACCTGGTAGTCGATGCCCCGCGTGATGCACCAGGCGGCGGTCTCGCGCTCGGTGAGGCGCACCAACGGCTTGACCTTCTTCGGGAACGCGGCGGTGGCGGGCAACACCGGCAGCTGGCGGGCGAGGTAGTCGACATCCCAGCGCAGGGTGTTGCCGAGCAGCACCGCCGCCTCGTCGTCGAGGTTGTGACCGGTGGCGACCACGTCGTAGCCGCCGTCGCGGGCGGCGGCGTCGAAGAGGTGGCGTTTCGACAGCCCGCACGCCGAGCACGGCACACGCCGGGTGGCGCGAGCCGCGGTCGGCACGTCGTAGCCGTGCTCGTGGCGGAGGTCGACGGTGCGCAGCGTCAGGTCGCGCTCGTCGGCGAAGCGTTGCGCGTAGCCGCCGCTCACGTCGGAGTAGTCGCCGATGCCGAGCCCGATGTACAAGCCGTCGGCCTGGTAGCCGAGCTCGACGAGGAGGTCCCACAGCGCCAGCGAGTCCTTGCCACCGCTCACCGCCACCAGCACCCGGTCACCCGGCGCGAGCATGTCGAAGTCGTCGATCGCCTTGACCACCTGCCGCCGGCACAGCTGGTGCAGGTGCTCGACGCAGAAGTTGGCGTTGTGGCGGGGCAGGTCGATGACCGCCGGCTCACGGCACACCCTGCACTTGCTCATGGCTATTTGTCTATCCGCCGCTGATGACGGGGCGAACCTCGACGGCGTCGGCGTCCTCCAGCCGGGCGTCACCCGGCACGAGCGTCCCGTTGCGGATCACGAGGTGGGCCTCGCGGTCGAGCCCCAGTCGACGCAGCAGGTCACCGACCATGATCGGGCCGGCGACCTCGACGGTGCGGGTCGGGTTGCGCAGGGCGACGTTCACCGCTTCTTGCGTGGGCCGAGCGACCGGACGAGGACCGACTGGCCGGGTGCCAAGCGTTCGACGGACAGGATCTCCGGCGTGGGCTTGGTGGTGGCCCGGATGGCGCTGCTGAGGACCACGGTGGCGGCGAGCACTTGCCACCGACGATCACCACCGACCATCCCGCGGTTGACCGCCTTGAGCAGGATGCGGCGTCGGAACAGCGCGTACCGCACGCGCAACAGCGCCCAGTGCAGGGAGCGAGCGAACATGTCGTGATCCGCTCAGAGCCGGCGGATCTCGACGAGGGTCGTCTTGCGCTTGCCGCTCCGGCGACCGAGCAGGTACACGATCAGCACCAGCAGCACGGCGCCGACCCCTGCGATCGTCTTGACGCTGCTGGCCCGCTCGTCGAGCCGGCCCTTGAGATCGCCCTGCAGGGCGGCGAAGCGCCGTTCGAGGTCGTCGCGCGTGATGGTGTGGGGGACCGTCGTCTTGGCCATCAGATGCCCTCCTTGCTGGCGCTGTCGGTGCCAGATCGCGACGGCGTGGCGCTGATCCGCCACACGGCGATGGCGATCACGCCCGCACCCACGAGGAGCACGACGAGGTAGGAGATCCACGACCAGGAGCCCGTCGCCGCCCAGGTCCACTCGGTCTGGATGAGACGGAGCAGGCCGAGCAGCAGCAGCGAGAGACCGGCGCCGAGGAGCAGCGCGCCGGCGGCGGCATAGCCGATCCAGCGCCCGGCGCCCTTGATCGGGTCGATGGTCTGCTGCAGCGCGTAGGTCTTGACGAGCTCGACCACTCCGGTGATCGAACGATCCTCGTCGGCCATCGCTCGCCGCAGCGTGTCGTCGGTCCGTGTCGTCACCGCAACGTTCTAGCAGAGGGTCCGGCACGCGACCGCGACCGCCTGTGTCGCGACCATCTAGGACAGGCGGAAGCGGAGGGCGGCGTCGACGTCGCCGAGGGCGGCGTCGATCACGTCGAGGCGCGTCTCGACGGTGGGCGCCTGCAGCACCCGGTAGCGGTCGGCGGCGCCGAACGGCGCGCACGTCGCCAGCTGGTAGCTGGCGTGCACCGGGTCGTCGACGAGCCGAACGGTGTCGTCGGTGCCCGTCGGCGCGGCCTCGGCGTTCGGGCCCGCCGCCCGCGCCGCCTCGAGGGCGAGACGTCGGACGTCACGCACACGCACGGCGAGCGCGACCAGCCGGGCGGCAAAGGACTCGTCGTCGGCCGGCGGACGGTCGGGCCACGGCTCGACGTCGGCGATCGGGTAGGGATCGTCCGGCAACCATTCGAGCACCGTCGCCCGGCCGACGGCGCTGGCGAGCATCTCGAAGCGGCCGCCCGGCAACGGCCCGACGCGCACGATGCGGGCGATCGTGGCGACCGAGGCGCGCTGGTCGCCGCCGCCGACCTCGTGGCCGTGCTCGATCAGCGCGGTGCCGAAGTGCGCCGCCCCGGTCTCGTCGGCGAGGCAGTCGAGCACGAGCCGGCGGTAGCGGGGTTCGAACACGTGCAGCGGGAGCGCCTCCCCGGGCAGCGCCACGCTCCCCAGCGGGAACATCGCGAGACGGCCCATCAGCCGGCGTTCCCCGGCCACGAAGGCCGTTGGTGAACGCGCCTCGTCGCTGGCACGTCGCGAGTGTCGCCGATCACCGCGGGCCGAGGTCGGCGGCGGACGGGCCCGACGGATAGGCCGCGAGCACGTCGGCGAACGAGTCCCAGATCGGACGGTAGACGCTCTGGTCGGTCAGCGTGCCCGGGCTGTTGAGCACGAAGGCGAACTCGATGAGGCCACCGCCATCGACGGGCAGGTATCCGCTCAGCGACTTGACCGCCGGTGGATCGGCGTTGAACGGGGCGTTCGCCAGCGTGCCCGGTCTTGGCCATCAGCCGCCCGGCGACCGGCGAGTCGGTGAACACGTCTTCGAGCGTCCCCGTCTGGCCGGCCACCGGGAGCCCCGCGGCGAACGCGTCGGTGGGCGTGTGCTGGCCGAGCACCGTGATCAGCTGGCGGCAGGTCAGGCGATCGTCGGTGCTCAGCCCCGAGCCGTCGTCGACGACCATGCCGGTGGTGTCGACACCGAGTTGCTGGAGCGTCGCGGCCATCGCCGCGGCGCCGGCGTCGGTGCTGCCGGCGGCGCCGGAGTGCACGCCCATCTCCTTCAGCAGCATCTCGGCGGTGTTGTTGTCGCTGGTGGTCATCATCTCGGCGATGACCCCCGGTAGCGGCACGGAGGCGATGCTCGCCACGCTCGTGGCGTTGCTCGGCGCGGTGCCGGTGCTCACCTCGCCGGCGATCGACACCCCCCGTTCGCGCAGCAGGCGGGCCAGCTCCTCACCGGCACCGGCGTTGGGGTCGTTGGCGACCTGCCACGCGCCACTGCTGTCCTTGAAGCGGGCGTCGTTGACGAGCAGGGCGTCGATCGGCCCGGCCTCGATGGCGCGGATGTCGTCGCTCCACGACGGCCGGAAGAACTCGTCGTCGAAGTGCGAGCCGTCGGCGACGATGCCGCCCTGCACCTGGGTGACGCCCGCCGCCACGACCGCGTCGGCGAGCGTGTCGAGCGACGTCTGGTTGATCACCTCGTGGAGGGTGATGTTGGAGCCGAGGAAGTCGTCGGTCGTGAGCAGCGGATCCCCGCCTCCGACCAGGTAGAGGTCCCCGGCGAGGACGCCTCCGGAGGGCGGCGTGGCCGCCCGCACGTCGGTGGTGAACGTGAAGTCCGGCCCGAGCGCCGCCAGCGCGGCGGCCCCGACCGGCAGCTTCTGGTTGCTCGCTGGGATCACCGGCAGGTCGGGGTTGTGGCTGGCGACGGGAACGCCGTCGAGGGCGACCACGAGGCAGGACGTGGCGTCGAGCGTGTCGGCGAACGCCTGCGCCTGCTGCCCGAAGGCGCTGCCGTTGAGGTCACGCGCCATCAGCCCGGGCACGCGCCGGAACGACAGCAGCGGCGTGGTGAGTGCCGCGGCCGGGGCGCTGGTGGTGGGCGGGGTCAGCGTGGTGGGTGGCATCGACGTGTCGGGTGACGCCGTGCGGCCGTCGGCGAAGCGCCAGAGGCCGAACAGCGCCAGCGCCGGGAGCGCCAGCACGCGACCGCGGCCACCGGTGCCGCCCGCGGTGTGCACCGCCACGGCGCACCACCACCTGACGCGGGTCCGGCCCGGTGACGATGCGCCAGTGACCGAAGACCGTGTCCAATGGTTCGCTCGCTCGAAGACTCGCTCGCTCACGGAACGATGGCTCCGGCTTGGCGTCGGCGGCGATGGCGGGCGTCGCGGTACAGGTGGCCGAGGGCGGCCACGGCGCGCTCGCCCGACGGGTAGCAGAGCCGTCCCGATGCGCGCACGGCCGCCGGACCGGCGTTGCCGGGGTCGGCGACCGCCAGCTCGGTGGCCACCAGGATCGGCTTGCCCGTCGCCTCGCTCAGTTCGGCGGCACCCCAGGCATAGCGGGCGTCCTGACGTTCGTGGTACTCGACGATGCGGGCCAGACCGTGGTCGGGATAGAAGCCGCCGTCGCGCATCATCCGCGCCTGGTTCGACTGGATGCCGATGCCGAGGTACACGACGGCGTCGACGGCGTCGTGCTCGGCGATCAGGCGCATCACGTCGGGAATGGTGTCACGCGTCTCGCCGCCGGCGCAGTCGACCGGGTTGCTGCGGCTCCATCGGGGTGGCAGGAGGGCGTCGATGGCGGCGCCCAGATCGTCGGGCAGCTCGAGCAGGTGCAGGTCGCGGTCGCGGGCGATCGCATCGGCGGTGACCACACCCCAGCCACCGGCCGTGGTGAGCACCACCACGTTCGGCCCGCGGGGCGGCGGCTGGGTGGCGAACGTGGCCGCAGCCTCGAACGCCTCCTCCACCGTCGCCGCTCGGGTGATCCCGGCGGCACGGCACGCCCCGTCGAAGACGGCGTCGTCGGCGGCGAGCGCGCCGGTGTGGCTGGCGGCCGCCCTCGCTCCGCCGGCGGTGGCGCCGCCCTTCACCAGCACCAGCGGCTTGGCCCGGACCGCCGAGGCGAGCGTGTCGAACAACGCCGCGCCGTCGTCGATGCCCTCGAGGTAGGCCAGACCGACGTTGGTCGCGTCGTCGTCGGCGTAGAAGGCGAGGTAGTCGGCCACCGTCACGGCGGCGGCGTTGCCGGCCGAGATCGCGCGCGACACCCCGACTCCGGTGGCGCGGGCGAGGTTGAGGAAGCTCGACACGAAGTTCCCGCTCTGGCTGGCCACGCCGATGTGCCCGGCCGGCGGGTACGGCGCCACGATCTGGGCGCAGAGCGACACCGGGGTGCTGACCAGTCCCTGGCCGTTCGGCCCGGCGATCAGCACACCGAGCTCGTCGCCGAGGGCGACGAGCTCGCGCTCGGCGGCCCGCCCCTGCGTCGCCGGCCTCGCCGTAGCCGGCCGACGTCACGAACGCCGCCCGGACGCCCCGTGCCGCGCTGGCGCGCAGCACCTCGGCGTTCGCCGCCGCCGGCGTGCACACGAACGCCAGGTCGGCACCGCCCTCGGGGAGGTCGGCGACGTCGGTGACGGTGTCGATGCCCAGCACCGTCTCGCCCTGGAGGTTGGTGGCGTAGACGCGGCCGGCGAAGCCGCTCGCCAGCAGGTTGTGCAGCGACACGAAGCCGAACTTGCCGGGATGGCTCGACGCGCCGACGACCACCACGCCGGCCGGCTCGAACAGGGCGCGGAACTGCTCGCTCGTGGGGCGCGGTCGCAGGGTGCGCGGCACGAACCGCGGGCGCGCCGACCTCGACGAGCGCGTCGACCGCGACGACGGCCCCCGACGGCGTGACGATGAGCGGGTTGACGTCGATGCTCAGCACCTCCGGCCGCTCGACGGCGAGGCGTCCGAGGGCGATCGAGCACCGCGATGAGCTGGGGACGGTCGACCGCCGCCTCACCGCGGAACGGCCCGAGCAGCGCGGCGGTCGCCAGCTCGTCGATCATCTCGGCGGCGGTCACCGGATCGAGCGGCGCCGGGCGGAACACCACGTCGGCGAGCGCCTCGGCGAGCACGCCGCCGACGCCGAGCATCACGCTGGCCCCGAACTGCGGGTCGCGCACGACGCCGGCGATCAGCTCGCGTGCCCCGCTCACCATGCTGGCGACGAGCAGCGACACGTCGCCGTCTTCGGCGGACGCGGCGGCGAGCAGATCGGCGGCCGCGGCCCGCACGGCCTGGTCGTCGGCGAGGCGCAGACGCACGAGCGAGCGCTCGGTCTTGTGGGCGATGCGGTCGCCGTTGAGCTTGACGACGACCGGGCCGCCGAGGGCCTCGGCGGCCGCGGCGGCCTCGTCGACCGTCGTCGCCTCGAGCTCGGCGGCGATCGGCACGCCGTACTCGGCCAGCAGCTGCTTCGACCGGCGCTCCGAGAGCGTCGACACCGTCAGGCCCGCACGGCGAAGGTCAGGATCGCCTTGGCCAGCACGCGGTCGGTGTTGCCGGCCCGTGCCTCGCTCTCGCCGAACACCGTGCGCCGGCCCTGGCGCACGATCCACCCCTCGGCTACGGCGTCCTCGTCGACGAGCGCGTCGAGGAACTGCACGTGCAGGTCGACGGTGGAGTACGACGCGCCCGGCGGCAGCGTCACACCGATCGCCGGCACGAGCACGGTGTCGAGCAGCGCCGCCAATGCCCCACCGTGCACCAGCCCACCGGCCTGCTTCAGGTCGGAGCGGAACGGCAGGCGCATGCGGCAGTAGCCGTGGCGCACCTCCTCGACGGTCAGCCCGAGCAGCTGCGGGAAGTTCGGCTCGCCGACCGACACCGAACTTCCGCCACCGGGCGGCCAGGTGCGGGGTCGACCTCGTCGAACTGCTCGGCCCGGGCGTGGCCGATGCGGACGGGCTCGGCGACATCCCGGCCACGGTACCGCCGCGGGTCGGCGGGCTACGGGACCAGCGCGGCGCGGAAGAAGGCCAGGAGGTGCTCGCGCCGCTGCGCCAGTGCCCGCGGGTCGAGCGGGTCGATGTCGAGCAGACCCTCGAGGAACGGGGCGTCGCTGAAGTAGCTGAGCAGGGCGCCGTACCCGGTGAGCAGCAGCTGCGCCGGGTCCTGGGTGCGGAACGTGCCGGAGGCCATCTCACGCCCGAAGTAGGCGACCGCCTGGTCGAACATCGGTCGCATCACGGCGCCGAGGTCGATGGCGAGGTGACCGCCGCCGTCGATGGCCTCGCGGCGGACCAGGCGCACGAAGTTCGGGTTGTCGACGAAGTAGTCGAAGCCGGCGAGCAGGACCAGCTCGACCTTCTCCCAGCCGTGCTGCTCGGCCACGACCGCGGCGTCGACGCGCTCGATCCAGTCGGACAGCAGCAGCTCGAACACCTCGCCGTACAGCGCCTCCTTGGACGGGAAGTGGTGCAGCAGGCTGGGCCGGCGGATCCCGACGCCGGCGGCGATGTCGTTCAGCGACGTGCCGTCGTAGCCGGTGGCGGCGAAGCAGACGATCGCCTCGGCGAGGATCGAATCGCGGGTGCTGCGGCCGGGAACGGCGCCGACCGACGCCGGTGTCGACGGCCGCGTCGTGCGGCGGCCGTTCGCGACTCATCGGTGGCGATCGTACCGCCCGCCGGGTCGTCTACCTACTGGTAGGTAGACACGCTAGGCTGTCGGCGCCATGCACACCATCGTCGTCGCCCTCGTCGTCGGAGTGGCCACCTCGTTGGTGGCGAACCTGGCGACCACCATCTACCTGCACCGGGCGCTCGCCCATCGCGCCCTCGTGCTGCGGCCGCCGGCCGCCCAGTTCTTCCGCTTCGTGATCTGGGTGACCACGGGCATCCGCCCGCGCCAGTGGGTTGCCGTGCACCGCAAGCACCACGCCTTCACCGACGTCGAGGGCGACCCGCACTCCCCGGTGCTCCACGGCTGGCTGACGGTGCAGATGAAGAACGTGTCGATGTACCGCGCCGAGGCGCGCAACCCGCGCACGATCGAGCGCTACGCCAAGGACATCCCCCAGACGTGGGCCGACCGGGTGTTCTACGACCACGCCCTGCTCGGTCTCGGCCTCGGGATCGCGACGCTCGTCGCCCTGTTCGGCTGGAAGATCGGGCTGCTCGCCGCGTTCGTGCACGTCAACGTGTACCTCGCCGGGTCGGCGGCGGTCAACGCCATCGGTCACCACTTCGGTCGCCGCCCGTACGACAACCGCGCCGGGAACCTGCAGTGGTTGGCGTTCGTCACCGCCGGCGAGGGCCTGCACAACAACCACCACGCCGCCCCGACCGTCGGCGAAGCTCTCGCACCGCTGGTTCGAGATCGATCCCGGCGTGGTACGTGATCAAGGCCCTCACCTGGTCCCGGCTCGCCCGGCTGCGCGTGATGACCGGTGCCGCCGGAGGCTTCACGCCAGGCGCGCGTCACCGCGAGACCGCCTCGGTCTGACGCCGGTCGCGATGGCCGCGGCGAAGTCGACCGAGAGCGCCCGATGGGCTCACCCAGTCGACTCGCCGCGATCCGGTCTGAGGGCGTCCTCGAGCAACTGCCAGTTGATCAGGTGGTCGAGGAAGGCGTCGACGTAGCCCGGCCGGGCGTTGCGGTAGTCGATGTAGTAGGCGTGTTCCCACACGTCGCACGTGAGCACCGCGGTCGAGCCGTGCTTCATCGGCAGGTCGGCGTTGCCGGTGGCCGAGATGGCGAGCTTGCCGCCGTCGAGGGTGAGCCACGCCCAGCCCGAGCCGAACTGGCCCGTCGCGGCGGTCTTGAACTGGTCGCGGAACGCGTCGTAGCCGCCGAAGGCGTCGTTGACCGCGTCGCCGGCGGCGCCCGACGGCGCACCGCCGCCTCCCGGCGCCATCGAGCTCCAGTACAGCGTGTGGTTCCACACCTGGGCGGCCTGGTTGAACAGCTTGCCCTCGGCCTTCATGATGATGTCCTCGAGGGAGGCGTCGGCGTCGTCGGTGCCCTCCACCATCGAGTTGAGCGTGTCGACGTACGCCTTGTGGTGCTTGCCGTAGTGGTACTCGAACGTCTCGGCGGAGAGGTACGGCTCCAGCGCCGTCGTCGCATACGGGAGCTCGGGGAGCGAGAATGCCATCGGTCGTCCTTTCGGTCAGGTCGATACAGGTCATAGCCGATTTGCCCTCGTCGCACCACTTCCAAACCCCGATGCGCCACGGGCAACGGTGGGTCGAGGGCCGCGGCGATACGGTGCTGTCGATGCAGATCGTGTCGGCGCTGTTCGTCGAATCGTTCGAGTTCCGCCAGCAGCCGGGGCCGGCGCGCCTCGACATCCGCGGGGTGATGTTCTCGATGGCGGCCCCGTCGCCCGCTCCCGTCACCGTGGCTCCGCACCTCCTCGCGCTGATCCACTGTCCCGCCGACGAGGCCGGCAGCGGCGTGTTCGAAGTGCTCTTCCGCCGCACCAACGATCCCGACACGCCCGTGTCCGACGACGACCTCGTCGCCCGCAACCTCAGCCCGTTCTCCGTCGAGCCGGGGCGCTTCACGTACCGCCTGGTGCGCGGCGAGCTCGAGTTCGACGACTACGGCCAGGTGTTCGCCCACTGCCGCGTCGACCGCGGCCCGTGGACGGTGGTGCCGTTCACCTTGCTCCCACCCGACTGACCGACGGCGGGTTTCGCCCCGAGGGGCGACGGGTAGGGTCCACCTCGATGACTGCCACTCCCCCGTCGACGCTCTCCCCCGACGTCCAGGCCGAGGCGATCTCGATGATCCGCGGCTTCGCGATGGACGCCCCCCTCCACGCCAAGAGCGGCCATCAGGGCACGGCGATGGCGCTCGCCCCGCTGGCCCACGTGCTCTACAGCCGGGTGATGCGCCACCACCCGCTCGACCCCGACATGGCCGGACCGGGACCGCTTCATCCTGTCCAACGGGCACGCGTCGATCCTGCAGTACTCGATGCTGTACCTCTGCGGCTACGGGCTCGAGCTCGACGACCTGCGGGCGTTCCGCTCGTTCGGCAGCCGCACGCCGGGCCATCCCGAGGCCGGCCACACGGTGGGCGTCGAGGTGACGACCGGCCCGCTCGGCCAGGGGTTCGGCGACGCCGTCGGGATGGCGATCGCCGAACGGGTGCTGCGCGAGCGCTTCGGCAGCGAGCTCGTCGACCACTACATCTGGGCGATCGCCGGCGACGGCTGCCTGATGGAGGGGGTGAGCCACGAGGCGGCGTCGCTCGCCGGCCACCTCGGCCTCGGACGGCTCAACGTCGTGTACGACGACAACCGCATCACGATCGACGGCTCGACCCAGCTGGCCTTCACCGACGACGTCGGTCAGCGCTTCGAGGCGTACGGCTGGCACGTCGACTACCTCGGCGAGGTCGCCGACGACACCGACGCCTTGGAGCGAGCGCTGCTCGCCGCCCGCGCCGTCGAGGACCGCCCGAGCCTGCTGGTGCTGCGGTCCCACGTGGCCTACCCGTCACCGACGTTCACCGACGACCACCAGGCCCACGGCAACCCGTTCAAGGCCGCCGACGTCACCGAGACCAAAGCAGGTGATGGGCATCCCCGACGAGCCGTTCTGGTCGCCGCCCGACGTGGTGGCGGCGTACCGCGAGGAGACGGCCGACGCGGTGGGCCGCTGAGCACGAACGGTGGGAGCACACGCTGGCCGGTCTCGATCGCCGACGAGCGGGCGGCGTGGGACGCCGCCTGGGGCGCGCACCGGCATCGCCGGTTGGGAGGATCGTCTGCCGACGTTCGCCGCCGGTGAGCAGGTGCGCAACGCGCGTCGCCATGGTCAAGGCGGTCGGGCGCCGTGGCCGACGCCTTTCCGGGCCTGGTGTCCGGGGCCGCCGACCTCACCGGGAACACGGGCACCAAGCTGCCCGAGGGGACCCTGCCGCAGACCGCCGAGACCCCAGGCGGCCGCCAGCTGTACTACGGCGTGCGCGAGCACGGCATGGGCGCGGCGATGGTCGGCATGGCCCGCCACGGCGGGATCCTGCCGATGGGCGGGACGTTCTTCGTGTTCCTCGACTACATGCGTCCGCCGGTGCGGCTGGCCGCGCTCTCCCGGGCGAAGGTCGTGTTCGTGTGGTCGCACGACTCGGTCGGAGTCGGCGAGGACGGCCCGACGCACCAGCCGGTCGAGCACCTCGCCACGCTGCGCGCGATCCCGGGCCTGCAGGTGATCCGGCCGGCCGACGCCAACGAGACGGTGGCGGCCTGGAAGGCGGCCGTCGCCCACGACGGCCCGACAGCGCTCGTGCTGTCGCGCCAGAACATCGTCGTGCACACCGACGGCTCGGCCGTCGAGCGCGGCGCCGGCATCGTGCGGCCGTCCGACGGTGCGCCCGCGGTCGTGATCGTGGCGACCGGCAGCGAGGTCGCCGTGGCGATCGATGCCGCCGGGCGGCTCGCCGAGTCGGGCATCGAGGCCCAGGTCGTCAGCCTGCCGAGCTGGGACCGCCTCGCCCGCCAGGACCGGTCGTTCCTCGACGAGCTGTTCCCGCCGGGCGTGCCCGTGCTGTCGGTCGAGGCGGCGACGACGTTCGGCTGGGAGCGCTACGCCGACGACTCGATCGGGATCGACCGCTTCGGCGAGAGCGCACCCGGCGCCGTGGTGCTCGACAAGCTCGGCATCAACGTCGACCACGTCGTCGAGCGCGCCACCGCCCTCGTCGACGGAACGCCGTAGCTTGTGTACATGGAGCGCTTGATCGAACTGCACGACCGATTCGGCCAGAGCCCGTGGCTCGACAACCTGAAGCGCGGCTACATCACCTCCGGCCAGCTCGCCGAGCTCCGCGACCGCGGCATCCGCGGCCTCACGTCGAACCCGACGATCTTCCAGAAGGCGATCTCCGGATCGAGCGACTACGACGAGCAGTTCCGGGAGCTGGCGGTCGACGACGGCCCGGTGATCGACGACTACTGGGCGCTGGTCCTGCAGGACATCGTCAGCGCCTGCGCGGTGTTCGACCCGGTGTACGAGTCGTCCGACGGCGGTGACGGGTTCGTCAGCGTCGAGGTCGATCCCGGGCTGGCCCACGACAGCGATGGCACCGAGGCCGCCGCCCGCGACCTGCACCAGCGCATCGCCCGGCGCAACCTGATGGTCAAGATCCCGGCGACCGCCGAGGGCGTCGAGCCGATCCGGGCGATGATCGCCGAGGGCCGCAACATCAACGTCACGCTGATCTTCAGCCTGCCCCGCTACGCCGAGGTGATCGAGGCGTACATCAGCGGCCTCGAGACGTACGCCGCGACCGACGGCGCCGACCTGTCCAAGGTGGCGAGCGTCGCCAGCTTCTTCGTGTCTCGCGTCGACACCGAGATCGACCGTCGGCTCGACGCGATCGGGACGCCCGAGGCCCTCGCCCTGCGCGGCAAGGGAGCGGTGGCCCAGGCCAAGCTCGCCTACCGGCTGTTCGACGAGACGTTCTCCGGGCCGCGCTGGGATGCGTTGGCCGCCCGCGGCGCCCGCCGCCAGCGGCCGCTGTGGGCGAGCACGTCCACGAAGAACCCCGCCTACCCCGACACGCTCTACGTCGACAACCTGATCGGTCCGGACTCGGTCAACACGCTGCCCGAGGCCACGATCGAGGCCTTCGCCGAGCACGGCACGCTGGCGCGCACCGTCGACCGAGGGGGTCGACCAGGCGGCGACCGACTGGGCGGCCCTCGCCGACGTGGGCGTCGACGTCGACGACGTCGCCGACACGCTCGAGCGCGAAGGCGTCAGCAGCTTCCAGAAGAGCTTCGGCGAGCTGATCGACGCCCTCGGCGCCAAGGCCGCCGAGCTCCGCGCCCAGGGCTGACCGCCGATCGACCGTCTGTGTCAGGAAACACGACGCCTACGGTCGTTCTTCCTGACACAAAGACGGGATCAGGTGGTGGGCACGGGACGCGGCGGGCGCGGCGGGAACACGAGCGGGTGGCGCCGCATCCACAGCGTCACCCCGATCGCCGCGACGATGCCGCCGGCGGTGATCAGCATGAACACCCAGTCCGACGTCGATCGCTCGAAGTGCAGCCGCACCGTGGTCGACGTCGGCACCACGACCATCTGGTTGGGCCCGATGCGGTACGGACCCTCGGCCCCGTCGACGCGCCAGTTGGGGAAGTAGCTCACCTTCACGAGGACCGGCACGCCGACCTGATCGACGTCGAACTGCACCGACTGGTCCTCGATGTCGACGTTCGACACGGTGACCGGGTCGAGCTCGTGGACGTCGATCGGCTGCACCGGCGCGACCACGTCGACGCGTCGGGGCGCCGCCGTCTCCTCGTCGACGGCGACGTCGACGCGTTGCCAGTCGGAGGGTCCGTCGGCGGCGGGCATCGCCGCCCAGTCGTCCTGGTGCTGGAACCACGACGTGCCCACCTCCAGCCAGCGCTCGCGCTGGTCGCCGCCGCGGTGGTTGACGACGACCGGCTGCACGGTCAACGGCACCACGAGGTCGGAGTCGGCGACCCGGTAGATCTTCCACGGCCCGCTCTCGGTGATCGGCGTGAGCTCGGGCTGGGCGTCGGCCTCGCGGATCGCCGCATCGGTCGTCACCATCAGGTAGCGCACACCGAGCGCTTGCAGCTCGGGCACGCCGGCCGCGGCGTCGTTGTTGACGTAGCGCAGCTGGCGCACCGGGTTCGACGACGCCGACGACATCGCCGCGGCGGTGAGGAAGTGGTACGGCGTCGTGCCCGATGCCTCGAAGTACAGCCCCTCCATCGAGGCGATGCACCCGTCGGTCCAGTACGGCAGCATCATCAACGCCCACGTCGAGCCGTAGCGCAGGTTGCCGACACCCTTGCGGTTGTCGACCTCCCAGAGCGCCCGGCCGCACCCGTCGTCCTGGCCGATCTGGTCCATCGTCTGGATCAACGTGTAGAACTCGGGGTACGGCTTGCGTGCCTCGTACCCCTGGAAGTTGTACGCCGACCAGCCGCTGCCCCGGGCCTTGTAGTAGACGTCGGGGTTGTCGGCCGACTCCGAGTGGTAGTTCTTGCGCAGCGGCCCCCACGCGTACATGGAGTGGCCGTCCTGGTCGCGGTGTCCACCGAGCGGCAGCACCTCGTAGAACCAGCCGAACGACACCAGCACGACGAGCGCCGCGGCGACCGCCATCACCGTGCGGCTGGGCGTGCCCGGGATCGACGCCGGGTCGCGCCGGCGGGCGAGGTTGACGGCCAGCATGCCCAGCTCGACGACGCCCACCATCATCAGCAGGAAGCGCATCAGGTAGAGCAGCGGCAGGACGCGCGGGTTCCACAGCAGCCCGATGACCGGGAGGCTGTCGCGCGTGAGGTACACCAGCACGACGGCGGCGATGCCGGTCAGCCCGAGGGCGACGCCGACCACGTGGCGCCGGGCGATCGAAGCGACGAGCCCGATGATCGCCAGCCCGGTCACGAGGACGTCGAACGGCTGCGGGAGGTCGAAGAACATGTCCCAGAAGGAGTCGTGGGAACCCGACGGCCGGAAGCCGTACTTCATGTCGGTCATGTACTGATGGTCGAGCAGGAACGGTCCGACCCAGAACGCCGACAGGGCGATCGTCAGCACGCCCACTCCGACCACGTAGAGCACGCGGCGTTTGGCGATGACACGGTCGGCGACGGTGCCGTTGCGGGCCACGAACCACAGGTCGCCACCCAGGCGGCAGCCGACGATCATCACGGCGGCGATGGCGGTGTAGATCAGCACGATGCCGTGGCAGAGGCACGCCACCGCCAGCACCAGCGCGGCGACGGCCATCAGCCGGCCGTTCTGCAGGCCCCGTGCGAGCAGGCCGAGGCCCAGCATCATGACGCTGATGGCGATCGAGAACGAGAACTCGCCGGCCATCGTCGACAGCACGTTGCCGCCGTAGATCGAGTAGCTCTCGTTGAGCGCGAAGCACAGCCCGGCGAAGGCGAACAGCTCCGGGATCGGATAGCGGAAGCGGGCGAGACGCCCGAACGCCCAGCAGCACGCCGGCAGGGACACCAGCCCGGAGACGGCGACGAGCTTGAACGCCACGCCGTAGGGCAAGAAGGTGTCGAGGGCGACGATCGCCAGTGCCGGGACCACCATGTAGAAGCGGTAGATCGGGAAGCCGCCGTACCAGTCCATCGTCCAGCCGCTGATCTGCCAGTGCGGCAGCAGCGAGTCGCGCAGGTACGCCGGCGCCCACACGTGCGCCCCCATGTCGCCGCCGGTCGGCGTGCTGTTCCGCGTGATCAGGTCGCCCGAGCTGAACGGCTTCAGGTGGACGACGTTCATCATCACGTACGTCGTCACCCCCAAGGAGGCGGCGGTGACCACGAGGCGCACGATCCGCGCCGCGGTCCACGGGCGGCGGGCCCACGCCGATCGGGCCGCGCCGGGCCCGGCGCGCCGGGCGGGCGATCGCTACGGGAGTCGGGGTGTCGTCGTCGACGGACGGAGTGTCGTCATCGGCAGGGCGCCGCCATCGGCCTGAGGCGGGGCCCGCCGCGGCCGGCGCCTCCGCCTCCGCCGGCGCCAGCAGCAAGGGCGCCGTCCCGCTGCGCTCCGGTGCCGATGGCTCCCAACCGCCGAAGACGTCGGACCACCACGAGTCGTCGTCGGACCCTGCTCCGCCCTCCTGTTCCGCTCCGCCGTCCATCGGGTGACAGTCTCTCAGAGCACAGAACGCGCGCCGCAGCACCGCGGCACGAGAAACCGAGGGACCGAGTGACCGAATTCGTTGGCGCCATCGACCAGGGCACGACGAGCACCCGGTTCATGGTGTTCGACCACGACGGTCGGGAGGTCGTCAGGCATCAGCTCGAGCACGAGCAGATCCTGCCCGAAGCCGGGTGGGTGGAGCACGATCCGATCGAGATCTGGGAGCGCACGGACACCGTGGTCCGCGTGGCGTTGAACCGCGCCGGACTCCGCCCGCACGACCTCGCCGCCGTCGGCGTGACCAACCAGCGCGAGACCACGATCGTGTGGGACCGACGCACCGGACGTCCGCTGTACAACGCCATCGTGTGGCAGGACACGCGCACCGACCGCATCGCCGCCGCCCTCGAGCGCGACGGACGCGGCGACCTCGTCCGCAGCCGTGCCGGGCTGCCGCCGGCCACGTACTTCTCGGGCGGCAAGATCCAGTGGATCCTCGACAACGTCGACGGCGTCCGCCCCGCCGCCGAGCGCGGCGACGCCGTGTTCGGCACCACGGACAGCTGGGTGATCTGGCACCTGACCGGGGGGGTCGACGGCGGCGTGCACGTCACCGACCCGACCAACGCCAGCCGCACGATGCTGATGGACCTCACCACGCTCGACTGGGACGACGAGCTGCTGGCGCTGTTCGGCATCCCTCGTTCGATGCTGCCGGCGATCCGCCCGAGCTCGTCGCCCGACCCCTACGGCGTCACCCGCCCCGCCGGTCCGTTCGGCGGCGCGGTGGCGGTGTGCGGCGACCTGGGGGACCAACACGCCGCCACGGTCGGCCAGGTGTGCTTCTCCCCCGGCGAGGCGAAGAACACCTACGGCACGGGCAACTTCATGCTGCTCAACACCGGCGCGGACATCGTGCGCTCGGCGGCGGGACTGCTCACGACCGTCGCCTACCAGTTCGGCGACCAGGCGCCGGTGTACGCCCTCGAGGGTTCGATCGCCGTCACCGGCTCGGCGGTGCAGTGGCTGCGCGACCAGCTCGGCATCATCTCGAACGCCGCCGATGTGGAGGCGCTCGCCCGCCAGGTGCCCGACGCCGGCGGCGTGTGCTTCGTGCCGGCGTTCTCCGGCCTGTTCGCGCCGTACTGGCGCGCCGACGCCCGCGGCGCCATCGTCGGGCTGACCCGCTTCAACACGGCGGCCCACCTCGCCCGGGCCACACTGGAGGCGATCTGCTACCAGACCCGCGACGTCGCCGACGCGATGGCGCAGGATTCCGGGGTGGACATCGACGTGCTGAAGGTCGACGGCGGGATCACGGCCAACGAACTGTGCATGCAGATCCAGGCCGACGTTCTCGGCGTGCCGGTGAGCCGCCCGGAGGTGGCCGAGACGACGGCGCTCGGCGCGGCGTACGCCGCCGGCCTCGCCGTTGGCTTCTGGTCGGGCATCGACGACCTACGTGCGAACTGGCACGAGGCGCGACGGTGGGAGCCGCAGTGGAGCGCCGACCAGCGCGACGCCGGTCACGCCCGCTGGCGCAAGGCCGTCGAGCGCACGCTGGACTGGGTGGACGTCGGATGAGCGAGCGAGTCTTCGAGCGAGCGAAAAATCAAGCACGGTCTTCGTGTCACGGGCGCACCAGCGCCCGGATCGTGCGCGTCGCAACGGGTGACGGTGCGCCAGTGACAACCGTTGCGGCGATGGTCGACGAGCTGCTCGGGCCGCCGGGCGATGGCGCGTCCACGCCCACCGGCGCGGTCGACCGGCGTCTCGCCCGCGAGCTGTTGGAGTCGGCGCTGGGGCTGATCAGTGACCGGACGGACACGCTCGACCTGAAGATCGCCGAGGCGGCGCTCGCCGAGATGCGCGATGCGTTCACGATGTTCGCGCCCGTACCGCGACGTGCCCAAGGTCACCGTGTTCGGGTCGGCGCGCACGCGAGGCCGACGATCCGGTCTACATCCAGGCCGACCGACATCGCCCGCGCTGCTGGCCGAGCGCGGCTGGATGGTCGTCACCGGTGCCGGCCCCGGCATCATGCAGGCGGCGATGGAGGGCGCCGGTCGCGAGCGCAGCATCGGCGTGTCGATCCGACTCCCGTTCGAGCAGGGCGCCAACCCGATCATCGCCGGCGACGAGAAGTCGGTCAGCATGAAGTACTTCTTCACCCGCAAGCTGATGCTGGTCAAGGAGTCGCAGGGCGTTCGTCAGCCTTCCGGGAGGGTTCGGCACGCTCGACGAGACGTTCGAGCTGCTCACGCTCACGCAGACCGGCAAGGGCCTTCCGGTGCCGATCGTGCTGCTCGACACGCCCGGCGACCCGTTCTGGCGGCACATCGACGACTTCGTGCACACGCCAGCTCATCGCCCGCGGGCTGGTCGACGAGGCCGATTCGCACCTCTACCTCGTCACCGACTCGAGCGACGCGGCGTGCGCGGAGATCGAGCACTTCTACGCCAACTTCGACTCCATCCGCTACGTCGGCAACCAGGCCGTGATCCGGCTACGCCACGCCCCGACCGACGAGCAGCTGGCCCTGCTCGACCGAGCGCTTCGCCGCGCTCGTGGCGTCCGGCCACATCGAGCGCAGCGGCGCGCTGCCGATCGAGGTCCGCCAGCGAACGACCACGCCGAGCTCCCGCGGATCCGCTTCGCAGTTCGCCCGGCACCGCTACAGCGACCTGCGGGCCATGATCGACCTCGTCAACTCGTTCACTCCAGCGAGCCCGAGCAGGTGAGCCGCCTTCTCGACCGCCCGGCGCGCCTGGGTGAGCGCCCGGTCGGCGTCGGGCCGTCGGGTCGCGCCCTCGGCGACCGCCTCGTGCAGCAGGTCGAGCGACAGGTCGTCGAGCTCGGCGGCGATCTGCTCGAGTCGCCCGGCGAGGTCGGCGTAGCCCCCTGGTGCACGGTCGACTCACTGCGCAAGCGTCGGACTCATCAGCCGACCGCCAGGCCGGCCGACTCGGCGATCAGGTCGACGGGATGGCGCACCGTGACGCCGGCGGCGGCGAGGTGCATGGCGCAGCCCGGGTTGGCGCTGGCCACGATGGTGGCCCCACTCGCCGTGCGGGCGCGCTCGATCGCCGCCAGCTTGCGCTGGCGAACCTCGGCCGCGAGCGCCGGCTGCAGCGCGGCGTAGGCGCCACCCGCGCCGCAGCACAGGCCGTCGTCGTCGAGCTCGACCACGTCGGCGTAGCGGGCCAGCACCGTGCGCACGGGCAGGTGCGCCCGCTGCACGTGGCGCAGGTGGCACGGATCCTGCACGATCACCGGGCCGAGCGGGCGTCGCGGCGGGGGCAGGGCGTCGACGTGGGCGGCCAGCCACTCATGGACGTCGACGACTCGTGCCGCGAACGCAACCGCGTCGGCGGTGCCGACCAGCCGTCCGTAGTCCTTCAGCGCGGCGCCGCACCCGGCCGAGTTGACGAGCACCGGCGCGGTGCCCGGCATGTCGGCGATCACGCGCGCGGCGAGCCGGCGGGCCTGGTGCTCCAACCCGGCGTGCACGTGCAGGGCGCCGCAACAGCCGGCCCGATCCGACGACCAGCGGGTGGTCGCGCCGGTAGCGGCGACGAGTGCCGCCGTGGCCCGGTGCGTCGCCCGCAGCCAGGCGTCCATCACGCATCCGGTGAACAGCCACACGTCGGGTTCGGTGCCCGGCGCCGCGGTCGACACCGGCCGGTGACCGCGGCGCAGCGGCACGCGGGTCAGCGAGCCGGCGACCCGCGGCGGCACCAGGCGGGCGCGCTGGGCGACCGCGAGCAGCGACGACCCGGCGAGCAGGGTCCGATGTCGGGAGAGCAGCGCGTAGGCGGCGCGCTGCCAGCGCGGGGTGACGGCGTGGCGCTCGGCGAGCGCCGCCTTGGTCGCCTCGATGAGGTGACCGTACGGCACCCCGCTCGGGCACGCCGGCTCGCAACCCCGGCACTGGACGCATGTCTCGGTGAAGTGCAGGAAGTCGTCGTCGATCGGGGCGTCGCGCCACTCGACGGCTCGCATCGCGTCGATCCGACCGCGCGGCGACAGCCCTTCCTCGCCGCTGACGCGGAACGTCGGGCAGTGCGGGAGGCACAGGCCGCAGCCGACGCACGTCGCCAGCTCGGTGGGGTCGATGTGCAGGCGGCTCGCCACGTCCGCCACCGTAAACGGCGCGGTCGCCGCGCGTAGTCTCACCCGTGATGATCATGGCGTTCCCCGGCCACGCAGACGCCACGGCGTCTGCTCGCATCGCTCGCTGGGTGCGCCCGTGACCGCACCCGCCGAGCCGTCCGCGCCGGTCGACGTCGCCGCGGTCGTCGCCCATCTTCGCGAGGGCGCGCGCAGCGGCCTGCTCGACGGTGAGGCCGCCCGCGTGACGCAGCTCCGTCAGCTCCGCCGCCTGCTCACCGAGCAGCGCGAACGCCTCGAGGCGGCGCTCGCCAGCGACCTCGGCAAGCCTCCGGTGGAGGGGTACGCCACGGAGATCGGGTTCACGATCACCGAGATCGACCACGTCATCGCCCACCTGCGCGACTGGATGCAACCCGAGAAGGTCCGGGTGCCGGTCACGTTCCGGCCCGGCACGGCGACGGTCATGCGTCAACCGCTCGGCCTGGTGCTGGTGATCGCACCGTGGAACTATCCGGTGCAGCTCACGCTCGCGCCGCTCGTGGCGGCGCTGGCGGCCGGCAATGCGGTGGTGGTCAAGCCCTCCGAGCTGTCGCCGGCGACGTCGAGTGCGCTCGCCGAGCTGGTGCCGCAGTACCTCGACTCCCGCGTGGTGGCCGTGGTGGAGGGAGCGGTGGCCGAGACGACCGCGCTGCTCGCCGAGGCGTTCGACCACATCTTCTACACCGGCAACGGCACGGTCGGGCGCATCGTCATGCGCGCCGCCGCCGAGCACCTCACGCCGGTCACCCTGGAGCTCGGCGGGAAGTGCCCGGCGATCGTCGCCAGCGACGCCGACATCGACGTCGCGGCGCGACGCATCGCGTGGGGACGCTTCACCAACGCCGGCCAGACGTGCGTCGCGCCCGACTACGTGCTCGTCACCGCCGACGTCGAGGACCGCCTCCTCGGCGCCTTGTTGCGGGCCGTCCACGACTTCTACGGCGAGCACCCGGCGGCGTCGGCGGACTACGGCCGGATCGTCAACGAGCGCCACTTCGACCGGCTGATGGGGCTGCTCGACGCCGGCGGGTTCGACGCCGTGGTGACCGGTGGCAGTGGCGACCGGGCCACGCGGTACCTCGCCCCGACGGTGCTCGCCGGCGTCGCCCCCGACGCCGCCGTGATGGGCGAGGAGATCTTCGGGCCGATCCTCCCGGTGCTCGCCGTGGCGGACGTCGACAGCGCCGTGGACTTCGTCAACGCCCGCGACCACCCGCTGGCGTTGTACGTGTTCACCGGGAACGCCGCCCTCGCCGAGCGCGTGCTGGAACGCACCCGCTCGGGCGGTGCCGGCGTGAACAACGTGATGATGCACCTCGCCGTGTCCGAGCTGCCCTTCGGCGGCGTCGGCGCCAGCGGCACCGGCGCCTACCACGGACGGACCGGGTTCGAGACGTTCTCGCACCGTCGTTCGGTGCTCTCCAAGCCCACCAAGCCCGATCCCAGCCTGCTCTATCCCCCGTACAAGCGCTGGAAGGAGACGATCCTGCGCCGGGTGCTCTGACTCCCGCCGCCATCTGGTCACCCTGCGTCTCGAACGGCGATCTGGTCACCCAGGTTCTCGATATCGAGAATCTGGGTGACCAGATCGCCCTTTCGCGAAGGGCCGCGCCCCGAGTTCCCCGAATGTGTGTCACACTCGCGTCGCCGGCGGAAGGGTTCGCCCTCCTCGCCGGCCGGGACGGTTCCCGCCGCCGTCCCGTCAAGGCGATTCGGTCCCCATCGCTCAGCCGATACACGCTGATCGCAGCCGTGGCGATCTGCCGACCGACCCGACACGCCCACGTCCTGTCCGTCGGCACACGGCGTCCCTAGCCTGCCGGTGTGAGCGAACGAGTCCCGGCGCGACACCACGGCCGGGAGTCGTGATCCTCCTCGACGCGTCGGGGCTCGCCGCCAGCCGGCCCGGGCGGCCACTGTTCGCCGACGTCTCCGTCACGATCGAGTCCGGGGACCGGCTCGCCGTCGTCGGACTCAACGGGTCGGGCAAGTCGACGCTGCTGCGCCAGCTCGCCGGGCGCGTCGAGCCGGAAGCCGGGGTGGTGCGTCGGGGCCGCGGGAGCCGCATCGTCGTGCTCGACCAGGACGCCCCGCTCGCCGGCGCCACGATCGGCGACGTCACCGGGCGCACCTGGGATGCGGCCGCGATCCTCGACAAGCTCGACCTCGGTGGCCGTCTCGACGACCCCACCGCCACGCTGTCGGGCGGCGAGGCCAAGCGGGTCGGCCTCGCCCGGACGCTGGTGGAGGTCGGGCCGCCCGGAGAGGCCGGCGACGACGTGCTGCTGATCCTCGACGAGCCGACCAACCACCTCGACATCGACGCCATCACGTGGCTCGAGGAGCGGCTGGCGATGCATCGCGGCGGGCTCGTCCTCGTCTCGCACGACCGTCACGTGCTCGACCGGGTGACGACGCGGATCCTCGAGCTCGACCGTGGGCGCGGCTACGTGCACGAGGGTGGCTACGCCGGATACCTCGAGGCTCGGGCGGGCCGCGAGGCCCAGGCGGTCAGCCAGGAGCGCACCCGCCGGAACCTGGCCCGCTCCGAGCTCGCCTGGCTGCGCCGGGGCGCCCCGGCGCGCACGAGCAAGCCGAAGGCCCGCATCGCCTCGGCGACGGCGATCGTCGAGGGTCGCCCGGAGGCCGCCGCGCGCGATGGCGAGCTCGACCTCGGGTTCGGGGCGCCCCGCCTCGGCGACAACACGATCGAGCTCCACGGTGTCGGCCACCGGTTCGCCGACGGGCCGTGGTTGTTCCGCGGCGTCGAGCTGTCGCTCGATCCACGCGAGCGGCTCGGCATCGTCGGGCCGAACGGCGCCGGGAAGTCGACGTTGCTCGACGTCATCGCCGGCACGCTCGTCCCGGCCGAGGGCACTCGCGAGGTGGGCGCGACCGTCGCGCTCGGTGCGTTCGCCCAGACGCGGGATCGACCTCGACCCCACGATGCGCGTCGATCAGGCGGTCGCCGGGCCGACCCGGCTCCCCGACTGGCAGGACGCCCGATTCCTCGAACGGTTCTGGTTCGACGCCGACGCCCAACGGGCGCCGATCGGCCTGCTGTCGGGCGGTGAGCGACGGCGCCTGCAGCTCGTCCTGACCCTGCGCGCCCGACCGAACGTGGTGCTGCTCGACGAACCGACCAACGACCTCGATCTGGACACGCTGCGGGTCCTGGAGGACGTGTTGGAGGACTGGCCGGGAGCGGTCATCGTCGTGAGCCACGACCGCGCCTTCCTCGAGCGGACGGTGTCCGACGTGCTCGTCATCGACGACCAGCACCCCGGCCGACGCGTGCCCGGCGGTTTCGGCGGTTGGCAGGCGCGTCGGGCCCAGCGACGCCGGCGCCGTCGGCCAGGCGGGCGCCGGCCGCCCCGGTGGCCGCTCGTCCGGCGACGCCGGAGCGCACGCCGTCGACGATGCGACGCATGCTGCGCGAGGTCGACCGCGAGATCGCCGCCCACACGCGGCGGCGCGACCGGCTGCTCGACGACCTGGCGACCGCCGGGGGCGACCACCAGCGCATCGTGCGTCTCGGTCGGGACCTTGCCGCGGTCGAGCTCGAACTGGCGGCGGCCGAGGAGCGTTGGTTGGAGCTCGGGGAAGCGTTGGAGTCGGGCTGAACGAAGCGCGGCGGTGCTACACGAACGTCCAGGTGGGGGCGTCGGGGTCGCCGCGCCAGAACCGGAGGCGACGTGACGCCTCGCCGTCGGGATCGCGGCCGGGGCCTTCGGCGACGACACGCATCAGCGTGGCCGCCACGGCGCGGAGCACGGCCAGCGACGCGGTGACCGGCTCGTCGCGCTGATCCGAACCGTAGCCCTCGGCGTAGCGGTCGTAGACCGTGCGATCGACGCCCCAGTGCCGCACCATCGCGATCAGCGGGGCGTGGTCCCAGCCGGGCGGTCCGGCGCACAGCATGTCCCAGTCGAGCAGCACCGGCCCACCAGACGTCTGGACGACGTTGCGCTGGTGGAGGTCGCCGTGGCACAGCACCCAGCGCTCGGCATCACCGGCGCGCCCGACCCAGTTGCCGTGCGCTTCGACCGCCGCGGTCAGGCCGGCGAGGGCGGCGCCGTCGACGAGGCCGGCGACCTCGGCCAGGCGCGCCTCGAACCGCCACCACGGGAACGACGTGCACGGTGGCACCGCGACGTCCGGCGGCACCGACGCACGGTCGAGTCGGTGCAGGCGACGCACCATCGCCCCGACACCCTCCCAGTCGGCCACGTCGGCGACCGCCTCCAGGCGCTGCCACGCCGTCGCCACCCGCTCGACACCGCCGTCGTCGCACTCGGCATGCGGCCGACCGGGGTAGGGCCGGGCCACGCGCAGGCCGTGGGCGCTGAGCCAGTCGGCGCGCACATAACCCGCCGTCGGCGCCGAGCCGTCGGTCGCGGCGACGCGGATGATCGCGTCGCCGCTGCGGAACACCGCGCTCGACCCGACGCGCACCAGCTCGGGCGCCGGCCACCCCGCGGCGGCGGCCAGGGCGGCGGCGGCCTCAGGCGGCGAGCACATCGACGCCGGGGTTCAACCGGCCCTGAGGGTCGAACAGGTCCTTGATCCGCCGGTTCAGCGTCACGACCGCCGGATCGACCGACCGCGGCGGCGCCGGATCGCGGTGGTGCACGATCCCGACGCCGACCTCCACGACGAACTCCCCGCCCAGCGTGTGGATCGCCGAGGGGGCGATCGACCACCGACCACCACGGGGCAGCGTCGGCGGGTCGTCGGTGGGCTCGAGCCCCACCCTGCGGGCGGCCTCGTCGACGTCGCGGGCATCGCCCTCCAACAGCACGAACGTCGTCCGCCCGTCCCACAGCACCGACGTCGGGCGGTACAGCCGACCGAGGGTCTCCACCGGCTCGGCCGTCGTCCGGAACCACTGCTCGAACGGGGAGCGCGGGCGGGTGCGCAGGATCACGTCGGCGACGAACCCGATGGTCCCCCGTGATCCGACCAGCAGCCGGCAGAGATCGAAGCCGCTGACGTTCTTCACCGTCGGGCCGCCGGCCTTCACGATCTCGCCGGCCGCCGACACGTAGTGCGCCTGGAGCAGCGTGTCGCGCACCGGGCCGTAGCCGAGCCGCCGGATCCCACTCCGGCCGACCGCCAGCGCCCCTCCCACGGTGCCCGTCGGCGGGATCGCCACTGCCTGCCGATTCGCCGCCAGTCGCTCGTCGAGCTCGGCGACCGGCGTGCCGGCGCCGCACGCCACCGTCATCTCGTCCGGACGGAACCAGCTGACGCCGGCCGGGGGACGGACGCCGCGCACGCCGGGCACCCCGCCGCCCCGTGTCCCGGCGCCGGTGATCGTCACCGGATCGTCGGCGCCGACCTCCTCGGCGAAGGCGTTGAGGACGGCGTCGCCCAACGGCGCGACGTCGCCACCGACGACGGCGAGCAGGTCGTCGTCGGTGTTCACACCCACGCACCCGCTGGCGCGCTCGCGGCCAGGTCGGCACAGCGGGCCGGGCTGGGCAGGACCTTGCCCGGGTTCGACATGCCGTGCGGGTCGAACGCCGCCCGGACGGCCGCCTGGGCGGCGAGATCGACGGCGGAGAACATGAGCGGCATCAGGTCGCGCTTCTCGAGCCCGATGCCGTGCTCACCGCTCAGCACACCACCGGCGGCCACCGACGCCTCGACGATCTCCGTGCCAGCGGCCTCGACCCGCGCCATGATGCCCGGCTCGCGCCCGTCGAACAGCAGCAGCGGGTGGAGGTTGCCGTCGCCGGCGTGGAACACGTTGAGCACGTCGAGGTCGTGACGACGGGCGATCTCGTACACCTGCGCCAGCACCCCGGGCAGCTCGTGGCGCGGCACGACGGTGTCGTGGAGGTAGTAGTTCGGCTTGATCCGGGCGATCGCGCCGAACGCCGACTTGCGGCCCTTCCACAGCAGTGCCCGCTCGGTCTCGTCGGCGGCGATGCGAACGTTGCGCACCCCGCGCCGACGGGCGATGTCGACGATCGCCGCGGTGTGCTCGGCCACGGCATGCCGGCGAGCCGACCACTTCCACCAGGAGCGCGGCCGCCGCTTCGGTGGGCAGCCCGGCCTGGATGTACGCCTCGACCGCGACGAGACAGAGGTGGTCCATCATCTCGAGCGCCGCCGGCACGATCCCCGAGGCGATGATGTCGCTGACCGTCGACGCCCCGGCCTCGACGGTGTCGAAGTCGGCGAGCAGCGTGGTGACCGCGGGCGGATCGGGCGTGAGGCGCACGCACACCTTGGTGGCGATGCCGCACATCCCCTCGCTGCCGACGAACACGCCGCGCAGGTCGTAGCCGGGCGGCTCGGGGTCCTCGCCACCGAGCACGGTCACCGTGCCGTCCGGCAGGACCACCTCGACGGCCAGGATGTGGGCATTCGTGACGCCCTCGGACAGGCAGTGCGGTCCCCCGGAGTTGTTCGCCACGTTGCCCCCGATCGAGCAGGTCTGCTGGCTGCTCGGGTCGGGAGCGAAGTGCAGGCCGTGCGGCGCCACGGCGCGGGACAGGTCGAGGTTGAGCACTCCAGGCTCGACCCAGGCGCGCCGGGCGGCGGGATCGACCGACAGGAGCTGGGTCATCTTCGACGTCGAGATGATCACCGCGCCCTCGGGCGGCACGGCGCCACCGGCGAGGCCGGTGCCCGACCCGCGCGGTACGAAGGGCACGCCGTGGGCGACCGCCGCGCGGACACATGCCGCCACTTCGTCGGTCGAGGTCGGGAAGCACAGCGCTGCGGCCGCGCCCTCCATGTGCGACGCATCGTGGCGGTACAGCGACAGCTCGCTGGCGCCGTCGCGGACCCGGTCGGCGGAAACCGCGTGACGCAACGCAGCGACCAGCTCGGCGCGCCCCGTCATCGTGCGCTACCGGCTGGCGCCGTCGTCGCGCCGCCGGAGCACGATGACCCTGGCCGACTCGACCACCTCGCCATCGACGACCAGCTCGTCGCCGGGGCCGAGGTGGTCGCTGAGGCGCACCAGGCGACCGTCGCGCTCGGCGACCAGTTCGCGCTCGCGCCGCCGCGCCGTGATCACGCCGTCCTTCACGGCGTCGATCACACGACGGCGGCCGCGCCGCACGGCACCGCGGGCGGCGTCGGCGACGTTGCTCGGGCGCAGCTTGTCGGCCGCGGCGGCGACCTTGCGCTTGACCACGGTGGTGCCGGCGACGCCCGCCGCGGCGCCGGTGACGAACCAGACGGCGCGGGTCTTCATGCCCCCCTCCTCAGGCGTTGCACGGCGCGGCTGGTGCCCGCGGCGACGCCGGCCGCTTTGATGACCGGGGTCGACAGACCGGCTCGCGCCAGCAGGCGGCTCCGCCCGACGGCGTCGCTGATCGCCTCGGCCGAGCCGAGCAGGCGGTCGAAGCGATCGAGGTCGGCCCGGGCCCGCTCCACCGCGGCGACGGCGTCGGAGGTGGCGACCTGCACCTCGTGCAGCGTCGCCGCTGTCTCGCGCCGCATCGCGTCGACGTCGCGACGCAGCTCGGTCATCGTGTCGCGCGTGCGCACCAGCGTCACCGCCAGGGCCGAGAACGCCAGCGTGCAGAGCACCAGGGCGGCGACGAGGGCGATGTCGACGGCGCTCACTGGTGCACCGCCCTGCGAGCGAGCGAGCGCCAGCGAGCGAGCGGCCAGCGGCGGCCTGCGTGGCCGGGGAACGCCGTGATGGTGCACCAGTGAGCCGAAGCCCGTGCCTGATGGTTCGCTCGCTCGAAGACTCGCTCGCTCATCGATCGACGTCTCCTACTGCCCGCCGTCGCATCATCTCGGAGACCTCCTGTTCGTGGCCGTGGTCCGTGGGCCGGTACCACGTGCGGCCGGCGAGTGACTCCGGAAGGTAACGCTGGGCCACCCAACCGCCCTCGTGATCGTGAGGGTACTCGTAGCCCACGCCGTGGCCCAGCGCGGTCGCGCCTCGGTAGTGCGCGTCGCGCAGGTGCGCCGGCACCTCGCCGAGCGCACCGGCGGCGACGTCGGCGCGGGCGGTCCACACCGCCATCGCGCTGGCATTGCTCTTCGGCGCGGTGGCGAGGTGGATGCAGGCCTGGGCGAGGTTGAGCTGGGCCTCGGGCAGGCCGACCAGCTCGAGGGCGTGGGCGGCGGCGACCGCGACCACGAGCGCCTGGGGATCGGCCTGGCCGACGTCCTCACTGGCGAAGATCACCATCCGCCGGGCGATGAACCGCGGCTCCTCCCCGGCTTCGAGCATCCGGGCGAGGTAGTACACAGCGGCGTCGGGATCGGACCCGCGCATCGCTCTTGATGAAAGCGCTGATCACGTCGTAGTGGTCGTCGCGTCCATAGCGCACGGCGCTGGTCGACAGCGCCGCTTCCGCGTGGCCGAGCGTGACCGCTCCGGGGTTGGCCAGCGCCGCCGCGACCTCGAGCGACGTGAGCGCTTGGCGGCCGTCACCACCGGAGCGCTCCACCAGCAGGTCGACGGCGTCGGCGTCGGCGGTGGTGGCGAGGGCCTCGAGCCCACGCCCGAGCAGCGTGGCGAGGGCGGACGCGTCGAGGGGCTCGAGCCGGAACAGCGTCGAGCGGCTACGCAGCGGCGGGTTGACCTCGAAGAAGGGGTTCTCGGTGGTCGCACCGATCAAGGTGAGCGTGCCGTCCTCCACGGCCGGGAGCAGGGCGTCCTGCTGCGCCTTGTTGAAGCGGTGGATCTCGTCGAGGAACAGGATGGTGCCGCGACCGTGGCGCCCGAGGCGCTCGCGGGCGCGCTCGATCACTTCGCGCACGTCCTTCACCCCTGCGGTCACGGCCGACATCTGCTCGAACTCCTTCGCCGTGCTCCCGGCGACGGCGAGGGCGAGGGTGGTCTTGCCGGTGCCCGGAGGTCCCCAGAGCAAGACCGACGACAGGCTGTCGGTCTCCACCAGGCGGCGCAACGGCCGGCCCGGGCCGAGCAGGTGATCCTGGCCCACGACGTCGTCGATGGTGCGCGGCCGCAGGCGGGCGGCGAGCGGCGCTTGACCACGCAGGCGCTCCTCCGCCGCCGCGGTGAACAGGTCGTCAGCCCCCATCGCCGAGACCGCGCCGATAGGCCCCGCGACGGAAGGCCACGACGTGGTCGATCAGCCAGCTCCGATCGACCCATTTCCACGCGGTGAACTCGGAACCGTCGGGCGCCGGGGTCAAGGCGTCGGTCGTCGGTCGGAACGTGAACCACTTGTGCACCTGGCCGACCGCCTTGCGTCCGGCGGCGACCTCGACCGGCCACTGGTAGGCCACCCACTCCTCGCGCTCGGCGGTGAGCACGAGCTGGTCAGGCCCGAGCCCGGTCTCCTCGCCGACCTCGCGCCACACGGCGTCGAGCGGCTCTTCCCCGCGCTCGATGCCGCCTTGTGGCAGCTGCCAGCTCCCGGGCGCGTCGGCCCGCTCGAAGGCCAGCACCGTGCCGTCGTCGCGCTCGATGACCGCCACGACCCCGGCGCGGAAGTGGCGTGAGCTCACTGGTGCACCGTCACTCGAAGGGACGCGTTCGATCCCGCGGCGGTGCACCAGCGAGCCGAAGACCGTGCGTCCTGGTTCGCTCGCTCGGGGACTCGCTCGCTCACCTGGTCGAGGTTAGGCGGCTACCGGCCGAGTGTCCGCAGCCGCGTCGCGACGTCGACGAACTCGGGGTCGTGGGCGGCGACCAGGCGGAACCACCGGGCGGCATCGATCGGGTTGCCGGCGCGGTCGTTGAGGTCGCCGAGCACGTACCACTGGCGCAGGTGATGGTCGCGGACCCGCTTGGGGTCGGCGCCCACCCGTCCCATCGTGCGCAGGGCCCCGGCGAGGTCGCCGCGGTCGGCCTGCGCCCCGGCGGCGACGATGCGCGCCTCGGCCATCACGTCCTGGTTCGGCGACGCCTCGCGCACCTCGAGCCAGACCCGCTCGACGTCGTTCCATCGACGCAGCGCCCGGTAGCTGTCGGCGAGCACCGGCAGCACGTCGACGTTGGGCGTGAGCGCCCGCGCCGTCTCCAGCTCGCGCACCGCCTCGCGCCAGCGACCGCGGCGGTAGGCGACGAGCCCAGCCACCTCGTGGACGGCGGCGACACCGGGAATGGTGCGCAGCAGTGGCGTGACGATGCGACGGGCCTCCTCGACGTGGTCGCGGTCGAGCGCGGCACGGGCGTCGGCGAGCCGTTTGATCGCCCGGTCGGCGACGGCGCGGTCGGCGGCGACGGCGACGATCGCGGCGGCCACGTCGGCATCGAGCGGCCGTTCGCGGCGCCGACGCGAGGCGTGTGCCGCGCGAGCCGCGGCGTGCTCCGCCTCCTCGCGCAGGTCGTCGCCCTCGTCGATCCACACCTCGAGCGTGCGCGCCTCGATGCGTTCGCGCTCGCGGTCCGGATCGCGCGGTTGGCGCGGCGCTCGCGCCGCGCGCACCTCGGCGGCGCGTCGTTCCGCGGTGGTGAGCTCGCGTGGCGGCGGACGGTCACCGCCCCGGCGCGGCTTGCCGGCCGGACGCGGACGGCCCCCACCACCGCCGGGTCCGCCGCCGTCGCGCCTGGGTCCGCCGCCGTCGCGTCTGGGCGGCCCACCCGTGCGGCTCGGCGGCGCACCGGTGCGCTTGGGCGGCCCACCGGCGCGGTTCGACGGCCCGCCGGCGCGCGCCTGGCGGCGCGCCGGCGCGCGATCCGCCCTGGGCGGGCGTGGTCGGCTGACGGCGCGGTGAACGAGGGGCACGGCCGTCGGACATGAGGTCCGATGCTACGGGTCTGGTTGACTTCACCGCAGTGAGCGAGCGAGTCTTCGAACGAGCGAACCAGCATCACGGCGCCGAAGGCCCGGTGCACCAGTGAGCTTGAAGTCGTCGGCCGACATCGGGGCGATGCGCGAGGCCGGTCAGATCGTCGCCAGCGCGCTCGCCGCCGCTCGGCGCGAGGCGGCGGTGGGCACGACGCTGCGCACCCTCGACGCCGTCGCCGAGGACGTGATCCGGGCGCGTGGAGCCGAGCCGCTGTTCAAGAACTACCACCCGCGATGGTCGCCGACGCCGTTCCCCGGCACGATCTGCGCCAGCGTGAACGACGTCGTCGTGCACGGCATCCCCGGCGACCAGCAACTGGACGATGGCGATCTGGTGAGCATCGACTGCGGCGCGCGCCTGCGCGGGTGGTGCGGCGACGCGGCCATCAGCTTCACCGTCGGCACGGCGCGCCCGGCCGATGCTGCGCTGATCGCAGCCACCGAGTCGGCGCTCGCCGCTGGCATCGCCGCCGCCCGCCCCGGCCGCCGCCTGGGCGACATCGCCCACGCCATCGGACGTTCGGCCCGTGCCGGCGGCTATGGGATGCTCGAGCACCACGGCGGCCACGGCATCGGGCGGGAGATGCACGAGGAGCCGGACGTCCCGAACGAGGGTCGCGCCGGCACCGGTCCGCGGCTGAAGGCCGGCCTCGTCATCGCCCTCGAGCCGATGCTGCTGGCGGGCGGCGGGGACCGCTACGTGGTCGACGACGACGGCTGGACCGTGCGCACCGCCGACGGCAGCCGGGCCGCCCACGTCGAGCACACCATCGCCATCACGCACTCCGGCGCCCGCATCCTGACGACGCTGTAGTCGCGTCGACCCGTCGGCGTCGCGTGCCCCGCCGGGTGTATCATCGAACACATGTTCCGTCAGGCGACGCTGTTCGGTGATGCCGAACCCTCCCCCGACGCCACGTTCGGCGCACTGCGCCGCCTCGACCTCGATTCCCGCTCGTGGGTCGACCACGCCGCCGGCTGGCTCGCCGGCTCCGACGCCGTGTACGACGCCCTGGTCGAGCGCCTCACCTGGCGCCAGCGACAGGTCGTCATGTGGGGCCGCCCGTTGCCGGAGCCTCGGCTGTCGTCGTGGTGGCGCCCTGATCTCGGCCCGGAGCCGCTGCCGGTGCTCGCCGACCTGCGCCGGATGCTGAGCGACCGCTACCGCGTGGCGTTCTCGTCGATCGGGTTCAACTGGTACCGCGACGGCAACGACTCGGTCGCCTGGCACGCCGATCGCAAGGGCCCGCTCGTCATCAACCCGACGATCGCCATCGTCAGCGTCGGCAGCGCCCGGCCGTTCCGGCTGCGCCCGATGCCCGGCGGGCCGTCGGTCGGTGCGCCGACCCGTGTGTTCGACCTCGGCCAGGGTGACCTGCTGGTGATGGGCGGCGCCTGCCAGCACGAGTGGGAGCACGTCGTGCCCAAGTCCCGCGGCGCCGGACCCCGCATCTCGATCACCTTCCGCCACGACGGCGTGTACTGAGCACCCGACCGATGGGTGCCAACGTGTCCGTTCGGTCATGCCTGCACCCATCGGTCTGGCGTCGTCAGGCGAGCGGGCCGGTGACGGCCTCGACCGCTTGCTGCAGGCCGCCCGACATGACCAGCCGCTCGGCGAGGGCGAGCTCGGGAGCCTGCCAGCGGTCGGGGCCGGCGCCGGGGACTCCGGCGGCGCGCAGTGCGCCGACCGCGGCCGCCGTGGCCGGGGCCGGCGCGAGCGGGGCGCGGAGCTCCAACCCGCGGGCCGCGCAGACCAGCTCGCAGGCGACGATCCGTCCGAGGTTGGCGACGGCGCGGCGCAGCTTGCGGGCGGCCCCCCAGCCCATCGACACGTGGTCCTCCTGCATCGCCGACGTCGGCACCGAGTCGACGCTCGCCGGCACGGCGAGACGACGGTTCTCGGCCACCATCGCCGCCTGCGTGTACTGCACGATCATCACTCCCGAGTTCACGCCGGCGTCCTCGACGAGGAACGGCGGCAACCCCTGCGATCGGGTGCGGTCGAGGAGCCGGTCGGTACGGCGCTCGGCGATCGAACCGGCGTCGGCCACGGCGATCGCCAGGAAGTCGCACACCTGGGCGATCGGCGCGCCGTGGAAGTGGCCGCACGACTCCACGCGACCGTCGGGCAGCAGCGTCGGGTTGTCGATCGCCGAGCGCAGCTCGATGTCGGCAACCCGCGCCGCGTGCGCGACCGCGTCGCGCGCCGCGCCGTGCACCTGGGGCGTGCACCGCAGCGAGTAGGCGTCCTGCACACGCGGGTCGTCGATCCGGTGGCTGGCCACGATCGGGCTGGCGTCGAGCAGCCGGCGGAGGTTGTCCGCCGACGTGGTCTGACCGGGGTGCGGCCGCAGGGCCATCAGGTCGGCGGCGAAGGCGCGGTCGGTGCCGAGCAGCGCCTCGATCGACATCGCCGCCGTCACGTCGATCGCGGTGAGCACCACGTCGAGGTCGGCCAGGGCGAGCACGAGCATGCCGAGCATGCCGTCGGTGCCGTTGATCAGCGACAGCCCCTCCTTGGCCCGCAGCGTGACGGGCGCGATGCCGTGCGACTCGAGCGCGCCGGCGGTGTCGCCCTCGCCGATCAATGACAGCGCCACGTGCGCCAGCGGGGCGAGATCGCCGCTCGCGCCGAGCGAGCCGTGCTCGGGCACGGTCGGCGTGATCCGTGCGTTGAGCAGGCCGACCAGCGTGTCGACCACCACCGGGCGCACGCCGGAGTAGCCCATCGCCAGCGTCCGGGCGCGCAGCAGCATCATCGCCCGCACCACTTCGTCCTCGACCGGCGGTCCCATGCCGGCGGCGTGGCTGCGCACCAACGCCCGTTGCAGCTCCTCGCGGCGTTCCGGTGGGATCACGGTGGTGGCGAGCGAGCCGAAGCCGGTCGACACGCCATAGACCGGCTCGGTCGATTCCGATGCCCGCGCCACCAGGTCGGCGGCGACGGCGAGGGCCTCGCGGGCATCGTCGCCGAGGTCGACGAGCGCCCCGTCACGGGCGACGGCGACCACCGAGCGACGGTCGAGCCCGTGCCGTCCGATGGTGACCATCACGGTCACTGGTGCACCATCTCTCGCGTGCGAGCGAGCGAGCGCCAGCGAGTGAGCGGCCAGAAACGGCCTGCGTGGCCGGGGAACGCAATGGCGTTCACCGGTCCTGGTACTCGATGCTGAAGTCGGTGACCGTGCGGCCTGTGATCGAAGCGTCCTGGAAGGCGATGACGCGTGCGATCCGGACCGCCGTGCCGAGCTGGACGTCGTAGGTGCCCTGGGCGTCGGGCGTCGGCGGTGATTCGGTGGTCCAGGCCGGGTTCAGCGCCAGAAGTCCGGAGACGAAGTCGCTGGGTGGACCGCTGAAGCTGCCCGTCACGACGTTCGGCGCACCGGCCCCGGTGTCGACGAACGCGAACGGAGGGAGCACCAGCGACCGTGACGGCTTCACGTACACCGGCTGGCCGGGAACGGTCGACGGCGGCGACGAGGGCGGTGTCGACGCCGGCGTCGTCGACACGGCCGGCTCGGAGGTGGCCGGTGGCTCGGTGGTCGCCGGTTCGGTCGTCGTCGTCGGCTCGGTGGTCGCCGGCTCGGTGGTCGGTCCGGTTCGGTCGTCGTCGCCGGTTCGGTGGTCGCCGGTTCGGTGGAGACGGGCGGTTCGGTGGTCGCCGGCTCGGTGGTGGGTGGTTCGGTCGTGGTGGCCGGTTCGGTGGTGGCCGGTTCGGTGGTCGTCGGCCGGCTCGGTGGTCGCCGCGCCAGCCGTGGTCGCCACCACGACCGTGGCCGTCGAGGTCGCCGGCTCGGTCGTCGGCCGGCTCGGTCGTGGCCGGTTCGGTCGTGTCCGCGGCGGACGAACCGGTCGCATCGGAGACGGGCACCACCACTGGACCGAGCGTCGTGGTCGGCTCGGCGGTCGCCGCCGGTGCGGTCGACCCGGGCGGTTCGGTGCCGTCACCGGAACCGGATCCGTCGCCCCCGCGTAGCAGCGTCACGGCCAACACCGCCGCCGCCACCACGGCCGCGGCCCCGAGCGCGACCAGTAGCGGCGTGCGCCGCCGGCGGGTCGTCGGCACGGCCGCGCCGAGCTGGGTGCCGGTCGGCGCGCCGGGCGCCGCCACCGGTGGCGGCGCCACGGGCGGGCCGAACGGCCCGGCGAACCGCCCGGCGATGCCGCTGAGCCGTGCCTGCACCTCGTGGGCCGAGCTCGGGCGGTCGTCGGGATCGTTGGCGACCAGCGCCGTCACCAGCGTCACGAGCTCCTCGGGCGGACGCGGCGCGCCGAGGCCGTCGAGGCGGCGGAACGCCCCGGGGACGTCGATCGTCTCCGCCGCCGCCGCCGCCATCGTGGTGGCCCGCCCGCCGGCATCGCCGGTGAGCAGCTGGAGCATGATCCGCCCGAGCGAGTACAGGTCGGCCCGCCGGTCGATCTGGGTCAGCCCGGCCGCCTGCTCCGGCGCGACGTACCCGGGCGACCCGGCCACGAGCGTCAACGCCGTGAGGTCGAGGCCGCGGGCCAGCCCGAAGTCGCCGAGCACGATCGTCTCGTCGGGCGCCAGCCCGGCGATGTGGCGCGGCGTCGACGTCGATCGGATCAGCACGTTGGTCGGCTTGACGTCGCGGTGGAGGTGGCCCGACGCGTGCACGTCGGACAGCGCGGCGGTGACCTCGGCGGCGATGCCGACCGTCTCCTGCGCGGTGAACACCCGGCCCTCGGCCTCGCGTTGGCGGATGCGATCGTCGAGGGTGCCGCGGTCGGCCCACGCCATCACGAGGTACGGCTGGCCGCTCGGCGTCTCGCCGAGCTGGAACCCGCGCACGATCCGCGGGCTGTCGACGGTGAGGAGCACGCGGGCCTCGCTGAGGAAGCGACGGCGGACCTCGTTGTCGCGACTCCAGTTGTCGGCGAGCACCTTGACGGCGACCTGTCGGTCGAGCACGTCGTCGTGGGCCAGCCACACGGTGGCGAACGACCCGGTACCGAGCACGCGCAGGAGTCGGTACGATCCGATGTCCCCTGCGTCAGCCACCGGCCTGCAATCTAAACGGCGGCGCGCCGGCGGGACGGGTACGCCACGGCGGGATGCGTGGTCGGCAGGGCAGGACGAAAGGCGGAGGTGTGGAGCTCGACGAGATCGAAACGCTGGGACGGCTCGCGGCGACCGGCGACAGGGCTGCGCTCGACCGGCTGCTCGCCGGCGCCCGGCCGCTGGTGCTGGCCCGCTGCCGGCGCTTCCTGCCCAATCCGCTCGACGCCGAGGAGGCGGCCCAGGACGCCCTGCTCGCCATCGCCCGGCGCGTGGGCACCTTCGAGGGGCGGTCGAAGTTCACCACGTGGATGTACCAGCTCACGACGAACGCGGCGATCGACTGCTACCGCAAGTTGAAGCGTCGCCGCAGCGTTCTCGAGGTGCCCCCGGACGTCGCTGCCGGCGGGTCGACGCCGAGCGTGGTCGCCGGCGCCCGCATCGACCTGCTGGAGGCGGCCGAGACGCTCGACGTCCGCCTGATGGAACCGGTGTTCATGCGCGACCTGTGCGAGCTCGACTACGCCGAGATCGCCGACGCCCTCGACCTGCCCGTCGGAACGGTGAAGTCGCGCATCCACGACGGGCGCGCCCAGCTCCGCCACGCGCTCTACGGCATCGAGGCCGGCGAGACCGGCTCGACGTCGCACCGCAAGCGCGACGGCTGACGCCCGGCGGCCCGCTGTGCCACGATGAGTCAAGTGCCCGCGCTGTCGTTCGACCACGTCGGGATGGTGTTCCCCGACGGCACGCACGCCGTCGACGACGTGTCGTTCGAGGTCGACCGGGGCGAGTTCGTGACGGTGGTCGGGCCGTCGGGGTGCGGCAAGTCGACGCTGCTCAAGATCGCCTCGGGCCTCCTCGAGGCAACCTCGGGGCACGTCGGCATCGACCGCGAGCGCATCGGCTACGTGTTCCAGGATCCGACGCTGATGCCGTGGCGCACGGTCCAGGACAACGTCGAGCTGCTCACCGAGCTGCACGGACTGCCGAGGGCCGAACGCCGGGCGCTCGCCCGCTACGCCATCGACCTCGTCGGGCTCACCGGCTTCGAGGATCACTACCCCAAGTCGCTGTCGGGCGGCATGCGCATGCGCTGCTCGCTGGCCCGCACGCTGACCCTCAAGCCACCGATCCTGATGTTCGACGAGCCCTTCGGCGCCGTCGACGAGATCACTCGCGAGTACCTCAACGAAGAGACGCTGCGGCTGTTCGAGCAGGAGGGGTTCGCCGGCCTGTTCATCACCCACTCGATCTCGGAGGCCGTTTTCATGAGCACCCGGGTGCTCGTGATGTCGGCTCGCCCGGGCCACATCGTCGCCGAGCACGACGTGCCGTTCCCGTATCCGCGCGACCCGTCGCTGCGCTTCGACCCCGACTTCGCCGCACTCAGCGGCGAGATCTCGACCGCCCTGCGGTCCGCCCATGTCTAGCGGCACGAGGGTCGGCGTCGAGGCTCACGAGCCACCGGTCGGAGGCCACGATGCCGGCGAGCATGGCCGCCCCGTCGTTGATCGAGGCCCCGACGGTGCGGGTCGAACCGCCCAAGCGCCGCATCGTGCGCATCGCCGCCGTCGTGCTGCCGCCGCTCGCCCTGATCGCGGTCTTCGTCGGCTTCTGGTACTTCGTCAGCCGCGTCTGGATGTCGGAACGGCGGCGCTTCCTGGTGCCGCCGCCGGACGAGGTGGTGCGCCGGGGCTTCCTCGAGTGGGACAACCTGCACGAGCTGCTCGATGCCCTGTGGTCGTCGGTGCGCGTCGCCGGGATCGGCCTGGCCATCTCGGTGGTGCTCGGCGTGGCGCTGGCGACGTTGATGAGCCAGTCGAAGCTGATCGAACGGGCGACGTTCCCGTTGATGGTGGCCCTGCAGGCGATGCCGATCCTCACCCTGGTGCCGATGATCGCGATCATCTTCGGCTCCAACCAGACGTCGCGGGTGATCGTGTGCGTGCTGATCACCATCTTCCCGATCGTGCTGAACACGCTGTTCGGCCTGGTGTCGGGCGATCCCGGGCTGCACGACCTGATCACCCTGCACCACGGTGGACGGGTCACCCGACTGCGCAAGGTGATGTTCCCGTCGGCCCTGCCGGCGATGTTCGCCGGGCTGCGCATCTCGGCCGGGCTGTCCGTCATCGGCGCGATCGTCGGCGACTTCTTCTTCGGCAAGGGCGAGAAGGGTCTCGGTCAGTTGATCCGCCAGTACGCCAGCAACTCCAACGACATCCCCGTGATGTACGCCACCACGGTCGTGGCGGCGACGCTGGGGATCGTCGTGTTCCTGTCGTTCGGCGCGCTCCAGCACGTCGTCATCGGTGCCTGGTACGACTCGAAATCCGGCGGCGGCCGCTAGGCCGCACCTCCATGACCGGCGACCACGGCAGGGCGCTGAATGCCAGGCAGCGCTCGTAGGGGACGTGCCGGTCCGATCGTGCAGCCAACGCGGCGGCGTGCAGTCCGAGTTGATCCATGGCGGCCCTCCGTTCTCCGTCGACTGTTACCTACTAACACACTATAGACGGAAACATCGGATGTGACCAACTAAGATGTGTTTCATGGAAACGACTCCCCGGTGGGCGCGTCTCGTCGGCGGCCACGTGGCACTCGACTTCATCAACACCGATGTCGTCTCCGAGCACGACCGATCCCGCGACGTGCTGCGTTCCGCCGACGAATTCGTCGCATGGTCTGTGTACGCCCAGGTCCCCGGCGCGACGCCGACCATGGCCGCCATCCGCGGCGCACGCGGCGAGGACCTCCTCGACGAAGCCAAGTCGCTGCGAACGGCGACCCGGACCGTGATCGAAGCCATCGTCACCGGCCGCGCCCCCGAGGATCAGGCGTTGTCGACAGTTCAGGCGGCCTACACCAGAGCGATCGGCGACGCCACCCCTGCGATCATCGACGGCCGGCTGTCGTGGCGCTGGACATCCACCACCTCGAAGGCGCTCGTCTCGGAGCTCGCCGTGGCAGCGATCACGCTGCTACGCGATGGCCCAACCGATCGCATCAAGGCGTGCCCGACGTGCGGCTTCGTGTTCATCGACACCACGAAGAACCAGCGCCGGCGATGGTGTTCGATGGACGACTGCGGCAAGCAGGAGAAGATCCGGCGCTACGTCGCCAAACGGGCCGAGACGTCACGACGGACGCCGGTTCGGTGAGTGCCGCCAGCGACCACAACGTGCGCCGACGAACCGTTTGTGTCAGCGTGTACGCGCTGTCGGCGCGCACACGCTGACACAAAGACCGAGACCGACCAACCACGAGGGAGACACCGTGAAGAAGTCCACCACCAGCGCAATCGTGCTGCTCGCCGTCGGCGGAGGCCTCGTCGTGCCGGCGCTCGGCGCGGCGTCGAGTCCGCCGCCGACCGCGCCCGCTGGCACCGAGCCGATGGGCACTGACGCGGTGGGTACCGAGGCCGCGGCGACCGAAGCGCCGGGTTCCGCGGCACCGGGCACGGAGGCCGCTGGCTCGGTGTCGGCGGGCGCCGCCTCCACGGGCAGCGCAGCGGGCGGCGCCGCCGTCGACCTGTCGGACGTGTGCCCGGCCAACGTCGTCATCCAGACCGACTGGTTCCCCGAGTCGGAGTACGGCGCCACCTACAACCTGATCGGGCCCGGAGTACACGGTCGACGCCGAGAACAAGGTGGTGTCCGGCCCGCTCTACTCGCACGGTCAGCCCACCGGGGTGAACGTCGAAGTCCGCTCGGGCGGCCCGGCCATCGGTGCCGACCTCGAGACCGTGGTCTACAGCGACGACGACATCACGCTGGCGTTCGGCACGACCGACGGCCAGATCCTGTCGTGGACCAACACGCCGCTGCTGTCGGTGGTCGCTCCCCTCGAGATCAACCCGCAGATGATCATGTGGGACCCGGCCACCTACCCCGACGTGCACACGCTCGCCGACCTCGGCACGCAGGGCATCACCATCAACATCTTCGGCGGCTCGACCTTCGCCGAGGTGTTGGTGGCCGAAGGGGTGTGGAGCGAGGACCAGGTCGACCCGAGCTACGACGGCGGCCCGAGCCGGTTCATCGGCGAGGACGGCCGCATCGCCCAGCAGGGTTTCGCCTCGTCCGAGCCGTACGCCTACGAGCACATCTTCACCGACTGGGGCAAGCCGGTCGCCTACCAACTGCTCCACGACGCCGGGTTCCAGAACTACCCCGAGACGCTGGCCATCCGCGCCGGTGACCTCGAATCCCTGACGCCGTGCCTGGAGAAGCTGGTGCCGGTGGTGCAGCAGTCGGCGGTCGACTTCATCAACGACCCGACCGCCACGAACGCGCTGATCGTCGACGTCGTGAAGCAGTTCGACACGTTCTGGACCTACCCGCAGGAGATCGCCGACTACTCCGTCGAGACGCAGCGCCAGCTCGGCCTCACGGGCAACGGCGACGACGACACGCTCGGCAACATGGACACCGCCCGCGTCGACACGCTGCTCCAGCAGATGCGCGACGCCGGCCTCGACGTGCCCGACGACCTGACCGCCGACGACCTCGTCAACAACCAGTTCATCGACTCGTCGATCGGACTGTGAACACGGGAGAGATGATGAAGCTGACGATCACAGCAGCGATCCAGGCGCGGTGGGGACACCGCGTCGACGACTTGATCCATACCCACGCCTGGACGGTCGAGGCCACGGTGGAGGGACCCGCCGACGCCTGCAAGGTGATGCCCGCCGACGACCTCGAGGAGCTGCTCCACCAGGTGGTCGCCCCCTGGGCCGGCCACTACCTCACCGACACCGACCTCGGACCGTGGAAGCGGCTCACGCCGCTGGTGTGGGACAAGGAACCGACCGTCGAGGAGATCGTGCGCCGGATCTGGGCCGCCCTCGAGCCGATCGTGCCCGGCCTCGCCGAGGTGGCGCTCATCGAGTCGGTCGAGTTCGACCGCTCGCGCAAGGTGCGACTGATGCGCGACCGGGTCGCGGTGCACGCCAACTGATGGCTGGCGGCGTCCCGGTCGTCGACATCTCGCCGCTGGTCGGCGACCTGTCGGGCCGGGACGCCGCCGGCGTCATCGCCCGCCTCGACGAGGCCTGCACGCAGACCGGGTTCTTCGTGTGCGTCGGGCACGGCTCGGAGGGCGACGTGGCGACGATGCTGGCGGCGGGCGGGCGCCTGTTCGCCCTCGATGCCGATCTCAAGGCGGGGCTGGCGATGGTCGAGCGCTGCGGCTACGTCGACGACGGCGCCAAGGAGCTGTTCGACATCGCCCTCGACCGCAACACGAGCGCGCCGAACCAGTGGCCGCCGCTCGACGGGTTCCGCCCGCTCGTGCGCCGCTACCAGGCGCAGGTCCTCACCGTGGCCGAGACGCTCCTCGCCGCGCTCGCCGTGGCCCTCGGCATCGAGCGGGACTTCTTCGCGGTTCGCATGCGCCACCCCGAGAGCTACCTGCGGCTGCTCCACTACCCGCCGCAACCGGCGGGCGAGGTCACCACGAAGCCGCACACCGACTACGGCGCCCTGACGCTGCTCGCCACCGACGGCGTCGGCGGCCTGCAGGTGCACCCGATCGGGGGGCCGTGGGTGGACGTCGACGCACCGGCGGGGTCGTTCGTCGTCAACCTCGGCGACATGCTGGCCCGCTGGACCAACGACCACTACGTGTCGACGCCGCACCAGGTGGTGTCCCGGGCGACCGTCGACCGCTACTCGGTGCCGTTCTTCGTCAACCCCGACCCCGACACGGTCGTGGAGTGCATCCCGTCGTGCGCCACCGCCGAGCGCCCGGCGCGCTACGAGCCGGTCACGGCGACGCGGTTCCTGCAGGGTCGCATCGACGGCACGATCGCCGTCGCCACACCGTGACGCTCGACGAGGGCGACGCCTGGGTCATCGCCTACCCCGACCACGTGACCGAGGACGGCCGGACCCCGCTCGCCAGCCTGTCGGCCTTGGTCGCCGAGGTGTTGGCGCCGGCGATCACCGGTGTGCACACGCTTCCGGTGCACCCGGCGTCGGGCGACGGTGGGTTCAGCGTGGTCGACCCGGCGGCGGTCGACCCGCGGTTCGGGAGCTGGGACGATCTGCGCGCCCTGGCCGCCACCACCGCGTGGATGGCCGACGCGGTGGTGAACCACCTGTCGGCGGCGAGTCCCTGGTTCGAGCGCTATCTCGCCGGCGATCCCCGGTTCGCCGACTTCTTCGCCACGCTCGACCCGTCGGTCGACGCCAGCGCCGTCGTGCGGCCGCGGACGAGCCCGCTCTCCCACCCCTTCCGCCGTGGGGACGGCTCGACGGTGCACGTGTGGACGACGTTCTCGGCCGATCAGGTCGACCTCGACTACCGCAACCCGGCCGTGCTGGCGGCGATGTCGGAGGTGATCGGTCGCTTCGTCGAGGCCGGGGCGGCCGCCGTCCGCTTCGACGCCATCGCCTTCGTGTGGAAGGACCCGGCGACCTCGTCGGTGAACCAGGCCGGCACCCACGAGGTGGTGCGGGCGCTGCGGGCGGGCATCGATCGGCGCCGCCCCGGCGTGCTGGTCGTCACCGAGACGAACCTGCCGCACGACCAGAACGTGTCGTACCTCGCCCCGGGCGAGGCCGACGCGGTGTACCAGTTCCCGTTGCCGCCCCTCGTGGCCCACGCCTTCGTCGCCGAGGATGCCGGCCCTCTCGTCCGCTGGCTGCGGGCGCTGACCTTCCCCGAGCCTCCCGCCACCTACCTCGACGTGCTCGCCACGCACGACGGCATCGGCGCTACGCGGCGCCGAGGGCTGGCTCGACGAGGTCGGCCTCCAGCGGCTGCTCGACGCCACCGCCGCCGCCGGGGGCGTGGTGAACCGGCGCTCGACGGTCGACGGCGACGTGCCCTACGAGCTGGCGGTCTCGTGGTTCGCGCTGCTCGGCGCCGGGTTCGACGAGGCGACCGCCATCGACCGCCACCTCGCCTCGCACGCCGTCGCCCTCGCCGTGCGCGGACACCCGTTGCTGTACCTCAACTCGCTCTTCGGCGTGGGCAACGACGAGGCGACGTTCGCCCGTACCGGTCACGCTCGCGACCTCAACCGTGGGCGCCTGCGGCGCGCCGAGCTCGACGCCTCGTTGGGCGACCCGTCGTCGCGCCCCAGCCGGGTGTGGGCCGGGTTGCGCTCGATGCTGGCGGCCCGCGCCTCCTCGCCCGCGTTCCACCCCGAGGCTGCCCAGGTGGTCGCACGAGCACGACCCGTCGGTGGTGCTCGTCGAGCGCGTCGCCGCCAACGGCGAGCGGGCATGGGTGGCGGTCAACGTCACCCGGTCGCCGGTCGACGTGAACGCCCCGGACGGGGGCATGCTCCGGCTCGCCCCGTTCGGGTGGTTCTGGCGGACGGCGCGCTTCACCGCGGCGGCGCCCGGCTGCCATGATCGACGGTGAGGAGGTGGTCAATGGCCAGCGAAGGCACGCACGAAGCGCTCGACAAGCTCAGCCCCGCCACGCTCGAACGGCACCGGGCGATCGTCTCGATCATGGAGGAGCTCGAGGCCGTCGACTGGTACGACCAGCGCGTCGACGCCTCCGACGATCCCGACCTTGCCGCCGTGCTGGCGCACAACCGGGACGAGGAGAAAGAGCACGCCTCGATGACGCTCGAGTGGCTGCGGCGCCACGACCCGGCGCTCGACCGCCACCTGCGCACGTACCTGTTCACCGACGGCTCGATCCTCGAGACCGAGGTCGCCGCCGAGCACTCGGCGGCGGCGGGTCGGACACCTCGTCGCCACCGGCGGACGGCAGCCTCGGCATCGGCGACCTTCGTCACCTGAACACCTCCAACCGATCGGATCTGCTCGGATGAACCACCTCCTGCGCGAGCTCGCGCCGATCTCCGACGACGCATGGGCCGAGATCGACACCGAGGCGCGACGCACGCTGAACCACTTCCTCGCCGCCCGCAAGCTGGTCGACTTCCGCGGACCGCTCGGCTACGACGCGTCCGCGATCAGCCTCGGCCGCCTCGAGCCGAGGGGCATCGAAGCCGGCCCCGGCGTGGTGGCGCGGCAGCGGCAGGTGCAACCGCTGGTCGAGCTGCATCGTCCGTTCACCCTCGACCGCGGCGAGCTCGAGTCGATCGACCGCGGCGCGTGTGACGCCGATCTCGACCCGGTGCGTGACGCCAGCCAGGCGCTGGCCGTCGCCGAGGACGCGATCGTGTTCGACGGGCTGTCCGATGCGGGGATCGCCGGCATCGGGCCGAGCTCGCCGCACGAGCCGATCGCGCTCAGCGACTCCTTCGGCGACTACCCGAACCACGTGGCCAAGGCGGTGGCGACGCTCAAGGGCGCCGGGATCGCCGGACCATACGCCATCGCCCTCGGGCCGCGCTGCTACGCCGGCGTCATCGAGACCACCGAGAAGGGTGGCTACCCGGTGCTGCACCACCTCGGCCTGATCCTCGGAGGACCCGTCGTGTGGGCACCGGCCGTCGACGGAGCGCTGGTGATCAGCCAGCGCGGCGAGGACTTCGAGCTGACGATCGGTCAGGACATCTCGATCGCCTACCGCAGCCACGACGCCGACTCGGTGACCCTCGAGCTGCGCGAGACGCTCGGCTTCACCGCCTGCTCCCCCGAGGCGGCGATCGCCCTGCGCTACCCCGACTGACCCGCCCCGACCGCCCTGCGTCTCAAACGGCGATCTGGTCATTGTCGTTCTCTTCGATTATCGAGAATCTGGGTGACCAGATCTGTGGTGGCAATCGTCGGTGTGGCCGCGTTGACGTCACGGTTGTCGGCTCTTGAACTGGCGCCGGACCGCCGTGGCGTCGGTCTCGCCCACGCTCTGGGCGCGAACAGTTCCGGAATACGGGACGATTCGCGCCCTGGTTGCGGTGCCGGACCGATCGGCCCGATTGTCGCCGACCAGGCGGCGGTTCGGTCGCCGAAGCCGAGGCCTCATCGGGCTCAGCTCTGGCGACGTCGACGTCGTCACGTCTGGCTTGGTCAGACGAACGAGCGGTGTGAGCCGCCGTTTCGCGCGAGGAAACGGCCCGACCCGGCACCACGGCCGCCACCTACCGCTTCCAGAGCCGGCCGACGTATCGTCACGCCAGCCGGACCCGTCCAAGCGACCCACGGATCTGGTCACAAGCGCCGATATCGAGAACCTCGGTGCCGAGATCGACGATCTGCGCGCGCATCTCAGGGGCGATCGCCGGCGACGTCGACGAGGATCTTGTTGGCGGCCTGCTCCCGGAGCGCGAGCAGGCCGTCCTCGACCACACGATCGAGGTCGATGGTGGTCACCCACCCGTCGGTCGGGTAGCGACCGCGGGCCAGGGCGTCGATGACCCAGGCGAAGTCCGCCGGCTCGTAGATGAGGCTTCCGGTCAGCGACACCTCGTTGAAGATGAGCGAACCCGAACGCAGCGGGAACGGCTCGTGGTGGTGGGCGACCACCACCACCACGCCATCGGGGCGCGTGCTGCGCAGCGCCGCCGCGAGGGCGCGGTCCGAGCCCGCCGCGTCGATCGACCGGTCGGCGCCGAGCCCATCGGTGAGCGAGCGCACGGCGTCGACCACGTCGCCGTCGCCGGGGTCGAACACGTGCTGCGCACCGAGCGCCACCGCCGCGCTGCGCCGGGCGGCCGCCGGGTCGACCACCAGCACCGACGCTCCCTCGGCCCGCAGCGCCACCAGCGCCCCGAGGCCGATCGGCCCGGCGCCGTGAACGACGGCGGTCTCCCCCGCCACGACACCCGAGCGGCGGACTGCGTGGCGGGCGACCGCCATCGGCTCGACGAGCGCGCCCTGCGCCGGCGACAGGCCCGCCGGCAGGACGTGCACCATGTCTTCGCGCACCACCGTCCGTTCGGACAGTCCCCCGCCGGCACGGTTGTAGCCGTGGAACGCCAGACGCCGGCAGAGATGGCGCCGCGACGATCGGCACCGCGCGCACACCCCGCACGCCTCGATCGGCTCGACCGCCACCAGCGCACCCGGCGCCAGGTCGACGCCAGGACCGGTCGCTTCCACCCAGCCGGACAGCTCGTGTCCGAGCACGCACGGCAGTGAGCACCCGGTCAGCGGGTGTGGCGTCGTCGTCACGGCGGCCGGGCCGTCGAAGTACTCGTGGACGTCGCTCCCGCACAGGCCGTTGTAGGCCACGCGCAGCAGCACCTCGCCCGGGCCGGCGACCGGCTCGGGCAGCTCCTCCAGGCGCACGTCACGGCGACCGTGGTAGCGCAGCGCTCGCACCCTTCGACGCTATGGTCGCCCGCTCGGCGCGCCACTGGGTCAAAATGACACGGAGCGACATCGGCGCCGCTCGCGACGATGCTTGCGATGGCGGGGATCGAGCAGCTCGAGCGAGGTCGGCCGGTATCGCTCCAGGAGTTGTCCTGGCGCGCCAACTGGATCCGCCTGCAGACGATCGAGCTCACCGAGATCGCCGGCAGCGGGCACTACGCCAGCACGTTCTCGTGCGCCGAACTGCTCGCCGTGCTCTACTACCACGCCCTGCGCCTGCGCCCGGGCGAGCCCGCCTGGGCGAACCGCGACCGCCTCGTGCTCGGCAAGGGGCACGTGGCGATCGGGGTGTACCCGTGCCTCGCCGACCTGGGCATGCTGCCCGCGGGCTGGCTCGCCGGCTACACCCGCCTCGGCAGTCCGCTCGGCGACCATCCCGACATGACCAAGGTGCCGGGCATCGACTTCAGCTCGGGGTCGATCGGCCACAACCTGTCGGTCGGCGTCGGGATGTGCCTGTCGGGGCGCCTGCTCGGCCTCGACCACCGCGTGTTCGCGTTGCTGGGTGACGGCGAGCTCAACGAGGGCCAGGTGTGGGAGGCGGCGATGGCGGCCGCACACTTCGGCGTGGGCAACCTCGTCGCCATCGTCGACGCCAACGGCACGTCGCTCGACGGACCGGTGGCCGAGGTGATGGGGATCGAGCCGATCGCCGACAAGTGGCGCGCCTTCGGCTGGCGTGTCGACGAGCTCGACGGCCACCGCGGCGCCGATGACCCACCGTGGGGTCGGCCGCACCCGGCGTCTCGGCATGTCGCTCCTTTCCTCTACCCCCGGCTCGAGATCGACCGCTGCACCCGAGCGCGTCTCGCCGCCACCGCGAGTGTTCGGCACGCCGTCCGATCCCGGTTGTCGCAATGTGGGACACGGCACGCGCGACGGCCGGAGTGTCACACCGCCTTGCCACACTGGTCCGATGGATGCGCTGAGCACGGCCGACGAGGCGCTGGAACGCACGATCGTCGCACTGGCCGGCCCGAACGCGGTGCCCCGCGACGACCAACGCGCCGCGGTACGAGCCCTCGTCGACGATGGGGCCCGCGTGTTGGTGGTGCAGGCAACCGGCTGGGGGAAGTCGGCCGTGTACTGGGCCGCGACCCGGGCGATTCGCGAGCGTGGCGGCGGGTGCACCCTCGTGGTGTCACCGCTGCTCGCCCTGATGCGCGACCAGATCGCCGCCGCGGCGGGCGCCGGACTGCGGGCGGCGACCGTCAACTCCACCAACGTCGAGGAGTGGACCGACGTGCTCGACGCCGTCGCCGACGGTCGCGTCGACGTCCTGCTGGTGTCACCCGAGCGGCTCGGCAACCCCTCCTTCGCCGCCCAGCTCCCCGGGCTGATCGCCCGCTGCGGGCTGCTCGTCATCGACGAGGCGCACTGCGTGTCGGACTGGGGTTTCGACTTTCGGCCCGACTACCAGCGCCTCACCCGCACGCTGACGTCGCTCGCGGAGGGGACGCCCGTGCTGGCCACCACCGCCACGGCCAACGCCCGGGTTACCAGCGACGTCGCCGCGCAGTTGGGCCCGCACACGGTGACGCTGCGTGGCTCGCTCGCCCGGGCCTCGCTCCGCCTCGCCGTCGTTCCCGGGCTCGACCCGGTCGCCCGCTACGCCTGGGTCGCCGACGCCCTCGACGCCCTCGACGGCTCGGGGATCGTGTACGTGCTCACCGTCGCCGAGACCGAGCGCGTGGCTGCGCTGTTGCGTGCACGCGGCCACGATGTCGCCGCCTACTCGTCGGCGGTGGTCCCGGACGAGCGCGAAGCCCTCGAGGCGCGTCTGCGGGCCAACGAGGTCAAGGCGCTCGTCGCCACGTCGGCGCTGGGCATGGGCTACGACAAGCCGGACCTGGCGTTCTGCATCCATCTCGGCTCGCCGTCGTCCCCGGTCGCCTACTACCAGCAGGTCGGTCGGGCCGGTCGGGCGCTCGACGACGCGATCGCCGTGCTCCTCCCGGCGGCCAACGACGAACGGATCTGGGAGTACTTCGCCACGTCCGGCATCCCCGAGCCGGCGCACGTCGACGCCATCCTGGCCGCCCTCGCCGATGGGGCCACGTCCATCCCGATGCTCGAGACCGCGACTCGGCTGCGCCGCGGCCGGGTCGAGGCGCTGGTCAAGATCCTCGCCGTCGACGACGTGGTGGTGCGCGACCGGGACGGCTGGCGTCCCACCGGCACGCCGTGGGTGTACGACGCGGCGAAGTGGCAGTCGCTGGCGCGGGTGCGCGCGGCCGAGGCCGACCTGATGCGCCGCTACGCCGCCGGTGCCGGCTGCCTGATGGAGTTCCTCCAGGAGGCGCTCGACGACCCCGACCCGGCGCCCTGTGGACGGTGCTCGGTGTGCACCGGCGAGCTGCCGGCACCCGGCGCCCACCCCACGAGCAGCACCGTCTCCGTCGCCCGGGCGTTCCTGCGCGGACTCGACGTGGTGATGGAACCACGCAAGCTGTGGCCGGCGGGCCTCGACGGTCGCCGCGGTCGCATCGTCGGCTGCGGCGAGGGACGCGCCCTCGCCTTCGCCGACGACGCCGCGTGGGGCGAGGCCATCGCGCTCCTCGACGGTGCCGACGGCGAGGTGCCGCCCGACGTGGCCGACGGCGTCGTCGAGTGCTGCGCCGGTGGTCGCGGACCTGGGAGCGCCCGGTCGCGGTCGTGCCGGTGCCCTCGCGCCGGCACCCGCGCCGCGTCGGGTCGCTCGCCGCCCACATCGCCACGGTGGGCCGGCTCCCGCTCGTCGACGCGCTCAGCGTCGACGGCCCCCCGCCGCCGGTCGACGCGGCGTCGAGCGCACGGGCGCAGGCGCTATTGGCGGGCATGCGGATCCGCGACGACGTCACGGTGCCGCCCGGCGTGGTGCTGTTGGTCGACGACACCTACCGGTCGGGATGGACCGCCACCGTGGCCGGCGCCCTGCTCCGCGACGCCGGTGCCACCGCCGTCCTTCCCCTGGTCGTGCACCAACTCCCCTGAACCGACGCTCCCCCCGTCGCCATCTGGTCACTCTGCGTCTCACGGTCCGATCTGGTCACCCACGTTCTCGATATCGAGAACGTGGGTGACCAGATCGCCGATCGAGACGGAGAGTGCCCAGCTGGCGAGGGCGCTCAGATCCGTTCGAGCTCGCCGCCGTCGAACAGCGGGGCCACGCCGAGGGCCTCGGCGTCGGCGGCGAGCTGGTCGTCGGTGGGCGGCGGGCCCGGATGCTCGGCGGCGGCGACCATCGCCGGGAGCAGGGACACCTCGCTGCTGGAGTTGATGAACAGCTGCTCGTTCGACCACACGTAGGCGACGGCTCGGGCGAGGGCGTCACCCTCGGGGAGCGGCTCGTACCAGGACCCGTGCGGCGCCGCGGCGTCGTCCCAGCGTCGCCGGGCGACCGACTTGATCGCCTGCACCGCGACCTCCCGCTCGGCGCACGTGGCGAGCAGCGCCTCGACCTCCCGCCGGTAGTCCGGATCGGCGAGCACGGCGTGGTTGTACGGGAGCAGCACCGAGTCGAAGTCGAAGCGCTCGAGGCTGCGGCGGTGCATCGCCGCGATGCGCAGCCCGTGGCCGGTGACGCCGATGGCGTGGGCCAGCCCCTCGTCGCGGGCCCGAGCGAGCGCGTCGACCGCGCCGCCGGGGGCGAACGCCACGTCCCACTCGTCGGGCTCGACCAGGTTGTGCAGCTGGATGAGGTCGACGTGGTCGACCCCCATGCGCTCGAGCGATCGTTCGAGCTCGGCCGCGAGCGGCATCACCGCCGCGTTCACCGGTCTTGGTGGCGAGGAAGTATCTGCCGGGGTGGGCAGCGAGGAACGGGCGCAGGTACACCTCGGCCTCTCCGTAGCCCGCCGCGGTGTCGATGTGGTTGATGTCCGAGGCGGCCAGGACATCGAACACGCCGTCGAGCCGGCGCGGATCGATCCATCCGATGCCGGCGGCTCCGAAGAGGAGTCGGGTGCTCTGGTGACCGGTGCGCCCGAACGGCCGGGTTGCGATCATGCACACCACCGTAGGTCGTCGACGCGCCACCTTCGCACGGCGCAGCGTTGGGCTACCGTGCGGCCGATGCGCCGGCGACATGTCGTCCTCCTACCCGCCGTTGCCGCGATCGCCGCCGTCCTCGGCTCGTCCGCCGCCGGGGCGGCGGCGCCGGCCGCGGCTGGCCGCCGCTCGGGGTCGGGCCGAGCTGCGTCAACGGCTACGTGATCCCGGCTCCCGGCACCGACACCTTCGACGAGCCGCTGGAGCTGATCGCCGGCCAGCTCGGCGTGACGCCGTCGTTCGTCGTCGAGGAGATGCGGTACTTCACCGGACCGGAGTCGCCGGGCATCATCGACGGGGTCGACGTGGTCGAGCGGTGGTACGTGAGCCTGCACTCGACCGACGACCCGACGTTCATCGGGCGGTTCATCGTCGAGGCCCGGACCGACACCATCCGCGGCGTGTCCGCCGTGGCGCCGATCGACACCAGCGGTTACCAGTCCCCCGACTGGCGCGGGTTCGTGGGTGAGGGGCCGCCGCGGGCGATCCCCGGACTGCCCGGCGAGTGGGTCGGCATCGAGTACGACTTCGTCACCGGCGAGGGCGACTCCGGCCAACCCGGCCTGCCAGCCGAGGTCACCGGCTGCCTCGACGGCACCGGCGCCGGCGGCTCCGGCCTGCCCGTCACCCGCTGAGCTCGACGACCGGGCGGCGGCGCCGACGGGCCGCGCCGTCAGCCCGACGTCGGCGGACGGTACGTGTCGCGCACCATCTGGTCGATGTCGCCGCCGTCGCGCTCCAGCGCCTCCATGTACAGCCGAGCCCCAGGCGATGCGTCCCGCCTCGATGCCCATCACCGTGACGCCGCACATCAGGAACGGCGTGCCGTCGGTGAAGGTGCCCGACCAGCGCCATTCGGCGATCTCGGTCCCGTCCCCGGTGAGCGCGGCGGCGAGGAGCTCGGCGTGGAAGTCGGGCACGCCACTGAACACGCCGGCCCAGTTCTCGCCCACCTTGGCGCGCCCGGAAAAGGCGCGGCCCGGATGCGCCGGCTGCTCGCTCCGGTAGTCGGGCGCGAAGCACGCGACGAAGGCGTCGAGGTCGTGCTCGTTCATCGCGTCCCGCAACCGGTTCATCACCTCGCACATGACCGACCTCCCGTTCACCTGCGGTCGGCCCGGCGCCACCGCGATCCGAGTCGACGACAGTACCGAGCGGCGCCCGCCTGTCGATACAACGGTTCGCCGTTGTGTCACCATGAGCGGGGCCACGGCGCGCACACGCCGAGGGGCGGCGCTGGCCGGGCGTGGCTGGAGGGGGCACGACATGTGGAAACGTCTCGGTGCGCTGCTGCTCGCGGTGTCGACGGTTGCCGTCGCCGCGCCGACTGCGCTCGACGCCGCGTCATCGTCCGCGGTCACCTGGGGGTCGCTCGCCAAGGTCGACCAGCACACGTCACTGGCGCACCTCACCAACATCCGCGCCGGGCAGCACCCGTGCTACGACCGTCTCGTGTTCGACATCGACGGGCCGGCGCGCGGCTATGCCGTGCGCTACGTGCACGAGGGTGACCACCATCGCGTCCGGGCGCACGGTGCCGCTGCGCGGCGGGGCATTCCTCGAGGTGATCGTGCGGGTCCCGGCCCACGACCTCGCCGGGCACTCGACGTATCCCCGTGCCGGCAGCACCGAGCTCGTCAACGTGGCCGGGTTCCGCACCTTCCGCCAGGTGTCGTGGGCGGGGAGCTTCGAGGGCCTGACCGCGGTGGGCCTCGGCGTGCGGGCCCGCCTGCCTTTCCGCGTGTTCGTGCTCAGCGGGCCCGGCGCCGGTTCGCGGATCGTGGTCGACGTCGCCCACACCTGGTGACGGGCCGACGTCCCGGCGGCACCGGCACGCAACAACGCTTGCAGCAATCCATCGACTGTGGCAATCTCGTCTGCAAACGATTGCTAAAGCAGGCCGCGGAGTTGCCCTCGGCCGGAACAGGACGATGGGGACCCATGGATCGTGAGGACGTCGAGTTCGTCAGTGAGGGCGTGACGCTGCGCGGCTGGCTGTACCGCGCCGCCGGCGACGGGCCGGCGCCGGCGGTGGTGCTCGCCGGCGGTTGGTGCTACGTGCGCGAGCTGGTGATGCCCTACTACGCCGAGGCGTTCGCCGCCGCCGGGATCTCGGCGCTCGTGTTCGACTACCAGAACCTCGGGGTGTCGGACGGCGACGAACCGCCAGCACCTCGACCCGTGGGCGCAGGTCCGCGACTACCAGAACGCGCTCAGCTACCTCGAGACGGTGGAGGGCATCGACGCCGACCGCCTCGGTGCCTGGGGCATCTCGTACTCGGGGGGCCACGTGCTGATCCTCGCCGCCATCGACCCGCGGGTGAAGGCGATCGTCAGCCAGATCCCCGTCGTCGACGGCTACCGCAACATGCGCCGGGTGCACGGCACGATGGGCTACCGCAAGCTCTGGCAGACGATCCTCGACGACCGGCGCAACCGGTACACCGATCCGGCGACCCGCCTCTACATCCCGCACACGACGGCCGATCCGTCGAATGATCTGTCCACCTGGCCCTTCCCGGAGACGTTCCACACGTTCAAGGCGCTCAAGGAGACCGAGGCGCCGCTCTACCAGAACCGCAGCACGGTCGAATCGGTCGACCTGCTGCTGAACTACGACGTGATGCCGTTCGTCCGGCGGGTGTACGACACTCCCACGCTCATGATCGTGGCGAACGGCGACGACCTCACGCTCTGGGATCTCGAGATCGAGGCGTACAACGCCCTCCCGACCGGCAGCAAGCGACTCAAGGTGCTCCCCCACACCACCCACATGACCCTCTACAGCGATCGGGCGAAGCTCGACTTGGCGTCGGCCGAGGCGACGAGCTGGTTCGAGCAGCACCTCCTCGCGGCCGCGGCCGTCTGACGGGTGCCGTATCGCGCCGGTCACGCCCTGGGCGGACCGGTCGACGCCCGCACCACGAGTCGGGCGCGTACACCTCGGTGACAGCCGTGAGCGGTGTTCCGGCGATGAGCTCGAGCACGATCTCGCCGGTTCGAAGGCCGATCTCCCGGCTCGGATAGCTCACCGACGTCAACACGATCGCCATGTCGCTGGTCAGCGTCGCCGCGTTGAACCCGACGATGGAGACGTCGTCGGGACAGCGCAGCCCACGGTCCTGGAGCGCCGAGTAGACGCCGAGCGCCAGCGCATCGTTGTGGGCGAACACCGCTGTCGGGTAGCTGGTCGCCGGCGGCGTCGATCAGCGCCGTCGCCAGTCGCCGGCCCTCGACGGCGGTGGCGTGGTCGGCGATGTAGCGCGTGCGCCGGATCCGCAGGCCACGGCGGGTGGCGGTCTCGGCGAAGCCCCGGGCGCGGTCGGCGAACAGCTGCGACCGCTGCGGTCCCTGCACCTGCGCCACGCGTGACGTGCCCGAGGTCGGCGAGGTGGCCGGCCGCCAGCGATGCCCCGAGGTGGTCGTCGCAGCGCACCGTCGGCAGCCCGCTGTCGTGGAGGAGGCGCACGGCCAGCACGACCGGGATCGTGGGTCGCCGTGCGAACGAGCACCTCGCGATCGTCCTCGGTCGCGGCGAGCGAGACGATCGCGTCGACGCTGCGGGCCCGGAAGCGCTCGATCAGGTGGTCGGTGCGACGTCGGGTCGTCCATCGACTCTGCGATCAGTGGGGTCAGGTCCTGTCGATCGAGCACCTCGCCGAGGGCGCGGATCGCCTCGACGATCGTCAGGTTGCCGAGGTCAGGGGTGAGCACCCCGACCGTCATCGTGCGACCGCGCCGGAGCCCCGCCGCGGTGGGGTTGGGTCGGTAGCCGGCGGCGGTCGCCGCCTCCGAGATCCGCTCGCGGGTCGTGGCCGCCACGAGGTGGGAACGGGCGGGATCGAGGGCGCGGGAAACGGTCGATGGGTGGATGCCCAGGGTCGCGGCGAGCTCCTCCATCGTGAGCGGCTCACGGTCAGCACTGCGTCCGGCGATGTCCCATCCTCACACGTCCCGCGACTCGGCAGCAATCGTTTGCCAAGGAATAACCCAACAGAGGTCGGCGTCTTGCAAACGATTGCTAGACGCGTCTATGTTGGCCCTGTCGGCGGCCAAGGGAACCGCTCGACTGTCGCACACGATCAGCCGTTCGCCGAGGCGACGGTGAACCCAAGGGGGCTGCAGATGGCATCGATCGAATCACGCATCGCCGACGTGGCGAAGAACGGCTACTTCGCCAGCCCGGTGAGCCGCCGGGCATTCATCTCGGTCGCCGCGGCCGCTGGGGTCGCGCTCGGGTTGGGATCCACCGCGACCGCGGCCGGGCGTGGTGCCCGCCTCGGGCGCCGTCCGATGTCGGTGCCGTCGGACATCACGCGCGGGCCGACCTACTGCCAGGTCACCACGCTGTCCAACGACTTCTTCGTCGCCTTCAACGACGGCGCCAAGCAGTTCACCAGCGCCCTCGGCCTCGATCTCACGACCCTCGAGGACGACGCCAACGTCAACACCGCCCTCAGCCAGGTCGGCAACATCCAGACCGCCGGCGGGCAGATGATGTTCGGCACGCCGGCGTCCGAGGCCCAGTCCGAAGCGGTCATCAAGGCGTGCGACGAGGCCGGGATCTACTACGGCAGCGCCTACACCTCGCCGAAGTTCCTGACCCCGGCCGACTACCCGACGTGGGTGCGCTTCCTCACGCCGCCGTCGGTGACGATCGCCTACCAGACGGCCAAGGCGCTCTTCGACGCCATCGGCGGCTCGGGCACCGTGGTCCACGTGCCGGGCCAGCCCGGATCGTCGGCCGACGACGAGCGCACCGCCGGCCTGATGCAGGCCGCCGGCGAGAATCCCGACATCGAGATCGTCACGACGGCACCCGGTAACTGGATCACCGAGGACGCCCGCGTCGCTTTCTCCAACGCCCTGCCGTCGATCAGCGACTTCTCCGGCGTCTTCGCCCAGAACGACAGCGAGGCGGCCGGAGTCATCGCCGCCCTCGACGCCCAAGGGATCACCGGCAAGCCGGTCACCGGGTTCGACGGCAACGCCCAGAACATCCAGCTGATCGCCGACGGCAAGCAGCTCCTGACGAGCGCCACCATCGGCGGACTCACCGCGGCGCTGCTCGGCATCGCCGTGTTCGACGCCCTCAACGGCGTCGAGTTCAGCCTGCCGGAGCGGTTCATGTACCAGGGTGCCGTCCTCGTGCAGCAGGACTTCGCCCAGGAATTCCTCGACAACATCTACGGCGGCAACCTCCCGTTCGACTGGGAGAAGATGAGCCAGGCGCTCCACCCCGACGACTGGGATCCGCAGACCCTGCTCCAGCCGATCGTGCCGGCGGACTTCTTCGCCAACGCCGAGCCCGGCGACGTCACGATCAACTCGGCGTGGGACGCCGAGACCGACAACATCGAGTCGGTGGCGGCGGACTACGACGCTCGCTTCGTCTCGGGACCGCTCGTCGCCTACAAGGACAGCATGGTCGCCTGAGGCGACCGCCGGACAGGTCGACAGCCCGATGGCGTCAGGGACCGCGTCGGCGGTCGCCGCTCCGCCGGCGGAGCCGCGGCGAGAGCGCGGCCTGACCGTCGCCGGGGCGAGCAAGCACTGGGGACCGGTGCAGGCGTTGCACGACGTCTCCCTCCGCGTCGACATCGGCGAGGTCGTCGGGCTGGTCGGTGAGAACGGCGCCGGCAAGTCGACCCTGGTCGGCGTCGTCAGCGGCACGGTCCGCCCCGACCGAGGTGAGGTGACGATCAACGGCCACCCGGGAGCGCTCGGTGACGCCCGCCAGCTCGCCGCGCTCGGCGTGTCGGTCGTGATGCAGGAACAGTCGCTCGTCGAGAACCTGCGCGTGTACGAGAACCTGTTCCTCGGCGCCGAAGACCTCGCCCGGGCCCGCGCCCGCGAGCGCTGCTCGCGGCGGCGCCGGGTCGGGCGGCGTCAGCTCCGCGAGCTCGCCGACGAGCTGCTCCAGGGAGTCGGGCTCACGACGATCTCTGCTGACGCGCGCGTCGGCGCACTCACGTTCCCCGAACGCCAGCTCGTCGAGATCGCCAAGGCGTTCGTCACGGCCGAGCTGCGCCAGCAGACGCGCGGTCATCCTGCTCGACGAACCGACCAGCGCGCTCAGCCGGCGCGAGACGGAGGTGCTGTTCACGCTCATCGAGCGATGGCGCGACCGGGCGGCGTTCGTGTACGTCTCGCACGTGCTGAGCGACGTGCGGCGCACCTGCACGCGAATCGTCGTGTTGAAGGACGGCGTCGTCGTCGACGACCTCGCCAACGAAGGCATCGACGACAGCCGGCTGCACGAGCTGATGGTTGGTCGCGTGCGCAACGCCGACTACTACCGGGAGGCGGACCAGCAGGTGGTCGACCCTGACGTCGCACCGGCCGCCGAGCTGATCGGGGCGAGCGTCGACGGCGCCTTCGCCGACGTCGACCTCGCCATCCGACCCGGAGAGATCGTCGGCCTCGCCGGCGTGGTCGGGTCGGGCGCATCGGACATCGCCTCGGCGATCGCCGGGGCCCGCCATCTCGACTCCGGTCAGCTCCGGGTGCTCGGTCGGCCGGTGCGGCGGTGGTCGGTGCACCGGGCGATCGTGGACGGCGTGCTCTACGTGCCGCCCGAGCGTGCGACCGACTCGATCTTCGCGTCGGCGTCGGCCGGCCACAACGTGTCGATCGGCGTGCTCGACCACCTGCGCTGGCCGGTCGTGCGCCTGATCAACCCCGCTCGCGAGCGACGGACCGTGCGTCGCTTGATCGAGCGGATGCGCGTGAAGGTGTCCTCTCCGCGGATGCTCGCCGGCGAGTTGAGCGGCGGCAACCAGCAGAAGCTCGTCTTCGCCCGCTGGCTCGAACGCCGGTGCCGCGTGCTCGTGCTGGACGATCCGACCCGAGGCATCGACGTCGCCACCCGCGAGGAGCTCTACGCGACGATTCGTTCCCTCGCCGCTGGCGGCGCCGCGGTCCTGTTGCGCTCGGAGTCGCTCGAAGAGCTGATCGGCCTGTCGAACCGGATCGTCGTGGTCCGACGCGGTGCCGCCACCACCGTCGTCGACTGCCCGGTCGATGCCAAGCCGGACGAGCTCGCCATCGTCCGCCACATGATCTGACAACCCCCGTCGTCACCGGATGAACATGTCCTCCCCCACCCCGATCCCATCGAGCAGCGTTCCCGTCGTTCCGGTCGACCCGGGCACTCCGGAACGGTCGCCCATCCGCGCCGTCCTGGCGCTGGCGGCCCGTCACCGCAACCTCATCGTGCCCGTGGTGTCGCTGGTCGTGCTGGTCCTGTACTTCGGGATCCGCAACCCGGCGTTCCTCTCGGTCAACTCGGCGCAGAACATCGCCCGCCAGATGTCGTTCCTGAGCGTCCTCGCGATGGCGGGGACCTTCGTGATCCTCATCGGTGGGATCGACCTCTCGGTGGCCGCCAACGCCACGCTCGCCGGGATCCTCGTGGCCTACTGGATCGACGACTTCGGGGGACCACTCGCGATCATCCTCACGATCCTCGTCAGCGGGTTCGTCGGGTTCATCAACGGCGCGGTCACGGTGGTGCTGCGCGTGCCGTCGTTCCTCGTCACGCTGGGCATGCTGTCGGTGCTCGACGGCATCTCGAACACGATCTCGGGCGGTGGGCCGGTCTCGTTCCACTCCACGATGCTGTCGACGCTGGTCAACCGCAAGGCGATCCCCGGCGTGCCGAACGGCGCGCTCATCGCGATCGGGCTCACCGTCGTGCTGTCGATCGTCGCCTACGCCACCACGTTCGGTCGACACGTGTACGCCGTCGGCGGGAACGAACGGGCGGCCCGACTGGCCGGAGTCCCGGTGACGCGCGTCCGCCTGGCGGTGTTCTCGATGTCGGGGATGCTCGCCGGCGTGGCCGGCATCATGTTCACCGGCCAGGCGACGGTCGGCGTGCCCGAGGGCGCCGGACCGAGCCTGCTGAACTCGATCGCCGCCATCGTCGTCGGCGGCACCGCCCTGTCGGGTGGTGTCGGCGGTCCGCAACGGACGCTGCTCGGCGCCCTCGTGATCGTGATCCTCGGGAGCGGGATGGACATCGTGTCGATCGCCCCGTACACCCAACTCATCGTCAAGGGCGTGGTCGTCGTTGCGGCCGTCGCCCTCACCATCGACCGGCGCCGCTATGGCGTCATCAAATAGAAAGGAGCAGCACATGGCCCGGTTCACCGACAAGGTCGTGGTCGTCGTGGGAGCAGCGCAGGGGATCGGGCGGGTGACCGCCGACCTCTTCGCCAGGGAGGGTGCCACGGTCGTGGCGACCGACGTCAACCCGGCGATCGACAAGGTGTTCGCCGAGATCCAGGGCGATCACCCCGGCATGCGCGGCTTCTCGATGGTCCACGACGTGACCGATCGGTCGTCCAGCCAGGCGGTGGTCGACCGGACGGTCGCCGAGTTCGGCCGGATCGACATCCTCGCCCACATCGCCGGCGTGGTCCAGACCGCCGGCCTCGCCGAGGACCTCGACGTCGCCGAGTGGGACCGCGTGATGAGCGTCAACCTCAAGGGGCCGTTCCTCATGACGCAGGCCGTCGTCCCGGTGATGCGGGCGAGCAAGTGGGGTCGCATCATCATCATCGGCTCGTACTACGGCCGCCACGGTGTCGCCTACTTCACGGCCTACAACTCCTCGAAGGCCGGCGTGATCAGCTACGCGTCGTCGCTCGCCCTCGAGGTCGCCGACGCCAACATCACGGTCAACAGCGTGTCGCCGGGGATGGTCAACACCGAGATGCACCAGGGGGCGCTGCAGGCCGAGGCCGACAAGCGGGGCATCACGTACGAGGAGATGCGCGACACCGAGTGGAACAAGACGCCGCTCAAGAAGGCGGGCGACCCCGAGGACATCGCCAACGCCGTGCTGTTCCTCGCCTCGGACGAGGCGAAGTACATCACGGGCGCGTCGCTCGACGTGAACGGCGGCGTGCTCACGCGGTGAGCTCGACGCCGGTCGCCGTCTCGCCGACGCGGCGGATCGGCGACGGCATCGCTGCCGCCTACGATCGCGACGTCCGGTCGTTGGACGGCGCGATGAGTTCGTAACGCCGGGGAGGTCTGACCGGTCATGACGCTGCTGAGCCCATCCACCGCAACCTCGACGGAAACGCCGACGAGCACCGTGGTGCTCGTCGGCACCACCAAGGGGCTGTTCACCCTGCGCTCCGCCGCCGGCTCCGACGGCTGGGAGGTGTCCGGACCGACCTTCGCCGGCGAGGAGGTGTACGCCACGTGCATCGACTCCCGCTCGGGCGCCACCCGGCTGTTCACGGGATCGGTCAGCAACCACTGGGGTCCGGTGCTGCGGCGCTCCGACGACCTGGGCGCGACCTGGACCGAGGACGAGCAGGCCGCCCTGGCCTTCCCGAGCGACACCGGGGCGTCGGTCGCTCGCATCTGGCAGCTCGCCCCCGGTCCGGCGGACCGCCCAGACGTCATCTACGCCGGGGTCGAACCCGCGGCACTGTTCCGCAGCGACGACGGCGGTCGCACCTTCGCCCTCGTGCGCGGGCTGTGGGACCATCCCCACCGGCCGCAGTGGCAGCCCGGTGGCGGCGGACTCTGCCTGCACACCGTGCTCGTCCACCCGCACGACCCCGAGCGGCTGCTGATCGCCATCTCGGCGGCGGGCGTGTACCGCTCCGACGATGGCGGCGACACGTGGCGGGCAGCCAACCGCGGCATCGTCGCCGGCTTCCTTCCCGAGGGCGAGGACCTCGAGTTCGGGCAGTGCGTGCACAAGGTGGCCCGCGACGCCGGCGACCCCGAGCGGCTCTACCTGCAACACCACGGCGGCATCTACCGCAGCGACGACGGTGGGGACACCTGGCAGCCGATGACCGGCATCGCCGGGATGGACTTCGGGTTCCCGGTCGTGGCCCACCCGAAGCGCCCCTCGACGGCGTACCTGCTGCCGCTCGAGAGCGACGGGTTCCGGTGCACCCCCGACGGCCGGTGCCTCGTGTGGCGCACGGACGATGCCGGTGCGTCGTGGCATCCCTCGGCCGACGGACTCCCCCAACATGACGCCCACCTCACCGTGCTGCGCGACGCGTTCACTGCCGACGAAGGCGACCCGGCCGGGCTCTACTTCGGGACACGCACCGGAGAGGTGTACGGCTCCAGGGATGACGGCGAGTCGTGGCACCCGCTGGCCGAGCACCTGCCACCGGTGCTGTCGGTGCGCGCCGCGCCGATCGGCGGCTGACGTCGGTGCTGGTGCGGGTGCGCGTACCGGCCGGCCTCCGGGACCTGGTGGCCGGTGCGGCGGAGGTCGCGGTCACGCTGGACACCCCATCGGGCACGGCGACGGTCGCGGCGGTGCTCGACGCCCTCGTCGAGCACCATCCGGCGCTCGAACGGCGCATTCGCGACGAGCGCGGACGACCCCGCCGTCACGTCAACCTGTTCGTCGGCGCCGACAACATCCGGGATCGCCAGGGGCTCGACACCCTGATGGCCGCCGGCTCCGAGCTCACGGTGCTGCCGGCCGTTTCCGGCGGCTGAAAGCCCGATCTGGTCACCCACGTTCTCGATATCGAGACGGAGGGTGACCAGATTGACCCTTTCGACGTCAGCCGAAACCGCCGCCGGGACCGGAGGAGACGGCAAGCACGCCCTTGCCGACCGCGTCGCGGCAGAGCTCGACCGAGTACGCCATCAAGGCGCCGGCCTGGGCATCGCGGAAGTGCCACTGGAGGCGACGCCCGCAGGTAGCCGCTCGCTCCTCCGACCCTGACACCGAGCTCGGCGACCGTGATCGTGGCGGCCTGAGCGGCGGTGAGCGGGACGACGTCGATCGCCACCATCACCGGGCGGGTGTCGGCCTTCTTCCGCCGAACGGTGCGCAGCGCCGGTGTGGCCGCGCCGACATGGAGCTCGGCGGCGTCGCGAGGGCCGACATGGCCGACGTCCATCTCGAGCAGCTCCATCTCGGCGGCGAACCCGGCTTCACGGAGGGCGTCGGCGTACTCGACCTGTTCGTCGAACCGCGCCGCCAGCTCGAAGGCGGCCGGATTGGCGATCGTGCTCGCTCCCTGTCGACGCCGGACAGGCCGGCACGTTCGAGCCGCGCCAGCTCCTCGCGCAGCGCCGGGCGCGAGACGCCCAGCGCCGCGGCGAGCGCCGGCTCGCTGGGGAACAACCGCCCGGCCGACGCTGCGTCACGAACCGTCTCGCGGAGTCGCTCGCCGAGTGGGGACCCGGTCGCCGGCGCTGTCATCCGCCCGTTGCTACCACGACCGGCGTGGTCACGGCCCGCGCCCGCCAGCCTGGGACCACGCCAAGATTGGACCCAGTCCACTCTTTGGTCCTAGACTCCTCATCGTCATGGGGTCACCGGTCGACGAAGCCGCTCGCCTGCGCCGCTACGGCGTGCGCGTCACCGCCCAGCGGCTGGCCGTGCTGCGAGCCGTCTCCGAACGGCCGCACAGCACCGCCGACGACATCGACCGGGTCGTCCGCGCCGAGATCGGCACCGTCTCCCGCCAGGCCGTGTACGACGCCCTCGGCACGCTCACCGACACCGGGCTGCTGCGACGCATCCAGCCCGCCGGATCGCCGGCGCGGTACGAGGGCCGGGTGGGCGACAACCACCACCACCTCATCTGCCGCACCTGCGGCCGCATGGTCGACGTCGACTGCGCCGTCGGCGACACGCCCTGCCTCACCGCCGCCGACGACGCCGGCTACCAGATCGACGAAGCCGAGGTCGTCTACTGGGGCCGCTGCCCCGACTGCCTCGGCACCGATCCCCCGTCGGACATCCCGTCCGGCGGCGTCCCACCCACCATCCACCTACTCCAGTCAGAGCACCGCAAGGAAGGTCCCTCGTGAGCGATAGCGAAAACCCAGTCATCCCCGCGCCCACCGTCAAGGCGTCCCGGCCGCACACCAACAAGGACTGGTGGCCGAACCAGCTCGACCTGTCCGTCCTCCACCAGCACTCGCCGGCCGCCAACCCGATGGACGAGGACTTCGACTACGCCGCCGAGTTCGCCACGATCGACCTCGCCGAGCTGAAGCAGGACATCGTCGAGGTCATGACCACCTCGCAGGACTGGTGGCCGGCCGACTACGGCCACTACGGCCCGCTGTTCATCCGCATGGCCTGGCACGCCGCCGGGACGTACCGCATCCACGACGGTCGCGGCGGCGGCGGCAGCGGCGCGCAGCGCTTCGCCCCGCTCAACAGCTGGCCGGACAACGCCAGCCTCGACAAGGCGCGCCGGTTGCTGTGGCCGGTCAAGCAGAAGTACGGCCGCAAGCTCTCGTGGGCCGACCTGATGATCTACACCGGCAACTGCGCGCTCGAGTCGATGGGCTTCACCACGTTCGGGTTCGGCGGCGGTCGCGAGGACATCTGGGAGCCCGAGGAGATCTTCTGGGGCTCCGAGGACACGTGGCTCGGCGACGAGCGCTACAGCGGCGACCGCGAGCTGGCGAACCCGCTCGGTGCCGTGCAGATGGGCCTGATCTACGTCAACCCCGAGGGCCCCAACGGCAACCCCGACCCGGTCGCCGCCGGCCGCGACATCCGCGAGACGTTCGCGCCGCATGGCGATGGACGACGAGGAGACGCTCGCCCTGATCGTCGGCGGGCACACGTTCGGCAAGTGCCACGGCGCCGTCAGCGCCGACGTACATCGGCCCCGAGCCCGAGGGCGCCAGCATCGAGGAGCAGGGCCTCGGCTGGAAGAACCGCTTCGGCAGCGGTCACGGCGCCGACACGCTCACCAGCGGACTGGAGGGTGCCTGGACGAACAACCCGACGCAGTGGGACAACGGCTTCCTGGAGAACCTCTACAAGTACGAATGGGAGCTGACCACAGCCCGGCCGGGGCCAAGCAGTGGACGCCCTCCGACCCGTCGGCCAAGGACGACGTGCCCGACGCCCACGACCCGGCGAAGCGCCACGCCCCGATGATGCTCACCACCGACCTGGCGATGCGTCTCGACCCGGTCTACGCGCCGATCGCCAAGCGCTTCCTCGAGAACCCCGACCAGCTCGCCGACGCGTTCGCCAAGGCGTGGTTCAAGCTGACCCACCGCGACATGGGCCCGATCACCCGCTACGTCGGGGCGCTGGTGCCGTCCGAGCCGCAGCTCTGGCAGGACCCGGTGCCGGCGGTCGACCACGACCTCGTCGGCGATGCCGACATCGCCGCCCTCAAGGAGAAGGTGCTCGGCGTCCGGCCTGTCGGTCACCCAGCTGGTCGCGACCGCCTGGGCGTCGGCGGCCACCTTCCGCGGCACCGACAAGCGCGGGGGCGCCAACGGGGCGCGGGTCCGGCTCGCCCCGCAGAAGGACTGGGAGGTCAACAGCCCGGCCGAGCTCGCCACCGTGCTGCGGACGCTCGAGGGGATCCAGGAGGAGTTCAACGGTGGCAGCCGGGCGCCGCCAAGGTCTCGCTCGCCGACCTGATCGTGCTCGCTGGATGCGCGGCGGTCGAGAAGGCGGCCGAAGCGACGCCGGGCACGACGGTGACCGTGCCGTTCGCCCCCGGCCGCACCGACGCCACCCAGGAGTGGACCGACGTCGAGTCGTTCGCCGTGCTCGAGCCGACGGCCGACGGGTTCCGCAACTACTCCCAGGCCGGCGAGAAGCTGTCACCCGAGACGCTGCTGCTCGAACGGGCGAACCTGCTCACGCTGACGGCGCCCGAGATGACGGTGCTGGTCGGTGGCATGCGGGCGCTGAACGCCAACCACGGGCAGACCGACGCACGGCGTGTTCACCGACCGGCCGGGCACGTTGACCAACGACTTCTTCGTCAACCTGCTCGACATGAGCACGGCGTGGAAGGTGTCGGCCGACGCCGAGGGCGTCTACGAAGGTTCGGACCGCGCGACGCGGCGACGCGAAGTGGACGGCCACGGCCGTCGACCTCGTGTTCGGCTCGAACTCCGCTGCTCCGCGCCCTCGCCGAGGTCTACGCCTGCTCCGACGGCCAGGAGAAGTTCGTCCGCGACTTCGTCGCGGCGTGGACCAAGGTGATGAACCTGGATCGCTTCGACCTCGACTGATGTCGGTGAGGGGGTGACCGGTCGTCGACCGGTCACCCCCTGACGACGACGGCAAAGGCGCGCACCGGGAACGTGCCGAGGGCGACGACCGCCGGTGGAACGGCGGTGAAGGTGAACGGCGCACCGATCAGCTCGTCGAGCCCGCGCAGGTGCTCGACGATCGGCACGCCCGCCGCCAGCAGGATCGTGTGGATCGGTCGCGCACCGTCGGCGGTGCCGTCGATGTTCACCGCGTCGATGCCCACCACCGCCGCACCGCCGGCGACCAGTCGCTCCGCCGTGGCGTCGGCGAGGTAGGGGTGCGACGGGTCCCCGTAGTGGTCGGTGCCCCAGAACCGGTCCCAGCCGGTGCGGAACAGCACCGCTCGGCCGGCGACCTCGGTGCCGTCGAGCAGCTCGGGTCCGGCGACCGGGCCAGCGGTCGCATCGATCAGCAGTCCGGGCACCGAGGCGACGCGTGCGATGTCGAGCCCGGCGAGATCGTGCCCGTCGGCGAAGCGGTGGAACGGCGTGTCGATGTACGTGCCGGTGTTCGTGACCATGTCGATGTGACCGATGTGGAACTCGTAGCCGGGTGCGTAGCGCTCTCGCGATTCGACCGCGACCGAGATGGTCGCGGAACACGGGCGCGGGCAGCCCGGGGTACGTCACCATGCCGTCGTGGATCGGGTGGCTCAGGTCGACGATCATGGCGCCAGTCAACCGTTCAGTCGTCGCGTTCGAGGGCGAGCTCGAGCCAGTCGGCCAGGTCGGCGATCTCGGCGTCGATCGCCGCCTCGAGCCGCGGGCGTCAGTTCGACGTCGGGGTGCAGGGCGTTGATCCGGAGCACTCCGGCCTTGCGGTCGGCGGTGGCGTCGAGCTTGCCGACCAGCTCGTCCCCGGAGAGGATCGGCATCGCCCAGTACCCCCAGCGTCGCTTGGACGCCGGCTTGTACATCTCCAGGATGTAGTCGAACTCGAACAGCTCGGCGATCCGCTTGCGGTCGAAGACGAGACGGTCGAGCGGCGACAGCAGCGCGGCCCGACCTTCGAAGGGCTCGTCGAGGGCGTCCAGTTGCGCCGGCTCCACCTGCCACGTGCCGCGTACCCCCTCGACCGAGACCGCCGTGCCGGCCCGACCGACGTGGCTCGGCTCGACCGGGGTCTCCGGCGCCCGGTGGCGGGCGATGCCGAGCGCTCGGAGGCGGAGCTCGTCACGAATGCGCAACGCCTCGTCGAGGGGCGGTACGGGGTCGTCCGGGTACACGCGCTCGGCGAGGTCCCACAGTCGTTCGCTCCCCTGCCGCCCCGACGTGGCCACCTCGCCGCGGGCGGCCATCACCTCGAGCATCTGGTTCACGTTCCGCTGGTTCGTCCATCCCGACGAGCGCCACGGCACGATGCACGTGTCGGGCAGTTCCCCCGCCACGAGCGGACCGTCGACGTCGAGGCGCGCCAGGATGTCGCGACGGCATGCGTCGTTGGCCATGACCCAGTCGTGCACGGAGCGCTGCCAGCCGACCAGTCGATCGACGTCCCGGCGAGCGGCCATCTCGGCCCGGAACAGCGCCACGTCCTCCGCCGGACGGATCATCAGGCTGATCTCGACCAGGGCGCGCCCGGACAGCGCGGCGGCGAGCTCTTCCGGGGCGAACCCGGATCCGAGACGGCTCCACAGGACCAGCTCGGCGTTGCGCGCCACCGCGGTGGTCGGGTCGTTCTGCAGCAGCCCCAGGCGCTGGACCGTGCCGATCAGGTCACGCGGCCGGTCCGCCGTGAGCAGCTGCGCCCGTACTGCGATCCGCCGCGCCTGCAGCCGCGTGAGCTGGCGAACCTCGGCGACCCGGCGAGCCATCCGGCCGACCCTACGGCGCCGCGCTCGCGCGTCGGGGCCGGGGTCGCCGGCGCTCGGCGTCGATCTGGCGCTTCGAGGTGGCGAACGAGCAGATCGGGCACAGGGCGAAGTCGTGGCGCAGCGCCGGGCAGTACTCGCGGCCGAAGTAGATGATCTGCAGGTGGCGGCGGTTCCACGTGTCGATCGGGAAGACCCGCTTGAGGTCGGCCTCGGTGCGCTCCACGTTGACGCCGCTCGACAGCCCCCAGCGGCGGGCGAGGCGATGGATGTGGGTGTCGATCGGGAACGCCGGCACCCCATAGGCCTGTGACATCACGACGCTCGCCGTCTTGTGCCCGACGCCGGCGAGCGACTCGAGGAAGTCCCAGTCGGGCACGAGCTCGCCGCCGGCGTCGATGATCTGGTTGGCCGCCGTCCACAGGTTGCGGGCCTTCGTCGGTGCCAGGCCGACCTCGCGGATGTGCGCCAGGATCCGCTCGGGTCCGAGCGCAGCCATCCGCTCCGGGGTGTCCGCCTCGGCGAACAGCGCCGGCGTGACCTGGTTGACCTTCTTGTCGGTGGTCTGGGCCGACAGGGCGACGGCCACGAGCAGGGTGTACGGGTCGCGATGGTCGAGCGGGATCGGCGGGTTCGGGTACAGGTCGTCGAGGACCTCGCCAATCCGATCGGCCTTCTCCTGTCGGCGCACGGCGGCGACGGTACCGCCGACTCCGCCGCTCCTACGATTGCAGCCGGACGTCGCCGACAGGAGGTTCCATGCTCATCCATCCCCGAGGTGGCGAGGACGACGCAGCCCTCGCAGCGTGGTACGAGGGCGAGACCGCCAAGTGGGGGTACCTGCCGAACTACGCCGCGGCCTTCGCGTCGCGCCCCACGGTCGCCGCCGCGTGGTCGGCACTCAACGCCGCGGTCCGCGGGGGCATGGATCGTCGCCGCTACGAGCTCGTCACCATCGCCGCCGCGCAGGCCTTGCGGTCGACCTACTGCGCCGTCGCCCACTCGAAGTTCCTCCGTGACGCCTGCGGGGACGAATCGACGATGCGGTCGATCGCCGGCGAGCCCGGCGCCGCCGAGCTCGACGATACCGACCGCGCCCTGGTGGCCTTCGCCCGCAAGGTGGCGCGGGACGCCGCCGGTGTCGACGAGGGCGACATCGAGGTGTTGCGGGCCGTCGGAATGTCCGACAACGACATCGCCGACGTGGTGTTCGCCGTCGCCGCCCGCTGCTTCTTCGCCACCGTGCTCGACGCGGTCGGCGCCGAGGCCGATCACCAGTTGGGCGCGGCCCTTCCCGCCGACGTCGCTGGGCAGCTTGCCGTCGGGCGGCCGATCGCCGCGCCACCAGCGGCGTGAGCGGGCGAGTGGCGATCTGGTCACTCTCCTTCTCGATATCGAGAATCTGGGTGACCAGATCGCCGTTTGAGACGCAGAGTGACCAGATGGCGGCTTCGGATCAGAGTGGCGGGAGCTTCCAGCCGGCGAGCACGCCGTTGAGGGTCGAGCGGGCGTAGCCGGCTGCGGCCAGTGACGAGGCGATGACCGCGGGGCTGGTGTCGGTGTAGATCGCGGCGAGGCTGCGCAGGGCGTCGTCGCCGGCGATGCCGATGGTCCCGAACGCGGCGGCCGTCTCACTGGCGAGGAGATGGCACACGTCCTTGGCGGCCGCGGCGATCTCCCTGGTGATGTAGCGCTGCTCGGCGAGGATCTGGAGTGTCCACGTCGTGCCGAGGTTGAAGTTGCGGCGCAGCATCGAGGCGATGCTGTTGGCGTCGTACCAGCTCCGGAGCATGCTGGTCACACTGCGAGCCTGGGTGACCAGATCCCGGCCGAAGGGCTGCTCGAACACGGCGAACACGGCGTCGGCGACCTTGCCGATGCTCAGGTTGGCGGACTTGAACGCCTGCACCATGTCGTTCCAGTCGCGAACGAACTCGGCCTTCAACACGTGGCCGATCTCACCCGGACTGAACGACGCGTCGTCGAGCATCCGTGCGACGGCGCCGGGGCTTTGCTGGAACCACGTCTTGAGGACGGCCGCGGTGTCGTCCCAGGCCGTGCGGGTCCAGCCGATGGCGCCCGAGGCGACCCCGTTGACCCAATCGTGGGCGGTCGGGTAGAGGGACGTGACGATGTCGCGGGTCATACCGCGCACGTAGTCGGCGACGAGGCGCTGGAGCGCTGCGAAGTCGGCGGGCACGGCGCTCAGGCGGAGGTGGAAGGTACGCCACCGCCCGTCGACGAGCACGGCGACGTTGCCGTCGAGCGCCAGACCGGTCGCCGTCTCGGCGCGCACGTTGAAGGCGACTTGCACGGTGGTCGATAGGTGCATGCCGTCGGTCAGCTTCACCGGCCGCTCCGGGGTCGGCACGGTCAGCGCGGGCAGCGTGACGTCGAGCGGGAAGCCGCCGGTGATCGAACCGTTGACGATGAGGCGGCCGCCGGCGCCGTCGATGACGAGGTCGGTGTCGAGGACGCCGAGCCACGCGCCGTGCAGCGCCAACCGCTGATCGGTCAGCGCAGCCGTCATCGCCGCAAGGTGCAGCCCTTCGAGGGCGACGTCCGCCTGGCCGTCGAGGCGGAAGTGCTCGCGGTCGATGGCTCCAGCGACGTGGCCGCGAACGCTGAGCAGCGTGCCGTCGCCGAACACGTCGAGGTCCCCGTCGAGCGTCGCCCGGTCGGGCTGCACGGCGACGTGGCCGTGGAACACCGTTCGGCCCCCGAGGGAGAGGCTGCTGGTGCCCGAGATCCGCACCGCCGGCGCGGCTGGCGGACCGCCGATCGGGAGGGCGGTCGCGTCCGCGGCGCTCCACGTCGTGAGGGTCGCGGCGCCGTCGAAGTGGTGCGGGGACCGGTCGTGGACGACGGGTCCGGTCCCTTCGTCGAGCGGCCAGCACGCGACGAGTCCCGGCTCGTCTCCGCCCGCCCGCCCGTGCATCGACGCCACGATCTCGGACGCCGACCGGGCGTGATCCCACACCCGGAGCTCGGCGAGGTCGCCCTGGATCTGCGATCCCGGGGCGGACGTCCCGAGGCGCATCCCGGTCCAGGGTTCGGGCAAGCGCAATCCATGCTTGGTGGCAATCGGCACGCCATCACGATGGACGACGGCCGTGCCGTGGTCGAACGAGAAGGCGATGTGCTGCCAGACGCCGGCGCGCATCGTTCCGGCCGGCAGATCGGCCGGGGTGAAGCGAGTGACGCCGTCGGTGCCGCAGTAGACCGCTCCGCCGTCGGTGGTGTGGAACACGAAGGCACCCCACCGGTCGTCGGCCGAGACCGTCTGGTTGTAGTTGCTGAGCGCCGTCGGGCGCAGCCAGAACTCCACCGTGAACTGCGGCGGCGCCCAGATCGGACCGGACATCCGGACCCGCGCCGAGGGGTCGGTGAACGTGAGCACGCCGCCACCGGCGCCCCGGGTGAGGGCGCCCGTGTCCAGCGCGCCGTCGAGGTGCATCCCGACGAGGCCACCGATCGCGCCGTCGACCGAGAAGCCGAGGCCGATGGCATTGGTGCCGGCCGTGCGCACGTCGACGGCCGCCTGGAGGCCGGTGGCCGGGCCGACCATGGCGCTGCCTCCGACGTGCACGGCGAGACCACGGGGCGAGCCGGGAGGCGTGGACGCGCTCCAGATGCCGTCGATGTCGACCGGTCCGATCTCGACGTGCGGGGTCGCCGCCGGCGGACCCTGGCGCATCGCCTCGGGAACCGCCGCGAGCAGCTCGTCGATGTGCAGGCGCTTGAGCCCGTTCAGCAGATGGGTGAGGCCGGCGCCGGCGGAGACCGACGACGTGGCCGTGCGCGAACCGAGCAGCTGACCACCGAGGTAGTCCGGCAGCTGCAGGAACGCCGGGCCGGCGGTGAGCTCGAGGTCCAGCCCGCTGGACGCGATGTCGTGCTCGTCGAGCATGGCGTCGCGACTGGTGAAGAACGACTTCAGCCGGCCGAACAGGGCGAACGCGCCGGCCAGGTCGACGGACGGCTGCGGAAAGCTGAGGTGGGCGCCCAGGTCGATGCCCTCGCTACCTCGGTACTCCACGCCGAGGTCCTCGAAGAAGACCGGAACGACGACGAATGCCTCGGGGACGATCAGCAGCGTCACCCGCTCGGCGACGAGCCTCCGGGTGAGGTCCGTGGTCGGCGGCAGCGCCGACTCGAGGGCGTCGGGAGCGGCGAGCATGGCGGCGAGCGGCAGGATGTCGAACTGGTCGACGTTGAGGTCGGCGGTGACGACGAGGGCCGCTCCGCCGAGGATCTCGCCGATGGACAGGCTCCACAACTCGATCCCGTTGAGGACCGGTCCCGTGGCCGAGAGCCCCGGGAACAGCAATCGCAGCGGGGTCGCGACGTCGTGGCCGACCGCGCCGTCGGCGGTGGCGACGCTGACCCGGCCCCGCACGGCCCCGGCCACCGAGCCGGCGACATCGAAGGCGAGGTGCTCGGGCACGTGGATGTCGAGGTACGGCATCAGCCGCTCGGGCAGCTGGTCGAGGCGGTCGGCAAACGTCTGCAGCGCGTCGCGCAGTTCGGTTCCGGCAGGCAGCTCGATGTTGGGCATGTCGGCGACGTCGGACACGATCGTCTCCAGCAGCAGCTCGACGTCGAGTTCGCGCGGCCGCTGTGAGGATCGGCAGGTCGCGCAGCGGGAGCTTGCTCGGCAGCAGCGCCGCCAGCTTCGGCGAGGTCGAGCGCCTGGAGCACCCAGGCGACAGGGCCGAGCGGCAACGCGAGGTCGTGCTGGGTGAAACCACCCGACACGCGCATGGTGTCACCGCTGACGGCGATCGTCGGCACCTCGAGGGCGAGCGAGCCGTACTCGCCGAGGTCGAACGTCGCGTGGCGTGGCGCGTCGATCGGCGCGTCGGGCGCGACAGGGTCGAAGGCGAGGTCGGTGAACGGCGAGTCGAGCGGCGTGACCGACAGTGAGGGGGTGCCGCCGGCCGTCGAGGCGGTGAGCCGGGCGTGGAGCAGCCCCGCGTGCGTGGCCTCGTCGTAGGTCACCAGCACGTCGTGGCCCCCGGCCAGCTCGTCATCGAGAGAAACGGGGAGTCCGATGCCGAAGTCGACGTCGACGGTGATCTGGCCGCCGCGGGACCAACGCAGGTCGAGGCGCCCGATCGACACCGCGCTCGGCGTGGCGCCGAGGTCGACCTGGGATCCGGCGACATCGACGGCCGGTAGCCGGAACGACTGCACCGGCAGCACCGGGTCGATGGCCACGGCGACGTGAGCGTCGAGGCCACTCATGACCTCGAGCCGCCCCCGCAGCTCGCTCTCGGACGAGCTGGGCAGGAGATCGGCGACGGCGTCGGGGAGCCCGCTGAACCATGTCGTCACGTCGGCCTGGACGGTCCACGTCGCGGCGCCGGGATCGGCCCGGCGGGCCACGTCGATCCGCTCCAGGCCCAGGTGCAGGCGGACCGAGTCCGTGCCCGGTAGGGCGACGTCCACCTCGGCTGCCCGGTCACCGGCGCCGGGGCGCAGCGACAGGTGGAGCAGCCCCGGCGCACCCTCCAGCACGATGATCCCGTCGACGACGACGCGCGCCCTCGACGAGGTCGAGGTGCCCGGCCGCCTCGACCGTCCAGGCGTACGCCGAGGACGTGTCGAGGCGGGCGCCTCCGTCGGCGTGCCACCGGTGCGCGGACGTGTGACGCGCAGGAGCAGCCGGTCGACGCCCAGCGAACCGGCGCCGCCGAGGTCGACCGCCAGGCGGCCCTCCTGCCCCTCGGCCACCGCCTCTTCGAAGGAGAAGACGCGACCGTCGGGGCCATCGGTGAGGCTGGCCGAGAACGTCGTGGGGACGGCGAGGATCTCGGCCGCCATCGTGCCGCCGACCGTCCACGTGTGCTCGGCGCCCTCGGCGGTGGAACGTGAGCTCCAGGCCGGTCACGTCGAACCCGTCGGCGATCGGCATCCGCCCAGATCCTTCGACATCGATCGTGATGGCGGTGGTTGCCGCCTCGTCCGCTGTCGTCGGCGGCCGCTCGACGCGCAGTGCGACGCGGCCGACGGTCGGCCCGGCGCCTCCGAAGGGCAACGTCCACCCGGCCTCACATGCGGCGTCGACCGTGAACGCACCGTGCTGCGGCGTGGCCGCGATGTCGAGGCGAGTCAGGCTGACGTCGGGGACCTCGCTCGGCAACATCACCGCCGACCCGCCAAAGCCCTCGAGCACCGAGGACAGCGTCGGTGCCGGCGCCTCCGCGAGGCCGCCCCGGAACACCCAGGGAGCGGCGGCGTCGTCGCCGGGCCGGCGTTGCGCGCTGATCGCCAGCTCGACGGTGCCGAGGCGCAACGTGCCGTGGACGTCGACCTCGACCGCCCGGATCACCCGATCGAGCGGGTGTTCGACGCCGACGTGGGCGACCACGTCGCGGACTTCGAGCAGAGGGGTCGGCGACCAGGAGGGGGTCGCCAGCTCGGCCGTGATGGCGGCGATCGAAGGTCCGGCCATGTCGACGGACACTCCGAGCGCGACACGGGCGACGGCGCCGAGGTCGATCATGGGCGCGTCGCCGCCGGTCAGCGACGCGAGGGCGTCGCCGGCGACGTCGGTCAGCACCGCGATCAGTGCGCCGTCGACCTCGGTCGCGAGCGTCCAGACCGAGGCGTCGGCGGACGGCACCGAGACGGTGAACGTGATCGGCCCGTGCATGGTGGTTCCCGTCAGCGTCCCCTCGACGTGCCGGTCCCCGGGGTCGCCGTACATCCGGAGCTGGATCGTGACGGCGGTGAGAGCGAGGCCCGCCGGGCCCCATGGAGAGCCGGCGGCCACGGTGAGGCGCAGCTCGGCCTCGGGCGCGCCGGTGTCGGTGCCGGCCACCGTGATGTCGACCATGACGTCGGCCGCACCGAGGACGTCGGCGACGCCGTGGACGGTGATCACGCCGGCGACCGTGGTGTCCACCACGGCGCCGCGAAGCGTGGATCGGTCCACCCAGGGACCGCTCGAGCAGGGGCAGCCCGAGGAGGTCGTCGGTCAGGACGATCGCCGTTCCGGCGGGGATCGTCGGGATCAGGGTCGTGGCGGTTGACATTGGTCGCTCCTCGGTTCGCGTTGGTTGCTGTTGCATCGTCCGCCCGCGGGCCGGGTCCGCTCCAGCGACAGCGCCCTCACATCGGCCTCACATCTCCCGAAACGGCCGGTCGCCACGCGGTACGTTGCTGGGCGGTGGGTGCCGCGACCGAGCCGTTCGGCGAGCTGCTCCGCCGCCACCGCGTCGCCGCCGTGCTCACCCAGGAGCGCCTTGCCGAGCGGGCGGGGATCAGCGCTACCGGCATCGCCGCCCTCGAGGCCGGGCGTCGCCGGGCGCCGCGGGCGACCACCGTCGCCCTGCTCCTCGACGCGTTGAACCTCAGCGGCGCCGACCGCGCCGCGATGATCGCCGCCGCGACGGTCGCCACGGTGGAGACGGCGCAACTCCCTGCCGTCACGCTGCGACCGGCGACCGACCTTCCGGTGCCGATCGGGCAACGGTTCATCGGCAACTTTGCCGGCGTCCAGCGGCGCTACGCGTTCGTCGGCCGGCACGACGAGCTCGGTCGTCTCAGCGCGGCCTGGGAACGTCGCGTTCGCATCGTGCTCGTGTCCGGCGAAGCCGGCGCCGGCAAGACCCGACTCGTCGGCGAGTTGGCCGCGGTCGATGCCCGACGATGCGTCCGTGCTGTGGGGGCGCTGCACGCAGGATCGCCTCGGTGCCTACGAGCCGTTCATCGACCCCGTTCGGGCCGTCGTCGAGCACTGTCGGCACCACGGCCGTCCGGTCGCCGCCGACCTCGCCCGCCTGCTCCCCGAGCTGGCGGTGGATCCGACGTGGGCCGACGCGGCCAGCGTCGCCGAGCCCGGGGTCGAGCGGCGGCTGCTGTTCGAGGCGGTCGCGGCGCTGCTCGGGGGGTTGGGCCCGGCGCTGGTGGTCCTCGAAGACCTCCACTGGGCCGATGCGGCATCGCTGTCGCTGCTGACTCACCTCGCTGGGGACCACCGACTCTCCAACGTGACGGTGCTCGGCACGGTGCGCACGACCGATCAGGACCGCGCCAACGCCGGCGCCCTCGCCGAGTTGCGGCGCTACGCGACGATCGAACGGGTGACGCTCGGCGGGCTCGGCGGCAACGACCTCACGGCGCTCGTGGAGGCGGTCGCGGGCGGCACCGCCGCACCCGAGCTGGTGCGCACCGTCGCCGACGCGACGGACGGCAACCCGCTCTTCGTCGAGGAGCTGACCGAGCACCTGCTCGAAGGGGCCGGCTCGGTCGGTGCGGGCGGGGCGTCGGTGCCGATCGGGCTGCGCGAGACGCTGGGGCGCCGGTTGACGGCGCTGTCCGAGGATGCCCAATCACTGTTGCGGTCCGGCGCGGCGCTCGGACGTCGCTTCCCTTCCGAGCTCGCCGGACGGTTGGTCGACCTGCCGTCCGAGCGCGTGGTGGCGGCGATCGAGGACGCGCTGCTGTCGGGGCTCGTCGACCGAGACGTCGGCCACCACGGTGGCGTTCAGTCACGCTCTCGTGCAGAGCGCGGTGTACGAGTCGACGTCGGCGCAGCGCCGGTTGCTCCTCCACCGGCGGGCGGCCGAGGTGCTCGAGACGGCGGCCGAGCGACGGCATCAGCAGACGACGCCGCCGTGTTCGACGTCGCCCGTCACTGGGCCCTCGTGGCCGAGGCCGACCCTGGCGCATCGAGCCACGCCGCCCGAGTGGGCCGCGTCGCGCTGGCGACGCGGCGATGGTGGCCACCGACGTCGACGAGGCGATCGCCCGCTACGAGCTCGCCGAGCGTCTGGCGACGGACAGCACGCACGAGCGAGCCGAGACGCTGCTCCACCTTGGCGCGGCCCTGTCCGCGCGCCGGTCGCGCCGACGACGCCGACGGGTGCTTCGCGCGCGCTCGGCGTGGCCGACGACCTCGACGACGTCGCCCTGTACGGGCGAGCTGCCATCGGCCTGGCCGCCACCGTCCGCTACGGGCGCAGCGATCCACAACGCATCACGGTCCTCGACACCGCGATCGCCCGGCTGGGACCCGACGAGGGCGTGCTGCGACCGACTGCGGCGGCGATGCTCAAGCGTCAGCTCGGCTTCGACCCGAGCGAGTCGGCGTTCGAACGCCGCCAGCAGGCCGCCCGGCTGGTGCTCGACGCCGTGTCGCGGCGAGCACCTCAGCCGCGAGCTGCTCCTGTCGCTCGGCACCGCTCGCGACTCGATCGTCGTCGACGACCCGGTGGTGCTCGGCCGGCTGAGCCGCCAGATCATCGACGCCGCGTCCTCCCGCGGAACCTGCTCGTGCTGGCCAACGGCTGGTACGGGGCGGCGTGGTCAGCGTTGGAGCTCGCCGACCGAACGGCCTGGGACACGGCCGTGACCAGCTTCACTGCGATCGCCGACGAGATCGGACTCCCGTACGAGCTGGCCCTGGCGTCCACGATGGCGGCGAGCACGGCGCTCATGGAGGGTCGTTACGGCGACGCCGATCGGCATTCGCAACGCGCCTTCGACCTGTCGGCCGGCACCGACCCGAACGCCGCGTGCCGTACACCTCACGAACGCCGTCCTGAGCGGCATCGACCGCGGCGAGGCTCCGGCGATGGTGGAGCTGATGGCCTCGGCCCGCGACGAGCTGGCGCCGGTGCCCACCTTCATGGCCGGCTTGGCGGTCACCGCGCGCGCGGTGGCGCGCCCGAGCTGGCGTACCGAGTTGCTCGACGAGCAGGCGGCGCTCGGCTTCGATCGCGTCCGCCGCGATCTGGAGTGGCTGCCGGTGATCGGGTTCTACTGCGATGCCTGCGCCGTGCTCGGCGACGCTCGTCACGCCGAGGCGCTGCACGACCTGCTCGCCGTCCATCCGGCGCGGGCCGTGCGCGTCGGGCCACTCGCCGCCTTCTGGGGTCCGGTCGACCACCACCTCGGCGCCCTGTGCCGGGTCCTCGGGCGACTGGACGAGGCCGAGGTGCGGATGCGCCGAGCGGTCGAGCTCGGTCATCGACTGGGCGCCGTGCCGTGGCTGGCTCGCAGTGAGCTCGAGCTGGCCGACGTCGTCGAGCGCACGCGCGGTGCCGGCTGGCGCCAGGAGGCGGAGACGCTGCGCGTCCACGCTGCGACGATCGCCGCTCGAGGTGGGGGCGTTCGGCGTGACCGCTCGCCGCTGCGAGCGACGGCGCGACCGGTCGAAGTGCGGTGCGGACCGCCGGCCCGACGGGCGTCATCGACGCGAGAACGCGGTCGGCGATCGACCGGGCCCTCGCCCACAGCTGCGCCATCAACTCTTGGATCCATTCGAGGTCACGCGGTGAACGCGGGCGGAGCACGTCGGCGACGGCGTCGGCGATGGCGATGGCGTGATCGTCGCGTGGGGCTCGAGCCTTGTTCGATCTGGATGCCGCCGCAGGGGCTGAGCCGGTTGACGATGTTGTTCGGATCGTCGCCGGCGTACCGCTCGTCAGGTCGGCGATCCGCACGCCGAGATCGGCGGGGAGCACCCGTGCGATGGCGTCTCGGACTTGCTCCTTCACCTGCGTCGGGCGCCGTTCCGCCGATCAGCACTCCCGCTTCGTCGTCGAAGCCGTGGAAGGCGACGGCGCGGGCGAAGCGCCGCGACGCCACCGTGCCGAGGAGCGGGAAGCTGGCCGGGTCGATATCCGTGGAGGTGATGTGCCAGCGGGCGAAGGCGCCGCCGTTCGGCCGCCAGCCCTTGCACCGCCAGGCGCTCGCCAGCTGCGATCCGAGACGGTCGGCAACCCGCTCGGCCTGCTCGTCGGTGTGCGGCTCGATGTCGCCACCGTGGGGTGCGATGGCGATGAGGTGCGTCTGCGAGCCGTCGTCGTCCAATCGCTCGACGAGCTCGCCGGCGGTGCGGGCGTCCTCGTCGCACAGGTCGGGGTCGATGATCTTCGTGTCGAGGATGCCGTCGAACTCCCCGGCCGGGCCCGATGCGCTGGCGCCCGGGCAGGCCCATGCGCACGCGGAATCTGTCGTCTCGTGGAGCAGCTCGCTCACGGTGTACAGCGCGAACTCGGCGTCGTGATGGACCCGCACCTGCTGGCCTCGCACCCGGTCGAGCGAGGCGAGCGTCCTGGCCGCGACGGCACAGTGCTCGCGCCGGCTCTTGAGGTCGTCCTGGGTGTCGAACGCCTTCTTGACAGACGTCGTTGCCGTGGCCATCGCCATCTCCCTTCGCGCCGGTGGTCACTGTTTGTAGAGCCGCCAGGTCACCCCGGAATACGACGAGCGGGCTAGCGCCCCGCTAGCACGCCGCGGTCACGGTGTCCCCAACCCGCCGATCCCCGGCGGATCAAGCGAAAGGACACCCCCATGAAAGCAAAGACCCTCCTCCTCGCCTCGGCTCTGGCGGCGACCGGCGTCGTCGGCGCCTCCACGCACCCGGCGTCGGCCGGTTGCGGCGTCAGCATCACCGTCGACAACGACGAGAGCACTGCCGTCACCGTCAACTGGGCGCAGAGCCAGGTCAGGATCAGCGCCCTCGGCATCCCGGCGACCTGGGCGACGCTCGGGAGCCGTCGTCGAACGTCGGCGCCAACAGCTCGTCCAGCTCGGACGAGCTCACGCGGGCGTTCGCCCTCGGCTGGGGCTGCGGTTACAACGCGAGTACAAGATCAGCGTGTCGAACGGCTCGAGCACCTGGTTCGAGTACTTCCCGTCGGGACTGGACGACCAACATCAACCCGTTCATCCAGCTGCACCGCTGACCGTCCGCCACGGCCCGCCCGGAGCCGGGGAGTCCGCCCTCCCCGGCTCCGACTCGGGTGCGATCAGGTACGAGCGAAGCTCTGCGGCGGCCTTGCTGTCGAACTGCAACGACGACATTCCGCCCTACAGATCGACGACGAGGTCGCCGCCGGGCTGGGCACAGCAGACGAGCACGTTCCCCAGCGCCGGCCGGTCGATGGGCTCTGGCTCATAGGCCACGTCACCGGACA
>CAVRBV010000018.1:0-85597 GCA_963719295.1 Ilumatobacteraceae bacterium
AGGCAACCGCGGCGAGGCCGCCATGTCGCCACACAGAATGGCTGAGGTTGTACGGGGCTCCTACTCGAGAGGCCGTGTGGGACGACGCCAGTGTTGATCGACTCAGAACTCCCGCAGAGCACAGTCCAGTTCCTCCATGGTTCAAACGTGGGCTCGCCGGACTAGCGGTCCGAGCAACGTGCGTTCTGCACTCGAGGCGACGCTGGATCGTTGTGTTCGACCTCCAGTTCTATGTGCCCCGGCTGCGGCGTCGAGCTCGCGTGTTGACCGCTACGGCTGCTTCGGGCTCGTGTGGTCGGCTTGGCGCGCGATCCACTGGTCGGCGAGCAGCCACTGCTCGTCGAGCCACGCGATGCGCTCGCCATCGTCGGCCGGAATCTGGTCGGCGGGGACTCGCCATGCAGTGACGTGGATCGGGTTGCGGAGCGGAACGGCTTTGGCGAGCTCGGTGAACGATGCGTACTGGTCGAGTCCGGTGTGGGCGATGACGACGACGTCGGCGGGGATGGTGTCGAGGAGCGCGAGCACGCCGCCGGGGCGAGGCGGCAGGACGTGACTGAGTGAGTCCAGTCGTGCGGCGCGCTCGGGGTTCTCGAGCGCGAGCCGCGTCTTGGCTCGTTCGAGGCGGTCAGGGCGGAACAGACGGCCTTCGGGGAAGATGACGACGGCAGTCGTGGCGTCGAGGCGCTGGCCGAGCGTGCGAACCATGGCAACGGCCTCGGGGCCTCGTGGCGCGGGGAATGAACACTGACCCGGTCCTGGCGTAGATGAGGTCGAAGCCGGGGTCGGCGAGCAGTTCGGCCATGATCACCCCGCGTGTGCGGTACCCGAGGCGTTGGTAGAGCAGCGTCGGGAGCGAGGCGTCGACGATGTTGACGTGTCGGCACAACACGATGACCGGGCCAGGGGTGAGCGCGCCGCCGAGTCGCGGTCGATGGCGAGTCGGAGTCCGAGCAGCCGTTCGGCGCGTCGGGCGAGGATGTCGACGGACCAGTCCTGGAGTCGTTCGTGGCGGGCGATGGATGTCGGTTGGTGGAGTCGGGTGCCGAAGCCGGCCTGCATCCAGTACAGGGGTGCGAGCAGGATCTCGACGCAGTCGTTGATGCCGTACTGGATCAGGAACAGCGCCACCCGGACGGTAGGCAGGCGGACGCGGCCCTTGGCGAGGTCGACGACCGCCGCTGCGGGGAGGATGATCGGACTTGCGAGCAAGCCGACGACGGTGGCGGCGAGCATCAGCGGAATGGTGCGAGCCCGCCGCTTCCAGCGCGATGCGCTTGGCTCGGCGGCGGTCACGCTCGTGACGTGCCGCCGGAGGCGAGGTCGGCGGCGAGGGCTCGCAGCCGTTGCAAGGGTTCGACGGGAATCGGGGCCGAGGTTTCGGCGAGGGCCAGCTTGAGGCGTCGGTAGTCCTCGGCGGTGAGGCCGCAGCGGCGGCAGGCGGCGAGATGGTGTGACACCTTCGCGGCCGTGTCTGGGTCGAGGCCGTCGTCGAGGTAGGACTGGATCCGTCGACCGATCTCGATGCAGCGGCTGCCACCCCTGCGTCGGAACATGTCGAGTACATCGCGTGGGTTCATCGGTGTTGGCTCCGAAGGTCAGGGTGGTGCGCGAGATGGGCGCGCATGCCGTGGCGAGCGCGGTGGAGGCGGCTCATCACCGTGCCCGCCGGGATGCCGAGCGCGGCGGCGGCTTCCTCACAGCTGAGGCCATCGATGTCGACGAGTTCGACAACCTCGCGGTGCGGGGTGGACAGACGCTCCAGCGCATCGGCGAGCCATGATGGTGGTGTGTGAGCGGCAGCGACGTCCTCGGCGCTCGGTGCTGGCGGGTTGCGTCGGTCGGCTTCGCCGGCGAGGTCGCTGGCATCGCGGAGGAGACCGGGTCGCTGTCGCCGGTGGCGGTTGATGTTGGCATTGCGCATGATCGTGAGCAGCCATGCCCGGGGGTAGGCGCCGTCGAACGTGTCGAGACCGTTGAAGGCACGGATCAGCGTGTCCTGCACCAGATCCTCGGCGTCATCCGAGTTCCGGCACAGGGATCGGGCGACGCGGAGCAGCACCGCGAGATGTGGGTCGACGAAGGCGTCAAATGGACCTGCCGCAGCGCGAGGGGGGTTCGGCTCGCTGGTCTGTGACTCGTCGGCCATCGCGTCCAAGTCTCCTCCCTTCGAGAAAGAGACCCGGTGAGCGACAGGATCCTTCCATCTGATTTTCGACTGATTCTGATGGAAGCGTCGGCGTCGTCGGTGGGTTCCGGTGCGGTTCGTCCACGGTGGGCGGACCGCGACGAAAGGAACCATCGATGTCACCGTCCAGCACAACCCAATCCGTCAAGGCGACGCTCGTGCGAGGGGGCATGGCGGGGATGATCGCTGGTGCAGCGATGGCGATGTTCGCCATGGTCGCCTCGGTGACCTACCAGGATCACGGGTTCTTCACCCCGCTGTTCCACATCTCGGCGCTGTTCGGGTCCGCGCTGGTCGCTGCTGGTGCCACCTACGGCGTGGCCGTGTTCGTGGTGTCCGCGGTCTTCGGCCTGCCCGTGGCCGCCAGGATCACCGGCTCGGGGAGCACGATCGCGGACATGGCGAGCATGGTCGGTTGGGCCACGTTCGCCGTGGAGCACTTTGATCTTCGGGCTCGTGCTCGGGACGATTGCCGTGCTCGAGCACACGCGCCGATGGCACGACCGCCGATGTGGTGGACACTCGATCGGCGATGCTGTGCGCGATGAGGTCCTCCGAACGCCGCACCGACCGAGCGGATCGTGCGCCTCGTCGGCGTGTACGACGCCGACAGCACCTGGCGCGGCGAACTCGCCTATTGGGTCGGTGCCCGTCTCGGTCGACGGCACTGTGCGCTGTGCGAGATCACTCATGGCTCGGTCCGTCCACGACCCGAGTGGAAGGCCTGCCAGGCCGGTTTGCCGGTGCCGTTCGACACCTTTCATCGCAACGACCAACCCGCCACGATTCGTGCTGCAGCGGCCGGGCAGGCACCGGTGGTCGTCGCCGAAACCGACGGGAAACGTGCTGCTCCTGGCCCTAGCGATCTCGAGGCGTGCAGGTCCTCGATCGGCTCGTGGAGGCGATCGAGCACGCCGTGACCGACGTCGGGCTGACGTGGGCGACTCCGTGAAAAGGCGGCTTCGGATCCGCCCGTGCAGCGCCGGCCGGAAAGGGAACTGAGCCTCGACGTCGGTGACACGTTCCCCGATGTCGAGCTCGTCGATCACGAGGGGCGGCCATGGCGCACGCGCCGAGATGCGGGGGCGACCACTGGTGCTGGTGCTGCATCGGCACCTCGCTTGACTGCCCTGCCAAGAACACGTGATCGCCGTGCGCGATCACCTCGACCAGTTCGGTGACGCCAGGATCGCCATCGTCACGTTCGCCACTCCCGACCGCTTCGCCGCGTACCGGACCGACCTTCGGCTCGCTTTCGACGTCGTCGCTGACAGCGAGCGTGTCCTCTACCAGCTGCTCGGCGCAGAACGGGGCAGAACCGGCAGGTGTGGTCGCCGGGCACGATCCGGATCTACCCCCGACTGTCCGTGCTGGTCGACGCCTCCGTCGCCCGACCGAGGACATCCACCAACTCGGCGCCGACGCCGTCATCGGCCGCGACGGCACGCTCCGCTACCTCTCACTTCCCTCAACACCGGATACGCGACCGCCGGATCAGCGAGCTGATCGAGGCGCTCGACTGAGATCCCCAGTCGAACCGCAGCTCGAGCGCTTGACGTCTGATTCACACTCTCCTAAATTAAGCGAATCGCTGAACTTGGGGGAGGGGCGATGAGCGCTGAGATCCGGTTGTGTTGTTCGAGCGGGCGACGACCCAGCGGCGAACGGTGATGGCTGGTGTGTCCGCGTCACAGTTGAACAGTCCACGCCGTGCACCGACTGGAACGTGCAGCAATTGATGGACCACATGGTCGCCGGAACCGACTACCTGTTGGCGCGCTCGCCGATGGGCCGCGTCCGCATGCGAATCAGGCCGCACAGTCGAGGACTATCGACTGGGACTCGCACGGTTGCGGAGCGGTTTCCGACTCCAGGCGGTCTTGGAGCGGATGTGCATGTCGCCGCTCGGATTCGAATGGCCGGTCGCTCATGCTGTCGCCGGGACGTTCATGGATGCGCTGATCCACACGTGGGACCTGGCGACGCGACCGGTCAAGACGCGTCACTGGACCCGGAGCTGGTGGAGGCGTGCATCGCGATGTTCTTGCCGGAGATGCCCGAGCGTGGCCGCGCCAGCGGACTGGTCGGACCGGCGGTCATCGTAGCCGAGGGTGCATCGGCACAGGACCGGTTGCTGGCGGCAATGGGACGTCAGCCATGACGCCCGACGCGTCGGACGAGCGCGTTGCGTGCGATCGCCCACCCAGGCCGACGAGCGATGTTGCGGCTGGTGTGGGACGAGGAACGAGCCGGCTAGCGAACTGGCTCGACGCGGCCGGGTTGTCGAAGTCGGCGGCCAGCCAGCACCTCAAGCTGCTTCGCGACGCCGGGATGGTGACGGTCCGGGTCGACGCCAACCGGCGCCTGTATCGGGCCGACCTGCAACGGGTCGAGCGAGATCGCCTCGTTCCTCGACGAGTTCTGGGCGGCGCCGTTGCAACGGCTGCAGGCCACTGCCGAGTCGATGGCGGTCGAAGGGCAAGGGCAGCCCTCCCGAAGAAGCGGTCGGCGTCGTGAAGCTCGTCGTCCAAGAGTTGACCGTTCACGCTCCCGCGCAGGTGCTGTACGAGCTGTTGACCGACCCGGAGCTGTTCGTGCAGTGGATGGCCGAGGACGCGACGCTCGATCCCCGGCCCGGCGGGATGGTGCGCTGGACGCACGCCAATGGCGACACATGCTCAGGTCAGTACGTGGAGTTGGTGCCGCCGCGCGGGTCGTGTTCACGTACGGATGGGAACGCGCCGACGTCGCGATCCCCCCAGGCTCGACGACCGTCGAGATCGATCTCACCGCGACCGCCGAAGCGAGCGACGTGGTCCGGCTGGTCCACCGCGGCCTCGACGATCTCGCCGCGGGCGCCCACGCAGGCGGATGGACGCACTATCTCGATCGGCTCCGACGACGGGCGGAGGGCTCGATCCTCGGGACTGATCCGTTCGGCGACTCGGCGCGTGCCGACACCAGCGGAGCTTCGCCGATGAGCGGTCCGATGCTTCGTGGCGAGGCCAGGTTCTGGGACCTGGCCGCGCCGTTGCTCGGAGCGGCCGGGTGTGACGTCGTTCGACGATGATGGGGCTGCCTTGTCTGCGATGGAACGGCGCGTTCTTCGCCTCGTGCGATCGGCGCACCGGCGATCTGCTCGTCAAGCTCGCCGAAGCCCGCGTCGACGAGCTCGTCGCCGCCGAACGTGCTCAACCGTTCGCGCCGGCCGGCCGACGGTTCCGTGAATGGGCCGCGATCCCGCACGACCGGGCGCGGAGCTGGAAGGGCCTCCTCGACGAGGCGTTCGAGTTCGCGGTCAATCGACGCGCTACCGCGGCCACGAGGAAGCGGTGACCAGCTACGCCGTGTTGCCCGGCGGGTTCAATCGGGTCGAGACTCGAGCAGCGCTTTCAGGGTGGCGAGGTCTTTGCGGTTGGCGCGGCGCATGGCGGGTTTGATGATCGGGGCCAGCACCCTGGAGAACCCGGCTGGTTCACCTCGATTGCGGAGCGTCATGCGCGTTGAGCCGTCGGACTCGGTAGCCCACGTGTAGGCGGTCTCCATCGGGAACGGGCCTTGCTGGGTGCGCATGACCAGACGCTCACCGGAGATCAGCTCGGCGAATTCGTAGGTGTATCGCAGCGTGCGGCCGAGAAATCGGGCGACGAACTCGACCTCGGAGCCGACGTGCAACGGTGGTGGCGTCTTCCACTCGACCGAGTCGATGTTGACGTACCAATCAGGGGCGTTGGATGGGTCGGCGGCGTAGGAGGAAACGATGGCGCGCGGTCGGTCGATCACAATCGTGGTCTCGATGTCAACGTTGATGCGTTCAAATTACGCGGATCGCGCTGGGGATTTCGTCCACGATCACGACATCGGGCTCCCCGCGAAGTCGATGCGCGGTCGCATCGACGCCAGCTCAGTCAGCGCCGGCATGATCTCGGCGGTGACTACCGCGGTGACGACCTCGCAGGGGGTAGTCGGGCATCCCGTGATCGATCCTGCTGAGCACGGTTGACAACAAGCGAGGACGCCTGTACTTTCCTCTCTGGTTAATTACCATCCAGGAAAGTACAGGCCGCGATGCCGACCGCGATCGACGAGGACCGGCTGAGCGAGACATTCGCTGCGTTGTCCAGCTCGACGCGGCGAGCGATCCTGGCCCGGCTCGCCGACGGTGCTGCGACCGTGAACGAGCTCGCCGAGCCGTTCGCGATGACGCTGCCGGCGATCTCCAAGCACATCAAGGTGCTGGAGCGCGCCGGGTTGGTCCGACGGGGTCAACGAGCCCAATACCGGCCGTGCGCCCTCGACGCCACACCGCTGGAGGAGATCTCGAGCTGGGCCGAGCAGTACCGCTGCGTTTGGGAGGCCCGCTTCGACCGGATGGACGACTACCTCAACCAACTCCGACCGCGACGAGACGGGTGATCACGATGACGGACAGCAACGCTTTCCAGAAGGCTGTGACGATCGAGCGCAGCTTCGATGCCCCGGTGGATCTCATCTGGCAGATGTGGACTGACCCGGAGCATTTCGCCGCGTGGTACGGGCCCGACGGTGCAACCATCCCCGTCGCGAAAATGGATGTGCGCGTCGGTGGCTCCCGACTGGTGTGCATGGAGGTGCAAACGCCCAGGGGCGCCATGCAAATGTGGTTCACCGGCGAGTACCGCGAGGTCGTCGCCAACGAGCGACTCGTCTACACCGAATCGATGTCGGACGCCAAGGGCAACCTGGTATCGCCCTCCGATATGGGCATGCCCGAGGGACATCCCGTCACTACTGAGGTTCGCGTCGAACTCGAGAACGTCGGCGGCCGCACGAAGTTGGTGTTGACCCATGCCGGGATTCAGGCCGACTCGCCTGGTGCAGCCGGATGGGCGATGGCGCTCGACAAGCTCGGCGACCACATCCATCGAATGCATTCCGACGAGAACTGAACCCCACGGCCGGCCAGCAGCACCGAAACCAGTCTCGACGGCGACCGGATCGCGGCCTTCGCCGCGAACCCATGTCGCGGAGGCATGGATCTCCACACCCGAGGTGCGTGAGTGGCGTGAGCTCGTGCGCTACCGGGCCAAGCTCGTCGGGATGCGTTCCGGGTTCAAGGCCCAGACCCACGCCGTGCTGGCCAAGCAAGGCCCGGCCGTGCCGATGACCGATCTGTTCGGTGTCGGCGGCCGCCAACGCCTCGCCCACCTGTGCGCCGACGCGCCCGGTTCGACTCCGCCTACGGGCAGCGCATCGAATCAGCGAGAGCGGATGAGGAGAATCGAACTCCCGTATTCAGCTTGGGAAGCTGACCGAGCGATCGACTGATATCGCTGGTTGAGCGAATCACCCCAGCTAGAGACCACGAATGCTTTGACCGGGAGTGACCGGCGCGGCCCCCGAATTACCCTCGTTCTAGGCACGTTGTAGGCACGAATCGAGGTCCGCGCCGCCAAGGTCCTGTATTCACTCACCCTTGTTGCGGACGCGCTGCGTCGCCCCTTCGGCGACGGCGACGGCACGACGAGCTGAGTCGACGCACGCCTCGGCCTTTCCGCGGCTGATCAGTGTCGAGGTGTAATGGGATTGCGTCTTGAGCGGGAGGAGGCGCCGGAGGTGCTTGGCCACCTCTCGTCCGTCGACGCCCGCACCGGCCACAAATTTGGCCGCCTGATCGTGCGGTCCCTTCCAACGTCGACCGAGGTTCACTCCGGCAATGGCGTCGGCGGCGTTGACGCCGGCGTCTATGGCGGTCGTGGTCGCCTCCAGCAACGACCACGTCGACGTCCTCAACCACACCATCCAACACGCCCGCCGCGCCCACGGACAGCTCGACGCGTGCATTGCGGCGGTGGTCGCTGGTGGTGAGCACGTGCACGTCGGCGACGTGGTGATGACACGACGCAACGATCGCCGCCTCGTCACCAGCGTTGGTGAACCGGTCCCGCAACCGCGAAACCTGGACCGTCACCGCGATCAACGCCGACGGTGGCGTCACCGTGCAACGCCAGGGAGGGCACGACCACGTGCTCTTGCCGGTCGAATACGTCCGGGAGCATGTGCGCCTGGGCTACGCCGCCACCGAACACGGCTACCAGGCCGACACCGTCGACATCGCCATCGCCCTCGCCACCAGCGCGACCAGTCGCCGTGGCCTGTACGTCGCCATGACCCGCTGCCGCGACCGCAACGACGTCCACGTCGTCACCGACACCATCGACGTCGCCGAGGCGATCGACGTCCTCGACGCCGTGGTCGCCGTCGACCGCGCCGACACCCCCGCCGTCACCACCCGCCGCGACCTCGCCCAACACGATCACACCCCACGGCTCGTCCAGCGCTGTCCGATCCCGGACTGGTTCCCCGCCCACCTCGACCAGGCCCGCCAGGCTGTCGTTGAGGCCCACCGGCACCGGGACGGGCTCGAACAGAACGTCCGAGACGCCGAGGCGGACCTTGCCGCCGCCCGACGGCGACTCGCCGCCGTCGACTGCGCCACGTCACCAACCCGCGACCGGCTCACCGAAGCCACGAACCGCGACACAGCACGCCCGCTGGGAACAGGCCCGGATACAACGAGAACTCCCCGCCGCCCCGATGCGGCGACGCCGCCAGCTCCGCCGCCAACTCGACGCCGTCACCCGACAACTCGACGCCGCCACCCACCAGCTGCAACGCATCGAAGCGGCGGCCGCACCGACGGTCCACGCCCACACCGAGGCGCTCGGCGAGCGATACCGCGTCGAGCGCCGCCGCGATGCCACCCGTGACGCCCTCGACTTCGACCGACACTTCCCCCGACACCACGCCGCCGAACAACGACTCGAAGCACTCACCACCTGGCACGAATGGGCGAGCGGACGGCCCGTCCAGCCCGGACGGCTCCGAGCCGCCCACCCGGTGCTCACGAGTTCGGCCGAAACCATCGCCCTCGCCACCAGATGGGCCTCCGAGCCCGCCATCGAAACCACCCGCGCCCAGTCGGAGCGACAGGCCACGACCCCACGACTCACCGGGCCAGAACTCAGCCTCTGAGACAATGCTCCCACCATCATCGGCAGGAAGTGATGACATCGATCAGCGCAACCCGGGCGCGCTCCCGCTGCTCGAGCGGTCGTCGATGCTCACTCAGTACAGGCCGAACGTGAGACCAGACGTGTGACGACATCCACCAGCAAAACCACGTCCCCCGCTGGGAGACGGCGATCGCGCCGACACCGGCGAGAGGCCCGACAAGAACGCCGAAGCTCGCGTCGCCGAGCGTCCGCTACCGCCGGCTCTCGGCCGTTCGCTGCGCCCTCTACCTCGTCGTGGGTCAGTGGGTGCAGTCGACGGCGACCTCGAGCGCAGCACAGATCTGACGCATGCGTTGGTCGCTGAGTCGGCCGAGTCGCTCGACGAGCACGCCGATGGACGCGCTCTCCACCGAGTCGAGGTTGACGGCGCAGCGCCGAGGAATCGGGTCTTCACCGGGCTCGAGTACGACCTCGCTAGCCAGCCCGCGAATCGTCGTGGTGCACGGAGCGACCAGCGTGCGACGCAGCCGAGGGATGGCCGCGTCACGGGAGATCACCACCACCGGGCGGCGACCGATGTCGGGTGGCTCGCACCACCAGACCTCTCCTCGCATCGGCTCGGCCATCAACTCGCCGCCGCAGCAGCGCGGAAGCTGGCCAGGTCGCCCCACTCGTCGGGAGCATCCAATGGCTGCTCGTCGTAGGCGCCGTACTGGGCGTCGAGCTCAGCGGCGCGATGATCGAGCAGGAACGATCGCAGCGCGGCGTCGAGCAGGGCCGAGTCGGGCTGGTCGCCACCGACTCGACGGGCGTCGCTGAGCAGTTGCTGGTCGACGGTGGTACTGACACGAACCCGACTCATGCCACAACGATGCCACCTTCATGCCGTCTCCGCAACCATCCGGAACTCATCGCCATCGACCAACGCCACTGACCGTCTCATCTCGCCGGCAGTCTGGCGCTCGCGAGCGTCCGACACGATTCGGTACTCGCTGCCCGGTTGGGCAGCTTTCTGGCCTCTGCCCGCAAGAGCGTCCTCTCCGTCCTCTACGGAACGGCGGTCGCCGACGGCTCCATCCGGCTCGACGCGACCCTCGGCGAGCTTGAAATCACGACATCGGCGGGCTGCTGCCGCCGGAACGCCGTGCCACCGAGCGCGATCTGCTGACATCGAGCTGGGGGGTGTATCACCCGGCCTCGACCGTGGCCGGACCTGAGGAGGATGCACCGAAACGGGGCTCACAGCCGGCGGGCTCCCTGTTTGTTTCCAACAACTGGGACTTCAACGCGCTCGGCACGATCTTCGAGCGCTGCACCGGGCGGTCCGTCTTCATCGCTCTCGGCGAAGACCTGGCCGCACCGCTCGGCTTCAACGACTTCGACCCGGCTCTCCAGCGACTGCTCGGCCGCCCCGAGGTCTCCGAGCACCTCGCGCGCCACCTCTGCCTCTCCGCTCGCGATCTTGGGCGGCCCGGCACAACGATGCTCCAGGACGGTCGGTGGTGGCGACCGGCAAGTAGTACCCGCGTCCTGGGTAGCCGAAAGCACATCGGTCCAAGTCGATCGAGGCGCCGACGTACAACTCGACTACGGCTACCTGTGGTGGCTCCCGCGGCTTCTGGGGCGCGGATCCTTCATGGCGATCGGCAACTTCGGCCAATACCTTCTCTGCGCGGCGCCCGGACTGGTCATCGTGCACCTGCGAGCCGTCGCCGACGACATCATCCTCGCCCGCACCCTGTGCGCGCAGGTCGCGCTATCCGGCTGCCCACTCCATGGCCGCTGCCTGCTCTTGGAGCGGAAACACCTTCACGTCGCCGGGAACCATCCACCCGAACATTCCGACCGCGTGTCGGATCCAGTCGTGGTTTGTTACTACGGCGATCCGCTTCCATTTCGAGACGTGACCGATGCCGAGCTTCGTGTCCTCCCAACCAGCGGCGAGCGAATAGCCATCGAAGTCATCGCCAAGCACGTACACGAACCGAATCTCGTCGCGACTCTCGATCATCTCCGCGACGGCCGGGTCCAGCGTGTTCTCGTAGTCCGCCTTCTCGACTTTGCCGACAGACGCGAAAGGCCAGCATGTTCTCGGGACTCTCGATTCGTTCCAGCATGGATCATCCTCCTGTTGTGCGGGGTCCAACAATGCCTCTGCCGCCCTGCTCGCGCCAGCGCCGGTCGGCTGCGGGTTCGGGTGGTCATCACGGCTCGGCGACGAGTGACTCAGGCTACGAGGTCGTGAGACTCGAACAGGCGGTCCGCCACGACCGCAAGCACGAGCCCGACGCCGACGAGGACGGCGAGGCCCCCGGCCGAGAGCCCGTCCTGGAGCTGGTTGTCACCGACCGACCAGTAGAAGAGCGACAGGTACTTGGCCGGGTCGAGCCACGAGACGACCGGCGCCATCGAGCTGACGAGATACGACGCCGCTGCAACCGTCGACGCGACCCCGAGGGCCATGCCGCGGTTGCCCGTGCCGGCCCCGATCGCGAGCGCGAGCAGACCGAAGTCGATCCCCAGCAGGAGCACCCCGACGGTCGCGGTGGTCAGCTCCCAGATGCCGAAGTCGAGCTCGAACCAGCGGCCGGTGAGCACGGCGAGGAAGGTGAAGAAGCACAGGATCAGCGCTTGGAGCGTGAGCGCGCCGATCTTCTGCGCCACGACGCGGCGTCGCGAGAACGGCAACGACAACACGAGTTCGAGGTGGCCGTCCTTCTCCTGTCCGGCGATGGCACTCGCCCCGTACCCGATGGTCATCAGCAGGATGATCAGCGGGAAGAAGTTCGCCCAGACGTTGGCGTTCATCCAGCCCACGGGTGACGTCAGCGAGCCCGAGATGCCGAAGAGCGCCGCGACGCCGGGGCTGTTCTTGGTCAGGTTGTCGAGCTCGGACGAGTTCTTGAACGACGGATACAGGGCGACGATCACCACGACGTAGAGCACCAAGCCGACAGTGAATCCGACGCGCGCCTTGCGCCGGAACGAGAGGTCCAGCGTGGTGATCTCGAGATTCGCGTTCACGCCGAGACCTCCGTGTCGCGGTAGTACGCGAGGAAGAGCTCGTCGAGATCCGCGTGGTGCGCGGTCACGTCGACCACGCCCTGCGCCAACGCCGCCTCCAGCACCGGGGCCACGCCGCCCGTGACCTGGAGGTCGAGGTCGTTGTCGTGGACCTCGACGTTGCCCACCCCGTCGAGTCGCCGGAAGGGCACCGGATCGGGTGTGCCCGGGAACCGGAAGCCCATCACCCGAGGCGCGCGCGCCCGGAGGTGCTCGACCGTGTCGGTCACCACCAAGCGGCCGTCACGGATGATGGCGACCCGGTCGGCGACGCGTTGGACCTCGGCGAGCGAATGGGATGAGAGCAGCACCGTGCGGCCTCCCACCGCGGTCTCGCGCACGAGGCGCTCGAACTCGGCTTGCATCAGGGGATCGAGTCCCGAAGTCGGCTCGTCGAGGATCAGCAGCTCGGGGGCGTGCGCGAAGGCGAGCAGCAAGCCGACCTTCTGCCGGTTGCCCTTCGACAGCTCGCCGACGGGGCGATCCATCTCGACGTCGAACCGAGCGACCAGGTCGTCGGTCACCGTCGCGTTGTGCGCACCGCGAGCACGACCGAACCACGCAAGGTGCTGCGCACCGGTCATGCGCTCGAAGAGCTTCAGGTCGCCCGGCAGATATCCGACCCTGGCGCGGATCGCCACGCTGTCCCGGCGCGAGTCGAGACCGAAGAGCTCGGCCGATCCCGACGTCGGGCGTTGGAAGTCGAGCAGCGTCCGGATCGTCGTCGACTTCCCGGCGCCGTTGGGCCCCAAGAAGCCGAACACCTCGCCTGGTTCGACGTGGAGGTCGACGTCCTCGATGCCACGAGCGCTGCCATAGCGCTTCGTCAGCTGATGGGTCTCGATCACCGCCGCGCTCACGATGCCGAGCTCCGCTCTCTGTCGGACTCGTGGAGCATGGCTGCGATCGGCGCTGCGGCGCGGGTGACCGCCAATTTCGGATCGACGAGGTGATGGAACAGCAAGCCGTCGAGCGCGGCGGCGAGCAACATCGCCGTCGCCTCGAGGTCGAGGCCGGGGTCGATCTCTCCCCCGTCACGTCCCTGCTCCAGGCGCTCGAGGATGAGCCCTCGGAACCGCCGCGCCGCGTTGCGGCTCCACGACCGGAACTTCGGGTCGCGGGTCCCCTTCACCATCGCTTCGGCGAGGATCGTCGCACCCGGTGTCCGCCCGTGCTCCACGATCCAGTCGAGGATGGCGACAACTCCCTCCTGGACGGTGGCGCCGGAGGCGAACGCGTCGATCGAAGGTCCGAGCTCGTTGAGCAGCGCACGCTGCGCGGCCTCGACCACGAGCGCGGCCATGGTGCCGTAGTAGTAGTGCACGAGCGCAGGGTTGACCCCCGCCCGGTCCGCGACCGCTCTTCCCCGTACCCGATCGACGCCGACCTCGGCCATCAGCTCGACGGTGGCGTCCAGGATCCGCGCCCGCGTCGAACTCTCGCCGCCCCCGGACTCACTCGAAGAAGGGTCCTTGGTCATCTGCTTAAAGCGTATCACCAATGCCCCCGGTGGCAAGTCCTACGACTGGCCGAGCATCCTCGAGCAGTCGCCCCCGAGTCGATCCAGTTCCCAATCGTTCCCGAGTCGGCGCCACGAACGACGCTTAAGGACTCGCGCGGATAGGTGACCATCCGCCGGTCGGGGGGTTGGCTCGGCTGTGATGCCGAGTGCGACCCAACAACATCCGACCGGGGAGGTCACCCGTACATCATGCGCGCACTCGAGACCGAAGTGGTGGACGCGGTGTGGGCAGCGATCGAGCCGCTGCTGCCCGACCTCGCCGATGAGCATCCGCTGGGCTGCCATCGACCGCGGGTGCCGGACCGGTTGTGCTTCCGGGGGATCTTGATCCGGCTTGACGACGGGCGCGTCGTGGGTCGACGTCGAAGCGATCCTCGAACATCGGGTGTCGGACACGACGCTGCGGGCCCGCCGTGACGAGTGGATCGCAGCCGGCGTGTTCGAGCAGTTGAAAGCCGAAGCGCTCGCCGCGTTCGACCGCATCATCGGGCTCGACCTGTCCGAGGTCAGCGTCGACGGCTCGCTGCACAAGGCCCCCTACGGCGGTGAGGGAACCGGCCCCAACCCCACTGATCGTGGCAAGTTGGGCTGGAAGTGGTCGGTCGGCGTCGGAACGTCACGGCGTGCCGATCGGCTGGGTGATCGACGGCGCCAACCGCAACGACGTCCGCATGCTCGATCCCGACGATCGAAGCGATCGCCGCCACCGGCCTGCTCGCCGACATCGACACCGTTGCACCTCGACCGCGGCTACGACTACCCGGTCGTGCGGCAACGGCTCGACGCGTTCGGACTCGACGATCTCAACATCCAACGGCGCGGCACCAAGGAACCCGGCAAGCACCAACCAGTCCGGCTCGGGCTGCGCTGGATCGTCGAAGCGACCAACTCGTGGTGGTCGAACTACGGCCAACTGCGCCGCAACACCGACCGCCGACAGCCGCCACCGACACGCCGCCGCTCTGCCTCGCCACCACCATCCTCATCGTCGGCAAACTCATCGACTGGCGCAACCGCTGGAGCCCCAGCTGAACACCTATCCGCTCAAGTCCTTAAGCGTGGCGGCCGATTGTGACGAGCTTGGCGCCCAGGGCTTCGGCGATCTCCACGTCGCGTGCTTCCGCGGCCTTGAGGTAGCGCAGTGCGGCGTCGCTCGACTGGTGGCCCATCCTGGCCATGACCTCGCGGAGCGATCCACCTGCGCTGGCGGCAGCGGTACCTGCAAGATGACGCAGATCGTGGAACCGGACGGACTCATCGATGCCCGCGGATCGCTTCGCCGAGCGCCAGTACGGAGCGAAATACCGGTTGAGCAGCAGGCTGCCCTTCACCGAGGTGAACAGGATCGCGTTGTCGCCCGCTACCACGAAGTGGTCGACGTGGCGTCGCAAGACCTCGACGGTGGCGTTGGGAACGCTGACCGTCCGGTGTGCAGCGAGGGACTTAGGGGGTCCGAACGTCGGCCCGATCCCCTTCGCGAAGGTCGAGCGCGCGATCGACGCGGATCTTGCCGGCGGCGAGGTCGACCCGGCTGCGATCGAGCGCCGTCAGCTCGCCGAACCGGAGCCCGGCCACCGCGGCGGTCCACACCATCGCACTGAAGCGCGGCTCGATCGCGTCGGCGAGCCGCTCGACGTCGGTCCACTCGAGAAGAGGACGCTCGGCGATGCGCTCGATCGCCGCTCCCTTGATCGCGATTGGGTTGGTCCGCACCAGGCCGTCTGCGACCGCCGTCAACATGATCGTGCGGAACAGCCGGTACAGCTTGGCGACGGTGTTGCGGCTCAACCCGGAGCGGCTGAGCCGGCCGTGCCACTGACGGACGTCGTGCGGGTTGATGTCGACGAGCGTGACCCGTCCGAACGCCGCGAGGATGTGGGTGAGCTGCGAAGCGTAAACCTCACGCGTGCGCGGACGAAGCGGGCGGTGTTCCAGCCACTCGACCGCATAGTCATCGAAGCGGATGTTGCCGTCGCCCGGAGCGATGTGCTCGCCCCGACGCATGTCGGTCTCAACGGACGCGAGCCACGACCGAGCGTCGGCCTTGGTGGCGAAGGTGGTGTCGGCGGCGATCTGCTGACCGAGGTGCCAGGAGCGGGCTTGGTAGCGGCCACGGAGAGTCGCCGGATGTGATCGTCTACCTGGGGTTTCGCGGAGAGCGGATGAGGAGAATCGAACTCCCGTATTCAGCTTGGGAAGCTGATGTTCTGCCATTGAACTACATCCGCGTGGCCGCTGCTGCGGCGTGGCCAACCACATTACCTGACGTGGGGGTGTCGGAGGACGGGCGCCCGCGACGATGACATCATCGTGAGCGTGTCCACGGTCGAGCCGCCCGCCGGCGACGCCCGGGCCGAGTTGCTTGCGCTCTACGACCGGGCGATCGGCGACGTGTACGGCTACCTGCTGCGCCGGTGTCGCAGCCGGCGCCGAGGCCGAGGACCTCACGTCGGACGTCTTCCTCGCCGCCGTCGACGCGGTGGGGCGCCGCCCGCCGCCCGACCTGACGGTCGCGTGGCTGATCGGCGTCGCCCGCCACAAGCTGGTCGACCATTGGCGGCGCGCCGAGCGCGAACAGCGGCGGCTGCAGGCGGTCGCCGACGAGCAGCTCACCGACACGGTCGACGACTGGGACGTTCACCTCGACGTGCTGGCCGCTCGCGACGTGCTCGCCTCCCTCGGCGCCCACCACCGCGAGCGCTCTCACCCTGCGCTACCTCGACGGGTTGCCGGTGCCCGACGTCGCTGGCGTGCTCGGGCGAACCGTCCATGCCACGGAGGCGCTGCTCGTTCGCGCTCGCTCCGCGTTCCGCGATGCCTACGAGGTCGCCTCGCCGGCCGGAGGTGAGGTGCAGTCATGACCGACCACCGCCCCGACAACAGCGTCGAGCGCCCCTTCGATCAACTCCGCGTCGACGACGCTGCGGTCGCCCCGCCCGCGCCGTTCGTCGCCGCACTCCGCGCCCGCATCGCAGCAGCGCTCGACCTCGCCGCCCTGCCGGTGGTCGACATCCCCCAACCCGAATGGAGCCCCACGATGAGCACCACCACGTCCGCGTCAGCCACGGCCGGCGGAGGCCGACGCCACGGTGACCGCCGCGATCGTCCCGTACATCTGCGCCACGCCCGCCGGCGAGGCCATCGAGTGGTACGTCTCCGCCTTCGGCGCCGCCGAGGTCGAGCGCTACGTCGGCGACGACGGCCGGGTGGGGCACGCCGAGCTGAGCATCGGCGGCGCTCGCGTGTACCTGTCCGACGAGTATCCCGACTTCGATGCGGTCAGCCCGACCACGCTCGGTGGCACCACCGCCACGCTGCACCTCACCGTGCCCGACGTCGACGAGGTCTACGAGCGCGCCGTCGCCGCCGGCGCCCGCGGCGACCGCCCACCGGCGGACCAGCCCTACGGCGACCGTTCGGCGACGATCGTCGATCCGTACGGCCACCGCTGGATGGTGAGCACGCCGATCGCCAGCCCGACGCGCCGACGAGATCAACAGCGGGATGTCCGGGTTCACGGTCACCCGCAACGACGCCGGCGCGGCCACCCGTCCGGTGGAGATCGGCTACGTCGCCCTGTCGAGCCCCGACACCGCCCGCGCCGTGGCGTTCTACGGCTCGTTGTTCGGGTGGGTCGCCGAGGGCGGCCACGCCGGACCGGGCTACTACCACGTCGGCAACACCGAGCTGCCCCTCGGCTTCGCACCCGGCGAGCCGGCGGCGGCGCCGCAGGTGTACTACCGCGTCGCCGACCTGGCGACGATGACGGCTCGCGTCGAGGAGCTCGGCGGCCGCGTGGTCGATCGCTCCGAGTCGGCCTCCGGCGCCGGCGCCGACTGCCTCGACGACCAGGGCGAGCGCTTCCAGCTCTGGCAGCCCGCACCCGGCTACTGACCCCGCGCCCGCGACCGAGGCCACTTTTCGTTCAACAGTGAAAGGAAAGTGGCCTCGGTTGCGCTCGGGCGTCGGCGGCTAGCGTCGCCGCGGTGATCCTGTCCGACCGCTCGATCCGTGAGGAGCTGGCCGCCGGGCGGATCGAGATCGACCCGCTCGACGAGACGTCGATCCAACCCTCGTCGGTCGACCTGCGCCTCGACCACTTCTTCCGCGTCTTCCTCAACCACACCACGCCGGTGATCGACGTGAAGCAGGACCTCGGCGAGCTGACCCGCGAGATCGAGATCGACGAGGGCGATGCGTTCATCCTCCACCCCGGCGAGTTCGTGCTCGGCTCGACGCTCGAGCGGGTGGGGCTGCCCGACGACCTCGTCGCCCGCATCGAGGGCAAGTCGAGCCTCGGGCGCCTCGGCCTGCTGATCCACAGCACCGCCGGGTTCATCGACCCCGGTTTCAACGGCCACGTCACCCTCGAGCTGTCGAACGTGGCGTCGCTGCCGATCACCCTGTACCCGGAGATGCGCGTCGGTCAGGTGAGCTTCCTGCAGATGACGACGCCGGCCGACGTGCCCTACGGCCAGGGTGCGCTGGGATCGAAGTACCAGGGCCAGCGCGGCCCGACCCCCAGCCGGTACCACGAGAACTTCCGCCGCCTCGACCCCGCCCCCTGACCGGCTCCGGCCGGTGGGGCAATCCGCACCGGCCGTGGCAGCGAACCGCACCCGTGGACATCGCGCCGACCGACAGCACCGCCGACACCGAGTCGGCGGCACCTGCGCCGCCGCTCGACGACACCTCCGACTCGCCGCCGACGGACGCGCCGCGCCGCCCGGGCCGCATCGTCAGCATGCTCGCCGGGTTCGTGTCGGCGGCCACCGCGCTCGCCGTCGCCGAAGCGCTGACCGTTCTCGCCCGCTCCTGGCGCTCGCCGGTCCTCGATGTCGGCGACCGGATGGTCGACATCATGGCGAGCTACCCGAAGGTCAAGCAGACCGCGGTCGACGTCCTCGGCAACGCCGACAAGCCGGCACTCCTGCTCGGCATCGGCGCGCTGCTGACCGTCTACTCGCTGATCCTCGGGTGGGTCGCGCTACGCCGCAGCCTGCTCGTCGGTGAGCTGATGGTGGGTCTGTTCGCCGTCATCGGGGTCTGGGCCGCCCTCGGGCGGGCGAGCGACGGATCGCTGTTCTCGGCCCTGCCGACCGTGATCGGCGCGATCGCCGGCGTGCTGGTGCTGCGGTTCCTCGCCGGTGCGCTGCAACCCCGACCTGCAAACGGCGGTGGCCCCGACGCCGCGGCCGGCGACGGCACCGACCGGCGCCGCTTCATCGGCCGCTCGGTGGTGCTGCTCGGCGGCGTCGCGGCCGCGGCGGCACTCGTCGGCGTCGGGCGGTCGCCAGGTGGCGTCGCGTCGGTTCAGCGCCGCCGGCTCGCGCAAGAACGTCACCATCCCGACCGCCGAGGAGCCGCTCGGTCCGGTGCCGGCCGGCGCGCAGGCACCGGTCGACGGGATGACGCCGTTCATCACGCCCAACGGCGACTTCTACCGTGTCGACACCGCCCTCGAGGTGCCCCAGCTCACCACCGACGGCTACACGCTGAAGGTCAAGGGCATGGTCGACAACACGATGGAGTTGTCGTGGAACGACCTGCTCAACCGCCCGATGATCGAGCGTGACATCACGATGACATGCGTGTCGAACACCGTCGGCGGCCACTACGTCGGCACGGCTCGCTGGATCGGTGCCCGCCTCGACGACCTGCTCCGCGAGGCCGGCGTGCAACCCGACGCGGACATGGTGGTCGGACGGTCGAGCGACGGTTTCGAGTGCGGCTTCCCGGTCGCCAACGCGATGGACGGCCGCGACGCCATCATCGCCGTCGCCATGAACGGCGAGCCGCTCCCGCTCCAGCACGGCTTCCCGGCGCGCCTCGTCGTGCCCGGGCTCTACGGGTTCGTGTCCGGCACCAAGTGGCTCACCGAGATCGAGCTCACCCGCTTCGATCAGTTCGAGCACTACTGGGAGCGCCGCGGGTGGGCGGAGAAGGCGCCGATCAAGCTGATGAGCCGCATCGACGTTCCGCGGGGCCTCGCCCACGTGCCGGCCGGCACGGTCGCCGTCGGTGGCGTGGCGTGGGCCCAGACGATCGGCATCGCCAAGGTCGAGGTGCAGGTCGACGACGGCGACTGGGCCGAGGCGACCTTGGCCGACCAGGACACGGTGGACACGTGGCGGCAGTGGTCGTACGCGTGGGACGCCACGTCGGGCAACCACTCCCTGCGCGTGCGCGCGACCGACCAGGCCGGCGAGCTGCAGACCGACGAGCGCGCCGATCCGATCCCCGACGGCGCCTCCGGCTGGCACCAGATCCTCGTTCTCGTCGACTGACGGCGACCGCGACGGTCGCCGTTCGGTCCCGCGCCCCGTCGTTGGGCGCTAGGTTCGCCCCCATCGAGACGGGGTACCGGTGGACAGGACCACATGCTCGGTCGTGCGACGCGCCGACGGGTCCGGAATGGCAAGCGATCCCGTGATCCATCCGCGCGGCGTTCCGCGGCGAACCATCATCGTGACGGCGGTCCTGGCACTTCCCTTCGTTCTCGGCGCCACGATCGATCTGGCAGCCTTGGGGCATCGCCGTGGATGACCTCACCGTCCTGCTCGATCGCTCGGCCGCTGGCGACCAGGGCGCTTTCGCCGAGCTGTACGACGCGGTCGCGCCGCTGGTCTTCGGCGTGGTCAAGCGGGTGCTCCGTGACCGCGCCCAGGCCGAGGAGGTCACCCAGGAGGTCTTCGTCAACATGTGGCGCGACTGCGGGCGCTACGACCACGAGCGCGGCAGCGTGCGGACCTGGGCGGCCACGATCGCTCACCGTCGCGCCGTCGACCGCGTGCGCTCCGAGCAGGCGCACCGGAACCGTCAGGAGCGTGATGCGCTCGGCGCCACGGTTCCGACCGACGGCCCGGAGGATCTGGCGGTCGACCGCGAATCGCGCGACCGGGCGGCGGCGGCGCTGTCGTTGCTGACCGACGTGCAGCGCGAGGCGTTGGAGCTGGCGTACTACGGAGGGCTGACCCACGTCGAGGTGGCGTCCCGCCAGGGTGTGGCGCTGGGCACAGCCAAGACGCGCATTCGCGACGGCTTGGCACGCTTGCGAGCGGTGTTGGGGGAGGCGTCATGAGCGAGCGAGTCCTCGAGCGAGCGAAGATCAGGCACGGTCTTCCGGTCGCTGGTGCACCGCCGCCGAATCGGACCCGTCTCCTTGCGTCAGGGTGCACCAGTGACCGACGACGACGAAGTCCTCGTCGCGTTGGCCGCAGTCGGCGCCCTCGACGACGACGAGCGAGTGGCGTTCGAGGCGCGACTGGCCGGCGAGCCGGAGCTGGCCGCGGCCTACGACGAGGCGCTGGAGTCGGCCGGGCTGCTCGCCGAGGCCGTGAGCGAGCCGCCGCCGCCGGAGCTGCGGGCGGCGGTGCTGGCGTCGATCGCGGCGAGCGACGCCCGACACGCCCGAACGCCCGAACCGGCCAACGTCGTCGACCTCGGTAGTCGGCGCTCGCACCGGCGGCGCTGGATGCTGCCCGCCACCGCCGCGGCCGCCGCCGTGCTGGTGATCGCGGGCGGCCTGATCATCACCCACAACGCCGACGCACCCGGCGACCCGGTTGCGGCGGTGCTCGACGACGACTCCGCCCAGCACGTCGCCCTGCTCGGAGACCTCAGCGGCCTCACCGTCATCCGCTCCGAGAACGAGGACGCGTCGGCCATCGTCGGCGACGACATCGACGCCGGGCTGACCGGCGACGAAGTGCTCCAACTGTGGGCGATCCGTGACGGGGTGCTGACGAGCATGGGGACGTTCACCCCGGACGCCGACGGGCACGTGGCGGCCGTCATGGAGGGCCTGATCGAGCCGCCCGACACCATCTACGCGGTCACCATCGAGCCAGCCGGCGGCAGCCCGCAGCCGACCAGCGACCCCATCGCTCGTCGCAGTCCTGACCACTGACCACTCTCCGTCTCGTCACCGCCGTGTGGTGGCGTCGGTGCGATCCTGGTGCGCACATCGACGCTGAACCCGTCGCACGACACGGCCGCGTGTCTGGGGCCGCCGAGGGTGACCTCGCGATCGACGTCGCGACCACGGACGTCAGATCCCGATATCGAGAAGGAGGGTGACCAGATCCGCGGTTCCCGTCAATCCGTCGCGGCCAGGGGCGCGTCGAGCACGGCGGCCCGGGCCTCGCCGGCCTCGAGGGCGTCGAGGAGGTGGATGGCGATATCGGCCACCTTCACCCCGCCGACCTCGCCGTAGTCGGGGGCGCCGGCCGCCTTCGTGCCGTCGTCGAGCATGATGTAGCAGTACGGGCAGGCGGTGGCGATGCGGGTGGCGCCGGTGGACAACGCCTCGGCGGCCCGCTCGTCGTTGACCTTGACGCCGGTCGACTCCTCCATCCACATCCGCGCCCCGCCGGCGCCGCAGCACATCCCCTTGGTGCCGTTGCGCGGCATCTCGACGATGTCGATGCCCTTGATCGAGCCGACGACGCGGCGCGGCGCGACGTACACGTCGTTGTGGCGCCCGAGGTAGCAGGAGTCGTGATAGGTGATCCGCTCCTCGAGCGTCGCCTGCGACACGTCGAGGCGACCGTCGGCGATCAGCTGCTCGAGCAGTTGCGTGTGGTGGATCACCTCGTAGTGCCCGCCGAGCTGTGGGTACTCGTTGAGCAGGGTGTTGAAGCAGTGGGGGCACTGGGTGATGATCTTGCGCACCCCCATGCCGTTCAACATCTCGATGTTGGGCATCGCCAGCATCTGGAACAGGTACTCGTTGCCCGAGCGGCGGGCGGAGTCGCCGGTGCACATCTCCGACGGCCCGAGCACGGCGACGTCGATGCCGGCCCGGCGCAGCAGTTTGGCCATCGCTTGGGTGACGCGCTTGTTCTTGTCGTCGAAGCTGCCGGCACAGCCGACCCAGTAGAGGTACTCGGCCTGGAGTGGCTCGCCCGGGTCGACGACGGCGACGTGGTCGAGCCCGACGGCCCAGTCGGCGCGATCGCTCTGGCTGAGGCCCCACGGGTTGCCCTGGTTCTCCATTCCGCGGTAGGCGGTGCCCAGCTCGCTCGGGAAGTTGGATTCCATCAGCGCCAGGTAGCGGCGCATGTCGAGGATCTTGTCGAGGATCTCGATGTTCACCGGGCAGATCTCGTCGCACGCCCGGCAGGTGGTGCAGGCCCACAGCTCCTCGGCCGTGATCCGCTCGAACAACGAGTTGGCCGAGATGGTGATGTCGTGATCGGTGCCGATCGGCGGCGACACCACCGGCGTGCCGGTGGCCGCCATCACCTCGCCGGTCTTGAGCACGATCTCGCGCGGATCGAGCGGCTTGCCGGTGGCGTGCGCCGGGCACACGCTCGTGCACCGGCCGCACATCGTGCACGCGTCGGTGTCGAGCAACTGCTTCCAGGTGAAGTCCTCCACCACCGAGGCCCCGAACGTCTCGAGCTCGGTCTCGGCGAGGTTGGGCATCGGCTTCATCGCCCCCTTCGGCCGGGTGCGGTCGCGCAGGTACATGTTCAGCGGCGAGGTGAACATGTGGCGCAGCATCGTCACCGGCAGGATGGCGAGGAAGACGACGAACCCGGCGACGTGGACGATCCACGTCCACTGGTGCACGGTGTCGAGCGTCGTCACCGACCACCCGTCGACCAGGGTGCTGAGCGGATAGCCGATGAAGCTCCAGCGCTCGAAGTCCATGTTCGCGCCGCTCGCCGTCGACTCGGCGATGCGCACGGCCTCGGCGACGAACCCGGTCAGGCCGATCGCCAGCAGGACCCCGAGGATGAGTGCGTGCTCGGGGCGGGTCTTGATGCGGATGCGGTAGGGCCGCTGCACGTAGCGCCGGGCGATGGCGATCAGCAGGCCACCGACGAACGCCACGCCGGCGAGGTCACCGACGAAGGCGTAGGCCTGGTAGGTGCGCCCGTGGAGGAACTTCATCCCCTCCGGCAACTGGTGGTCGATCTCGAGGACGGTGGTGACTCCGAGCAGCACGAGGAAGCCGAAGTAGATCAGCGAGTGCATGAACCCCGCCGCCGGGTCGCGCAGCAGGGTCCGCATGTACACGCCGGCGCGGTAGTCGCCGAAGCGGCGGGTGGCGTTCGTGGCGGTGGTGCGCCGGGTCGGCGCGGGGCGGCCGCGCTCCCAGTTCCTCGTCCGCTCGGCGAAGCGCAACGACCCCCACACGAGCATGATCGGGATCAGCGTGTAGAAGGCGACCTGCAGCGGTCCCGGCACCCCGCCGAACACCGCCCGACCGATCGGGCTGTCGTCGTCCCAGCCGGTGATCAGCGGCACGATCCCCGACAGCGCGGTGAACGCGGCGACGGCCAGGCCGATCCCGATGACCGCGTGATGCGCACGCAGCTGGAACGGTGCGTCGGCCGCGGTCTCGGCGGCGGACTCGGCGGTGTCGTGCACGCTCATGACGCCCGCGACGCTAGCTCTCGGCTGGCCTGGAGTCCGAGTGCCGGATGATCCCGACCGCCGGCCTGCGGCTCTCGGCTGCCATCGTGAGCGTGCGAGCGACCGAGCGCCAGCGAGGGAGCGGTCACATGCTGCGCAGGCAGTTCATGGCGTGGCCGGGGAACGCAATGACTGTCAGCCGTAGTACTGGCGGTCGAGCTCGCGGATCCGCCTGGCGAGCGACGCCATCAACTTGTGCCCGATCGTCGGCACGTCGTCGAGCATGGCGAGGAAGTGACGTTGGGAGATCACGAACACCTTGCAGTCGGTGTCGCACGTGACGGTGGCGGTGCGCGGGCCGTGGTCGAGCAGCGACAGCTCGCCGACGATCGCCCCCGGCCCCAGCGTCGCCACCTTGCGGCCGTTGCGCCGCACCGAGACCGACCCGGCGAGGATCACGAACGCCTCGCGGCCGGTCTGGCCCTGGTCGGCGAGCAGGCTGCCCGCCTCCATGTCGACCTCGTCGCCGGCACGCGCCAGGCGTTCGAGCTCCTTCTTCGTGCATCCGGCGAACAGCGGGATGCGCCGCAGGTCGTCGAGGAACGCCTTGTTGCTCGCCACGCCGTCACTGTAGATCGCCGCTCACGTGACCGATGACGGGCTGCGGTTTACGACGCGGACCCGTCGTGGCGCAATACATTTCGTCAATGTCCGCGACCGGCTCGACCCGTTCACGGATCGGGATCGTCGAGTCGCTGAGTGGCCCGCTGGTGTCGATCGGCGCCGTCCTGCTGGCGTTCCTGTGCGGCGCGCTGATGATCGTGGCGCTCGGCGCCGACCCGTGGGCTGGGTTCAAGGCGCTGCTCGACGGCGCGTTCGGCGGTCGGGCCGAGCTCGCCGACACGGCGGTCAAGGCGACCCCGCTGCTGCTCGTCGGCACGGGCATCTGCATCTCGTTCCGCGCCCGCGTGATCAACATCGGGGGCGAGGGCCAGATCCTCGCCGGGGCGACGGTGTCGACGGTCGCCGCCCTCGGCCTCGGCGACCTCCCGCGGGTTGTGCTCGTGCCGGTCGTGCTGTTGGCCGGCATCGTGGGTGGCGGCGCATGGGGCGCGATCCCCGGCGCGCTGAAGGCTTACCTCGGCGTCAACGAGATCCTGTCGACGATCATGCTCAACATCGTCGCCGTCCAGGTCGTCAACTACCTGCTGCGCGACCCGCTGATCGACCCCGCCGGGCGCGACGGCGCGATCCCTCAGACCGAGCGGCTCTCGCCGCACGCCGATCTGCCGATCCTGCTCGGAGGAACCCGGCTGAACCTCGGGTTCGTCGTGGCCGTCCTGGTGGCCGTGGCGGCGTCGATCTTCCTCTGGCGCACGAGCACCGGGTACCGGCTGCGGGCGGTCGGCGCCAGCGCCGACGCCGCCCGGTACGCCGGCATGCCGGTCCGCCGCATGACGACGCTCGCCCTCACGTTGAGCGGCGCGACGTGCGGGCTGGCCGGGTCGATCCTGGTGTTCGGCAGCGAGGCCCATCGCTTCGTCACCGACGGCTCGTCGACCGGGTTCACCGGTTCGGCCGGCTTCAACGGCATCGTGGCGGCGCTGTTCGGCGGTCTCCACCCGCTGTGGACGATCCCGGCGTCGCTGCTGTTCGGCGGGCTGCTCGTGGGCGCCAACGCGATGCAACGGGCGATCCAGGTGCCGGCATCGCTCGTGATCGCGCTCAACGGGCTCGTCGTCATCTTCGTCGTGGCGAGCAACGATGTGCGGCGGCGGGTGAACCGCGCCGTCGAGGTGCGTGAGGAGCGCCGCCGCCACGCTGCGGTGGTAACACCGACATGAGCGCGAGTCTTCGAGCGAACGAACGAGCAAGCACGGTCTTCCGCTCACTGGTGCACCGGTCAGAGCCACGACCCGTCGAATGGTCCGGTGGTGCACCAGTGAGCGATTCTTCACGGTCTCGGTGATCGTGGCGACGGTCGCGTCGGGCATCCGACTGGCCACGCCGTACCTCTTCGCCGCACTGGGGGAGACGCTGGGCCAGCGCAGCGGCGTGCTCAACCTGGGCGTCGAGGGGGTGATGCTGCTCGGCGCGTTCTTCGCGTACTGGACGGCGCTCGAGACCGACAACCTCTGGCTCGCCGTCGGCGTGAGCGCAGCGGTCGGCCTGGTGATGGGCGTGCTGTACGCGGTCGTGACCCTTGGCTTCAAGGCCGAACAGGGCATCAGCGGCATAGGCGTGTACCTCTTCGGACTCGGCTTCTCCGAGCTGCTGTACCGCGAGAAGGTGGGCACGCCATTGCCGACCCGCTCGCTCGGCGACTGGCGCATTCCGCTGCTCGGGCGCATCCCCAAGATCGGCGACATGTTCTTCGACCACACCGTGCTGGTGTACGTGGCGTTCGCTCTGGTGCCGCTGCTGTCGCTGCTCATCCGCCGTACCCGCTTCGGGCTCAACGTGCGCGCGGTCGGCGAGACGCCGGCAGCCGCGGACAGCATGGGGGTGAGCGTCGTCATCACACGCTCGGTCACCATCCTCGTCGCCAACATGATGGCCGGCATCGCCGGCGGGGCGCTCGCCCTCGAGCTCGGGATCTTCCAGCAGAACCTGACCGCCGGAATCGGCTTCATCGCCGTGGCGCTCGTGTACTTCGGCTCGTGGCGTCCGACCGGCGTCCTGGTCGGCGCCGTGCTCTACGGATTGCTCACGGCGACGGTGAACCAGTGGAAGACCCTGGGCATCGTCACCGGCAGCACGGCGAGTCTGACCACCGCTGCGCCGGCGGTGCTCACCATCGCCGCCCTCGTCGTGATCGCCCGTCGCCGCACGGAGCAGCCGGCGGCGCTCACCCTGCCCTTCATCCGCGGTGCCTCGTGAGTGCCGCCGACGTGTTGTCGCCCATCAGCTCCAATCACCATCCACCAACCACCAACCACAGCGAGGGACCACCATGACCACCAACCACCACTCCCGCCGGTTCGCCGTCGCCGGGCTCGCCGCCACCGGGTTCGCCGTTGCCGCGATCGCCGTCGGCGCCGGGGCCGCCGGCGCCTCGGCCCCGTCGGGCGACGACGCCTTCACCGTCGCCGTCGTGCTGCCCAGCGCGGCGAACGACCTGGCGTTCTCGCAGAGCATGGTCGACTCCCTCAACCGGCTCAAGGAAGACGGCACGATCGACGACTTCGCGATGTCGGAGAACATGTTCGTGGTCGAGGACGCGGCCACCGCGATCCGCGACTACGCCGACCAGGGCTTCGACCTCGTGATCGCCCACGGGTCGCAGTACGGCAGCTCGCTCGAGGAGATCGCCCCCGACTATCCCGGCACCGCCTTCGCCTGGGGCACGGCGGCCGACACCTTCGGCCTCCCCAACGTGTCGGGGTACACGGCCGCGGCCGACCAAGGCGGCTACGTCAACGGGGCGATGGCGGCGATGCTCGCCGGCGACGGGTCGCTCGGCGTCATCGGCCCGATCGAGGTCGGCGACGGCAAGCTCTACGTCGACGGGTTCGAGGCCGGCGCCCACTCCGTCAACCCCGACATCGAGGTCGGCATCAACTACACCGAGTCGTTCTCCGACACCGCTCTCGCCGCCGAGGCCGCCACCTCGTTCATCGACGGCGGGGCGACGGTGCTGTCAGGTACGGCGCAGATGACCGTCGGCGCGATCGGCGTGGCCAAGGACCGCGGCGTGCTGTGGTTCGGCACCAACTCCGACCAGGCCCAGCTCGCCCCGGACGTCGTCGTGGCGAGCCAGGTGTACCACTGGGAGGTGGCGCTGTCCGAGCTGATCGCCGGCATCGAGGCCGGAACGCTCGGCGGGTCGACGTACGACATCAACCTCGGTAACGGCGGCGAGGTGATCGAGTTCAATCCCGCCTTCGATTTGTCCGCCGACGTGCGGTCGGCGGCCGACGAGCTCATCTCGGAGCTGGCGTCGGGGGCGGTGCAGACCGGCGTGGCGGGCGAAGCGCCATCCGGTTCGGCGCCGGCGGGCACCGAGGCCGCCTGACGTCATGACGTCGACCGCGACGCCGGGGACGCCGCTGCTGCAGATGCGCGGCATCACCAAGACGTTTCCCGGCGTCGTGGCCAACGACAGCGTCGACTTCGACGTCCGGCGCGGCGAGGTGCATGCCCTGTTGGGCGAGAACGGCGCCGGCAAGTCGACGCTGATGAAGATCCTGTTCGGCTTGCAACAGCCCGACGCCGGTGAGGTGCTGCTCGACGGTGAACCGCTGCGGCTGCGGTCGCCAGCCGACGCCATCGCCGCCGGCGTGGGCATGATCCACCAGCACTTCATGCTCGTGCCGACGTTGACGGTCGCCGAGAACGTGGCCCTCGGGGGCGACCCCGGCGGCCACCGAGGCCGCAACCCGCTGGGCGGGGCGCGCCTCGATGCCGTCGCCGCCCGCCTCGCGGAGCTCAGCGCGGCCTACGAGGTGGACGTCGATCCGTCGGCGTACGTGTGGCAGCTGTCGGTCGGCGAGCGCCAGCGCGTCGAGATCCTCAAGGTGCTCTACCGAGTGACGCGGCTGCTCGTGCTCGACGAGCCGACAGCGGTGCTGACACCCGGCGAGGTCGAGCAGCTGTTTGCTACCCTGCGCCGCATCGCCGGCTCGGGCTGCGGCCTGGTGTTCATCTCCCACAAGCTCAACGAGGTGCTGTCGTTCGCCGACCGCATCACAGTCATGCGCGACGGCGCGGTCACCGGCGAGGTGCTGCCGGCGGCGACGAGTCGCCAGCAGCTCGCCGACCTGATGGTGGGGCGGCCGGTCAAGCTGGTTGCCGACCGCCGAGCGATCCACCTCGGCGCCGAACGCCTCGTCGTCACCGGGCTGCGCGTGGCGGGCGAGCGCCGCCCTATCGCGGTCGACGACGTCACGTTCGCCGTGCGCAGCGGCGAGGTGCTCGGCATCGCCGGCGTGTCCGGCAACGGCCAGCGCGAGCTGGCCGAGGCGCTCGCCGGGCTGCGACCGGCGAGCGCCGGGCATGTCGTCGTCAACGGCACCGACGTGTCCACCGCGTCCCCGCGGCCGGCGCGCGGCCGGGCTGGCGTACGTGCCCGAGGAGCGCATGCGCGAAGGGGCGATCGGCAGCTTCGCAGTGTGGGAGAACCTGCTGTTGCTCGATCACGGATCTCCGCCGTTCGCCTCGGCCGGCCTGCTGCACATGCGGGCGATCCGCCGTCACAGCCGGGCGCTCGTCGCCGGCTACGACGTGCGCACGCCGGGTCTCGACGCCCGGACGTCGACGCTGTCGGGTGGCAACATCCAGAAGCTGATCATGGCGCGCGAGATGGAGTCGTCGCCCGGCGTGTTCGTTGTCTCGCAGCCCACTCGCGGCGTCGACATCGGCGCGGCCGAGTACATCCACGCCCGCCTGATGGCGGCTCGGGACGCGGGACTCGCGTTGCTCCTGATCTCCGAGGACCTCGACGAGGTGCTGGCGCTCAGCGACCGCGTCGGCGTGATGTTCGAGGGAGGAATGGTCGCGCTGCTCGACCGCGCCGAGTGCACGCTCGAGACGGTGGGTCTGCTGATGACCGGCGGCTGAACCGGACGCCGGCTCAGGCGGGGCTGGCCTGGGCGGCGACGGCGGCGGTGGCCGCGGCGATGGCCTCGGCGTCGCCGAGGTACTCGGCGGTGACCACGCCGAGCTGGTCGTCGAGCTCGTAGCGGCGAGGCACGCCGGTCGGGATGTTGACCTCGGCGATCGCCTCCCGGCTGACGCCCTCGAGGTGCATGAGCAGGGCGCGCAACGAGTTGCCATGGGCGGTGACGAGCACATCGAGGCCGCCGATCAGCTGGGGCGCGATCACGTCTTGCCAGTAGGGGAGCACGCGCGCGCACCACGTCGGCGAGGCACTCGGTGGCCGGGAGCACCTCGGGAGCGAGCAACCGGTAGCGCCGGTCGTTCGCCGGGTGCTCGGGGCTGTCGTCGGTGACGGGCGGCGGCGGGACGTCGTAGCTGCGCCGCCACAGCTTGGTCTGCTCGGCCCCGTGGCGCTCGGCGGTCTGGCGCTTGTCGAGGCCCTGCAACGCGCCGTAGTGGCGCTCGTTGAGCCGCCAGTGACGCTGCACCGGCAGCCACACCTGGCCGAGCTCGGCGAGGGCGAGGTCGTTGGTGACGACGGCCCGCGTGAGCACCGACGTGTGGGCGACGTCGAAGCGCAGCCCGGCGTCGGCCATCGCCCGCCCGCCGCTGACCGCCTCCGCTTCGCCCTGGGGCGTGAGCGGCACGTCGTGCCACCCGGTGAAGAGGTTCTCGAGGTTCCACGTGCTCTGGCCGTGGCGCAACAGGACGAGGGTTCCCGGCATGTGCGGAATCGTAGGAGTTCGATCGCTGTAGCGTCTGCGCCATGAGCGAGCGAGTCTTCGAGCGAGCGAATCATCAAGCGCGGGCTTCGGCTCACTGGCGCACCGAGGTCGATCTGGACACGTCGCAGCGTGTCAGGGTGCGCCAGTGAGCTTCACCAACAACGAGCAGACCCCCGAGTGGGAGCTGGGCGACGTGATCCGCATCGACCTCGACGACGACGATGACGACGAGGTCGACGAGGTCGACGAGGTCGACGACGACGCCGCCGACTGAGCCGTCGCCGGCGCGCCCCTGCGCGTAGGCATGCCCCGGATCAAATCCCGACTTTTCTGATCGGGATTGGCGACAATCGCGGCTAGTGTTCGGCGGCGTGAGCGCCGCCACCGGTCACCTCACGAGCACCGCCCGGCTCGAGGACGAAGCGATCGGCATCCTGCGTGAGGTCGCCGCCGAGAGCGAGCGGCCGGTGCTGCTGTTCTCCGGCGGCAAGGACTCCGTCGTGCTGCTCCACCTCGCCCGACGGGCGTTCTTCCCCGCCCGCATCCCGTTCCCGGTGATGCACGTCGACACCGGGCACAACTTCGACGAGGTCGTCACCTTCCGCGACCGCACCGTGGCCGAGCTTCGGCGTCGAGCTGATCGTGGCCTCGGTGCAGGCCTCGATCGACGCCGGCCGAGTGCAGGAGCGCACCGGGGTCGGCGCGTCGCGCAACCCGCTGCAGACCGTCACCCTGCTCGACGCCATCGCCGAGCACCGCTTCGACGCCGTGTTCGGCGGCGCCCGACGCGACGAGGAACGGGCCCGGGCGAAGGAGCGGGTGGTGTCGCACCGCGACGCCTTCGGCCAGTGGGACCCGAAGAACCAGCGCCCCGAGGTGTGGAACCTCTACAACACGCACCACCACCCGGGAGAGCACGTGCGCGTGTTCCCGCTGTCGAACTGGACCGAGCTCGATGTGTGGCGGTTCGTGGCCGAACGCGACGTCGAGCTGCCGTCGCTGTACTTCGCCCACCGGCGTCAGGTGTTCCGCCGCGACGGGATGCTGATGGCGGTCGACCGTCACGTGGCCCGGCGCGACGACGAGCTGCCGTTCGAGACGTCGGTGCGCTTCCGCACCATCGGCGACGCCACGTGCACGGCGGCGGTCGAGTCCACGGCGGTCACCGTCGCCGACATCGTCGCCGAGACGAGCGTGGCGCGGCTCACCGAGCGCGGCGCAACCCGCGCCGACGATCGCATCTCCGAGGCGGGCATGGAAGACCGCAAGCGGCAGGGCTACTTCTGAGATGAGCGTGGTCGAGGACGATCTGTCGCTTCCGCCGGGTCACGACCGGCGGCCGGCGCCGCTGCACTTCGCCACGATCGGCAGCGTCGACGACGGCAAGTCCACGCTGATCGGCCGTCTGCTCCACGACTCGAAGTCGATCTTCGAGGACCAGCTCGCCCACATCGAGGCGATCAGCCGGCGGCGTGGCGACGAGTACGTCGACCTCGCCCTGCTGACCGACGGCCTGCGCGCCGAGCGCGAGCAGGGCATCACGATCGACGTGGCCTACCGCTACTTCTCGACGCCGCACCGCGACTTCGTGATCGCCGACTGCCCGGGGCACGTGCAGTACACGCGCAACATGGTCACCGGCGTGTCGCACGCCGAGCTCGCCATCGTGCTGGTCGACGCCCGTCACGGCGTCGTCGATCAGACGCGGCGCCATCTGCTGCTCGCCTCCCTGCTCGGCGTGCCGCACGTGGTGGTGGCGATCAACAAGATGGATCTCGTCGGCCACGGCGAGGAGCGCTTCGACGAGATCGTGGCCGAGGTCGACGCGCTGGCCGGTCGCCTCGACGTCGGCACGATCACCTTCGTGCCGATCTCGGCGCTCACCGGGGCCAACGTCGTCGAGCGGTCGAGCGAGCTCGACTGGTACCACGGCCCGACGCTGCTGCACTTCCTCGAAGACCGTCACGACGCGACCCTCCGGCGCCGGCGAGGACGACGGCGCGGTTCCCCGTGCAGTACGTCGTGCGCCCGCAGCGCGCCGAGCACCGTGACTACCGGGGCTACGCCGGCACGCTCGCGGCGGGGCGACTGCGCGAGGGCGACGAGGTCGTCGTGCTCCCGTCGGGCGCCAGGACCCGCGTCGCCGGCATCGACACGTTCGATGGGCCGCTGCACGAGGCGGTGGCCGGTCGCGCCGTCACGGTGCGGCTCAGCGACGACGTCGACGCCTCGCGCGGTGCGCTGCTCGCCACCGCCGACGACGCGCCCGTCGCCGCCGACCGGTTGACGGCGACGCTGGTGTGGATGGACGCATCCGCCGGGCTCGCCACCCAGCGGCCGTACACGCTGAAGCACACGACGCGTCGGGTGCGGGCGATGGTGACCGAGGTGCACCACCTGCTCGACGTGCACGACCCGGAAGCGCTCGGGCGGGCCGTGGCCGCCGACACCCTGACGCTCAACGAGATCGGTCTCGTGTCGTTGCGGCTCACCGAGCCGGTGTTCGTCGACGACTACCGCCGCCACCGGGCGACGGGCAGCTTCGTGCTGATCGACGAAGCCACCCATCAGACCGTCGCCGCCGGCATGATCCGCCTCGACGGCGGCGCCGACCCGACGCCCCGATGACCGCCGCCGCCGGCGCCGTGTGGCACGCCCCGGCGGTCGGCCGCGTCGAGCGCTGGGCGCGCCACGGGCTGCGCGGTGCGACCGTGTGGTTCACCGGGTTGTCGGGATCGGGGAAGTCGACGCTGGCGAACGCCGTCGCCCAGCGGCTGCTCGAGGCCGGGCGGGCGGCGTACGTGCTCGACGGCGACAACCTGCGACACGGCCTCAACGCCGATCTCGGGTTCTCACCGGCCGACCGCACCGAGAACGTGCGGCGCGTCGGCGAGGTGGCGCGCCTGCTGACCGACGCCGGGCTCGTGGCACTGGTGCCGGTGATCAGCCCGTACCGGGCGGACCGGGCCCGGGTGCGCGACGCCCACGCCGTCGACGGACTGCCGTTCGTCGAGGTGTTCGTCGACACGCCCCTCGCCGTGTGTGAGGCGCGTGACCCCAAGGGGCTCTACGCCCGCGCCCGCGCCGGCGAGCTGACCGGCCTGACCGGCGTCGATGCCCCCTACGAGGCGCCGACGTCGCCCGACGTGCACCTCACCGGCGCCGACCTCGACCGCGCCGTCACCGCCGTCATCGCCGCCCTCTGACCTCGCCCGCCGCGATCTGGTCACTCGACCAGGTCACGACCCGCCGGCGAGAGCGTCAGGACCGAACGCGGCCGGCAGCAGCTCGCCGAGGGTGAACGTCCGGCGGACGCCCTCCGGACCGGCGGCGTGAACCGGCGTGTCCGGCGCGGCGAACTCGGCGATGCGCTGCCGGCAGCCACCACAGCACGTCGTCAGCTGCTCACCGTTGGCGATCGTGAGCACCTCGACGATCGTGTGCTCACCGGCCGCCACCATCGCCGCGATCGCCCCCGTCTCGGCACAGATGCCCTCCGGGTACGAGGCGTTCTCCACGTTGCACCCGGCGTACACCCTCCCGGAGGCGGTGCGCACCGCCGCCCCGACCGGGAAGTCGGAGTAGGGCACGTGCGCATTGGCCTGCACACGCCGTGCGGCGGCGAGCAGGTCCTCCGGAACGGCGGACATGCCGCGGGCACTCTATGGCGACCAATCGAGACGGTCGCGGTGTTGGCGGCGGGGTTGTCGCTGGTCGCCGCGCTCGTGCGGGCGAGCGCGCTGTCCGCGATCGCCACACTCGACGCCGAACGACCCTTTCCGGCGTGAGCGGGGGGTTCCGAGGGAACGGTGATCCTGAGTCATTATGACTCAAGAAATCTGAGGCCCGGGTTGTGGTGCGGCGGCCGACGCGCGTCTAGCGTGGAAGCCACAGCACGACCTGCTCAACCCGTCCGTCCCACAGGAGCTTCCCAATGCCCAAGGCTGTCGGTATCGACCTCGGTACCACCAACTCCGTCGTCTCCGTCCTCGAGGGCGGCGACCCCGTCGTCATCCCCAACTCCGAGGGCTCGCGCACCACGCCGTCGGTGGTCGCCTTCTCCAAGGCCGGTGAGGTGCTCGTCGGTGAGGTGGCCAAGCGCCAGGCGATCACCAACCCCGACCGCACGTTCCGCTCGATCAAGCGGCACATGGGCGAGGACTGGCGCAGCGAGGAGGTCGACGGCAAGCGCTACACGCCCCAGGAGATCTCCGCCCGCATCCTGATGAAGCTCAAGCGCGACGCCGAGAGCTACCTCGGTGACACGGTCACCCAGGCCGTCATCACCGTGCCGGCGTACTTCGACGACGCCCAGCGCACCGCCACCAAGGAGGCCGGCCAGATCGCCGGGCTCGAGGTGCTGCGCATCATCAACGAGCCGACGGCCGCGGCGCTCGCCTACGGCCTCGACAAGGGCGGCGAGGACGAGACGGTGCTCGTGTTCGACCTCGGTGGCGGCACGTTCGACGTGTCGGTGCTCGAGATCGGCGACGGGGTGTTCGAGGTGAAGTCCACCCACGGCGACACCCACCTCGGTGGCGACGACTGGGACCAGCGGGTCATCGACTGGCTGGTGCAGCAGTTCAAGGCCGCCCACGGCGTCGACCTGGCGAACGACCGCATGGCCGCCCAGCGCCTCAAGGAGGCCGCCGAGAAGGCCAAGATCGAGCTCAGCCAGGTCCAGCAGACGCAGATCAACCTGCCGTTCATCACCGCCACCGCCGACGGCCCGCTGCACCTCGACGAGTCGCTGAGCCGCGCCCGCTTCCAGGAGATGACCGCCGACCTCATCGAGCGCTGCCGCATCCCGTTCGAGCAGGCGCTGTCGGACGCCGGCGTCGCCAAGGGCGACCTCCACCACGTCATCCTGGTCGGCGGCTCCACGCGCATGCCCGCCGTCAACGACCTCGTGGTCGGGCTCACCGGCAACGAGCCGAACAAGACCGTCAACCCCGACGAGGTGGTGGCGATCGGCGCGGCGGTGCAGGCCGGCGTGCTGCGCGGCGACGTCAAGGACGTCCTGCTGCTCGACGTCACCCCGCTCAGCCTCGGCATCGAGACCCGCGGCGGCGTGATGACCAAGCTCATCGAGCGCAACACCACGATCCCCACCAAGAAGACCGAGGTGTTCACGACGGCCGAGGACATGCAGCCGTCGGTCGAGATCCACGTGCTCCAGGGCGAGCGGGAGATGGCGAGCTACAACAAGACGCTCGGCAAGTTCCAGCTCGTCGACCTGCCGCCGGCGCCGCGCGGCGTGCCCCAGATCGAGGTCACCTTCGACATCGACGCCAACGGCATCGTCCACGTGTCGGCCAAGGACCGGGCGACCAACAAGGAGCAGTCGATGACGATCTCCGGGCAGTCGACGCTGTCCAAGGACGACATCGACCGCATGGTCAAGGACGCCGAGGCCCACGCCGAGGACGACCGCAAGCGGCGCGAGGAGGCCGAGATCCGCAACAACGCCGACTCGCTGGTGTACCAGACCGAGAAGGTGCTGCGCGACCAGGGCGACAACGTGCCGGCCGAGGAGCGCGCCGCGGTGGAACAGCCGCTCGCCGACCTCAAGAAGGCGCTCGAGGGTGACGACTACGCCGCGATCAAGTCGGCCAGCGAGACGCTGATGACCGCCAGCCAGGCGTTCAGCCAGAAGCTGTACGAGGCCGCCGCCCGCGACACCAATGCCGCCGGAACGTCGGCGTCCGGTCAGAACGATGGCGGCGCCGGCGCGGTGAACGACGACGAGATCGTCGACGCCGAAGTGGTGGACGACGACGGGCAGTCCTCATGAGTGAGCAGCCGGACGATCTCGAGCATCTCGACGGGATCGATGGCGAGCTCGCCGCCGGTCCCGACGTCATCGAGGAGTTCTGGGAGGGTGACGACCGCGCCGACTCGGACGACGACGTTCTCGCCGACGAGATCGACAGCGAGATCGTCCAGCTCGCCACCGAGCGCGACCAGTTCAAGGACATCGCCCAGCGTCTGCAGGCCGACTTCGAGAACTACCGCAAGCGGGTGCACGCCCAACTCGCCGCCGAGACCGATCGCGCCACGTCACGCCTCGCCGAGGCGCTGTTGCCGGTGCTCGACGCGTTCGAGGCGGCCTTCGTGCAGCACCCCGACGTGATCGAGCCGCTGTTCAACCTGACGCTGGCCGAGCTGCGCAAGCAGGGCCTCGAGACGATCTCGGTCGTCGACCAGCCGTTCGATCCCAATCTCGCCGAGGCCGTGCACCACGAGCCGGGCGACGGTGGCGACACCGTGGTGGCCGAGGTGCTGCGCACCGGCTACACGTGGAACGGTCGCACGCTGCGCCCCGCCATGGTCAAGACGAAGGACTAGCGCCGTGCCCGCGCCGCGTGAGTGGTTCGAGAAGGACTACTACGCCGTGCTCGGCCTCCCCGCCGACGCGTCGGCGAAAGACGTCACCAAGGCCTACCGCAAGCTGGCGCGCGAGCTGCACCCCGACAAGAACCCGAACAACGCCGCCGCCGAGGAGCGCTTCAAGGAGGTGTCGGTCGCCTACGAGGTGCTCGGCGACGAGACCAAGCGCAGCGAGTACGACGAGGTTCGCCGGCTCGGGCCGGTGGGCGGCCGGGCGCCCGGCGGTGGGGCGGCGGTGGCTTCCGCTTCAACGTCAACGACTTCTCCGGCGACGGCGCCGGCCTCGGTGACCTGTTCGGGCAGATGTTCGGTCGCGGCCAGCGCGGCGGGCGGGCGTCGGGCGTCGGGCCGCGCCGCGGCGAGGACGTCCGCGCCACGCTGACGTTGGCGTTCGCCGATGCCGTGTTCGGCATGACCACCACGCTCCACCTCACCACCGACGCGCAGTGCTCCACGTGCGGTGGCTCGGGCGCCCGGCCCGGCACGGCGCCGAAGGTGTGCCCGGTGTGCGGCGGCCGCGGCGTCGTCGACGACAACCAGGGCCTGTTCTCGTTCTCGACGCCGTGCCAGCGCTGCGCCGGCACCGGCAGCATCATCGAGGACCCGTGCCCGACGTGCCACGGCTCGGGGGTCGAACGCCGCGCCCGCCAGGTGCAGGCGCGCATCCCGGCCGGCGTGAACGACGGGCAGGTGATCCGCCTCAAGGGCCGCGGTGGTCCGGGGTTCAACGGTGGCCCGCCCGGCGACCTGCTCGTCGACATCAGCGTGTCGCCGGACGAGCACTTCGGGCGCAGCGGCAACGACCTCACCGTGCGGGTGACGATCGACTTCTGGCAGGCCGCCCTCGGCGACGTCATCGGCGTGCCGACGCTGCGCGGACCCGACGTCGCGCTGCGCGTGAAGGCGGGCACTCAGTCGGGGAGCCGTCACCGCGTCAAGGGCAAGGGCATCACCACGTCGTCGTCGAAGAAGGGCACCACCACCGGCGATCTCATCGTCACGATCGACGTCGCCGTGCCGCGCCACCTGAACAAGGAGCAGAAGGCGGCCGTCGAGGCGCTGAAGGTGGCCACTACTGTTGGCGCCACCGAGCAGTGAGGGTGTAGCGATGCGACATCGATCTCAAGCCGTCTACGTCATCTCGGTGGCGGCCGAACTGGCCGGCATGCATCCCCAGACGCTGCGCATCTACGAGCGACGTGGGCTGGTCAACCCGGCCCGCACCCAGGGCGGCAACCGCCGGTACTCCGACGAGGACATCGAGGTGCTGCGGCGCATCACCGAGTTGGCCGCGGGAGGGGATGAACCTCGAGGGCATCCGCCGCGTGATGCAGCTCGAGGCCGAGGTCGAGCGCCTGCGCGCCGAGCTGGCCGAGAGCCGAGAGGCGGCGCGCCAGGCGGTCAGCGAGGCTGAGGCGCGCCAGCGGCGCGATCTCGTCCCGCTGCGCCAGGCGATGGCCGTGTTCGGCGAACGACCCGGGTTCCTCCGCGACGACCGCTAGTCGGGCGGCGCGTCGGCGCGGGTGATCGTGACGATCACCAGGTCGCTCGGCCCGGGGTTGAACAGCGCGACCAGTCCCAAGCCCTCGAGGCACATCATCGTCCCGGCCTCGAACCGCCGGCGGCCGCCGCGTGTGCACTCGAGATCGACGGCGCCGCGGACGATCACCACGAGCGCGTCGCGCCAGTCCCCGTCGACGTACGGACGCCGGTCGCCGGCGGCGATCGTGACGACGCGCCGCGAGAATCCACCGCGCGCCAGCGTCGCCATGGCGGTTGGACCGCGGGCGCTGCCCGCCGTTCTCATCGGGCCGGCGCTGGTGCCGACGCCAACTTTCTTTCACTGTTGAAAGGAAATTGGCGTCGGCGGGCGGCCGGTCAGCGCGCGCGGCGGACCGTGGCGACGGCGTCGGCGAGGACGCGGTCGAGCACGACCGACATCGCGTCGGCGCGTGCCGGCGGGGTGAGCAGCGCCTCGGGCGCCAACGGAGCCATCGGTCCCAGCTCGCCGATCGGCGTCGGCGATGCGAGCAGCGGCGCGAGCACGTCGACGGGCACCGGCGCAGGGGAGCGGCCGCCGCCACGGTCCCAGCCCGGGTCGGGCCGCGTGCGCGGCGCCGATCGCCGCCCGACCGCGGAGTCGCACCGTGCCGGTCGGGGCCGAGTCGCCCGACGCTCGCCAGCGGGCGAGCAGCTCGGGCTCGATGCTCACCTCGTCGGCGAACACGAGCAGCAGCGCCAACGCGTGCTTGCACATCGCCCCGGAGTCGGCGTCGGGGCACGTGCACGCCACGGCCAGCTCGGTGCGCTCGGGGATCAGCATCACCGGGCTCGTCGCGGTGGTGGCGTCGTCGACGGGATCGGCCACGATCGTCACCCGGTACGGCGACCGCCGACTCCCGAGCACCTCGCCGACGACGGCGCCCGGGCGGACGTCGAGGTCGATCACCGCGCCGTCACGGGCGTAGTCCTTCGCTCGGCGGTAGCGCGCCGGGTCCGACAGCTCGGCGCACAGCGCCCGCAGCAGCGTGGCCGGGAGGCGTCCGGGCTGGGCGCCGAAGGCGTGCCGGGGCCGGCTCACTGGTGCACCCTGACGCGATGCGACGAATTCGCCCCAGCTGGCGGTGCACCAGTGAGCCGAAGAACGATGCTTGATGGCTCGCTCGCTCGAAGACTCGCTCACTCACGTGCATCACCGCGGCTTCCGCGGTCGTCGGCGTCGACGCCGGCGCCGAGCGCGGCGCCGGCGTCGAGGCGCACCAGGTCCTGCAGCTGCGACGTCGTCAGTTCCGTGAGCCACGCCTCACCCTGGCCGACGACGACGTCGGCGAGCGCCTGCTTGTCGTCGATCAGCTGGGCGATGCGCTCCTCGACGGTGCCCTCGCAGACCATCTTGTGGACGGTGACGACCTGGCGCTGGCCGATGCGCCACGCCCGGTCGCTCGCCTGGTTCTCGACCGCCGGGTTCCACCACCGGTCGTAGTGGATCACCTGCGACGCTGCCGTGAGGTTGAGCCCGGTGCCACCGGCCTTCAACGACACGAGCAGGAGTGGCGGCCCCTGCCCGGCCTGGAACGCGGCCGACCAGGGCGTCACGGCGGGTCCGCGCCACGGAGCCGGACAGGAACGGCACCGTCCAACCGAACCGGGCGGCGAGGTGACGGACGAGGAGGTTGCCCATGGTGACGTACTGGGTGAACACCAGGGCCCGCTCGCCGACGTCGAGCAGCTCGTCGACCAGTTCGTCGAAGCGGGCCAGCTTGCCGGAGCGCCCGGCGATGCGGCCGTCCTCGCCGGTGGCGTTGAGGGGGTGATTGCAGATCTGCTTGAGCTTGGTGATCGACGCCAGCACGAGGCTGCGTCGCTTCATCCCCGTCGTGTCGGCGGCGTCGGCGAGCAGCTGGTCGACCACGTGCTGGTAGAGCACCGCCTGCTCCCGGGTGAGACCGGCCCACGCGACCTGCTCGATCTTGTCGGGCAGATCGGGCACGAGCGCCCGGTCGGCCTTGGTGCGCCGCAGCACGAACGGCTGCGTCAACGCCCGCAGCGATGCGGCCGCCTCGGCGGCGAGGTCGCTGTCGTCGGCGCGCTCGATCGGCTTCGAGTAGCGGTGGCGGAAGCGTTCCCGCGACCCGAGCATGCCGGGGTTCGTCCAGTCGAGGATCGACCACAGCTCGGACAGCCGGTTCTCCACCGGCGTGCCGGTGAGGGCGAGTCGCTGTGCGGCGCGCAGCCGGCGGATGGCCCGCGCCGCCTTGGTGGCGGGGTTCTTCACGAACTGCGCCTCGTCGGCGATCACCGTGCCCCAGTCGACGAGGGCGAGCTGGTCGATGTCGCGGGCGGCGAGCCCGTAGGTGGTGATCACCAGCTCGTCGCTGGCGAACTCCGGCGCCACCTCGGGCGCGTCGGTGCGCCCGGCGCGCTGGGCGCCGTGGTGGATCGTGACGGGCAACGACGGCGCGAACCGGGCCGCCTCGACTCTGCCAGTTGTGCACGACCGACAACGGGCACACGACGAGGTGCGGGCCCGGGCGATCGAGCAGGTGCGCCAGCGCGGTGGCGGTCTTGCCCAGGCCCATGTCGTCGGCGAGGCAGCCGCCGAGGCCGAGCCGGGCGAGGAAGCGCATCCAACCGAGGCCGCGTCGCTGGTAGTGGCGCAGCTCTCCGGCGAACCCGGGCGGCTCGTGCTCCTCGCGCAGGGCATCGTCCGGCAGCCCGCCGAGGAGGCGGCCCGACCACTGCGCCGCGTCGCGTGCGCTCGCCGCGACGTCGTCGCCGACGCCGAGCTCGTCGCCGGCGGCCGCGGCGTCGGCCGACAGGTGCAGCAGGTCCATCGCCGACAGCCCGTGCTCGGCGTCGTCACCGGTGAGGGTGGTGTAGTCCTCGAGGCGTCGGCGGGCCCGGCGGAGCGCGGCGGGGTCGATGCGCACCCAGCGCCGTCCGGTGTGCAGCAGCGTCGAGCCGGTCAGCTCGGCCCGGGCCAGCTCGGCGTCCGAGATGACGGTGCGCTCGTCGTCGGCGACCGTGAGCGACCACTGGACGATGGTGTCGCGCCCGAACCCGCCGCTCCGGTCGCTCGGCGGGGCCGGCGACGCTGCACCGCGTACGCCGACCGCAGCTCGCACGAGCGCCTCGGGTCCGATGATGCCGATCCCGGCGCGGCCGAGCGCTTCGGGCGCCTGCTCGAGGAACTCGGCGGCGGCGTCGACCTCGAGCTCGACGAACGACGGCTGGCGCTGGTCGGCCAGCTCGCGCGCCACGGGCACCGACTCGGCGACGTCTCGGGCGAACGCCGCGACCTCGTCGCCCAACGCCGCCACTCCGTCGGCGCCGTTGGCCACCTCCACGGCGAGCGGTGTGACCTCCCACACGTCGGCCGCCGTGCACCACCGGCCGGGATCGGCCTCGTCGACCAGCTCGAGCACGACCGCCCACGGGTCGAGCGGATCCTCCGGCACGACCAACCGCACCCGCCGTTCGACGACGTTGCGTCCCGCCGCCCGCTGGCCAGTGCGGTGGAATCGACGCCCGATCCCTTCGACGTCCTCGCGGCGCACGGCGCGGGGCAGGTCGAGCCGGCGGTCGTGGCCGGTGAGCGACTTGAACACCGAGCGGGCCGCCACCGTGACCGCCGAACGGTCACGGGGCAGGTCGGCCGACCAGCCGGCGGCGAGCAACCGCCATCGGGCGACACCGTCGACGAGGTCGGCCACGATCGCCGCGGCGGTCACGTCGGGCGCGGTGGCGGCGATCGGCGGCTTGCTGGCCTGCAGCATCGCCACCGCGGCATCGAACGCGGCATCGGGCACCGGCTGCCAGCGGGCGTCGCCGAGCGGCGCGAACACGTCGCCGGGTACCGGCGGTGCGATGGTCGGCACGACGCGGCCGGCCGACACGACGGCCTGGGCGAGCCGGGCGGCAGCGGCGAACCAGGCCATGGCGTCGCTCATGCGGGCGGCGTCGCGGCCCGCCGTCGGCGGTGGCGTGGCGCCGGGTGGAGCGGCGATGCGACCGAGCCAGAGCGGCCCGTGCAAGCGGTCGAGACGCAGCGCCATCGGGCGCAGCACCGGGCCGCCGGGCGTGCGGACGTCGAGCGACGACATGAACCCGGCGTCGCCGGGCGAGCCGGGCCACGGCGCACCGCGGAAGGCCCGATACAGCCACGGTGACGCCATGGTGTGCACGCCGTCCCAGCCCCAGACGTAGGCCGCGCCCTCGTGCCAGGTCGCGATCGCCGCCGCACCGGCGGCGGCTCCGACCGAGGCGGGCGCCGTACGGGCGGGCGTAACGGTCGGATCGGCCATCGGGGCCGACCCTACCGACGGGCGCGGCCGAGTCCCGGCCGCGGCGCGCTCAGGCTGCGGCTGGCGTGGCGGTGCCGGTAGACGCCGCGGTGGCGGTGGTGGCCACGAGCCGCGGCGCCAGCAGGGCCACGCCCACCCCGGCGAGGGCGACGGCGACGAAGGCGAGACGCAACGTCGACAGTTGCGAGATCAGCCCGACGGTCGGCCCGCTGAGCATCGACCCGCTGGCACCGAGCAGCACGGCGAGGGCGAAGGGGTTCATGCCGAGGGCCAGGCGCGGTGGCTCGTCGACGAGTGCGGTGTCGAGTGCACCGGCGCCGGGCTGGGTCTGGCCGGCCAGGGCGGTGACGGTCGGGAACACGTTGGCGACGCCGGCGCCGATGGCACCGAAGCCGACGATCGCGATCAGCGGCACCGGGGCGAACGCGACGAGCGTCGCCCCGAGCGCGGTGAGCACCCCGGCACGCGTGAGGGCGTCGGCGATGCCCCAGCGGGCGAAGATCTGCGGACCGGTCGAGCGCACGACCACCATGCACAGCGCCTGGGCGGCAAAGCCGAGCGGCACGAGCGCGGCGGGAGCGTGCAGCTGCTCGCGGAGGTACACGGCCGCCCAGCCGACGACGCTGCCCTCGCCGAACGCGGCGCACGCGGCGACGAAGCCGACGGTGAGCAGCGCCGGGGTGATCACCGAGGTGCTGGCGCCGGACGCGCCGTGCCGGTCGGCGTTGGGGAGGGCCGGCGCCATCGCCCACAGCCCGACGATGCCGACGAGGGCGAGCACGCCGAGGTGGATCTCCGGGCTGAGCGTCTCGGTGGCGGCCACCCCGATGATCGCCCCGGCGAGTCCGCCGGCGCTGTGACAGCCGTGGAAGCGGGTGACGAGCGGTCGCCCGGCGCGCTGCTGGTAGTCCACGGCGAGCAACCCGAAGCACACGGCGAACGAGCCCGAACCGAGGCCCATGCCCGGTGAGGCCGACGGCGAGGTGCACCAGCGAGGTGCTGCTGGCGGCGACGCACAGCGACAGGCACATCAGCGTGCCGGTGGCGACGAGCAGCCGGCGGGTGCCGAAGCGGGCGATCAGCCGGCTGGCGAGCAGCATCGAGGTGAGTGAGCCGGCCGCGGTGCCGAGCATGGCGAGGCCGAGGATCCGGGTGCGGCGCCGACCTGCTCCTTGACGTCGGCCAGGCGTCCGGCCCAGCTCCCGAACACCATGCCACCGAGGGCGAAGCAGTAGCCGATCGCCACCGCCGGTCGGCGCACGAACGCGCCGCGGCACGGCGGCGGGCGGGGGAGATTGGTCGACGACGATGGGGGCTGGCACGGCAAGGGCTCTTCTGGGCGGTTCGGGGGGGTTTCGGGTGGAGGCGCGGGCCGGCTGATCGTAGAACGCCGCGGTTCGCAGTGTGCAGCCGAAATCACCTGGTCACAGTGTGATTCCTGGCACGCCGAGCGGGCGGACGGTGCAGAAAACCTGATACGTGATGACTCAAGTTTGCGTCGGGAGGAGTAGACTGGGTCCTCATGGCGATGGACCCCCGCAAGTGGACGCTGAAGACGCAGGAGGCCGTGAACGCCGCGGCCGAGCTGGCGCGCGGCAACTCCAACCCCGAGCTCACCCCCGATCACCTCATGGCCGCGCTGCTCCGCCAGGACGACACGATCGTGCCGGCGATCCTCGCCAAGCTCGGCCAGGCCCCGCTGATGGTGCGCAACCAGGCCGACGCCGCCGTCGCCAAGCTGCCCCATGCCTACGGCGGCGACGAGCCCCGAATCGGGCGCGAGCTCGCCGCGGCGTTCGACCGCGCCCAGCAGGTGCAGTCCGACCTGCGTGACGACTTCCTCTCGGTCGAGCACCTGCTGTTGGCCATGGGCGACCGCCTCGGCGTCGAACGGGAGGAGCTGTTGCGCGTTCTCGCCGAGGTGCGGGGCTCGCACCGCGTGACGTCGCAGAACCCCGAGGACCAGTTCCAGGCGCTCGAGCGCTACGGCCAGGACCTCACCGCCCGGGCGCGCGACGGCAAGATCGATCCGGTCATCGGGCGCGACGACGAGATCCGCCGCGTGATCCAGGTGCTGTCGCGCCGCACCAAGAACAACCCCGTGCTCATCGGCGAGCCGGGCGTCGGCAAGACCGCCATCGTCGAGGGCCTCGCCCGACGCATCTCCGACGGCGACGTCCCCGAGGGTCTCAAGAACAAGCGGCTGATCGCCCTCGACATCGCCTCGATGCTCGCCGGCGCCAAGTACCGCGGCGAGTTCGAGGAGCGGCTCAAGGCCGTCCTCAAGGAGATCACCGACGCCGCCGGCGAGGTGATCACGTTCGTCGACGAGCTGCACACGATCGTCGGCGCCGGTGCGGCCGAGGGAGCGTTGGACGCCGGCAACATGATCAAGCCGATGCTCGCCCGCGGCGAGCTGCGCATGATCGGCGCGACGACGCTCGACGAGTACCGCACCCGCATCGAGAAGGACCCGGCTCTGGAGCGGCGCTTCCAGCAGGTCTACGTCGCCGAGCCCAGCGTCGAGGACACGGTCGGCATCCTGCGCGGCCTCAAGGAGCGCTACGAGGTGCACCACGGGGTGCGCATCCAGGACTCGGCGCTGGTGGCCGCCGCCGTGCTGTCGAACCGCTACATCACCAGCCGCTTCCTGCCCGACAAGGCGATCGACCTCGTCGACGAGGCGGCGAGCAAGCTGCGCATCGAGATCGACTCGATGCCCACCGAGATCGACGTGGTCGAGCGACGCATCCTCCAGCTCGAGATCGAGCAGGTGGCGCTGGAGAAGGAGAGCGACGAGGCGAGCGTGGCCCGGCTCGACGCCCTGCACGACGAGCTGGCCACCCTCAACGTCGAGCTCGCCGGCATGAAGGCGCACTGGGACGACGAGCGCGAGGCGATCGATGCCATCCGCACGCTCAAGGAGGAGCTCGAGTCGTTGCGCACCCAGCTCGAGCGCGAGGTCGACCTCAACGTCGCCGCCGAGATCCGCTACGGACGCATCCCCGACCTCGAGCAGCGCATCGCCGCGGCCACCGCCCACCTCGACGAGCTGCAGCGCGACAACCGCATGCTCAAGGAGGAGGTCGACGCCGAGGACATCGCCGAGGTCGTGTCGCGGTCGACCGGTGTGCCGGTGAGCCGGCTGATGGAGGCCGAGGCCGCCAAGCTCGTGCACCTCGAGGAGCACCTCCACGAGCGGGTGGTCGGCCAGGACGACGCCGTCACCGCGGTCGCCAGCGCGATCCGCCGCAGCCGCGCCGGGCTGTCCGACCCGCGTCGGCCGATCGGGTCGTTCATGTTCCTCGGTCCCACCGGCGTCGGCAAGACGGAGCTGGCCCGGGCGCTCGCCGAGTACCTGTTCGACTCCGACCAGGCGATGGTGCGCATCGACATGAGCGAGTACATGGAGAAGTTCTCCGTCAGCCGCCTGATCGGGGCGCCGCCGGGGTACGTCGGCTACGACGAGGGCGGCCAGCTCACCGAGGCCGTGCGGCGCCGGCCGTACTCGGTGGTGCTGCTCGACGAGATCGAGAAGGCCCACCCCGACGTCTTCAACGTGCTGTTGCAGGTGCTCGACGACGGTCGCCTCACCGACGGCCAGGGACGCACGGTCGACTTCACCAACGTCGTGCTGATCATGACGAGCAACCTCCAGGGCGAGCCGATCGAGTACTTCAAGCCGGAGTTCATCAACCGCGTCGACGACATCATCCGCTTCCGCTCGCTGACCACGAACGACCTGGCCCGCATCGTCGAGCTCCAGCTCGCCCAGTGGCGTGACCGCCTCGCCGCCCGACGGATCACGCTCGACGTGTCCGACGCGGCGATGGACCTGCTCGCCGAGGAGGGCTTCGACCCGGCGTTCGGCGCCCGTCCGCTGAAGCGGATCATCCAGCGGGCGATCGGCGACCCGGCCGCGGTGCTGCTGCTCGAGGGCAAGGTGACCGACGGCGGCACCATCGCCGTCGACGTCGTCGACGGCCAGCTCACCGTCACCGCCGGCTGAGCCGCCCGACCGGCGCTCAGGCGGCCGTGGTCACGACGGGCCGGCGAAGTCGACGTCGGCGGTCGCCACCGTCCCCGCCGTGCGGCCCGGCGCGGTCTGGAACGACCAGTACAGGTTGGTGTGGGCGATCACCTGGTCGGGCGGCGGCGCGCCGTACTCGGTGAGGTCTTCGGTGGTGTGGGCATCGCTGACGAGGGTGGCGTCGTAGCCGCGTACGAACGCCCCGTGGAGCGTCGAGCGGACGCACGCGTCGGTCTGGGCGCCCGTGACGACGAGTCGACCGACGCCGAGCTCGGCGAGCACGTCCTCGAGGTTGGTGTCCTCGAACGAATCGCCGTAGTTCTTCTGCACCAGTGGCTCGTCGTCGGACGGGATCGAGCTCGGGCACGATGCGCCACTCGTCGCTGCCCTGCGTCAGGTCGTCGTCGGAGTGCTGCACCCACACCACCGGCACGTCTTCGCGCCGCGCCCGGTCGACGAGGCGCGGCGACGTTGCCGACGACGGCGTCGCGGTCGTGGGCGCCGGCGACCACGCCGTTCTGCACGTCGATGACGAACAGGGCGGTGTTCGGTCGGTTCTGCAAGGTGGTCACGAGCGTTCCTCCGTCGTGGGTCGGGAGCGGTCCGTCCCGACGGTACCCGGCCCCGTCGATCCGGTAGTCCACGGGTTCCTCGCCGGTCTGGTTGGCGGAGGCGCCGGCGGGGAACACAACGGCGTGACCCAATCTGCCGCGGCCGAATCCGCTCCCGATCCCGATGTCGACTCCGGCCCGATCGCCGATGCCGATGCCCCGCTGGGCGACCTGGTCGAGCGCGGCTCGGTCGTGATGGTGATGACCATGATCGACGGTCGCCACACCTCCCGCCCGGTCACCGTCGCCGAGGTCGACCGCACGTACCTGCGGTTCCTCGTCGACGGATCGGCGGACTGGATGCGCGCCATCACCGAGGGCCGCGCCGAGGTGCACGTGACGCTGTCCGACAACCGCAAGAACACCTACCTGTCGCTGAACGGCAAGGTGCGCACGACGGCCGACCACGACGTGATCGAGCGCTTGTGGAGCGCGCCGGCGGGTGCGTTCTTCGACGGCCCGACCGACCCGAACCTGGCCGTGCTCGTGCTGGAGGTGGAGGAGGGCAGCTACTGGGACGCCCCGAGCGGCCGGCTCGGCCAGGCGATCGCCCTGCTCAAGGCGGCGCTCGGCCGTCCCGCCGACGCCGGCGACCACGGCGCCATCGCCACCTGACCCACCCCGAGGAACTCGATTTCCACAAGCAAAATCGAGCAGACCTGCTCGATTTCGCGCCCCAGAATCGCGAGGGGCGTCAGGGACCGTCGGCGGTGAGCTCGCGGGCGTAGTAGAACGCCCGCTCTCCGGTCGCCGGTTCCGTCGCCGAGAAGCCGTGGCGCTCGTAGAAGCGCTGGGCGTCGACATCGCCCTCGTCGACGTTGATCTCGATCAGCTCGACGCCGCGGCCACGCGCCGCCGTCAGGAGCATCTCGATCACCGACGAGCCGATCCCGCGGCCGCGCAGGTGGCGGGACCACGTAGAGCTCGTCGAGCAGGGCCACCGGGCCGTCGTACCACACGTTGGGCCGCAGCGTCACCAGCGCCACGGCGACGGCGGGATCGCCGGCGAGGATGGCGAACGTCTCCGAACCCGCGAGAAGCGTCCGCAGACGACCGGCGAGCACGTCGGCTCCGGGCGACGGGGTGTCGAACTCGGCGTTGAAGTCGTGCAGCAGCCGGCCGACCTCGGCGGCGTCATCGACGGTCGCCGAGACGGGGCCCGACTGGTCGCCAACGGTCACCCGGCGATTCTGGGGCGCGAAATCGAGCGCTCTGCTCGATTTTGCTTGTGGAAATCAGATCTCTTGCGGGTGGGAGGCGGCGGCGGAGGGCGGCGGCGTGGGCCGGGAAGCCCTCGTGGTCGGCGAGGGCGATCGCCGACGGGGCGAGGCGCACGATCGCGCGGGCGTCGGCGCGGGCGACCGCGGTGCGCTTCATGAACGTCTGCGCGGTCACGCCGGAGGACACGTGGGCGAAGCCCGACGTCGGCAGCGACGCCGGGCAGCCGATCACGAAGTTGGCGGCGCTGAACGGGGTGTGCTGGCCGACGAGGATCTCGCCGGCGTTCACCAGCCCGTCGACGACCGCCGCCTCGACCGCCGGCGCCACGGCCACCTGCAGGTGCTCGGGGGCGAAGCGGTTGGCGACGTCGATCGCCTCGTCGAGGTCGGCGGTGACGACGGCGCCGCCGTTCGGTCCGAGCGACGCCCGGGCCGCCTCGGCGCGCCGTTCGGGCAGCGCGGCCAGCTGCGCGCTCAGCTCGGCGTCGACGGCCGCGACGAGGGCGGCGTCCGGCGTCACGAGCACCACCGACGAGTCGGTGCCGTGCTCGGCCTCGATCAGCAGGTCGGCGGCCAGGCGCACGCGGGTCGGCGGTGCCGTCGGCGACGACCAGCGCCTCGGTCGGCCCGAGCAGCATCATCGTGGCGACCCCGTGGCGCTGCATCTCGACCTGGGCGATGGTGACCGCGGGCGAGCCGGGCCCGATCACCTTGCGCACCCGCGGGATCGTCTCGGTGCCGAACCCCAGCGCCGCCACGCCCGCCGGCCCGTTGACCCGGAACACGTCGCCGAGGCCGAGCTTGCGGCACACGACGAGCACCGCCGGGTCGACCGCGCCGTCGGCACCCGGCGCCGGCGGCACCACGAGCACGATCCGGGGCACCCCGGCCACCGTCGCCGGCACCGCCAGCTGGTAGGCGACGCTCGGGTAGCTCGCCTTGCCCGACGGCACGAACAGCCCGACCGAAGCGATCGGCGAGAGCTTCTCGCCCACCCGCAGCCCCGGCTCGGGCTCGAAGTCCCAGCGCGCCGAGCCGGGCGAGCTGGCGCTCGTTGAACGCCCGGCAGTGGGCGATGGCGTCGTCGAGGGCGCGGTCGACCTCGTCGCTGACGGTGGCGGCGTCGATCTCGTCGGCCGACACGCGGAGCTGGTCGGGCGTCAGCGTCACCCCGTCGAAGCGGGCGAGGGCGTCGCACACCGCGGCGTCGCCGCGGGTCGCGACGTCGTCGATGAGCGCGCCGATCGACCGGCGCAGCTCGTCGTCGAAGATGTCATCGAGCCCGCGCCGCAACAGCGCATCGCGCCCGCGCTCGTCGAGCTCGGCCCAGCGACGCACCTGCAGGACTCCCACGGCGCATCACGCTAACGACACGGCGCGCCACCGTCCCGTCCGCCACCCACCGGCTCGCTGCGGGGCTGCACCACCCGCAGAGGTAGCGTTCGCCCCGATGCCCGTCACCGTGGTCGTTGGCGCCCAATGGGGCGACGAGGGCAAGGCCAAGGTCATCGACCTGCTCGCCAAGGAGCACGGCTACGTCGTGCGCTACCAGGGCGGGCACAACGCCGGTCACACGGTGGTGGTGGGCGGTGAGCGCTACGCCCTCCAGCTCATGCCGAGCGGCATCCTCTACGACCACGTGGTGCCGGTGATCGGCAACGGCGTCGTCGTCGACCTGCCGACGCTCTTCGCCGAGATCGACACCCTGGAGGCGCGGGGCGTGGCGTGCGACCGAGCTGCGCGTCTCGAGCCGCGCCCACCTGATCTTCCCGTGGCACCAGGCCCACGACGCGATCGCCGAGGCGATGCGCGGCGACGACAAGATCGGCACGACGCTGAAGGGCATCGGCCCGGCCTACGCCGACAAGGCACGGCGAGTCGGACTGCGCGCCGGCGACGTGCTCGACCCGCCGCGGTTCGCCGAGGCGGTGCGCGCCCGCGCCGTGGCCGAGAACCGCTCGATCGTCGGCGACGGCGGCGACGAGCTCGACGTCGACGAGATCGTCGCGACGTTCGGCGAGCTCGGTGCTCGGCTCGCCCCGTACGTCACCGACACCGTGGGCCTGCTGCACGACGCGCTGGCCCTGGGCGAGCACCTCCTGCTCGAAGGGGCGCAGGCGACGTTCCTCGACCTCGACCACGGCACCTATCCGTACGTCACCTCGTCGAACCCGACCGCCGGCGGCGCGTGCGCCGGCACCGGCCTCGGGCCGCGCGACATCGGACGCATCGTCGGCATCACCAAGGCCTACACCACACGCGTCGGCGCCGGCCCGTTCCCGACCGAGCTGATCGACGCCGACGGCGACACGCTCGTCGAGGTCGGCCGCGAGTTCGGCACGGTCACCGGTCGGCGGCGCCGCGCCGGCTGGCTCGACTGCGTGATGCTGCGCCACGCGGTGCGCCTCAACAGCCTCACCGAGCTCGCCCTCACCAAGCTCGACGTGCTCGACGGGTTCGAGTCCGTGAAGGTGTGCACCGACTACCGGCTCGACGGCAGCACGCTCACCTCGTACCCGGACCGCTCCAACCTGCTCGATCGCGTCGAGCCGGTGTACGAGACGCTCACCGGGTGGGGCACCGAGCTCGGCGCCGTGCGCGAGCCGGCGCACCTCCCCGACGGCGCCCGCGCCCTCATCGAGCTCGTCGAGGCGCAGGTCGGGGTGCCGGTGCGCGTCGTCGGCGTCGGCGCCGAGCGCGACGACTACCTGATCTGGCAATGATCCCCCGGTACTCGCGACCGGAGATGGCCGCGATCTGGTCCGACGTGGCCCGCATGCGCCGCTGGCTCGAGGTCGAGCTGCTCGCCACCGAGGGCCAGGCCGCGCGTCGGGGTCGTGCCGCCGGAGGTGGCGGCGGCCTGCCGCGAGCGCGCACCGGTGGTCGACGAGGCGTTCGTGCAAGCGGTGAGCGAGCGCGAAGCCGTCACCGATCACGACGTCGCCGCGTTCGTCGATGTCGTGCAGGCGGCGATCGGCGCGCCGGCCGGTTCGTGGATCCACTACGGGCTGACGTCGTCCGACGTCGTCGACACCGCGCTGGTGCTGGGCGATGCGTGACGCCGCCCGCCTGCTGGTCGAGGCGCGTCCGCGTTGATCACCACCGTCGCGGCGATCGCTCGGGCCCACCGCGACACGGTGATGATCGGCCGCACCCACGGCATCCACGCCGAGCCGACCACCTTCGGCGCCAAGGTCGCGCTGTGGGCGTTGCAGCTCGACCGTGATCGCGCCCGCCTCGAAGCGGCGGCCGGGGCCGTCGTCGGTGTGCAAGCTCACGGGCGCGGTCGGTACCTACTCCAACATCGATCCGGCGGTCGAGCGCTTCGTCGGCGACGCCCTCGGGCTGACGCCGGTGCCGGCGACCCAGGTGGTCGCCCGTGACCGCCACGCCGAGTTGCTGTGGGCGTGCGCGTCGACGGCGGCGACGTGCGAGGCGATCGCCGTCGAGCTGCGTCATCTGCAACGCACCGAGGTCGCCGAGGTGCGCGAGGGGTTCGCTCCCGGTCAGAAGGGTTCGTCGGCGATGCCGCACAAGCGCAACCCGATCGCCGCCGAGACGATCAGCGGTCTCGCCCGCGTCGTTCGATCGAACCTGCTGGCCGGATTGCAGGATGTGGCGCTCTGGCACGAACGCGATATCTCGCATTCCTCGGTGGAGCGGATCGTGCTCCCCGACAGCACGCTGCTCGTGCACTACATGCTGCACCGACTGAATCGGCTGCTCCAGGGGCTCGTCGTCGACACGTCACGGATGCGCGACAACCTGTGGTCGAGCCACGGTTTGGTGTTCAGTCAACCGGTGCTGCTCGCGCTCGTGGCGGCGGGCTCCACCCGTGACGACGCCTATCGCATCGTGCAGCGCAACTCTCTGCAATCGTGGGAAGAGCGGCGCGACTTCCGGTCGTTACTGGAATCTGATCCCGACGTCGGCCTCGACGCCGCGGCGCTCGACTCGGCGTTCGACCTCGACCGCGCCCTCGGCCACCAGGGTGGCGTGTTCGAGGCCCTCGATCAGGTCGTCTGAGCGTCAGGCCGAGCGACCGATGCCGGCGCGCTTGAGCACCGGCGCCGGAACGCCCACTTCACGCCACGCGTTGTAGGAGATGCCTTGGCGCTCGCCGTAGGACTTGGCGACCTGGACGAAGGCCTCCTCGACCGCGGTCTGGTCGACCGCCGCGCTCTTGGATTCCAATTCGCTCTGCAGGTTGCGCCGCTCTTGCACCAATTTCAGCTCGGTGAGTGCGTCGGCCGTCGTCAACTCGTCGTCGATGGCGTCGAGCCGCTTGCGGATCGAATCTGCCGTGCGCTTGCGGCCGCGCTTGGGCTTGTTCGTTCGCAGCGAGTCGAGGTAGTCGCGCACGGCGCGGCCTTCCTGGCGGCCCTGTGACAATGCAGCCTTGTGTTGGTCGGTCATCGGTCCTTTCGGACCACGCTTCGCAGCCATGGCCGCCAGTCTAGGACGCAATTCGGCGCGATGGCGAGCCGTACTATTTCATTGAGCGGTGGCCGCGAGGGCATCGAGATGGTCGAGATCAGCGAGGTCGAGGACCTGCAGATACATCCGCTCGGCGCCGGCATCCTGCCATTTCTGCATCGTTGCGACCGCCTCGTCGATCGTCCCGGCGACGCCGGTAGCGGCGCAGTTGCTCGAGCGAGCTGCCGACTCGCCGCCGCCCGGCGCGACGCGTCGGCCTCGGTGGCGCCGACCGCCGCCGTGAGGGCCGGTGGAGAACACGAGCGTGGCCGGGTCGCGTCCGATCGCCTCGCACGCCTCGACCACCCGGCGTCGTTGCTCGAGGAACTGCTCGATCGTTCCGAACGGCAGGTTGAACTCGGTGGCGAAGCGTGCGGCCAGCTCCGGCGTCCGGCGCCGCCCGGCGCCGCCCACGATGATCGGCACCCGCTGCTGCACCGGTTTGGGGAGCGCCGGTGAGTCGTGCAGCACCACGTGCTCGCCGGCGAAGTCGAAGCGCTCACCCGGGCGGGTCTGCCACAGTCCGGTGACGACCTCCAGTTGCTCGGCGAGACGGTCGAAGCGCTCGGCGACATCCGGGAACGGCAGCCCGTACGCCTCGTGCTCCTCCCGATACCACCCCGCACCCAGGCCGAGCTCGACGCGACCGCCGGACATCTGGTCGACGTTGGCGACGCTGATCGCCAGCACGCCGGGGTGGCGGAACGTCGCCGACGTGACGAGCGTCCCGAGCCGGATCGACGACGTGTCGCGGGCCAGTCCGGCGAGCGTGATCCACGCGTCGGACGGCCCGGGGAGCCCGGACGGCGGTGTCTGCGCCGCCCATGGCCATGTAGTGGTCGCTGCGGAAGAAGGCGTCGAAGCCGAGCGCCTCGGCGCGCAGAGCGACGGCGAGGAGGTCGTCGTACGTCGCGCCCTGTTGGGGTTCGGTGAAGATGCGGAGCTGGCCCAGCGTGTACACGACGTCGAAGGCTACGGTTCCTCCCGGTGAGCGATCCGGCCCCCGACGACGAGCGGCTGCTGCCGCCGCTGTCCGGTCCGCTCGAGGCCTTGCGGGCGCACGTGCTCGCCCACGCCGTCAAGCGGGGCGAGTTCACGCTCAAGTCCGGCGCCCGGAGCTCGTGGTTCCTCGACACCAAGCAGACGTCATGCCGGGGCGAGGGCATGGTGCTCATCGCCGACGCGGCGCTCGAGATCATCCCCGACGCCGCCACGGCGATCGGCGGGCTCACGCTCGGCGCCGATGCCATGGCCTACGGCATCGCCGCGATCGCCGCCACGCGTGGACGATCGTTGCGCAGCTTCACGGTGCGCAAGGAGGCCAAGGACCACGGGGTCACCGGGCGCATCGCCGGTGCGCTCGAGCCGGGTGACCGCGTCGTGGTGACCGAGGACACCGTCACCCGCGGGACGTCGGTGATGGAGGCGGTCGCCGTCGTGCGCGAGGCCGGCGCCGAGGTGGTGCTGATCACCGCCATCGTCGATCGCGGGGGCACCTGCGCCGCCCTCGCCGACGCCGCGGGCATCGCCTACCGCCCGCTGCTCACCGCCGCCGACCTCGGCTTCGCGCCCGGGTCCTGATCAGTCGGCGTCGATCGGACGCAGGACCAGCGTCTGCAGGGCCCGCCCGACGGGACCACGGTCGTCGAACAGCAGCGCGTCGGCGAGCCCGATGCCGTCGGGTTCCCAGTAGCCGACCGCCCGCGAGCCGAGCCACTCGCCGACCGGATCGCGGTGCAACGCCACGGTGAGGTCGGCGTTCACGAAGCGCATCTCGGACGGGTCGCGGTGGCGCCCGAAGGCGTTGCCGCAATCGGCGAGGGGGCAGATCCGCTGGAACGGCGAGGGCGCCTCGCCGGGCAGCAGCGGCGACGTGCGCATCCACGCCGTCGTCGACGCGGCGCCGAGATCGCCGTCCGGATAGCGCATCTGCACCGCGTCGCCGCTGAAGCCGGGACGCCCGTGGCGCATCCCGGCGATGGGGAACGGGCCGGGCGTGCTGTCGGCGAGGCGCGGCGTCACGATGCCGGAGTTGTCGAGCGATGCGTCGACCATGGGTACGTCGCTGCGCACGAGGTGCAGCCCAACGGCCGTCACCCGAACCACGCCGGCGGCGTCGACGATGCTCGCCCGGGTCGCCGCGACCGTCCGCCCCCGCCGGGCCACCTCCGCTACGACGAAGAACCCGGCCATCGGGACCGGCTTGGCGAGGTCGACCGTGATGCGCGTCAGGCGCACGTCGGGCAGGGCCTGCTCCATCGCCCGGGCGAGCAACCCGGTCGGCGGGCCGGCGTGGCACGCGTCGACGTCCCACGGTCCGCGGGCGTGATCGGTCGGCTCGAACCACTCGACGTCGCGACCGTCGATCGGTCGACGCCGTGGCTCGGCGAAGAACGTGCCGGCGGGCGGGGCGCTGGCCGTGGTCATCGGCCGCACGCTACGGCGTCAGTCGGCCGCCAGCTCGAGCAGCTTCGTCATCGTGCGCAGGTTGCGCGCCGTCGTCGCCGGGCGCTTCGACGCCGCCAGGCGAGCGGCGAGCTTGCTCGTCCCGACCCCGTCGGGAGCACGGAGGTGGATGACACCGTCGATCACCTCGACCTCCTCGCGTCCCGCCGTGACGAGGGGGTCCAGCGCCGCCGCGTCGCCGTCGACGAAGACGAGGAACGTGCGCGACGGGTCATCGCCGCCGAACGGTGAAGCGGCGAGGTGGGCGGCGACCGTGTCGGCGCTGAGCACGAACACGACGGGCTCGAAGCCCTTGGCGTCGTTGATCGCGCCGGAGATCCGGGCCGCTTCGCGGGACAGCGCAGTCGCGCTGCTCGACGCCCGGCGCGCCGGACGGTAGACGACGTTGCCGCTCTGGATGTACGTGCGCACGTGGTCGAACCCGAGGCCTTCGAGCAGCGTCCGCAGCTCGGCCATCGGCAGCGAGCGGTGACCGCCGACGTTGATCGCCCGCACCAACGCAACGCGTGTGGTCATCGGCGAATGACCGTAGCGGTGTGGACCGACCGCCAGGGCCGAAGCGCCCACACCGCTGACGCGGTCCTCTGGTGGCTAGGCGGTCTGCGGGAGCAGGAGGGGGGGCGACGCTGGGGTCGGCGGTCTCGGTGACCGCGTCGACACCAGTCGGGTTGGCCGCGCAGCTCGGCGTCGCCGGTGGGTAGCTCACGATCGCCGACCCGGTCGGGTTGACGTGGGCGATCACCTGCAGCGTGCTGCGGGCCCAGTCGTAGGCGTCACCCTGCTGCCACGAGCCGTCGGGGAGCTGGGTCCAGCCCGGCCAGTCGGTGGGGGTGCCGTCGGCTCCGACGGCCGCCCCCGGCCACAGCACCCGCCCGGACAGGGGCAGGTTGCAGTAGACGAGTCGTCTCCGAACGGGTTGACGAAGGTGATCGACGCCGTCGTGTTCGGCGTGCCGGTGACCTCGATCTCGTAGCTGAGGTACGGCGTGTCGTGGTCGCAGACCGGGGCCAGCACGTTGAACCGCAACGTCGGCGCCAGCCGGGACGGTCGTGGTGGTGGTCGGCGGGACCGTGGTGGTGGTCGGCGGGATCGCGGTGGTGGTCGGCGTCTGCGGTCGTGGTGGTGGTCGGCGGGACGGTCGTGGTGGTCGTCGGCGGGACGGTCGTGGTGGTCGTCGGCGGGATCGTGGTGGTGGTCGGCTCTGCGGTCGTGGTGGTCGTCGGCGGGACGTCGTCGTGGTCGTGGGCGCTCGGTGGTCGTGGTGGTGGTCGGGCGCTTCGGACGTGGTGGTGGTCGGCGCGACCGTGGTGGTGGTCGTGGTGGTGGGCGTCGATGGTGGTCGTGGTCGTCACGCAGGCGTCGAAGGAGCCCGACCCGCTGGCGTCGTACGCGGTCGGGTCGCCGCTGTTGATGTTGGCGTCGACGCTCCACGTCCACGTGTGCGAGATCGTCCGGTCCCACGGGATCTCGACCGAGAGGTTGCCGGAGAACGGGTACTGGTGGGTGACGCCGTCGACCGTGAGCGTCACCACGTTGTTCGTGGCGTCGCCCTCGTATCCCCAGAACCCGAGACCGATCTGGCGGCAGACCGCCTCGACGTTCGGGGAGTGGGCCAGGACCAGGTCGCTCGGGCCGAGTACGAGGACCGTGCCCGCGGTGACCGCCGTCACGCCGACGAGCGCGACCGATCGAGGGACGCGGCGCGCGATCGCGCCGAAGATGCTGAGCATGTGAAATCCGCCTTCGCACCGAGCTGTCGACCGCCGCCGCGGTCATGTCCGCCAGCTCGTGTGCTCGCAAGAACCTAGCGGGCGATCGGCGCCCGTTCCACCGGCGACCACCCGCACGTTGGCCGGTAGGTCGGCGAGCACGGCGTCGCTCACCCAGGCCCGCGTCAGGTGGAGCGTCGAGTCGATGCGCACCACCCGTTTCGGCCGGTCGATGGCGACGCCGCACATCGACAGCGCCGCCTTGATGCACGACTCCTCGTCCGGCAGCACCATCGGCAGTCGCGACCGGCGCAGGCCGGCCGGCCCGGCCGTGAAGCTGTTGACGTAGGTGGCCGCCCAGTCGATCTCGGCGGCCAGCGACGCCGGCACGAAGTCGGCGAGACCGATGCCCTGCACGTTGCCCTCGCTGATCGGCGTCGCCGACAGCAGCACGACGGACGGCCACTCGCGGGGCGTCGAGGTCGTCGAGGCCGTTCACCCAGAACCGCCCGATGACGTTGGGATCCATCGTCGTGCCCGAGATGTCCTTGCCGCCGCGCTCGATCACGAGCACGTCGATGTCGCCGAACGGAAGCGGCGGCACGAGGGCGCGAGCGAGCTCGGTCAGCTCGATCTCGCCCGGTCCGCCGACGTCGTCGGCGTCGAGGGCGCGCACGGCCACGACGTCACCGCCCGCCGACTCGACCGACGCGACACCGCCGAGCAGACGGCCGGTGCCGCGGAGCAGGGCGATGCCCTCGAGGATCCGGTCGCGCATCTCCACCGGTCCGCACGAGTGCACCTGCGCTGCGCCCGGGCGCTTGCCGAAGCCGACCACCGCCATCTTGGTCAGTCCACTCTCGATCGGTCCGCGGTAGCTGGTGTGTGGCTTCACGCGGTTGACCGGGAAGATGCGGTCGGCCGCCGCGGCGTTGGCGTCGAGGTGCACGACCATCCCGCATGGCGTCGACCCGAGCACCACGGTGTCCATCGTCGCCCGTATCTCCGCACCCACCGACTCCGCCGTCACCCCCAGGTGCTCGAGCATCGCCCGCTGGCCATCGGCCGTGGCGCCGCCGTGGCTGCCCATCGCCGGGACGACGAACGGCTCGGCGCCGAGCGAGCGCAGCCCGCTGATCGATCCCCGCAGCAGCTCGACGCGGCGGGACAGTCCGCGACTGCCGGCGCCGACGGCCACGGTCATGCCGGGCCGCACCGCGTCGGCGAGCGTGCGGGTGACCGCGTCGTGCGCCGCCGCCTCGGCGTCGTCGACCGGATCGGGTCCGGGGACGTCGATCGCCACCTCGTGCAGCGCCGGCACCTCGAGCGCGGGGTCGAACGGCAGGGTGACACCGGCGCGGAGCTGGTCGAACGGCATCGCCGCCGAACGCTACTGCGCCGTGTCGTCGGCGGCCGCCGTCGCCGGTGGGGCGCGCGCCACGTCGGACCGGTGACGTCACAACCTCGTGCAGCGCGGTCGCGGGGATGGATGATGTTGGCCTTGACCCAGGCGATCGACGTCGACCTCTGGAATGCCCACGCCGCCGAGCTGATGCGCTTCGCCACCGTCCTCGTCGGTCCCCACGACGCGGCCGACGTCGTGGCCGATGCGTTCCTCGGCGCCACCCGCGCCCTCGCCGGCACCACGGTGGCCAACCCGCGTGCCTACCTGTACCGCGCCGTCGCCAACCGGGCCCACGACCTCAAGCGCAGCCGCTTCCGCCGGTGGCGTCGCGACCTGGCGGCGGTCGGCCCGGCCTCGTCGGCCCCGCCCGACGACTTCAGTGACGTGCGCCGGGCCGTGGCGAAGCTCACCGTCACCCAGCGCGCCGTCGTGTACCTCGCCTATTGGGAGGACCTCCCCGAACGGGCGATCGCCGAACAGCTCGGCCTGTCGCCCGGCTCCGTGCACAAGACCCTGGAACGGGCCAGGGACACCCTCCGAAAGGCTTTGGCATGAACGACCCGCTCGACCACGCGATCCGCTCGGCGCTCGCCGACATCGTCGCCACGGCCCCGGCTCCGGGACGTGCCCCCCACGTACGTGCCGTCGGCGACGACCGCGCCCGCGCCGTCCGTTGGCGGCTGCCGGCGGCGATCGTCGCGGCGGCGTGCCTCGCTGTCATCGGGCTGGCGGCCCTCGCCGTCGCGCTGCGCGACGACGGCGGTGACGACCAGCCGGCGGCGACCCCGGAGGTTCCGCAGCGCCAGGGCCCGGCGCCGGGGCCGGCCGGCACGGCGCTCAGCACGACCGTGGCGCCGACGACCGCGGCCCCGACCACGAGCGTGGCACCGACCACGAGCGTGGCACCGACGACGACCGTTCCCCCGACGACCGCGGCACCGACCACCACGGCGGCGGCGGGTGCCGCGTCCGCCGCCGCCGGCCCGTGCCCGGGCAGCGGGCCGATCCCGGCCGGCGCCACCGACGTGCAGACGATCACCGGCGACATCGACGGCGACGTGGTCGACGACACCGTGACGCTCTACTCCCTCGACGGCGCCTGGCACGTCCACGCCACGTCGTCGGTCAAGGGCTGGGACAGCGACGCCGTCGTGAACATCGACGTCCACGACACGATGTCGATCAACTTCGAGGACATCGACCACTCGGCGGGTGCCACGACTCCGCCCCCGGTCGCGGTGATGGCGACCGGGCAGGGTGCCAACGACAGGGGCATCCTCGCCAACTTCACGTTCCTCACGAACACGCCGCAGTACTGCATCCAGCAGTGGACGTACAAGGCGGAGCCGTTCCAATGGGTGGCGCTGCAGACGCCGGGGCACATGACGGGGATGGTGTGCGACGGCGCCGCCGGAACCATCTACTACACGCTCCTCGACAGCGAGCAGAACGGCGACGGGTCGTGGCACGTGATCACGCGGCGGCTGACCCACAACTTCACGACCGCCGACATCCAGTTCCTGCCCGAGCAGGACGTCGCCGACTCGCCGGCGTTCCCCGACCAGTACGGCAACATCGTCGGCTGTGGTCATCCGCCGATCAGCGGGGCGACGCCCGGCAACACGAGCACGACCACCAGCGCGCGCTGCGTCGGCGACCTCGGCGCCGAGCGCAGCGAGCGGTGCGCAATGCGCGGCGGGGCTCACCGTGCCGGTCGGGGCGACCAACGAGCAGACGATCTCGGGCGACATCGACGGCGACGTCGTCGCCGACACCGTGACGCTCTACGCCCTCGGCGGGGCGTGGTACGTCTACGCCACGTCGTCGGTGCAGCACACGGCGAGCATCACGCCGGTGCAACTCGACGTGCAGGACGCGATGTCGATCGCATTCTCCGACATCGACCACGCCGGTGGCGCGCCGACGCCTCCGCCCGTGGCGGTGATGGCGATCGGCACCGGCGCCAACGACCGGGGCATCCAGCGCAACTTCACGTTCCTCACCAACCACCAGAACTACTGCATCGGGCAGTGGACCTACGACGGCGACCCGTTCCAATGGGTCGAGCTGCAGGCCCCGGGCCACGTCACCGGCATGGACTGCGAGGGGGCGATGGGCAGCGTGTACTACGTCCTCAACGACGCCGTGCAGAAGGCCGACGGCACGTGGCACGTCGTCTCGCGCCGCCTGACGCACGACTTCACCGTGGCCAAGACCGAGACGCTGGACGACCAGGTGGTGCCCGACTCGTCGAGCATCGTCACCGACTACGGCACGCTGACCGACGCCTGCATCCGAGACGTCCTGAGCGGGCGCCAAGTCACGGTGAGGAACCCTGGTGGCGCACTGATAACGTCATCGTGCTCTCAACCGGAGGCGACGGAGCCCCCATCGTCTAGCGGCCTAGGACACCACCCTTTCAAGGTGGCGGCACGGGTTCGAATCCCGTTGGGGGTGCCATAGTTCGAGGTCCCGTGGTGAAGTCTGGAGTTCACGCCGGCCTGTCAAGCCGGAGGTCGCGGGTTCAAGTCCCGTCGGGACCGCAACGCGAGGACCTTCTCCGAGCAGCGCTCGGGAAGGTCATCGCGCGCACGGTCGAGTAGCTCAGTCGGCAGAGCATCCGCCTGAAAAGCGGAAGGTCCCCGGATCGACGCCGGGCTCGACCACCAGGGGGACGTCGGAGGCGCTCAGGTCGGTCTGACGTACTGGGCGAGCCAGTCGAGGACGGCCGGCGTGTCGACGCGGTGATTGAGCGACGAGAGCCGACCGCACAGCTGACCGTCGAAGCCAAGCCGGTACCCCCCGGTATGGATCGCCACGATCGTGTACGTGCCGTCGCGGAAGATCGGTCCGCCAGAATCGCCGCCACAGCCGCTGCCGTGGCGCGAGCTGGGGTTGGCCTTGAGCATCAGGAGCTGCGGTCCCAGGCCGTGGGTCACGCCGACGAGGTCGTTCTTGCCCGGGTGGAAGGTCTGGACCGACATGCGCCGCTGCAACGGGAACGACGCTCGCGGTGGGCCGCCACCGGTGTCGACTCCCGTCTGGCCGTAGCCGACATCGACGAACTTCTGGTTGTTCGCGGCCCCGCTGTCGGGAATGAGGGTGTTGAGTAGACCCTCCTCCGGGAGTGTCGCCGGTGCGTAACCGACCGCCTCGGGCAGGACCACCACACCGACGTCCGTGGTGAACGGCCACGCCGAGTCCGAGTAGTCAGGATGGGTGTGCCACTCGGTCGACGTATAGAACGTTCCGCCGGCGGTGACCCGGTCGTCGAACGAGACCTGCACCTCAGCGACGTCCAGGTCGTCCCAGTACGACGTGCAATGTGCGGCCGTGAGGATCACCGTGGGCGAGATCAGCGTTCCGGTGCAGAAGGTGATGCCGTCAGGCAGTTCCGCCATCAAGAACGCGACCTGCGGATGTCGGCCGTTGTCGGGTTGACCCCCGGTGACCGCTGCCGCAGGCGACCCCGGGACCAGCGCGGCAGCCAGCACCGCGCACAACCCGACAAATGCCCTTCGCCGTCGACGTCGACGGCGCGGCATCCCGGCCGGCGAAAGCGGTCGCTGATCGGTCGCATTCATGTCGTCTCCCTGAGCTCGGACCCACCTGCAGCGCCGGCCTGGGAGCGCCGGCCGCACCCGAAAGTACCCCCCGTGAATTTCCGCGCCGCGGATGGTCTGGGCGAGGACCGTGGCGACTGCCGTCACCCGCGATGGCGTTGGGCGTAGGGTCGGTGTTGACGGAATCGGCCGCGGGGAGGGCCCGATGTCACACGAAGAGCACCCTCGAACGGCAATCTGGTCACCCACGTTCTCGATATCGAGAACCACAGTGACCAGATCGGCCAACGAGCGACCACGGCGGCGATGGGCGGCGGCGATGGTGACCCCGCTCGTTCTCGCCGGTGCCGGCACCACGCTCGCCGACGGGCCCACGGCGATTCGACCCGATGGTGCGCCGCCCGGCGACTGCCTGACCGGGGTGTGGGCCTATTCGACGTACACGTCGGCGCTCAACGGCCTGCAGCTGGCCCTGACCGGTGTGCAGATCGAGCTCGGTGCCGGCTACCTCGTCGTAGCCAGCGCCGACGGGTCGGCGAACGGCACGCTCGACCCGGACGCGCCCGGCGCCACCTACCCGGTGGCGCTGAACGGCGTCGGGGCCATGGCCGCGCTCGAGGACGGCACGATCCGCTGGTACGCCGATCAGGTGACGGGCGGGCTGACCGGCATCCCGGGCGGCGCACCCGAAGGGGCGCAGGCGCTCGTCCCCGAATTGCCGATGACCGTCTCGTGTGACGCGACATCGGCCGAACTGACGACCGCAGGGGGCACGACGATCACCCTCACCCGCTCCGATGCGGCGCCGCAGCCGCCCGCCGAGCTCCCGGCGATCCCGCAACGCCCCCCGTCGCTCGACTGCCTCGAGGGCACGTGGGTGCTCGACACGTGGATCGACTCGCCGACGACGACCTCGCTCGAGTACGCCCGGAGCACGATCGACTTCCGCGACGGCGTGTGGACCCAACGGCCCGCCTCCGGGGTCGATGGTGAGTACCAGGGCCAGGACGTCACCGCCGATCTGGGCGGGCAGGCGTACGGCCTCTACGACACCGTGGGGAGCGGCGTGGCGATCGACGCGGCGATCCAGGCGGGCATCTCGGTGAGCGACGTCGAGTGGAGCGGTGGGGGTGCGGCGGACGATCCCGCTCTGCTCGCCGCGCTGGCGCCGACGTTCGGGGCCGCGTCGTACGCGATCGCTTGCGCCGGGGACAACCTCGTGCTGAGCGTCAGCGCCCCTCCCGACGCCGACACGTCGTCCACCGAAGCTTCGCCCACGGAGGCGACGACGCCGGTGACCGAGGGAGGCGTCGCGGTCGTGCTGCACCGTCCGGGCACCGAGCCGTCCGACACGACCACCACAGCGGCGCCGACCACGACGGCGGCGCCGACCACGACGGCGGCGCCGGCCACGACGGCGGCGCCGGCCACGACGGCGGCGCCGGCCACGACGGCGGCGCCGGCCACGACGGCGGCGCCGGCCACCACGCCCGCGCCGACGACGACCGTCGCGGCAACGACCACGGTGGCCCCGCCGACCACGGCCGCGCCGACCACGGCGTCGCCGACGAGTGCCGCCCCGACCACCACCGTCGCGCCGCCACCGACCGGTGCCCAGCCGCCGGCCTCGTCGGTGCCGATCTCGGCGACGTTCTCGTTCCCGTGGACGTTCTGGCACGTGCCGCAGATGGGCGCCGAGCCAGTCGAGGGCACCGGGTGCGGCGGTCAGGGCGACCTGCCCGACACGATCCCCGACGGGCTGTGGTACGGCGCGGTCGTGTCGTCGGCTGCCGGCGTGCTGGCGTTCGACGTGCGCTGCCTGTTCTACGGGGATCTTGCGGTCCAGCTGTACCAGCAGTACCTCGCCGAGCACCCCGACGAGGCCAACCCGCCGTTCATCGACGGCACGTGGACGGTCAACAACTCCACGCCGGACCCGGAACGTGCGCATCTCCGCCGACTTCGCGATCTATCCCGCCGAGGCCGTCCCGGTCGAGCAACCGCCCGACGGCGGCGTGCGTACGGAGTGCCGCGTGCCCGACGATGCCGCGGCGACCGCTGACGACCCGACGCTGTTCGGCGACGCGTGGCTGGCGATCGTCGGTGGCCAGGCGGTCTGGATGGTCGGATCCTGCCCCCACGACTGAGCACCTCCGCCATAGGGGGCCCCTGGCGCGAGACTTCGGCATGGCCGAATCGGTCGAGGACGGCCGGGCGGCGTTCGACGCCGGCCGTTGGATCGACGCCTTCGCCGGGCTCCGCGGCGCCATCCGGCCCGACGATGTCGAGCGCCTCGCCATCGTGGCGTAGCTGTTCGGTCAGGACGACGTCGCCGACGACGCCTGGGATCGCGCCCACCGCGGCTACGTCGCCGCCGGGGAGCACGAGCCGGCAGCGCGGTGCGTCGCGTGGTTGGCGCTGCTCCTGCTGTTGCGGGGCGACCCTGTCGTGGCTGTCCGATTCGGTTGCGCCGATCGCGACCGTCTGACATTCTTCCGCGCGAACGTTCGCGCGGTGATTCGCACCGCTCGCACCAACGAGGGGGAGATGGATGAGCGCAGGTAGGAGGACACGACGGGCCTTCGCGGTGGCAATCGCCGCGGTCGGCGTACTCGGGGTCGGCCCGGCCCTCGTCGGTGCCGCGTCGGGACCGGCCGCGAGCCGCGCCCCGGCGACGAGCGGTGGCGGTGGCGGCGGCACGCTGGTGATCGGCAAGAGCTTCGACCTGGCCACGCTCGACCCGGGCCGGATGTTCGAGACGACCGGCGGCATCATCATCCCGGCGATGTACGACACCCTGCTCACGTTCGAGAACAACGACGTGACCGAGCCCAAGCCGAGCTTGGCGACCAGCTGGGAGGTCAACGACGACGCCACCCAGTACACGTTCACGCTCCGTGACGACGCCGTGTTCTCCGACGGCACGCCGGTGACCGCCGCCGACGTCGCATTCTCGCTCAACCGCGTGCGCGAGCTGAAGGGCAACGGCTCGTTCCTGATGGAGGGCGTCACCGCCGAGGCGCAGGACGACGGCACCGTCGTGCTCACGTCGGAGCAGCCCAACCCGGCGCTCCCGCGCATCCTGCCAACGCCCACGCTCGGCATCCTCAACAGCAAGGTGGTCATGGCGAACGGCGGCACCGACCAGCCCGGCGCCGACACCGCCGACACCGCCGAGGAGTACCTGAACTCGACGTCGGCCGGGTCCGGCCCGTACGTGCTGGAGAGCTTCAGCACGACGAGCGAGACGGTGGTCGCACGCAACGACGCCTACGTCGGTCCGACGCCGGCGACCTTCGACCGCATGGTCTTCCGCAACAGCGACGTCACGACGCAGGCGATCGACGTGCAGAACGGCAACGCCGACATCGTGATGGACCTGGCCAGCGACCAGTTGTCGTCGCTGCGTAGCGCCGACGGCCTGACGATCGACGAGACGGCGTCGCCGACGATCTTCTTCCTGTTCGCCAACGCCGACGCCACTGTGTCCGACGTGACGTCGAACCCCGACTTCGTCGAGGCGGTGCGGTATGGGCTCGACTACGCCGGCCTGCTCGATCTCGCCGGCGAAGGCTCCGTCCAGGCTCCGGGCGTGATCCCCGACTCGTTCCTCGGGGCCCTCGCTCCCGATCAGGCGGTCGTTCGCGACGTCGACCGGGCCAAGGCGGCCCTCGAACGGTGCGGCTGCGCCGATGCCACCATCCAGCTCGAGTACCCGAGCGACCTCACCGTGAACGGGCTGGCGTTCGGGCCGCTCGCCGAGCGCATCGAGGCCAACCTCGACGAGGTCGGCATCAAGATCGAGCTGGTTCCCGGCCCGGTGGCGACCACGCTCGAGAACTACCGCGCCGGCAAGGAGCAGATGGGCCTGTGGCTGTGGAACCCGGACTACCCGGACCCGCAGGACTACCTCGTGTTCGGCCCCGGCGCTCTCGTCGGCCTGCGCGCCGGCTGGGCCGAGGGCGCCGCGCCCGACATCGAGGCGGTGGCCCAGCAGGCGGCGACCACGGTCGACGACGCCGCGCGGGCCCCGCTGTTCGAGCAGTTCCAGCAGCAGCTCAACGAGTCCGGGCCGTTCTTCCCGCTGTTCCAGCCGGAGGCGTCGGTGGTGTCGGTGACCGACCGCGTGTCCAACGCCGAGTTCCACCCGACGTTGCTGCTCGACGTCCGGCGTCTCGCTCCCGCGTGATCCCCGCGATGAGCGATGATGACCGAATGCGCGGTCATCATCGCTGGTCGCGATCGCGTCGGCGCTGATGGGGCGGTTCGTCGGCCGCCGCCTGGTGGCGGCGCTGCTCCTGCTGCTCGGCATCACCCTCGTCACGTTCGTGCTCACGAACGTGGTGCCCGGTGACCCGGCGGCGGCCAACCTCGGCCAGCGGGCCATCGCCGACCCGGAGGCGGTGGCGTCGTTCAACCACCGGTACGGCCTCGACAAGCCGCTGCCGGTGCAGTACTTCACGTACCTCGGCAACATCGTCCACGGTGACCTCGGGGAGTCCCAGCAGAGCCACCGCCCGGTGCGCACCGACCTGGCCGAGTTCGTGCCGGCGACGCTCGAGCTCGCCGGCACGGCCATCGCCATCGGCATGGTCGTCGGCATCGGGCTCGGCACGCTGGCGGCGTTCCGCCGCGACCGGCCGGTCGACTGGTTCCTGCGCGTCGTGTCGCTCATCGGCGTGTCGATCCCGCTGTTCTGGCTGTCGCTCGCCGCGCTCTACGGCCTGACGTTCCGCTGGCCGATCTTCCCCGGCTCCGGTCGCCTCCCGCCGGGCGCCATCCCGCCCGCCGACACATCACCGGCCTGTACACGGTGGACGCCCTGCTGCACGGCGACCTGGCGACGTTCCGCGACGCGCTGATGCGGCTGCTGCTGCCGGCGCTGGTGCTCGCCATCTACGCCCTCGGGCTGATCACCCGCTTCACCCGCAGCGCCGTGCTCGAGGTGCTCGGCAACGACTACGTCCGGGCGGCGTACGCCAAGGGCCTGCCGACGCACACGATCGTCACCCGCCACGTGCTGCGGGCGGCGCTGGTGCCGATCATCACGGTCATCGGCGTCACGTTCGCCGGGCTGCTCGCCGGCACCGTGCTCATCGAGAAGATCTTCAACTGGCCCGGCATCGGCACCTACGCCTACCTCAGCGCCACCACGCTCGACCTCCCGGCGATCATGGGGGTCGGGCTGTTCGTGGCGCTGGTGTACATCGTGCTCAACCTCGTCGTCGACGTGCTCTACGGCGTGATCGACCCGCGGGTGCGATATTGATGGCGTTCCCCGGCCACGCAGGCCGCGCGCGCCGGCGCCCTCCGCTGGCGCTCCGGGCGCCTACTCGCTCGATCGTCGGGACGCTCGCTGGCGCTCGCTGAAGTGGTCCAGTCGTGACGGGGGTGCTCACTCCCGAGCCGACGCTCGACGAGGCCGTCGCCGTCGGTCAGCGCCGTCCCCGTCGGCGGCGCCGGCGCGCCGCGCTGCGCCGTCCGCTCACGGTGGCGGGCATCGTGATGGCGGCGATGTGGGCGGTGCTGCTGGTGTTCGGCGACCTCATCGCCCCGTTCGACCCCAACGCCCAGGACTTCGAGCGCTTCCAGAGCCCGAACGGAGCGCACTGGTTCGGCACCGACGGACTCGGGCGCGACGTGCTCAGCCGGGTGATCCTGGGGGCTCGCGTCACGATCCCGCTGGCGCTGCTGCTCGTGATCATGGCGTTGGCGATCGGTGGCGTGGCCGGGTCGGTGGCGGGCTACTTCGCCGGAGCGGTCGACGGCGTCATCATGCGCATCGCCGACCTGGTGTTCGCCTTCCCGCCGATCATCCTGGCGATGGCGGTGGTCGCGTCGCTCGGCCCGGGACTGCGCAACGCCGTGCTCGCCGTGGTCATCGTCGCCTGGCCGGCGTACGCCCGGGTCGTGCGCAGCCTCGTGCTCACGTTCCGCGAGCGCGACTTCGTCGCTGCGTCGCGCCTGCTCGGCGCGTCGAGCCGGCGCGCCCTCGTGGTCGACGTGATGCCCAACGTGTACGGGCCGGTGCTCGTGCTCGCCACGCTGCAGCTGGGCGACGCGATCCTGTTGCTGTCCGGCCTGAGCTTCCTCGGTCTCGGCGCCCGCCCGCCGTCGCCGGAGTGGGGTGCGATGGTGGCCGACGGGGCGCGCACGTTCGACCGCTGGTGGATCGGCATGTTCCCGGGGCTGGCGATCCTCAGCGTCGTGATGGCGTTCAACTTCCTCGGCGACAGCCTCCGCGACGCCCTCGACCCGCGGACGTCGCGCACGATCGAGACCGACGGACGTTGAGGATGCCGTCATGACCGCCCTTCTGGAGATCGAGGACCTGCGCATCCTGTTGCGCGCCGGTGACCACCGCGAGATCCCCCTCGTCGACGGCGTGTCCCTGGCCGTCGCGCCCGGCCGCGTGGTCGGCCTGGCCGGCGAGTCGGGCAGTGGCAAGACGCTCACCGGCCTGTCGACGATGGGGTTCTTTCCCGACCGGTCGCGTGCCACCGGCGCAGTGCGCATCGCCGGCGAGGACGTCTTGCGGATGAAGTCGTCGCGCCTGCGGCGGATGCGCGGGAACGAGGTCGCCATCGTGTTCCAGGACCCGATGACGTCGCTGCACCCGATGCTCACCGTCGGACGCCAGCTCACCGAGCACGTTCGGGTGCACCTCGGCCTGTCGCAGAAGGACGCCGACGCCCGGGCCATCGAGCTCCTCACGACGGTGCGGCTCCCCGACCCCGAGCGGGTGCTGGCGAGCTACCCGCACGAGTTCTCCGGCGGCATGCGCCAGCGCATCGCCATCGCCAGCGCGCTGGCGTGCGACCCCAAGCTGCTGATCGCCGACGAGCCGACGACGGCGCTCGACGTCACCGTGCAGGCGGGCATCCTCCGCCTGCTCGACCGCCTGCGGCGCGAGCGCGACCTGGCCGTGCTGATGATCAGCCACGACCTCGGCGTGATGTCGGCGCTCGCCGATGAGCTGCACGTGCTGTACGCCGGCCGCATCGTCGAGTCGGGTCCGGCCGGCGAGCTGCTCGCCGGCGCCGCGCCATCCGTACACGCGCAGCCTGCTCGACAGCCTGCCGGACCCGTCGGAACGGGGGAGCGAGCTGAGGGTGATTCGTGGCGAGCCGCCGCCGCCGGAGCGCCGTCCCCCGGGCTGCGCCTTCGCCCCGCGCTGCGCCTACGCCGAGCCGCGGTGCACGCAAGCCGTGCCGCCGCTCTCCCCGACGGGCACCGACCGGACGTCAGCGTGCGTGGTCGATCCGCTCGTTTCGATCGGATCGACGTGACGCTGCAGCTGCGCCAGCTCAGCGTCAGCTACCAGCGGCCGCATCGCCCGCCGGTGCACGCGGTGGTCGGCGTCGACCTGGAGGTCGGCGCCGGTGAGGTGGTCGGCCTCGTCGGTGAGTCGGGGTGCGGCAAGTCGACCCTCGCCCGCGCCGCCATCGGGCTGGTGCCGCGGTCGGGCGGCGACGTGACGTTCCTCGGTTCCGACGTCCCCGCGCTCGGGAGCGGCCCGCGCCCGGCCGAGCTGCGGCGGATGCAGATGATCTTCCAGGACCCGTACGCGTCGCTCAATCCGCGCCGCCGCGTCGGGCGACAGGTCGCCGACGGCTTCGACGGTGTCCGGCAAGGACACGGCGCCCGATGACCAGCGCGTGGCGGAGGTGCTCGAGCAGGTGGGCCTCAGCGGGGCGATCTCCCGCCGCTACCCGTTCGAGTTCTCGGGCGGGCAGCGCCAGCGCATCGCCATCGCCCGCGCCCTCGCTGCCGACCCGCGGATCATCATCGCCGACGAGGCGGTGTCGGCGCTCGACGCGTCGACGCAGGCGCAGGTGGCGAACCTGCTGGTGCGCCTGGCGCGCGACCGCGACGCCGGGCTGCTGTTCATCTCCCACGACCTCGGCATCGTGCGCCACATCTGCGACCGCGTGGCGGTGATGTACCTCGGCACGATCGTCGAGCAGGGGTCGACCGATGCGCTGTGGTCGGCGCCGGCGCACCCCTACACCCGAGCGCTGATCGCTGCCGTGCCGCGCCACGACGGCTCGCGCGTGCTGCCCGAGGCGCTCGAGGGCGAGGTGCCCGACCCGGCCCGCCCGCCGAGCGGGTGCCGCTTCCACCCGCGTTGCCCGCTGCGCGTCGAGCGGTGCTCGATCGAGGAGCCGACCCTCCAGCCGGTCGCCGCCCACCACGCCGCCGCCTGCTGGGTCACCTCCCCGCCCCCGCCGGACTGAGATTTCCACAAGCAAAATCGTGCGCGAACGCACGATTTCGCGTACCGGAATCAGCGATAGCTCCCATCTCTGATTCCGGTACGCGAAATCGTGCAGAAACGCTCGAAAATGCTTGTGGAAATCTTCGGCTCCGGGGTGGGGTCAGGACGTCGAGGCCGGGGTGGTGTCGGCCGGGATGCTCGACGAGACGGTCGGGCACGGGCCGTCGGTGATCTGGCCGAGCAGCGTCTGGGCCGAGGAGACCACGGCGCTGACCGCCGAGACCACGCCGCGCACCGCACCGTTCTCGATGGCCGTGCCGAGGTCGTCGATCGACGTCTTGAGGTCGTTGATCGCCGGCTGGAGGGCGGCGCCGCCCGAGGTGCGCAGTACGGCCAGGCTGTCCTTGATGTCGGTCACGTAGCCGCGGGAGCGCGGTGAGGCGCTGCGTGCGGATGTCGAAGCCACGCAGCTGGGCGACCGAGTCGCGCAGGGCCTCGCTGTCGGCGCACACCTCGCTCGGCAGCGACGAGCCTGGTGCGCTCGATTCGGTCACGCCGACCGACGAGGTCGGCGACGTGCCGGAGCGGCCGTGGACGGGCCCGAGCTCGCCGTGGTCGCCTCCGGCGCCGAGGTTGCGCTGGCGCCGGCTTCCGTGCCCGCGGGCGCTTCGGACCCGGCGGCCGAGCCGGGTACTTCGGCGCCGGCGGCCGAGGTGGGAGCTTCGGTCGCCGCGCCGGCGGTCACCGGTGCCTCGGTGGCCGGCGCTTCGGTGGCCGGCGCGCGCTTCCGTGGTGGCTGCGCCGGCCGCGGTCACGACGACCGCGATCGTGGTGCTCGCGGCCGACGCCGTGGTGGTCGGCGCCTCGGCGACGGTGGAGTTGGTGCTCGCGGTGTCGTCGTCGTCGCCACACGCGGCGAGCAGCCCACCGGACAGGGCGGCGACGCCGATCAACGAGACGACTGCACGATGGCGGAGGATGCGCATGCGGACCCATCATGACACCGGGTGCCGGCGGCCAGCCCAGCCGACGGTCCAGCGAGAAATTCGCCCGGTGGGGAACCAGGCCGTCGCTACCGTCGTCGCACTCCCAACCCGATCACGATCACCCACCGAGGAGTCGACGCCGATGACCGCAACTCTCCCACCGCGCCCGCTCCCGCCACCTCGCCGGGGCGGCCCTCGCCGGTCTCGTCGGCACCCTCGCCGTATCGGCGATCGGCGCGGCGTCCGCGCCCCCGACACCCGCCGCGGCCGCGACCTCCGACCACTCGGAGGTGGTCGCGCAAGGCGTGGTCGAGTTCGGCGACGGCGATCACCACTGGGTGCAGAGCGGCCAGCCGGTGTTGGCCCCCGTCCCACTCGGTACCGGCGGCCCGACGTTCGTACTCACCGACACCGGGTCGGCGCGGGTGCTGCTCGGGCAGGACGTCCTCGGCACACAGGTCGATGCCGGCGAGGCGACGTTCGTGCCGGCCGGCGTGCCGGCATCCCTGAGCGCGACGATCCCGTCGTCGGTGACGCTGATCGGCATCGAGGCCGGCAGCGGTCCCGACTCGTTCGCTCCCGGTGCCGGCCAGCGCGACGTCGAGCTGGTGCGCGACGTGCTCGCCGGCGGCGAGTCGCTCGGTCTCGACGTGGGCGTGTCGGCGGTCGTGCACGTCAGCGCCGGGTCGGTGCAGCTGGCCGGCGGGGCGGCGCTGCCGGCCGGGTCGGGTGTGGTGGTCGGCGCCGGCGCGCTCGACATCACCAACGCCGGCCCCGACCCGGCGACCGTGGCCGTCGCGGTCGTGGGGGACCCCGTCGATGCGGCGGCGACTCCCACGACGACACCCACCACGACCCCGGGCAACAACTCCCCGGCCACCACGTCACCCGCCACCACCGCGCCGTCGACCACCACGACCAGCACGACGAGCACGACCACGACCACCATCGACCCGACGCTCGACACCGACGGTGACGGGCTCTACGACGTCGACGAGATCGCCCTGGGCACCGACATCAACAACCCCGACACCGACGGCGACGGGTTCTGGGACGGCCACGAGACCGGCGTCACGCACACCGATCCGCTGAAGGCCGACACCGACGGCGACGGCCTCAACGACTATCTCGAGGCGCACGACCTGCTCACCAACGCCCTCGTTGCCGACACCGACGGCGACGGACTGACCGACGGCCAGGAGTTCCAGGACTACGCCACCGACCCGAAGAACGCCGACTCCGACAACGACGGCTACGCCGACGGCGCCGAGGTCGCCGCCGGTACCAACCCGTTGGACGACACCTCGCACCCGTAGACGCCCGAGGTGTGAGCGGCGCCCACCGGAATCGGCGGGCGCCGCTCACACGTGCGTAGCCCAGGCCGCTGGAGCGTCAGCCGCCGTCGGACAGCGCCGTCACGGCGCTGTCCAGGATCCACGAGAGGTAGTGGTAGAGGTGCGTCTCCGGCCCGATCGGCGTGTCGTCGGGCCCGGAATCATCGTCCTCCGACACGTCGAGCAGCGTTCCGAGCACGAGGCGCACGGCGTTGACCGCCTGCATGAACGCCACCAGCTGCTCCTCGTCGAACGTCACCTTGCGCCCCGGCTCGCCGAGCTTGGCGTCGACGATGTTGATCGCCTCCAGCCGGCTGGCCACGAGCTCGTCGCGCATCAGCCGCTGGTACTCCGCCTCCTGGACCGCATCGTCGGGATGCACGGTCGGGAACAGGCGAGCCGTCGGCCCGTCCGCCGGGTCGCCCTCGGGCGGCTGCACGAGCAGCATGCGCAGCTCGGCGAGCAGGCGCGAGATCAACTGGCGCTCCTCCACCGCCACCCGCAGCACGTACCCGCCCCGGCGCGCCCGGGTGATCGGGCGGTCAGTCATCGTGCTGCATCGTCGCCCACAGCCCGTGCTCGTGGAGACGGAACACGTCGATCTCCGCCCTCTCCCGGGTGTCGCTGGCGACGACCGCCCGACCCTTGTCGTGCACGTCGAGCATCAGCGCGGTCGCCTTCTCAAGGCAGTAGCCGAACAGCTTCTGGAGCACGAACGTGACGTAGCTCATCAGGTTGATCGGGTCGTTCCACACGAGCACGATCCACGGCCGGTCGGGCAGCCGTGACGTCGTCGGTCGCCGGCAGCGTCGAGCACGGCGACGTCGCGGGCGGTTCGCCATCACGCTATTCAATCTGCACCGCGGGATTGCTCGGTGATCGGAGCGCTGCCGTACGATGGGCGCATGGCCGTCGGCGCCCGCCCCCTCGTCCCGTCGCGCCTGGCGCCGCGGGGTCTGGCCGCAGCGGGCGCACGGGGCGCGCCGCAACGCCCGCCACCGTGCTCGGTGGCTACGTGGCGCTCACCAAGCCACGCATCATCGAGCTGCTGCTGATCACCACCGTGCCGACGATGGTGCTGGCCGAGCGCGGATGGCCCTCGTCGGGCTCGTGGTCGTCACGCTGGTCGGCGGCACGCTGGCGGCCGGTGGCGCCAACGCGATCAACATGGTACGTCGACCGCGACATCGACCGGTTGATGCCCCGCACGCAGGGGCGCCCGCTCGTCACCGGGCTGATCGCGCCACGACAGGCGCTGGTGTTCGCGACTCGTGCTGGAGGTCGCCGCCTTCGTCGTGCTGTGGGCAGGCGCCAACCTGCTCGCCGCCGTGCTCGCCCTCTCGGCCACCGTGTTCTACGTGTTCGTGTACACGTTGTGGTTGAAGCGCACCAGCGCCAGAACATCGTCATCGGCGGCGCCGCGGGCGCCGTTCCGGTGCTGGTCGGCTGGGCGGCGGTCAGCGGAACGTCGGACTGGGCGCCGTTCGTGCTGTTCCCGTGATGTTCCTGTGGACCCCGCCGCACTTCTGGGCGCTGGCCATCCGCTACGCCGACGACTACCGCGCCGCCAACGTGCCGATGCTGCCGGCCGTCGGCCGCGCTGAGGTCACCGCCCGCAAGATGGTCGGCTACACCGTCGCGATGGTGGTCGTTCACCCTGGTGCTGATCCCCGTGGCCGACCTCGGCTGGATCTACATCATCACCGCCGTCGTGCTGCGGCGCGTTGTTCCTCGCGGGCACCGTCGATCTCGGCAGGCAACCCCACGCCTCGGCGGCCAGATGCGTGTCTTCGGCTTCAGCATCACGTACGTCACGCTGCTGTTCGCGGCGATGACGGTCGACATCCTCGTCCTGTCGGACGTCTGCGTTCCCGCCCACGCCGGCCGAGGTTGGCCGCTCCTCGGCTGGCGCCTCGTCGCTCGCACGCAGCCGATGGTGCAGCAGGGACCGCCGTGCCCCGTTCGAGGAAATTCCGTGGCGACGGGGCGCACCACTAAAGTCACGCCCGAACCGGACCTGCGATGACCAGCACTACCGCCGACCCTGCGCTCGACAACCCCGTCGACACGACGACGCCCGAGGCTCACGTGGCGCGCCCGTCGGTCCTGGTCACGGTGCTGACGACGAGCGACCACAAGGTGATCGGGCAGCTCTACATCGGGGCCTCGATGCTCGGGGCGCTGATCGTCGGGGTGCTCGGTGTGCTGCTCGGCGCCGAGCGCATCGACGGCGACGGCACGCTGCTCGACTCGAACGCGATCAACCAGCTCTTCGCCGGGTACCGCGTCGGCCTCGTGTTCGCCCTCGCCGTGCCGCTGTTCCTCGGCATCGCCCTGTACGTCGTGCCGCTGCAGCTCGGCGCCCGGGCGCTCGCCTTCCCGCGGGCCGCGGCCGCCGGGTTCTGGGCCTGGTTCGGCGGTGTGGTGCTGCTCATCGTCGCCCTGTTCAACAACGGCGGACCGTTCGGCGGCAACCACGACATGGTCGAGCTGTACCTCGGCGCCTACGTCGTGATGTTGGTGGGGATCACCGCCAGCGCCGCGACGATCGCCGCATCGGTGCTCACCACCCGGGCGCCGGGGATGCGCATGCCGAGGGTGCCGCTGTTCGCATGGTCGGCGCTGGTGTGGGCGCTCGGGCTGGTGTTCGTGCTGCCGGTCCTGGTCGGCGTGCTGATCTACCTCTACGTCGACTACCGCTACACCGGCCTGCTGTTCGGTCGGGCGGCCGGCATCACGGCCTGGACCGAGTTCGTCATCACCGGGCCGGTGCTCGCCCTCTTCGCCGCGCCGGCCATCGGCGTGTTGGCCGAGTTGCTCCCGGTCGCCTTCCGCAAGCGGCTGCCGATGCGTGGGATCGCGTTCACCGGCATCGCCTTCGTCGCCCTCGGCCTGCTCGCCGGCGTGTCCCAGCAGTCGGTCGCCCCGGCCAAGTGGACCCAGGAAGCGATGACCCGCCACAACTACGCCACCAAGCTCGGTGACGTCGTCGTCTACGCGTTGTTCGTCGTCGTGCCGCTGCTCGGCGTGCTGATGGTGCTCGGCGTCGGCGCGCTGATGGGCAAACCGGCCCGCGGCTCCAAGCGCAGGCTGCCCTCGGTCGGCCTCAGCGCACCGTTGATGTTCGCCCTGCTCGGGCTCACGATGATCGTGCTCGGAATGGTCGGCAACGTGCTCATCCCGTTCGTCGACCTCGACCTGCAGGGGACGGTGTTCGAAGAGGGCGTCACGGTCGCCTTCGTCTACGGGATCCTGCTCGCCGGCCTCGGCGCCGCCGCCTGGTGGATCCCGAAGGCGTGCGGAAGCCGCCTCACCGATCTCCCGCTCTTCGGCATCGCCGCGCTGGCCTGGATCGGAGCGCTGCTGGCATCGGTGCCCTACGGGGTCGCCGGGTTCCTCGACCAGCCCGGCTACGCCGCCGTGTGGAACAACGACGGTCCCGGTGAGTTGCTCAACACGCTCGTCACCATCGGCCACGGCCTCGTCGCGATCGCGGTCGTGGCGATGCTCGGCCTGATGCTCGCCGCAGGCCGCCACGGGACGACCGGCGAACCCGATCCGTGGGGGAGCGGGCAGACGCTCGAGTGGACCACGTCGTCGCCGGCGCCCCACGACAACTTCGCCGAGGTGCCCACGGTGATGTCGCCCGAGCCGATCCTCGACCTCACCGCCGCACCAGCGGACACGGTGCAGCGATGACCTACGCGTTGCCCGCCGCCCCGCCACCGCCGCCGCGTCGCCAGCTGCTCGTGGCCACCACGATCGGCGGCGTCGCCGTGCTCATGCTCACCGGCGGGATGCTCTCGGTGTACATCCGCCTGCGCACGCAGGTGCTCGACACGGGGGATCCGTGGGTCCCGAACGGCGTGAAGATCCCCGAGGTCCCGGCGAACGTCATGCTCGCCGGTCTCGCCGGGCTGTTGGTGTTCGCCCACTGGACGGTCTACGGCATCCGCCGGCGCGACCGGGTGCACGTCAGCCTCTCGCTCGGGCTGGTCGGGCTGCTCGGCCTCGCGATCATCAACGCCCAGGTGTACATCTACCAGCACCTCGACCTGCCCATCGCCTCGAGCGGGTACGCCGGGATGTTCTACGCGATCACCGGCATGGTGCTCGTGCTGCTGGTCGTCGGCGTCGTGTTCACCACGGTGTGCGCCTTCCGGATCCTCGGCGGTCGCGACGAGGACCAGGAGCTGGTGCTCGCCCATCTCGTGTACTGGTACGCGGTCACGGCTGCGTTCTGCGCCGTGTGGTTGATCGTGTACGTGACGAAGTGAGCGGACGTCCGAGATGATCACGACCGGCATGAAGCTGATGCTCGGCGGCGTCTTCGTCACCGCCGTCGCCGCGTGGACCTACGGCTTCCCGCGAGGCGGGACGCTCGGGCACCACCGGGCTGATCTTCGCCTTCGCCTCGTTCCTCCTGCTGGCCGGCGTCACCATCGCCATACGCGACGCCAACGTCTCGTCGATGGATCCGACCGCGGCCACGGAGTCGGCGGCCGCCCGCCCGGCCCCCGAGGCCAGCCCGTGGCCGGTCGTCGGGGCGATCGGCGCCGTGCTCCTGGCCATCGGGCTCGTCACCTACCCGGTGGTGTTCGTGTTCGGCATCGTGATCCTGCTCGCCACGATGATCGAGTGGATGGTCGAGGCATGGAGCGAGCGGGCGTCGGCCGACGCCGAGTACAACGGCGAGATCCGCGAGCGGGTCGCCAACCCGGCGGAGTTCCCGGTGCTGGCCGCGCTGGTGCTCGTCGTCGTCGTCTACTCCTTCAGCCGGATCATGCTGTGGCTCTCGGAGTCGAGCGGCCCGATCCTGTTCGGGAGCCTCGCCGCGCTCGTGCTCGGCGGCGGCTTCCTGTTCGCCTACCAGCCGCGACTCGACCGTCGCCTGGTGCGCAGCGTGGGCGCGATGGCGCTGGTCGCACTCGTCGCCAGTGGTGCCGCGGCGGCGATCGCCGGCCAACGCCGCATCCCGAGTGAGGAGACCACGGCGACGCTCGCCGAGGAGGGGCGGTGCGCCACTCCCGACGAGACCGAGGCCGACCACAACGCGTCGCAATCGGTGGCCGCCAAGGCGAACGTGATGGCGCAGATCACGCTGAACGCCGACGGCACGCTCACGGCGCTGCCGCTCGGGCTGCGTCACGCCGGCCCCACCGACGAGCTGACGATCCCCCGCTCGGCCCAGTCCAACGTGCTGTTCCGGAACGACAACGCCACGTCACGACGCCTCGTGCTCGACATGGGCACCCGCCCGGTGGGCGACGACGCCACGCAGCTGATGCCGAACCAGGTGTGCACGGCGTTGGCCGAGGAGGGCGGCACGCAGTTCCTGTCGTTCAGCATCGGGGTCGCCACGCCAGGCGCCGACACGCCCTACCGCTTCTTCGTCCCCGGCGTGGAAGGCCAGTCGGTGGCAGTGGTGGTGCCGTGAGTCGACCGTGAGCCTTCGACAGCGAGCCGCGCGCCGATCGGGGTGCGGGGGCGCAGCCCCGAGTGTGATGGTGGTGCCGTGGTCCCGAGGGCGCGTGTCGGTACGGTGGGAGCGGTGCGCATCCCGGGAAGCCGTGCTCGGCACTGGGCGCTCACCGCCGCCGGGCTGACCGTGCTGCTCGCCGGCTGCGCCAAGGACGCCCCGCAGGACACGTGGCAGCCCGAGGGTTCGAACGCCCAGAAGATCCAGAACCTGCAGTGGCCGGTGTTCTTGATCGCCGGCATCGTCGGCCTCATCGTCATGGTGGCCGTCTTGTGGTGCGTGTTCCGCTATCGCGACCGCGGCCAGGCGATCCCGGAGCAGTCGCACGGCAACCGCCGCCTCGAGATCATGCTCACGATCCTGCCGGCGCTCATCCTCGCCGGTGTCGGCGTCGCCAGCACGAGCACGCTGATGGCGCTCTCGAAGACCGACGACACCCAGTGCGTGGTCAACGTCACCGGTCAGCAGTGGTGGTGGGAGATCGACTACCCGGTGCAGGAGGGCTGCGGCGGCATCACCGAGCCGATCGTCACCAGCGGTCAGCTCGTCATCCCGGCCGACACCAACGTGCTCCTGCGCGGCACGAGCCGCGACGTGATCCACAGCTTCTGGGTGCCGCGGATCAACGGCAAGCGCGACATGGTGCCCGGCCGGGTGCAGACGCTGCGCCTGCAGGCCGACCACCCCGGCATCTACGCCGGCCAGTGCGCCGAGTTCTGCGGGCTCTCGCACGCCAACATGCGCATGGAGATCGTCTCGCTGTCCGCCGAGGACTTCGAGGCCTGGAAGGCCAACCAGATCGAGGACGTCAAGCCGGCGGAGACGGGCACACTCGCCGCCGAGGGCGAGGCGCTGTTCGTCCAGCAGTGCGCCCGCTGCCACCAGGTGAACGGCCTCGTCAACAGCGACGGCGATCCGGTGATCGCCCACCCGCAGGATCAGGTGTACGCCGGTGCGGCGCCGAACCTCACCCACCTGATGTCGCGCAACACGTTCGCCGGGGCCTCCTTCGACCTGCTCACCACGGTCTGCCGTCCCTTCGTCTGGGACGCACCGGCCGCGGAGTTCGGGGCGCGCTACCTGGAGGGAGTGACGCCGGACTGCCTCAACCGGGTCAACCTCGCCTCGTGGCTGCGCAACGCGCCGGCGATGAAACCGATGTACACCAACCCGACCGAGCTCGGACCGACCAACGGCCTGCCGCGCGGCATGCCGTACCTCGGCCTGTCCGAGGACCAGATCGACAAGCTCATCGCCTATCTGTCAGGGTTGCACTGAGATGGCCATCATCGAACGACCGGTGCCGGCGACCCCGGCGACGACGCCCGCCCGGCTGCCGGCGGTCGTCGCACCGTCCAAGGCGCTCGGCGTCTTCCGCCGGCCGGTGGCCGCCACCGGATGGCGGTCGTGGGTGTTCACGGTCGACCACAAGCGCCTCGGCATCATGTACGGCGTCGCGGCGATGGTGTTCTTCGTCGTGGGCGGCATCGAGGCGCTGCTGATCCGGGCCCAGCTCGCCGGGCCCAACGGCACGCTGCTGTCGGCGGACCTCTACAACCAGATGTTCACCATGCACGCCACGACGATGGTGTTCCTCTTCGCCATGCCGATGGCGGCCGCGTTCGGCAACTACCTGCTGCCGTTGCAGATCGGCGCGCGCGACGTCGCCTTCCCGCGGATCAACGCCTTCGGCTTCTGGTGCTTCCTCTTCGGCGCCCTGTTCGTCAACGCGTCGTGGCTGTTCGGCGGGGCCGCCGACGGCGGCTGGTTCATGTACGCGCCGAACTCGGGCGTGGCGTTCTCGCCGTCGCACGGCATCGACTTCTGGACGATCGGCCTGCAGATCACCGGCATCGCCTCGCTGAGCGGCGCGATCAACCTGATCGTCACGGTGCTCAACATGCGCACCAAGGGCATGTCGTTCATGCGCATGCCGGTGCTCACGTGGATGATCCTCGTGATCCAGTTCCTGCTGCTGTTCGCCATCCCGGTGATCACGGTGGCGCTGTTCCTGCTCATGTTCGAGCGCCAGTTCGACGCCACGTTCTTCAACGTCGCCTTCGGTGCCGACCCGCTGCTGTGGCAGCACCTGTTCTGGATCTTCGGTCATCCCGAGGTGTACATCCTCGTGCTGCCGTCGTTCGGCATCGTGTCCGAGGTGCTCCCGGTGTTCTCCAAGAAGCCGCTGTTCGGGTACCCCTTCGTGGTGTTCTCCGGCGTGGCGATCGGGTTCCTCGGGTGGGGCGTGTGGGCCCACCACATGTTCGCCTCCGGCCTCGGGCCGGTGAGCGTGGCCGTCTTCTCGGTGGCGACGATGGCGATCGCCATGCCGACCGGCGTGAAGATCGTCAACTGGACGCTCACCATGTGGGGCGGCAAGCTGCGCTTCACCACGGCGATGCTGTTCGCGATCGGTCTCGTGGTGGAGTTCACGATCGGCGGGTTGTCCGGCGTCACCCACGCCGTGGCGCCGTCGGACACCCAGCAGACCGACACCTACTACATCGTCGCCCACTTCCACTACGTGCTGTTCGGCGGCGCCGTGCTCGGGTTCTTCGCCGGCTTCTACTACTGGTGGCCGAAGGTGTTCGGCAAGTGCCTGTCCGAGCGACTCGGCAAGTGGAACTTCGCCCTGATGATCATCGGCATGAACCTCACGTTCGGGCCGATGCACATCATCGGCCTGCAGGGCCAGCCGCGGCGCATGTACATCTGGACGGAGGCCCGCGCCGGTGAGGGGTTCTTCAACCTCGGGTTCTGGAACCGCGTGTCGTCGGTGGGCGCCTTCATCATCGCCATCGGCGTGCTGCTGTTCCTGATCAACGTGTTCCACACCACGCGCAAGGGGGCCAAGGCGCCGCTCGACCCGTGGGACGCCCGCACGCTCGAGTGGATGACCACCAGCCCGCCGAAGGAGTACAACTTCGACGCCATCCCCGAGGTGCACGCGCTCGACGAGTTCTTCCACCGCAAGTACGAGGACGTCGGCGAGGGCGATCAGCACGACTTGCGCCAGGTGGCCACGGCCGAGGAGATCCTCGCCGACCAGGAGGCCCACGCCGACCACCACATCCACCTGCCGTCGCCGTCGTACTGGCCGCTGCTGGTGGCGCTGGCCCTGCCGTTCATCGGCTTCGGCGTGATCTTCTACCACCTGATCGCCGTGGTGGCGCGCGGCGTTCCTGGTGCTGGCGTTGTTCGGTTGGGCGCTCGAGCCGTCGGTCGCCGAGGACTTCGACTACGACCCGCCGCCGCCCGACGACGGGGTCGGCACCGAGCTCGCGGTCGCCGGAGCGACGGAATGACCGCCACGGCGTTCCCCGGCCACGCAGGCCGTGTCCGGCCGCCTCACTCGCTGGCGCTCGCTCGCTCGCATCCGCGCACGAGGGGCACCAGTGACCGAGCTCGACCGTCGATCCGGCGGGCGAGGCGCACCTCGTCGACCCGGCCGGTCACGGCCACAGCCACAGCGCGCCCGACGAGCACGGCACCACCGGGCTGTCCAACAACAAGATGGGCATGTGGCTGTTCCTCGGGTCGGAATGCCTGCTGTTCGGCGGGCTGATCTCCACCTACATGCTCTACCGCGGCCGCCACATCGGCAGCCTCGGCCCGGACCAGATCTACGACATCCCGTTCACCTCGGTGTCGAGCTTCGTGCTGCTGATGTCGTCGCTCACGATGGTGCTCGCGGTGTCCGCGGCCCAGCGCGACGAGTGGCGCACCTCGCGGCTGTGGCTCGTGGTGACGGCGTTGCTCGGGGCCACGTTCGTCGGCGGTCAGGCCTACGAGTTCACGTCGTTCTACCGCGAGGGACTCGGCTACACCACCAGCCTGTTCGCGTCGAGCTTCTACACCCTGACCGGGTTCCACGGCGTCCACGTCAGCGTCGGCATCATCATGCTGCTGTCGCTGGCACTGATGCTGAAGAACGACCGGGTGACCGGCGACCGCGCCGAGGTGATCGAGCTGATCGGTCTGTACTGGCACTTCGTCGACATCGTGTGGATCATCATCTTCACCCTCGTCTACCTGATCCCGGCGTGACGATGAGCAGCACGGACAACATCGAGTCGGTGCTCGAGCCCGGCGCGCTCCCGATCGACGAGTCGCACAACTCCGGGCACATGAGCGACCTCGCCTACGTGAAGATCGCCCTGATCCTCGCCTTGATCACCGCGCCTCGAGGTGACGATCACCTACATCGACATCGGCCCGATCTTCCTGGCCGTGCTGCTGGTGCTGATGGCGATCAAGTTCTTCACCGTCGTCGCCTACTTCATGCACCTGAAGTTCGACAACCGCGTCTTCACCTGGTTGTTCTACACGGGGCTGTTCCTCGCCGATCGGGTCTACTGCACGGCCCTGGCGACGTTCCACTTCTTCGGCACCTGAGGCGCGGGTCGCCGGGTCCGACCGCGACCGCCGCCATCTGGTCACTCTGCGTCTCAAAGCTCGATCTGGTCACCCAGATTCTCGATATCGAGAACGTGGGTGACCAGATCGCCTCGTCAGCGGCAGCGTGTGAGCCGTGACATCCGTGTCGCCGATGGCTGACGACACCCCGCCAGGCGCTTGAATGGGTGCTGTGACCGGCATCGCCGTGGTCGCCATCGACGGCTATCCGAGCCCGTGGCGTTCGAGCTGCCACCCCGAGGTATCGGGCTCGTCGCTGTTCCTCGATCGCCGCGTACGTCTACATGGTGCGCGTGCTCGGCCCCGTCGCCGCCCGTTCCGGTCAGCCACCGTCACGCGGCGCAACGTCGTCTGCTTCGTCGCGGCGATGACGCTGCTGTTCGCGGCCAGCGGTGGCCGATCCACGACCTCGGCGAGCACTACCTGTACTCGGTGCACATGCTCCAGCACATGATGCTGTGCTACTTCTTGCCGCCGCTGGCGCTGCTGGCGACGCCGGAGTGGCTGCTGCGCACGCTCGTCGGCGACGGCCGCGCTGTACCGAGTCGTGCTGCTGGTTCTGCCACCCGGTGGTCGCCGGCGTGATGTTCAACGTCGCTGTGATGGTCACCCACATCCCCGGGGTGGTCGACGCCTCGGCTCAGCAACGGCCCGCTGCACTACGCGCTGCACTTCATGGTCGTCATGACGCGCGCTGCTGATGTGGATGCCGGTGTGCGGACCGTTCCCCGAGTTCCACATCGGCACCGCCGGCAAGATGATCTACCTGTTCCTGCAGTCGGTGGTCCCGACCGTGCCGGCAGGGTGGCTGACGTTCGCCGACGGCGTGGTGTACAAGCCGTACGGCGAGCAGCCGGTGCGGGTATGGGGCATGTCGGTCACCGACGACCAGCAGCTCGCCGGGGCGATCATGAAGGTCGGCGGGTCGATGTTCCTGTGGACGATCATCATCTTCCTGTGGTTCAAGCGATTCTCGGCGTCGCACGCCACCGACGAACACCTACCGCCGCGGGCGGCGTCGATGCCGACGGCTCACGACGTCCCGCGCGACGCCGACGCTCACCTACGACGACGTCGAGATGGCCTTCGCCCGCACCGTCGCCCCCCACGACCCGGCCGACCGCCCCCCAAACGATTTCCACAAGCATCGAGCGTTCGCCGATCGCGCCCAGATCCGCGCCGGCCGCCGGTAGGGTCGCGGTCCTGTGATCGACGTTCGCCTGCTGCGCACCGAGCTCGATGCCGACGCTGGCGGCGATGGCGCGGCGCGGACGAGCCCGAGCTGCTCGACCAGCTGCCGCCGCGGCCGAGCTCGACGCTCGGTCACGGTGGTCACCGCCGAGCGCGACGACACCGGGCGCGGATCAACGAGCTGTCGAAGCAGGTCGGCCAGCTGCGGCGCGACGGCGAGGTCGAGGCTGCCGAAGCGCTCGGCAGGCCGAGAGCCGCGCCCTCGGCGACCGCCAGCGCCAGCTCGATGACGAGCACGACGCGATCGCCGACGACCTCCGCGGGCTCCTGCTCGGCATCCCCAACCTGCCCCACCCCGACGCCCCCGACGGCGCCGTCCGACGCCGACAACCCGGTGGTGCACGGCCCGGTCGGCCTGCCCGACGCCTTCGCCGCCACCGCCAGGTGCCGCACTGGGAGACCGGGGCCGCCCTCGGCATCCTCGACAACGAGCGGGCGATCAAGGTCAGCGGGACGATGTTCACGATGACCCGCGGCCTCGGCGCCACGATGGGCCGGGCCCTGTGCCAGCTCGCCCTCGACCGCAACGCCGACGCGTTCGAGGAGATCCGGCCGCCGTCGCTCGTCACCACCGCGACGCTCACCGCCACGGGCCAGCTGCCCGAAGTTCGCCGACGACGCCTTCACGATCGAGCGTGACGACCTGTGGGCGATCCCCACCGCGGAGGTGCCGCTGACGTCGATGTACCGCGACGAGGTGCTCGACGACGATCGACCTGCCGGTGCGGCTGATGGCGTACACGCCGTGCTATCCGCCGCGAGGCCGGCTCGGCCGGCCGGGACACCCGCGGCATGCTCCGCTCGCACGAGTTCGACAAGGTCGAGATCCTCGCCTTCGCCACCCCCGAGCAGGCGCCCGACGTGCTGGTCGAGCTGCTCGGCCCGGGCGGAGGGCACGATCGCCGCGCTCGACCTGCCCTACCGCACGATCGAGATCTGCACCGGCGACCTCGGCCAGAGCCACCACCGCAGCTTCGACATCGAGGTCTTCTCGCCCGGCGCCGGCACCTGGCTCGAGGTCTCGTCGATCAGCTGGTTCTCCGACTACCAGGCCCGTCGGGCCAACATCCGCTTCCGACGCAGCGGGCAGAAGGGCAGCGACATCGCCCACACGCTGAACGGCTCGGCCCTCGCCGTCCCCCGGGTGTGGGCGGCGATCCTCGAGAACCACCGCGACGCCGACGGTTCGGTCGCGATCCCCGAGGCGCTGCGCCCGTACACCGCGGTGCCACGCGCGGCACCGAGGGCGAAGTCGACGGACGAGCTCGCCTCGCGTCGGGTCCAGTACGAGTCGGCGGGCCTCGACGTCGGCGACGTCGCCGCCGACCCGCTCGCGCAGTGGCGGCCTGGTACGACGACGCGGCGTCGGCGGGCGTCACCGAGCCGAACGCGATGACGGTCGCCACGGTGGGCGAAGACGGCCACCCCGACGCACGTGTGCGTGCTCGTCCGCGGCGCCGACGAGCGCTCGCTTCGTCTTCTACACCAACTTCGACAGCGTCAAGAGCCGCCAACTCGATGCCCACCCCCATGCCGCGGCGGTGTTCGCGTGGCTCGACCTGCACCGTCAGGTTCGTCTGCGTGGTGCGGTCGAGCGGGTCGACGATGCCGAGAGCGACGCCTACTTCGGGTCTCGGCCCCGCGGCAGCCAACTCGGCGCCTGGGCATCGCCGCAGAGCACCGTGCTCGCCGATCGGGGCGAGCTCGAGCGGCTCGTCGCCGACGTCGAGCGGCGCTTCGCCGGGGTCGACGTGCCGCGCCCGCCGTACTGGGGTGGCTGGCG
>CAVRBV010000019.1:0-442454 GCA_963719295.1 Ilumatobacteraceae bacterium
CGCAAGTCCTCCGAGGATCCGACGGCCTCGACCCTCGAAGCGTCGGTCGACATGGCGTCGGTCGACACCGGCGACGCCGGGCGCGACGAGCACCTGCGTACGTCCGACTTCTTCGACATCCAGACCTTCCCGACGATGACGTTCAAGTCGACCAGCATCACGCCTCGGGCGGCGACTACGAGCTGGCCGGCGACCTGACGATCCGCGGCGTCACCAAGCCGGTCACGTTCGAGCTCGAGCTCGGCGGCGTCGGCCGACCCGTGGGGCAACACGCTGCCGGGTTCACCGCCACGACGAGATCAACCGCAAGGACTGGGGCCTCGAGTACAACGCCGTCCTCGAGGGCGGCGGCGTGCTCATCGGCGAGAAGGTCACCATCGAGCTCGACGTCGAGGCGATGCTCGCCTCATAGGTGTGGTCTCGGACATGGCCTCGCGGGGTACCGCGCGCCCATGTCCGATCCGCAGCTCCCCGATCCCGTCGCAGCCGCAACCGCTGATCCCCGATCCGGTTGAACCCGGTCCCGACCTGCCGCCGCCCGATCAGCCGCAACCGCTGCAGCCCGCTCCCGACGCGCCGCCACCGGCTCCGGTCGACCCGCCCCTCCCGCCGCTGTCGGCCTAGGGCGACGCGGCCGACGTCGGCAGCCTGAGCGCCGGCGACGCCTTCGCCGTCCGGCCGTGGCGCGACCGCCGTGACCTGCGTCGTGGCGACGGAGGCGTGACCGAGCAGGTTACGCCCAGCGAGCAGATCGACAGCCGGGCTGTCCTATAGTTGGTCCTTCCGTCGAAGAGCCCGAACTGTTGGCCGATCCTGCCGCCGAGCTTTACCTGGATCTGCTCAAGAAGGTGCCTCACCCGGTACGTGTTCGGCTCGCTGTCGCAGACGGTCCAGGAGCAGCCGTTCGACTACGAGCAGCTACGGCGCGAGCACTTGAGATCGAGGACGGGAACCGTCGGGTGCGCGTCACTCCGTCTACGCAAGCCATGCGCGTCGATGGCCAAGACTGGCCGGCCGATGCGGAGACGATGGTCGGGCTGAAGCGCCTCGACAACATCCAGGCCTGTGTGGTCGACGTCATACGCCGAGGCGTACCCGGCGATCTCATCGAGACGGGCGTCTGGCGTGGCGGCGCGGCGATCTTCATGCGCGGCGTGTTGAAGGCCTACGGCGATACGACCCGCCGGGTGTGGGCCGCTGATTCGTTCGAAGGTTTGCCACGGCCGAATCCAGAGGCGTACCCGGCCGACACGAATGACCCGCACTGGGCAATGGGATGGCTGGGCGTGTCGCTCGACGATGTCCGGTCCAACTTTGCCCGGTACGACCTGCTCGACGATCAGGTGCGGTTTCTCGTCGGCTGGTTCCGCTGACACGCTGCCAACGGCGCCGATCGAGCGGTTGGCCGTCGCTCGCCTCGACGGCGATATGTACGAGTCCACGATCCAGGCCCTCGAGGCGCTCTATCCGAAGCTGTCCGTGGGTGGGTATCTGATCGTCGACGACTACGGCGCAATTCCCAGCTGCCGGCAAGCCGTCGATGACTTCCGCTCCGAGCACGGAATCAATGACGAGCTCGAGGAGATCGATTGGACAGGCGTCTTCTGGCAACGTAGAGGTACGGCATCCCCCTCTAGCCGACCGACGGCAGCCGGCTTTACCAACACCAAGATCGCGAGGATCTCGGCCGAATTTCAGCAGCCCGGCCTAGGCGACGCCCAGCGGGTTGTTCTCGGCCGGCACGGCCTCGTCCCGGCCGGCGGCGGCGGGGGCGTGCCGTCGCCGAACGGACGACCGCCGAGCTGGTCCCGGTGGTGGGGGGTCAGCCAGTTCGCCAGATCCGGCCCGACCGGCACGATGCCGCTCGGGTTGATGTCGCGGTGCACGAGGTAGTAGTGGCGCTTGATGTGCTCGAAGTCGACGGTGTCCCCGAATCCCGGCGTCTGGAACAGGTCGCGGGCATAGGCCCAGAGCACCGGCATCTCGCTGAGCTTCGACCGGTTGCACTTGAAGTGGCCGTGGTAGACGGCGTCGAAGCGCACGAGCGTGGTGAACAGGCGGACGTCGGCCTCGGTGATCGTGTCGCCGACGAGGTAGCGCCGGCGCTCGAGCCTCGCCGCAAGGCGGTCGAGGGCGGCGAACAGGCGTTGGTAGGCGCGCTCGTAGGCCTGCTGTGAGCCGGCGAACCCGCAGCGGTAGACGCCGTTGTTGACGTCGTCGTAGACCCATGCCATGACCTCGTCGATCTCGTCGCGGTGCGGCTCGGGATAGAGGTCGGGCGCTCCGGCGCGGTGGAGGCGCGCGCCACTCGGTCGACAGGTCGAGGGTGAGCTGAGCGAAGTCGTTGGTGACGACTCGGACGGTGTCGATCTCGACCATCGCCGGCACGGTGATGCCCTTCGGATACCCGGGGAAGCGGTTGAGGTAGGCCTGCTGCAGGCGCTCGATGCCGAGCATCGGATCGCGCCCACCCGGGTCGAGGTCGAAGGTCCACGAGCGCCGGTCGTGCACCGGCCCGCAGATGCCCATCGGCAGCACCGGTTCGAGCCCGAGCAGGCGGCGCACGACGATCGCCCGGTTGGCCCACGGGCAGGCCCGGCTCACGACCAGGCGGTACCGGCCTGGCTCGACCGGCCAGCCGTCGCGGGCGTCGCGCGTGATGCGGTCCTCGATGTAGGCGGTGTCGCGGGTGAACTCGCCGGCTTCGACGTACGTCATGGGGGATCGGTACCCGGTCGCGACCGAGGTCACCCGGGCCGGGCGCTCAGCGCCCGAGCACGGCGCGCAGCGCGGCTTCGAGCTCGGGATGGGCGAACCGATAGCCGTCGGCCTCGAGCACACCGGGCACCACGCGCTGGCCGGTGTACAGCAGGGCGTCGGCGCGGTCGCCACCGAGGAGCGTGGCCGGCCCGAGCCGTGGCACGGTCAGCACGGTCGGGTCGGTGGAGCACCCGACCGAGCGTCTCGGTCAGCTCGGCGTTGCGCACCGGTGCCGGCGCGGTCAGGTTGACCGGGCCCTCGAGCGACCCGTCGAGGATGTGGACGACCGCGCCGACGTGGTCGTCGATGGTGATCCAGCTGAACCACTGCCGACCGTGGCCGAAGCGACCACCGAGGCCGAGCCGGAACAGCGGAACCAGCTTGGCGAGGGCGCCACCGCGCGCCGCCAGCACGATGCCGGTGCGGATGGTCGGCGACGCGGACGCCGGCGTCGGCGGCCGGTCGTGCGGCGGCCTCCCAGTCGGCGCACACGCCGGCGAGGAAGTCGTCGCCGGGCGGTGACGTCTCGTCGAAGGTGGTCTCGTCGCTCGTGCCGTAGTAGCCCACCGCCGATCCCGACACGAGGATCCGCGGCCCATCGTCCATCGACGCCAGCGTCGTGGCGAGGAGCGACGTGCCGGCAATGCGGGACTCGCGGATCTCGTTCTTGTACTCGTCGGTCCAGCGGTGGTCGCCGAGCCCGGCCCCGGTGAGGTTGACCACGGCGTCGACGCCCGCCAGCGCGGCCCGATCGAGCCGTCCGCCGGTGGGGTCCCATCCGATCTCACCGGCGGTCGGTCGCCGGCGCACGACCGGCACCGGCACGTGGCCGACCTCCCGCAGACGGGCTGCCAGAGCGGTGCCGATCAGCCCGCTCGATCCGGTGATGGCCACGCGCATGACCCCTATCCTGCCCGCGTGCGCACCCGCACCCTCCTGCTGCTCGCCGTCGCGTGCGGCTTGGCGATCCTGGCGGCCGGGACGATCCAACTGCTGCGCCTGGCCAACGAGGACACCAGCGCGGAGCTGCACGCGGTGGGTGACGCGGTGCGGGTCGGCGATCTCGACGTGACCGTCCTGTCGTTCACCGATACGGGTGGCACGGCGACGGCCGAGCTGCGTGTCGGCGGTGTCGACGATCCCGACGGCGTCGACGACTTCCGCCTGGTGGTCCCGGGCCGGTCGCTGGCGCCGACCGGGCAGGGCACCGACGACTGTGCGGGCACCACCGTCGCGATGGCCGAGTGCACCGTGACGTTCGACACCTCGGCGGCGTCGGGCGACGGCCGGGTGCTGCTGTACCGCCGTGGCGACGACGTCGCCCGCTGGCAGGTGACCGCCGGCTGAGGCCGGCGCGCCTGGTGCTCGGACCACTCGCCAGGGGCCGCCGCGGCGACCGCGGCGCGCCCGGCGCGGCGCTACCGTGAACGACGCTGACGCCCGCAACGACGACCGACCAAAGGGGTGATCCCGACGGCTGAGCAGACAGACCAGTTCGACCTCGTGGTGATCGGCGGTGGTCCGGGTGGCTACGCGGCCGCGCTGTACGCCGCGTCCGCCGGCATGAAGGTCGCCCTCGTCGAGAAGGACGCCCTCGGCGGCACCTGCCTCAACCGCGGGTGCATCCCGGCCAAGGCGTTCCTCGAGACCGCGGCGGTGAAGCGCCACGTCGAGCACGCCGCCGACTTCGGCATCAACGCCAGTGCGCCGACGGTCGACTTCGCCGTCACCCAGGCGCGCAAGCAGAAGATCGTCGCCGGCCTGGTCGGTGGCATCGCCTCGATGTGCAAGGCCCGCAAGGTCGAAGTGTTCAACGGCACCGGCCGCCTCGGCCCGGATCACACGGTCACGGTGGCGGTCGCCGACGGGTCGTCGGTGGTCATCCGTGGCGCCGAGCGTCATCCTCGCCGCCGGCTCGGTGCCGCGGTTGATCCCCGGCTTCGAGCGGGGCGGACCGATCATGACCAGCGACGAGGTGCTCGATCTCGACTACGTGCCGGCGCGGGTGGCGGTCATCGGCGGCGGGGCGATCGGCTGCGAGTTCGCGTCGACGTTCGCCGACCTCGGTTCGAAGGTCACGATCCTCGAGTTCCTGCCGAAGATCCTGCCCGGCCTCGACGCCGACGTCGCCAACGTGGTGGTGCGCTCGTTCAAGCGCAAGCAGATCGACATCCGCACCGGCGTCAAGGTCACCGGCCACACGACGGGCGACAGCGGCACGACGGTGTCGTTCGGCGAGGGCGAGTCGGTGGAGGTCGACGCCGTGGTGGTGTCGGTCGGCCGGCGCCCGTACGCCGACGAGCTCGGCCTCGACGGGACCGGCGTGAAGGTCGACGACCGCGGCTTCGTCGTGGTCGACGAGATGTGCCGCACCGGCGAGGACGGCGTCTACGCGGTCGGTGACCTGATCAACACGCCGCAGCTCGCCCACGTCGGCTACGCCGAGGCGATCCTCTGCGTCAAGCAGGCGCTCGGCGAGACGGCGCTGCCGGTGCAGTACGACCGCGTGCCGTGGGCGATCTACTGCCACCCCGAGGTGGCGTGGGCCGGACCCGGCGAGGAGGACGCCAAGGCCGCCGGCTACGAGGTGGTGGTGGCGAAGCACCCGTTCAAGTTCAACTCGCGCGCCCAGATCCTCGGCGAGCTCGATGGCCTCTGCAAGATCATCGCCCAGGTCGGCCCGGACGGGCGCCCGGGCCGGGTGCTCGGCGTGCACATGGTCGGCCCGTGGGTGACCGAGCAGTTGAGTGGCGGCTACCTTGCCGTGAACTGGGAGGCGACGGTCGACGAGATCGCCGAGTTCATCCAACCTCATCCGAGCCTCACCGAGCTGTTCGGTGAGACGGTCCTGGCCCTCACGGGCCGCAGCTTCAACGGTTAGGAGAGTCCGACCCCATGGCCGACGTCACGCTTCCGCAACTCGGTGAGACGGTCACCGAGGGCACGATCACGCAGTGGTTCAAGTCGGTCGGCGACAGCGTGTCCGCCGACGAGCCGCTGTTCGAGGTGTCCACCGACAAGGTCGACACCGAGGTGCCCTCGCCGGTCGCCGGCACGCTCACCGAGATCCGCGTGCAGGAGGGTGAGACGGTCGACGTCGGCACGGTCATCGCCGTGGTCGGCGACGGTCCTGCAGCCGCGGCGCAGGCCGATGCGACCGCACCCGCGCCGCCGCAGCCGGAACCGGCACCCGCGGCGCCGCAGCCGAGCCGCAGCCCGAGGCGGCGCAGCCGCCGGTCCCCGAGCCGGCACCGGAGCCGACGCCAAGGCCCCGGCCGCGCCGGCGCCGGAGCCGACGCCGCAGCCCGAGGCGGCGCAGCCGTCGGTCCCCGAGCCGGCACCGGCCGCGCCCCAGCCGACGCCGGTCGCCGAGGCGCCGGCGCCCGCCGACGCGGCCTCCGACCGGCGGGTCGGCCGCCGGCAAGCTGCTCTCGCCCGTCGTGCGTCGCCTCGTGGCCGAGCACGGCCTCGACCCGGCCACGATCACCGGCAGCGGGCCCGGCGGACGGATCACGCGCGACGACGTGCTCGCCAACATCGACGCGGTCGCCACCGGGCGGTCGACGGCACCCGCCGCCCCGGCACGCCGCCGCGGCCGCCCCGGCCGCCCGCGGCTGCTCCGGCCCGCTGCTCCCGCTCCGGCGACTGCCGCCCCCGCCGCTCCGGCCCCGGCTGCTCCGGCGGCGGCCGCTCCGGCCCGCCCGGCCGCGGCGGCCCGGGCCACGGCGACCGAGCGCGACGAGGCGGTCGCGCTGAGCAAGATCCGCAAGCTCACGGCCGCGGCGATGCTCACGTCGCAGGCCACCAGCCCGCACACGTTCAGCGTCGTCGAGGTCGACTACCACAACGTCGACGTCGCCCGCGGCAAGGTGAAGAACGAGTGGAAGACGGCCGAAGGGTTCAGCCTCACCTACCTCCCGTTCATCTCGCGGGCCGTGATCGACGCCCTCGACGACTTCCCGCACCTCAACGCCAGCGTGGGTGACGGCGAGCTGATCGTGCACGGCTTCGTCGACCTCGGCATCGCCGTCGACCTCGACTACGAGGGCCTCATCGTGCCGGTCGTCCGCGGCGCCGAGGGCAAGCGACTCGGCGCCATCGCCAAGGAGATCAACGACCTCGCCGGTCGGGCCCGCCGCAAGAAGCTGCTCCCCGACGAGATCTCCGGCGGCACGTTCACCATCAGCAACAACGGCTCGGCCGGGTCGGTGCTGACGTTCCCGATCATCAACCAGCCGCAGGTGGCGATCCTGTCGACCGACGCGATCAACCGCAAGCCGGTCGTCGTCACGCTGCCCGACGGGACCGAGGCCATCGTCGTGCACCCGGTCGGCAACCTGGCGATGGCGTGGGACCACCGTGCGTTCGACGGCGCCTACGCCGCCGGGTTCCTCGTGCGGGTGAAGGAGATCCTGGAGACCAAGGATTGGATGACCGAGCTGTAGCTCCACGGGCGGCCGGTGGGCCGCTGCGCATCCGCTGGCTCGGCTCGGTTCCCTACCGCGAGGCGCTGTCGGTGCAGGAGGCGATGTTCGCCGGGTCGCAGCAGCACCTCCTGCTGCTCGAGCACCCGCACGTCTTCACCTACGGGCCGCGCTCGGACCTGGCGGCCAACCTGCGCTGTGATCCGTCCGCCGTCGGCGCCGACCTCGTCGCGCGTGCGCCGCGGCGGCGACATCACGTATCACGGGCCGGGCCAGCTCGTCGGCTACCCGATCCTGTCGGTGGCGAACAAGCTCGGTGCGGCCGAGCACGTGCGCAACGTCGAGCAGCTCGTCATCGACACGTTGGCGGCCTTCGGCGTCGACGCCGGGCGACTGGCCGAATACCCGGGCGTGTGGGTCGAGGCCAACGGGGCCAACCCGCGCAAGATCTGCGCCATCGGGGTGCGCCTCAAGGACGGGCGCACGATGCACGGCTTCGCCCTCAACGTGGCGACCGACCTGACGTACATGCGCCGGCACATCGTCGCCTGCGGCATCGCCGACCGCCCGGTGACGTCGCTGCACGAGGAGGGCGTGGACGGCCACGATGGGCGAGGTCGTCGACGTGCTCGCCCGCCTCGCCGGCGAGCGGTGGGGGAGCGGGCGCGCCGAGCGCCAGGACGTGGCGTGGCGGCACCGACCCGACGACCTGGCGCCGTTCTCGCGGGGCGCCGGTCCCGGCCGGCTGGTGGCCGACGGTGGGCTGGCTCAGCCGCCGGCGCCGATCGCCCAACCGGTGCGCCTGCGGTCGCGGCTCGACGCGGCCGGGAGTCGGTGGCGGGCTCGACATCCGGACGCAGAAGCCGTCGTGGCTGCGCCCGAAGGTGCGCCACGACGCGTCGGTGATGGCGCTCAAGCACACGGTGCGCGCCCACGGGCTCGTGACGGTGTGCGAGGACGCCGGTTGCCCGAACCTGTCGGAGTGCTGGAGCGACGGCACGGCCACGTTCATGGTGCTCGGCGACCGCTGCACGAGGGCGTGCGGCTTCTGCCTCGTCGACACCCGCCACCCGGTCGCCCCGGCATCCGACGAGCCGGCGCGCGTCGCCGACGCCATCGAGTCGATGGGGCTGGAGCACGCCGTGCTCACGATGGTGGCGCGCGACGATCTCGACGACGGCGGGATGGGCCACGTCGCGGCGTGCGTGGTCGCGATCCGCGACCGGCGCCCGGCGACCCGCGTCGAGACGCTGATCTCCGACGTGAAGGGCGACGCGGCGGCGCTCGACGCGTTGTTCGCCGTGCGGCCCGACGTGCTCAACCACAACGTCGAGACGGTGGCCCGGTTGCAGCGGGCGGTGCGCCCGTCGGCCGGCTACGCCCGCAGCCTCTCGCTGCTGTCACGCGCCAAGGCGGCCGGGCTGGTGACGAAGTCCGGGTTGATGGTCGGCCTCGGCGAGACCGACGACGAGGTCGACGGCCTGCTCGGCGACCTCGCCGCGATCGGGGTCGACATCGTGACGATCGGCCAGTACCTGCGCCCGACGTCGAACCACATCCCCGTCGACCGCTGGGTCGACCCGGCGCAGTTCGGACGGTGGAAGGCCCGCGGCGAGCAGCTCGGCATCGGCCACGTCGAGGCCAGCCCGCTCACCCGGTCGAGCTACCACGCCAAGTCCGCCGCCGCCCACACCACCACCCCCACCCCCGCCGCCCTCTGATTTCCACAAGCGAAATCGTGCAGCGCTGCACGATTTCGCGCCCCAGAACCTTTGGAAGCCGCGGTCGCGTCACCGCGATTCTCGGTCGCGAAATCGTGCGATAACCACGAGCTCGAAAATGCTTGTGGAAATCGCACGGCGGCCAGCTCCGCAGCGCACGTGACAGTCGATTTCGCGCCCCAGAATCGTTCGTACACTCGGTGGCCATGAGCGCACCGTCGACCTCACCCGCCGTGTACCAGCGCCGCATCGATCGCGTCCGCGAGGAGATGGCGGCCCGCGGCATCGACGTGGTGATGGTGTCGGTCGGCCACGACCTGCCCTACCTCACCGGCTACCTGGCGATGCCGCTCGAGCGGCTCACGATGCTCGTGCTGCCACGCGACGCCGACGCCACGCTGCTCGTGCCCGAGCTGGAGGCGGCACGGGTCGTCGAGCAGCCGGGCGTGTTCACGGTGCACCCGTGGGGCGAGCTGACCGATCCGATCGAGCTCGTCGCCAAGCTCGCCGCCGGGGCGTCGCGGGTGGCGGTCGGCGACCAGATGTGGGCCCGCTTCCTCGTCGAGCTGCTGCCCCACCTCCCCGGCACCGAGTACACCCGCGCCGTCGACGTGATCGGCCCGTTGCGCGTCGTGAAGGACGCCGTCGAGATCGACGCCCTGCGCGCCGCCGGGGCCGCCGCCGACCGGGTCGCCGCGCAGCTCCACGCCGGTGAGATCCCGCTGGTCGGGCGCACCGAGGCCGCCGTGTCGAACGACATCTCCGCCCGCCTCGTCGCCGAGGGCCACGACAAGGTCAACTTCGCCATCGTCGCCGCCGGCGCCAACGCCGCCAGTCCCCACCACCACGCGTCCGACCGCGTCATCGGCGCCGGCGAGATCGTGCTGTGCGACTTCGGCGGCACGATGGCCGGTTACTGCAGCGACATCACGCGTTGCGTGTTCACCGGCGACGTGCCCGCGGAGATCGCCGACGCCTACGCCGTGCTGCACGAGGCCCAGGCCGCCTCGGTGGCCGCCGCCACGGTCGGGACGCCGTGCGAGGACGTCGACCGCGCCGCCCGTGCGGTCATCGCCGCCGCCGGCCACGCCGACCACTTCATCCACCGCACCGGGCACGGCATCGGCATGGAGGAGCACGAGGACCCCTACATCGTCGAGGGCAACCGCACGACGCTCGTCGCCGGTCACGCCTTCAGCATCGAGCCCGGCATCTACGTGCCCGGCCGCTGGGGGATGCGTCTCGAGGACATCGTCGTCGCCGCCGACGACGGTCCCGACCCGCTCAACCACGCCGACCACGCCCTGGTGTCGGTCGACGCCTGAGCCGTCAGGCGGTCGCCGGCCACGAGGCCGTGGTTGGCCGCTCACTCGCTGGCGCTCGCTCGCTCGCACGAAACTGATGCTGGAGCAGTGATGGCCGCAGACCGGCCGGCGCTGAACCGCTCGAAGGCGTCGACGTCGAACGGCGCCCGCAGCGAGATGTTCACCTGGTCGGCGCCGGCGTCGGCGTACGCCCCGACGCGGTCGACCAGCTCGTCGTCCGAGCCTCCGAGCACCCCGGGCTTCACCATGTCGGCGGTCGCGCCGAACTGCTGGCGCAGACTCTCGTCGGTCCACGCCAGGCCCAGGTTGACGGCACAGCGGATCGTGGCCGGATCGCGACCGATCGCCTCGCAGTGGCGGTGCAGCACGTCGCGCTTGCGGGCGAACGCATCGGGCGAGGCGAAGGCGACGTTCCACCCGTCGGCGTAGCGGGCGGCGATGCGCAACGTGCGCCGCTCGCCACCACCGCCGACCCAGATCGGCAGCTCGGCCTGCACCGGGCGCGGGTCGTTGCGCGCCTCGGTCACGTCGAACCACTTGCCGGCGAACGTCGTGACCTCGTCACGAAGCAGGCTGCGCACGATGGCGACACCCTCCTCGAGCTGATCGAGCCGCACACCGGCCGACGGGAAGTCGATGCCGAAGGCCCGGTACTCGAGGTCGGCCCAGCCGGCACCGATCCCGATCGCCGCCCGCCCGTTCGACAGGTGGTCGAGCGTGGTGATCGCCTTGGCGAGCACCGCCGGGTGGCGGTAGCTGATGCAGTAGACGAGCGACCCGCACTCCACCCGGTGCGTCGACATCGCCAGCGCGGCGTGCATCGCCACCGCTTCGAGGCAGTCGGTGTCGCCGGGCAAGCCGGTGGCGCCGTAGAAGTGGTCCCAGATCGAGATCCAGTCGAACCCGAGCGCCTCGATGCGCGCCCACAGACCCTGCAGTTCGGCCGGTGTCGTGTTCTGCAGCCCGGTGTGCACCCCGTATCGCGTGCGATCCACGGAGTTCGACCGTAGTCACCACCAGACGATCCGCGAGACTGCGCCCATGGCGCGAGCGACGATCCACACCACCCGCCCCGACACCCTGGAGATCGAGTACGAGACGTTCGGCTCGCCCGACGATCCGGCGTTGCTGCTGGTGATGGGCTTCGCCGTGCAGCTGATCCACTGGGAGACCGAGCTGCTGCGAGCGCCTCGCCGACGCCGGGCGCTACGTCATCCGCTTCGACAACCGTGACATCGGCCTGTCGAGCAAGCTCGACGGCGAGCACGTCGATCCCACCGCTGTGCTGCATGCGGTGCTCGCCGACGAACCGCTCCCGGCGGTGCCGTACACGCTGTCCGACATGGCCAACGACGGGATCGGCCTGCTCGACGCCCTCGGCATCGAGCGGGCCCACGTCATGGGTGCGTCGATGGGTGGGATGATCGTGCAGACGATGGCGATCGAGCACCCGGACCGACTGCTCTCGGTCACGTCGATCATGAGCGCACCCGGCGATCCACACGTCGGGGCGCCGACGCCGGAGGCCCTGCAGGTCCTGTTGACGCCGCCGCCGACCGAACGCGACGCGTTCGTCGAAGCGACCGAGCGGACGCAGGTGTGGTGCTCCCGGAAGTACTTCGACGCCGACGCGGTGCGCAAGCGGGCGGCCGAGTCGTTCGACCGCAGCTTCTACCCCGAGGGGCTCACGCGCCAGCTCGCGGCCATCTACGCGAGCGGCGACCGCACCGCCGCGCCTGCACGAGCGTGACGACGCCGACGCTCGTGATCCACGGGCGCGACGACAAGCTGATCACCCCGAGCGGCGGCATCGCCACCGCCGAGGCGATCCCCGGCGCCCACCTGCTGTTCCTCGCCGACATGGGTCACGACCTGCCCCGCGAGATGTGGCCGATCATCGTGCCGTCGATCGTGGCGTTCACCGCCGCCGCGGCATGAGCAAGCGAGTCTTCGAGCGAGCGAATCATCAGACACGGTCTTCGGCTCACTGGTGCACCGGCGTTCGACCGGGCGCGTCGAACGACGTGACGGTGCACCAGTGAGCGACGGGCCGCTCGCCGGATACCGGGTCGTCGAGCTGGCCGGCATCGGGCCGGGCCCGTTCGCCGCCATGCTCCTCGCCGACCTCGGCGCCGAGGTCGTGCGCGTCGAGCGGACGCAGGTCGTCGGGCGACCCGCAAGCGGTGCCCGGCGACCTGATGCAGCGCGGCCGGCGCAGCGTCGCCGTCGATCTCAAGCACCCCGACGGCGTGGCGACCCTGCTCGACCTCGTCGAACGGGCCGACGCGCTGCTCGAGGGCTTCCGCCCGGGCGTGATGGAACGCCTCGGCGTCGGCCCCGACGCCTGCCTCGCCCGCAACCCGAAGCTGGTGTACGGGCGGATGACCGGGTGGGGCCAGGAGGGTCCGTACGCCACGGCCGCCGGCCACGACATCAACTACATCGCCCTCGCCGGGGCGCTGGCGCACATCGGCCGGGCCGGCGCGGCACCGGTGCCGCCGCTGAACCTGGTCGGCGACTTCGGCGGCGGCGGGATGTTCCTCGCCCTCGGCGTGGTGTGCGCGCTGCTCGAGGCCCAGCGCAGCGGCCAGGGTCAGGTCGTCGACGCGGCGATGGTCGACGGCACGGCGGTGCTGATGACCATGTTCTGGTCGCTGCGGCACATCGGGCTGTTCGACGAGAGCTCGCGGGGCACCAACCTGCTCGACTCCGGCGCCCACTTCTACGACGTGTACGAGTGCGCCGACGGCGGTTGGATCTCGATCGGCTCGATCGAGCCGCAGTTCTACGCCCTGCTCCTCGACGCCCTCGACCTCGCCGACGATCCCGCCCTCGCCAACCAGATGGATCCGGCGGCCTGGCCGGCGCTGAAGGAGCGGGTGGCCGCCGCCTTCCGCACCCGCACGCGCGACGAGTGGTGCGAACGACTGGAGACGACCGACGTCTGCTTCGCGCCGGTCCTGACGATGTCGGAGGCGGCCGTCCACCCGCACAACGTCGCCCGCGGCACGTTCGTCGAGGTCGGCGGCGTCACCCAGCCGGCGCCGGCGCCACGCTTCAGCCGCACGCCGGGTGCGATCGCCGGCCCGCCGTCGCCCGCCGGTGCCCACACGCGCGACGTGTTGGCCGACTGGGGCCTGCCCGCCGAGCGCATCGACGCCCTCCACGCCACGGGCGCCGTGGCCTCCGCCCCGTCCGACCCCTGACCGATGGGTGCCAACATGACCGTACGGTCCTGCTGGCACCCATCGGTTGCGGATCGGGACGCCATACTGGCGCCGATGCCAGCGCTGGTCGCCGACGCCGTCGCGCTCGTGCGCTGGCACCGCAACCTCGGATGGGTGCTGATCGCCACGAACGCCGTCGCCGGGGCGTGGGCGCTGTCGTCGCACTGGTTGCCGGTGCTGCGGGCCGGCGTACTGCGGCGGGTGCTGATCGGCACGATCGTGGTGGCGCAGGCGATGACATTCGTGCAGGCGATCGTCGGCGCGGTGCTGATGTCGCGCTACGACCTGCAGCCCCACCGCCTCCACGCGCTGTACGGGTTTTCGGCGATCATCGCCGTCGGCATCCTCTACAGCTATCGCACGAGCAGCTGGATGAAGGGGAAGGAATGGATGCTCTACGGCCTCGGGTGCCTGTTCATCATGGGCCTCGGTCTACGCGAGCTCGTGCTGTCGTGAGCGGACCTCGCCGATGAGCGTGGCCGACAGCGAGCGCGTGATCGCCGGGGTCGAGCTCGGCGGCACCAAGGCGCTCGCCGTGCTGGCCCGCGGCTCGACGATCACGCACCGCTCCCGCGTGCCGACGACCACACCCACCGAGACCCTGCGCGCCCTCGGCGACCAGCTCACCGAGTGGCGCGCCGACGGCCACGCCTTCGCCGCGATCGGCATCGGCTGCTTCGGACCGGTGGGCCTCGACCCGGCGCGCGCCGACTTCGGCCACATCACCACCACCCCCAAGGCCGGCTGGGCGAACACCGACGTCGCGCGGCCACTTCGCCCGCGACTTCGACGTCCCCGTCGGCCTCGACACCGACGTCACCGGCGCCGCCCTCGCCGAGGGCCGGTGGGGCGCCGCCCGCGGCTGCACCGATCACATCTACATCACCATCGGCACGGGGATCGGCGCCGGCATCGTGGTCGGAGGTCATCCGGTCCACGGTCTCGTCCATCCCGAGCTCGGCCACCTGCGCGTCCGCCGTCGCCCGGGGGACACGTTCGCCGGCGTGTGCCCGTACCACGGCGACTGCATCGAGGGCCTCGCGTCGGGACCGGCCATCGCCGCCCGCGCCGGGATGCCGGCCGATCAGCTCGGTCCCGAGCACCCCGTGTGGGCGGACGTCACCGACGAGCTGGCCGAGCTGATGACGGCGATGATCCTCGCCGTGTCGCCGCAACGCATCGTCGTCGGCGGCGGCGTCGGCAACAACCAGCGCTTCCTGTTCGACCAGGTGCGCACGTCGACACGCGGTCGGCTCGCCGGCTACGTGGCGGCGCTCGCCGACGCGTCGGCGATGGAGACACTGATCGTGCCACCCGAACTCGGCGACGACGCCGGGCCGCTCGGCGCGGTGGCGCTCGGTGTCGGCGCCCTCGGCGGATCGGCCGACTAGCGGTCAGGCGGTCTGCAGCTCGCGCTCGAGCAGGTCGACGGCGTCGACGAGCGGCGCCGGGATGTCGTCGCCGAAGCGGCCGTAGTGCTCGCGGATCTCGGGCAAGGCGCGGCTCCAGCCGTCGGCATCGATCGACAGCAGCGTCTCGAGGTCGCGTGCGGCCGATGGCGAGGCCGTCGGTGTCGAGGGCGTCGGGCGTGGGCAGCAGGCCGATCGGCGTGTCGACGGCGTCGGCGGTCGCCGTCGACCCGCTCGAAGACCCACTTCAGCACCCGGCTGTTCTCGCCGAAGCCCGGCCACAGGAAGCGGCCGTCGTCGTCGCGGCGGAACCAGTTGACGAAGAAGAGCTTCGGCAGCTTCGCAGGCGTCGCTGTCCTTGCCGATGCTCAGCCAGTGGGCGAAGTAGTCGGCCATGTTGTAGCCGCAGAACGGCAGCATCGCCATCGGGTCGAAGCGCAGCTTGCCGACCGCGCCCTGCTGCGCCGCGGTGGTCTCGGAGGCCATGATCGAGCCGAGGAACACGCCGTGCTCCCAGTCGAAGGCCTGGGTGACGAGCGGCACCGTGCGTGCGCCGCCGACCGCCGAACAGGATCGCCGAGATCGGCACGCCGGCCGGGTCCTGCCACTCCGGGGCGATCGACGGGCACTGCGCCGCCGGCGCGGTGAAGCGGGCGTTGGGATGAGCCGCCGGCGTCGTCGATCTCGGGGGTCCACGGCTGGCCCCGCCAGTCGGTGGCGCGAGCCGGCGGCTCGGCGGTCATGCCCTCCCACCACACGTCGCCGTCGGTCGGTGAGCGCCGTGTTGGTGAAGATGCAGTTGCCCGACGAGCGTCGCCATGGCGTTGGCGTTGGTGTCGTAGCTCGGTGCCCGGGCGCCACGCCGAAGAACCCGGCCTCGGGGTTGATCGCGTCGCAGCCGCCCGTCGGCGCCGAACTTCATCCAGGCGATGTCGTCGCCGACCGTCTCGGCCTTCCACCCGGGGATCGTCGGGATGAGCATCGCCAGGTTGGTCTTGCCGCACGCCGACGGGAACGCGGCGGCGATGTACTTCGACTCGCCGGCCGGGTTGGTGAGCTTGAGGATCAGCATGTGCTCGGCCAGCCAGCCGTCGTCGCGGGCCATCACCGAGGCGATGCGCAGGGCGAAGCACTTCTTGCCGAGCAGGGCGTTGCCGCCGTAGCCCGAGCCGTACGACATGATCTCGCGGGTCTCGGGGAAGTGGACGATGTACTTGTTGTCGGGGTTGCACGGCCAGGCGACGTCGGCCTCACCCGGCGCCAGCGGCGCGCCGACCGAGTGCACGCACGGCACCCACTCGCCGTCGTCGCCCAGCACGTCGAGGGCGCCCTGGCCCATGCGGGTCATGATCCGCATGCTCACGGCGACGTAGGCGCGAGTCGGTGAGCTGCACGCCGATGTGGGCGATCGGCGAGCCGAGCGGGCCCATCGTGAACGGCACGACGTACATCGTGCGGCCGCGCATCGCGCCGGTGAACAGCGCGCGTCAGCTCGGCGCGCATCTCCGCCGGGTCGCGCCAGTTGTTGGTCGGGCCGGCGTCGTCGGCGTCGCGCCGAGCAGATGAACGTGCGGTCCTCGACGCGGGCGACGTCGCCCGGGTCGGAGTGCGCCCAGTAGCTGTTCGGCCGCTTGGCCTCGTCGAGCTGGGTGAAGGTGCCGGAGTCGACGAGCTCTGCGGCAGAGGCGGTCGTACTCCTCGGCCGAGCCGTCGCACCAGTAGATCGCGTCGGGCTGCAGGACGGCCGCCCACTCGTTCGACCCAGCTCGTGAAGCGTTCGTTGCCGGTGTGACGCACTCATCGTCAGATTCGACTCCTTGGACAGCGTGGTTGGCGCAGCCGCTGCGCCGGATCGCACGACGGTAAACGGTACCGTCAGGCGCCCGGGGTACTCATGTCTGACCTCGGAGCCGAGGCGCAGCGTGGTGGCCCGCCCGGCGTCATCGAGGTTGAACACGACACGCTGGCCCTGGCGCAGCATGCGAAAGACGAGCCCGCGAGGGCGTCGGCGGCGAGGTCGTAACTCGGCGAGGTCGGTGTCGCAATGACGACGCTGCCATCGCCGTCTGCCGGGTCGTAGCCTTGATGACGCCCTGCACTGCCGACGAGCCTCAGCCGGCCTTGACGATCTTGCCGCTCTTGATGCAGCCGGTGCAGACGTTGACCCGCTTCGGCGCGCCGCCGACCAGGGCCTGGACACGCTGGATGTTCGGGTTCCAGCGACGCTTGGTGCGACGGTGGGAGTGCGACACCTTCATGCCCCACTAGGGCTTCTTGCCACACACTTCGCACACTGATGCCATGATCCTGGTTCTTTCCTGACGACCGTCAGACGACCACTGTTCGATGGCATCGCAGCCGCCTGACACAACTCGCCCCGACACGTTATCGGCCGCATGCCCGCCCGCACTGGCCGAGCTCATGGCCGGGTGGCACTCGCGCCTTAATCTTGCGGCGTGCCCACGTTGGAGCGGTTCGACGTCGAGGCGCTGCGCGAGCACGGTCACCACCTTCCGTGACGTGATGCGGGCCCACGCCGCCGGCATCAACCGGCTCAACGTCTATCCCGTGCCCGACGGCGACACCGGCACCAACATGGCGCGCACCCTCGACGCCGTCGTGGCCGAGATCGACGGGCGCCGGCGCCGAGCTCGACGCCGACGTGCGACGCGATCAGCCACGGAGCCTGATGGGGGCGCGCGGCAACAGCGGCGTGATCCTTCAGCCAGATCCTGCGCGGCCTGGTCGTCGACGTTGAAGAGATGCCAGCACGACGTGACCGGCGCCAAGGTCGCGGAGGCGCTGACGGCGGCGTCCGCCGCCGCCTACCAGGCGGTGCTCAAGCCGGTCGAGGGCACGATCCTCACGGTCGTGCGCGAGAGCGCCGCCGCGGCCGAACGGCGGCCGCCGACGGGGCGTCGCCTCGTCGGCGTGCTCCGAGCGGCGCGCGACGCCGGGCGGGTGGCGCTCGACAGCACCCCCGAGCTGCTCCCGGTGCTGAAGGATGCCGGCGTCGTCGACGCCGGCGGCGCCGGCTTCCTGCTGCTGCTCGACGCGGCGCTGCACGTGGTCGACGGCGAGCCGCTGCCGGAGCCGATCGACGACGGCGACGCGGCGCGGTCGGCGCAGCGTTAGGCGGTGGCCCGGCGCGACGTCGGCGTCGACGGCGAGCTCGACGTCAGCGAGCAGCGCTACGAGGTGATGTACTTCGTCGATCTCGCCGACGAGCACATCCAGGCGTTCAAGCAGGCGTGGGGCGAGATCGGCGACTCGATCGTCGTCGTCGGCGGCGACGGCCTGTGGAACTGCCACGTCCACACCAACGACATCGGCGCGGCGATCGAGGCGGCGCTCGACCTGGACGGCCGGCCGAGCCAGATTCGCGTCACCGATCTGTTCGAGGAGGTCGCCGAGGAGCACGCCGTACGCGAGGCGGAGCTCGTCGCGGCGATGGCCGGCGACGGCCAGCGTCACGCGGCCGACGAGCTCCCGGCGCGTCACCTGCGCCGTCGTCGCCGTCGGCAGCGGCGACGGGCATCGGCCGAGCTGTTCGGCCAGCTCGGCGTGCAGGGCATCGTCACCGGCGGGCAGACGCTCAACCCGTCGACCGCCGAGCTGCTCGCCGCCGTCGAGGCGGTCAACGCCGACCAGGTGGTGGTGCTGCCCGAACAACAAGAACATCATCCCGGTCGCCGAGCAGCTCGACGCCCTGACCACGAAGACGGTCCGGGTCGTGCCCACCCGGTCGATGCCCGAGGGACTCGCCGCGTTGATGGCCTACGACCCCGAGGCCGATGCCCGACGCAACGCCCGAGGAGATGCGCCGACGCCGCGAGGTCGGTCGCGACCGGCGAGGTCACCCAGGCGGTGCGCGATGCGCCAGCGACCCCGGCCGGTCACGTGGCCGACGGCGACTGGATCGGGCATCGTTCGCGGCGACGGCATCGTCGCCGTCGCCACGCGGACGCTCGGCGGTGACGGCAGGCGCTGCTCGACCACCTCGTCGACGACGAGGCGCGAGATCGTGACGGTCATCACCGGCGCCGACGCCGACGCCGGCGACACCGCCGCGCTCGTGTCGTGGATCGCCGAGCACCGTTCCCGACGTCGAGGTCGAGGTGCACGATGGCGGTCAGCCGCTGTACCCGTACCTCTTCGGCGTGGAATGAGCGCCGAGCCGCCTGGCGAAGCGCTCACGCTGCGCGACCTCGACGGCGATCGACGTCGAGCGGGCTGAAGGGCGTCGGCGAGCAGAAGCGCGACGTCGCTGCCGACGCTCGGCATCGACACGGTGCTCGATCTGCTCACCACCTACCCGCGGCGGTGGGTCGACCGCACCAACGAGGCCCGCATCGCCGACCTCGTGGCCGGGCAGGAGGCGCTGGTGCTGGTCGCGGTGCGCTCGGCGCACAAGCGGATGATGCGCAACCGGCGCACGATGGTCGAGCGCCGTGGTCGGCGACGGCAGCGGGCGGATGCACGTGGTGTTCTTCAACCAGCCGTGGCGCGAGCGCCAGCTCGCGCCCGGGTCTGCAGGTGGCCCTGTTCGGCAAGGCCGAGGCGTATCGCGGCGGGCTGCAGATGACCAACCCGATCGTCGACCTCATCGGCGACCGCACCGGACGCATCGTGCCGATCTATCCGCAGAGCGAGAAGGCCAGGTCGTCGACGTGGGAGCTCGCCGGCTGGGTCGAGAACGCGCTGCGAGCGCTGCCGCCCGCGCGGCATCGCCGACCCGGTGCCCGAGTCGGTCCGCCGGCGGCTCGCGCTGATCGACCGCGGAGACGCGCTGCACGTGCGATCCACCTGCCGGAGACGATCGCCGAGAAGGAGCAGGCTCGCCGCCGGCTGGCCTTCGACGAGCTGCTGCGGGTGCAGACGTCCTGGTGATGCGCAAGCGGGCGATCGAGACGCGAGTCGAGGGCGATACGCCACACGGTCGACGGCGAGCTGGTCCGGCGCTTCTACGCCGGCGCTGCCGTACGAGCTCACGGGCGCCCAGCGGCGGGTGATCGCCGAGATCGAGCCGACCTCGCCGGCGCCGCACCCGATGCACCGCCTGCTGCAGGGCGACGTCGGTTCGGGCAAGACCCTCGTCGCCGTCACCGCGATGCTCACCGCCGTGCAAGGCGGGCACCAGGGCGCGTTGATGGCGCCGACCGAGGTGCTCGCCGAGCAGCACGTCGCCGAGCGTGCGGGCAGATGCTCGACGGGTCTGACGGTGCCCGAGCCCGGCAACCTGTTCGGCGATCGCCCGTTGCGCGTCGAGCTGCTGACGAACCGCGTCACCGGCGGCGACGGCGCGAGCGTGCTCGCCGGGCTCGCCGACGGTACGCGTCGACATCGCCATCGGCACGCACGCGCTCATCCAGGAGGCGTGTCGAGTTCCACCGCCTCGGCGTCGTCGTGGTCGACGAGCAGCACCGCTTCGGCGTCGAGCAGCGGGCGGCGCTGCGCGAAAGGCCGGCGACGCGGTGCCCGACGTGCTGGTGATGACGGCGACGCCCATCCCGCGCACCGCGGCGATGACCGTGTACGGCGATCTCGACGTGAGCGTGCTCGACGAGCTCCCGCCGGGCCGGACGCCGATCGTCACCCGCTGGGCCGACGGCCCGCTCGATGACGCCGCGGCGTGGGCGACCGTGCGCGACGGAGGTGGCCGCCGGGCGCCAGGCCTATGTCGTGTGCCCGCTGATCGAGGAGTCCGAGAAGCTCGAGGTGGCGTCGGCCGAGGAGACGTACCGGCAGTTGGGCGCCGGACGAGCTGGCGGGCCTGCGCCTCGGTCTGCTCCACGGGCGCATGCCGTCGGCCGAGAAGGAGGCGGTGATGGACCGGTTCCGCGCCGGCGAGCTCGACGTGCTCGTGGCCACGACCGTGATCGAGGTCGGCGTCGACGTGCCGAACGCGACGGTGATGGTCATCCTCGACGCCGATCGCTTCGGCATCGCCCAGCTGCACCAGCTGCGCGGGCGGGTCGGACGAGGGGCCGCGAGGTCGCAGTGCTGGCTGTTGGTCACGCCGCGTCCCGACGAGCCGGGCGGCGGCGTGAGCGAGCGGGTGGAGGCGGTGGTGCGCAGCACCGACGGCTTCGAGCTGGCCGAGGTCGACCTAGAGCTGCGCGGCGAGGGAACGTTGATGAGCTCGGCGCAGAAGGGACGCAACGACCTGCGGCTGGCGTCGTTGCGCCGCGACGGCGAGCTGGTCGTGCGGGCCCGCGAGGCGGCGTTCGAGATCGTCGACGCCGACCCCACCCTCGACGCCCACCCCGACCTGCTCGACGAGCTGTCCCTGCTCTTCACCGACGTCGAGGCCGAGTTCCTCACCCGCTCCTGACCCAGCCGGCTGCTGGCGGGGCGCGGGACGTGGGTCAGTCGTGGTCGTCGGGGAGGTCGTCCGCCTCGAGGACGAGGTCCCAGCGGTCGAGGCAGTCCGCACAGCGGTACGTGACGATGTCGCCCGACTGCCACAGCTCGGCACCGGGGTCCTCGGGATCGGGGTCGCGCCGGTTCAGCAGGTGCGCCCGGCCGCCGCAATCGACGCACGTGATCACCGGGTCGGGCTCGAGCACGATGCCGACCGTATCCTGCGGGCATGCGCGTGGTGGCCGGCTCGTTGCGCGGCCGCAAACTCGTGGCCCCCGACGCCCGGGCGACGCGGCCCACGACCGACCGGGTGCGCGAAGCGGTGTTCAACGCGCTCACCAGCCTCGACACCATCGTCGACGCCCGCGTCGTCGACCTCTTCGCCGGCAGCGGGGCGATCGGTATCGAGGCGCTCTCCGCGGGGCGCGACACACTGCACGTTCGTCGAACGCGACCGCGGCGCGCTGTCGGCCATCCACGCCAACGTCGGTGCGCTCGGGCTCACCGGGGTCACCCGCGTCGTGGCGGGCGATGCCGCCGTGTACGCCGCGCGGGTCGACGCCGACATCGCCTTCGTCGACCCGCCTTACGACTTCGACGCCTGGGACGCCCTGCTGACGACCATCACCGCCGACTTCGTGGTCGCCGAGTCGGGTCGCGAGGTGCCGGCGCCGTCCGGATGGGAGCAGACTCGGGTGAAGCGCTACGGCCGCACCTGGGTGACCTTCCTCGCCCGCACCGGCTGAGCGTCGAGGCACGGCGCGAGCATGGGCGGCGCGGTCGCGACGGGTACTGTTCCGCCTCACACCATGACGACGGTGCTGTACCCCGGAAGCTTCGACCCGATCCACCTCGGACACCTCGACGTCATCGAGCAGTCGGCCGAGCTCTTCACCTCCCCCGACAAGGGCGTGGTCGTGGTCGCCGTCATGCACAACCACGACAAGCCGGGCGGCGTGTTCACCGTCGACGAGCGGGTGCGTCTGATCACCGAGAGCGCGGCCGCCGCCGGGCTCGCCGACCGGGTCCGGGTCGTCACCCACAGCGGCCTCGCCGTCGACGCCGCCCGCGACGCCGGTGCCCGCTTCATCGTCCGCGGGCTGCGCAACGCCGGTGACTTCGAGATCGAGCAGCAGATGGCGCTCACCAACTACTCGGTCACCGGCATCCGCACGGTGTACCTGCCGTGCGGCACCGATCGGGGATTCATCAGCAGCCGCTTCGTCCGCGAGATCGCCCTGTACGGTGGTGCGATCGACCACTTGGTGCCGGGCCCGGTGGCCGCCGCCCTGAGCTCCCGGTTCTCACGGCGGACCGCGTCCGCAGGCAGCGACGGATGAGAGACGACGACCAGCAGTACTACGACGACTACGACGACATCGACGACGAGTACCCCGATCCCGCCGAGGGACCGTACGTCGGTGACGCCGAGACGTTGTTGCGTCGTTCGATCGACATCATCGCCACCGCGCCCACGATGCCGCTGTCGTCGTCACCGCGCATCGACCGCGACGAGATCATCGAGCTGCTCGAGGAGGCGTTGTCGCGCCTGCCCGACGAGTTGCGCCAGGCGCGCTGGATGCTGAAGGAGCGCCAGGAGTTCGTCACCAAGACCCGGCGCGAGGCCGACGAGATCCTCGAGGCGGCCCGCGTTCGCGCCGAGCGGATGGTCCAGCGCACGGAGGTGGTGCGCGCCGCCGAGCAGCGCGCCCGCCAGGTGATGGAGACCGCCGAGACCGACTCGCGGCGCCTCCAGCACGAGACCGAGGACTTCCTCGACCAGCGCCTCGGGAGCTTCGAGATCCTCCTCGACAAGCTGCAGAAGACGGTGGCGGCCGGCCGCCAGCGACTGTCGATCGGTGTGCTCGCCCACAACACCGGTGGGATCGAGCTCGACGACCCCAGCAAGGGCTTCTTCGACCAGGAACGCTGACGTGGGCCGACCTACGTTGCTCGTCAACGCCGTCGAACTGCTGCGCCAGCCCGGCTCGCATCGCCACCTGTCGGTGCAGGTCGAGGCGGCCGAGGTCGACGTCGCCGATCCGCGCCGTGGTCGGCCCGGTCGACGTCGAGGTCGACCTCGACACCACGATCGACGACATCATCGTGTCCGGCACCGTCGCCGTCCCCTGGCACGGTGCCTGCCGCCGCTGCCTCACGCCCGCTCGACGAGGTGCTGCGCGTCGACGTGCACGAGCGCTACACCGACGGCCCCGCCGCCGACGACGATGCGTTCGCCATCGAGCACGGCCAGATCGACCTGGCGGCCATGGTCCGCGAGGAGGTCCTCCTTGCCCTCGCCGACGAGCGCCTGTGTCGCGACGACTGCCCTGGGCTGTGCCCGCAATGCGGACGCGATCTCGCCGTCGGGCCGTGCTCCTGCGACGCCACCGAGGTCGACGAGCGCTGGGCGGCGCTCGACCAACTGCGGGACTGAGCGCCGCTCGTAGCGTTCGCCGCTCCCCGGCGATAACGTGCAACAGCCCGAAATCGCCTGCGTGGAGACCAGCATGCAAGCTCCCAAGAAGAAGAAGTCGAAGTCGAAGAGCCGGATGCGGCGCGCCAGCAACTGGAAGCTCGAGGCGCCGGCACGCAGCCTGTGCCCGCGCTGCGGTAACGCCAAGGTGCCACACACGGTGTGCCCGACCTGCGGCTGGTACCGCAACCGCGTCGCCGTCGAAGTCGCCTGAGCCTCGGCCGCGCCCCTTTCGATGCTGCCGATCGCGGTCGACGCCCTGGGCGGGGACCGCGCACCCGGCGAGATCCTCGCCGGCGTTCGTCGCGCCGTCGACGACGGCCTCCCTGTCGTGCTCGTCGGTCCACCCGACCTCGCCCACGACCCCGACATCGAGCTGATCCCCGCCAGCGAGGTGATCGCGATGGGCGAGGAGCCCGGCGCGGCGGTGCGCACCAAGAAGGACTCGACCCTCGTGCGCGCCGCCGAAGCGGTGCGCGACGGGCGGGCGTCGGCGATGGTGTCGGCCGGCAACACCGGCGCCACGATGGCCTCGGCGCTGCTGCGGATGGGCCGGATCAAGGGCGTCAAGCGCCCGGCCATCGCCGCCCCGATCCCCGTGCCCGGCTCGACGCCCACCGTGCTGATCGACGCCGGGGCCAACGCCGAGGTCCAGCCCGAGTGGCTCGTGCAGTTCGCCCAGATGGGGTCGGTGTACACCCGTCAGCGCTTCCACATCGACGAGCCGCGCGGTCGGCCTGCTGTCGATCGGTGAGGAGCCCGGCAAGGGCGACCCGCTGCGCAAGGAGGCGTTCGCCCTGCTGCAGGACGCCGCCCGGGATCCGCTTCATCGGCAACGTCGAGGGGCGCGACCTGATGACCGACGCCCTCGACGTGGCCGTCACCGACGGGTTCACCGGCAACGTCGTGCTGAAGACGCTCGAAGGCGGCGTGAAGGCCCTGATCGTCGCGCTGTTGGCCGCCTTCGCCGATCCGGCCTACCGCGAGCACGCCGACGCTCTCATGCCGGCGCTGCTGCCGCTCTACGCCGCCCTCGATCCCGACACGTACGGCGGCGCCGTGCTGCTCGGCGTCGACGGCGTCTGCGTCATCTCCCACGGCTCGACCGGCGCGACCGCCATGCGCAACGCGATCGGCGTCGCCCACGAGATGGTCGCCCACGGCATGGTCGACGAGATCCGCGCCGTGCTCAGCTCGATCTTGCGCGGCCCGGCCACGCGATGAACCGCCTGCGCAGGCGCCGGCGCTATCGACTCGGCGCTTCCGGCGCCTGCAGCCGCAGTCGATCAGCCGGGACGCTCGCTGGCGCTCTGCTGAGCGCTCGGCCGAGACAGTCGTCCGGCGGGACTGGGTACGATCCACGCCGATGGCTGACACCGGAGCAATCACTCGCGACGAGATCTTCGACATCGTTCGCGACCGCCTGGCCGACATCCTCGAGATCGAGCCGGACGGGATCACCGAGGGTCAGTCGTTCGTCGACGACCTCGACGCCGACTCGCTCGCCCTGATCGAGCTGGTCGAGGCGCTCGAGGAGGAGCTGAGCGAGCGCACCACCGGTTTCCGCATCGATGACGAGGATCTCGCCGACCTGAAGACGGTCCGCGATGCGGTCGACTACGTCCACGCCCGTGTGGACAACGAAGGCTGATCGCCCTTGACGTCACCGGCGTCCGACGTCGCGGCCGAACCACCGGCCGGGGGTCGTGACCACGCCGGCGACGACGGGGGCGTGACGGCGCTGGTGCGCCGGCTCGGGTACCGCTTCGTCGACGAGGGCCTGATCGACCGGGCGATGGCCCACCGCTCGTGGTGCTCGGAGAACCCCGGCCACGCGAGCAACGAGCGGCTCGAGTTCCTTGGTGACGCCGTGCTCGGCTGGGTCACCGCCGACCTCGCCTTCCGCACCTTCCCGGACATGACCGAGGGCGAGCTGACCGGGCTGCGCAAGGGCGTGGTGAACGCCACGACGCTGGCCGAGTTCGCCACCGATGTCGGCCTCGGCCCCCACATCAAGCTGGGCAAGGGCGAGGCGGCGACCGGCGGGCGGGCCAAGGCGTCGATCCTGTCCGACGCCCTGGAGGCCGTGATCGGCGCCGTCTACGTCGACGGTGGCCCGGGCACCGCCTACGAGTTCGTGCGGCGGTTGATCACCGAGCGCCTGCACGCCACGTCGGAGCGCCTCCACGAGCTCGACTTCAAGTCGACGTTGCAGGAGCTGGTGAGCGCCGCCGGGCTGCCGGCACCCGTGTACGACATCAGCGAGGAAGGACCCGACCACGACAAGCGCTTCCACGCCACGGTGCTCGTCGACGGCGAGGTGCGCGGGTCCGGGTCGGGGCGGTCGAAGCGGGTGGCGGAACAGGCGGCGGCCGCCGAGGCGGCACGGGCGTTCCCGCCCGATGCCTGAGCTGCCCGAAGTCGAGACCGTCCGCCGCGGCCTGCAGGATCGGGTCGTCGGTCGCCGCATCGACGCCGTGGAGGTCGGCCGCGAGCGCACGGTGCGGCGGACCTCACCGCGAGCGCTGATCGACGGCCTGACCGGTACGACGGTCACCGCCGTCGACCGGCGCGGCAAGTACCTGGTGGCGACGCTCGACAGCGGCGACGCCGTGATGGTGCACCTGCGCATGAGCGGACAGCTGCTGCTCGCCGATCCGGCGGCGCCTCGCCCGGCGCACACCCACGTGGTGATGCACCTCTCGCCGGACGGAGATGGCGCGGCCGACCTGCTGTTCGTCGACCCGCGCACGTTCGGCGAGGTGGTGGTGTTCGACCCCGACCACGCCGCCGCCGAGGTGCCCGAGTTGGCTCGGCTCGGCATCGATCCGCTCGCCGATCCGTTCACGGTCGCCGACCTGTGGGCACTGGTGCATCCGCGCCGCACGCGCATCAAGGTGCTGCTCCTCGACCAGCACCTGATCGCCGGCATCGGCAACATCTACTCCGACGAGATCCTCCACCGGGCGCGCATCCATCCCGACCGCGCCGCCGCCACGCTGACCCGCCCGGCGGTGCGCCGCCTCCACCAGGAGATCCTCGACGTGCTCGGAGCGGCCGTGCGTCGCCGTGGGTCGACGTTGGGCGACGGCCAGTACGTCGATCTGATGGGTGGCTCGGGCTCCTACCAGCTCGAACACCTCGTGTACGGCCGCGCCGGCGAGCGTTGCCGCACCTGCGGTCGGGGGATCATCCGACGCGGGGTGGCCGCCGGGCGCAGCTACCACTGGTGCCCGGTGTGCCAACGGCTCTGAACCGAGTTCTGTGTCAGGAAACACGACGCCAGGCGTCGTGTTTCCTGACACAGACGTCTTGACGTCCATCCCCGGCCGGCGGGCGGGTCCCCGGATAACTTCGGGGGCGCCATGTTCCTCAAGACGTTGACGCTCAAGGGTTTCAAGTCGTTCGCCGACGCCACGACGCTCGAGCTCGAGCCCGGCGTCACCGTGGTCGTCGGGCCCAACGGTTCCGGCAAGTCGAACGTCGTCGACGCCATCGCCTGGGTGCTCGGCGCGCAGGCGCCGAGCTCGGTCCGCAGCCAGAAGATGGACGACGTCATCTTCGCCGGCACGGCCAGCCGTTCGGCCCTCGGACGGGCCGAGGTGAGCCTCACCATCGACAACTCGGCCGGCCTGCTGGCCGGGTCGTCGATCGCCGGGTTCAGCGAGGTGACGGTCCGGCGCACGCTGTTCCGCAACGGCGACAGCGAGTACGCGATCAACAACGTCCCGTGCCGGCTGCTCGACGTCCAGGACCTGCTGTCCGACGCCGGCGTCGGGCGCCAGCAGCACGTGATCGTCAGCCAGGGCCAGATCGACGCCGTGCTCAACGCCCGCCCCGAGGAGCGTCGGGCGATCGTCGAAGAGGCCGCCGGCGTGCTGAAGTACCGCAAGCGCAAGGAGAAGGCCGAGCGCCGCCTCGACGCCACCGAGGCCAGCATGGTGCGGGTGCAGGACCTGCTGCGGGAGGTGCGCCGCCAGCTGCGTCCGCTCGAACGTCAGGCCGAGGCCGCCCGCCGGCACGGCGAGCTCTCGGCCGAGCTCGCCGCCCTACGGGTGCACGTCGCCGGTCGGGAGATCGCCGGCCTCCGGGCCAAGCTCACCCGCCTCGCCGCCGCGCGCATCGAGGCCGCGCAGTCCGAGACCACGCTCAAGGCGGAGCTGGCGCGCCTCGACGCCGAGGTGATCGAGTTGGGAGCCGAGCTCACGGCGCGAGGCGCCGACGACGTCGGCGACCGTCTGGCCCGCGCCGACCAACTCGTCGAACGGGCGCGCGGGCCTGCTGGCCGTCATCGCCGAGCGCACCGCGGCGATGGCACGCGACCGCGAGCGCCTGCTCGACGCCGGGGTGGTGGCGTCGTTGGAGGCCGACGCCGCGCGCTGACCGCGCCGAGCTCGACGACGTCGAGGCCGCCGAGGCCGCCGACGCCCCCGAAGGATCGGCGCTGGAGGTCGAGGAGCAGGCCTTCGAGCACGAGCGGGCCGAGCAGCTCGCCTCGCTCGATCCGGCACCCACCACCACGGCGGCCAGCGCCATCGCCGAGGTGCGCGGCGAGCTGCGCACCCGTCGCACGTCGGCCGACCGCGCCGAGCACGAGCTGCACCGGGCCCGGGATCGGGGTGACGAGCTCGCCGCCCGGGTGCTCGAGCTCGAGCGCATCCGCGACGAGTCGCGCCACGACTGCACGGCCACCGAGCTGCTCGAGGGCCCGCTCGTCGACGACATCGAACGGGCCGAGCTGCGCACGGCCGAAGCCCGCCACGCCCTCGACGCGGCGATCGCCGACCGCGCCGCGCGTGCCGAAGACGTGTCGAACGCGGCCGCCCGTGTCGAGGCGCTCCAGCTGGCCCTCGACCTGGCCCATGCCCGTGCCGGCGCCGACCGCGTGGCCGGCCTCGACGGGGTGCTCGGCACCCTGCTCGACCTGGCCCGCATCGAGCCGGGGTGGGAACCGGCCGTCGAAGCGGCGCTCGGGGAGGCGCTCGCCAGCGTGGTGATCGACGACACCGAGCACGCCGCGAGGGCGGTGCGCACGCTCGCTCGCGACGACACACGCGCGGCGCCGTGATCGCGCTCGGCACCGCCGCCCCGGCGGCGGCGCCCACGGTGCCGCCCGTCGCCGGCGCCGAGGCGATCCGCCCGCACGTCACGTCCGACCGGGACGACGTCGCCCGCCTCCTCGACGTGCTGCTCTCCGGCGCGGTGCGCGTCGCCGGCATCGACGAGGCGATCGCGATCGCGACCGCCAACCCGGCCGCCGTCGTGGCCACCGCCGACGGTCACCGCCTCGCCGCCACCGGATGGCGCATCGGCGCGGCGGCGTCGGGCGGGGCGACGGCTGCTGCGCTCGCCGACGCCACGGCGCGTCACGGCGACGCCGAGCGGGCGCTCGACGCGTGCCGGTCGGAGGTCGACCGCTGCGCCGACCGCGTCGCGTCGGCCGAGCGCCACGAGAGCGAGCTGTCGGCGCGTCTCGACGAGAACGACCGTCGGTTCACCGCCGCGACCGAGGCGCTGGCCCGCTCGCAGGCCGAGCTGCGTGAGATCCACGCCGAGGTCGAGCCGCTGCAGCAGCGCATCGCCGAGCTGGCCGAGCAGGTGGCCGGCGAGCGGGCGCGCATCGCCGAGCTCGACGCGCTCGTGCCCGACCTCGAGGCCGGCGCCTCCGCCGAGGAGGCGGCGGCCCGGGCCCGCAGCGAGGTCCGCGCCACGATCGAGAGGCGCGCCGCCGTGCTCGTCGGGCGCCGGCGCGACCTGGAGCTGCGGGCGGCCGGGCGCCACGAGCGCCGGGAGCTGCTGACCGGACGTCTCGCCGAGGCCGAGCGCCGACTCGCCGCCGACGCCGCCGAGCGGACGACGGCCGAGCACCGGCGCACGCAGGTCGAACGTTCGTTGCGGGCCCTGGAACGGCTGGCCGAGTTCGTGGGGGAGCGGCGGACGGCGGTCGCTTCGTACCGCGACCGGCTCGAGGCCCGTCGGCGGGCGCAGAGTGCAGCGATCGCCGCGGTGGCGACGCATCTCGACGATCGGCGTGGCGCGGCGCAGTGCGGCCGAGCACGAGCTCGACGAGGTTCGAGAGCGCGCCCGCCGGTGCGAGCTCGACGAGGCGGAGGCCCGGCTGCGACTGGAGTCGGCCGTCGAGATGCTGCGCCACGACCTCGACGTCGAACCCGATGCCGCCGAGGCTGCTCCGGCGCCGGAGCTACCCGACGGCGTGTCGGCCACGGCGCGAGTCCGCGAGCTCGAGCGCGAGGTCCGCCTGCTCGGTCCGATCAACCCGCTGGCGCTCGAGGAGTTCGGCGAGCTGCAGCAGCGCCACACGTTCCTCGAGGAGCAGCTCGACGACGTGCGCTCGACACGGCGCGAGCTGAGCCGCGTCATCCGTGCCGTCGATCAGGAGATCGAGAGCGTGTTCGCCGCGGCGTACGCCGACGTCAGCGCCCACTTCGCCTCGCTGTTCGGCGGGCTGTTCCCGGGCGGGACCGGTCGCCTCGTGCTCACCACCCCCGACGACCTGCTCAACACCGGCATCGAGGTCGAGGCCAAGCCGGGGGGCAAGAACGTGAAGAAGCTGTCGCTCCTGTCCGGCGGCGAGCGCAGCCTCACCGCGCTGGCCTTCTTGTTCGCCGTGTTCCGCAGCCGCCCGTCGCCGTTCTACGTGATGGACGAGGTGGAGGCGGCTCTCGATGACGTCAACCTGCACCGCTTCCTCGGGCTGATCGCCGAGTTCCGTGAGGAGGCGCAGCTGCTGATCGTCAGTCACCAGAAGCGGACGATGGAGGCGGGTGACTGCCTGTTCGGCGTCACGATGCAGCCGGGCGGGTCGAGCAAGGTGATCGCCGAACGGATCTCGCTGAGCGCCTGACGCGCTGGCCGCCCGTCGCGGCGCTTCGGCGCCGGAGACGGCGCCCGACCGTTAGCGTCGAGCGGCGATGATCTGGATCTACCTCGTCCTCATCGTCGTCGTCATCGCCTTCGGGCTCGGCGTCGTCGTCTGGAACCGCCGGCGCAGCGGGCCGGGATCGGTGGGCGACGCCACCGTGACGCCGCCGGCGGTCGAGCGACCACCGGAGGGACGCGGCGCCCCGACGGCGGTGCTCGAACGAGGCGCCACCGGCGGCGCCGCCCGTCGAGGTCGTCGAGCCGGCCACCTTGCGCGGCCGCATGGCGCGGGCGCGTGCGGCGCTGGCCGGCGTGTTCACCACGGTCCTCGGGCGCAGCGGGATCACCGACGACACGTGGGTCGAGCTCGAGGAGGCGCTGTTGCGCGCCGATCTCGGCGTGCACGTCACCACCGAGCTGCTCGACGGCCTGCGCGCCAAGGTCAAGGCGAAGGAGATCGAGGATCCCGACGCGCTGATCGCCGCGCTCGCGCGCCGAGATGCAGTCCCGCCTGACCGGCGCCGACCGTGCGCTGCACTTCGACGCCGCCGCCGCGCCGAACGTGTGGCTGTTCGTCGGCGTCAACGGCGTGGGCAAGACGACGTCGATCGGCAAGGTCGCCAGTCAGCAGGTGGCGTCCGGGCGATCGGTGCTGCTGGCGGCGGGCGACACGTTCCGCGCCGCCGCCGCCGAGCAGCTCGCCACGTGGGCGTCACGGGCCGACGTCGAGCTGGTGCGGGGGAGCGAGGGCGGCGACCCGAGCGCCGTGGTGTTCGACGCCGTCGAGCGGGCGGCGTCGCGCCACGTCGATCTGGTGCTCGCCGACACCGCCGGGCGCCTGCACACGAAGACGAACCTGATGGAGGAGCTGCGCAAGGTGCGTCGCGTCGCCGAGAAGGGCGCCGGCACGGTGACCGAGGCGCTGCTGGTGATCGACGCCACCACGGGCCAGAACGGCCTGACCCAGGCGCGGGAGTTCGGCGAGGCGACGCAGCTCACCGGGGTGGTGCTGACCAAGCTCGACGGCTCGGCCAAGGGGGGCATCGTGTTCGCCGTCGAGACCGAGCTCGGCATCCCGGTGAAGCTGGTCGGAATCGGCGAGACGATCGGCGACCTCGTCCCCTTCGACCCCGACGAGTTCGTCGACGCCTTGTTCTGAGCTGTCGACCACCTCTGATCCGAGGCCTGGAGCGCGCCGGAGGCCTGGCGGAGCACCCGGGTGGACCCCCGGGCCTCGGATGCGCTCGGCCTCGGGTGGAGATAGGGCTCCGGCCCGAAACCGCTCAGTCGGTGACCACGGGGGTGCTGCCGGTGATGTCGGGGGGCGGCCGATGGCGCGTCGAGCGCACGTACGACGTCATCACCAGGCCCTGGCGCCGGGCGACGAAGGCGACGGTGGCGAGCGTGCCGGCGACGGTCATGATGCCGCCGCCGATGAGGGTCCAGCGGGCGCCGAACACCTCGGCCACCCAGCCGAGCATCGGGGCCCCGATCGGTGTGCCGCCCATGAACACGGCGTAGTACAGCGCCAGCACACGCCCGCGCATCTCGTCGCCCGACGGCCATTTGGATGAACGAGTTGGCCGCGGTCATCAGCGTCATCGACACCACGCCGCAGATCGGCAGCATCAGGGCGAACGTCAGATAGGTGGGCATGAAGCCGGCGACGATCACGCTCAGACCGAACCAGATCGCCGACATGATCACGAGGCGCTGGTGCACCTCGCCCCGGCGGGCGCCGACCAGCGCACCGGCCAGCGACCCGATGGCGAGGATCGAGCCCAGCACCCCGTACTCGCCGGCGCCCTTGCCGTACACCTGCGTCGCCATCAGCGCCGTGGTCATCTGGAAGTTGAACCCGAACGTGCCGGTGAAGAACACGATCCCCATCACGAGCAGGATGTCGGGGCGCGCGCGTACGTAGCGGACGGCATCGCGCAGCTGTCCCTTGGCGCGGGGGAGCGGGGCCGTCGGGTGCAGTTCCTCGCTGTGCATGCGCTTCAGCGACATCACGACCGCGACGTAGCTCAGCCCGTTGAGCAGGATCACCCAGCCGGTGGCTCGAATGCCCGAGCCGAGCACGGCGATGATCACGCCGGCCGTCGCCGGGCCGACCATGCGGGCGAGGTTGAACGACGCCGAGTTGAGGGCGACGGCGTTGGGCAGCATGGCGTTCGGCACCATCTCGTTCACGAACGCCTGGCGCGCCGGGGTGTCGAACGCGCCACCGGTCCCGAACAGGAACGCCAGCACGTACACCTGCCAGGTCTGCACCCAGCCGAACACGGCGAGCACACCGAGCACCGCCGCCGTGGAGCCCATCGCGAACTGGGTCACCATCAGCACGCTGCGCTTCGAGAAGCGGTCGGCGATCACGCCGGCGATGGGGGAGAACAGCAGGATCGGCAGGAACTGCAGACCGGTCGTGATGCCGAGCGCACCGGCGCTGCCGGTCAGCGTGAGGACGAGCCAGTCCTGGGCGACGCGCTGCATCCAGGTGCCGACGTTCGACACCAGCGAGCCGGTGGCGAACAGGCGGTAGTTGCGATTGCCGAGGGCGGTGAACGTGCGGTCGTTGCGGACGCGGTCGACCAGTCCCGTCCGTTCCGTGCCGCTCATGACTGGGCGAGCCGATCGAGCAGCGGGGCGGCGGCGAACAGCACGTCGCGCTCGGCGTCGTCGAGCTCGTCGATCACGTGCGACGCCAGCCACGCCGTGCGCCGGTTGCGATCGCGGGTGAGCACCTCGACGGCGGCGTCGGTGAGCCCCACGACCACCTGGCGTCCGTCCGACTCGTGCGGCCGCCGCGTCACGAGCTGCATGTCGACCAGCGTGTTGATCGTGCGCGTCATCGACGGCGGCTTGACGTTCTCGGCCGCGGCCAGCTCGCCGATGGTGGTGTCGCCGAGTCGTTCCAGCGTCGCCAGCGCCGCCAGCTGGGTGAAGGTCAGGTCGCTGTCGCCGCGCTCGAGGCGCAGGCGCCGGGCGAGGCGCATGACGCCGACGCGCAGGTCGCGCACCTGTTCGGCGGAATCGGCCGGTCGCTCCCTCGTCGCGATGGAAGGCGTCGAGGTGGAACGGCCGCTCACAAGGTCTTTAGCATAGGTCATTAGCAAGGCGAAGCAAACGCCGGTTTCCCGGCGCCGGTACCCTGACTCGCTGATGTTCGAGAACCTGTCCAACCGCCTCGAAGGCATCGTCAAGCGCGTCCGCGGCAAGGGTCGCCTGACCGAGGCCGACGTCGACGAGATGCTCGCCGAGATCCGCACGGCGCTGCTCGAGGCGGACGTGAACGTCGGTGTCACCCGCGACGTCGTCGCCCGGATCCGCACCGAGGCCATCGGTGCCACCCGCTCCCAGGTGCTCGACCCCGGCCAGCAGATCGTCAAGATCGTCAACGGCGAGCTCACGCGCATGCTCGGCGGCGAGACGCTGAAGATCACCTACGCCAGCCGGCCGCCGACGGTCGTGTTGATGGCCGGCCTGCAGGGCTCGGGCAAGACCACGAGCGCCGCCAAGCTCGCCCGCTGGTTCAAGGCCCAGGGCCGCAACCCGTTGCTGGTCGGGGCCGACCTCCAACGTCCCGCCGCTGTCGAGCAGCTGCGCACGCTCGCCGGGCGCATCGACGTGCCGGTGTTCTCCGAGCCCGGCGATCCCGTCGCCACGTCGTCGCGAGGCCTCGCCGAGGCGCGTCGACTCGGCCGCGACGTGCTCATCGTCGACACCGCCGGCCGCCTCGCCATCGACCAGGAGATGATGGAGCAGGTCCGGCGCATCTCCGAAGCCGTCACCCCCGACTACACGTTCCTCGTCATCGACGCGATGACCGGCCAGGACGCCGTCGACACCGCGGTCGCCTTCCACCGCACCCTCGCCATCGACGGCGTGATCCTCTCCAAGCTCGATGGCGACGCCCGCGGCGGCGCCGCACTCAGCGTCAAGGAGGTGATCGGCAAGCCGATCGCCTTCGCCTCGACGGGGGAGAAGCTCGACGCCTTCGAGCAGTTCCACCCCGACCGCATGGCCGGACGCATCCTCGGCATGGGTGACGTGCTGACGCTGATCGAGCACGCCGAGCGCGCCTTCGAGAAGGAGCAGGCCGAGGACGCCGCGTCGAAGCTGCTCGAGGGCCAGTTCACGCTCGACGACTTCCTCGAGCAGATGCAGCAGGTGAAGAAGATGGGCCCGCTGGGCGGGCTGCTCGGGATGATGCCGGGCATGCCCAAGGAGCTCAAGGGCGCCAAGATCGACGACGACGACCTCAAGCCGGTGGAGGCGATCATCCGCTCGATGACGTCCGAGGAGCGGGCGATGCCCCAGATCGTCAACGGCTCGCGGCGCACCCGCATCGCCCTCGGCTCGGGGACGTCGCCGAGCGACGTGAACCGCCTGATCAAGCAGTTCACCGAGATGCAGAAGATGATGAAGCGGTTCGGCATGGCCGGCAAGCCCGGGAAGGGCAAGAAGAAGGGCCGCCGCGGAGCGCTTCCCAGGCCTGGCGCCCGGTGGCCTCCCCGACCTGTCCGAGCTGATGGGCGGGGGCGACCTGCCGGGCGTCCCTGGCGGCTTTCCCGGTCCCCGCCGATAACCTCTGACGGTCGTTCGTCGAGAGAAGAAGGTCGAAAGAGCATGGCAGTCAAGCTGCGTCTCACCCGGGTCGGCAAGACCAAGCAGCCGCAATACCGCATCGTCGCTGCCGACTCGCGCTCGCCCCGCGATGGGCGCTTCATCGAGATCCTCGGCCACTACAACCCGCGCAGCGAGCCGTCGACGATCAGCATCGACAACGCCAAGGCCGTGAAGTGGCTGCGCGACGGCGCCCTGCCGACCGATCGCGTGCGCAAGCTGCTCGAGATCTCGGGTGCTCTCGACGAGTTCACCGCCGCTGGCGGCCGCGACCTCAAGGCGCCGGCGCGCACCGCGTCGACCGCATCCTGAACGTGTCCGACGACAGCGACACCGGCGAGTACACCGCCGACGACGTGAACACCGTCGATGGCGGCGGGCGACGCGCGCCGAGCGCCGCCGCGCCGAGCGATGGAGCGGCGCCGATCGCGTCGGCCGTGCTGACGCACATCGTGGCCTCCATCGTCGACGATCCCGACGCCGTGAGCGTCGACGCCACACGCGAGCGCGGCCGGGTCCGCCTCGACGTGCGCGTCGGCCCGGGCGACCTCGGCCGGGTCATCGGTCGTCGCGGCCGCACCGCCCAGAGCATCCGCACCGTCGTCCGCGCCGCCGCCACCCGCGACAACACCGACGTCGACATCGAGTTCCTCGACTGAACGGCGAGTCGGCGTGACTCGCCCGGCCAACCTGCTCGAGATCGGCCACATTCGCCGCGCCCACGGCGTGCGCGGGCAGGTCTCCGTCGAGCTCGGCACCGACCGCGTCGAGCGGGTGGCGCCGGGGAGCCGGTGGTACGCGCGGCGACGGTTGGCTCACCGTGCTCGCCGCGGCGCCGCATCACGACCGCTGGTTGGTCACGATCGAGGGCATCGACGACCGCAGCGCGGCGCAGCGCTACACCAACGTGCCGATCTACGCCGAGCCGATCGACGACCCCGACGAGCTGTGGGTGCACGAGTTGATCGGGTCGATGGTCACCGACGTCGATGGGCGGGATCGGGGGCGATGCGTGGCCGTGGTCGCCAACCCGGCGGCGGACCTGTTGGAGCTGGAGTCGGGGGCGCTCGTGCCGGTGGTGTTCGTCGTGGGCCACGCCGACGGCGTCGTCGTCATCGACCCGCCGGAGGGGCTGTTCGACGACGATCGCGACGCGCCGTGAGGGTCGACGTCTTCTCGATCTTCCCCGAGGTCGTCGACTCGTTCTGCTCGGCCAGCCTGCTCGGCAAGGCCCGCACCGCTGGCCTGCTCGACCTGCGCTGCCACGACATCCGCGACCACGCCACCGACGTCCACCGGTCGGTCGACGACGCCCCGTACGGGGGTGGCGCCGGCATGGTGATGACGGCCCGATCCGATCTTCGCCGCGGTCGAGGCCGCGGCGCCGCCGCGCCCGCTGTGGCTGCTCGGGCCGGGCGGTCGCCGGTTCGACCAGTCGGTGGCACGCGAGCTCGCCGCCGGCGACGGGTTCAGCCTGCTCTGCGGTCGCTACGAGGGGTCGACCACCGAGTGCGCGAGCACCTGGTCGACGGCGAGCTCAGCGTCGGCGACGTCGTCCTGTCGGGAGGCGAGGTGGCCGCCTGCGTGGTGGTCGACGCGGTCACCCGCCTGCTGCCCGGCGCGATGGGCAACGCCGAGAGCCCGGTGACGGAGAGCTTCGGGGCCGGCGGGCTGCTCGAGGAGCCGCAGTACACGCGGCCGGCGACGTTCCGGGGTTGGAGCGTGCCCGAGGTGTTGCTGTCGGGCAACCACGGCCTGATCGCCCGCTGGCGGGCGGCGCAGGTGCTGCACCGCACGTTGCGCACACGACCCGACCTCGTCGAACAGCGCGGTGGCTTGGGTCCGGACGAGGTCGCGCTGTTGGAAGAGTTCCCCGCCGTCCCGTATCCTTGACCGGCCGCGACGCTCGGATCACCGGGCCGCACTGCTCGCCCACCGAGAACGATCCAGGTACCGCCATGAAAGCCACCGACATCATCGACAACGAGTCGCTGCGCGACGACATCCCCGACTTCGCGCCCGGCGACGAGGTCAAGGTGCACGTGCGCGTCGTCGAGGGCAGCAAGGAGCGCGTCCAGGTCTTCCAGGGCAATGTGATCGCCCGCCAGGGCGGCGGCCTGCACGAGACCTACACCGTGCGCAAGCTCAGCTACGGCGTCGGGGTGGAGCGCACGTTCCCGCTGCACACGCCGACGGTGACGAAGATCGAGGTGGTCCGCCGCGGCGACGTGCGCCGGGCGAAGCTGTACTACCTGCGCGACCGCGTCGGCAAGGCCGCCAAGGTCCGCGAGAAGCGCACCTTCTAGCCGCCTCTTCTCGGGCGCCCCGCGCGCTCCGTCCGTCGCACCGTCGGAACGGAGACCGGGATGGTCGCTGCCCACATCGCACTCGGCGCCGCCGGGGAGGATCTCGTCGCGGCGTGGTACGCCGCCAACGGCTACGCCGTGGTCGCCCGCAACTGGCGCACGTCGTTCGGCGAGATCGACCTCGTCGCAACCCGTCGCGGCGTCGTGGTGATCTGCGAGGTGAAGACCCGCCGCACCGACGCCTACGGGTCACCGGCGCACGCCGTCACCCTCGCCAAACGTCAACGGCTCCGACGTCTCGCCGCCGCCTGGCTGGCCGAACACGGACCGTTCCGCGCCCCGCCCGGCGGTTCGCTTCGACGTCGCCGCGGTCGCCGCCGGGCGGGTCGAAGTCTTCACCCACGCCTTTGAGGCTCTGGTGACAGATCGGGCCGATCTGGTCACCGAGGTTCTCGATATCGGGTACTTGTGACTGATCCGTATCCGTGGGTCGAATCACGGGCTCGGGCGCGGCGACGTCACGGCTGATGCCCTGAAGGTCGGTGGTCGGCCCGTCGCGCCGGGTTCGGCCGCAGTCGCCGCCATCTGGTCACTCTGCGTCTCACACGGGCGATCTGGTCACCCACGTTCTCGATATCGAGAACCTGGGTGACCAGGTGACCTTGCGGCGTGACGGCCATCAACGTCTGGGCGCGAGTTGTCCCAGACGGCGATCTGGGCGCGGATAACACCGGCATCCGGGAGGATTCGCGCCCAGACTCTGCGCCGCTGTTGCCCGACGTGTCGCCACGGTCCGATCCCATGTTTCCGGAGCCAGCCGACGTGACGACACCGCGACCGGACCCGTGTGCGCACCCACGGACCCAGCAGTAGAGCCCGACATCCAGATCGCCGCTCGAGACGGCGAGTGACGTCGCCCGCGGGCGGCGTCCGCCTACGCTCTGCGGAGTGATCGCACGGTGGATGGCGCGGGCGCTCGCGCTGGTCGCCGTGGCTGCCGGCGCCCTGGCTCCGGTGGCCTCACACGCCCAGACGCCGCCACCCGCGGTGCCGCGCCAGGGTCTGGTCGAGTACCCGGAAGGCTGCCCCGTCGGGGCGCTCCCCGACGTCGTCTTCGTCGGCACCGTGCAGGCCACCGACTACCGCACGGCGCGGTTCCACATCGATCAGGTGCGCGCCGGCGACATGAGCCAGTTCGCCGTCGGCGAGCTGGTCGACGTGCGCTACGGCGTCGACACGAAGTACCTCGACCAGGGCGAGCAGTACCTGATCGGGGCCCGTTACGAGGCCGCGGCCGGGCTGCTGTCGTCGAAGGTGCAGCCGGCGCCCCAGCAGTTCGGGGGCGACGAGATCATCGGCGCGACGGAGAGCGACCGCCAGTGCCCGACCCCGGCCGACGCGGTGATGACGCTGCACACCAACGGGACCAGCGTCGAGTCGGGCCTGCTGTCGCCGCTGGTCGACGACCGTCAGGGTCTGCTGCGTGCCCTGGTCGTGCCGGTGGCGCTGGTACTGGGCGGGCTGCTCGCCATCGTGGCGTTCCGGTGGGTGCTGACGGGCTTCGGTCGCAGCGTCAACCGCGTGAACTCGGCGCAGGCGCAGGTGGCCCGGGAGAAGGAGGCCGCCCGCCGGGCTGCCGCCCGCCAACAGGCGCGGCCCCAGCCCCAACCGTCGCGGCGCTAGATCACGTCACGAAACTGGTGCGGTGCCCCGCCGTGCCGGCTGACCAAGGCGGGGGTGCGGCCTGATCAGTCCCTCGCCGCCCCCTGCCGCTCGGCAGGGACGAGCTCGGCGAGTTCGGCGTCGAGGTCGCGCGGTGCCTCGATGTGCACTCTCGGCAGGATGCGGTCGAGCCAGCGGGGGATCCACCAGTTGCGATCGCCGAGTAGCTCCATCGTCGCCGGCACGAGGAGCAGGCGGACGACGGTGGCGTCGATCAGCACGGCGATCGACAGGCCGAGCCCGAACAGCTTGACGACCCGGTCGGACTCGCCGATGAAGCTCCCGAACACGACCACCATGATCGCCGCGGCGGCGGTGATCACCCGGGCGGTGGAGGCCAGTCCGTCGGCGACCGACGCCCGGCTGTTGCCGGTGCGATCCCACTCCTCTCGCACCCGCGAGAGCAGGAACACCTCGTAGTCCATGGACAGGCCGAAGACGATCGCGAACAGCATCATCGGAACGAACGGCTCGATGGGAGCCCCCTCGATGTGCAGGAGCCCGCCGCCCCAGCCCCACTGGAACACCGCGACGACGATGCCGTAGGCGGCGCCGATCGACAGCAGGTTCATCGCCACCGCCTTGAGCGGCACCAGCAGGGACCGGAACACGACCATCAGCAGAAGGAACGACAGCCCGAGCACGGCGCCGAAGAAGTACGGCAGCCGGTCGGAGAGGTAGTCGGTGAAGTCGACGCCGACGGCGACGCCACCAGCGACGGCCACGTCGAGGCCGGTGCCGGCGGTGGCGGCCGGCAGGACGTCGTGGCGCAGCCGGTTGACGAGATCGGTGGTCGCGGCGTCCTGCGGGGCGGTGGTGGGGACGACCCGCCACAGTGCGGCGGTCGGTGCCGCGTCGTCGTTGGTGATCGGCTCGCTGGCGAAGGCCACACCGGGGTCGGCTCCGATGGCGTCGGTGACCGCTTGCAGAGCAGCCGGGTCGGTGCCGGCCGGCACGACGGTGGCGAGGACGAGCGGGCCGTTGAAGCCCGGACCGAAGCCCGCGGCCAGCAGGTCGTAGGCCTGGCGGGTGGTGGTGTCCTCGGGGTAGTTGCCCTCGTCGGAGAACCCGAGGCGCAGCCCGAATATCGGCAGGGCCAACGTCACCAGCGCCGCCGCGCCGGCGACCACTGCCGTCCACGGGCGATGCTGGATCACCCGGCTCCACCGGTACGACAGGGTCTCCGCGCAACGGGCGTCGCGGCCGTTCGAGCGCGGGCTTGCGCAGCCAGGCGACGGCGAAGCTGGCCGCGAGCACCAGCGCCGCCAGGGGCAGGCGACGACGATCAGCGCCCGAATTCCGAGCCCGACGCCGATCGAGGCGACGGCGATCAGCCCGGCGGCGATCAGCCCGCGCCGGCGGGTGAGCTCGACCCGTTCACCGGCGAACCCCAACAAGGCGGGTAGCAGCGTCAGCGACGCCAGCAGCGTCAGCGCCACCACCACGGCCATGCCGATCGCCATCCCCGAGATGAAGCCCAGTTGCATGATCAGCATGCCCGAGCAGCGAGATCACGACCGTGCAACCGGCGAACACGACCGCCCGCCCGGCGGTGTTCATCGCGATCAGCGTCGACTCCTCGATCGTGTGCCCCCGGTGCAGGTTCTCCCGGAATCGGGTGACGATGAACAGGGCGTAGTCGATGCCCACGCCGAGGCCGATCATGATCCCGATCGTCGACGTGAAGTCGGGCATGTCGACGACTTGCGACAGCAGTCCGGTGAGGATCGAACCGGACACGATCCCGGCGAGCGCCACACCGATCGGCAGCCCCATCGCCAGCACGGAACCGAAGGCAAGGATCAAGATGATGATCGCGAACCCGAGGCCGAGCGCTTCCGAGGACGGCACCTCGAACGCGGCGAACGCCTGCCCTCCGAGTTCGATCCGCAAGCCATCGATCGACGGCATCGCGGCACGGATGCTGTCGCCGATCGCGACCGTGTCTTCGAACGGATGCGTCGGACGGTGTCCCGAACTCGGCGTAGGCGATTCGGCCTGCCTCGTCACCGTCGGGACGAGATCTGGCGCTCGTTGCCCGGCGCGTACGGGCTCTCCAACGATCGCACCCCGTCGATCTCGGCGACCTCGGCGAGGAAGGGCTCGATCACGCGGCGAATCTCGGGACTCTCGATGCCTCTGTCGGTCTCGAACACGATGTTGCCGACCTGACCGGCGTCCAGGCCGCCGAACTGGTCGTCCAGGATGTCGATCCCGCGCTTGCTCTCGACGGCGGGCAGCGTGAAGTCGGAGCGATAGTCCGAACCCACCGTTCCCATCGCCGCGCCGAGCACGATCACTCCGAGGATCCACAGGACCACCACTCGGCGTCGATGCCGAAAACACGCCTCGGCGAGCCGACTCAACACGACGGGTCTCTTCTGATGCAGGCCATACCTGAACGACGATCGGACGTCGACGAATGTGACGCGCGATCCCTCGCCTGCCGCCGCGTCACACTCCGCCTGGCTCGTTCGTCGTTATCCGACGGGCGACGCCGGTCGAAACGGCCCTCGGCGGCGCCAACCTGATGATCCTGGAGGAGACATGGACGATTCCCACGAGTTCGAGTTCGACGCTCGGCTGGGTCGCGTCTGGCGTGACGACCACCGCTACCTGCTCAACGTCGCGTTTCGCGTCCTCGGCAGCGTCAGCGAGGCGGAGGACGCGGTGCAGGAGGCCTTCGCCCGGCTCGTCGAACAGAACCTCGACGAGATCGACGATGTGCGCGGCTGGCTCACGGTCGTCGTGAGCCGGCTCTGTTTCGATCGACTGCGCTCCGCGGACCGTCGGCGGCGGAGTTCCACCGACCTGCACGCGATCGAACCACGTTCGGTGCGAGACATGGATCCCGCCGACCGCATCACGCTCGATGATCAGGTGAGGCTGGCCCTTCACGTCGTCATGACCCAGCTGACGCCGGCGGAGCGCATCGCCTTCGTCCTCCACGACGTGTTCAGCTACTCCTTCGACGCCATCAGCGAGACCCTGGGTCGCAGCCCAGCAGCGTGCCGGCAGCTCGCCAGTCGCGCCCGGCGGACCATCGACGGGACCGACGCCGCCCGCCTCACCGGCGACGCTGCCGACGCGCACCGTGTGGCCGAGCAGTTCATCAGCGCCTGCTCCACCGGCGACTTCGAAGGCATGCTCGCCGTGATGGACCCCGATTGCTCCAGCCGTGTGGACATCGGTGTTGCCGTCGGCGAGCTGGTCGACCTACCGGGCTACGGCGAGCGCCGACACGCGCCGCCGGTCACCGGCCGCGAGGCCATCGCCCGCATCGCCTTGCGGTTCAACGGGCCCGCCTCGTCCGTCACCCTTCTTTCGCTGCCGGGCATCGGCAAACCCACCGTCGTGGGTGTTCACGACGGCCGGGTCGTCAGCTTCACCACGGTGACGGTGCACGGGGGTCTCATCACGCACGCCGACACGGTGCTCGACCCCAGCAAGCTCGCCGATCTCGACCTCGTCCTCGACATGTGAGCGGTCGCGCCCGCGAAGGTTGCCCTGGAACGCCGCCAGCTCACGCCGCCAGCGGGCCGGCCGCGGTGGCTCGGGCGCGCAGCTCGCGCACCGCGGCGCCGAGCCCGGCCGGGTCGCCGAAGAGGGCGCTGCCGGCGACGAACGTGTCGGCGCCGGCGGCCGCCGCCGCGCCGATCGTGGCCGTGCTGATGCCGCCGTCGACCTCGATGCGCACCCGCTCGCCGTTGCCGGTGGCGTCGAGCAGCGCCCGCACCTCGGCGATCTTCGGCTCCATCGACGTCAGGTAGGCCTGCCCGCCGAATCCGGGGTTGACCGTCATCACGAGCACCAGCTCGACCAGGTCGAGCACGTGGACGATCGCCGACACCGGGGTGGCCGGGCTGAGCGCCACGCCCGCGCTCGCGCCGAGCTCGGCGATGTGCCCGAGCGTGCGGTGCAGGTGCTCGCACGCCTCGGCGTGCACGATCAGACGCGAGCAGCCGGCGGCGACGTAGCGATCGGCCATCAGGTCGGGGGTGAGCACCATCAGGTGGGCCTCGAACGGCAGCGACACCAGGTGCCGCGTCGACGCGATCACGTCCGGCCCGAACGTGAGGTTGGGGACGAACTGACCGTCCATCACGTCCCACTGCACGAGGTCGACGCCAGCCCGCTCGAGGGCCTGCACCGCCTCGCCGAGGCGGGCAAAGTCGGCGGGGAGCACCGACGGGACGATCTGGACGGGGAGGGCCATCACCCGTGACGGTACCGTGCCGGGCCGCCGCGGGCGATCCCTACGATGCCCTCGTGGAGTTGATCCCCGACCGCTTCGCCGCCGGCGGGGAGGCGATCGCCCGTGACGCCGACGGCCGCGTCGTCTTCGTGAACGGCGCCCTCCCCGGCGAACGGGTGCGCGTCGAGATCACCGAGCACAAGCGGGACTGGGCGCGCGCCCGGGTGGTCGAGATCATCGACGCCTCGCCGCATCGGGTGCGGCCGCCGTGCCCCTCGCGCCGCGCCGGGTGTGGCGGGTGCGGGTGGCAGCACATGACGCACGACGCCCAGCGCGACGCGAAGCGGGCGGTGGCGGCCGACGCACTGACTCGCATCGGTGGGTTGCCCGACGCCGACGTGCGGCTCGGCGCGAGCGTCGACCCGGTCGGGTACCGCACGACGGTGCGCGTGGCCGCCACGGCGGACGGTCGCGCCGGATTCCGGGCCGAGCACACCCACGACGTGGTCGCCGCGCCCGACTGCCTCGTCGCCCACCCGCTGTTGCGGCGGGCGATCGCCGCCCTCGAGCTGGCGCCGGAGGTCGAGCCGACGCTGCGCTGCTCCGTGGCCACCGGCGAGCTCGGGGCGCGTTGGGAAGGCGCCGGCGAGCTGGTGCGCGGGCTGCCCGACGGCGCGCTGGTCGGTGGACGGGAGGCGCTGCACGAGACCGTCGCCGGCACGACGCTGCGCGTGTCGATGGGATCGTTCTTCCAGTCCGGTCCGCAGGCCGCCGAGCTCCTCGTCGACACCGTCCGGCAGGGCCGCGCCCGAGCTGTCGGCGGCCGCGGTCGTGGTCGACGCCTATGCCGGCATCGGGTTGTTCGCCGCCCTCGCCGTGCCGGTGGATGCCCACGTGATCGCCGTCGAGACGTCGAAGTCGGCCGTCGCCGACGCCGCGATCGAACCTCGCCGGTCGTGACGTCGACATCGTCCGCGGCGAGGTCGGTGGGTGGCACGTCCCGGCGGGTCGGGCGGTCGACGTCGTGATCGCCGACCCGGCGCGCAGCGGACTCGGCGTGCCCGGCGTGACGGCGCTCGAGCGCACCGGTGCCGGCGTGCTCGTGCTGGTGAGCTGCGACCCGGCCTCGCTCGGGCGCGACGCCAAGCTGCTCGGGCGCGCCGGCTACCGGCTGGAGTGGTCGGAGGTGGTCGACACGTTCCCGCAGACCACCCACGTCGAAGCGGTCAGCCGGTTCACCCGCGGTCGCGACGCTAGATCCGCGACAGCTTCTTGCGCACGCGTCCGATGAAGGCGTCGCGCTCCTCTTGCGTCGAGGTGTCGACGCCGTACATCGCGATCCAGTCGGTGCTCGCCAGGCGGTGGCACAACGCCCGGAGCGAGCGGGTGACGGTTCGTTTGCCGCCCTCGCCCTCGAGCGCGTTGACCCACTTCGACGACCCGTGGGTGGTGATCGCGGTGAGCCGGCGCACGTTGGTGAGGCGGGCCTTCACCCGATCGGCGCCGGCCGGGCATGTCCCACGCCACCCCGCGGACCCACACGCGGTCGATCCAGCCCTTGAGCATCGCCGGCTGACCGCTCCACCACGTCGGATACACGAGCACGAGGTGCTCGCACTCGCGCAGCTCGGTCGTGTACTCGTGCAGCGTCGGGGCGACACCCTCCGTGCGGTGGGTGCGGTGCTCCGCGGCGGTGAACTTCGGGTCGAAACCACTGGCGTAGAGGTCACGGAGGCGCACGGTGTGCCCGGCCGCCGTGAGCGTCTCGACGGTCGCGTCGCGGATCGCCGCGGTGAACGACGTCGGGTCGGGATGGCAGTAGACGACGAGCACGTTCATCGCGTCACTTCACGTTCGCCATCGTGTGGCCGACGCGGTCGAGGAAGGCCCGGCGCTCGTTGTCACCGGTGGTGTCGATCGAGTACAGCCCGAGCCAGGTGGTGGAGGTGCGCCGCCCGCAGTTGAGGCGCAGCGCCCGCATGAGCATCCGCCGGCCGTTGTCGTTGACGATCTTGACGTAGGTCCACGGCGAGCCGTAGGTGCTGATGCCGATGATCCGGCGGATGTGGGTGAGGCCGGGGCGGAGCTTGCCGTTGTCGTCGAAGTCGAAGGCCACCCCGGGAACGAACACCCGCTCCAGCCAGCCCCGCAGCACGGCCGGGGGTCCGCTCCACCACGTCGGGTACACGAACACGAGGCCGGTCACCGAGCGCAGCAGCTCGCCGTGCTGGCGCGACCACCTCGTCGGGCGCGGGACCCGGGCCATGTAGGCGCGGTGCTCGTCGACGCCCATCGCCGGCTCGAAGCCGATGGCGTAGAGGTCGAGCTGGGTGACGTGGTGGCCGGCCCGCTCGAGCCCGGCCTTCGCCGCCGCGGAGACGGCGTGGCAGAAGCTCCCGGGGTCCGGGTGCGCTGTCACCATCAGCATGTCCATGGCGCCGCCGACCGTAGTCACTCGGGCGGGCGGGCGAGGCGCGCACGCAGCTGCGTGGCCACCGCCGGCCAGTCGTCGTCGACGACCGCGAACATCGCCGAGTTGCGCAGCTGGCCCTGCTCGCCGGCGACCTTCGAGGGACGGTGGTTGCGCAGCACGCCCTCGAACGACGCGCCGATCCGCTCGATCGCCCGGCGGCTGCGCTCGTTGCGCTCGTCGGTGCTCAGCGCGACCCGTCGCACGCGCCAGACCTCGAAGGCATGGGTGAACAGCAGCAGCTTGGCCTCGGTGTTGACCGGCGTGCGCTGCACGTCGGCGTTCAGCCAGGTGCCGCCGATCTCCACCTCTTCGGGCTCGGCGTGCCCGAACCAGCGGCGCAGGTCCATGAAGCGCGTGCACCCCACCAGCCGCCCCGACGCCAGGTGGCGCTGGGCGAAGGGAACGGCCTCGCCGCGATCGCGCTGGGCGAGGAGGTTGTCGATGTACCGCGCCGTCGCCTCGGGGCCGTCGGGCACCTCGGTCCAGCCGAACGAGCTGCGGTCACCGGCCGCGGCGACCGCCAGCTCGTCGGCGAAGGATCGTTCGAGCGGGACCAGCTCGACGTGGTGGCCGCGCAGCGGCCCGGTGTGCAACACAGCGCCCATCGCCGCGAGCATCGCACGTCGGTGCCGCCGCGGCGACCCGCGATCCGTCGCCATCTCGCGAACGGCGATCTGGTCACCCTCGTTCTCGATATCGAGAACCTGCGGTGACCAGATCGGTCCTTGCCGTCAGACGTGGAACGGCTGGATGCCGTCGGCCGGGATCGTGCCCAGGCGGCCGGCGTTGAAGTCGTCGACCGCTTGCTGCAGCTCGGCCCGGGTGTTCATCACGAACGGGCCGTAGGCGGCAACGGGCTCGCCGATCGGGCGGCCGCCGAGCAGCAGCACCTCGAGCGTGGCGTTGCGGTCGGCCGTGAGCGTCAGCGAGTCGCCGGGTCCGAACAGCACGAGCTGGCCGCTCTCGATCGGCGCCCGCTCCAGGCCGGCGCTGCCGCGTCCGGCGAGGACGTAGGCGAGGGCGTTGAAGTCGGGCTGCCAGGGCGTGTCGAGTCGCGATCCGTCGGCGATCGTGGCGTGGGCCATCGTGATCGGTGTGTGCGTCGAGCCCGGGCCGACGTGTCCGCCGAGGTCCCCGGCGATCAGGCGCACGAGCGTTCCGCCGTCGGACGACGACAGCAGCACCACGTCGCCACCTTCGAGCCCCTGGTAGCGCGGGTCGATCATCTTGTCCTTGGACGGCAGGTTGACCCACAGCTGGATGCCGTGGAACAGGCCCCCGGAGCGCACCAGCTCCTCGGGTGGCGTCTCGATGTGGAGGATGCCCTTGCCGGCGGTCATCCACTGCGTGGCGCCGTCGGCGATGACTCCGCCGCCGCCGTGCGAGTCCTGGTGCAGGAACGTGCCGTCGATCATGTAGGTGACCGTCTCGAAGCCACGGTGGGGGTGCCACGGCGTGCCCTTGGGCTCGCCCGGGGCGTAGTCGACCTCGCCCATCTGGTCCATGTGGATGAACGGGTCGAGGTCGGCGAGGTCGACGCCGGCGAACGCCCGGCGCACCGGGAAGCCCTCACCCTCGAACCCCTTGGGGGCGGTGGTGACCGAGCGCACCGCTCGCGGGTTGACGGCGGTCGGTGGGCACGGTGAGGGAGGGGACGGTGGCGGTGTCTGCGGTGACAGCTGGCATGAGATCGAGTATACCACCGAGATAGTTGCGATAGCAACTATCTCTCGCGACGGGCTCGGTCCGTCGCCACGTAGCCTCGACCGTCGTGGGTACCGGGCACCGCACGACGGAGCGACAGCTCGCGCGCCTCGTGGAGGAGCTCGGCGAGATCGGGCTCGACGTCGGCGGGGCCGAGCCCTGGCACCGGCTCGCGGTCGGCGAGATCGCCTACGCCTTGCGCCCCGACATCCACGAGCGGCGGGTGCCGTCGTTCGGTGCGTTCATCGAGCCCACCACCGACCCGGCGACGTGGGCGGCCGGCACGGCGCTCGACGCCCAGCGCCGGCCGCTGGGCGGCCACTCGCCGGAGGGCGCCCGCTACTACGCCGACGGGATGAGCAGCTGGCTGTTGCGTCGCGTCGACGGCTGCGACGAGTGGGTGGTGTTCGACCGCCCGCCGGATCGGAGCGCGACCTCGTCGTGCTGGCCGAGACACTCGGGGCGATGGTGGTGCAGCGCCACCCGGCCGGCATCGTGCGCGTCGTCGCCCGCAGTGGCGTGTTCCGCTGGGACGGCCGGGTGTGGCAGCACCAGCCGCTCGTGTCGGCCTGGGTCGACACGGTCGGGGCGTGCGCCAAGTTCGGCGATCGCGACGTGCTCGAGACGCTGCTCGAGTTCGCCGTGCACGACCTCGGCGCCCGCGGCATCGGGGCGACGCTGGTGTACCGGCCCGACGCGCGGCTCGCCTCGTCGTTCGACGAACGCCTGGCGGCGCCCCCGCCGCTGCGGGTGATGCGCCCGGCCGATCTCGCCCCGTTGCGCCACATCCTGTCGCAGACCGACGGGGCGGCGCTGTTCGACGACACCGGCGTGCTCACCCAGATCGGGGTCCGCCTGGTGCCGAGTGCCCGCGCCGAGCTCGAGGTGTCGGGGTTGCGCGGCACGCGGCACACGTCGGCGCGTCGCTACAGCTTCGACGACCCCTCGGCGACCGTGATCGTCGTCAGCGAGGACGGCCCGGTGACCGTGCTGCGCCACGGCGACATCCTCGGCGCCAGCGTCCCCGCCGACCGCCAGCGCCCCAACCGACGGGGCCAACAGACCGGAGGGTCATGTTGGCGCCACCGGTGGGGGCCGGGTGTGGTCCACGACTTCTCCACGGTGCCTCCAAGCCCCCGGCTGCACGGATCGTCAGGATCGACCGGGTGTGCTCGTCCAGCGCGCGATCCCCTCACGAGAAGTTCCGGTCATGAAGATCCTGTTCAGCACGCGCCCGCCTACGGCCACGTGTACCCGCTGCTCCCGCTCGCCCTCGCCGCACCCGACGCCGGTCACGACGTCGCGTTTGCCACCACCGGGCCGTTCCTCGCCGACCTCGCCGCCCTCGGGTTCGAGGTGCACGATGTCGGCATCTCGATCGAGGCCGCCCGCGACGCCCTGTTGCGCGACCTCGCCGATCTCGCCGCCGACGGCATGCCGACCGACGTCGACGGACGCCCCGACCTCGACATCGGAGGTCGCCTGTTCCTCGAGATCGTCGCTCCGGCGACCGTCGCCGGCGTGACCCCGCTGCTGCCCGCCGTCGCCCCCGACGTCGTGGTCTACGAGCAGTACGAGCTCGGCGCCGGCGTCGCCGCTACACGGCCGGCATCCCGGCGGTGTGCCATGCGCTGTCGCCCGTGTTCACGCCGGAGGCGTTCAGCACGATCGTCGGCGGCGGCCGCATGACCCGACTGTGGGCGACGGCCGGCATCACCGACCCGGACTTCGATGTGTTCACGGGCGACCTCTTCCTCGACATCATTCCCGATGCGCTCCAGTCGCCGTCGTTCGTCGAGCACCCAGCACGGGTCCGGGTGCGCCCGGTGCCGTTCACCGACCGTAGGTGCCTCGGTCCCGTCGTGGATCGGACGCAACGGCCGGCCACTCGTCTACCTGACACTCGGCACCGTGGTGGCCACCGACGACGGGCTGCGCCCGGCGATCGAGGGGCTCGCCTCGCTCGACGTCGACGTGCTCGTGGCTCTGGGCGCGGCCGACGGGGCGGCGCTCGGCGACCTGCCGCCGAACGTGCACCTCGAGGCGTTCGTCGACCAGCCGGCGTGCTCGCCGCCGCCGATCTGGCGGTGCACCACGGTGGCAGCGGCACCGTGCTCGGCGCGCTGCTCGCCGGGGTGCCCCAGCTGCTGCCCAAGGGCGCCGACCAGTTCGAGAACGCCGACCGGATGGCGGCCGCGGCCCTCGCCACCGTGCTCGAGCCACGGCAGGCGCCCCGTGTCGGTGGCCGCAGCGGCGGCCCGGCTGCTCGACGGCATGAGCCCGAGCTACGACTCGGCGCGTGCCGAGGCGGTGCGCACGCAGCTCGTCGGCCAGCCGGCACCGGCCGAGGTGGTGGCCCACCTCGCCGCCCGCTTCGCCTACCCCGCTCCGCCCGACCGATGGGTGCCATCATGACCGGACGGTCATGCTGGCACCCATCGGTTGGCGAGTGGTCAGGCCGCGGTGGCGGCGCCGGTCATGATGGCCACGCCCTCGGTCATCGTGTGGGTCTGCGGGGTGATCACCGCGGCGACGCGGGCCAGGCGCTGGATCTGGATGCGGTCGGCGACGCGCCACACGTTGGGCATGTTGTGGCTGACGAGGATCACCGCAAGGCCGCGGTCGCGCAGCTGCTCGATGAGGTGGAGCACCTGGTTCGACTCCTTGACGCCGAGCGCGGCGGTGGGCTCGTCGAGGATCACCACCTTGCTGCCGAACGCCGCCGCCCGGGCCACGGCCACGGCCTGGCGCTGGCCGCCGGACAGCGATTCCACCGACACCGCCATGTTCTGGATCGTCTGGATGCCGAGCTCCTGCACGGCCTGGCCGGCGCGCTTGCGCATCCCTCCGTGGTCGAGCATGCGGAACACCGACCCGAGCACGCCGGGCCGTCGCTCCTCGCGGCCGAGGTAGAGATTGCTGGCGATGTCGAGCGCCGGGGCGACGGCGAGCGTCTGGTACACGGTCTCGATGCCGGCCTCGTGGGCGTCCTGGGGTCGCTTGAACGACACCGGTGCGCCGTCGAGCTCGACCGTGCCGGCGTCGGGTGATGTACGCCCCGGACAGGCACTTCATCAGCGTCGACTTGCCGGCGCCGTTGTCACCGATCACGCCGAGCACCTCGCCACGGTTACACGTAGACGTCGACGCCGTCGAGGCCGACGACCCGTCCGAACGTCTTCACCAGGTCGCGCCCGGCGAGCACGGGCACCGGACCTGGCGCAGCGGCGACGTCGGGCTCAGGCATTGCTCTGGCGGATCCACTGGTCGAGGGCCACGGCGACGATCACGAGGACGCCGACGGCGAGGAGCCGGTACTGGTCGTCGACCCCGGCGAGCGACAGGCCCACCGTGAACGACTGCACGATCAGGGCGCCGAGCAGCGTGCCGGTGACGCCGCCGCGCCCACCGAACAGGCTGGTGCCGCCGATCACGACCGCCGTGATCGAGTCGAGGTTGGCATCGGTGATCGAGTTCGGGCTCGCCGCGCCGGCGCGCCCGATGAGCACCCAGGCGGCGATGCCGTAGATCACCCCGGCGGTGACGTAGACGCTGAGCAGCACCCGCGGCACGCGGATGCCGGCCAGCCGCGACGCGTCGGCGTCGTCGCCCACGGCGTAGACGTGACGTCCCCACGCGGTCTGGCTCAGGGCGAAGCCCATGACGAGGTACAGCCCGAGCGTGATCAGCACGCCGGTGGTGATGCGGAACGAGCCGATCGACAACGACGTTGCCGGTCCAGCTCAACAGCGCCGGCATCGCCGACGCCTGCACGCTGCGGCCCTTGGTGTAGAGCAGGGCGAGCGCGGTGAAGATGCTGAGCGTGCCGAGGGTGACGATGAACGGCGGCAGCTTCACGCCGCGTGACGAGCACGCCGTTGAGCGTCCCGGCGAGGGCGGCGACCACGATGCCGATCGCCAGCGCGGCGACGCCGGGGACGCCGTGGTCCGACGACACCTTGGCCATCACCATCGCCGACAGGATGGCGATGGCCCCGACCGACAGATCGATGCCGGCGGTGAGGATCACGATCGTCTGGCCGACGGCGAGGGCGGCGACCACCGCCGCCTGTTGCAGCAGCAGCGAGATCGTCGTCTGGGTGAGGAAGCGGGAGTTGACGAGGTTGAAGACGATGCCCGTGATCACCAGGATCAGCGCCGGGCTGATCGAGGGATGGTCCTGGACGAAGTGCTGTACCCGCTGGGTGACGGTGTGACTGCGGCGCGCCAGCTCCTCGGCGGCGGTGGTCGGGCCCTCGTGCCCGGTCTCGTCGGCGTGCGGGTCGCGCGCCGCAGTCACACTCACTGGCGCACCGTTGCGCCCTGAGCGAGTCCCACTCGGGCGGTGCACCAGTGAGTCGACGCGTGCCTGATGATTCGCTCGTCGGACTGCTCGCTCAGTTCATTCAGTCCGTCGTTGTCGTCAGCCCCAGCAGAGGTCGAGGCCCTTTGTGGTGTCGATGCTGTCGAGGCCCTCGACCGGCTTGTCGGTCACCAGCGCCACGCCGGTGTCGTAGAAGTCGAGCCCCTCGGTCACCGCCGGCGGCTCGCCGCCACGAGCGATGTCGGCGATCGCCTCGACCCCGAGCGACGCCATGTCGAGCGGGTACTGCTGGGCGGTGGCGCCGATGACACCGTCGGCCACGAGCTGCACGCCGGCGCACCCTCCGTCGACCGACACGATCAGCACGCCGTCGGTGGCGCCGGCGGCGTCGAGGGCGTTGTAGGCGCCGTTGGCGGCGGGCTCGTTGATCGTGTACACGACGTTGATGTCGGGGTTGCGGGTGAGGCAGTTCTCCATCGCCGTGCGGCCGCCGTCGATGCTGCCTTCGGTCGCCTCGTTGCACACGATCTCGTAGTCGCCGCCCGCGCCGCCGGTGTAGCTGCCGGTCGGCGCCTCGTCGCCGTTGAGCTCGGGATCGGCGGTGTCGATGCCCATGCCGGTGAGGAAGCCCTGGTCGCGCCGGTAGTCGACGGTGACGATCTTGTCGGTGAAGTCGTCGAGCAGGGCGATGATCGCCTTCTCGCCGTCGAGCTGGGCGGCGGCCCACTCACCGATCAGCGTGCCGGCCTTGAAGTTGTCGGTGGCGAAGGTGATGTCGACGATGTCGGCCGGATCGGTCGGCGTGTCGAGGGCGATCACGAACAATCCGGCGTCGCGGGCCTCGGTGATGGCGCCGTTCACGCCCGGACCGTTGGGCGTGATCAGGATCCCGTCCAGGCCGCCGGCGATGGCGTTCTCGATCAACTCGATCTGGCCCTGCTCGTCGCCGTCCTCGGCCCCGGCGCCGATCGTGATGTCGACGTTGTACTCCTCGGCGGCCTGCTTTGGCCCCTTCCTGCATCGCGATGAAGAACGGGTTCGTCGAGTTCTTGGTGATCAGCGCGACGGCGACGGGCGTGGTGTCGCCCCCGCTGCGCCCGAGCCGGTGTCGCCGGGCGCACTCGAGGCACCGACCGGCCCGGCGACGAGGAGGGCGGTGACGCTGGCGAAGGCCGCGCCGGCGGCGAGGCCCCGGCGTCGGCGCGATGAGGACGTGGATGAAGCCATGAGCTGGGAACCCCCTGGTGGATCGTTTGGATGTCCATCGGCCGGCGCCACCGGATCCCCTGAGTACCGGCCACCGACAACGATGTCAACGCCATTGCTACGCGTTCGAGGCCTCGTTGTCAAGGGAGTTGTCGGTCGGCCGAGCCGCCGGTGTTGACATCGTTGTCGTCCGCCGGTCATGCTGCACAGCCATGGCGCCTGACCGAGGCGCGCACGGCCGGGACGGCGTGGCCGGGCGCCCGACCCTGCGCGACGTCGCCCGTCTCGCCGGCGTCAGCACGAAGACCGCGTCGCGGGTGCTCAACGGCGAGCGTGGCGTCGCCGCGTCGACGGCGCAGGCGGTGGAGCGGGCGATGCGCCAGCTCGACTACCGCCCGAACTTCACGGCCAGCAGCCTGCGCCGGGCGGGCGGGCGGACCAAGGCGATCGCGGCGATCCTCGAGGACGTCGGCAACCCGTTCTCGGCGGCCGTGCTGCGCGCCCTCGAGGACACCGCCCGCGAGCAGGGCGTGCTGATCATCGCCGGCAGCATCGACGAGGACCCGGCGCGCGAGCAGGAGTTGGTCCGGGCGTTCGTCGCCCGGCGGGCCGACGCGCTCGTCATCGCGCCGGCATCGCAGCAGCCAGGCGTACCTCAACGCCGAGCTCGCCTCGGGCACGCCGATCGTCGTCGTCGACCGCGCCCCGGTCGGCATCGCCACCGACGCCGTGCTCGTCGACAACCACGGCGGTGCCCGGCGCGCCGTCGAGCACCTGCTCGCCGGCGGCCACCGCCGCATCGGCTACCTCGGCGACCTGCAGACGATCGCCACCGCACGATTGCGCTTCGCCGGCTACGCCGACGCCCTGCGCCGCGCCGGGGTCGAGGTCGACCAGCGCCTCGTCGTGCACGACCTGCACAACGAGTCAGCGGCGCACGATGCCGCGCTCGACCTGCTGGCCGCTCCGCTGGCGCCGACCGCGCTGTTCACGGCCCAGAACAACGTGACCGTCGGTGCGGTCCGCGGCATCCACGAGCGCGGCATCCAGCACCGCGTCGCCCTGGTCGGGTTCGACGACATCCCGCTCGCCGACGTGCTCAGCCCGGGGATCTCGGTGATCGCCCAGGATCCGAGCGCGATCGGACGGCTCGCCGCCGAGGTCGCCTTCCGCCGCCTGGCCGGTGACCGGTCGCCGCCCGAGACCGTGGTGGTGCCCACCGACCTGCGCGTGCGCGGCTCGGGCGAGCTGCCCGCCTGAACCACCGTCGTCAGGAGTGGGGGCGACCGTGGGTGGCGCGCAGCACGAGCGACGTCGGGAACACGACGTGGTCGACCGGGGTGTCGGGCGTCTCGATCGCGTCGAGCAGCATGGCTGCGGCGCGCGCGGCCATCTCGAGCAAGGGGTTGTGCACGGTGGTGAGGCGGAACGCCGGCCACGACGCCATGTCGATGTCGTCGAAGCCGACGACTGCGAGCTCGTCGGGCACCCGTCGACCCAGCTCGGCCGCCTCGCTGAGCGCGCCGATGGCGATGTGGTCGTTGGCGCACAGCACCGCGGTCGGCGGAGCGGCGGCGTCGAGGAGGGCGCGCACGCCGACGCGGCCGCTCTCGTGGTCGAACTCGCCGCGCACGATCTGCGCCGACGACCACGGGACGCCGGCGAGCTCGAACGCCCGCCGGAAGCCGGCCTCGCGATCGCGGGACGTGCTGGTGTCGGCCGGGCCGAGGAGCACGCCGATGTCGCGATGGCCGCCACCGAGGACCAGCGTGCCGGCGGCCTCGGCGCCGGCGAGGTTGTCGGCGCTCACGCTCGGCGCGTCGGCGAGCGAGCCGAGGCGGTTGAGGAACACGAACGGCAGGCCGCGCCGGGACAGCTCGTCGGGCAGCGAGTCGCCGACACGGGTGGTCATCAGGATCGCCCCGTCGACGGAGCGATCGAGCAGGCGGTCGATCACCGACACGTCGTCGCGCTCGGCGAGCAGGGACATGCGGTAGCCGCGTCCGGCGAGCTCGTCGTGGATCGGGGCCATCAGCTGGTGGTAGAGCGTGTTGTGCAGCTCGACGACGAGTGCGACGCGCCGGGTGGTCCGCGTCGACAGGCCACGACCGAGCTCGCTCGGCACGTAGCCGAGCGTCGCCGCGGCCTGGCGCACCCGTGCCCTCGTGGCCGCGGTCACGCGGGCGTCGTCGCGCAGGGCGCGCGACACGGTCGCCTGTGACACGCCGGCCAACCGGGCCACGTCGTGGCTCGTGACGGTCACCGCACCTCCTTCGCCGAGCGGTCCGCCGGCATTCTGGCACGTGCGCTACATACGTATGCAAACCGGCTCGCCAACCAGGCTACGCTGCCGCCTGATGGCGACTGCACCGTCCACCAGCGTCACGCGCCGACGAGGTCGCCCGCCGCACGATCCGGCGCGACGACCTCGTGGCGGCGGAGAACTCGTTCATCGACTGCCGCACGCCGGGCTCCGAGCGCAAGCTCAACTACGCGATCATCGGTTCGGGTGTGTCGGAGGCCGAGCAGTTCGTCAACCTCACCATCCCGCACGGCTTCCAACTGGGCGGCGCCTCGATGCCGCCCGGGGTCAACAACTCGCTGCACATGCACTTCACGGCCGAGGTGTTCATCGTCGCCACCGGCACCTACGTGTTCCGTTGGGGACGCGACTCGATCGACGGCGAGCTGATCGGCCATCCCGGCGACATCATCTCGATGCCCACCTGGGTCTTCCGCGGGTTCAGCAACGTCGGAGGCGACGACAACTTCATCTTCACGATCCTCGGGCGCGACCACACCGGCGGGCTGATCTGGGAGCCCGACGTGCTGCGCCAGGCCGAGGGCCACGGCCTGCTCCTCACCACCGACAACCGCCTCATCGACACGGTGGTCGGCGGCGTCGTGACCGAGCACGACGAGTTGGTGCGCCCGATCGCACCCGAGCACGTCGCGGCGATGCGCCACTGGACGGTCGACGACATGCGCCAGCGGGTGTCGACCGAGGCCGACCGGGAGCTCCGCGACGACGCGCTGCTGTGCACGGCGGTCGCCGGCGGCCACGCCCGCCTCGCGCTGGTGATCGGCTACGGCATGTCGGAGCGCCGTCACCACGAACCGCGTGTCCACAACCCGCACGGGTTCGACGTCGCCGTCGTGCGCGCCTGCGCCGGTGAGGGCCTGCTGCGGCACCGCCACGACGACTCGCAGGTGCTGATCGTCCGCCGCGGGGAGTGGGAGGTCACGCTCAACGAATCCGATCGCGAGGTGGTGCGCCTCGGCGTCGACGACACGATGTCGGTGCCCCCCGGGGCCTGGCGTTCGATCGTGCAGGTGTCGGACGGCGTCGACGACGAGATCGTCGTGATCAACGGCGGCGACGGGCGCACACGGCTCGAGTGGTCGCCCGAGGTGGTCGACGCCGCTCGCACCGCCGGCGTCGGGCTCGACGCCGACGGCTACCTCGCCCCGTGGTCGCTCATCGAGCACAGCCTCGCCCCGGTCTGATGCGCGCCAACACCGTCCGCGATCGCCTGGCCGATCGCCAGCTCGTCACCACCGGGTGGGTGGCGAGCGGGAACGCCTACGTCGCCGAGACGCTCGGGCACTGCGGCTACGACGCGGTGACCGTCGACCTCCAGCACGGCATGTTCGGCGTCGACGCCGCCATCGCCTGCCTGCAGGCGATCTCCGCCACCCCGGCCGTGCCCTTGGCCCGCGTGCCGTCGCTCGAGGCCGCCGTGATCGGCAAGATGCTCGACGCCGGTGCGTACGGCGTCATCTGCCCGGCGATCGACTCGGCGGCCGACGCCGCCGAGCTCGTCGCCGCCTGCCGCTACCCGCCACGCGGCCGGCGCAGCTTCGGCCCCGCCCGCGGCCTGCTCTACGGCGGCGCCGACTACCCCGAACAGGCCGACGACGTGGTGCTCGCCATCGGCATGATCGAGTCGACCACGGCGCTCGAGCACCTCGACGAGATCCTCGCCGTCGACGGTCTCGACGCCGTCTACGTCGGACCGAACGACCTCGCCGTGTCGGCCGGGTGGAGCCGTCTCGGAGACGCCGAGGCGACGGGGCCGCTCGGCGACGCCATCGCCCACGTGGCCGCGCGCGCCGGCGGGGCCGGCGTGGCGGCCGGCATCTTCGCCCCGTTCGCCGGGCATCTCGCCCAGTTCGTGCGCTGGGGCTACCGGCTCATCGCCCCGGGCAACGACATCGCCCTGGTGCGCGCCGAGGCCGTGCGCCGACTCGGCATCCTCCGCGACGCCTGATCGGTCGGTGATCGCGGCGACGTCGCGTCGGTGAGCCCGAACGGGCGGCCATCTTCCGCGACGTCGACGCGCGTTCTGCGTCAGGGGCCGGCCGCCCACCGCAGTAGGCGTCGGCGCGGCGGTCGGCGAAGAGGTCGGCGTGCTCGGTGAGTCGCTTGTCGCGGGCCGTCGACAGGTCGACGTCGGCGGTCGCCCGGCCGTCGTCGCCCGCGGTGGCGAGCACCCATCCGTCGACGCCGACGATCGCTGTGCCGGCGGTCCACTCCACCCCGCGCTCGGTCCCGGTGCGGTCACAGCAGGCGATGGCGACGCGGTTGACGCGCGCCGCCGCCATGGCGATCACGACCTCGGGGGGATGCTCGCCGCCGGGTCGAGGCACGAGCGGCCAGTTGGTCGGCACCGCCACGAGGTCGGCGCCGCGCAGGGCGAGGTGGCGCGTCACCTCCGGGAACTCGAGGTCGTAGCAGATGGCGATCCCGACCCGCGCCCCGTCGATGGCGATCGACGGGCGGGGGATCGTCACCCGCCCGGAACCACAGCTTCTCGCGATCCCAGAGGTGCGTCTTGCGGTACACGGCCACCACGCCCTCGGCGGTGACTGCGGCGGCGCTGTTGTAGAGGTGGCCGTCGGTGCCGCTCTCGGCGAACCCGCCGACGACGAGCCGGCTCCCGGCGCGGGCGAGGTGTCCGGCCCACGCGCTGAACACCGGGTGGTCGGGCGCGATCGCGCACGCCCGCGCCTCGTCGGCCGACTCGAACACGTAGCCCGAGGTGACCAGCTCGGGGAGCACCACGATCGCGGCGCCGTCGTCGACGGCGTCGGCCACGGCCGCCACCGACGCGTCGACGTTGGTCTCCAGCTCGCCGACGCGTGGCGCCAGCTGGCAGCACGTGATGATGGTCACTGGCGCAGCTCTGACATGCGAGCGAGCGAGCGCCAGCGAGTGAGCGGCCAACGCTGCGCAGGCAGTTCATGGCGTGGCCGGGGAACGCAATGACAGTCACGGCACGAGCGGTGCCGGGTCGTCCTTGAGGATCTGGGCCATGACGTCGAACTCGTTGAACAGCATCCAATCCTCGACGATGCGGCCGTCCTGCACGTAGAGCTGCTGCAGCGCCCACAGGTGCACGCGCCGGCCGGTCGGCTCGCCGTAGAGCGACCAACCCCGATGGGTGCCGAGCGCCGTCCAGCGCAGCGAGATCCGGTAGCCGTCGACGTCGTTGCCCATCCAGTACACCTCGTCGACGTGCACCCCGAGGTCGGGGAACGTCGACAGCAGGCTGCGCGCCATCGTGCGCACGTCGGCGCGGCCGTAGCCGCTGCGGTTGGTGGTGCCGTACCAGCGCACGTTGGGTGCGTAGGCCCGGTCGATCGCGCTCGAGGTCGCGACGGTTGAACGTGTCGTGCACCAAGGCCCGCACGAAGTGGTCGGGGTCGAAGCCGGAACCCTCCGCCGCCGGGTAGAGGCTCGGCTTGCGCCCGCCCTCGAGGCGCTCGATCTCGCCGAGATCGCGCCCGGCGAGCGATGCCAGCGCCCCCGAGTTGCCGTGCGCCCGGGCTGCGGCCGGCACGTCGATGCCGAGCTGGAGCAACTGGGCGGCCGTGTTGTACAGCACCCACTCCTCGAAGATCTCGTTCTCGGCGACGACGCAGTTGGCGATCACCCAGCTGTTGACCTTGCGGCCGGTCGGCGGCCCCCATCGCCAGGCGCCGGTGTGGTAGCCGATGTTGAGGGCCCGGTGCGACGTGACGAAGCCCTGCTCGTCGTTGCCGGCCCAGATCACCTCGTCGGCGTAGTGGCGCATGTCGGGGAAGGCGCTGATCCGCTGGATCGTGCCGGTGACCATCTGTTCGATGCCGTGCCGCGGGCCTCCGTCGTCGTACACCCGGCACGCCGGCGCGTAGGTGTCGTAGATGTAGCCGATGTCCTGGTCTTCCCAGATCCGATGGGTGATGCGCACGATGTAGTCGACGATGTCGACGTAGGTGTCCTCGAACCCGCGCATCGACTGGCGGCGCGGGCCGCGGTCGGCCACCGGACGGTCGGCACCGCGCCCGATCTCCAGGGCGATCGAGAAGTCGGACGGCATGACGCGCTGCGCCGACCCGCTCGCCTGCTGGTGCGCACCACCCGCGGGAGCGGGGGCGGCGCCCGTAGGCGCCGCCCCCTCACCGTTCGTCGTCGTCGACGGCACTGTCGAGGGCCCCGAGCGGTGCAGGCCGGCTCCCTCGGCCATCAGTTGCAGTCGAGCTTGTAGACGAACTGCTGCACCTCGGGCGTGTCGACGTTGTCCGGCGTGGCGAACACGAACTGCGTCGCCTGGTTGCGCGGCACCGCCAGGCCGTTCGCCAGGGCGACGGCCGAGTCGACGCCGAGGCGTCCGGCACCGTACGGGTACTGCACGACGAGGCCGGTGATCTGGCCGTCCTCGAGCGCCTGCAGGATCGGCTCGGACGTGTCGTAGCCGACGATCTTCACGTCGTCGACCGTCTTGTCGGCCTCGCGGAGGCCGGTGACGGCGCCCTCGGTGTTGTTGGTGTTCATCGTGTACACGCCCACCAGGTTGTCATTCGACTGCGCCGTCGTCGACACGATGGTGGCGGCGTCGGCCTGCTGGTTGTTCGTGTACTGGGTGCCGAGGTAGTGGAACGCCGGGTACTTCGCCAGCTCGTCGGTGAAGCCCTGCTCACGTTGTTCGCCGATCGGGCTGCCGGCGGTGTTGCTCAGGCCGAGCACGTCGCCCCCGACGTCCTCGCCGACCGCCTCGACGAGCGAGTGGGCGGCCAGCGCGCCGCCGACCAGGTTGTCGGACTGGATGTTCGTGCCCATGATCGACGTGTCGGACAGGTCGCCGTCGATGCCGATGACCGCGATGCCGGCGTCCTTGGCCTCCTGCAACGGCGGGATCATCGCGTCCGGGTCGGTGACGGAGATCATGATCGCGTTCGGCTTCTGGCCGATCAGCGCGTCGACGATGGCCGACTGCTTGGCGACGTCGAACTCGGGTGCGCCCTGGTACGTGAAGTCGATGCCGAGCTCGTCGGCGCGGGCCTGCGCGCCGCAGGCGACGGTGTTGTAGAACGGGTTGCCGGTGAGGCCGGGGACGTAGACGATCGAGAAGCCGTCGGGCACCGAGCCGATGTCGAGCGTCGCCTGCGTCGCTTCGGATCCCGACGGGGCCCCCGAGCCCGACGATGCCTCGGTGCCGGCCGGGGCGGTGTCGGGCGGCGCGCTGGCGAGGGCCTGCTGGCCGAGGACGACCGCCGTCGTCGCGGCGAGCAGTCCGGCCGCTACGGCGGCCCGGTTCCTGCGGGACGTGGTCCTGGTGTGCATGGTGTCTCCTGGGTGGTGGGCGTGAAGCCGTTGGTGGATCTTGTGGATGGGTCGCAGTGGCGTGGGGTGGGTCGGGCTCGCCGTCAGCGCTCGCGACGGCGGCGCTTCAGCTGGTCGAGGTAGACCGCGGCGATGAGCACCAGGCCGATGACGACCTGTTGCAGGAACGGCTGGAAGTTCATGACGACGAACCCGTTGGTGAGCACCGCCGGGATCAGGATCCCGATCGCCGTGCCGATCACGGTGCCGACGCCGCCGAAGATGCTCGTGCCGCCGAGCACGACGCCGGTGATCACCTGGAGGGCGTCTTGGGCGTGGCCCGAGATCGTCGTCGTCGAGAAGCGGGTCAGCGACACCATGCCGGCGAGCCCGGCGAGGCCGCCGTTGAGCGCGTACAGCGTGATCACGTGCCGGTCGACGTTGATGCCGGCGCGGCGCGCCGACTCGATGTTCGACCCGATGAGGTAGGTATGCCGGCCGAAGCGGGTGTAGGCGAGGATCAGGCCGAACACGATCGACACGGCGACGGCGATCCACACCAGCCAGCTCAGCCCGAACGGGCGGTAGCGGCTGATCACGTACATCGTCGTCGGCACCGTGCGGATGTCGGAGCCGTCGTTGATCAGCTCCGCGCACCCGAGCGCGGCGCCCAGCGTGCCGAGCGTCGTGATCAGTGGTGGCACCTTCAGCTTGGCGATGCAGAACCCGTTGAACAGGCCCCAGGCGACTCCGCAGGCCAGGCTCACGATCGTGCCGGCGATGACCGTCCACCAGTTGTCGGCCATCCCCTCCATCATCTTGCCGGCCACCAGCCCCGAGAACACGAGGATCGAGCCGATCGAGATGTCGAAGCCACCGCCGACCATCACGAACGTCATGCCCACGGCCATGATCTGCAACATCGCCACGTCGAGCGTGATCGTGCGGAAGTTGGCCATGGTGGGGAAGGCGTCGGGGCGCAGGATGCTGAACACCACGACGAGTCCGAGGAGCACGCAGCCCATGTAGAACGGCGACGTCGACATCGCCCGCCGCCACGCCGGGCGCCGCGGCGGCAGCTTGGCCGCCGCCGACGGATCGAGCCGGGCGGCGGATGCGACGGCGTCGGGGTTGGTGCGGCGCGCCGATGTCGGTCGTCTCGGTGGGGGAGGGGGGCAGGGTGGTCACGACAGGCCCCGATCGTCGTGCGTCGGAAGGCTGACCGGCGGCGGCGCCGCATCGAGCGCGCCCGGTCATCGCGCCGACGAGCTGCTCGACGGTGGCATCGGCGCCGCGGAACTGCGGCGACGCGCCGGCCCAGGCGCAGCACCTGGATGTGGTCGGACACCTCGAGCACCTCGGGCATGTTGTGGCTGATCAGCACCACGGCGACGCCCTGGTCGGCGACGCGGCGCACGAGCTCGAGCACCTTGCCGGTCTGGCGCACGCCGAGCGCGGCGGTCGGCTCGTCCATGAAGATCACCTTGTTGGCCCACATCACCGAACGGCAGATCGCCACGCTCTGCTTCTGGCCGCCCGACAGCGCGCCGACCGGCGCGTCGAGGTCCTTCACGTCGGTGCCCATGCGGGTGAACGCGTCGCCGGCCTGCTCGCGCATCGCCTTGCGGTCGAGCACACCGAGGCGGCCGAGGATCCCGGGCTTGAGCAGCTCGCGCCCGGCGAAGGTGTTCTCCGCCGGGCCGAGCTCGGGGGCGAGGGCGAGATCCTGGTACACGGTCTCGATCCCGAGGTCGCGGGCCCGCGTCGGCGAGCCCAGCTCGACCTCCTCGCCGTCGAGTCGGATCGTCCCGCGGTCGAGCGCCACCGCTCCGGACAGGATCTTGACGAGGGTGCTCTTGCCGGCGCCGTTGTCGCCGATGAGCGCCGTCACCTCGCCGGCAACGGCATCGAAGTCGACCTCGCGGAGCACCTCGACGTGCCCGTAGTTCTTGCAGATGCCGCCGCGCCTCGAGGACGCTCACTGCCGCATCGCTCGCTGCTGGGCGGACCAGCCGGCGTCGGCTGCGGATCGGTCGGTGTGTTGCGGTCATCGTCTCCCCCGGGTCGAGGTCCGCACCGTCACGGTGCTGGGTCAGGTCGGGCGCGAAGCGCTCGAGGCGCATCGTGGCGGTGGCGCGGTGGGCGTCCATGCCCTCGTACGTGGCGATCGTGTCGACCGCCTCGGCCAGCAGCGGTGTCGCCGACCGCTCGACGCGCTGGTACGTGAGCGGCTTCAGGAAGCGGGACACGGAGAGCCCGCCCGAGTGGTGCGCCCCGCCGGCGGTGGGCAGCACGTGGTTGGTGCCGGCCATCCCCTTGTCGGAGTAGGCGACGGTGCTCCACGGGCCGACGAACAGCGAGCCGTAGTTGGTGAGCGCGCCGACGTAGTAGTCGTCGTCGGCGGAGATCACCTCGAGGTGCTCGGGGGCGAGGTCGTCCATCAGTGCGACCGCGGTCGCCGGGTCGGCGGCCCACGTGACCGAGCCGTGGTCGCGCCAAGCGGGTCCGGCGACGTCGCGCGTGGCGAGGGTGGCGAGCTGGGTGTCGACGGCCGCGATCACCGCCCGCCCGAACGCCTCGGAGGTGGTGACGAGCGCGGCGGGCGAGTCCGGGCCGTGCTCGGCCTGGCCGAGCAGGTCGGCGGCCACGATCTCGGGGTCGGCGGTGTCGTCGGCGATGACGGCGACCTCGGACGGGCCGGCGAGGAGGTCGATCGCCACCCGCCCGAACAGTTGGCGCTTCGCCTCGGCGACGTAGGCGTTGCCGGCTCCGACGAGCATGTCGACGGGCGGTTCGTCGAGCAGCCCGAAAGCCATCGCGGCGAGCGCCTGGACGCCGCCGAGGACGAAGACGCGGTCGGCGCCGGTGAGGTGGGCGGTGTACAGCACCGCCGCGTTCGCCGCGCCGTCGGGCTGCGGCGGCGTGCAGGCGAGCACCGCACCGACGCCCGCGGCCTTGGCCACGCCGACGGTCATGAACGCGCTGGCGAGCAGCGGGAATCGGCCGGCGGGGAGGTAGGCGCCCGACGCGCGACACCGGCACGTAGCGGTAGCCGGCGTGCAGGCCAGGAGCCAGCTCGACGTCGAGGTCGCGGAGCGCCTGGCGGTGGGCGGTGGCGAAGGCGCGGGTGCGCTCGGCGCCGAGCTCGAGGGCGCGGCGCAGCGCCGGGTCGAGATCGTCGCCGCTGCGGGCGATGTCGGCCCGGTCGAGCTCGAGCTGGTCGCCGTCGAAGTGGTCGAGCTCCTTGGCGTAGCGCAGGACGGCGTCGAGACCCTCGCGCTCGATGGTGGTGAGCATCTCGGTGACCCGCGCGACGACCGCCGGGGCGTGCTGGGCCGGGGGGACCTGGCGCCCCGGAGCCTTCAGCGTGCGGTAGGCCCCGTCGTGACGGGCCAGGCACCAGGCCGAGAACTGCATGAGCGGGAACCGTAATGCATGCGTATGCCAAGGTCAACCCCGCGCATTCCTTCGTTTGTCATAGGATTTCCCTGTGCCACCGTCGAACTCCGCCACGTCGATGTCGTTGTCCCAGCTCAGGGCGTTCCTGACCGCCGCTCGCGCCGGGTCGTTCACCGCTGCCGCGGCCGAGCTGGGGGTGGCCCAGGCATCGGTCTCGGAGCTGATCCGGCGCCTCGAGGAGGACTACGCCGTCACCCTGTTCCGACGCGGCCGGCGCCTCGCCCTCACCGCCGCCGGCACCGAGCTGTTGCCGTTCGCCGAGCGGTCCGTGTCGGCGGCCGAGTCCGGCGCCCACGCCCTGCGCGCCCTCGGCTCGCTCGGCGGCGGGGTCGCGACGTTCGGCGTGCTGCGCAACGCCGACCACTACCGCTTGTCCGACCTCATCCACGTGTTCCACGAACGTCATCCCAACGTCCAGATCCGCCTCGTGGGAGTCAACTCGGTGGAGGTCGCGGCCGCGGTGGCGGCCGGCGACATCGACGCCGGCATCGTGGTGCTCCCCGTGGAGGACGAGGGCCTCGCCATCACGCCCTTGCTGCGCGACGAGGTGCTCTACGCGTCGGCCGCCCCGGAGCGGGTTGCCCAGCCGATGACGGTCGAGCGTCTCGCCAGTGCACCGCTGATCCTCTACGACGCCCACTACGGCTGGTCCGACCCGACGCGCCACCAGCTTGCCGTGCGCGCCCAGCTCGCCGGCGTGCGCCTGGAGCCGATCATCGAGGTCGAGCACGTCGAGCTGGCCCTCGACCTCGTGGCGCGCGGCGCCGGCGACACGATCGTCGCCGGTGCCGTCGCCGCGAGCCGGGTCTGCCCGCCCGGCGTGTACACGGTCGGCTTCGCCGAACCGCTGTGGGACACCGTGGCGCTGATCCAGCGCGAGGCGGCGACGCTGCCTCCGGCCACCCAGGAGATCGCCCGCCTCGCCCGCGAGATGCTCCTCGACGGCGCCTGACGGCAACCGTGCGCGCGTGCGAGCGACGAGGCGCCAGCCGAGGAGCGGCCAGCAGCTGCGCAGGCAGTTCATGGCGTGGCCGGGGAACGCCGTGACGGATCAGACGGCGAGCAGGGTGTCGAGGAGGCGGGCGAGCTCGACGGGGTGGTCCGAGCGGGGTCATGTGCCCGGCGCCGTCGATCACCTCGTGGACGGCACCGGGAACGGCGCCGGCGAGCTCGGCCTGGATCTCCTGCGGGCACACCGCGTCGTCGCTGCCGCTCACCACGAGCACCGGCACCTCGATCGCGGCGAGCTCGGGCCGTTGGTCGTGACGTCCCGCCTGGGCGCGGAGCTGGCGGGCGAAGCCGTCATCGCCGACGCGGCGGGCCATGTCGATCCACCGGCGGCGCAGCGTCGCGTCGTTCGCCGCCGGCCCGAGGTTCACCGTCGCCTGCTCCTCGACGACCGCGCCGAACTCACCAGCGCCGACCCGATCGCGCAGTCCGCTCCACGCGGCGAGCTGGGCGTCGGTCGGTGGTCGGGCGCTCGAGTTCAGCAGGGCCAGGTGGCTGACACGCTCCGGAGCGCGGCGCACCATCTCGATCGCCACGATGCCCCCGAGCGAGTGGCCGACGAGGGCGAAGCGGCGCGGCGCCGCGGCGAGCACGCTGGCCGCCATCTCGCCCACGGCGTCGTCGACGTCGACTCGCATCGGCCGGCAGGCGAGCCGGCTCCCGAGCTCGGCCACCACCGATTCGAACAGCCGGTCGTCACCGAGCATGCCGGGCAACAGCACGAGCGTGGGACGGAGCTCGTCGTCGGTCGGCAGGGCGCGCGGCGCCGGCGCTCCCGGCTCGGCGTCGGCGTCCGCCGCGCCGTCCGACATCACCGGGCCACCATGCCCGCCGACAGGTCGATGTCGGCGGCGTGCAGGCCGGGCATCTGCAGCATCGCCACGAGGGCGGCGCCCACTTCGTGCTCGGTGACCATGCGGTGCAGCAGCGCTCGCGACACGAACGCCTCGGTCGCCTCCTCCACCGAGATGCCGAGTCGCTCGGCCTCGAGGCGGAAGTTGCGGTCCATGCGCGGGCCGGCGACCGGGCCGGGCGACAGGCTGTTGACGGTGATGCCGAGCGGGCCCACCTCGGCGGCCAGCGTGGTCGTCAGCCCGAGCACGGCCATCTTCGAGGCGCAGTACGGGGTGCGGCGGGGGAGCGGCCGCTTGCCGCTCACCGAGGCCACGTTGACGATGTCGCCGGTGCCGCGCTCGATCATCGGCGGCAGCAGCTGCGCGGCACACCAGGTACGTCCCACGCACGTTGGTGGCGAACACGTCGTCCCACTCGTCGGGCTCGACGTCGACCAGGGACGCCACGGGACCGGCGACGCCGGCGTTGTTGACGAGGATCGAGATCTCCTCGTCGGCGACGGCGTCGCCCAGCGTGGCCACCGACTCGGGATCGGAGACGTCGACGAGCACGACCCGGGCATCGTGGCCGGCGGCACGCAGCGCTGCGGACGTGTCCTCGAGCGTGCTCGCCGTGCGCCCGGCGACGACGACGCGGCACGCCGCGCTCGGCGAGGGCGGTCGCCATCGCCCGGCCCAGGCCGTTGCCGCCGCCGGTGACGAGCGCCGTGCGCCCGGCGAGACGGTCAGGCATTGCTCGCCGACGGGGCGAGCCGGTGGTCGGTCCACGAGAGCTCGCGCCTGGCCGAACTTCGCCGTGCGCGCACGTCGCCCGACCGGGCGTGGCCCTCGAACAGCTCGACGCGCGCATGCGCGTCCGCACAGCTCACCGAGCGCCGCGCTCGACGACTCGTCGGTGACCTCCTGGTACGTGACGGTCTTCAGGTACTTGCCCACCCACAGCCCGCCGGTGTAGCGGGCGCGCGCCGCGCGTCGGCAGCACGTGGTTGGTGCCGATCACCTTGTCGCCGTAGGAGACGCACGTCCGCTCGCCGAGGAACAGCGCGCCGTAGTCGTGCATGGCGTCGAGGGCCCGTCGGGGCTCGTCGGTGAGCACCTCCACGTGCTCGGCGGCGAACGTGTCGGCGACGGCGAACGCCTCGTCGAGGTCGTCGACCACCAGCACCTGCGCCGTGGTCGCGCCACGCCGGGCCGGCGAGGTCGTGCGGTCGGCAGGCCCGGCAGCAGCTCGTCGATGTACGCCATCGTGCGACGGGCCAGCGCGTCGCTCGTGGTGACGAGCACGGCGGGTGAGTCCGGGCCCGTGCTCGGCCTGGCTCAGCAGGTCGACGGCGACGACGAACGGGTCGGCGTGGTCGTCGGCGATCACCAGGATCTCGGTCGGTCCGGCGAACAGGTCGATGCCGACCTCGCCGAAGAGCTGACGCTTCGCCTCGGCGACGTAGGCGTTGCCGGGCCCGGCGATGCAGGTTGACCCGCTCGATGGTCTCGGTGCCGAGCGCCAGGGCGACGACGGCCTGCACGCCCCCGAGGAGGTAGATCTCGTCGGCGCCGGCGAGGTGCATGGCGGCGACGGTGGCGGCCGGGATCTCGCCACGGATCGGCGGTGTGCACGCGGCGACGCGCGGCACCCCGGCGACCTTGGCGGTGACGATCGTCATGTGCGCCGACGCGGTGAGCGGATAGCGCCCACCGGGCACGTAGGCGCCGGTGGCCGAGATCGGCAGGTGCTTCTGGCCGAGGTGAACCCCGGGAGCCGTCTCGATCTCGAAGTCGACGAGCGAGTCGCGCTGGGCCTGGGCGAAGCGGCGCACGTTCGCCTGCACCGTCTCGATGTCGGCGATCGTGCCCGCCGGCACGGTGTCGATGATGCGCTCGACGTCGTCGGCGTCGAGTCGGAACGAGCGGTGGCGACCAGCGGTCGAAGCGCTCCGAGTACTCGCGGACCGCGGCGTCGCCGCGCTGGCGGATGTCGGCGATGATCCCCGAGACCGTGGCGATGACCTCGGGGCTGGTGGTGCCGGCGGGCGTCGGCGCGGCGGACTTGAGCTGGGTGGCCATGCGATGATCCTAGACGATTGCTGCATACGTATGCAGCAGTCGCAGGTCTGACGAGTTCAGCCGGCGGACGATCGACGACGCCGTAGGAGAGGTGCACCACGCCGTCGGCGAAGCGGTGCTCGTCGCGCAGCTCGAGGTCGAGGCGCACGTCGGACGGGAAGCCAGGGTTGTCCGCTGCCGACGACGACCGGCGTGACGAACTGGTGGAGCACGTCGACGAGTCCCGCGGTCAACGCCGTCGCCGCCAGTTGGGCGCCGCCGATGGCCACGTCGTGGTCGCTCGCCGCGGTCAGCGCCCGCACCGCGTCGGGGTCGAACGAGCGCTCGAGCTCGCGTGTTCTCGCTCGACACCGACGTCGAGGGTCGACGAGTACACCACCTTGTGGGCGCGCCGCCAGATCGTGGCGAAGTCGCGGATGTAGTCGGGCTCGTGCTCGGTCGGCAGCGTCTCCCAGGCGACCAGCGCCTCGTACATCCGGCGGCCGTACAGGTGGGTGCCGATGTCGCGCTCGAGGTCGTTGACGTACCGGTGCACCTCGGCCGACGGCGCCGCCCACTCGAAGCCGCCGTCGGCATCGTGGATGAACCCGTCGAGGGAGGTGATCGCGGTGTATACGAGTTGGCCCACCGCGCCCATCCTCGCGCCGGCGCTCGGTAGGGTCGGAACCGTGCCCGACACGACGGCGAGCTCGGTGATCAGTGACGAGGAGCTCACGGCCCTCGCCCTCGCCGCCGACCCCGATCAGCCGCTCGACCCGGACGCCGTGCCGTTCGACCCCGGCGACGCCGCGGTGGCCGGTCTGCTGCCGGCCTGGTACATGCCGGTGACCGCCGGCGCCCGCCGGCGCGGCGCCCGTCGGTGGATCCTCGGCGCGGTCGCCCTCGGGTTCGTCGCCATCAGCGCCTGCGGGATGTGCGTCACCTACGGCTTCCCCGAACTGCCCCTGTAGCCGCCGGCCCCGCCAGCGCCGGCCCGGGTCGAGCGTCGGCCACTCTTCGGGCTCTTGTGCTGATCCGTGGGTCGCTTCGATGGGTCGGCGCGCGACGCAGGGCGGCTGGCTCTGGAAGCGGGTGCGAGGCGGGCGCGGTGCCAGGTCGGGCGTTTCGTCAGCGAAACGAAGTCTCCCACCGCTCGTTCGGGGACCGAGCGAGACGTGACGACGCCGAAGTCGCGAGTGAGCCCGTTCGGGCGCTTTCGGTCGACGTCGGCGATCAGCCCCGGCCAGACCGGGCACGAGGCTCGGTGCACTGCTCCTTCATCGCTCTTCCAGCCGTGACCACACCGCGCCGAACCCGTTCGGACCCACGGACAGGTCAGAGCCACCTTTCGGACACCCGTGTCCGAAGAGCGCCGTCGGTTCAGCCGGCCGGGCGCGCGGCCGCCGCCTCGGTGCTGTCGAGGAAGTCGTGCAGGGCGGCGAGCAGCGCGGTGGGCGCCTCGGTGTGGGGGAAGTGACCGACGCCCGGCAGCAGCACGAGGCGGCTGCCCGGGATGGCGTGGTGGGCGACGTGGGCGTGGTCGACGGGGATGATGCCATCGTCCTCGCCCCACACGATGAGCGTCGGCCGGGCGGCGGCGTGGTAGAGGCGGTCGAGCGCCGACACCGTCTGGCCACCGGGGTCGATGACCGTGCGGATCGTGCGCACGAACGCCCGACGGTTCGCCGCTCCCGCCAGCGAGCTGTAGGCGCGCCACATCTCACCGAGACGCGGGTTGTGCACGCCGTGTCGACCGAGGAAGCGACTCACGTCGCTGCCGGCGTGGGCGAACCAGCGCGGGAACACGACCGGCATCACCCGGTCGGCGAGCGGCAGCGTGCAGACGCGGAGGAGCCAGCTGACCTCGCGACCGAAGCCGCCGGCGCCGATGAGCACGAGGCGGTCGCAGCGTTCGGGGTGCTGGTAGGCGAGCTGGAGGGCGATCCCGCCACCGAGCGAGTGCCCGACGACGGTGCGCGCTGGGCACGTCGAGCGCCTCCAGCAGGTCGCGCACTCCGCTGGCGTGGGCGCCGAGCGAGTAGTCGCCGTCCGGCTTGGCCGACTCGCCGTGACCGAGCAGGTCGGGGGCGATCACGTCGTGACGCTCGGCGAGCGCCGGCATCACGTCCTTCCAGGTGCGCGAGCTTCCCGCCAGGCCGTGGAGCAGCACGATCGGCGTCCCCCGGCCGGCGCGGCGGTAGCCGACCTCGTGGCCGTGGATGGTCACGTGCCGGGTGCGGAACCGCTCGTCCATACCTTCATGATGCCCCACCGGCCACCGTGATACCGGCGTCGGAGGTGTGTACTGGGGCACACTGGCGTGGTGGCCGACCCCGCGTCGCTCTCGGATCGGCAATACGCCGACCTGTTGGCGTTCCGTGTCGCCCTCCGCCGGTTCCTGCACTGGAGCGAGCGGGCGGCCGAGGCGGAGGGCCTGACCCCCGCCCAGCACCAGCTGCTGCTGGCCGTGCGCGGTCACGCCGAGTCGCAGGGTCCGACGGTGTCCGATGTCGCCGGCTACCTCCTGGTGCGCCACCACAGCGCCGTTGGGCTCATCGACCGCGCCGAAGCGATGGGTCTCGTGGCGCGGCGCACCGACGCCGACGACCACCGCGTCGTTCGCGTCCGCCTCACGGCCCGCGGGCCGCCGACGCCTCGACGCGCTCGACGACCAACCACCTCGAGGAGCTACGGCGCGTCCGACCGGCGCTGCACGCGTTGCTCGGCGAGGATCCGTCCTGACGGCGGATCACGCCCCTCCCACGCGGAGGCGGCCGATCCAGCCTGGCTCTCGCTGGTCGGCCCGGTCGGCGTCGCGGCGGGCGCGCAGCAGGTCGCCGCGGGTGCAGATGCCCACGAGGCGTCCGGAGTCGTCGAGGACCGGCACGTGGTCGACGCCGTCGGAGACCATGCGGGACAGGACATCGATCGCCGGGTCGCCTGGCGCGACGGTGACGGGGGTGCCGTCGACGAGCTCGCCGAGGCTGCCGGTGGTAGCGGTGAGCAGGTCGACGCGGGTGACCACCCCGAGGCAGCGGCCAGCGTCGTCGACGACCGGATAGCCGCTGTGGCGCCCGGCGACGAAGCGCTCCACGGCGTCGCCCACGGAGAGGTCGGCCGGGAACGTCTCGACGGCGGTCGACATGATCGATCGCACCCGCGTCGTGGCCATCACGTCCGGGCGGTACTCGCCGGGCACCGTCACGGCGCGTCGGGCGAGCTTCTCGGTCATGATGCTCTCGCTCAACAGGGCGCGAGCGATCATGTCGGCGAGGACCGTGGCACCCATCAGCGGCATCAGCGCGTCGTAGTCGCGGGTGAGCTCGAAGACGAAGACGATCGCCGCGAACGGGGCACGGGTGGCCGCGCCGAAGGTGGCGGCCATCGCCACGAGCGCGAACGCCGACGGCGACACCGACGGCACAATCGCGTGGAGGCCCTCGCCGGCCAGCCCCCCGGCGCAGGAGCTGATCAACAGGATCGGCGCGAGCGTGCCGCCCGACGTGCCCGAGGCGAGCGCGATCCACCAGACGACCAGCTTTGCGACGGCCAGGGCGGCGAGCGTCGCGACGGCGAGCCGTCCGGCGAGGGCGTCGTCGATCACGTCGTAGCCGACCCCGAGCACCCGCGGCACGAGGAGGGCGATCGGCGCCCACACGAGGGCGCCGAGGATCGGGTGCCACGACGGCGCGACGGGGAGGCGGCGGTAGCGCGTGCTCGATCGCGAACAGGCCGCGTGCGATGAGGGTGGCGAGCAGTCCGGCGCCGATGCCGAGCAGCCCGAACCACGGGAGCTGGGCGAGCCCGGCGAAGTCGTGGGTCGGCACCGAGAACAGCGGACCGGAGCCGTACAGCGCGGCGTGCACGGCACCGGCGACGCTGGTAGCCACCACCAGCGGCACGAACGCCCGGGCCGAGAACTCGAACAGGAGCAGCTCGATCGCCAGCACGACGGCCGCGAGCGGCGTCCCGAAGGTCGCGGCCATGCCCGCGGCGGCACCGCTGGCGAGGAGCACCTTGCGCTCGTTCGCCGACATGTGGAGGACCTGCCCGAGCAGCGATCCCAGCGCGCCGCCGGTCACGATGATCGGCCCCTCGGCGCCGAACGGCCCACCGGTGCCGATCGCGATCGCCGACGAGAGCGGCTTGGCGACGGCGGTTCGCGGGGCGATGCGACTCTGCCGGACGAGCACCGCCTCCATCGCCTCGGGGATGCCGTGGCCGCGGATCACCGGTGCCCACCAGGCCATCAACGTGACGACCGCGCTGCCGGCGACGGCTGCGACCACCACCCAGGGGCTGCGATGGAGGTCGCTGAAGTTCGGCGCCTGCCACCCCCAACGGTGGAACAGGAAGAGGTTCGTGAAGAGGGCGATGAGGTGCAGCAGCACCCAGGCCGCGCCGCCGGCGGCGGCTCCCAGTCCCGCGGCGAGCACCGCGAGCCGGAGGTGGGGAATTCGAGACAGGAGGCGGCGCACCGCAGAAGTATCGTAACGCGACATGAGTGGCCCGCCACAGGCGGATCACTCATGTCGTTGGTGTGCGGTTGTGATGCCGGGTTGGCGGACCGGTGCCGCGGCCGCCGCCGCGGCACCGGCCTCCTGTCGCCGCGGCCGCCGCCGCGACGCCGGTCTCCTGCCGCCGTCAGGAGCCGAGGTAGTAGCAGGTGTCGCCGATCACCTCCACGCAGTCGGGCTGCAACCATGTCGACGATGTCGGCGTTGACCGCTGAGAGGTAGGAGTCGAGGTAGAAGTCGCCCGCCGTCGACGACAATCCTGTCGACATCGAGTCGAACCAGCTGCCGGTGAGGCTGGGGTCGAACTGCACGGGGGACTGCTGGACGGGTGACTGCTGCACCACGTTGCCGCCGACCGTCTGGCTGTAGAACCACTGGCCCGAAGCGGCGACGTACACGTCGATGCTGCCGTCGGCCCGCGGGCAGGCTGCGTCGGTGGCGGTCTGGCCGCCATCGTCGGTGAGGTAGTAGCAACCGTCGTTGGCGGTGATCCACATCGACGGCGCTCCCGCCGACGTGTGGGCGACGCCGCCGATGACGGCCCCTCCGGCCATCGCGATCAGCGCCGCTGCCTTCAGGCTGTGCGCTGCGAACTTGTTCATGACGTCCTCCTGGTCCCCCGAGAGCGCTTGTTCGTCCTCGTCTGATCAGTCGGACGGGGCGCGTCGCGTTGCGGTTCCCCGTTCGCGAAGAATGTCGTCTCAACCTTTTCCGCGAGGCCGCGCGTCTCATCTGGCACGAGACGGTGCGGCCCGGGGTTGGCGGACCCCGGCCGCAGCGTCGACGGACGGGAACCTGTTTTCGTCGGCCGGCCGCATTTCCGCCGATGCGCCGGCCGACGAATCGTCGGACGCGGCGATTCGTGCTCTGCGGCCCGCATGGGCCCTTTCCGATGACACCGTCGACTGTCGGTCGCTCGATCACGACCCACCCACACATCACGGGTGGCGGACACCTACATTCTGGGTCCGGGCATTCTGGGTCCGGGCATTCTGGGTCCGGGCACTGTGGGTCCGGGCATTGTGGGCAGATGGAGGGAGCGCGAGTTGACCGAGGTGATCACGTCGGCGGAAGTGCACGGCCGCCCCCGCCTGGGGGACGTGGTCGGTGCGGCGCTACGGACGTATCGGGAGCGCTTCTGGCGTGTGGCCGGCACCGCCTTCGTCGTCTTCGGGGCCGTCGCGGCGATCGATGCCTTGGCCACGGTTCTGGTGATCGATCGTCACGTCTCGCGCCCGTACGGCGCGGCGGTCACGTCGGCCGCATCCGCGGTGTTCTCGATGGTCGGTGTCGTCGTGTACGCCGGCATCCTCGACAAGGTCGTCGGGGCACACCTCCATGGACATCCCGACCTCAGCCTCGGTGAGATCTGGAGGGTGCTGCCGTTGGGCCGGCTCGTGGCGGCCGACGTGGTGCTGGCGTTCGCGACGCTCGCCGGCCTGGCCCTGTTCGTGGTCCCGGGCGTGCTGATCTTCACGTTGTGGGCGCTCGTCGGACCGGTGATCACGATCGAGGACCGCGCCGTGGTCCCGGCGTTGCGGCGCTCGTGGCAACTCGTACGCCCGCACTTCTGGATCACGCTGGTCCTCGTCACCACTTCCCCTGCAGGTCGAACAGGCGGTGTTGCACGCGATCCACTACACCGACATCTTCGAGCACCCGTTGGTGCCGGCCTTCCTCGTGAACGGACTGCTCGGCATGATCATCGGCTCCGTCGTCGGACTCGTCGAGGTCGTCCTCGCCTACGACCTGATCGCCCGCAGCGGCGCCGGCGCGTCACACGTGTCGACGGTCCCCCAACCCGACAGCCACCGGTAGCAGACTGGCTCGGTCGGACCGGCTTCGGCCTACCAAGGAGACTGCACATGCTCGCCTACGACTATCCATTGCTGGGTGTCTTCTGGTCGCTGCTGGCCCTGTTCATGTTCGTGCTGGTCGGCTTCGTCGTCATCTACACGTTCGTCGACAACTTCCGGCGCTCGGACCACAGCGGCGCGGCCAAAGCCGGATGGGCGCTGCTGATCATCGTGCTGCCGTTGTTCGGGGCGCTGATCTACATCCTGTCCCGCCCCGAGATGAGCACGCCACCACTTCGACCCGCCGTCTGAGGCGCCGGCAGCCGCGGCTCACCCCGTCGGGTAGGTGACGCCGCTGTAGTTCACCCTGAGGCTGTAGAGGCGGTCGTCGCGGTGATGAACAGCTGGTTGCGCTGGGCCCGCCGAAGTGAGGTTGGACACGACCTCGGGGACATGGAGCTTGCCGAGCAACGTGCCGTCGGGGTCGAAGCAGTGCAACCCGTCGTGCGCCGCGGCCCACACGCTGCCCGGCTGTCGAGGCGGAGCCCGTCGAACGATCCGGCGTCACAGTCGGCGAAGACGTCACCACCGGAGAGCGAGCCGTCGTCGGCGACGTCGAAACGTCGGAGGTGTCGCCGGCGGGTGTCGACGATATAGAGCTGCCGCTCGTCACTGCTGAAGGCGAGGCCGTTCGGTCGTTCGAAGTCGTCGGCGACGACGCGGACGTCGCCCGATGGGTCGATGCGGTAGACGTGACATCCGCCGACCTCGCTGTCGGCCCGATGGCCCTCGTAGTCGCTGTCGATGCCGTAGCTGGGGTCGGTGAACCAGATCGTGCCGTCGGCCCGCTCGACGACGTCGTTGGGGCTGTTGAGCCGCCGGCCCTGATGGTGCGACGCCAGACGGTGTCGCTGCCGTCGTGTTCGGTGCGCACGACTTGGCGGTGCCCGTGTTGACACGACACCACCCGGCCGGCCCGGTCGAGGGTGCGGCCGTTGGCGTACCCGGCTGGTTGGTGGAACACACCGACCGCGCCGGTGGTCTCGTCCCACCGCAGCACCCGGTCGTTGGGGATGTCGCTGAACAGCACGTAGCGACCAGCCGGGACGTACACCGGCCCCTCGAGCCAGCGGCCGGCGGAGAACAGCACTTCGATGTGAGCGTCGCCCCCGACACCGGCGAAGCGTTCGTCGATCACTTCGAACCGTGCCGGCACCGTGCGCGGCACGTGTCCGGAGAGGTCGGTCACCATGGCACAACCCTATGTGTGGTCCAGGCGATGCGCGACGCGCAGGCGCCGCGTTGCGCCGGCGGTGCGGCGTGGCGCTTTGCTCGGCGCGCCGTCAGCGGCAACAGTGCACGGGGTGGAACTCGGCTTGAACGGCAGGCGCGCGCTCGTGACCGGGGCGAGCAAGGGGATCGGGCTGGCGATCGCCGGGCCCTCGTCGACGAGGGCGCGTCGGTCGTGGCCGGCTCCCGCACGACGACCGCCGAGCTCGACCGGCTCGTCCAGGCGGGGGCGGTCCGAGCCGTCCCGGTCGATCTCGCCTCGCCGACCGGCCCGGCCGCCCTCGTCGACGCGGCGTTGACATCCGGCCCGCTCGACATCCTCGTCAACAACGTCGGTGCGGTGACGCCGCGCCTCGACGGCTTCGCCGCCATCACCGACGAGGACTGGCTGAGCACGCTGACCTTGACGTTCCTGGCTGCCGTGCGCACGACCCGAGCGGCGCTCCCCGCCATGATCGCCGCGGGCGCGGCACGATCGTGACCGTGTGCTCCGTCAACGCGTTCCTGCCCGACCCGTCCGTCATCGACTACTGCGCCGCCAAGGCGGCACTGGCGAACTTCTCCAAGGCCCTGTCGAAGGAGGTCGGACCGCACGGGATCCGGGTGAACACGGTCAGCCCGGGCCCCGTGTCGACCGACCTGTGGCTGGGTGACCACGGCGTCGCCTCCACCGTCGGCACGGCCCAGGACGTCACCGCCGACGACATCGTGCGGGCGCAGCAGCAGCAAGCCGCGACCGGCCGCTTCACCTCACCGGCCGAGGTCGCCGACCTCGTCGTCCTGCTGGCCAGCGACCGCGCCGGCAACGTCACCGGATCGGACTTCGTCATCGACGGCGGCCTCGTCACCACCTTGTGGCACGGGCGATCTGGTCACTCCGGTTCTCGATATCGAGAAGGCGAGTGACCAGATTGACCCTCGGGATCCGGAACTGTTCTCGCAAAGGTCGCCGCACGTCGACCGAAAGCGCCCAAACGGGCTCACTCGAGCGACTTCGGCGTCCTCACGTCTGGCTCGGTCCACGAAACACCGGCGGGAGACCTGGCTTCGCGACGAAGCGGCTCAACCTGACACTACGCCGATCCACCTACCCCAGCTTCGGGAGCCAGCCGACGCTGTGCCACCGCCGGCCGGACCCGTCCACGACCCACGGACACAACCCCGATATCGAGAACCACAGTGACCAGATCGGGCCTTCGAAGCGTGCGGTCAACAGTCGTCATCGAGGTCTGACGGCTCAGCTGGGCCGTCGTGGCTGCTTCGACGCACCATGCGGGCGAGTCAGCCCGAAGGCCGCGACAACCACCCAGGCCAAGAGCGTCAGCCACAGCATCCGCTGGCTCAAGCCGGTCCATCGCGAGCGGTGCAGCGCCGGGCTCACCGCGCCGAGCGCCACGCTCATCGTGGCGAGCACGACCGGTGCGGTCCGCCGCGACGCAACCGCCGTCCACACGACCGCCGCGCCGATCAACGCCAACGTCGCCAGCCCCGACGCCGCACTGTGGAGGGCATCGGCGGTCGCTCCGGAGCGGGAAGCGTCCGTGCGGTACACCCCGGACACGATCATGCCCACGCCGGCGATGCCGACGGCAGCGGCGACGACGAGAGCACACCAGCGGCGGTCCTCATCGACGATGGCGCCGGCCAGAGTCAGCAGACTGGCGCCCACGCAGGCGAAGGCCGCGGTCATCAGACCTCCGTAGCGTCCGATCGCGTACTCGCTCAGTCGGTGCGACAACGGAGCAAGCTCGGGTCGCAGGACGTGAAGGGCGACGACGGCGACGACGCCGATCAGCGCCAATGCGATGCTGGCGGGGGCGAGCAGCCGGTGTTCAGGGCGCATCGAACGAGGCGCGCCGAACGTGCAGGGCGACGAGCACGAGCCAGACGAGCACGGCGCCGGCGAGCAGTCGCTGCATCCCGCCGGCCGTCCCCGTGCCGCGGCCGAACTGGGTGGCGACGGCTGCGCCGGTGGCGATCACCGCCAGGGCGAGCGACGTCCAGCGCATCGATGACCACCGTTCGTCGTGGCGGCAAGCGATGGCAAACAACACCATCGCCGCGACGAGGAGGATGAAGGCGGCCACGGCAGTGTTGCTGTGGATCACCTCCCCTGCGGTCTCCGGGTCGGTCGGCCGGTCGACCTCGAACACGCCGGCGACGAGCAGGCTGGAACCGGCAACGATGAGCAACCACGGCACCGGCCTGGTCACGCCCCGTCGATCAATGCCCGAGCGAAGCCGCACACCCATGGCGATCGCCGACACGCCGAAGGCGTAGAACACGACGCTCATCAGCGGCCCATCGGGGCCGTTGGCGTAGTGGCTCATCACATCGCGCAGGGGATCGATGTCGCGGCGGAGGAGATGGAGAAGGAGGATCCCGCCGGCGGTGACGCCGAGGCAGATCAGGACGATCAGCGAGGCCCCCGTCGGCCTGTGGGGCGGACGTGGCGATGGCGGCCGCTCGTCTGCAATCGAACCCATCGTTGGTGCAGTGTGCACCCGACCGCTGACACCGCCCTGAGGCCGCCGCAGCAGGATCCGGCCGCTGAGCACGGGGGGTTGACGCGATCCTTGTGAACGTTCACAATCGAGACGTCGGGACGCGCTACGGACGGAGGTCGCAGTCGTGAGCAGCCATGAACCGCCCCTGGCCGCCCGTGTCGTGGTCGATCCCGCGGCGCGCGTGGCCCCGGTCGCGCGCCGCTTGTTCGGCTCGTTCGTCGAGCACCTCGGACGCTGCGTGTACACCGGGATCTACGAGCCCGGCCACTTCACGGCCGATGAGGACGGGTTCCGCGGCGACGTCATCGCCCTGACGCAGGAGCTCGGCGTCTCGGTGGTGCGCTATCCGGGCGGCAACTTCGTCTCCAACTACCGCTGGGAGGACGGCGTCGGGCCGCGTGATCGCCGTCCGGTGCGGCGCGACCTCGCCTGGCGCAGCACCGAGACCAACGAGGTCGGTATCGACGAGTTCATCAAGTGGACCGGCCGCACCGGTGTCGAGCCGATGCTGGCCGTCAACCTCGGCACCCGCGGCGTCGCCGAGGCGCTCGACCTGCTGGAGTACGCCAACCACCCCGCGGGCACGACGCTGTCGGACCAGCGCGTCACCAACGGTGCTCCCGATCCTCACGCGGTTCGGTTGTGGTGCCTCGGCAACGAGCTCGACGGGCCGTGGCAGATCGGACACAAGACCGCCGCGGAGTACGGTCGGCTCGCCGCCGAGACGGCGCGGGCGATGCGCCAGGCGGACCCCGACCTCGAGCTCGTGGCGTGCGGCAGCTCGCATTCGTCGATGCCGACGTTCGGGTCGTGGGAAGCGACCGTGCTCGACGAGGCCTACGACGTCGTCGACTACATCTCGCTCCACGCGTACTACGAGGAACACGACGGCGATGCCGGCAGCTTCCTCGCCTCGGCGGTCGATATGGACCGCTTCATCGACGCCGTCGTCGCCACCGCCGACCACGTGCGCGCCAAGCGCGGCGCGAGCAAGCGCATCAACCTCTCGTTCGACGAGTGGAACGTGTGGTACCTGTCGCGGTTCCAGCACGACGGCCCGGAACCGGGCTGGCCACGCGCGCCGCGGCTGATCGAGGATCGCTACAGCGTCACCGACGCCGTGGTCGTCGGCAGTCTGCTGATCTCGCTGCTGCGGCACGCCGATCGTGTCGCTGTCGCCTGCCTGGCGCAACTCGTCAACGTCATCGCACCGATCATGACCGAGCCGGGCGGCCCGGCGTGGCGGCAGACGACCTTCCACCCGTTCGCCGCGACCTCGCGCTACGCCAGCGGCGATGTCTTGCGCCTGGTGATCGACGCGCCGAGCTACGAGACGGAGCGATTCGGCGAGGTGCCGCTCGTCGACGCCGTCGCCACCCATGACGACGCCGGCACCGTGCTGTTCGTCGTCAACCGCTCGCTCGACGCCACGGTGCAGCTCGCCGTCGACACCCGGCCGTTCGGCGCGCCGATGTCGGCGGTGGACTGCCTACAACTCGCCGACGTCGACCGCCACGCCTGCAACACCGCGGCGGACCCCGACCGCGTGCTCCGCGCGCCGTGTCCGTGCCTCCACCCGATGCCGACGGCGAGATCAGTGTCCCGTTGCCGCCGGTCTCGTGGACGATGGTGCGCCTCGCATCAGACCGACGGTGACCTGGAGTCGCTGGCTCACAACCTGACGAAGCGCCCATCGCTGCGTTCTTGCAGTGTTCCGGTTCCGGCCAGCTCCCAAGCAGCCGTGGCCTCGGATCGGTCCGCCGGCACAAGTGCTCCGGTGCCGGCATCGTCGATGGAGAGCACCGACGCCTTGAGGAGCCGGGAGTAGGGATGCTCGGGTGCAGTCGAGAATGGTCCGGGCCGGACCCATCTCCACGACATATCCCTTCTGCATGATCACGAGCCGGTCGGAGATGTAGTAGGCGGTGGCGAGATCGTGCGTGATGTAGATGACCGAGACGCCGAACTCGTCGCGCAGGGCCCGCAACAGGTTGACGATCGACATTCGCAGCGAGGCGTCCACCATCGACACCGGCTCGTCGGCAATGATCAGCGACGGGTTGGGAATGAGCGCCCGCGCGATCGCCACGCGTTGCAGCTGCCCGCCCGACAGCTCGTGGGCGTAGCGCCCGGCGACCTCCTTGAGGCTCAGCCCGACCTTCTGCAGCGCATCGTCCATCGCCGCCTCGGCCGCGGCGCGTGACTTGACGCCGAGGAGGGTACGCGCCGTCGAGTTCAGGTAGCGATCGACCCGCTTCAGCGGGTTGAACGTCTCGAAGGGGTTCTGGAAGACCGGCTGCACGTGCCGCATGAAGTCGAGCCGGGCCGGCGCGGCTGCGACGTTCGGCGTTGCTCCGGCCCTCGAACTTGATCTCACCACTCGTAGGACTTTCGAGGCCGAGGATCATGCGCGCCAGCGTCGTCTTTCCCGACCCGGACTCGCCGATGATCGTGAACACCTCGGAGGCGTCGGAAGACAGCACAAGATTGGCGTCCACGACGGCATCGACGTACTGACGCGAGAGTTGGCCGCCCATGACGAATCGTTTGGAGACGTGCGAGACTTCGAGCAGCGCGGTCGCGGGTGCACCGCTCACTGGTGGACCAGCGACTTCCGGATCTCGATCGGCGTAGGTAGGGCCACATCGGCGACGCGCCAGCACGCCGAGCGATGATCCAGCCCGACCGTCTCGAGTGGCGGCACCTCGGTCGCTGCACTTGTCGATGGCGAGCGGGCACCGCGGGTGGAAGCGGCAGCCGGTGGGCGGCTCGGCGAGGTTGGGCGGATGCCCCTCGAGCGGCGCCTTCGGAGTGGTGTCACCCATGCGGGGCAGCGAGGCGATCAGATGGGCGGTGTAGGGATGCTTCGGCGTGGCGAAGAGCGTGCGCGTCGGCCCCTCTTCCACGAGCCGTCCGGCGTACATGATGCCGATGCGGTCGGCGATGTTGGCGTGGACGCTCATGTCGTGGGTGACGAACACCACCGACGACCCCATCTCCCGCTGTACATCGCGGATCATCGCAAGGACGTCCTTCTGCACCACCACGTCGAGCGCCGTGGTCGGTTCGTCGGCGATGACGAACTCGGGCTGGCACACCGTGGCCAGCGCGATCGTCACCCGCTGGCGCATGCCGCCGGACAGCTGGTGCGGATAGGCGGACAGGAGATCGGGGACGAGCTCGAGACGCCGCAAGATGGGCTTCGACCCGGTCCCAGAACTCACGCTTGGGCCGGCCCATCGGCCGGAACGCGAAGTCCTCGAACGTCGTGCGAATCCGCCGCACCGGATTGAGCAAGCTCATCGAGCCTTGCATGATGTAGGAGAGGCGCTTCCACCGGAGCGCATCGACCTGCGCCTTGGTCGCCGCGTAGGGGTCGATGTCGCCGTTCTGGAAATGGTAGGTCATCGATCCGCCGACGATCCGCAGCGGTGGGCGAATCGCCGCCGCAAACATCTTGATCAGGGTGGTCTTGCCCGAAGAGCTCTCCCCGGCGATGCCGTAGATCTCGTTCTTGCGGACCGACAGGGTGATGTCATCGACCGCCCGCACCTCGCGGTCGACGCCGAAGTAGGCCATCCGGTAATAGGCCTTCAGGCCCTTGACGGTCAGGATGTCCTCGGTTTCACGCCGTCATTCGCCACCCATGCGCCGCAGCCGTGAGCGCGGGTCGATGTACTCGTTGAGCGACACCGCCAGCAGATAGAGGCCGATGAAGGTGATCACGACCAGGACGACCGGAACGGCGATCCACCACCAGATTCCCACGACCATGGCGGAGTGGTTGTTGGCCCAGTAGAGCATGGTGCCGATCGTCGGGATGGTGAGGTTGGTGAACCCGAGCACGGCCAGCGTCACCGCCAGCCCGATCGACCAGATCATGTTGGCCATGGTCGTCGCGAAGACGATCGGCATGACGTAGGGCAGGTGCTCCTCGAACATGATCTTCCGAGCGCTCATCCCGGCGAAGACGGCGTGCTGGGTGAACTCGCGATGCCGCAGGTTCAGTGCCACCGATCGGATCAGCCTGGCGTCGAAGGGCCAGCCGAAGAGGGCCATGATGAAGGCAAGCCTCACCGTACTCGAGATCGCTCCGCAGGACGAAATAGAACAACACCAGGATCGGGAAGATCGGCAGCGCCACGACGACGTCGTTGACGCACATCAAGGCACGATCGAACCAGCCACCCCTGTACCCGGCGATCAGCCCGACGGTGATCGAGATGATCCGTGACAGCAGGGCGACGAGCAGGCCGAAGGCGAGCGTGTTGCGGATGGCGAACGTCGCCTGCCAGAAGAGGTCCTGCCCCACGCGAATTGGTGCCGAACCAGTACTCCCGCGATGGGTGCAGGTCTGGCGGCACGACGAACTGGAGGGTGGGATCGACCGGTGAGAAGAAGCTCAGGCAGGAAAATGCCACGATCAGGCCGACCAGGACGACACCAATGGTGAACTCCTTGTTGTAGCGGAAGAGATCGCGGACAACGGCGAACATCGCTACTCGGCTCGGATCCGCGGGTCGAGGAGGGGGTGCAGCAGATCGACGATGAAGATCGCAACCGCTACCGCAACGATGGAAACCGTGCACACCGCGAGCACCGTGGTGCTGTCGCCTTGATTGACGGCGTCGACCAACAGCGTCCCCATGCCGGGATAGGTGTAGACCTGTTCGGTGATGATCGTGCCGGAGAAGACGGCTCCCAGCACCAGGGCCAGGGCGGTCAACTGTGGGATCGGCGGCATTGCGCATCACATAGGAGGTGACGAGGCGTTTGCGCCGCACGCCCGCCAGCTCGGCATAGGTCACGTAGTCCTCGGTGACGATGTTCGAGACCAGGGCGCGCATGCCCAGGTACCAGGTGCCGAACCCGACGAGGATCAGCGAGGTGATCGGCAGGATGGCGTGCTGGGCGACCGAGAGGATGAAGTCGATGTTCCAGCCCGGCTGGACGTCCATGGCGTAGGCGCCCGATATCGGCAGGATCGGCCACACGTAGCCGAAGAGGTACAGCAGGAGAAAGGCCACGATGTAGTAGGGAATCGGCTGGACGCCGATGGCCCCCACCCCGACCACCTTGAACAGACGGTTGTTCTGGAAGTATCCGGCCAGTCCGCCGAGGAGATTACCTCCTATCCAGGTGACCAAGACCGCAGTGGTCAGAAGGAACAGGGTCCAGGGAAGCGCCCGCGTGACGAGCGTCATCGCCGGCGTGGGGAAGGCGAGCAGTGACGGTCCGAGGTCGCCGTGGGCGAGATCGACGCATGAAGTTGGCGTACTGCTCGGGCAGCGGCTTGTCGACACCGTAGAGATCGGTGAGCGTCGATCGCATCTGCTCGATCGCATCGGGGTTGAAGCTCGATCGGGCCGTGATCCGGCCGAGAACACTCTCGACGGGGTTGACGGGGGAGAGATGGCTGATCAGGAAGGCCACCGAGGTGCCGGCAATGATGACGACCACCATCTGGATCGCCCGCTTGACCGCGAACCAGAGATAGCCCCTCATCGACGGCGACCCCGATGACCTGTCCGATCGGGGTCAGCTGCTCACCGGAGCCGTCAGCGCCAATTGGTTTGATCTGGGTGTAGATGGACCTCGAGTTGGCCCAGTTGTTCACCGGATCGGTGTACGGGTTCTCCGAGGTCGGGTAGCCCGTCCAGTACTTCTCCAACATCGCCGAGAACACGTTGAAGGACATCACCGGGATGTTGGGCATGTCCTTCAGATGGAGCCGCACGAAGTCTTTCCCGAGCTCGATATTGCGCTCGAGATCGTTGAAGTCGACGCCGCGGATCTCCTCGATGATCTTGTCGAGCTCGGGATTCTTCCAGCGCATCCAGTTGCGCGCCGGCTGGGTCTCGCCCGGCGCGGCGACGTACTCGGAGTGGTAGCTGTCGAGGAAGAAGGAGAGGTCGGGGTGGCCGCCCCAGGTCTCGACCGCCCAGGCGGCGGTCGCCTCGTAGTCGCCGCCTGGCATCGCTTGGGCGAAGATGTCGGGATCCACTTCGGCCGTCACTGGCACGCCGGCCTGGCTCCACATCTGGGCTGCGATCGTGCCCAGGCCGTTCATCACGCCCGATTCCATCACCAGGATCGTGAACTCGAAGGCTTTGCCGTTGGGCATGGTCCACTTATCGCCGTCCTGCGTGAAGCCGGCGCTCCGCAGCAGTGCCGCGGCCGCATCGAGGTCCTGCTTCCACCAGCCGAAGCCGAAACTGCGGCGGATGGCGTCGGGGTCGGTGGGGACATCGTCACCGAACTGTGGACGGACCGATTCCGCGATGTCGAGGCCGACGTCGGGGTTGTACGGCGTGATCATTCCTTCGCCGGTGTCGAGCTGGAAGTTGATGAGCTCCTCCTGCATCGGAACGTGGTAGTCGTCCGGATGCGTGCCGGTGGGTGGGATCGAGATCGCCGAGAGTGTGGCCGCCCCGCGGTAGCTGGCCAGCGACATGCCCTTGGCGTCGAGCATCAGGGCGAGAGCCCAGCGCACGCGAGGATCCTGGAACTTCTCGTTCTGATGGTTGAAGATGAACATCGGCAGGGTGGGATCGGGATGGGCGTACGGGAAGCCCGGGAACCAGGTCCTGACGGCGTCGTTGTCCTTGGTGATCGAGAACATGCCCTCGGGAGTGAGGTCGTGGATCATGTCCAGATCGCCGTTGTTCATCTCGATGAGCCGATTGTCGATCGGCATGTTGCTCCGATAGATGGCGTATTGCGGCATCGGCTCACCGAAGTCGACGATCGCCGTGCGGTCCCAGTCCTCGCGCTTCTGCCAGATGTACCAGTCTCCGTTCGGGTCGAAGCTGTGCAGCGTATACGGCCCGAGACCAACCGGAGGGTTGAAGTCGTAGGACACCACGTCGTCGACAGCGGAGAGGATGTGCTCAGGCATGATCCACGCCGCATTCCAGCGCACCGAGAAGATCGAATGGAACCTCGAGTTGGGGTTCTGGAGCACGAAGTGGACGGTCTGGTCGTCCGGTGCGTCAACGCTTTCGACCTGGGTCGAGAAGGCGCCACTCCAGATCATCCCCGGCGTGTTCATCTGGGTCTCGACGGTGAAGACCACGTCTTTCGAGGTGAACTTCTCGCCGTCACTCCAATAGATGCCGTCACGAAGAGGCACGGTCATCTCGCTGAAGTCGGCGTTGTACTGGGCGGGACCGGTCGCCAGCGAGTTCTGGATCACCACACCGTTGACGCCGGCATCGGGGTCGATGTACCAGAGCGTGTCCATCATCAGCTGGTGCAGGCCGGTCGACGTTCCGCCACCGGCATTGACCCAGATGTTGAACCAGCCCGGATTGTGGAGCACTCCCTCGGGGTTCTGGAGAATGAGCGTTTGCTCGCGCGGCAGGTTCTCAGGAGCGGCCGCGGCGAGGCGGCCGGGCATCGCCCAGGGTCGCGCCGCGCCGGCGTGCGTGAGGCTCGGCGCGCCGAGCATCACTCCCGTGCCAGCGAGCGCGCTGGCGGTGAGGAAACGCCGACGGGTCCACCCCGGCGCGCCCTCCTGCTCTGCCCGGACGGTGTCGGACGGAAGTTCGTCCCTGTCGCGCATATGTAACCCCCCTCGTGCGGAGCGGTGGCCCCCGCCACCCCTCGAAACTCCCTCAATTGTGAACGTTCACAGTGGCGTCGTCAAGATGATTTCTGACAGGCCCCGCGAAGCCGACGGCCGCGACCACGGATCGAGCCGGCCACGATGGGCGAGACTGACCGCATGGCCAGACTGAGACAGATCGTGGTCGACTGCGAGACGCCGTCGTCGCTCGCCCGCTTCTGGGCCGCGAGCGCTGGACGGGTTCGGCGTTCGGCCCTACGACGATGCCGAGATCGCCCGGCTCGCCGCGCTCGGACTCACACCGGGGACCGACCCGGCCGTCATCGTCGACGGTCCACACATCGAGATCTGCTTCCAGAAGGTCGAACTCGAGCGGCGGGCGAAGACGCCAGTCCACCTCGACATCGACTCGACGAACTGGCACGCCGAGGTCGAACGGCTCGTCGCCCTCGGCGCCACCGTCAGAGAGTGGTTCGAAGGCCACACCTGGATGCTCGATCCCGAGGGCAACGACTTCTGCGTCGTGAACGCAGCGAGCGGATGGTGCTCGACGCCCACCAGCCGTCGGTAGGGCCGTCCACCTTCATCCTTTGACCGAGCCCTGGAGCAGGGCGGCGACGATGTGACGCTGGAAGAAGAGGAACAGCACGAGTGTCGGGAGCAGGATGATGATCGTTCCGGCGCACAACAGCGGGATGTTCGTGGCGTAGTGGCCCTGGAAGGCGCCCAGCGCGCCGGCCATGGTGCGTTGGGTGGGGTCCTCGACGAGGACGAGGGCGAGGAGGAACTGGTTCCACGTCCAGATCGACATCAGGATGCCCAGCGACGCGATGGGGGGTCGGGCGAGCGGAACGTGGATCCGCCAGAACAGGTTCCACGTTCCCGCTCCGTCGACCTCGGCGGCTTCGGAGAGCTCGGCCGGCATGGCGGCGAAGTGGGCGCGCATCCAGAAGACGGCGAAGGGCATGAACAGGCCGATCAACGGGAGCGAGATCGCCAGCCTGGTGTTCAGGATGCCGAGGTCGCGGGCGAGAAAGTAGAGCGGTGTGATGATGCCCTCGAACGGGAGGGTCAACCCGAACACGAACAGCACGAGGAGCAATCGAGCGCCGGGGATGCGGAGCAACCCGATGGCGAATCCGGCCATCGTGGAGATGACGAGCGAGATCGGCACGACGGTGAGCACGATGAGGGTGCTCGACTTCAGCAGCGTCATCACGTTGGCGACGTTGAACGCTTCGACGAAGTTGCCCCATTGCGGATCGGCCGGCCAGTCGAGGCCGCTCGGCAACGATCCCGACGGCTGCAATGCCGTCGTGACGATGCTGATGAACGGCATCACGGTGAAGGCCATCATGGCCAGGAGGAACACGCGGCCCGTGTACACCTCTCCGCGGGAGACGTTCATCGCTGCCGAGTGAGTCGCTGCAGGGGGATGACGGCGACGAGCACGAGGAACATGACGATGACGGCAAGAGCCGATGCCAAGCCCACCTGGCGTTGGAGAAAGGCGAGGACGTAGATCTGGATGCCGGGGACCGCCGTGGCGTGGCCCGGTCCGCCGCCGGTCGAGACGTAGACGATGTCGAACGCGGCGAGGGCAGAGATCACGGTCACCGTCAGGCAGACGCCGAGCTCGTAGCGCAGGCTCGGCAGGGTGACGGCGCGCAGCTCGGCGAACCACCCGGCGCCGTCGATCCTGGCCGCCTCGTACAACGACGTGTCGATCTTGCTCATGCCGGTGAGCAAGAGCACGGTGCACAGCCCCAACAGCACCCACACGCCGATCATCCCGACGGAGGGAAGCGCCCAGTCGAAGTCACCGAGCCAGGCGCGAGTGATCCCGTCGAGACCGATCGCCGCGAGGGTCTGGTTGACCAGCCCGGACAGCGACAGCAGCCAACCCCAGATGATGCCGGCGGCGACGAGCGGGATGACCTGCGGGAGGAACAGGACCGTGCGGGCGAGCGTCCCCAGCCGGCCCCTGACGACGCGGTGGATCACGCTGGCGGCGACGAGGCCGAGGAGCACGGGGATGACGCTGAAGAACACGACGAGCCGCAACGAGTTGAAGATCGAGCCGAGCAGATCGGGATCGTCGAGCACCGTCCGGTAGTTCGCCAAGCCGACCCATGTCGCCGGTCCGACGCCGTCCCAGCGATACAGCGAGTACTTGATCGTTCGGGTGAGCGGCAGGAGGACGAAAAGCGCATACATCGACAGCGCAGGCAGCACGAAGAGCCAGCCGTCTCTGGCTCGCTGTCGACGGCCGTGGGCGCGCGACACGGACCGTGACGCACCGCTGGCGACATCGCGGGTCGCGGCGCGTCACGGTCTGTCGTCCAGGGACCCGGCTGCGCGTGGCTCGGGCGGTCGGGTTACGCCTGCTCGGCCAGCTCTCGTTCGTACTCGGCTTGCACGTCTTCGAGCAGTCCGGCGGCGTCCTGTCGGCCGCCGAGCATCTCTTGAAGTCCCGGTGTCCAGCCTTGGGCGAAGATCGCCCCGGTGGCGTTGGCGATGAAGTCCATCGCCCCGTTCGACTCGGCGACCAACTGTCCGGCCGCCAGCGTCTCGTTCGTCACCGAACCCTCCTTGACGGGTGGGATCGCCAGGTCGGTCGGGCCACCCGGGTTCGAACCGCCCACGTCGACGTTGATCTGTCGCGCGGCGTCATTGGTGGCCACCCAATTGAAGAAGAACGCTGCGCAGTCGGCGTGCTCGGCGTTGGCGGCGATGCCGTAGGTCAACGGTGCCGACATCGCTGCGACGGGTGCACCCGCTTCGAGCGGCGGGAACAGCATGAACCCGACGTTTCCCGCCATCTCGCCGTCGTAGCTTGCGTTCTCCCAGTCGCCGTTGAAGATGAACACTCCCTCGCCACCGCGGAACCGGGCGTTGGCGTCGGTGTACTGGATCGCATTGGCGTCCTCGGGGAAGTAGCCGGCTTCGATCCACTGCTGCAAGTGTTCGGCGGCTTGGAGGTTGCTCGGGGTGTTGATGGTCGCCTCGGGCTTCTGGAAGATCCAGTCGTTGATCGGCTCCGGGGGACCATACGCGGCCATCAGCTGCTGGAGCGGAAACGCCAGGCCGCCGCCGCTCGCCGAGGCGTTCCATGCCATGATCGGCAGCAGGTCCGCCTCCTTCGCCGCGGCGAGCAGGTCGTCGAACTCGGCGACCGTGGCCGGCGGCTCGGTCATTCCGATCTGGTCGGCCAGCTCGCGGTTGTAGAAGACACCGGTCAGGCTGTAGTTGAGTCCCATCGCATACAACGAGCCCGACCCACGAGTGCCGTCGCTCGGCCACCCGGTTCTGGGCCAGCTGGGCAGCCGGCCACTCGTCCCAGCCGAACGCCGACGCATAGCCGTCGAGGTTCATCAGCAGGCCGTCGGTGACCAGCGACACCATTGACGGCAGGCGGATGAGATCGGGCGGATTGTCACCTGACAGCAGACGTGGCGTGGCGGTCATCAGATTGGTGAACTGATCCTGACTGATGTCCCAGGTCACGTTGGGGAATTGTCGAGTGAACTCCTCGGACAACTTGAACGGCAGATCGAACCCGGTCTCGAAGTACGCGCGCAGCTTCACCGGCTCGGTCCCACAGCTCGGCGCGGTCGAGTTCGTGGCCGTGTCGGGCGGCGAGCTCGACGAGGCGCTCGCACCGGCCCCCGCACCGACCGCGGCGACAAGCACGGCGATGACGCCCGCGATGCGCAGCGGACGCGTTCCACCGAACCGGCCACTCCGTTGATTGCCGATCATGGCGTTTCCTCCTTGTAGTGAGAGATCACACGTTCCGAACGGACGGAGCCCGACGGGCCAACGCGCAGTGCCTTGGGCGGAGCGGTGGTCGAACGCACGACCAACTGCGGCGGCAGGCAGACGACGCGTGCGGGATCGGATCGGGACGCCATCTCAGCGACCAGCAGCTCGGCGCCCTGGCGGCCCGACTCGATGAGCCGCTGACCGATCGTCGTCAAACCGACGAAGTCCGCCGCCTCGATGTCGTCGTAGCCGATCACAGACAGGTCGTCAGGAACGTTGAGGCTCGCCTCGCGTGCCGCGGCGATCACCCCCATCGCCTGGGTATCGCTGGTGGCGAAGATCGCGGTCGGCCGGTCGGCGGTACGCAACATCCGCGACGCCAACTCGCGTGCCTCGTAGCGCCCGTGCGCACCATGACCGACCCACCGCTCGGGCAGTTCGACACCAGCACCGGCCAGCTCCCGCAACATGCCCGCCTTGCGGTCACGGCTCGACGTGAACCCGAACGGATCCTCGACAGCGTCGCTGATCAGCCCGATCTGCCGATGGCCGAGATCGAGCAGGTGACGCGCTGCCAACGCGCCCCCTTCGACGTCGTCGCCGACCACTCGCGGCAGCGCCGCCACCGCCGCCACGTGTACATCGACGAAAACCACCGGAATCGCCGTCCGGTGCAGTGTCGACGGTGGCGGCAACGACACGACCAGCAGCCCGTCGTGCCGATAGGGATCGACCAGTGTCCGCAGATAGTGATCCCACTTCGGTAGCGACTCGACGTTGTAGACGATCAGATCGAGTTCGCCGTCGGCGAACACGGCATCGACACCCCGCAGACGTTCCACCGCCTGCGGCCGGGTGAGATACGACACGACGACGCCCACCGTCATCGTCCGACCAAGGCTCAAACGTCGCGCCGCGGGACTCGGCGTGAACCCCATCTCCTCCGACACCGTCCGGATCCGCTGGCGCGTCTGCTCCTTGACGATCGCCTTGCCGTTCATCGCCCGGGAAGCGGTCGCCACGCTGACACCAGCCCCGCGTGCCACGTCTCGAATCGTCACGGCCTTCTTCACAGTCCCCCACGCCGGTGCTGTAACCGGTTACATGCCCCTGACTACAACGCAAGCTAAGCAGGGCTGTCAAGGACGGCCCGGCCGGGCCGTCCACGCTGTCGGCCAGCACCAGCGGGGTCGGCCGAGCGAGCAACGTGCCCTCGGCATCGCTCGGTCGGGCGTCGCGCTTGACACCGTGGGTCATCGTCATATGTTTACGGGTCGTACCCGGGTGGTCCGAGGTCCGGCGGTGCCAAAGGGGGCGTCGTGAGCGCGAAGCGTACAAATGCACGGCTGGGGGCAGCCGGTGCCATCATCCTGATCACCGCCGTTGCCGGTACGTCGAGCCTGGCGGCTGCGCAGCGGCCGGCGAGCGGTGACGGTGGCGGTGGCGGCACGTTGGTGGTGTGGGACTTCAAGAGCGGCGACGAGGCGTTCGCCGGCTACTACACGGCCGCCGAGCAGGCGTTCGAGGCCGACCATGCGGGCGTGGACGTGCAGTTCGTCGCCCAGCCGTTCGATCAGTACTACACGTTGATCGGTACCGCGATCCAGAATGGCGAGGGACCCGACCTGTTGATGTTCAACGGCGGCGCCCAGCTACGCGACCGCGTCGACGCGCTCGTTCCGTTGGATGACTTCCTGGCGTCCGACGCGGCCGGCGACGCGCTCGATCGGCTCGCCGGTTGGGAGGCGTTCCAGGCCGACGGCGTGACCTACGGCGTTCCGCTGACGATCCAGGGCATCCCGATCTACTACAACAAGGCGCTGTACGCCGCGGCCGGGCTCGACCCGGAGGCGCCACCGGCCACGTGGGACGATCTCGCCGCGGCGTGCGAGGCGATCATTGCCACCGATACGACGTGTTTCGCGGGCGGCAACAAAGAGGGCATCGAGATGGAGTTCTGGCTCACCGCGATGGCGCCCGGGTCGCTCACGTCCGATGAGTACGACGCGTGGCTCGCCGGCGACCGCGACTGGACGTCCGACCACGTGCGGCGGATCTTCCAGACGTGGGCCGACAGCAACGCCAATGGCTGGTGGTCAGACGGCATCAACTCGACCGCGATGTTCATGGACTCGTTCGCTCCGTTCCAGGCCGGCGAGGCGGCCAACGTGATCGGACTGATGTCGGACGTCGCCCACTGGAAGGACTTCGGCGAATTTCTCGGCGACGACCTCGGCGTGCTGCCACCGCTCGCCTTCGAAGGCGGCAACGACGCCCCATTCCTCTCCGCCGAAGGTGGTGTCGGATACTCCGTCACCAAGTGGAGCGCCGAACCCCGAACTGGCCGAGGAGCTCGCCCTGGCAATGGCCAACACCGACGTGATGACGACCTTCTTCGAGCAATCGGGCGCCATCGTGTCGGACACGACGGTGGACCTCTCTGGCCTCGACAACGAGGCGGCGACGACGCTCATCAGCGAGCTCCCAGACGCCCGACCGAACGCTCACACGGCGCTCACCACCGCCGGTCTCGACGCCTTGCATCTCGTCGGCCAGCAGCTCGCCGCCGGCGAGATCAGCGTCGACGATGCCCTCGCCGCGATGCAACAGGCCGACCAGGCGGCGGTGCCGGCGGCGACGAGCGGTTGACCCGCACGGGCAAGGACGGCGATGAGCGTCGGCACCGCCACACCTGCCGACATGCCCGGCGCAACCCCGTCGAACGTCGAGGCGCGGCGTCCACTGCGCCTCGACCGGGTGATGCCCTATCTGCTCGTGTTGCCGACGCTGGTCATCATCGGGGCGCTCCGGATCTACCCCCTGATCCGGGGTGCCCAGTACTCCCTCACCGGTGACGGCGAGCGCCACGGGGAGAACGTCGGGCTCGACAACTTCCGCGAGCTGTGGCACGACGAGCGCTTCATCGGGTCGCTGAAGCACGTCGGGGTGCTGCTGTTGTTGCTGCCCGTGTTCGTCGTGGTGCCGTTGGTGCTCGCCAGCCTGATCTACATCAAGATCCCGGGCCATCGCGTCTACCGGGCGGTGTACTTCTTCCCCGTCGTGCTGTCGCCGGTGATCATCGGCACGATGTTCAACACCGTGCTCAGCGCCGACGGACCGTTCAATTCGTTCCTCGAGAGGCTGCACCTGCCGACCAACGATTGGCTCGGCAACCCGGACACGGCACTGCTCACCGTGGTCGGCGTGCAGCTCTGGACGACGTTCGGGCTCGCCGTCACGATCTTTCTGGCCGGTCTGTCGACCCTCGACAGCGAGCTGATCGAGGCGTCCACGCTCGACGGCGCCAACGTGGCACAGACGATCTACCACGTGATCATCCCGTCGCTGCGGCCGACGATCCAGTTCGTCGTGGTCACGACCACGATCGGGCTGCTCACCGGGATGTTCGGTCTGCTGTTCGTGATGACCGCCGGTGGCCCGTTCGATTCGACGTATCTGCCCGAGCTGTACATCTGGGTGAAGCAGGGCCGGGACAACCGGCCGGCGCTGGCGTCGGCGGCGAGCATGGTGCTGTTCGGACTCATGGCCGTCATTGCCGTCGTGCAGATCCGGATCCTCTCCAAGGACGTCGACCAGTGAGCGCGGTCACCATGGGCCGACCCCGGCGCACCTTGACCGAGCGGGCGAGGCGGGCGCCGCGGTCGGTTCACCGCCCTGGTGATGTCGATGATCGCGATCGGCACCATCTATCCCCTGGTCTTCGTGCTCAACGTGTCGTTGAAGGACAAGCGGTCGTACATCCTCGACCGGTTCGGCATCACCAACACGTTCCACACGGCCAACTTCGGCGACGCCTGGCGGCGCAGCAACCTCAGCCGCTACATGATCAACTCGACGATCGTCACCGTCGGCAGCGTCGCCGTGCTGCTGCTGTTCGGCTCGCTGGCCGGCTACGCCTTCGCCCAGCTGTCGTTCAGGATCAGCAACTGGGCGTACCTCGCCTGCCTGGGCGCACTGATGATCCCCTTCCAGGTGATCATGGTGCCATTCGTGCGCATGATGCTCGACATCGGCTTCACCAACACGTACTGGGGGCTCATCCTCGCCTACACGTCGATCTTCCTGCCGTTCACGGTGTATCTCATGGCGAGCTTCTATCGGCGCATCCCGCGCAGCATCACCGAGGCGGCAACCATCGACGGGGCGTCGGTGTGGGACACGTACCGGCGGATCATCCTGCCGATCGGCAAGCCAGCACTGTTGTCGGTCGGAATTCTCAACGCGTTGTTCATCTGGAACGACGTGCTCGTCTCGCTCCTCATGATGCCGCAGGAGGAGAAACGTACGTTGATGATCGGCGTGTCGGCCCTGCGCGGTCAGTACTCGTCGAACGTCCCGGTCTTCGCCGCCGGCGTGCTGATCGCAGCGTTTCCGGTCATCATCGTCTACATCGTCTTCCAACGTCAGATCGCCGCCGGTGTCACGGCCGGTGCGGTCAAGGGGTGACGATGGACTCCGACTCGCTGGCCGTTCGCGGGCGGCGCCTGGCCCACGACGCCGTGATGTGTTCGCGCATCGCGGTGGCCGCTTCGTCGGCATCGCCGGCGATGACGGCGTCATAGATCCGGTTGTGGGCGAGGTGGGTCGTCTCGATCTCGGCGCGCGTCGGCTTGCCGGTGTACATCGGCGAACTGAGCGCCTTGCCCTGGATGCTCGCAACGATGGCCCGACCGAACCGGTCGCCGGCAATGCGGTGGATGGCGTCGTGGAACTCCAGGTCAGCGACGTTGTACTCGGCCGGCTGACCGAGCAACGACTCGAGCTGCTCGAACGAGCGCGTCAGCGTTGCGGCGGTGTCGGGCGTGATCCGTCGAGCCGCCCTGGCGGCCATCGCGCACTCGAGCGTCGTGCGGATCTCGATCAGGTTGTCGAGGTACTCCAATCGGTCGGCGCGCTGGAAGAGCGCGTCGAGGACCATTGGATCGAGCAGGCTCCAGTGGCTCGGGTCGAGCACGATCGTTCCCCAACCCTGGCGGGCGGCAACGAGTCCCTTCTCGGCGAGGCTCGTTGTCGCCTCACGGATGACCGTCCTGCTCACCCGGAACGTTTCACAGAGGCTCTCGGCCGAGGGAAGGGCGGTTCCGGGCTGGTATCGCTCGGTGACGATGTCGTGGGCGAGCTGCTCGATGACCGCCACCGAGAGCGGGGGCCGGTGCCGCGTCGGGACGGGTGACGTACCCGCTCTCGGTCACGTCGTCGGTGGGCACGATCTGTTCGGTCATCGGGACGGCTCCCTCTGTCGTGTGCCAGGCGGCAGGCAGCCGGACGCCGGCGCACGGCACGCCAGATTACCAGGCACTTGCTGCTCAGTAGTCATGTGACATATTATGAATTGGTGATCGTCCGGCCCCGACCGTCCCGATGAAGATCATCGGCTACCGCAGCATCACCACGGCCCACCGGTGGGGCCGGCCGGTCGGCGACGCCAACGGGGCGATCGGCTCCGGCGTCACCGAGGTCCCGGTGCTCCTCGTGCTCACCGACGGCGGGATCACCGGCATCGGGCTCGGTGCCCACGCCGACGTGGCCAGGGTCTTCCCGGCGCTCGACGGCGAGGATCCCAGAGCGGTGACGGCGCTGTACGACCGAATGCTGTCGTACGTCTTCAAGGCCGGCCACGCCGGAGCGACCTTCGGTGCGATCGGTGTCCTCGACATGGCATTGTGGGACATCAAGGCCAAGCTCGCCGGCGAGCCGTTGTGGCGCACGCTCGGGGCGCGGGACCGGTTCGTGCCCGGGTACGCATCGGCCCTCGAGTTCGCCGTCGACGACGACGCCGTGCGCATCGGTGTACGAGCCGTGGGCCGAACGCGGATTCCTCGAGCGCGAAGGTCAAGGGTGGGCTCGACCCCGAGCGCGACATCTCGAGGCTCCGCACGGTTGGCGAGGTGCTGAGCGAGGAACGCCCGCTCACCCGCACTGATGCTCGACGTCAACGAGAGCTGGGGTCCACACCAGGCCGTGCGATTCCTGAGTCAGATCGAGGACCAGATCGATCTGACCTGGGTGGAGGAGCCGGTTCGGCGCTGGGACGTCGCGGGCAACCTCGCCGTCGCCCGGTCAGCGCGCGCCGCCGTGGCCACGGGGGAGAATCTCACCGGTCTCGAGCAGTACCGGCCGTTGCTCGATGCCGGTGCAGTGGGGGTGGTCCAGGCCGGCTGCGTGTGGGGGATCACCCACTTCCTCCGGGTGGCCACGCTCGCTCTCGGTCACGATCTCCCGATCAGCCCCGTGGGTTTCCACGGCAACGTCCTCGCCCATGCCGCGGCCGCCGTGCCGAACCACCTCGTGTGCGAGCTGCAGGATCTGACCGACCCGATCGGCATCACGGTCGACCAGACCATCGAGGACGGTGGTGTTCGCCTCGGCGACGCGCCCGGCCTCGGCATCGAGATCGACGAAGAGGCGATCGGCTCGGAGCACGAGTCCGTCTCCTGGGCCGACCCGGCCGGTCCGCACGTGCGCCCGCGCGACGCCGGTTTGCGCCTCGCCGCCCCCTGGAACGGGACCCGCCGCGCGCCTACCTCGGAGCTCTCCTGAGTGCAGGTCGACGTGTCGGCGCGTGTCCCTCACCCGAGACTCCCGACCGCGACCGGTACGCCCGGCCGGCGCCCCGGGGTCAGCGTGGACGTGCGACGGCGTCACGCGCCTGGGCGTAGTGACCGAGCGATCGCTAGAGCAGGTCTTTGCCTGGCGTCGCGTTGCCGGCTCGGTCAGACGCTTACGCGGTAGTGGAGGTGAACGAATCCGTTTCGGAACCGACGTTCATCGAGGAGCTCGAGTTCGGCGCGGACGTTGTCGTGCAGGGCGCGCTTGCCGCCTCCCACCACGATCGGGCACAAGAACAGGTGGCACTCGTCGACCAGCCCCGCGCCGAGTGCGTGGCCCGCGAGCTCGGCCCCCCCGATTGCGATGTCGGTCTCCGAGGACTGCTTGAGCTGCCGGACGGCATCTCGATCGAAGTCGCGCTCGATCCACGTCCTCGCGCTGGACACCGTCTGAAGCGTCCGGGAGTACACGATCTTCTCAGTCGCCCGCCAGATCTCGGCATAGTCCCAGAACACGGCCGGCTCATCGGCCTCGTTGCTCGCGGTCTCCCAGAACACCATCGTCTCGTACATCCGGCGCCCGTAGAGGTAGGTGCCGATCGGCCGCTCGAGATCGTTGACGAACGCATGCACCTCCTCATCCGGCATCGACCAGTCGGACCTGCCCTCCTCGTCCTCGACGTACCCGTCGAGCGAGGCGATCGCCGCATAGATCAGCTTGGCCATTCCCCGCTCCGGTCGGGGCCCGCCGAAGGGCCGGCGAGCCTGCTCGACCTGTTCGAGGGCCGGCGCCAGCTGTCGTGTACCGCGCCTTCTATGCGCCCGATGTCACCACCTACCCGCAGGCGGGTGGCGCGTATCCGGAGCGGGCCTGCGTGGGCTGCTCGTTCGTCGCAGACCAGGTTGCGCACCCTGCCCACATGAACGCCCGGGACACGACCCTCGCGTTCGCCTCGCGCTCCCCAGGCCGAGATCCAGGCCCTGAAGGAGCGGATGGGCTGGCAGAAGATTCCCTGGTACACGATCACCGACGACTTCGACGCCGACTTCGGCGTGAGGGACTGGCACGGCACGAATGCCTTCATCCGCGGGGGCGAGAAGGTCTTCCGCACCTACCTCATCAACAGCCGGGGTGACGAGGCGATGGGGAGCACCTGGGCGTACCTCGACATCACCGCCCTCGGCCGCCAGGAGGAGGGGGAGGACTCGCCGGAGGGCTACCCCCAGACCCCGCCGTACGCGTGGTGGAACTACCACGACGCCTACGGCAAGCGAGCGTGACCCACGCGTCACGAAATCGGTGTTGGGCAGGGCGGCCGTATGGCGCGGCGCCGGAGTGGCGCCGGACCACCTGCGGCCGGTGGAATTTTCTCGCCCGGAGCGTCGAATTGGTGAGCGGCGTTCGTTGTGACTGCGAGCAAGCAATCCCGATTGGAGAGTGATATGCGAGTTGTCATCAGTGAGTTCATGAGCTTGGACGGGGTCGTGCAGGCCCCCGGCGGCGCGACCGAGGACGCCAGCGGCGGCTTCCAGCACGGTGGCTGGTCGATAAAGTTCTTCGACCCTGACGTCATGGGTGCGGTCATCGAAGGGTTCGCCGAGCACAACGAAGTCCTGCTCCAGGGCCGGCGGACCTATCAGGTGTCGGCCGAGGCCTGGCCGGGTCGATCCGGCGGGTTCGCCGACTGGATCAACGCAGCACAGAAGTACGTCGTGTCGGACACCCTCGCCGACGAGGACGTGGTGGCCTGGACGCCGACCACGATCATTCGGTGCGCCGACCTTCTCACGGAGGTAGCGGCGCTGCGCGCCAGCGCGGCGGCGACATCTATGTCTACGGCAGCCTGACGGTCGCACGCCGCGCTACTGGCCGCGAATCTCGTCGACGAGCTCGTGTTGATGATCGAGCCGATCACGCTTGGCGGTGGCAAGACGCTGTTCCCGACCGACGGCGTGGCCCGTTCGTTCGAGCTGACGTCGGTCGAGACCGCGAAGACCGGGGTACTGGTCTGTCGTTACCACCCCGTTCCGGCCGACTAAGGAAACGGCAGCAACGAACTGGATCGGCATGCTGCCCGAAGGATCGGGCATCAGCGCCGAGGCGTTGCTCTGCGGAGTGCTGGCGCGCATGTCGCCATGCTCACCCCGCCCACTATCGGGGTGCCACCGAAGGTCGTCGTGGCGGCTCACCCCTCAACCTGATCGTGGCCCCAGTCGGAGCGAGCGGTGCCGGCAAGACCGGAGGCAACGCCGTCGCTCAGGAGCTACTCCCGACCCGGCGCATCGACGTCCGAGACGGCTTCCTGCCCGGCTCGGGCGAAGGCGTCGCTCGGCCAGGAGAACGTCTCCGCCGAGCGATGGCGTCGAGTCGAGGGCGGCGCCTACTCGTTCGCCGCCGTCATCGCCCTCCAACCGAAGTACGCCGTGCAGCTCCGCGCCGACACCGCCGGCCTCGCACAACGGCTCCTGTGGTGCCAGGCGCACGATGACCCGACAATCCCCGACCAGCCACCACCATGGCCCGGACCCCGACGAACTCGACGCCCACCGCGACCTGCTCCGCCTCCGGGTCGCCGGGCTGCTCGCCCTCCTAGACGGACGGCGAAACATAGGCGACGACGACTGGCGACTCGCCGGCATCATCCTCGCCGCCAGCGACACCAACCGCCGCGGATTGATCGCCGACGCTCGGCTCGCCGCACGGGACGTCGAGGACGCCGCCCACGCCAAGGCGGCGCGCCGCGAGGTGACAATCCGCGACACCGTCGCCAACCGGGCCACGACCGCGATGGCAAAGGCCAACGGGCGCAAAGTGCGCCGAGTGTTTGACGCCGGGCACCACCCCGTCAAACGCAACGAGATGGTGAAGGCGTGCAACGGAGGGCATCGCCGAGAGGGCAGCATCGAGGAGGCCATCGAGATCGCCGAGGCAAACGGCTCGATCATCGCCACGAGTGACGGGTTCATCCCCGGCGAATCGAGGCCGGCATGAAGCCGCCGGCCGTGGAAAAACCGTGGAACGTGGAACTTCCACGGTCCCTCTCGCTCAAGCGGACACCGCGAGTCCCACCAAAGCTACAAAAACCCCTGGTTATAGGCCAACCCCTCAAGGCGAACCGGACCGCGAACGACCATCGACCGTGGAAGTTCCACGGTTTCCACGGTCCCCGGCGATCGCCGCCGGGAAGGACTGCGCCTCGGCGAATCGAGGCCGACATGACCGACGGCGACTGCCTGCTGTGCGAACTCCACCGCCTCCGCACAGTCTACGTCACCGGCGCTCAACCTCGCCGACGCGTTCGCCTCGACCACAGTCGCCCGCCGCCTGGACCGGGCCAGCCGGCTCGTGCACCGTCGACACCGCCGCGAAGGCCACGCCGTCCACGTCCTCGCCGCCGAAGCGGTACGTCTCCTCGCGGTGGCGACCAAGTGACCGGCCCCCGTTGTCGCCTCCCGCCCCGCCACCCGAACGAGAGCGACCGGTGCTCCATCGCGGTCGCGAGAAGCGACCTCCGCAACGCCTGACCCAGCAACTCGTGGCCGCCGGAGCCGTCGACGCCGACGTCGTGCTCAAGCAACCGCGTCGGCGCGCCCGCTGGATCAGCCCACTCATCGGCATCGAGCGGCAATCCTCCTGACTTCGGACGGAATAAGGCGCAGGCGCTGCAGCTCGCCCGAAGTATCGCCCCAGACGACCGGGTGGCGGTCGTCGTCGAGCTGCACGACCCCCACGCCCCCGAACAGGAGACAACGCCATGACCACCCGAACGATGATCGGCTGCATCACGCCGCACCGGCGACTACCGCGAAGTCGACGACACCGGCGCCGTCGCCGACGCCGCACCATCAGCCCCGACGCCTACCTCGGCACGCTGCCCGAGGTCGTCCCCGTGCTGCACAAGCACGATCCCTATGACGTCATCGGCCGGGTGACAGTACATCGAACGCTCCACGGCGGCCGGGCTGATGCTCGTCGCCAGCATCGACGACGACCGCACCATCGACGACGGTTCGTGGATGCTGTCCCTGGGCATCACGTCGCTGTCGGTCGACACATTCCTCGGTCGCAGCGAACATCGACTCGTCGCTCTACGCGAGGTGTCGCTCGTGAAGAATCCGGCGTACACACGGGCGACGCCCGTTCGTTTCACCCCATCGATCTCGCCACGGGCAACGGCGCCACGATCCGCGGCCTGCCGCTCGACTGTACGACGTCGCCAAGCGCGCTCATTTGTGCGCTGTCGAGTATACTCGAGCGGGCCGCTGCGGATCCGCACAGTCGATGTTGACGAGCTGCTCGCTCGAACGCCCACTAGGACCCGCCCCGCCGTCAACACGCCGCCAGTGGCGGCGGTCCGCACCGCGCCAGCGGCACGACGACCGCCACCCTCGACGCCGAACGCGGCTGGCACCGCCGCGTCATCGGGCAGATCATCAGCTACGACGGCCACTCCGTCTAGCACCGCGTCCCGGGACGTTCACCCGTCGGCGGCGCACCGATCGGTCAGTTCGGCGTCGGGTCGACCCACGCTCGGCGAGCCGCGTAGGGTCCGCTGGCATGTGGATCGCACACTGTGATGCCGTATGGCGATGGGAGCCCGCATGCCCGGTGAATGGTGGTCCGAATCATGAGCGCCGCGGGTGTTGTTGAGAGGGCACTCCACCGCAGAGCGGTCGAGGCTGCCGTGTGGGGGATGCCAGCGGTGAACTACCAGATGATGTACGAGGCGTCCGCCCGTACCGGTGGGCCGGGTGACAATCAGATCGTGTTCTGGTCGACATTGTTGGACTGGAAGAACCAGACGCTGACGCCCAATCCGGACGTGATCTATCTGATGCCGTTCATCAATACCAAGCGCGTCCGAGCTCGTGTTGGAAGTGCCTCCGGCCGACGATGGCGTGATCAACGGCAGCATCATGGACTACTGGCAGGTACCAATCGAGGACGTCGGGCCGGCCGGGGTCGACAAGGGCAAAGGCGGCAAGTACCTGATCCTGCCCCCCAACTTCGGGTGCCACCCCGGATGGCTACATCGCTCTCCTGTCGAAGACCTCCCAGTGCTATGGACTGATTCGCTCGATGCTGGAAGGCGGCAGCGACGCCGACATCGCCAACGCCGTCGCCTACGCCAAGCGCATCAAGCTCTATCCTCTTTCGCAGGCCGAGACCCGCCGCCACCGCATGGGTCGATGCGATCGGCGCATCGTTCGACGCAACGATCCCCTACGACGTGCGTTTCTTCCACGCCCTCGATCGGGTCGTACAGGCCGAGCCGTGGCTCGATCGCGACCGGGCGATCATCGACCATCTGCGTACGATCGGCATCGAGAAAGGTAAGACCTTCGATCCCGACCCGGCGACTCAGCAGATCCTCGGTTCGGCAATTGATGAGGCGCGGGCCTTTCTCGATGCGAAGTACGAGAGGATTTTCCAGCCCTTCAACGAGGGCAAGCAGTGGGCGCTACCTGCCCTGCCCGAGATGATCCAGGCCTCGGAGGCGAACTTCAATCAGCCCGACGCCTACCCGATCGACCTGCGCGGCGTCACCTACAGCTTCGCGTTCTTCAGCTCCAAGCACCTCGGCAAGGGCCAGTTCTACCTGATGACCCTCAAGGACAGCGACGGCGCACCACTGGACGGCTCGCTGAGCTACCGGCTGACTGTCCCTGCTGATGCGCCCGTCAGCCAGTACTGGTCGGCCGTGGCTTACGACCGTGCCACCCACACGCTGATCCGCAACGTTGCACACGCTGGCCGCTCTGGTCTGCCGCGGAAAGCCCCGAACTCGACGTGAACGCCGACGGCTCAGTCGACATCTATTTCGGCCCTCAAGCCCCGGTCGGCCAAGAGGGCAACTGGGTGCCTACAGACCCCGCTGGTGGGTTCGAAGTCATCTTCCGCTTCTACGGCCCCACACCTGCCCTGTACGACAAGACCTGGTAACTTCCAGCCATCGAGCGAACCACCGTCGGCTAACGCTCCACGCACCGGCACACCCTTGATGCGCCCGCTCCGAATGCCCCGTGATCTGGAGCGGCGACGACGCGACTCGGCTGGAAGCCAGCGGGGGCATCATGCCGTAGACGGCGCAACGAGCCCTTCGTGGACGGGCGCCCAGTCAGAACATCGGACTCTTGCGGTGGCGCCGGACAGCGGGACACTTGTCCTACCTGGTCTCTCTCTCCCCGCTCAGCCCGCTCGGTCAGCCCGGTGTCCAGATGAAGATCAGCATGACGAGGTAGCCCTTCCACCACGACTGTGAGTGATCATCGGGCCATCCTCCGATCCATCGTCGGAGGCGGGCCACCATGCCCTTGGGTTGGCGTGATGGCCCGATGATGTCGGGTTCCCGCGTGGCCTGGTCGAGCGTGCGCTTCCCGCTGTCAGGTGTGCCTGCCGTGTCAGTAGTTCCGCGATGAAGTTCATCGCGTTCGAACGGTTCCGTCGCCATGTCGAATCCCCCGTGTCTCGCCGCCTGCCGCCGCGGCGGCGACAGTATGACAGCCCTTGCCCGTCGGGCGTGCCGCCTCCCCGCCCACGCCGTGCTCCGGCGCCCCGCCTCACCCTACGATCGCGGCCAGCCTGTTCAACGCCGTCCGTAGCGCTCCGACGCTGCCAGGGAGCATGGCGAGCACCACGGCGATCTGCCGGCGCTCGAGCGTCAGGCGCTCACACTCCGTGATCAGCTCGTCCTGCGTCTTCGTCGACAGCGGGCCATCGCGAGCGAGCGGCGCAGAGTGACGAAGTCGCCGGAACGGTACACCCTGCCCAGCCCCGCGCCATCGAACGAGCGTTCGCAAGACGTCTTCGACCGGCTTTGATCCTCAGCCCATCCCCGGACGGCTGTCCCGCGGCGGTACCCCCAGCGTGCGGTACCCGCCGACCGGGGAGAGAGCAGGTCGGAGAGTGTCCTGATCCTGGCGCAGCGGCAAAGGTGGGCTGAGAGTCGTGGGCAGTACGAGCTGGCCCGAGTCGGCCGGCCGCATCATCGGGTGGCTCGAATGATGTATCGAAGTGCTGGAAGCAGGTCCGCACCAAGGTCTTGGAAGTCGCGCACGTCGCGACCCTCCGTGTCGGTTGCGTTCGTGACAAGGTCAAACTCGCCCCGAATGGCGGACCACCACGATAGATCGGTCGACACGGACGGCGGCAGGACGTAGGTGACCGCGTACGTCCGAAGCGAGTCAACCATTAGCCGATCGCGCACAGCTCTTACGTCGTCCAAGACCAACGACCCCCGCGTCGCTGAACCCGCGCCCGAAGCCCGGCCGCTCGACGAAGCGGATCGCTGTCGCCTCGCCGTGGCAATACTGGGCGTTCGTAGCCCTTCGGTCCCCCAGCCGGTGCGGGCCGAGGGATACAACTCGTCAACGGTGTTGCCTGGTGGCACCAACGGTTCGTCCGCCTCGTCGCCGTCGGAGCCACCGCGCTGAGCGATCGAAGACGCCCGGCCCCACCGTGCGCCCATCCACGATGGAGCGCACGTCGTCGCCGCGGGAGAGGCGCTCTCGTCGATACGACAATATGGCGAGTTGACCAACCCGTATGCGGTGATGTGCCCGCTGTGTGGGGTGCCGCCGATGACGCAATGCCGGGACGTGCCGAAGAACTCGGTGCACGCCCAACGATCCGAGGCGGGCGACGCCATCGCCGTCCCCGAGCGGAGCAACAGCCTCGTGCACCACACCGACGCGGTGACGTTGGTCGGCTGGCTGCTCATCGTGCTCGGCGTCGTCGGCGGTGCCGGCCGTGCCTCTACCCGGAGGACACCGGCTTCGACGGGACACGCACCCGTACGCTGGGATCGGCGTCGCCGTGGTCCTCGGATCGTTGATCGTCGGGTCGGATGTTCTGCTGCTCGCTCCGCGGGCAAGGGCGTGGGCGGCCGTCCGGCGTAGGCGATCAGGTCAACCTGGACGACCTCGACGCCGATCAGTTTGGCGCCGTTGGCGAGACGGGCAGGGTAGCAACCCGGCAGCAACCAGCGTCCGGAAAACGCATCGAGCCGGCCCTTTCGGACCTGCTCTGACCTGGTACTTTGATGGTGCGCCCCCTGGGATTCGAACCCAGAACCAATGGATTAAGAGTCCACTGCTCTGCCATTGAGCTAGAGGCGCAGCGGGCTGTCAGGCTAGCAGCGCGGCCGCATGCGCCAACGAGGATGACCAGCATGCGACGGGTCATGGCCGCCGGGGGGCAACGGCCGGTCAGCTCGAGAGGCCGGACAGGATTCCGGTGATGGCCCCGGTGATTCCACCGATCACCGGGACCGTCACCGGCGGGGGGCAGGTCGTGGTCGTGGGAGCTGCCGTGGTCGGCGGCCGCGTGGTCGGCGGTGTGGTCGGCACCGTCGCCACCGGTTGCGTCGTCGGCGGGGCCGTGGTCGGGGTCGTCGCGGTCGGCGGCCTGGTCGTCGGCGTCACGGCGGTAGGGCGTCGTGGTCGCGCTCGGGCGCGTCGTCGGAGGCGTCGTGGCGACCGCCGTGGTCGGCGCGGTCGTCGCCGGTGACTGCGTCCCGCCGGCCGGCGTGCTGGCGGGGGCGGTGGTGGTGGGGTTCGGCAGAGTGCCGCGAACACCGGCCGGCGATGGCGCCGCTGGGGCCGCAGTCGTCGCCGGGGCGGAGGAACTGGTCGCCGGGCCGGATCCGGACCCGGAGGGGCCGCTCGGCGCGCCGGAGGCCCCGGCCGGTGACGCGCCCGTGGCCGCCGGTTGCCCGGCGGACACGGTCGATCCCGTGGTTCCCGCGATGATGGCGATCGATGTGCCCGGGGCCGTTGATGCGGCGCCGTTGGCCGGGTCGCTGTCGAAGGGGTTGCTGCCAGCGGCGCCGCCGCCGAGGATGTCGAACCAGGCGCCGCCGAGGCTCCGCGGGGCCGGGCTGTCGGCCGTGGGCGCCGCAACGTCCGCGATCGGCTGGTCGGCCTTGGCGAACGACGGACTGGCGTCAGGGGCGGCCGGGGCCGTGCCGCGCAGCACGGCGCCGATCAGCAGCACGCCGATCAGCGCGGCGAGCGCCCACTCGATGACGACGAACGCCCCGAACGGGATCCCGAGCTCGGCGGCCCAGCGGCGCCAGCGACTGCGCGGCGCGCTCGACGGACCGGAGGCTGCCGCCGCCGCAGGTCCGTCGGCGCTGCCAGCGCCGGCGGCGTCCGCCATCGCCGTCGACGACGGGGTCGGCTGCGCGCCGGTCGTGCGCTTCGCCCTGGTCGTGCGCTTGCGCTTGGTCATCCGCGAGGACCTCGACTCGTCCACACCCGTGCTGCGGTGCGGTCGGCGGGAGCCATTCATGCCCTACACGAGGTCGTCGAGACCGGGCGATGACGCCGCCGAGGAGGATTTCTTCGCCCCCCGCTGCTGCGCCGGCGGTGCGCCCGGTGCGGACACCGCAGCGCACCACCGGCCCGGTGGGGTGAGCGAGGGGACTTGAACCCCCGACCTCCAGGGCCACAACCTGGCGCTCTAACCGAGCTGAGCTACGCCCACCATGGTGAGGGTCGACAGTCTGCCACCGAATTGCCGATCCGGTCACGCTCCGCTCGATATCGGGCCGACCGTGACCAGATCGCGCCGCGCGGATCTAGGATCCGGACACCCGACGATCACCGAGGGAAGTGATACTCATGACCACCACCGGCACCGCGTCGGCTGTGGCCGCCGATCCTCGGCTCCTCCAGCGAGCCGCCTCCATCACCGAGCGGGAGCTCGCCGCCTACCGGGAGCGCACCAAGCGTTCGCAGGCGGCGACGGAGCGAGCCCGCAAGGTGCTCCCGCTCGGCGTCCCGTCGAGCTTCCAGTCCTACGACCCACATCCGATCGTGGTCGCCCACGCGTCCGGACCGAACATGGTCGATGTCGACGGCAACCGGTACATCGACTTCGACATGGGCTTCGGCGCGCTGTTCGCCGGGCATGTGCACCCGGCCGTGCGCGCCGCGGTCGAGGCCCAGCTCGACAACGGCACGCTCTACGTCACGCCCGCCGAGTCGAACGCCGTCGTCGCCGAGCTTCTCGCCGAACGCTTCGGGCTGCCGCTGTGGCGGTTCACCAACTCCGGCACCGAGTCGACGATGGACGCCGTGCGCGTCGCCCGCGGCGCCACCGGCCGCGAGAAGATCGTCAAGGTCGAGGGCGGATACCACGGCCATCACGACGAGCTGCTGATCTCGTTGAAGCCCGACCTCGCCGCCGCCGGGCCGGCCGACCGCCCGACACCGGTGCCGGCGACCGCCGGCATCACCCGCGGCGTGCTCGCCGACACGATCGTCATCCCGTACAACGACCCCGCCGCCCTCGAGCGGGTGCTCGCGGGGGGCGACGTGGCCGCCTTCATCGTCGAGCCGGTGATGGAGAACATCGGCATCTGCCTGCCCGACGACGGCTATCTGCAGGCGGTCCGCGACATCACGTCGCGGCACGGCACGTTGCTGATCTTCGACGAGGTGAAGACCGGCATCACCGCCGGGTTCGGTGGCGCCACCGGTCACTACGGCGTGCTGCCGGACCTCGTGACGCTCGCCAAGTCGATCGGTGGCGGGTTCCCGCTCGGCGCGTTCGGTGGGCGCCGGGAGTACATGGACCTGATCACCAGCGGCACCGTGCTGCACCTGGGGACGTACAACGGCAACCCCCTCGTGATGGCCGCCGCCCGGGCGACGCTCGAGGAGGCCTGCAGTGCCGAGGCCACCGACGCCGCGATCGCCCGCAACGAGCGGCTCACGGCGGCGTGTGCCGACGTGATCGCCGACCACGATCTGCCCGCCCACACCGTGCAGTTCGGCGCCAAGGGCTGCGTCACATGGCGCCGCGAGCGGGTGCGCAACTACCGCGACTGGAAGGACGCCACCGGTGCGCTGGCGTTCGCCCAGTGGATGCACGGGATCAACCGCGGCATCCTCCTGCCGCCGGGCCTCGACGAGCAGTGGCTCGTCTCGGTGATGCACGACGAGGACTCGGCGATGCGCTACGCCGACGTGTTCGCCGAGTTCGCCGACGAGCTCACGTCGTAGCGGCGTCGTCCTCCAACCGATGGGTGCCAACCTGTCGGTACGGTCATGCTGGCACCCATCGGTTGATCGGGCTGCGGAGCGGTCAGCTCCAGTGGCGCTGGTCGGAGTAGCGGGTCATGCCCACCGGGCGACGACCAGCTGCGCGTCTTGCGCTTGCGGAATCCCGTCGAGGCGAGGATCAGCGCCCCGCCGAGCACGGCGAGGGCCACCGACACCCCGGCGATCAGCGGGAGCTGGTCGTTGGCGACCGCCGGCACGATCGCCATCCACGGATCGTCGTCGAGCGCCGGCAGCAGGAACGCCGGCACCACGTAGCCGAGCAGCGCCCCCAGCACGGCGGCGAAGACGCAGAACATCCCGACGCCGAACACGGCGTCGGCCCGCCGGGGGTGGGCGATGAAGCCGAACACCAGCGCCACGACGCCGGCCAAGGCGGCGATCGGCACGAAGAACGTGAGGGCGCGGCGCACGGTGTCGAGCCACGGGATCGTCTCGACCGGCAGCGGGGCGGCGGGCACGGTGGCGACGACCTGATCGCGCACGAGCTGCACCATGTCGGTCGGAGAGATCACGACCGGGGCGCTGCGTGCGCCCACCAGTCGTGCGTGCACGTCGCCGAGGATGCCCCGCGTGAGCGCGGCGCCGGCCGGGATCTGGAGCGTCTGGTCGATCTGCGGGCCGAGCTGGGCCGGCGGCACCCCGAGCTTCGCTGCCGGTCGCGTTCGTGACGACGCCCACGATCTGGTCGCGCAGCGCCGGCTCGTCGTGCAGCACCGTGGCGGCGACGGCAGCACTCGTCGCGGAGTCGAAGGCGATGCGCTGCATCCACCAGCCGCCAGCAGCCAGCGCCAAGGCGATCGCGGCGAGGAAGAAGAACATTCCGGCGAGGCCGCTTCGCACCGATTGAGTCTGACAGATCGTACGCTGCGGCCGTGGTCCGCCCGGCGAGCGCGAAAGCGCCGCCCCGGGGTCGGCACGATGCTGTGGCGCGGGCTGCGACGACGGTGCCCGTGGTGCAACGGGCGGCGGGCGTTCTTCACCGGCTGGTTCGCCAAGCAGGACCACTGCGCCACGTGCGGTCTCGACGTCGAGCGCGGCGACGCGGGCTTCTCGCTCGGTGCGGCGACGGTCAACGCGATCGTCACCCTCGGGCTCGTCGTCGTCGGCCTGGCCGTCGGCGTCGTGCTCACCAGCCCGGACATCCCGGTGTTCGAGCTCATCGGCGTGCTGGCGGTGATCGCCGTGCTCGTGCCGGTGGTGATCTATCCCGTGAGCTACACGACCTGGCAGGCGGTCGACCTGGCGATGCGCCCACCCGACCTCGACGATCCCTCGACCCCCGCGCCGCGCTCGTAGCACCCAGCTCGGGGGAACGGGGGTTCGACGGGCGGGGGCTCGCGACGTAACGTGACGTGAGGGACGGCGCGCCCCTTCGGACGGCGAAACGTTCGACGCCGACGTCGCCCCCACGTGCTCGGAACATCGACGTCATGGAGGAGCCAATGCCACAGCCAGCCAAGCCGCAGAACTCAGGGCCGGGGTCCACGCCGTTGTCGAGGCGTCGCCTGCTCGCCGGTGCCGGTGGTGCGGTCGCCGCCGGCGCGCTCTTCACGCGGGGCGGTTTCGCCTCCGCCGCCGGTCGACGGTCGGCGGCCGGTCGGTGGTTCGCCACCTCGGCGGCCGACAAGCCGACGCTCAGCCAGTGGTACCACGGCTACGGAGAGGAGGGCGTCGAGGACGCCGTGCGCCGCTTCGCCGCCGACTACCCCGACGCCAACGTCGAGGTGCAGTGGTTCCCGGCCGACTACGACTCCACGCTCGCCGCGGCGCTGCTCACCGACTCCGGTCCCGACGTGTTCGAGATCGGCAACGGCCCCAACATCGACATGATCACCACCGGGCAGGTGCTGCCGCTCGACGGGATCCTCGGCGACGCCGAGTCCGACTACAACGAGCGGATGATCAAGCGGCTCACGTACGACGGCCACCTGTGGGCCGTGCCGCAGATCATCGACATGTTCTTCCTCGTGTACCGCAAGAGCTGGCTCGCCGACGCCGGCATCGAGCCGCCGGCGACCGTCGACGACCTGATCGCCGCCGCCGCCGAACTGACCACCGGCGACCACTCCGGGCTGTTCCTCGGCAACGACGGTGGCGTCGGGACGTTGGGCGGCATGGCCCTGTGGTCGGCCGGCGCCGACTACCTCACCGACGACAACCAGTTCGGCTTCGCCAATGATGACGTGTACGCCTCGTTCGGCAAGCTCAACGAGCTGTACCAGAGCGACTCGTTGCTGCTCGGCGCGCCGACCGACTGGAGCGACCCCGGCTCGTTCATCAACGAGCTCACCGCCATCCAGCTCACCGGCCTGTGGACGTTCCCGGCGATCCAGGCGTCGGCGATCGGTGACGACTTCGACATGATGCCGTGGCCGGCGCTGAGCTCGAGCGTCGGCGGTCCGTCGCTTCCCGTCGGTGCGTTCTCCTCCACGGTGAGCGCACGCACGAAGTACCCCGACGCGGCCAAGGCGTTCGTGAAGTGGCTGTGGGTCGACAACACCGACGCCCAGCTGGAGTTCGCCCTCGACTACGGCTTCCACATCCCCGCCCGCAACAGCCTCGCCGAGCAGGCCGAGCCGCTGAAGTCCGGGGCCGCGGCCAGCGCCCTCGCGGCCTATCAGCAGTACGCCTTCACCCAGACGCCGGTGCTGTGGACCCCGGCGTCGGACCAGGCGTACTCCGATGCCCGCACGCGCATGATCACGGAGGGCGCCGACCCGGCCGAGGAGATCGCCAAGGTGAAAGAGGTCGTCGACAGCGAGCTCGCCCGCCTCGGCGCGACGGCGACGGCGGCGACCGTGGCCGGCGGGAGCGCTCCGACGGGCACGGAGGCGATGGGCACGGAGGCCGCCGGCACCATGGCGGCCGGCACCGTGCCGGCCACCACCGGCTGACGTTGGATCACTCGTGCGGCCTCCGGCCTGAGCCGGCGCGGTGAGCACCGTCGGGGTCACGGGAACGAGCGTGGTGGCGGCCCGGCCGGTCGCCGGGCCACCACCACGCACGCTGTGGCGCCGTCTCGCCGGGCCGCAGAACAACAACATCTGGTTCTGGGTCTTCGTCGGGCCGTTCGTCCTCGGGCTGGCCGTGTTCGTCGCCGCGCCGATCGTCTGGAGCCTGGTGCTCAGCCTCTACGAGGCGCGCAACACCGTGTCGCCGACGGAGTTCGTCGGGCTGCGCAACTACCGGGACATGCTGAGCGACCCGGCGTTCCGCTCGAGCCTGCTCACATTCGTGGCGTTCGCCGCGTTCATCGTTCCGGTCACGTTCGTCGGCGCACTCGCCCTCGCCCTTGCCGTGAACAGGGCCCGCTTCGCCAAGGGGTTCTTCCGGTCGGTGTTCTTCGTGCCCGTGGCCTGCAGCTACGTCGTGGCGTCGATGATCTGGAAGCTGTCGATCTTCAACGGCGTGCGCTTCGGGCTGGCCAACACGGTGCTCCGGGCGTTCGGCTTCGGAGGTCGCCAGTGGCTGTCACGGCCGCACCCGCCGCTGTACTGGGTGGTGATCGTCAGCGAGCGGCTGTGGCTGCAGGTGGGCTTCTACATGCTGCTGTTCCTCGCCGGCTTGCAGCGCATCCCGAAGGATCTCTACGAGGCGGCGGCGGTCGACGGCGCGCGGCCCGGATGGCAGACCTTCCGCTACATCACGTTCCCGCAACTGCGGGCGACGTCGGCGGCGGTGCTCGTGCTGCTGCTGATCAACGCCTTCCAGGCGTTCGACGAGTTCTTCAACCTGCTGTCGAACCCCGGTGCCGGCACTACCCGCCGTACGCGCGTCCGCCGCTGGTCTACCTCTACTACCTGGCCCTCGGGCGGGCCCAGGACTTCGGCCATGGCAGCGCGGGCGCCGTGATCCTGATGTTCCTCATCGCCGTGTTCACCCTCGGCCAGGGTCGCCTGCTCGGCTTCGGGAAGGCGGGGCAGCTATGGCTGAGGTCCGACCGCGCGGGCCCCGGGCGGCGCTCAGCGTCACCGTGCTCTACGGGGTGCTGGTCGTCGCCGCGATCCTGTTCCTCATCCCGTTCTATCTCATCGTGCGCAACGGGCTGTCGAGCGACCTCGAGATCACCTCGCCGCACTGGAAGCTGTTCCCGACGTCGTTGCACTGGAGCAACGTCACCGACCTCTTCCACAACAGCACCGTGCCGTTCGCCGGCGCCCTGCGCACCTCGGCGATCGTGTCGGTCGTGCAGACGACGGGCGCCGTGCTGATCGCCTCGATGGCCGGCTACGGCTTGGCCCGCATCCCGTACCGCTTCGCCGGGCCGGTGTTCGTGGCGATCATCGCCACCTTGATGATCCCGGCCGCCGTCACGTTCGTGCCGAGCTTCATCATCGTCAGCGAGATCGGCTGGTTGAACACCTATCAGGGTCTGATCGTGCCCGGCATGTTCCAGGCCTTCGCCGCGTTCCTGTTCCGTCAGTACTTCCTCGGCTTCCCGATGGAGTTGGAGGAGGCGGCGCGGATCGACGGTCTCTCGACGTGGGGCACCTACTGGCGGATCGTGGTACCCAACTCCAAGGGCATCTTCGCCGCCGTGGCCTCGATCACGTTCATCGCCAGTTGGAACGCGTTCCTCTGGCCGCTGGTGGTCGGCCGCGATCGCGACAAGTGGACCGTGCAGGTGGCGCTGTCGTCGTTCCTCAACTCCCAGAGCCCCAAGATGGCCCAGCTGTTCGTCGCCTCGGCGATCGCCATCGCCCCCCTCGTGCTCGCCTTCGTGCTCCTCCAGCGCTGGATCGTCGAGGGCGTCGAGCGCACCGGGATCACGGGCTAGTACGACCGCTACGGGACGCAACCGATGGGTGTCAGCATGACCGTACGGTCATGCTGACACCCATCGGTCGCCGGGGGGATCTGGTGGTCAGCCGCGCTTGATGCGACCGCGCAGGGCGGCGAAGCACAGCGACATGCTCACGGCGCCCACGATCACGATGGCGGCCAGCGCCGCGCCGATGTCGTCCCACGCCCAGCCGCCGTAGATGAGCGAGCGCAGCCCCTCGAGCAGGTACGTCACCGGGTTGAACGTGGCGACGGTGTCGAGCCACCCCGACAGCTGATCGCGGGGCACGTACGAGCTGGTGAGGAACAGGAACGGGAAGAACAGCAGGAACGAGGAGTTGACGGCGGCCGGGTTCCCCGTCTTCAGGGCGATCGCATAACCGAAGCCCGTGAACGCCAGGCTCCACAGCGCGCCGAGCAGGGCGAACAGCAGCACGCCGAGCGGCCCGGTGTCGAAGCGCACGCCGACGGCGAAGCCGACGATCGTGATCGGCACGATGAGACCGATGGCGACGGCGACGTCGGCCACCATCAGCCCGAGCAGGATCGAGGTGCGCCGCACCGGGCTGAGCAGCAGTCGGTCGAAGTAGCCGTCCTGCACGTCGAGCACCAGGGCCGCCGCCCGCGAGACGCCGGTGACGCCGAGCAGGATCGCGGTCGGCAGCTGGAACGCCTTGAAGTCGAACCCGGGGATGCTGCTCTCGGTGAGGGTCGAGAGCGTCCCGATGTTCACGAGGTAGAAGAACAGGGCGATGAAGATCGGCGGGACGACCGCCTCGAGGTCGCGCGGGACCGCCCGCAGGGCGCGCCCGGCGATGGCCGTGATGTCGGACGTGAGGCCGGCGGGCCTGGCCCGCACACCAGGCGAGGCGACGGCGGTCGGGAGGCTGGCGGCGGTCATTGGGACACCTCCGTGACGATGCGAGCGAGCGAGCGCCAGCGAGAGAGCGGCCAGAAGCTGCGCAGGCAGTTCAAAGCGTGGCCGGGGAACGCAATGACGGTCATGAGTTGACCTCCTGCAGCATCGGCGCGGTCGTGGGATCGGACGAGCCCTCGGCCTCGTCCTCCTCCGCCATGCGGTTGCCGGTCACCTCGAGGAACACGTCGTCGAGCGTCGGTGTCCGCAGCGTCAGCTCGCGCACCTTGATCTCCCGCGAGGTGAGCGCCACCACGACGGCGCTCACCGCCGCCGAGCCGTTGTCGGTCGAGATGACCGCCTCGTGCCCGTGGGCCTCGACGCCGAGCACGCCCGGCACGCGGCCCAGCGCGTCGCACACCTCCTTGGCGTCGCCGTCGACGCGAACGACGATCAGGTCGGCGCCGACGTTGCGCTTGAGCTCGGTCGGCGTGCCCTCGGCGACGATGGTGCCGTCGTCGATGATGCCCACCCGGTCGGCGAGCGCGTCGGCCTCCTCGAGGTACTGCGTCGTGAGGAAGATGGTCATGTCGAGCTCCTCGTTGAGGCGCTGTACCTCGGCCCAGACCGTGGCCCGGCTGACCGGATCGAGCCCGGTCGTGGGCTCGTCGAGGAAGAGCACGTCGGGGTTGTGCACGAGCGCGGCGGCGAGGTCGAGACGACGCTTCATGCCGCCGCTGTAGCCGCCGATCGGCCGGTTGAGGGCGTCGGTGAGGTCGATCAACGCACCCAGCTCGCGGGCGCGCTGGTCGGCGACCGCCTTGGAGAGGCCGTAGAGGCGACCCTGCAGTCGCAGCAGCTCGAGCCCGGTCTGCTTCGGATCGAGCGCCGCCTCCTGCAGCGCCACGCCGATGCGCAGGCGGACCCGGCCGGGCTCGGCCACGATGTCGTGGCCGGCGACGGTGGCCGAGCCCCCGGTCGGCGCCAGCAGCGTGCAGAGCATGCGCACGGTCGTCGACTTGCCGGCGCCGTTCGGCCCGAGGAAGCCGTAGATCTCGCCGCGTGCGACGGTGAGGTCGATGCCGGCGACGGCCTGGATGTCGGCGCCGAAGCTGCGGGCGAGCTGTTTCGTCTCGATGGCCGGCGGGCCGGAGCGTGGTTCGAACGTTCGGTCGCTCATCGGGTGTCGGTCTCCTGGGATCGGGTTGGTCGAAGGGGTGATGTCTCACGGTTGAGACGTCGGATCGGCCGGCTTCTCATCGTCGCGGGCGGTCGGCGTCCGTCGGCTCCAGTGTCGCGAGGAAACGTGGTCACCCTGTGTCCGCGTTTCTCCGAAGTGGTCATCGCACCCTCGCGGCGAGGCGGCGGATCGCCTCGGCCCGGCCTCGCATCGCCGGGTCGACCATTTCGCCCGACGCCAGACGACCGACACCACCGTCGGCCGTGACGGCGAGGACCTCGTCGGCCCAGGCCACCTCGCGCAACGAGGGGGCGAACGCGGCGGCGATCACCGGCACCTGCACCGGGTGGATCGCCGCCCGCCCCACGAACCCCATCTCCCGCGCCGCCTCCGTGTCGGCGCGCAGGCCGTCGAGATCGGCGATGTCGATGAAGACGCTGGCCATCGGCGCCGGCAGCCCGGCCAGCGCGTGCCGCCACGAGCAGGCGGGCGCGCACGGCGTCGAGCACACGGGGGTGCCGGGTGCCGAGATCGCTGGCGAGGTCGGCCTCGCCGAGCGACACGGCGCGGACGGCGGGATGGCGGGTGATCTCGCCGAGCGCCTCGACGCCGACGGCGGTCTCGACGACGGCGGCGATCCGCACGGCGCCGAGGACGTCGACCACGCGATCGACATCGGCTCCCGACTCCACCTTGGGCAACCGGATCGCGACGTCGGCCGCCCCGGCGAGGGCGGCGAGATCGTCGTCGTCGCCGGCGTTGACACGCACCTCGACGGCCGGTCGCGACCCGGACGGGTGGGCCGTCAGCCATTGCGTGACCGCGTCCCGGGCGAGCTCCTTGTGCGCCACGGTCACGGCATCCTCGAGGTCGAGGATGAGAAGGTCCACGCCGGTCGCCACCGCCTTGTCGAAGCGATCGGGACGATCGCCCGGCACGTAGAGGGCGGTGATCACCGGCTCGGTGGTCACCGGCTCGCTGCCGTTCACACCACACCCTTCGCCCGTAGCTCGGCGAGGCGTTGCGCGTCGAGGCCGAGCTCACCGAGCACGGCGTCGGTGTCGGCGCCGTGCGGGCGCCCGGCCCAACGGATCGTCGCCGGCGTCCGCGACAGACGGAACAGCACGTTCTGCATCCGGATCGGGCCGAGCTCGTCGTCGTCGACCGACGTGACCGTGCCGAGCGCGGCGTACTGCGGGTCGCTCACGACGCCGCGCACGTCGTACACCGGCCCGACCGCGGCGTTGGACCGTTCGAACGAGTCGAGCACCTCCGCGGTGGGGCGGGCGCCGATCCACGCCGCCACCGCGTCGTCCAGCTCGTCGGCGTGCTCGGCCCTCGTGTGACCGCTGGCGAACCACGGCTCGTCGATCACGTCGGGCCGCCCGACGAGGCGCATCACCCGCTCGGCGATCGACTGCGAGGAGGTGCTGACCGCCACCCAGTCGCCGCTCGCGGTGCGGTACACGTTGCGCGGCGCATTGTTGGCCGAGCGGTTGCCGAGCCGCGGTTGCACCAGCCCGAGCTGGTCGAAGGCGGTGATCTGACCGCCGAGCATCATCAGGATCGGCTCGATGATCGCCAGGTCGACGACCTGCCCGTGCCCTGACGCCTCCGACGCGCGCACCGCGGCGAGCACGGCGATGCTCGTCGCCAGCGCGGCGATGCCGTCGGCGAGCCCGAACGGCGGCAGCGTCGGCGGTCCATCGGGCTCACCGGTCATCGCGGCGAAGCCACTCATCGCCTCGGCCAACGACCCGAATCCGGGACGGGATGCGTACGGGCCGATCTGGCCGAACGCCGTCACGCGGGCGACGACGAGCCGGGGGTTGCGGGCGAGGAGGCGCTCCGGCGCGAGGTTCCACCGCTCGAGCGTCCCGGGACGGAAGTTCTCGACGAGCACGTCGGCGCCGGCGGCGAGCTCGACGAGCAGGTCTGCGCCCTCGGTGGTGGACAGGTCGAGCGTGATCGTGCGCTTGTTGCGCCCGAGCGTCTTCCACCACAGGTTGACGCCGTCGCGGGCCGGACCGTGCCCGCGCGCGGCGTCGGGCTGGCGCGGGTGCTCGACCTTGATAACGTCGGCGCCGAGGTCACCGAGGAACGTCGCGGCCAACGGGCCGGCGAACAGCGTCGCCGCGTCGAGGACGCGCAGTCCGGCCAGCGGACCGGGTGCGGCGGCGCTCTCGTTCATCGGTGCACCCTCGATCCATCCAACGCGCCGAAGCCGGTGCTGGTGCACCAATGAACCGAAGACCGTGCTTGATGGTTCGCTCGCTCGCTCACGTCCCCTCCTCCGGTGCGGTCGACGTGTCCCACGCCAGCCGGAACCCGACGCTCGACGAGCGCTCCACGCCGAGCCCGGCGAGCAACAGCTTGGCCGAGAACGACGGCGGCCGCGGGCCCCCGTCGAAGTACCACTCCGACGTCGTGGCGTGGTGCGCCGCCCCGCCCTTCAGGATGGCGTAGCGGGTGACGCCGTCGCTGTGCTCGCTCTCGGTCCAGTTCCACACGAGCGGCGTGAGCCGCTCGAACCGAGCACCCGCTGCCTCGGCGGCGAGCTGCCATTCGAACTCGGTCGGCAGACGGGCGCCGACCCACTGGGCGTAGGCGCGGGCGTCGTCGAGGCCGACCATCGTCACCGGCGCCGCCCGCGTCGCGGCGGGTGGCTCGCCGTCGACCCAGTGGCGCACGAACCGGTTGGCGACCGGCGGCCGGTAGCCGGTAGCGGCGAGGAAGTCGGCGAACTCGGCGTTCGTCACCTCGCGGGCGGCGACGGCGCAGCGGCGCACGGTGACGACGACCTCCTCGACGACGGTGTCGTGCAAGCGTGGCGGGAGCGGCTTCCAGTCGTCGACGTACGGCGCGCCGTCGTACATCCCGGTCTCGCGGCGACGGTACGTGATCGACAGTCGGTGGGTGCCGCCGGCGACGGCGATGGCGTCGCCGGGCGGGGTGCCCGTCGACACGGCCGCCGCAACCCGGACGTCGGCGCGCGCCGGGAAGGTGGTGTCCACCGCGTGGGGGTCGGCCGCGGCGGCCGCGAGGCATGCGGCGATCGGCTCCGGTACATCGCCCACGACGGCGGCGATCGCGGCGACGCCGCGTGCCGGCACCGTCACCGACAGGTCGCCGCCGGTGAGCAGGCGTCCGGTCCCGAGGTCGAGCCACGTGACCGCGCGCTCGCCATCGCCGACGGCGTCGGGGTCGATCACCGCGCCGCGGTAGTCGGCGAGGCCGCGGTTGACCGCGGCCCACACCGTGACGTCCGGCGTCGAGAACCGGGAGGCGTACACCCCGGCGTCGACGGCGTCGGGAGACCCGTCGGCGAGCGGCGTCCACTCGCCGGTCAGCAGCACCTCGGCGAGCGCTCGCTGCACTCGGCGCATCGTCCGCAGCGTCGACGCGTCTCGCGCATTCCAGCCGACCCAGCTGCCGAACACGGCGTCCCACACCACCATCCCGGTGCCGTTCACCCAGCTCGACTGCAACTCGTCGCTGTGGTCGTGGTTCCACCGTCGGGTGTGGTGCATCATGTGCCGCCGCTCGTACCAGTGCGCCCGCAGCACTCCCGGCACGGGGCTGTCGGCCATCCATTGCGCCCAGCTCGCCTGGTGGTCGACGATGCGTTCGACGGACACCCTCGACTCGCCCTCCAGCACCGGTGGCGGATCGAGCGCCGCCAATGCCGCCCTCAACTCGGCCCCGCCCGCGCTCATCGTGTCGAGGAACACGCCGTCGGCACCGACGTCGGCGGCGAGCGACGCCAGTCGTCGCGGGTGTTCGTCGACGTCATCGGTCGCGGTGTCCCACGGGTTGTAGTCCACGAACACGCGCACGCCGCGCTGCTGGAAGGCGGCCACCAGATCGGCCAGCCCGGGCACGTCGAGATAGAAGTCGAACTGGGTGCGCTCGTCGATGCCGATGATCGGGTAGGCCTGCCACAGCACCACGGCGTCGAGACCTCCGTAGCGGTCGACGGCGTCGGCGAGGAACGCGTCGGGGGTGAACTCCTGACGGGCGTGGTCGAACAGCCGCTCGTCCCACAGCCACACGATGGCGAGGGCATTGCACGTGCTCGCCCAGCGCGCCGTCGCACGCTCGTACGCCGCGGGATCGAAGGCGTACCGCTCGCGGGCGTCGTCGCGCCACTCGTGCAGCCGGTGGCGCCACGCCGGCCAGGCGCCGGGATCGGCGGGGGCGGCGAAGATCTTGGCGGCATCGGCGCCAGCGGTGTCGAGCGGGCCGTCCAGCGTGAACGTGTACGGAAGATCGATCGCCCGCGGGGCGTACGCATCGAATGCCAACCCGTGCTCCGGTGCGAGCGACGAGGCGCCAGCCTCGGCCTGCGTGGCCGGGGAACGCAGTAGAGGCGCGCCGCGTGGGTGCGCCGGGCGAGCTCGTCGAACCCGATGCCGTCGAAGCCGGGCACGCTGGTGGTCAGCCGGTTGCGCAACGGCGCCGTCCACGCCACGGGCAGGCCGCCGGCCCCGGCGAGGGCGCCGCAGATCGAGCCGACCGTGGCCCCGTTGGAGTCGGTGTCCCATCCGCCGGTGACCACCGTGGTGATCGCCCGGTGGAACTCGCCGGCGCTGCGCGACAGCGCGAACGCGACCAGTGCGGCGTTGTTGAGCGCGTGCACCCAGTGGAGGTGGCCGTACTCGGCGTACAACGCGTCGAGCGCCGCCTCGAGGTCGAGCGACCCGCGTCCGAGGTCGACGCCGTAGCGGATGGCCGCGGCGTAGCGACTGGCCGGAGGCACGACCGACAGCCCGGCGGCGATGCACTCGTCCACCGATCCGGCCACCACGGCGGTCGAGGCCGCCGCCGCCACGAACATCGCCCCGTACAGCCCGGAGCGGTGGTGGGTGAGCCGAGCGTCGGCCCACGCCAGCTCGGGCGGCGCGCCCCGGCTCTCCCGGCGCCACCCAGCCGTACACGTCGGCGCGGATCTGGGCGCCGATCCAGTCCTGGAACGGGTTGCCCCGGCGCCCGGCCACCGCGGGCTCGTCGCCGGCGAGCAGGTTGCGGTAGGTCACCCGCTCGGCGGTGAACACCCGGCCGCCGGGGAGCCGCTCGAGCCACGACGTCGCCACGTCGTCGGTGGTGATCGCCTCCCCGCAGCGCTCGACGAGGTCGAGGGCGATCAGCGGGAAGTTCATGTCGTCGTCCTCGGGCATCCCGTCGATGTTCTCGGCCAGGCTGTTCGTGGCGCTGCGTCGGTTCCAGGGGTGCGCTGCCGCGACCGCCGGGTCCAGCCCGACGGCGGTGAAGTACGAGGCGATCGGCCAGTTCCCCGTCGAGCGGGCGATCGCCCGGATGCCGGGCCGGCCGACCTTCTCCACCGGCTTGCCGAGCAGGCACCCGGCGGCCCGACCGATCCACGCCCCGTGGAGCCGATCGAGCGACGCCTCCGCTCGGCACGGGATGCCGGCCGGGGGCGAGCGCGGCGATGGCGGCGAGGTCGTCGGGCTCGCGCTGGCGCAGCCCGGCCGGCACGCTCGCGCTCGTCGACGAGGGCCAGCAGTCGAGCCGCCAGCTCGCGCAACCCGGGCGCGGCGGCTTCGGGCGACGCCCCGCCGACGCTCGCCTCGGCGCGACCGCCGGCCGCGATCCAGCGCTCGCGCAGGTCGCCGACGTCGACGCCGTCGAGCTCGGCGGCGACGAGGGCGTGGGGGAGGAGGTCCTCCGGCTGCGACCAGGTGAGGCGGATCATCGATCGCCGAGCAGCGACGATCGCGCCGCGTCGCGGGCGGCGGCGGCGCGAGCGTCGTCGGCCCAGACCTCGCGGGCGACCTCGGCCATCGTGCGTCCCGGCTCGACGATGTCGATCCGGCTCGCCGCGGAGACGGTCGTCCGCCACCGCTCGGGAACCGCCGCCATGCCACCGAGCGCTCCCGTCACGGCGCCGGCCATCGTCGCGATCGAGTCGGCGTCGCGGCCGTAGTTGCACGCGGCGAGCACGGACTCGGTGTAGTCGCCGCCGGTGACGAGCGCCAGCCCGAGCGCGACCGGGAGCTCTTCGATCGCTTTGGTGCGGCTCGGTCGGCGGGCGTCGAGCGCCGGTGATCCGGTAGTCGGGCCCGACGGTGTCGAACGGGGCGACCGCATCGCGCACCGCGCCGAGGGCCGAAGCCCACTCGTGGTGGCGCGCCGCCGCGTCGGCGACGGCCTCGATCGCCTGCCGCGTGCCGTCGTGGGCCAGATCCACCGCCGCGTCGACCACGCTCGACATCGACGCGCCGGGACGCATCGCCTCGGCCACGGCGGCGGCGAACACGCCCGCGGCCTCGCGGCCGTAGCTCGACTGGTGGGCACCGGCCATGTCGATCGCCTCGGCGTACGCACCCGCCGGATCGCCGGCGTTGACGATGCCGACCGGCGCCATGTACATCGCCGCACCGCAGTTGACGATGTTGCCCACGCCGGCCTCACGCGGGTCGACGTGGCCGTAGTGCAGGCGGGCGACCAGCCACTTCTCGGCGAGGAAGAGCCGCTGCACGAGCAGCGCCTCGGCCTCCAGCTCGGGGATCCACTGGCGGGCGCCGATCAGTCGGGGCACGAGATGGGCGGCGATCGCGTAGGCGTCGAGATGGCCGCGCACCTCGGCGTAGACGTCGACGAGCGCCAGCGTGAGCAGGGTGTCGTCGGTGACGTGGCCGTCGCCCTTGTGGTACGGCGCGATCGGTCGGGCGTCGCGCCAGTCCGCGTGGAACGGCGCGACGATCCCGGTGACGTAGCCGCCGTGGCGCTGCTGGATGTCCTCGGGGGTGTAACCCTCGGTGGCCCCGCCGAGGGCGTCACCCACGGCGGCGCCGCTGAGCGCGCCGCACGCCGCGTCGGTGAGGGTCCCGGACGCCCCGTCACCCGGCGTCGCAGCCGGGTGACGGGACGCCGGGTGGGGGGTCCCGTCGGGCACGCTCAGCCGCCCGACACCTGTGTCCCAACCGTCGGTCAGCTGGCTCTGCAGGCCGTCGAGGTCGATCTGGTCGGCGAAGTACTGCTGCAGGGCCGGGGTGGCGATCTGGTCCTTCCACTGCGGGTAGTTGATCGCCGACTGGAACGGGGCGGCCACGAGGCTGTCGCCGCTGGCGAGGATCTCCGGCCAGCTGTTCTCGCCGTTGGTGTCGGTGGCGACCTGGTCGCGGGCGGCGCCCGACGACGGGATCAGCCAGTCACCTTCGGCGACCGCGGCGAGGTTCTGGGCGTCCATGAAGAAGTTCACGAAGGCGGCGGCCTGTTCGACGTGATCGCTCTGCGACGACACCGAGAGCGTCTGCGGGTTGGCCGCCTGGTGGGTGCCGGCGCTGCCCTCGAGCAACGGCAGGACGGTCCAGTGGAAGCCTTCGGGGCCGGTCTCGGTGATCTGCTGGGCGATGTAGTTGCCGCCGACGTACATCGCGTACGTGCCGCCGAAGAAGCCGGGCAGCACGTCCCCGCCGCTCTGGGTGAGCGACACCGGGTCGAGCGACTTGTCGACGTAGGCCATGTCGTGGATGCGCTGCGGCACCGCCAACTCGTTGTCGCCGACGGTGATCGACGTCGTGTCGCCTTCGGTGCTGAAGAACGTGCCGTCGAAGCCGAGGGCCAGGTTCATCACCGTGGCGGTCGGTGACTTGAGCCCCCAGCCGAGCCCGAACGTGTCGCCGTTCGTCAGCGACTTGGAGAGGGCGGCGAAGTCGTCCCACGTCATCGTGTCGCCGGTCGGCACCGCCACGCCGGCGGCGTCGAACACGTCGGTGTTGGCGAACACGACGTAGGACTGCAGCAGCGTCGGCGCGGCGATGATCGCCCCGTCGCTGGTGGAGACCGTGGCCCAGATGTCGTCGGACACGCTCGCCTTCACCTCGTCGCTCAGGTAGGGCGACAGGTCGGCGAGGTAGCCCTGCTGGGCGAACCCGCCGATCGCGGCCGACTCGAAGTGGATGATGTCCGGTGCCGTGCCGCCGGCGAACTGGGTGGTGAGCTGGTCGCTGGCGTTGTCCCAGCTGCCCTGCAGGATCTCCACCTGGACGTCGGGGTTGGCGGTGTTCCAGGCGTCGACGATCGCCTGGGTGGCGGCGATCGTGCTGTCCTGGAACGCCAGGCTCTGGAACTTGAGGGTGATCGGGTCACCGCTCGCGTGGGCTCCGGCCGACGTGGCGACGCCGGCGAGGGCGATGCCGAGGGCGGCGGCCGCGCCCCATGCCTTGTGCTTCATGTGCTGCTCCTTGTTGATTCGGGTTGGGTTGCTCGGTTCGGGAGATCTCGGGCGAGCATGGTGGACCATGTCGCGGGTGCGAGCGACGAGGCGCCAGCCGAGGAGCGGCCAGCAACGGCCTGCGTGGCCGGGGAACGCCATGACGTTGTCATCCCTTCACCGCCCCGCTGAGGAGGCCGGAGGTCAGGCGGCGTTGGATGATGGCGAAGAAGAGGAGGCTCGGGATGGTGGCGAGCAGCGAGCCGGCGGCGAGTTGGGGGAGCTGCACCTGGCCCTCCTGGCCGACGAAGTTCGCCAGCGTGAGCGGGAGGGTCTTCTTCGCCGGGTCCTGGATGAGCACGAGGGCGAAGAAGAACTCGTTCCATGCCGAGATGAACGTGAACAGGCTGGTGGCGACGAGCCCCGGCGCGAGCAGGGGCAGCAGGATGCTGCGCAGGATCCGCAGCCGCGACCGCGCCGTCCATCGCCGCCGCCTCCTCCAGCTCGTTGGGGATGCCGGCGATGTAGCCCTGCAGCATCCACAGCGCGAACGGCAGCGACCACACCGTGTACACGAGCACCAGGCCCCACAGCGTGTCGATGAGGTGCAGGTTGCGCAGCACGATGAACAGCGGGATCACGATGAGGATGAACGGGAACACCTGGCTGAGCAGGATCCAGCCGGTCGCCATCCCGCGCAGGCGGGTGCGGAAGCGGGCCAGCGCGTAGGCCGCCGGCATCGCCAGCAGGATCACGAGCACGACCGTGGCGAGGGCGACCATCAGGCTGTTGCGAGCCGACGTCCACAGCCGCATCTTCCGGATCGCGTCGCCGAAGTTCGACCACTGCAGCCCCTTCGGCAGCAGGCCGGGATCGGGGGCGGCGACCTCGCGCTGGGTCTTGAAGGCGGTGACGACGAGAAAGATCAGGGGGAAGGCGAGGAAGATCATGAACCCGATCAGCGCCAGGTACTGCAGCGGGCGGGTGAACTTGCTCGATCGGGTGGCGATCATCGGGCGCTCCGGCTGCGCGCCTGACCGCGGAGGTAGAGCAGGAGGAACACGGCGATGACGATCACCATCACGTTGCCCATCGCCGCCGCCAGGCCCCAGTGGTTGTACTTGAACGCCTCGTTGTAGGCGAACAGCATCGGCAGCATCGTCTTGCCGCCCGGTCCGCCGGCGGTGAGCACGAACACGAGGGCGAACGAGTTGAAGTTCCAGATCATGTCGAGCGTCGTCGCCGCGATGATCACCGGCCGGAGCGACGGCAGGGTGACGTGCCAGAACCGCCGCAGCGTCGACGCCCCGTCGATGGCCGCCGCCTCGTGCAGCTCCTCGCGGCACCGACTGCAGGCCGGCGAGCAGCACGATCGTCGTCTGCGGCATGCCCGCCCAGACCCCGACGACGATCACCGCCGGGAGCGCCGTCTTGAAGTCGCCGAGCCAGTTGGTGGTGCCCTCGAACCCGAACGCCCGGATGACCTTGTTCACCGGGCCCGAGTTGGGGTTGAGCATCAGCCGCCACATGATGGCGATGATCACCGGCGGCATCGCCCACGGCACGAGCGCCAGCGTGCGGGTGAGCGACTGGAAGCGCAGGTTGGCGTTGAGCAGCAGGGCGAGGCGACAGCGCGGCGAGGAACTGCAGGATCGTCACCGAGAACATCCAGATCAAGCCGATCCGGAACGACTCCCAGAACAGGTGGTAGTGCCACAGCACGCGGTAGTTCTGCGAACCCGGTGAAGGTGGTGGTGACGTCGATGCCCGGCTTGGCGTCGGTGAAGCCGAGGTAGATGCCGCGGACGAGCGGGTAGACGCTGAAGATGACGATCGGGATGAACGTCGGAACGACGAGCTTCCAGGCGTCGACGCCGCCGCCCCCGCCCGCCTGCCCGCCGCGAGGCTTCTGCTTCGCCCGCTTGGACTTGGTGGTGTCGATCACCTCGTCGACGGTCAGCATGCTCACGTCAGCACCGCCCGCTGATCGGCGGTCGGCGCCGAGGATTCGCGGATCGTCAGCGCCGGCGCCATGGCGACTTGACGGGGGTCGAGCGACGGTTCGGCGAGACGCCCGAGCAGCAGGCGCGCGGCCTCGGTGGCGCGCTCGCGTGAGCGCAGGTCGACGCTGGTGAGCGACGGGTGCACGAGCTCGGTCAGCTCGGTGTCGTCCATGCCCACGACGGCCACGTCGTCGGGCACACGACGTCCGCGCCGGTGGAGCACCTTCAAGGTGGCGACGGCGAGGAGGTCGTTGGCGCAGACGATCGCGTCGGGATTGGCCTGGTCGAGCAGCGCCGCCGCGCCGGCGAGCCCGGCGTCGTAGGTGAAGTCGTCGGCCTGCACCTGCATCTCGGCGCTGGTGGCGAGGCCGAGGCGGGCGGACGGCGGCGAGGTAGCCGGCGAGGCGATTGGTCCCGGGCACGGTGTCGACCGGACCGTTGACGAAGGCGATGCGGCGCCGGCCGGTCGCGTGGAGGTGGTCCATCGCCAGCCCGACGCCCGCGGCCGAGTCGGCGCGGACGTTGTCGAGGCGCACCCCGTCGGGGAGCGAGCCGATGACGGCGACCGGCAGGCGAGTGGTCGACAGCTCGTCGAGCAGTGCGGGCGTGAGCCGCAGGGGCACGACGATCAGCCCGTCGGCGAACCCGCGGTTGGCGTTGCGCACGACGTCGAGCTGCTCGTCGGGGTCGTTGCCGGTGGAGGAGAGCACCAGCCGGAACCCGGCGGCGCTCAGCACGCTGCTGACGGCGTGCATCATCCTGACGTAGACGGGGTTGCCGACGTCGGCGACGGCGAAGGCGATCTGCTCGGTGCGGCCGATCTTCAACGAGCGGGCGAAGGCGTCGGGCACGTAGGCGAGCTCGAACGCGGCCTGCTCGACCCGCTGGCGCACGTCGTCGGAGGTGGCGAGCCCGTTGAGCACGCCGCGACACGGAGGCGATCGACACGCCGGCGCGCTCGGCGACGGCGACCAGCGTCGAGCGCTTGCTCCGGACCACGGCCTACCCCTCCCCCCCGACCCCGCCCCAGGCGGGTAAACGTTTACAGCAAACGTTTACCGCACGGTACACCTGGCCTCCGGGGTCCGCAAGGGTCACGCCCGCTGCCGCCGCGATCTGGGCGGCCGTCGTCTCGTTTCGGGAGCTGGGCGGCCGCCACCTCGAAGCTGGGGCCCCAGGCCACCCAGATCTGATCGACGCCCGGCGTTGGTCCCTGGTTCGGAGTACGGCGTGTGGACGGCGTGGTCGAGCACTCCCGGCAGGGTCATCGGGTCAGGGTAGGCCACCCGCCCCGGTTGCTTGCCTCGAACGGCTGTTCGGTATTACAGTGCTGTCATTCGCCGTGCGGCAACCCTGTGACACCCCCGTCGTACGGTCGCACCAACCGACACCCCGTCCCACCCACGATCGAGCGAACGATCGAGCGAAGTCCACGACAGGCGTGGCGAAAGGCAGGCAGCAGATGGCACTGGAGGACCGCAGCCGCGACAAGGCCGCGAGCGAGACAAGGCACTCGACATGGCGATGGCGCAGATCGAGAAGCAGTACGGCAAGGGCGCGGTCATGAAGATGGGCGAGAAGGCGATCGATGGCGATCGAGGCCATCCCCACCGGGGCGCTGGCGCTCGACCTCGCCCTCGGCATCGGCGGCCTGCCGCGGGGCCGGGTCGTCGAGATCTTCGGCCCGGAGTCGTCGGGCAAGTCGACGCTCGCCATGCACGTGGTGGCCGAGGCCCAGCGCAACGGCGGCATCTGCGCCTACATCGACGCCGAGCACGCCATGGACCCGGTGTACGCCGCGGGCGATCGGCGTCGACGTCGACGAGCTGCTGATCTCCCAGCCCGACACCGGCGAGCAGGCGCTCGAGATCACCGACATGCTCGTGCGCTCGGGTGCGCTCGACGTCGTCGTCATCGACTCGGTCGCCGCGCTCACGCCCCGCGCCGAGATCGAGGGCGAGATGGGCGACAGCCACGTCGGCCTCCAGGCCCGGCTGATGTGCCAGGCCCTGCGCAAGCTCACGGCCAACCTCAACAAGACCAACACCATCTGCATCTTCATCAACCAGCTCCGCGAGAAGATCGGCGTCATGTTCGGGTGCTTCTCGGCTACGGCACCCGGGTGACGTTGGCCGACGGCACGCAGGAGAAGATCGGCAAGATCGTCAACGAGCAGCTGCCGGTCGAGGTGCTGACCTACGACTTCGATCGCGACGAGATCGTGCCGCGCAGGTCACCAACTGGTTCGACAACGGCGTCGCCGAGCGGTTCCTGCAGTTCACGGTCGCCAAGCGCGGCGGGCAACGGCGCTGGCTCAGTTCGCCGCACGCCAGAACCATCATGATCTGACGCCGGGCGGATGGCGGCAGGCCGGCGAGCTGGCCGTCGGTGACCGGGTGCTGCAGGCAGGCGCCGCACGACCTCTCCGACTTCCAGTGGGAGGTGCTGCTCGGCGGCCTGATGGGTGACGGTGCGCTGTCGCCGAGCCCGGCACGGGCATCGGCGCCCGGTTCCGTTGGGGACACTGGTGCGAAGCAGGCGGCGTACGGCGATTGGAAGGCGTCGCTGTTCGCCAACGTCGGCGTCAGCCGCTCGACGAACGCCAAGGGAGCGGTGTTCCACGACATGCAGCCGCTGGCCGAGCTCGCCGAGCTCCGCGAAGCGGTCTACGTCGGCGGGCAAGAAGGTGTTGAGCGACGACTACCTCAAGCAGCTCACGCCGCTGTCGCTCGCCGTCTGGTACATGGACGACGGGTCGTTCGCGCTGCGGTCCAAGGGTCTGCAGGAGCGCACCCGCGGCGGCAGCGGTCGCTGCGAGATCTGCGTCGAGGCGATGTCGACCGACACCCGCATGCGGCTTGCGCGAGCACCTCGCCGACACCTGGGGCATCGACGGCCAGCTCACGCGCAGCGGCGCACGCGAAAGGCCGTTCTGAGTTCCCGACGGCCGAGACCGCCAAGCTGCACGCCCTCGTCGCGCCGTTCGTGCATCCGTCGATGGACTACAAGCTGCTGCCGAGCGTTACCGCGGGCGGTTCGCGGTCGAGCCGGTGTTCGCGCCGCTGCGCCGGGCGCTCATGCCGATGCCGATCCGCTCGATCACGGTGAAGCCGCCGACGCGCAGCATGCACCGGTTCGACCTCGAGGTGGATGGCACGCACAACTACTTCGTCGACGGCGTGATGGTGCACAACTCGCCCGAAACGACGCCCGGCGGGCGGGCGCTCAAGTTCTACTCCTCGGTGCGCCTCGACATCCGCCGCATCGAGTCGATGAAGGACGGCATCGAGGTGATCGGCAACCGCACCCGGGTCAAGGTGGTGAAGAACAAGGTCGTCACCGCCGTTCAGCAGGCGGAGTTCGACATCATGTACGGCAAGGGCATCAGCCGCGAGGGCTCGCTGCTCGACATGGCGGTCGACCTCGAGCATCGTGAAGAAGTCGGGTGCCTGGTTCACCTACGAGGGCGAGCAGCTCGGCCAGGGCCGGGAGAACGCCAAGGTGTTCCTCACCAGCAACCCCGAGATCATGGTCGAGATCAGCGACCGGGTGCTCACCAAGGCCGGCCTGAAGGGCGGCGAGGAGCCGGCCGCCGAGGTCGCGACGGCCGACCAGTTCAGTGCCGAGGACGACCAGCCGATCGACCTCGCCTGAGGGCGCGGGCAACTCGGCCTGACATGACGGTCCCGAACCGCATCACCCTGGTGACGCTCGGCGTGGCCGACCTCGACCGGGCGACGGCGTTCTACGAGGCGCTGGGCTGGACGCGCTCGGCGCAGTCGTCGCCGGGGAACGTGACGTTCTTCTCGACGGTCGGGCCGGTGCTGTCGCTGTACGGCATCGACGAGCTCGCCGCCGATGCCCACACGACGGCCGAACGCTCCGGGTTCGCCGGGGTCACGATCGCCATCAACCTCGAAGCGCCCGGCGAGGTCGACGCGGTGCACGCCGCATGGCTCGAGGCCGGCGGGACGTCGCTCGCCGCCCCGGCGGCGGCGCCCTGGGGCGGGTACATCGCCTACGTCGCCGACGTCGACGGTCACGTGTGGGAGCTGGCCCACAACCCGTACTGGCCGCTCGGCGCCCGACGGCAGCCTGACCCTCCCGGACTGACAGCCCGGCGCCGATCACGGCCGGTGGTCACGCGCGGCCGGCACGGGTCGCTGCCTACACTCACCGGCGATGGCGCCCGACGCTGACGCCGAGTTGGCGTTGCTCCGCGCCGAGGTCGCCCGTCTGCGTAGCCTCGTCGGGCCGCTCGAGCGGTCCCACGAGGACCTGCGGCGTGACGTCGCCGACGCCAGGGCCGCGGTGGGCGGGGCCGAGGCCGAGGCGGAACGGCTGCGTGGACAGCTCGCCGAGCTCGACGACCACCTCGCTGGCGCGCGGGAGATCGAGGTCGCCGTGCGTCGGATGTCGGCCGGCCCACTGCTCCGTACGGCGCGCCGTGCGGGCCGCATCGGCCACCGCCGACGCGGTGGCTCGGTCGCGCCGGCGGAACCCCGGTTCTCGGTGCTCACGCTCGTCGGCGGACCCGAGGCGCGGCACCTGCGCGCCTGCATCGAGTCGGTGCGCGCCCAGACGGTCGCCGACTGGGAGCACGTGCTCGTCGTCGACGCCTCGGCGGCGTCGTCGGTCATGCGCACGCTCGACGAGGCCGCGGCCGAGGATCGGCGGGTCCGCGTCGCTGCGGTCGCTCGGGCGGCGTCGCAGCAGCGAGCCGCGCTCGGCCTCGCCGCGGCGACGGGCGAGCTCGTCGCCTTCGTCGATCACACCGACCGGCTGGAGCCCGACGCACTGGCGGAGATGTCGGCGGCGATGGCCGAGGGCGTGGACGTCGCCTACAGCGATCACGACGTGATCGACGCCGCCGGCTTCTACGTCGATCCGGTCTACAAGCCGGATTTCTCGCCCGAGCGCCTGCGCAGCCAGAACTACGTCACCCGCCTGGTGGTCGCCCGCCGATCGCTGCTCGACGTCGTCGGGGGGTTTCGCGACGGACTGGAGGGCGCCGAGGACCACGATCTGATCCTGCGGCTCACCGAAGCAGCTGGGTCGGTGGCCCACGTGCCCCGTGTGCTCTACCACTGCCGGCAGTCGGCGCCGAGCGGGCTGGCGGATCCGGCGTCGCCGTGGGCGACCGCCGCCGGCGCCCGGGCGGTCGCCGACCATTGCGCCCGCTCGGGCATCGACGCCGCCGTCGAGACGACACGTCAGCAGGGGTGCTATCGCGTCGTCCGGCGAGTCGCAGCGCGCCCCCTCGTCAGCGTGGTGATCCCCACGAGAGGCTCCACGGGACGCGTCTGGGGCGTCGACCGCTGCTTCGTCGTGGAGGCCGTGCGCAGCCTGCTCGATGCGTCGACCTACCGCGAGATGGAGGTGGTGGTCGTGCACGACATCGCGACCCCCGGCGTCGTGCTCGATGCCCTCACCGCGACGTCGCCGACACCGATCTCGCTGGTGCCGTTCGACGGACCGTTCAACTTCTCGGCCAAGGTCAACCTCGGGGTGAGCGCCGCCCGCGGCGACCTCATCCTGCTGCTCAACGACGACACGCAGCTGATCGAGCCGTCGAGCGTGGAGGTGCTCGTCGGCCACCTCGCCAGGCCCGGCGTCGTCATGGCGGGAGCCAAGTTGTTGTTCGCCGACGGCACGATGCAGCACGGCGGTCACGTCTACGCCCAGCGCCCCGAGCATCTGTGCATGGGTTGGCGCGGCGACTCGCCGGGGCCGGGGCCGCTGTGGCCGCTCGCGGTCGAGCGTGAGTGCAGCGGCGTGACCGCGGCCTGCGCATTGGTCCGCCGGGACGACTTCGAGGCGGTCGGCGGGTTCACCACCGAGCTCCCCATGAACTACAACGACGTCGACTTCTGCCTCAAGGTGCGGGCCACCGGCCGGCGCATCATCTGGTCCCCTTGGGCGGTCGTGGTACCACTTCGAGAGTCAAACCCGTCTCCGCGGGGTGAGCACCGAAGAGCGTGACTGGCTCGCCGCTCGCTGGGGAGCCGAGATCGCTCGCGACCCCTACTACAACCCGAACCTCGCTCCGTTGCGCGCCGACTACCTCGAGCTGCCGCCGACCGGCACGCTGCGCCGCGAGCCGGCCTGACCATCCGGCGACACGACGGCCGAGAGGGCCGGGACGGTGTCCCGCGGCCAGAGCACCGCAGCGAGGGTGATCGAGAGCAGGGCGAGGGCCGCGAGCACCACGATCGGCGGGAGCGGGGCGCGGCTGGTGTCCCAGTCCCACGGCATCATCGAGCCGTGGGTGCCGACGCCCCACCGTCGGGCGGCGGCCCAGGCCGCCACGTTGAGCACGACGAGCGCGCTCGGCGCCGACGACCACCGCCACCCGCCGCCCACTCGCCGCGGTCACGCCGGCGAGCGCCAGCATCATGGGGATCCCGGCGAGCAACGGCAGGGAGTACCGGCCCTGCCAGTAGGTCCCGGTGGTGTCGCCCGTGTACAGCTCGAACACCCACGACGAGACGACGGTGACGACGAGGAGGCAGACGGCCCAGCACACGTCGCCCGACCCCATCGCGAGCGAGGCGGCGACGAGGACCCCGAGCGCGGCGCACACGAGGACGATCGACACCGCCGGTTGCGAGGTGTCGAGCCAGCCGAGCACGCCGATCGCCTCGATGAAGTTGTTCCCGGTCTCGCCGACGACCCGCGACGCGAGGCTGGCGTCCCAGCCGCCCGGGCGGGAGACGAGGACCACCGCCGCGCCGAGCGCGGCGAACATCGCGTCGGCGGTCATCAGGACGATCCGCCCGACGTGGCCGCGGACCCGCTCGCGCCACAACCACCTCGCCGACCGGCCGCCACGAGGATGAGCGGCGACAGCGTGACGAGCCGGGACACGCGCGAGTGGTTGGTGATGCCCCACGCCGCCGTCACCAACGTCGAGCCGGCGACGACGACCTGGGGCCCGACGCCGAGGGCGCGCCACCACTGGGCGAACGTCCGTCCGGCTCGACCCAAGGCGATGGCGAGGGCGATGCAGGCCCAGATCAGCCCGTCGCGGCGGGGCAGTGCGAGCGCGGCCCAACCGCACGCGGTGAGCCACGTCATCGTCGACGATGGCGGCACCGAGGCGTAGAGCAGCCCGGCCCAGAGCGCCACGGCGCCGCCGATCGCCATCGCCGACGGGTTGACGACGGCGAACACGCCCCACGCCGTGGGCGTGACGGCAAGGAGGATGGCGGCCGCGCGAGTGGTCGCCGGGGCGACGCCAACGAGAGTGCGGCGCCGACCAGCGCGGCCGCGATGGCGGCGCCGCCGAGGCGCGCCCACCAGATCGGCTGCAGTCCCGGCAAGCGGCTGAGCAACCCGCCGGGCAGGTGTCCCCAGATCGGGTACTCGTCGGCCGTCGATCGCAGCGCCACCGTCGGCTGTGACCCGCTCGGCTCGGCCGCGGAGTCGGCGGGGACCGCCGGATGGAAGGCGTAGCACGCCGGGTCGGGCACGGCGTAGCTCGCGGGGAGATCGAAGGTCGCCGAGCCGTCGGCCGAGACCGCGTCGGGATCGAGGTGGCCGCGGGCGAGTGCCCCGGCGCGCGCGAGGTGGCCCGGTTCGTCGGCGCCGGCGCCGGGTGGCGTGAGCAGGATCCAGCACAGGGCGATGCCGCCGACGATGGCCACGATCGCAGCAAGGCGCCGACGTTGCGTCGATCCACGCCGCTCGTCGACCACGGCGGCAGGCTAGCAACTGCCTCTTCGCCGGCTCGGGGCTGCGTACACTCGCCGCGATGCTCGACGCCGAGGCCGCTGCGCTGAACGCCGAGATCGACCGCCTACGCGACCTGATCGGTCCGTCGCAGGAGTCCTACGACCAGCTGAAGGCGACGCTCGACGCGGCCGAGGCTAGCCGCCCGGTCGGCGGAGCAGGCCGCCGGTGAACGGCGCGGCGAGCTGATCGAAGGGGAGGTCGCGCTGGCGCGAGCACAGCAGACGCAAGCCGCGCTCGGCGCCCACGTCGCTCGGGGTCACCGTCCGCGCCGCCCGCCGGGCGCGTCGGTCGGTCGGCCGGGCCCGCCGCGCCATCACGGCCCGCCTCCCGTGAGCGAGGCCTCGGCGCGGTCCGCGCTGGCGCCCGCCGACGTGGCGGCCGCGCTTCGCGGGCGGTCCGTCTGGGCGGTCGCGGCCGTCGTGCTCGTCCTCGTCGGCGTCGCCGCTGCGCTGCAGGAGGGCGGTTCGCGCTCGGTCCCGCAGCTGGCGCTCGCCGCCGTCGCGGTCGCCACGCTCGCCATCACGATCTCCGTCGCCCTTCGCAACGACGAGATGATGTCCGTCGCGGCGCTGTCGCTCGCCGTCACGCCGGCGGCGTTGACCGGCGTCGCCGCCGGGCGTCCGTGGGCCGCCGTCGCGGTGATCACGGCGTGCGGAGCGGTCGTGCTCGCCTGGTCCGCGGCCGGTGCGTGGGCCAGCGCCATCATCGCTTCGAGCGCCGTGGTCGTCGGCGTCGTCGCGTGGGCGCTCGACACGCCCGACCGGTTCGCGTCGCCCACGTGGGGCGACGCGTTCAACCGAACGGGGCAGGGGCTGTGGACGAGCATCGGTCGGGTCGACCTGGCGGTCCTGGTGCCGACCACCGGCTGGCTCGTGTGGTGGCTCGCCGCCGGCGCCGTGGCCGGCGCGGCGCTGATCGTCGGTGACATCCGCGCCGCCGTCACCATCCCCGCGGCGACGGCGACGATGGTGGTTGCCGCGTGGGTGATCATCCACTGGCGCGGCGACGTCGACGTCGCCGGCGGCTTGTGGATCCCGGCGAGTGCCGTCGCCTACGCCGGGGCGCGCCGCGCACCGGGTGAGGCCGGCCAGCGTCGGACGGCCACCGCGCTGGCACTCGTCGTGGCGTACCTGTGGATCGTCACCCTCGTGGCGCTGGCGCGGCACTGACCGCAGGGCGCCAGGGCGATGGCGTCAGAAGTGGGGCTGGAACACCATCAGGAACAGGATCGCGATCATCAGCAGGTGGGTCACGCCGATGCCGGCGCTGAACCGCTTCGCCGCAGCCTCGCTGGTGTCGGTGATCGCCGGGCGGATGAGGAACCAGCTCACCGCCATCAGGATCACCCATCCGACGAGTGAGAGCACGATCCACGTCTGGGACATGTCGTAGTGGCCCTTGGACGTGCCGACCAGGCCCATGCCGAAGATCCACACCAGCGTCAGCGCCGGCAGGCTGAGCGACATGTGCAACTTGGCCAGCCCGGCCGTATCGCCGGCGCGGCGCAGCGAGGGGTACACCAGCAGCGGGCCGAACGCGGCGATGACGGCGAGGATGTGCAGCACGCCGAGGATTTGGTAGCCGGTCGAGAAGTTCCAGATCGCGAGCACGGGGCGAAGCTATCGGGCCGATCGCGGGGACCGCGGGCGCGCCGTAGCCTGCTACGTCGTGAGCGAACCCGCCCGCAGCTTCGTCGTGCGCACCTACGGGTGCCAGATGAACGAGCACGACTCGGAACGCATCGCCGGGCTGCTGAGCGCCGACGGGATGGTGCCGGCCGCGTCGGAGGACGCCGCCGACGTCGTCGTGCTCAACACCTGCTGCATCCGCGAGAACGCCGACAACAAGCTGTACGGCAACCTCGGCCACCTCAAGACGTGGAAGGCGGGGCGCGAGGGCCGCCAGATCGTGGTGTCGGGCTGCCTGGCGCAGAAGGACCGCGAACGGGTTCGCGAACGGGCCGGTCACGTCGACGTCGTGCTCGGCACGCACAACGTCCACCGCGCCGCCGAGCTCGTGCGCGAGGCGGCGCTGAACGGTCCGCTCACCGAGATCCTCGAGGCGGCGGTGCTCGACGACCACGCCCTGTTCCCGTCGGCCCTGCCGGCCCGGCGCACCACCTCCTACAACGCGTGGGTGACGATCCAGATCGGCTGCGACAACAGCTGCGCGTTCTGCATCGTGCCCGCGGTGCGCGGGGAGGAGATCAGTCGTCCGTTCGCCGAGGTCGTCGACGAGATCGAGGCGCTCGCCGCCGACGGCGTGACCGAGGTGACGCTGCTCGGCCAGAACGTCAACAGCTACGGCCGGGACATCCAGCGGGCGGCGCGCCGCGATGGGGACCGTGCGGTCGCCCTGCGCCCGCTCTTCGCCGACCTGCTCGAGGCTGCCGGGCGACGTCGAGGGCATCCGTCGGGTGCGCTTCACGTCGCCGCATCCCAAGGACATGCGTCCCGAGACGTTCCGGGCGATGGCGGCCACACCCGCCGTCTGCGAGCAGCTGCACTACCCGCTGCAATCCGGATCGGATCGGGTCCTCGCTGCGATGCACCGGGGGTACACCGCCTCCCGCTACCTGCAGCGGCTGGCCGATGCCCGGCGCGTCGTCGCCGACCTCGCCGTGTCGACCGACATCATCGTCGGCTTCCCGGGCGAGACCGACGACGACTTCGCCGCCACGCTCGACGTCGTCGCCGAGGCCCGCTTCGACGACGCGTTCACGTTCATCTTCTCCCCTCGACCGGGCACCGAAGCGGCCGAACTCACCGATCGCTTCGTCGATCCGGCCGTCGCCGGCGAACGGTTCGACCGCCTGCGCGTCGTCGTCGAGCGGAGCGCGCTCGCCGCCAACGAGGCGCGCGTCGGGCGCGTCGAGGAGGTGCTCGTGGAGGGCCCGAGCAAGCGCGACCCGTCGGTGCTCGCCGGGCGCACCCGCCAGCACCGGGTCGTGCACTTCACGGCGCCGCACCCGTTGCGTGCCGGCGCCTACGCCGAGGTCGAGATCACCCGCGCCGCCCCGCACCACCTCGCCGGGACGTTCCGCGAGCAGACCGCCGAGGCCCGCCACCGCATCAAGATCCCCGTCGCCACGTCGTGACCCACCGGCCGCCGGTCGTCCTGCTCGGCCCGACCGCCTCGGGCAAGTCGAGCGTGGCGATGGCGGCCGCCGGAGCGGTGCCGGGCACCGAGATCGTCGCCGTCGACTCGATGCAGGTGTACCGCGGCATGGACATCGGCACCGCCAAGCCGACGCCCACCGAGCGAGCGGCGGTGCCCCACCACGGGATCGACCTGTGCGATCCCGGCGACGACTTCACCGTCACCGAGTACCGAGCGGCGTACGACGAGGCGATCGACCGCATCGATGCCCGCGGCGCTCGGGCGCTGCTCGTGGCCGGGACCGGGCTCTACCTCACCGCCGTGCTCGATCGGCTCGATCCGCCGGGCCGGTTCCCCGACATCGCCGCCGACCTCGAGGACGAGCTGGACACGTCGGCGTTGCACGGCCGTCTCGGGGACCTCGACCCGGCCGCTGCCGCCAAGATCGACCCCGGCAACCGTCGACGCGTCGTGCGGGCGCTGGAGGTCACCATCGGGAGCGGCCGCCCGTTCAGCTCGTTCGGTCCCGGTGTCGCAGCCTTTCCCCCACCGGCGTGGTGCAGCTCGGCCTGCGCTGGCCGCGCCCCGCCCTCGCCGACCGCATCGCGGCGCGAGTGACGGCGATGATGCAGGCGGGACTGCTCGACGAGGTCGGCCGGCTGGAGCTCGGCGGGCTGTCACCGACCGCGGCGCAGGCGCTCGGCTACAAGGAGCTGCTCGAGCACCTCGACGGTGTGGTGTCGCTCGAGGCGGCCGTGGCCGCGATCGTGCTGCGCACGCGGCAGTTCGCCGTACGCCAGGAGCGGTGGTTCCGTCGTGACCCCCGCATACGCTGGATCGACATCGACCCCACTGCGCACGACCCGCTCGCCCCCGCCCGCGACGCCGTGATCGCTGCGCTGTCGTGAGGGTGCGGCGCAGATGACGGGGATCACGCTCAGCAAGCACCACGGTCTGGGCAACGACTTCCTCGTCGTCTTCCATCCTCCGCTGCCCGAGGCGGAGCTGTCGAACCTCGCCGAGGTGGTCTGTGACCGGCACACCGGCATCGGCGCCGACGGCCTGCTCGTCGGCGAGTCCGACGCCGAGCACGCGGCCCGCATGGTCCTGTACAACGCCGACGGCAGCCGCGCCGAGATGAGCGGCAACGGCATCCGCTGCTTCGCCCAGGCGCTCGCCGCTCGCCGCGGTGACCTCACGCCCCAGCGCATCGCCACCGACGCCGGCCCGCGTCGGGTCGAACTGGCCGCGACCGACGACCCCCGCACGCTCATGGTTTCGGTCGAGATGGGCGAGGTCACCGACGTCGCCGCGCCCGATGGCTGGGACGACCTCGGTGCCGACCCGCACCGGCCGGTCGCCCATCTCAGTGTCGGCAACCCGCACACCGTCGTGCCCGTCGACGACGTCGCGGCCGTCGATCTCGCCGCGCTCGGCGCCCGGCTGGCGCACGTCAACCTCGAGATCATCGAGGCCGGCCCGACCGCCGACGCCATCACGATGCGGGTGCACGAGCGCGGCGCCGGCATCACCAAGGCGTGCGGCACCGGCGCGTGCGCCGCCGCCCACGCCGCCCGTCGGTGGGGACTGGCGACGCCGCGGGACGGGAAAATCGTGGTGCACATGGACGGCGGAAGTGCGATCGTCGCGTTCGACGGCGACGATCCGCGGCGGATCTCCCTCACCGGGCCGACGACGTTCGTCGCCACCGTCGAGCTGGCGAGCGTGCCGGCGCCATCATGGACGTGAGCCAATGAGCAACACCCCGTACTCCGAAGCACTCGGCGCCACGCTCATCGACCGCGCCGTGCGGGAGCGCATCGTGCTCGTCGGTGTCACGTTCCCCGACGTCACCGACGACGACACCGACGCCAGCCTCGACGAGCTCGCCGCGCTGATCGACACCGCCGGCGCCGACGAGGCCGGGCGCATGGTGCAGCGGCGCGACCATCCCGATCACACCTGGTTCATCGGCAAGGGCAAGGCCGAGGAGCTGCGCCTGCTGTGCCTCGCCGTCGATGCCGACACCGTCGTGTTCGACAACGAGCTGTCGCCGGCCCAGCAGTACAACCTCGAGCGCCTTCTCGGGCGTACCGCCATCGACCGCACGGCGGTGATCCTCGACATCTTCGCCCAGAACGCCCACACGTTGGAGGGTCGGGCGCAGGTGGAGCTGGCGCTGCTCAAGTACCGCCTGCCGCGCCTGCGCCGCGGTGCCGGAGCCCGGCTCGCCCAGCAGCGCGGTGGCGTCGGCACCCGCTTCGGCAGCGGCGAGACCAAGCTCGAGGTCGACCGCCGGCGCGTGCTGCGCCGCATCGCCAAGCTCGAGGTCGACCTCAAGGAGCTGGCCCGCACCCGTCACCTCCAGCGCAAGCAGCGCGAGCGCAGCGGGTTGGCCTCGGTCACGATCGTCGGCTACACCAACGCCGGCAAGTCGAGCCTGCTCAACGCCCTCACCGACGCCGGCGTGCTGTCGGAAGACCGCCTGTTCGCCACCCTCGATCCGACCACCCGCCGCCTCGCGCTGCCAGGCGGCGAGCCGGTGCTGCTCACCGACACCGTCGGCTTCGTGCGCCGCCTGCCCCACGGCCTGGTCGAGGCCTTCAAGAGCACCCTCGAGGTCGCCACCGACGCCGACTACCTCGTCCACGTGGTCGACTCGAGCGCCGCCGACCCGACCGGCCAGATCGACGCCGTGCGCGAGGTGCTGAGCGAGATCGGCGCCGACCGGGTTCCCGAACTGCTGGTGTTCAACAAGGCCGACCTGGCGCCGCTCGAAGCGAAGCGCCTCGCCCACGACCACCCGGGCTCGGTGGCGATCAGTGCCGTCACGGGCGACGGCATCGACGACCTGCTGCGCACCCTCGGTGACCGCCTCCGGTCACTGACTGCCGTCGTGGAGCTGTTCGTGCCGTACGACCGGGGCGACATCCTCGCCGCGGTGCATCGCGAGGGTGAGGTGGTCTCGACATCGGACGAACCGGACGCGATGCGGGTGCGGGCTCGGCTCTCCGGGCCGTCGGTCGGGCGCCTGCGCGAGTTCGTCGTCGAGACGAGCCAAGCTCGTCCCGGGCCGGCGAGCGCGAGCGAGCGGGGGCGCAGCCCCCGAGCCGACGGCGCCAGCGGTTGACGGTGGTCGCCGGCTTCGTCCCCCCGCCGTACCCGTACGAGCGCCTCGACGGGTTGCTGAAGATCGCCGGCGACCTGCCCGGAGGGGCCGTCGACCTGTCGATCGGGACGCCGATCGATCCCGCCCCACCGGCGGTGGTCAGCGCGCTGTCGGCGTCGGGCAGCGAGCGCGGGTACCCGCCGAGCATCGGGACACCCGAGCTGCGGCGAGCCATCGTCGACTGGATGGCGCGCCGCTTCGACGTCGCGGTCGACGCCGCCGACGTGGCGGTGTGCGTCGGCACCAAGGAGTTCGTCGGCACCTTGCCGCAGTGGCTGCGGCTGCGGTCGCCCGACCGCGACACGATCCTCTACCCGGCCGTCGCCTACCCCACGTACGAGATGGGGGCGATCCTCGCCGGCTGCCGCCCGGTTGCGGTGCCGCTGACGGAGCGCGGCCGGCTCGACCTCGCGGCGATCGACGCTGCCGACGCCGCCCGGGCGCTCGCGTTGTGGGTCAACTCGCCGGGCAATCCCACCGGGGCGTGTCGACGACCTCGGCGCGGTCGCAGCGTGGGGCCGCGCCCACGAGGTGCCGGTGTTCTCCGACGAGTGCTACGTCGAGTTCACGTGGAACGAGCGCGGCCGCACGATCCTCGAGCACGGCCTCGACGGCGTGGTGGCCCTGCACTCGCTGTCGAAGCGCTCCAACCTCGCCGGCGCCCGGCTCGGTTTCTACGCCGGCGACCCCGAGCTGGTGCGGTACCTGCGCGAGGTGCGAAAGCACGTCGGGATGATGGTGCCCGGACCGGTGCAGGCGGCCGGGGTGGTGGCGCTGGACGACGACGACCACGTCGAGCGCCAGCGCGACGTCTACCGGCGCCGGCTCGAGCTCGCCGCCGACGCCCTCGGCGACTGGGCGGGCATCGACATCGCCCTCCCGGACGGCGGTTTCTACCTCTGGTTCGACGCCGGAGACGGCTGGGAGTTCGCCGAGCGCCTGGCCCGGGCCGGGGGCGCGGTGGTCAGCCCGGGCGAGTTCTACGGGCTGGGGTGTGCGTCATTCGTGCGCGTCGCCGTGGTCCAACCCGACGACCGCATCGAGTTGATGGCCGCTCGCCTGCGCGCTGGCGGGGCGTGACCCACGGCCGGGAGCCGTCCGCGACCGCCTGGTACCGTCGTCGACGATCGACCGCCTGAAGGGAGCCGCCTCCATGCCGAACGGGAAGCCGAACATCGTCGTGATCTGGGGTGACGACATCGGGATCACCAACCTGAGCTGCTACAGCGACGGGTTGATGGGCTACCGCACGCCGAACATCGACCGGGTCGCCGACGAGGGCATGCGCTTCACCGATGCCTACGGCGAGCAGAGCTGCACGGCCGGGCGGTCGTCGTTCATCACCGGCCAGAGCGTGTTCCGCACCGGGCTGAGCAAGGTCGGAATCCCCGGCGCCCCGATCGGTCTGCGGGCCGAGGACGCCACGATCGCCGAGCTGCTCAAGAACCACGGCTACGCCACCGGGCAGTTCGGCAAGAACCACCTCGGCGACCTCAACGAGTACCTCCCGACCGTGCACGGGTTCGACGAGTTCTTCGGCAACCTCTACCACCTCAACGCCGAGGAGGACCCCGAGGACCCCGACTACCCGAGCGAGAACGGCTTCCCGCAGTTCCGCGAGCGCTTCGGTCCCCGCGGCGTGCTGCACTGCCACGCCACCGACGAGGACGACGCGACCGAGCACGAGCGGTGGGGGCGGGTCGGCAAGCAGCGGATCGAGGACACCGGCCCGCTGACGCGCACGCGCATGGAGACGTGCGACGACGAGTTCGCCGACGCCGCCGTCGACTTCATCCGGCGCCAGCACGACGCCGGTGACCCGTTCTTCTGCTGGGTCAACTTCACCCACATGCACTGTCGACGCATACCAAGCCAAAGCGTGGTGGCGGTGGACGCCGGGGGCGTCGTGGCGCCGTCCGGACGGACCGGCCAGCTCGTGGCGGCGCCGCGCCGAGCATCCCGTTGTCCACGTGGCGCACGAGGACGCCGAGGCGTTCGCCGCCTGGGCAGGTCAGGACCTGCCGACCGAGGCGGAGTGGGAGTGGGCCGCCCGCGGCGGCATCGAGGGTGCCGCCTTCGTGTGGGGTGACCGGCCCGAGCAGCCGGGGGAGCGGCTGGCGAACTTCTGGCACGGGGACTTCCCGTGGCGCCGCGAGCCCGGCTACGGGGCCGACGACGCCGGTGGGCTCGTTCCCCGCCAATGGGTTCGGCCTCTACGACATGGCCGGCAACGTGTGGGAGTGGACGTCGGACTGGTGGACGGCACGCGGAGTGGACGGCGGCGGGTGCTGCGGCCCGGCGACGGAGGCGGGCAGCCTCGATCCGGCGCAACCGCAGTTCCACGTCCCGCGCAAGGTGGTGAAGGGCGGCTCGTTCCTGTGCGCCGACAGCTACTGCCAGCGCTACCGCCCGGCGGCCCGTCGCCCGCAGATGATCGACACCGGGATGAGCCACGTCGGCTTCCGATGCGTCACGCGTCGCCCCCTCGCCGCCTCGGCCGGAGCGTCGGCCTGACGGGTCAGAGCCGGCGCATCACCGTGACGACGCGGCCGTAGATCTCGACGTCCTCGGGAGGAAAGATCATCGGCGCCATCGTCGAGTTGGACGGCGTCAGGGTGACGACGCCGTCGGCGGCCGTGAAGTGCTTGATCGTGGCCTCGCCACCGGGGATGCCGGCGACCACGACGTCGCCGTTGCGCGCCTTGTTCTGTTGCACGGCGACCACGTAGTCGCCGTCGAGGATGCCGGCCTCGATCATCGACTCGCCGCGGACCCGCAGCATGAACAGGTCACCCTCGCCGGTGAAGTCGGCCGGGAGCGGGTAGATCTCCTCGACCTGCTCGACGGCGAGGACGTCGGTGCCCGCGGCGACGTCGCCGACCAGCGGCACGTGGCGCACCGGCCGGCGCTCCATCACGGCTCCGGAGTTCGGGTCCCAGCGCACCTCGATGGCACGTGGCTTGTCCGGATCGCGGCGGAGATAGCCGAGGCGGGTGAGCGTGCGCAGGTGGCTGTGGACCGTCGACGGCGACGTCAGCCCGATCGACTCGCCGATCTCGCGCACCGACGGTGGGTAGCCGCGGTCGCGCATGCTGCGTTCGATGACGTCGAGGATCTGACGCTGACGAGTGGTGATGCGGGCGGCGGCCATGGCGTCATCGTACGCACGTTCGTCCTGGGTGTCAAACATCTGTTCCCTTCGCGGTTGACATCGAACCGGTGTTCTGGTTGACTGCGAACACTCGTTCGACATACACCCGTTCGAGCGACAGCTCGACCGTCCCGCCAGATCGATCGAAGGGAGCACGCCGTGACGACCGCCCGCCCCACCACCGCCACGTCCCGCCGCCGACCCCCGGCGGTCGCCGACCCGACCCGCGACCCACGTGCCACACACGGTCGGCGCGCCGCTCGCGTGCCGGTCGCCATCTATCGCCGCCGCCGTCGAGCGGTTGCCCTGTGCGCCCTCGCCGTCGTCGCCCTCACCGGTGTCGGGCTGGCGACCGTGGTCGACGCCCTCCTCGGCGGCCCGGTCTCGGCGCCGTTGTCGATGCCCCTGCTCGTGGTTCCGTGGATGTGCTGCGCGATCGCCCTCGTGCGGTGGTCGGCGCCCCGATCGAGTGACAGCGGCCGGCGTCCTGCCTCGCCGGCCGCTGTCGCCGAGCTCGCCGCACGCCGCGACGGTCGCGATCGCGGTCCGGCTCGCCTGGCCGCCTGACCCCGGGCGCTGCGACGCCGGCGTCCTCCCCCCGGTCGCCGCAGCGCCCGGCATCGCGCTGGAGTCGACATGTACGCTGGCCAGGTGCACTGCCCGCTGTGCCACGCCGACGACACCAAGGTCGTCGACTCGCGCCTCGCCGCCGAAGGTGCGGCGGTGCGTCGCCGCCGACGGTGCTCGCACTGCGAGCACCGCTTCACCACGTTCGAGCGCGTCGACGAGGTGCCGCTCACCGTGGTCAAGTCGCACGGTGGCGTGGAGCCGTTCGAGCGGGCCAAGGTCATCAGTGGTCTCCTCGCCGCCACCAAGGGACGCGCCATCCCGCTCGAGCAGGTCGAGCGCATCGCCGACACGGTCGAGGACGCCGTGCGCCTCGGTGGCGCCGAGGCGACGAGCGCCCAGATCGGCCTGCTGGTGCTCAACCACCTGTGCGCCCTCGACGAGGTCGCCTACCTCCGTTTCGCCAGCGTCTACAAGAACTTCGACGCGGCGGCCGACTTCCACCGCGAGATCGAGCTGCTGGGCAAACTTGGCGCCGAGCGCAGATAGCCCCGTCGCCGTCGTCGAGCCGCCGGCCGTCGACGAGCCCGCACCGGCGCCGGCCGCGGCGGTCGTCGCGCCGCTCCCACCGATCTGGGCCTGGCTCGCCACCGGCGCCTCGTTGCTGGTCGTGCTGTCGGTCGTGCGGGCCGTGCGGCGCGGGTTCGTGCCGCTCGACGACGACGCGGTGGTCGAAGCGCGCGCCTACGACGTGTTGTCGAGCCACCCGCCGCTGATCGGGATGGTGTCGTCGGCGTCGGGCACCGGCGACACCGTGCACCACCCCGGGCCGCTCCTGTTCGACCTCCTCGCCATCCCGGTGCGCCTGTTCCCGCACGGCGCCGGGGTCGCCGTCGGCGCCGGGGCGATCATGATCGCTTCGATCTGGCTCATCGGATGGAGCGCGCGGCGGGCGCTCGGACGCGACGGCGCCGTCGTCGTCGTCACCGCCACGTGCGTGCTGATGTGGGCGCTCGGCAGCGAGGCGCTGTTCGAGCCCTGGCCGCCGATCGTCACCATCGTGCCCGGTCTCGTGCTGTTGGTCGGCGCCTGGGCGTTCGCATCGGGGTGCGACGAGACCTTCATCGTCGTCGTCGTCGCCTTCTCGTTCGTCGTGCAGACCCACGGCAGCTACCTGGTGCTCGCCCCGGTGATCGTGCTCGCCGCCGCGCTCGGTCGACTGCTGGTCCGCCGGCGCCGTCCGGTCGACTGGCGGTGGCTCGTCGGCGGTATCGCCGTCGGGTTCGTGCTGTGGCTGCAGCCGCTGATCGACCAGTTGTGGGGCAGCGGCAACCTCGGCCGCATCGTGCGCTTCGCCCGCGATGGTGGGCCGGGCGGCGGTGGCACCACGCTCGGCCTCGGCGACGCCGTGCGCGCTGCCGCGATGGTGTTGGTGCGGCCGCCGTTCTGGCTGCGCGGTGGAGTGGCGTCGAGCCTGCCCAACGGCGGTGGGTTCGTTCGGACGTTCGGCGGGCGGGTGTTCCGTCCGGACTGGTTGTCCGCCCCGGTCGCCACGCTCGGACTGCTCGCCATCGCCGCGGTGGTCGTCGCCTTCGGCGTGGTGGGGCGCCGACGTGGTGACGATGCCGTGGTGGCGGGCGCGCTCGTCTCGGTGGCGGCGCTGGTCGGCGCCGTGATCTCGCTGTCGGGTCTGCCGATCGACGAGTTCGGGTTCTCGGCGCACAAGGCCCGCTGGCTGTGGGCGATCGGCGCCTTCCTCACGGCGTTCGTCGTCGTCTCGTGGTTGCGGGTCGGCCGGGTCGGCGACCGGCGCGATGCGGTGCTCGCGGTCGCGGTGTTCGGTGGGATCGCCCTCGTCGCCGCCGTGCCGACGTCGAACGAGCGTCTCAGCCCGCAGCAGTACCTGACCCGCTACGAGGCGGCGGCGCAACGGCTGCGCGACGCCGCCGACGATCTGGTGGGGCGAGGCACGATCTTCATCGACACTGCGGGACGCCCGTTCCCCGACCCGTACAACGACACGATCGCCGCCGAGCTCGTTCGTCGGGGGGTCGACGTCCGCGTGCGCGGCGACTACATCGGCGGCCAGTACGGCACGTTCCGGCAACTGGACGACGACGAGGCGGTCACGACGGTGCGGGTGCTCACCGGTCACTCTGCGATCGTCGTTCCCGAGGGCTACGAGCGCATCGCCCTGACGTTCCTGGGCCCGCTACCGACCGCCCTGGTCGTGCGCACCGACGACCCGTCTGGCTGACCGGTCAGTCGCGCCGCACCCAGCGCGTGAAGAGGTAGCCGTCGCCGTCGACGAGCGTGTGCGCCAGGGCGAAGGCCACGAGCGCATCCTCGGCGCCCTCGACGATGCGTGAGCCCGGTCCGCCGGTGACGAGCGGGGCGACCGTGAGGTCGATCTCGTCGACGCAGCCGGCGTCGACCAGTGCGGCGTTGAGGCGCGGGCCACCCTCCGATTGCACGAACGTCGGCGGATCCATGATGTCGTCGAGCCGGGCGAGGCCGGCGGCGAGGTCGGCGCGGCCGCGTCCGGCGCGCACGACGTCGATCGAGCGGGTGAGCGGCGTCGGTCCGTCCTCGGGCATGATCAGGAAGCCGGCGCCCGACGCGAACAGCTCGCCCGACAGGTCGACGTCGCCCGACGCCGTGACGACCCCGATGCGCTGGCCCTGCTTTCTCGGTGCTCCGTAGCCCTCGGCGCGAACCGTCGCGGCACCGACCACCACCACGTCGGCGGCGCGCCGGAGGGCGGCGAACACCGCCCGGTCGCCGTCGTTGCCGAGCCCGGTCGAGCGACCGTCGACGGCCGTCGAGCCATCGAGGCTGGCGATCATGCAGACGCCGACCCACGGTCGCTGAGCCGTTCGCACCCGCGGCGCGCCGTACAGCTCGTCGAGCCCGTCCACACCGAGGTCGTGCTCGGGAGCAGGGAAGATCCGGCGCACGGCCGAATCATGGCACGCGTCCGGGTGAACGGCGATCGAGCGAACGGTGGACGCCGGGTTGCCCACAGCTTGAGAGCGTCGAAACCCACACCGAATTCACAGGGTTGTCCCTCTACCTACCCACAGACCGCGATGTCTACGGTGTCATCCGATACCGACGGCGGCGCGGTACACGGATTGGAGCCACCGTGCCCACGGTGGTTTGGGGCGCTGCCGCCCTGGACCTGTGATACCGCGCCACACGTCGGGACCGATCACCAGGACTCGACGTCGACCGAGTGGCGTCCGGGATGGCCTGAACTACAATGACGTAGTTTCGTCGGGCACGCCCGCGAGACCGCCGCTGACGCACGCCACTGGCGATGCGGGAAGGAGATGCAGGACCAGTGACCCCGCCGACCGAAGCATCGCTCGTCCCTTACTCCGTTGCCGACCCGTCGGCCCGCATCGGCGTCGGCCGCCTCTTCACGTCGCCAGGGGTCGATCCGTACGACGAGGTGGTGTGGGAGCGCCGCGACGCCCGCATCACCAACGCCCTCGCCGGCACGGTGGCGTTCGAGCAGCCGGCGGTCGAGTTCCCGACGGACTGGTCGCTCAACGCCAGCAACATCGTCGCCCAGAAGTACTTCCGCGGCACGCTCGGCACCGACGGCCGCGAGTCGTCGCTGCGCCAGGTCGTCGACCGGGTCGTCGACACCATCGCCCGCTGGGGGGCCGAGGGCGGCTACTTCGCCGACGACGCCGAGTGCGCCGCGTTCACCGCCGAGTTGAAGTACGTGCTCGTCACGCAGCGGGCGGCGTTCAACAGCCCGGTGTGGTTCAACATCGGCGTCCCGGGGGTTCCGGCGCAGGCGTCGGCGTGCTTCATCCTCGGGGTCGACGACACGATGGACTCGATCCTCGAGTGGTACCGCCAAGAGGGGATCATCTTCAAGGGTGGGTCCGGCGCCGGCACCAACCTCTCGCACATCCGTTCGAGCGCCGAGGGAATGCGCGGCGGTGGCACGGCGTCCGGCCCGGTGAGCTTCATGCGCGGCGCCGACGCCTCGGCCGGCACGATCAAGTCCGGCGGCAAGACGCGGCGCGCCGCCAAGATGGTGATCCTCGACGTCGACCACCCGGACATCGAGGAGTTCGTGTGGTGCAAGGCCGTCGAGGAACGCAAGGCCCGCGTCCTGCGCGACCACGGCTTCGACATGGACCTCGACGGCCGCGACTCGTTCTCGGTGCAGTACCAGAACGCCAACAACTCGGTGCGCGTCACCGACGAGTTCATGCAAGCGGTCGTCGCCGACGCCGACTGGACGCTCGAACGCGGTCACCACCGGTGAGGCGTTGCGCACCGTGCCGGCACGCGACCTGTGGCGCCAGATCGCCGAGGCCGCATGGGAGTGCGCCGACCCCGGGCTGCAGTTCGACACCACCATCAACCGCTGGCACACCGCGTCGAGCACCGGCCGCATCGAGGCCAGCAACCCCTGCTTCACCGGTGACACGCTCGTCCACACCGACAAGGGGCTCATCCGGTTCAGCGAGCTCTTCGACCGTGCGAACCACGGCGAGGAGTTCTCGGTGTACACCCACGACATCACCAACGCCGACGGCCCCGGTCGCTCGCGCCGTGCTCACCACCCCCGAGGCGTTCATGATCACCGGTCGCAACCCGATCGTCCGGCTGCGCTTCAGCAACGGGATGGAGCTGCGCTGCACCCCGGGCCACAAGATCTTCACGCTCAACCGGGGGTACGTCGAGGCGGCGGAGCTGACCGACGACGATCGTGTGCGCTCGCTCGACGTCCCGACGCCGGCGGTGAACGCCGACTGGGCGCTCCCCGTCAGCAACGACCCCGCCGCCTACTGGACCAAGGGCGACAAGGGCAAGGACGCCGAGCTCCGCTTCCCCGAGGTGTGGTCGTACGAGCTGGCCCACTACCTCGGTTGGCTGATCGGTGACGGCAGCACGAGCGGCGCGTCGACCGTCACGATCTACGGCTCGGCCGAGGACCGCGTCGAGATCGCGCCGATGCACGAGGAGCTGGTGCGCTGGATCAACCACGACCGCCCGATCAAGATCAGCGACCAGGAGAACGGCACCTCCCAGCTCCGCCTCGGCCGGCGCCAGTTCAAGCGCTTCGTCGAGGCGCTCGGCGTGAAGTCGGTCACCGGCGAGCACAAGGAGGTGCCGTGGTCGATCGAGCAGGCGCCCCCCGAGATCGTCGCCGCGTTCCTCCGCGGCCTCTTCGACGCCGACGGCTGCGCGGTGAACACGCCGACGAACAAGTACGTCGGCCTCGGCTCGATCTCGCGTGCACTGCTCCAAGGCGTGCAGCGACTGCTCTCGACGTTCGGCATGTCGTCCTCGTATCGATACCAGGTCCACGCGCCGGGCCGAGCATCTACGATCACCGTTTCCCCGACGGGTCGGCAGGCCGAGTACACGTGTCGGCCGAGCGTATGACCTGCGCATTCAAGGAATCTCTCTCGAGCGGTACGCGGCGGAGATTGGCTTTGCGCTCGACCGGAAGGCGCTCGTCTCTAGGCGATCATTCTGAAGCAACGAAGGCGCGCAGCCGTACGGTAGACACATGCGTATCCGACTCGTCGAACGCATCGACGAGGGCATCGAGCTGACGTACAACCTCAGCGAGCCGCGCAACCACTCGTACATCGCCAACGGCGTCGTCGTGCGAAATTGCTCCGAATATCTCCACCTCAACGACAGCGCGTGCAATCTCGCCTCGATCAACCTGCTGAAGTTCCTCGACGACGACCGCTTCGACGTCGACGCGTTCCGGCACACGGTCGAGGTGGTGTTGACGGCGCAGGAGATCCTCGTCGGGCGGGCCGACTACCCCACCGAGAAGATCGCCGAGACGAGCCACGCCTTCCGCCAGCTCGGCCTCGGCTACACCAACCTCGGGGCCACGTTGATGGCGCTCGGCCTGCCCTACGACTCGGAGGCGGGACGGGCATGGGCCGGTGCGCTCACCTCGCTGATGGGCGGGCACGCCTACGCCACCAGCGCCCGCACGGCGGCGCGGATGGGCCCGTTCGCCGGGTTCGCCGCCAACGAGGAGCACATGCTGCGCGTGCTGCGCATGCACCGCGAGGCCAGCCGGCGCATCGAGGGTCTCGACCTCCTGCCGCCGTACGTCGCCCGTGCCGCCCAGGAGGCCTGGGACGCGGCGGTGCGCGACGGCGAGGAGTTCGGGGTGCGCAACTCGCAGGCCACCGTGTTGGCGCCCACCGGCACGATCAGCTTCATGATGGATGCCGACACCACCGGCATCGAACCCGAGCTCGGTCTGGTCAAGACGAAGAAGCTCGTCGGCGGCGGCACGATGTCGATCGTCAACGGCACGGTGCCACGCGCCCTCGCCCACCTCGGGTACGACGAGCGGCAGGTCGCCGACATCGTCGCTCACATCGACGCCGAGAAGTCGATCATCGGTGCGCCCCACCTCGCCCCCGAGCACCTGGCCGTGTTCGCCTGCGCGATGGGCGACAACACGATCCACTACGAAGGCCACGTGCGGATGATGGCGGCGGTGCAGCCGTTCCTGTCCGGCGGCATCAGCAAGACCGTCAACATGCCCGAGCAGGTCACCGTGGACGACGTCGCCGCGCTGCACCAGCTGGCGTGGGAGCTCGGGCTCAAGTCGGTGGCGATCTACCGCGACAACTGCAAGGTCGGCCAGCCGCTCGCCCCCACCGCCAAGACGGTCGTCGCCGCGGACGTGCCGCCGGCGCCCGCAGCGACGGTCGAGCGCGTCGTCGAGCGGGTCGTCGAGAAGGTCGTCCACCGTCCGGTGCGCCAGAAGCTGCCGAAGAGCCGGCGCGGGCGCACGTTCGAGTTCCGCGTCGCCGACTGCAAGGGGTTCGTCACCATCGGCGAGTACGACGACGGGCGTCCCGGCGAGGTGTTCCTCACCGTGTCCAAGCAGGGCTCGACGCTCGCCGGCATCATGGACGCCTTCGCCAAGTCGATCTCCTACGGGCTGCAGTACGGCGTGCCGCTGCGCGCGTTCGTCGAGGCGTTCACGAACATGCGCTTCGAGCCGGCGGGGATGACCGACGACCCGGAGATCCGCTTCGCCAGCTCGGTGATGGACTACCTGTTCCGCCGCCTGGCGATGGAGTACCTCACCCCCAACGAGCGCGCCGAGCTCTCGATCTTCTCGGTCAGCGAGCGCATGCAGCCCACGCTGCCGGGCATGGAGGAGACCCTGACCGTGACCACGAGCGGCACCGAGATGGCGCTCGACCCCAAGACGGTGCCGTCGGCCAGCGACCTCGCCGACCAGATGGAGACGGGCACGGCGCCGGTGACGCCGGTCGACAACACGCCGGCGCGCGGCATCGTCGGGGCGTCCGACGCCCCGCTGTGCATGCAGTGCGGCGTGGCCATGGTGCGCGCCGGTTCGTGCTTCGCCTGCCCCAGCTGCGGCAGCACCAGCGGCTGCAGCTGACTTCGGCGATCTGGTCACCCACGTTCTCGATATCGAGAACGTCGGTGACCAGATCGGGCTTTGAGACGCAGAGTGACCAGATGGCGGCGCGGCGCACGGCGGCGGTGACGGCGGCCCGGAAGTCGCGTGATCGGCGTCGGGGCCGGTGACGTCACCGCCCGCTGCGTGAGCAGGATGCCGGTGACGCCCGATTCGGCGTGGGTGCGCCAGGATGTGCCGGAGCCGCCCTCCCAGCCGTAGCCGCACGGCAGCGGCGCCGCCTCGGAGCCGGTCGCCGCCGTGCCCATCCCGAGGCCCCACCCGCCGTTGACGTCGAGGAACAGTTCGTTGCCGGCGCGTTGATCGGCGTCGAGCTGGTCGGTCGTCATCCGCCTCACCAGGTCGCCGGGGAGGACCCGCTCGCCACGGTGCACCCCAGCGGCACGCACCATCGCGACGAACGCCCAGTAGTCGTCGATCGTCGAGAGCAGCATCCCGCTGCCGTCGGCGAAGCCGCAGCGGTGGTGTCCACCAACTGTCGCGGGGATCGTCGATCACCGACAGCTCGCCCGTCTCGGCGTCGGGTGCGTAGAACGTCACCAGCCGCGCCTGGCGGTCGGGCACGATCGTGAACGACGTGTCGGCCATGCCGAGCGGGTCGAGGATCCGGCGTCGCAGCAGCGCTTCGAGCGGCGCGCCGTCGGCGCGGCGAGCAGCACGCCGAGCACCTGTCCACTCGTGTTGTACATCCAGGCCGCGCCGGGCTGGTGCACCAGAGGCAGCGTGCCGAGGGCGGCGATCCAGCTGTCGTCGTCGTGGTCGACCGGGGGCCACGGCGGCGACCCGATGCTGCGCAGGCCGAGCGCTGCCTCCGCCCGTTGGATCGGAAACGACCCCGGCGGTGCCATCACCGATCCGAGGCCCATCCGGTAGGTCAGCAGGTCACCGACGGTGATCGGCCGCACCGCCGGCACCGCGTCGTCGAGCTCGGCGTCGATCGCCCGGAGCACGCGGCGGCCGGCCAGCTCCGGCAGGAACTCGTCGACCGGCTGGTCGAGGTCGAGGGTGCCGTCGGCGAGCATCGACAGGGCGGCCGCGGCGACGACGGGCTTGGTCAGCGAGGCGATGCGCCGGATCGCGTCGCGCCCGAGCGGCGGGCCGCCGAACCGTCCCGACCCGATGACCTCGACGGACACGTCGTCGCCGGCGGCGACGAGCACCGCCAGCCCGGGGAGGGCGCCGGCTTCGACGTGGGCCGCGAGCGCGTCGTGCAGGCGTCGAAGACCGCCGGGGTCGAGGGTGGGGCTCATCGTGCTCGTCTCCTTCCGCTGGTCGGGTAGACGCCCGGCGCACGCGCGACTCATCGCCGGCGGCACCGGCGCCCCACGGTCAGTCGAACAGCCACCCGACGTGGAGCGCCGGCTCGGCGCCGGCCTCGATGAACCACTCGGTACCGAACGCCACGTTGAAGATCTCCTCGGGGATGTCGAGCATGCCACCGACGTCGGTGCGCTGGCTGGCGTGGCAGGCGAGGGCGCGCCGCTTCTGGCCGACGAACGGCGACACGTCGACCTGCAGGCTGAGCTGTGACGACGGGGTGCCGACCGGGTTGCCGTCGTCGGCGCCCTGATCGGGGTCGAAATCGATCGACCCGTTCTGGAACGCCTCGATGAGCAGGTCGCGGTTGAACGTCGCCTCGAACACCTTGGGGGTACCGGCGAGCTGCGCCGCCCGATGCCCGACGCGGTGCACCTGCACGTGGTCCGGGTGGCCGTAGTTGCCGTGCCAGTCGTACACCACCAGGATCGCCGCCGACTCCTCGCGCAGCACGGCGGCGAGCCGGTCGCCGGCCTCGTCGAGCGGCGCCTGGACGAAGCTGGCCGGGTCGCTGTTGGCCTCCCACCCGGACATCCCCGAATCGTGGTAGCCGAGCCACACGATGCTGTCGACGCCGAGCTCGCCGGCCGACCGCTCGGTCTCGCTGCGGCGCCGGGCGACGATCGTCTCGCCGTCGGCGAGGTCGTCGGGCACCTCGCCGTGGTCGCCGTTCGTGGCGACGACCAGCACCACCCGGTGCCCCTCTGCTGCGGCGCGGGCGATCGATCCGCCCGTGCTGATCACCTCGTCGTCGGGGTGGGCGTGGAAGAAGACGATCGTCGGCACGGCACCCGAGTCTGGCAGCGGGTCGACTCGTTCGCAGCCCGTCGACCTCGTAGGGTGGAAGTCGCCAGGTCATTGCGAACGAGCGCGGAGAGGTCGACTTGAGGGTCCACGGGTTGGGGATGGCGGCGCTTGCAGCCGCGTTCATCGTGTCCGTGCCACCGACCAGCGGTCCCGGCAACCTGCCCGCGCCCACCGACATCGCCGCGGCGGGCGCCGCTCCGGTCGCGGTCGAAGGAACGCCGAGCTGGGCTCAGGTGGCCGGCGGGTCGGCGTGGATCGCCACCGACGCCGGGCTGGTGCAGCTCGACGGCACGACCGGCGACCCGGTCGGCACCACCGCACTGCCCGGTCGGGTGTGCGCCGGAATGGGCGCCGGCGAGGGCTCGCTGTGGATCGGCACGTGCGGCGACCCACTGATCACGCGCGTCGACGCGGCGACCGGAGAGGTGCAGGCCACGATCCCGATGGACATCCCGACCTGGCTGCGGGACCGTTCGTCGGTGTCGGTGGGGGAGGGCAGCGTCTGGGCGCTGACCGACGGCAACGATCCGCTGCTCGTGCGCATCGACCCGGACACCAACGCCGTGGTCGACCGCTTTCCGGTGGCCGTGGGGTCGTCGGCCCTGCAGGCGGGTCTCGGCGCGGTGTGGATCACCAACTGCGACGAGGAGATCCTGCTGCGCATCGATCCGGCCACCGGCGAACGGGTGGCGACGATCGACGTCGGCTACTACCCCGACGCGCTCGCCATCGGCGAGGGGTCGATCTGGGTGATCGACCAGGAGGACGGCACGGTGTCGCGCGTCGACCCGTCGACCAACACCAGGGTCGCGGTGATCCCGGTGAGCGACGTGGGCATCGACGGCGACATCGTGGTGGCGGGAGGATCGGTGTGGGTGCACGTGAACGACGCGCTGCTCGCCGAGATCGATCCGGCAACCAACACCGTCGTCGCCCGCTACGGACCAGCCGCGGGGCACGGCTCGGTGGCGGCCGACGACAGCGCGGTGTGGGTGACCGGCGCCGATCCGGCAACGGTGTGGCGGCTGCCACTCCCGTTGCCGGCACCGGCAGCGTCGTGATCTAGAACCAGCGGCGGCGCCGACGACGCGCCCGCTCGGGCATGTTGGCCCGGGACTCGCTTCGCCCGGCGGTGTTCGCTGGCTTCCTTCATCAACTGCTGGTGGCGCTCGAAGGCGGCCATGGCGGCAAGGTCGTACTGAGGTGTCATGTGATCAGTGTGAAGGAGTATGTGGACAGATCGAGTCCGCAATTCCTACGATGATCGACCTCGCATGGACACGCCCATCCGACTGCTGCGACTGCTCACGATGTTCACCACCCGGGCGTCGTGGAGCGCCGACGAGCTCGCCGAGCGGCTCGAGGTCACCACGCGGACGCTGCGCCGGGACGTCGCTCGCCTGCGCGACCTGGGCTACCCGATCTCCAGCACCACCGGTCGCTACGGGGGGTACGAGCTCGGCGCCGGCGGTCGGCTGCCGCCGCTGCTGCTGGACGACGACGAGGCGATCGCCGTGTCGGTGGCGTTGCGAGAGCTGTCGCGCGACGCCGATCCGACGCTCGGGGAGGCGGCGCTGTCGGCGTCGACCAAGTTGCGCCAGGTGTTGCCGGCGCTGTTGCGCGACCGGGTCGACGCCCTGGGGGAGGTCGTGGTCGGCATCGGCCGGACCCCGGCCCCGCGAGAGGGCGCGCCGATCGAGCTGCCGACGTTGATGGCGCTGGCGATGTGCTCGCGGCGCGGCGAGCGGGTGACGTTCACCTATCGGTCGGGCTCCGACGCGGTGACCGAGCGGCGGGTCGAGCCGCACCGCCTCGTGTCGCTCGGACGGCGCTGGTACCTCGTCGGCTTCGACCTCGACCGCGATGACTGGCGCACCTATCGGGTGGACCGGGTGACGCAACTGGTGGCGACCGGACACCGCAGCACGCCCCGCGAGACGCCCGACGCCGCCGCTCAGGTGTCCGAGGGCGTCGCCCTGCGCGTGTTCGACACGCACGCCCGCGTCCGCGTGCATGCCCCGCTCGCCGAGGCGATGCACCACATCGGTCCCACGGTCGGCGTCTTCGAACCCCAGGACGGCGACGGCGACGGCACGAGCACGGTCGTGATCGGCGGCGAACCCGACTGGATCGCCCGCTACCTGTCCGGCCTGCCGATGCGATTCGACGTGCTCGGGCCCGAGGAGGTGCGCAGCGAACTGCGCGCCCACGCCCGCCGCCTGCTCAAGGCGCACGGCGGCGCACCCGCGCCGGCGTGACCGTCGACGGGGTTCAGACGGTCCAGGTGCCGTTCGAGCGGATCAGGGTGGCGAGGTCGCCGGGGCCCTTGCGCTCGGCCGCCACGGCGAGCTGGCTGCCGATCGCCGAGGCGTACTCCTGGCGCACCACACGACGGAAGATGCCGAACGGCGTGGGCGAGTGGTCGTCGTTGCTGAGCCGAGCGAGGGCGAAGGCGAGGCTCGGGTCGACGCGCTCGGCGTCGTGACGCAGGATCGCGTCCTCACCCACGTCGGCCACCTCGACGAGGCGGAGCTGGCCGTCGGCGCCCATCATCACGCCGCGCTGGCGGTTCTCCCCGAACAGCAGCGGCTCGCCGTGGACGAGGTCGATCATCATCTCGTCGCGCGCCTGCTTGCGCGTGATCTCGTCGAACTGACCGTCGTTGAAGACGTTGCAGTTCTGGTAGATCTCGACGAACGCCGCGCCGCGGTGGTCGTGGGCGGCGCGGAAGGTCTCCATCATGTGCTTGCGGTCGAGGTCGTGGGTGCGGGCGACGAAGCTCGCCTCGGCGCCGAGGGCGACGGCGAGCGGGTTGAACGGCGGGTCGACCGATCCCATCGGCGTCGACTTGGTGACCTTGCCGAGCTCGCTGGTCGGCGAGTACTGGCCCTTGGTGAGGCCGTAGATCCGGTTGTTGAACAGCAGGATCGTGAGGTTGACGTTGCGCCGCAGGGCGTGGATGAGGTGGTTGCCGCCGATCGACAACCCGTCGCCGTCGCCGGTGATCACCCACACGTCGAGGTCGGGCCGGGCGACGGCGACGCCGGTGGCGATGGCCGGGGCGCGCCCGTGGATCGAGTGCATCCCATAGGTGTTCATGTAGTACGGGAAGCGGCTCGAGCACCCGATGCCGGAGATGAACACCGTGTTCTCCGGCTTGGTGCCGAGCTCGGGCATCAGCTGCTGGACGGCGAGCAGGATGCCGTAGTCGCCGCAACCGGGGCACCAGCGCACCTCCTGGTCGCTCGACCAGTCCTTCTTGCTGGTGAGGTTGACGTCCTGATCATCGGGACCCGTGAGCGTGCGGTCGAGGCGCGGATCCGGTGCGAGGCAGCTGCGTACCATCGGCGAGCTCTTCCTCGATGCGGGCCTCGATCTCGCGGGCCGTGAACGGGAGACCCTGGATCTTGCTCAGCGACTTGGCGTCGACGAGGTAGTCGGCGCGGATGATGCGGGCGAGCTGGCCGGTGTTCAGCTCGGGCACGAGCACCTTCGGGAAGCGTCGCACGATGTCGCCGAGGTCGCTCGGCAGCGGGTTGAGGTGGGTGAGGTGGACCCACGCCACCTTGCGGCCGTTGCGGCGACGGCGCTGCACGGCGGCGTCGATGGCGGCCCACGTCGATCCCCACCCGACGATGAGCAGCTCGGCGTCGGCGTCGCCGACGATCGACAGCGGTGGGATGTCCTTGGCGATGCCCGCCACCTTGGCCGCGCGGAGCTCGACCATGCGCTGGTGGTTGGCCGGCGTGTAGTTGATGTTGCCGGTGCCGTCCTCCTTCTCGATGCCGCCGATGCGGTGCATCAGGCCCGGCGTGCCGGGGATCGCCCACGGGCGCGCCAGCGTGTCGGGATCGCGGAGGTAGGGCCAGAACTCGAGCTCGCCGTCGGCGTTGGTGTGGTTCTTCTCGGTGGCGAAGGGCACCGAGATGTCGGGCAAGCGCGTCGAGGTCGGGCAGCCGCCACGGCTCGGAGCCGTTGGCGAGGTAGCCGTCGGACAGCAGGATCACCGGCGTGCGGTAGGTGAGGGCGATGCGGATCGCCTCGATCGCGGTGACGAAGCAGTTCGCCGGGCTCGACGCCGCGACGACCGGCAGCGGCGCCTCGCCGTGGCGACCGAACAGCGCGATGTTGAGATCGGCGGCCTCGGTCTTGGTGGGCAGGCCGGTCGACGGGCCGCCGCGCTGGATGTCGACGACGAGCAGCGGCAGCTCGAGCGACACGGCGAGGGAGATCGTCTCGCTCTTGAGGGCGAGGCCGGGCCCGCTCGTGGTGGTGACGCCGAGGTGGCCGGCGAAGGCGGCGCCGAGCGCCATGCCGACGGCGGCGATCTCGTCCTCGGCCTGCACGGTGCGCACGCCGAAGTGCTTGTGCTTCGACAGCTCGTGGAGGATGTCGGAGGCCGGCGTGATGGGATAGCGAGCCGAGCGTCACGGGGAGCTTGGCGAGCTGACCGCCGGCCACGATGCCCCACGCCAGCGCGGTGTTGCCGGTGATGCTCGTGTACTCACCCGCCGGCAGCGCCGCCGGTCGGACCTCGAAGCGGTGGCCGACCGCCTCGGTGGTCTCGCCGAAGTTGAACCCGGCGAGGAACGCGGCGCGGTTGGAGGCCGCCACGAGCTCGGTCTTGCCGAAGCGCTGCCTCGATCCACTCGAGCGTCGGCTCGGTGGGCCGGCTGTACATCCACGACACGAGGCCGAGGGCGAAGAAGTTCTTCGAGCGCTCGGCGTCGCGGGGCTTGACGCCGAGCGACGCCGTGGCCTCCTTGGTGAGCGTGGTCATCGGCACCCGGATCACGCGGTAGGTGTCGAGGGTGCCGTCGTCGAGCGGGTTGAGGGCGGCCCCGTTGGCGTGGTGGTAGCCGGCCTTCAGCAGGTTGCGCTCGTCGAAGGCGTCCTCGTTGACGATGAGGGTGCCGCCGATCTCGAGGCGCCCGAGGTCGGCGCGCAGCGCCGCCGGGTTCATCGCCACGAGCACGTTGGGCTCGTCGCCCGGGGTGGTGATCTCGTGGTCGGAGATGTGCACCTGGAAGCTGGAGACGCCGTGCACGGTGCCGGCGGGGGCGCGGATCTCGGCGGGGAACTCGGGCAGCGTGGACAGGTCGTTGCCGTAGGCCGCGCGAGACCGAGGTGAAGCGGTCACCCGTCAGCTGCATGCCATCACCGGAGTCGCCGGCGAACCGGACGACCACACGATCGAGCACGATCGGGTCGCCCGCCGCCGTATGGGCTGTGTCAACCATATGTGTGTCACCCGGATCTCTGCGTCGTTGCACGCCCGGGGCCCCTTTGCTGTTCCCAACGGTAGCAACCCGCCCCCCGCAACCCCCGTTTCAACGATTTCCACAAGCAAAATCGTGCGTCTACGCACGATTTCGCGCCCCAGAATCCCGGCTGACGCCGGATGCGACGCCTCCGTAGGGTGACGACGTGCTGTTCGTCGTGCTCGCCGAGGTGTCCGAGCGTGTGGCGGCGACGTCGAAGCGCACCGACAAGCGCGAGCTCCTCGCCGCGACGCTGCGCACGCTGAACCCCGCCGAGGTCGTGGTGGCCGTCGGCGTGCTGACCGGCGAGCCGCGTCAGGGACGCATCGGCGTCGGGTGGCGCTCGCTCAGCCGCGTCGAAGGCGAACCGGCGTCGACGCCCAGCCTGGAGATCCTCGAGGTCGACCGCTGGCTCGACCGGCTGGCCGCCACCACGGGTGCCGGGTCGGTGGCCGCTCGCCAGCAGCTGCTGCGGTCGGTGTTCGATCGTGCGACGGCGAGCGAGCAGCGCTTGCTGTGGGGCGTGCTCGGTGGCGAGCTGCGTCAGGGAGCGCTCGACGGCGTGATGATCGAGGCGATCGCCGCCGGCGCCGCCGTGCCGGCCGACGCGGTGCGGCGGGCGCACATGCTGTCGGGGGAGTTGGCGGCGACCGGTGGCCTGGCGTTCGCCGGCGGTGCCGACGGACTGGCGCGGGTCGGCCTTCGCCCGGGGCGGGCGGTTGGCCCGATGCTCGCGTCGCCGGCGGCCGATGTCGCCGATGCGTTGCGTGAGACCGGCGAGGCGTCGGTGGAGTGGAAGCTCGACGGCGCCCGGCTGCAAGCGCACCGCCGTGATGGCGAGGTGCGCCTGTTCACGCGCAACCTCAACGAGATCACGGCGCGGCTGCCCGGAGTGGTCGACCTCGTGGCGTCGCTGCCCGGTGACGATCTGGTGCTCGACGGCGAGGCGATCGGCGTGACCGACGACGGCTCGCCGCGCCGCTTCCAGGACACGATCGCCGACTTCGCCGCCGATGCCGTCACCGGTCGCGGCAACCGTCTCGGCGCCTACTTCTTCGATGTGATGCACGCCGGCGGGACGTCGCTCATCGACGAGCCGCTGGTCGCCCGCCGGGCCGCCCTCGCCGAGATCGTTCCCGCCGAGTTCCGGCTGCCGTCGATCGTGACGGTCGACCCGGCCGAGGCGGCGGCGTTCATGGACGACGCCGTGGCCCGCGGGCAGGAGGGCGTGCTCGTCAAGGCGCTCGACTCGCCCTACGCCGCCGGGCGGCGCGGCGGGTCGTGGCGCAAGGTGAAGCCGGTGCACACGTTCGACCTCGTGGTGCTCGCCGTCGAATGGGGCCACGGCCGGCGCCACGGGTGGCTGTCGAACCTCCACCTCGGTGCCCGTGGCGACGAACCGGGGACGTTCGTGATGGTCGGCAAGACGTTCAAGGGACTGACGGACGAGCTGCTGCGCTGGCAGACCGAGACCTTCCAGCGCCTGGCGATCGCCGATGACGGTCACGTGGTGCACGTGCGTCCCGAGGTGGTGGTGGAGGTGGCGATCGACGGCGTGCAGCGGTCGCCGCGCTACCCCGGCGGCGTCGCCCTGCGCTTCGCTCGGGTCAAGCGCTACCGGCCGGACAAGGCGCCGGCCGAGGCCGATCCGATCACGGCGCTGCAGGCGATGCTGTAGTCGCCGAAGCAGGGGTCGACCCGGCTGGCGCGTGACACCCCGCCGGTAGCGTCGCAGCCCGATGGCGACGCTGCGGTTCTCCTTCGGGACGATGGGTTCCGGCAAGAGCACGGTCGCGCTGCAGATCCATCACAACCTGGCCAGCCGCCACCTGTACGGGCTGCTGCTCACGTCCCTCGACCGCGCCGGCCAGCAGGTCACGAGCCGACTCGGCGTGGCGGCGCCGGCGATCGACGTGTCGGGCGGCCGCGACCTGATGGCGCTGACGGTCGAGCACTGGCCGATCCACTACCTCGTGTGCGACGAGGCGCAGTTCTACACCGCCGCCCAGTGCGACCAGCTCGCTCGTGTCGTCGACGAGCTCGAGGTCGAGGTGTACGCCTTCGGGCTGATCACCGACTTTCGAGGTCGGCTGTTCGAGGGCACGGCGCGCCTGCTCGAGCTCGCCGACGACCGGCTGCCGCTGCAGGTGGAGGCCCGCTGCTGGTGCGGCGCCCGGGCCACGCACAACGCCCGCGTGGTCAACGGCGAGGTGGTGTTCGAGGGCGAGACGGTGGTGGTCGGCGACACCAGCGACCCCACCACGCCGCCACTGTTCGGTGACATCGTGCGCTACGAGCTGTTGTGCCGGCGGCACTTCCGCGCCGGCGAGCTGGGCTGAGCACCTCGGCGCTTCGGTACGGGGGGCGTTGTTACCCGTCGGTACGCTCGCACCATGACCATCATTGCGTTCCCCGGCCACGCTGTGAACTGCCCGCGCAGTTGCTGGCCGCTCACTCGCTGGCGCTCGCTCGCTCGCACATACGGGATGGTGCCCAAGTGACCGAGGCGGTGATCGTCGCCACCGCCCGCTCGCCGATCGGCCGCGCTGCCAAGGGATCGCTGGTGTCGATCCGCCCCGACGACCTGTCCGTCCAGATCGTCACGGCGCTGCTCGCCAAGGTGCCCGAGCTCGACCCGGCCCTCGTCGAGGACCTGATCATGGGCTGCGGGCAGCCGGCTGGGGAGTCGGGCTTCAACATCGCCCGGGTGGTCGCCGTGCTGGCCGGGCTGGGCGACATCCCCGGCGTCACCGTCAACCGCTACTGCTCGTCGAGCCTGCAGACGATCCGGATGGCCGCCCACGCGATCAAGGCGGGTGAGGGCGATGTGTTCATCGCCGCCGGGGTGGAGACGGTGAGCCGGTACGGCGCCGGGTTCGCCGACACCGCGCCGAACGACGCCTTCAAGGACGCCGGTGCACGCACGCTCGAGCGGTCGGGCGGCGGACAGGAGCCGTGGGCGCCGCCGACCGGGCTGCCCGACATCTACATCGCCATGGGCCAGACGGCCGAGAACGTGGTCGAGTACGAGCAGGTGTCGCGCACCGAGATGGACGAGTTCGCCAAGCTGTCCCAGGACCGCGCCGTCGCCAGCGTCGACAACGGGTTCTTCGCCGAGGAGATCACCCCGATCACGCTGCCCGACGGTTCGGAGGTGTCGAAGGACGACGGGCCCCGCGCCGGCGTGACGTTGGAGGGGCTCGCCGCGCTGAAGCCGGTGTTCCGCCCCGACGGACAGGTCACTGCCGGCAACGCCTGCCCGCTCAACGACGGCGCGGCGGCGGTGCTCGTGATGAGCGACACCAAGGCCGAGGAGCTCGGCATCACGCCGCTCGCCCGCATCGTGTCGTCCGGGGTCAGCGGGCTCAACCCCGAGATCATGGGGCTCGGGCCGATCGAGGCGAGCCGCCAGGCGCTGGCGCGGGCCGGCAAGACGATCGACGACATCGATCTGGTCGAGATCAACGAGGCGTTCGCCGCCCAGGTGATCCCGTCGGCCAAGCACCTCGGCATCGACTGGGACCAGCTCAACGTCCACGGCGGGGCGATCGCTCTCGGCCACCCATTCGGCATGACCGGCGCCCGCATCATGACCACGCTGGTCCACGGCCTGCAGGAGTCCGGCGGCCGCTATGGCCTCGAGACGATGTGCGTCGGCGGCGGCCAGGGCATGGCCATGGTGGTCGAGCGCCTGAGCTGATGTCGACCTGCAATTCCGGTGTCCAGGCGCCATATGTCGCGAATACGCGACATATGGCGCTGAGAACGCGGCCCAGGCCATGGTTGGCGAGTTCGACGTCACCTTCCCGGGCGGGCGGACGTTGCACGCGCTACGACACGCGCGGCCGACGACATCGGAGCGCACGGTCGTGTGGCACCACGGCTCGCCGAACATCGGCCCGCCACCCGTTCCGCTGCTGCCGACCGCCGCCGAGTTGGGCATCCGCTTCGTCGGCTACGACCGACCGGGCTACGGCGGCTCGACGGCGCGGCCCGACCGCAGCATCGGGTCGGCGGCCGACGACGTGGCGGCGATCCTCGACTCGCTCGGCGTCGACGAGTGCGCCGTGATGGGGCACTCCGGCGGGGGTGGCACGCCCTCGCCTGCGCGGCGCTGCTGCCCGAGCGGGTGCGCGCCACCGTGAGCGTGTCGGGGCTGGCGCCGTATCAGGCATCGATGGCCGGAGGTTTCGACTGGTTCGCCGGTTTCGCCGACGCCGGCGCCGCGTCGCTGGGCGCAGCGGTGCGGGGCCGAACGGCACGCGAGGCGCACGAGGAGCAGCCGGACGAGGACTTGGCTTCGCCGGCCGACGAGGAGGCACTCGGCGGCCGCTGGAACTGGATCCTCGAGGTGGTGGGGCCGGGGATCGCCTCGGGCCCGGCCCCGATGGTCGATGACGACCTCGCCGCCGTCGCCGACTGGGGGTTCGATCCCGAAGACATCGCCGTGCCGGTGCTGATCGTGCACGGCACCGCCGACCGGGTCGTGCCGAGCACGCACGCCGAGTGGCTCGCCCACCGGATCCCCGGCGCCGAGCTGTGGCTGCGTGAGGGTGACGGCCACATCACCGTGCTCGACGCCGGCGCCGACGTGCTGCGCTGGGTCGCCGCCGCCTGGTGAGCGAACGACCCGCCGGTCTGTGTCAGGAAACACGACGCCGGGCGTCGATCTTCCTGACACAGAACGGACTGCTCAGGTGAGCGAGTCGGGCAGGACGGCCTTGCGGCGGGCGATGAAGTCCTGCAGCTCCTCGTCGATCGCCTCGTCGAGCGGCGGCGGCTCGTACGCGGCGAGGCGCTGCTTCCACAGCTTGTTCGCCCGCTGGGCGGCGTCGAGGCCGCCGTCCTCGGTCCACTGCTCGAAGCTGGCGTTGTCGGCGGTGTCGGAGCGGTAGAACGCCGTCTCGAAGTTGGCGAGCGTGTGGGCCGACCCGAGGAAGTGCTGCCCAGGTGGGTTCTCGATGATGGCGTCGAGCGCCTGGCCGTTCTCCGACAGGTCGAGGCCCTTGCAGAACGTGATCATCATGCCGAGCTGATCGTCGTCGAGCACGAACTTCTCGTAGCCGATCGACAGGCCGCCCTCGAGCCACCCGGCGGCGTGGAGCACGAAGTTGACGCCGCCCATCACCGTCGGCAGCAGCGTCGCCGCGCTCTCGTAGGCCGCCTGGGCGTCGGGGATCTTCGACGCCGTCAGCGAGCCCCCGCTGCGGAACGGCACACCGAGCCGGCGGGCGAGGGCGGCGAGGGTGTACAGCACGAGGGCCGGCTCGGGCGTGCCGAACGTCGGCGCGCCCGTCAGCATCGACATCGAGCTGGCGAACGAGCCGAGGATCACCGGGGCCCCGGGGCGCACCAGCTGGGTGAAGGCCATGCCGGCGAGCGCCTCGGCCAAGGTCTGGGCGGCCACCCCGGCCGACGTCACCGGCGCCATCGCCCCGGCGAGGATGAACGGGGTGATGATCGTCGCCTGGTTGCTCGCTGCGTAGGCCTCCGCCGCGGCGAGCATCGACGCGTCCCACACCAACGGCGACGACGCGTTGATCAGGCTCGTCATCACGGTGCGGTCGGCGAGGTCGCCGCCGAACGCGATGCGGGCCAGCTCGACGCTGTCCTCGGCCCGCGTCCCCGCGGTCACCGAGCCCATGAACCCCTTGTCGCTGTACTTGATGTGGCTGTACACCATGTCGAGGTGGCGCTTGTGCACCGGCACGTCCACCGGCTCGCACACCGTGCCGCCGGAGTGGTGGAGGTGCGGCGACAGGTAGGCCAGCTTGACGAAGTTCTGGAAGTCGGCGAGCGTGGCGTAGCGCCGGCCGTCGTCGAGGTCGACCACGAACGGCGACCCGTAGTTCGGTGCGAACACCGTCGTGTCGCCGCCGATCGTGACCGAGTTCGCCGGGTTGCGGGCGTGCTGCACGTACGTCGCCGGCGCCGACGCTTGGACGATCGAGCGGCACATCCCGCGCGGGAAGCGCACCCGGGTGCCGTCGACCTCGGCGCCGGCGTCGGCGAAGCGCGTCAGCGCCGACGGGTAGTCGCGCACCTCGATGCCGCGTGCGCTCGAGGATGGTGTCGGCGTTGTCCTCGATCAGCGCCAGGCCCTCGTCCGACACGATCTCGTACGGGCGGATCGCCCGTGTGATGAACGGCTCGCGAGCGGCGGCGTGGGCGGCGCGGTCGCGTTGGCGGGCGGCGCGTCCACCGCCGCGCCGCGCGCCGCCGGAGCCGTCGTCTCGGATTCGTCGCTCATCACGGGGTCCTTTCGATCGAACGTCGTCGCCGTCGCGGGCGCCCGTCCGCGTCCGCGGTCGGGGCGGCGGGCAGGGTGACCAGCGACGCGAGGTGGGGGTGGGGGGCGCTGCCGTGCGGGAACGCCATCGCCGCGACGAACAGCTCCTGGAAGCGCGGTTCGGTCGCGGTCTCCACCTTCTCGATCGTCGCCGCGGTCTGCTCCATCTCGCGCCGCAGCGCACGCGACAACAGCGCCTGCACCGCTCCGGCGCCGGCGGCGTTGCCGACCGAGCGCACGCCGTCGAGCGGGCAGTCGGGCACCAACCCGAGCACCATCGCGTGCAGCGGGTCGATGTGCGCCCCGAACGCCCCGGCCAGGCGCACGTCGGTGACCGGCGGATCGCCGGCGCGCTCGAGCAGCAGGTCGATGCCGGCCCGCAGCGCGGCCTTCGCCAGCTGCACGGCGCGCACGTCGTTCTGGGTGATCGACAGCTCGTCGTCACCCTCGCCGTACAGCACGTAGCGATGGGTGCGCCCGTCGGGGACGACGCGGGTGCTGCGCGCGGCGTTGGCGCCGACGATCGCCCCGTCACGGTCGATCACGCCGGCGAGGTACATCTCGGCCACGGCGTCGATGATGCCCGACCCGCACACGCCGGTGACGCCGGTGGCGGCCACACCGGCGGCGAACCCGGGCTCGTCGCTCCACACGTCGCACCCGATCACCTTGCAGCCGCGGCTCCAACGTGACCGGGTCGATGCGCACCCGCTCGATCGCCCCGGCGGTCGCCCGCTGCCCGCTGCTGATCTGGGCGCCCTCGAACGCCGGTCCGGTCGGGCTCGACGCGGCGTACTGGCGTCGGGCGTCGCCGAGGACGATCTCGGCGTTGGTGCCGACGTCGACGAGGAGCTGCACCCGCTCGCCGCGGTGCGGTCCCTCGGCGAGCACCGCCGCGGCGGCGTCGGCGCCGACGTGCCCGGCGATGCACGGTCCGGCGTAGAACGACGCGAACGGCAGGTCGAGCCCGAGCTCGGCGGCCGGTCCGTCGACCGCACGGTCGGTCGCCAGCACGAACGGCGCCTGCCCGAGCGGGGTCGGGTCGATGCCGAGCACGAGGTGGTGCATGATCGGGTTGCCGACCACCACCACCTCGAGCACCGAGTCGCGCGTGGACGCCGGCGGCGTCGACCAGCTCGCCGAGCAGCTCGTCGAGCGCCCGCCGTACGGTGCTGGTGAGCTCCTCGTCACCGCCCGGGTTCATCATCACGTACGACACCCGGCTCATCAGGTCCTCGCCGAAGCGGATCTGCGGGTTCATCCGCCCGGCCGACGCGAGCACCTCGCCGGTGGCGAGGTCGCACAGGTGGCCGGCGATGGTGGTCGAGCCGACGTCGATCGCCGCCCCCACGATGCGCTCGCGGTATCCCGGCCACACGGCCGACGACCACGCCGTCGCGAACGGCCACGGTCACCGCCGAGTCGTTCGGGCGGCCCGCCCCACCGACCGGGCGACCGCCGCCAGCGCGGCGCCGGCCCGCCGCAGCACCGCCGTGGTGGCCGTCGTCACCGCCACGCCGTGCTGGTCGGCCAAGGCCGCGGCCAGCTGGTCGGCGACGCTCGCGACGTCGGCTCCGAGCACCGGGGGAGCGAGCTCGAGGTAGTGCGCGGTCACCAGCGGGTCGACCACGAGGGCCGGCAGGTCGAGGTCCTTGCGCACCACCTGGCGGTGGACCTGGCTCGCCGCGGGCACGTCGATCACGACGTCGCCGACGATGCGCGCGGCGCAGCCCAGTCGCTGGCCGGCGACGAGCGGCCGGCTGCCGCGGTAGTCGTGCTCGAGCGCGACCGGGTGCGCTCAGGGCGTGCCCGTCGTTGGTGATGCCCCACTTGGCGAACGTCCCGGTCGGGGCGCTCACCTGGCACCGACCGCAGATGCCGCGCCCGCCGCACACCGTGTCGAGGTCGGCGCCGAGTCGCCGGGCCGCGTCGAGCACCGTCGTCCCCAGCGGCACGGCGCCGTTCAGCCCCGACGGCGTGAACACCACGCGGGGCTCGCTCACGTCAGGCATCGGTGCCATGCGCGTCGGCCGGTCCCGAGCCGCCGGCGAAGGCGATCGTGCCGAGGCGCGCTCGTGGGGTACGCCTCGACGAGGCGCGTGCCGCCTCGGCGGCGGCCTCGGCGGCGAGGTCGTCGCTGCACGGGCGGCTCTCGCGGCGCCACTGCGCCACGTCCTCTTGCGCCGTGTAGATCTTCGCCTTGCGCTTGGCCCGGTCGATCGCCCGCTGGAACTGCGCCGGCAGCAGCACCTGGTGACGGTCGCGATCGCGTTGGGCGTTGACCTGGGCCGGGATGTCGCGCCAGTAGATCACCACCACCTCCGGTCCGGCGCCCTCGCGCCGACGCCGCGGCGGGGCGTCGCTCATTGGTGCACCATCGCTGCATGCGACGAGCCGAAGGCCCTGGCGGTGCACCAATGAGCAGAAGACCTCGCCTGATGGTTCGCTCGCTCGAAGACTCGCTCGCTCACTCGGCCGCCGCCTGGTCGACGCGCCGCCGTCCGGCCAACCCGACGGTGACGGCCTCGGTGAACGGGCCGAGCCCGACCGCCTGGTGCTCGAACTCCAGCCCGAGTCGCTCGCGCGGCCGCCCTCGCGGCCGTCACGACGGCGGCGTCGTCACGCTGCGACACCAGCACGACGCGCCGGTAGTGGGCGAAGTACGTGGCGAGCAGCTCGGGGTGACGGTCGAGCCCGAGTCCCTGCCACACGAGCGCGTCGAAGTGCTTGGCGAGGAAGTCGGTGAGGTAGAAGGTGCCGGGCTCGGCGTCGTGGAGGGCGTGGAACAGGGCGCGGCCGGCGAACAGCTCGTAGCAATGGGCGCCCGGCAGACGGCGGGCGTTCGGCCGGTCGGCGAGCCACCGGTCGAGGGCGCCGCCGGTGCCGCAGTCGGCGTAGGCGACGAGGACCGGCCGCTCGTCGCCGGCGTCGAGCAGGGCGGCCGTCAGCTCGGGGACGATGCGCTCGGGCCGGTTGTGGAGGTGAGCCGGGAGGAAGCGGACCTCGACGTCGGCGTCGAGTTGACCGAGCACGGCGCGCAGCTCCGACGCCAGCGCGCCGCACGCCAGCACCAGCGGCACGCTCATCCCCACCTCACGCCACGGACGGGCCGGGTGGCTCGGCGAACCGGCGCCGCCGGGCGGCGATGAGGCTCTTCGCCGTCTCGGCGGTGATCGCCGCGTCACGGCAGTAGGCGTCGGCGCCGACGGCGGTGCCGAACTCCTCGTTGAGCGGGGCGCCGCCGACCATGACGATGTAGTCGTCGCGCCGGCCGCGTTCGATCAACGTGTCGACGACCACCTTCATGTAGGGCATCGTGGTGGTCAGCAGCGCCGACATCCCGAGGATGTCGGGCCGGTGCTCGTCGAGGGCGGCGAAGAACTTGTCGACGTCGGAGTTGACCCCGATGTCGAACACCTCGAAGCCGGCGCCCTCGAGCATCATCGCCACGAGGTTCTTGCCGATGTCGTGGATGTCGCCCTTGACCGTACCGATCACCACCTTGCCGATCGGCTCGGCGCCGGTCTCGGCGAGCAGCGGGCGCAGGATCTCCATCCCCGCCTTCATCGCGTTGGCCGCCAGCAGCACCTCGGGCACGAAGAGGATGCCGTCGCGGAAGTCGATGCCGACGATGCGCATGCCCTCGACGAGGGCGTCGTTGAGCACCCGCTCGGGGCCCCAGCCGCGGTCGAGCAGGATGGTGGTGCCCTCGACGATCTCGGCGCCGAGGCCGTCGTAGAGGTCGTCGTGCATCTGGGCGACGAGGTCGTCGTCGCCGAGCGCGGCAAGGTCGAGTACTTGGTCGTCGCTCACATGCACCACGCAGAAATGGACCAGGCCCGCATCGTGGAACACGGTACAACCGATGGGTGCTGGCAGGACCGTACGGTCATGTTGGCACCCATCGGTTGCCGGGATCGTGACGGTAGAACTCGACCGGGTCGGGTGGGAGCGGGGTGTTGCCGGCGACGAGGTCGGCGGCCTTCTCGGCGAGCATCATCACCGGCGCGTAGATGTTGCCGTTGGTGACGTACGGCATCGCCGAGGCGTCGACCACGCGCAGGCGCTCGACCCCGTGCACGGTCATCGTGACCGGGTCGATCACGGAGTCGTCGCCGATCCCCATGCGGCACGTGCACGACGGGTGCAGCGCCGTCTCGGCGTCGGCGGCCACCCAGCCGAGCACCTGGTCCGGCGTGCTCACGTCGGGGCCCGGGGAGATCTCGCCACCGTCGAACGGCTTCCACGCCGGCTGGGCGAAGATGTCACGGGCCACCGCGATCGCCTCCACCCACTCGCGCCGGTCCTGCTCGGTCGACAGGTAGTTGAAGCGCAGCGCCGGCTTGACCCGGGCGTCGGGCGCGGTGATGCGCACCGAACCGCGGGCGTCGGAGTACATCGGGCCGATGTGCACCTGGTACCCGTGTCCGTCGGGTGGCGACGAGCCGTCGTAGCGCACGGCCAGGGGCAGGAAGTGGAACATCAGGTTGGGGTAGGCGACCTCGTCGTTCGAGCGCACGAAACCACCCGCTTCGAAGTGGTTCGTCGCGCCCGGTCCGCGCCCGAGCAGCCACTGCATGCCGACCGCCGGGCGCTTGCGCACCTGCAGCAGCGGGTTCAGCGACACCGGCTGCGTGCACCCGTGTTGCACGTACACCTCGAGGTGGTCCTGCAGCTGCTCGCCGACGGCGGGGAGGTGGTGGACCGGCTCGACACCGACCCCCCGGAGGTGCTCGGCGTCGCCCACCCCCGACAGCTGCAACACCTGCGGTGAGTTGAACGCGCCTCCACACAGCAGCACCTCGCCGGCGTCGACGTGGCGGCGTCGACCACCCCACGTGCGGTAGTCGACACCCGTCGCCCGCACCCCGTCGAACGTGACCCGCTGCGCCTCGGCCCGCGTGCGCACCGTGAGGTTCGGCCGGTCGAGCACCGGATGGAGGTAGGCGCGCGCCGCGCTGAGGCGGCGCCCGTCGTGCACGTTGCGGTCGAAGCGGGCGAACCCCTCCTGGCGGTAGCCGTTGACGTCGTCGGTGAGCGGGTAGCCGGCCTGCTGCACGGCCTCGAAGAACGCCGCGAACAGCGGGTTGTCGGCCGGACCCCGCTCGAGCACGAGTGGCCCGCGGTCGCCGCGGAACTCGTCGCCGCCGGCGAGGCACGTCTCCATCCGCTTGAAGTAGGGCAGGCAGTGGGCGTGGTCCCACGTGGACATGCCGGGATCGGCCGCCCAGCGCTCGAAGTCCAGCGGGTTGCCGCGCTGGAAGATCATCCCGTTGATGCTGCTCGAGCCGCCGAGCACCTTGCCACGGGTGTGGAAGACGCGGCGCCCGCCCATGAACGGCTCGGGCTCGCTCTCGTACTTCCAGTCGTAGAAGCGGTTGCCGGACGGGAACATCAGCGCCGCCGGCATGTGGATGAACACGTCCCACCAGTAGTCGGGACGCCCGGCCTCGAGCACGAGGACCGTCGTCGAGGCGTCGGCGCTCAGGCGGTTGGCGAGCACGCAGCCGGCCGACCCGCCCCCGACGATCACGTAGTCGAAGCGCTCGGTCACGCTGACCGAGCCGTCCGTTCAGCGAGCGCCAGCGAGCGTCCCGGCGGGCAGGTAGGTGGGCGCCCGGAGCGCTAGCGGAGGGCGCCGGCGGCGCCGGCCTGCGTGGCCGGGGAACGCCAGCTAATACGGGGCGTCGACATCGCCCATCTCGACGTAGACGCTCTTGCGCTGGGTGTAGTGCTCGATCGCCGCCAGGCTGTTCTCGCGCCCGATGCCCGACTGCTTGTAGCCGCCGAAGGGCAGCTCGATCGGTGTGATGTTGTAGGTGTTGATCCAGCACGTGCCCGCCTCGAGGGCGGCGACGACGCGGTGGGCGCGCTGGATGTCGCGGGTGAACACGCCGGCGGACAGGCCGAACTCGGTGTCGTTCGCCCGGCGCACCACCTCGTCCTCGTCGTCGAACGTCAGGACCGACATCACCGGTCCGAAGATCTCCTCGCGGACGATCGCCATGTCGTCGGTGCAGCCGGTGAACACCGTCGGCTCGACGAACCAGCCGGCGGCGAGCGCCGGATCGGCCGGCCGCCCGCCACCGCAGCGCAGCACGGCGCCGTCGCGCCGGCCGGCCTCGATGTAGTCGAGCACCTTGCGCTGGTGCTCGGCCGAGATCAGCGCGCCGACGTGGGTGGCGGGATCGGTCGGGTCGCCGACGACCATCTTCGCCGTGCGGGCCACGACCCGTTCGACGAACTCGTGCTCGATCGACCGGTGCACGAAGACGCGCGTGCCGTTCGAGCAGACCTCGCCCTGGGTGTAGAAGTTGGCGAGCAGCGACGCCGACACGGCGTTGTCGAGGTGGGCGTCGTCGAACACGATCAGCGGGCTCTTGCCGCCGAGCTCGAGGGTCACGGCCTTCAGTCCCGCGGACGCCTGCGCCATCACGCGGCGACCGGTGCCCACCTCGCCGGTGAGCGAGACCTTGGCGACGCCGGGGTGCTCGGACAGCGCCCGTCCGACGCGGGCGTCGCCGTGGACCACGTTGAACACGCCGTCCGGCACGCCCGCCTCGGTGTACGCGGTGGCCAGCTCCATCGCCGTCAGTGGCGTCAGCTCCGCCGGCTTGAACACCATCGCGTTGCCGCACGCCAGCGCCGGCGCCGACTTCCAGCAGGCGATCTGCAGCGGATAGTTCCACGCCCCGATGCCGGCGCAGACCCCGAGCGGCTCGCGCCGCGTGTAGCCCCACGAGCCGCCGAGGTCGACGTACTCGCCGTGGATCGTGGCGGCGGCACCGGCGAAGTACTCGATGCAGTCGGCGCCCGACAGCACGTCGACCGCGATCGCCTCGGCGATCGGCTTGCCGGTGTCGCTCACCTCCAACGCGGCGAGCTCGGCGTTGCGCGCTCGCAGGAGCCGTGCGGCGTCGTTGAGGATGCGGCCCCGGGCGGCGCCGGTCATCGCCCGCCACTCGGCGAACCCGGCGCCGCGCCGACGCCACGGCGCGGTCGACGTCGTCCGCCGACGCCTGCTGCACCTCGGCGAGCACCGCCCCCGTGGCCGGGTTGTGGGTGGCGAACGTCTCACCCGACGTGGCGTCGACGCGACGCCCGCCGATGTACAGCCCGACGCCGTTCATGAGGCGACCCCCGGGCGGCTCGACGTCGCGGCGAGTTGGTCGCCGACGCGTCGTGCCGCGGCGACCACCCGCGAGGCGATCGCGTCGGGGTCGGCGGTGCCGGGGAAGCGATAGGCGGGGCCGTGCACGTGGACCGCCGCCACGACCGCACCGGTGGCGTCGCGCACCGGCGCGGCGACCGAGTTGATGTCGTCGTCGTACTCGCCGAACACCCACGCCGCCGGCTGCGCGGCGACCGCGGCGAGGCGGGAGCGCAGCGCCGCCCGGCTCACGACCGTCCGCGACGTCAACCGGACGAGCGGCCGCGGGATCGCGGCCTCGCGAATGCCCGGGGAAAGGTGGGCGAGCAGCACCAGTCCCGACGACACGCAGTGCGCCGGCACCCGTTCGCCGGTCCAGTCGCGCAGCCCCACCGAGGTGTCGGCGCGCACCTGGTCGAGGTAGTAGACGTCGGAGCCGTCGAGCACCGACAGCCCGGCGTCCTCGCCGAGGGTGGCCACGAGCTCGGTCAGGCTGGGCCGGGCGACCGCCACCAGGTGACGACCGGGCGTGGCGCCGGCGGCGATGTCGGCCATCGCGTCGCCGACGCGGTAGGTGCCGTCGGCGAGCTGCTCCACCGCGCCCACCTCGCCGAGCGTCGCCAGCAGGCGCGACACGGTGCTCTTGGGCAGGTGGGCGCGCTCGGCGACGTCGGAGACGCCGGCGGAACCCGCGGCGAGGCAGCGCAGCACGGCGAAGGCGCGCTCGACGGATTGCACGTTGGACATCGGCTCACGCTCCGGAATCGGGTCGACGCCGAGCATTCCAGCGGGTGGGACCGTTCCACAACCCGGGCGCCGGAGCCGACGAGCGCCTTCTGCGCTCAGTGGCCGCAGAGCGACGATGCCTCTCGGTTCGGCGCCAGTTCCGTCCACGCGTCTGCCGTCAGCTCGCGTCCGGCGAGCGCGCAGCCCGCATCGCGCCAGCCGTCGAGGCCGAAGGCCCAACGCACGACCGCTGTCCCGTGCGCCGCGAGCAGCGCGCGGCCGTTGGGGTCGACGTCGAGCGCAGCAACGGTGGCGTCGGTCCATCGCCATGGCTGGCCGAGCTGCACCTGACGGTCGACGTCCCACACCCGCACCGTGAAGTCTTCTCCGCCGGAGGCAAGAGGGCGTCCGTCGGCGCTGAAGGCGATCGCGGAGACGAGGTCGCTGTGCCCGACGAGCGTCCCACCGCGTTGCCCGACGGCACCGACCACAGGCGGATTTTCTGGTCGTCGCTCCCCGTAGCGAGCATGCGGCCGTCGGGCGAGAAGGCGAGGCTGGTGACCTGGCGGTCATGCCATCGAGCACAGCGGCGGGTTCGTCGTTCTCAGTGGTGAGATCCCAGAGGACGACCGAGTTGTCGGGCATTCCGGTACCGATGGCGAGCGTCGAGCCATCCGCGGCGAGCGCGAGCAACTCGACCGGCGCGCTCGGCGACACGAGCGACTGCGCCGGCTGGTCGCCGACGATGACCGTCACGGCACCATCGCGGGTTGCGAACGCCGTGGTGCCGGCTCGGTGCATGACATCCACGATCGGGCTGGGCCAGGAGGGTGAGAGATCGGGCCCGACGGGCTCGAACGCCAAGGCGTGGGAGTCAGCCGGTTGATCGAGCGTTGGTGCGGCCGTCGGGTCGATCGTGCGCACCACCCGTCGGCCGTGCCCACGACGAGGGCGTTCGGCGACGACCACGCGACACCGGTGATGGCAGCCTCGGCCCGGGCGACGAGGTGTGATGATCCGGCGGCATCGGTGATCGTGATGATGCCGCTGCTGTCGCCGGTGGCGAGGTCTCCCGCCGGGGAGAGGGCGAGCACCGTTGCCGTGCGCTCCTGCGTGCTCCAGGGTGTGCCGGCCGGCGCCCGCCGTCCGGCGACGTCCCACGCGATGAGTTGCCCACGCTCGTCGAGGCCGACGACTGTCCGGCGGTCGGTGGCGACGCTGACGACCGGTCGAGCGTTGAGGCCGGCCCACGGCGGGCCGATCGGGATCGGACGGGGATCGAGCGTCCACGTCTGCACGTCGCCGGACGTCGTGCCGGTGAACGCCAGGCCGGCCTCCTGATCGGTGCTCGGCACGATCGCCAGCGACGTGGCGCCGGAGAAGTCGTCCGAGCTGCCCGGTCGGTCGGCCGAGTGTCAGATCCCAGCCCTCGACACCCACGCCGTCCTGGACGTACAGCACGCCGTGGTCCGTGCGAGGCTGCACCCGCGCCGCCGAAGAAGGCGTCCTCGGTCGGAGCGAGCACGGCGCCCGTAAGCGCGTCGACGGTCACGAACGAGCCGGACGTGGTCGCCACGACGGCCGACGGGCCGGCATCGGCCGTCGTGACCAACTCGACGGCGTAGATGCCCGCACCGAACTCGCTGTCGCCGAGCGGCTCGATCGCTTCGCCAGAAACGCGCCACCGTGACAGCGTTCCCGCCGCCGTGGCGACGACGAGGACACACGACTGTGGGTCGTAGCCGACCGACGACGATCGCACCCGAGGGTCCATCGACGATCATCGGCCGCGTCCCGCCGGCGGTGATGACGGCCACACGTCCGCCGGATCCGCCGGCGACGACGGTGCCGTCTGTCGCGACCTCGACCGCGGTGACCGCGGTGAGGTCGACGTCGATCGTTCGCGGTCTCGCGACCGGTTGGTGGGTCGACGACACGAAGGGAACCGTCCGACATCCCGACGACAGCGTCGTGGTCGTCGTTGAAGCCGGTCGCCAGCACCGTGGGCTGCGCCGCCCGCGAGCAGGCTGTAGGCCGAGTGGCCCGTCGGGATCGCCGAGGGTGTCGATGAGCGTCCCGAGCGTCGTATCGCTCTCGTCGGTGCGCAGCGCGGCGACGGCGAGCAACGCCGCGGCGTCGCGCCGGCTGCTGGTGAGGGTGCGGGCTTCGGCCGCCAGCTGAAGCGAGTCAGCGATCGTCTTCTGTTCGGCGGTGCGGCGTTGCTGCACGACGACCAAGCCGACGATCGCGAGCGGCCAGGGCGAGGCACGAGCGGGAGCACGGGTCAGCAGCAGCCGTCCGCCGCCGATCTCGGTGCTCGCGTTGCTCGCCTGCTTCGCACGAACGCCAACTCCATCTCGTTGACGGTGATCTCGCCGTTGCGTCGACCGTCGCGGACGGCCTGCAGTCGGCGGCCGGCGAACAACCCGGTGGGTTCGCGTCCGGCGTCGTCCCACGCCCGTGCCGCGTCGCTGAGCTCGCGCTGCAGGCGACGCGCGTCGAGGTCGTCCTCCAGCCAACCCCGCATGACGCTCCACTCGCGCAGGAGCGCCTCGTGGGCGATGTCGACGGTCGGTCGCCCGGCGTCGTCCCGGTCGGGCACGACGAGGCGTTCTCGGGTGAACCGCTCGAGCACGTCGACCACCACGTCGAGATCGTCACGGTCGGTCACGAGCCCGTCGACGCATGACACGCTGGCAGCGTGGCCGCCCGCCCCTCGCCGCTGCTCGTCAGGCGGAGCAGGACCCGCTATCGCCGTCGCTCGTTGCTCACTCGACAGGCCGGACCACACCGCGTGGCGCGCCGTTCTCCAACGCCTCGCGGACGCCGCCGGCGTCGACGTAACCGGCAAGTGTCAACCAGCCGTTGCGTCGCCGCCGCCACGTCTCACGCATCGCGAACGCAACCAGTGGGAGCTGGTTCGTGCCGGGCTCGACGTCGTCGAGCACCTGTGCGACGAGCGCCGGCTCGACGCGCAGCCCGACGCGCTCGGCGGGCAGGACGATCACCTCCCGTAGGGCGCCGTCGTCCAGGGGCAGCAGGCGGTGCTGGTCGGCCGCGACGGCGTCGGCGATGCCGCGATGCACGTCGAGTGCCGGATAGAAGTCCGAACGCAGCGCGACGAGCACCTTGGCGACGCTATGGCGTCCGGCGGCGATGTCGCACAGAGCGTCGAGGAATGCAGTTCGCTCGGCCGTAGTCGACGGAGCGGGCGAATGCCTCCTCCAACTGGTCGACCACCCAGAGCGTCGACGTGGACGGCGTCTGGCTCGCGAGGTAGCGGCGGAGCGTCGTGCCCGGTTGCGCGCCCGGCCGTACTGTACGCCACCTCCAGGTCTGGCCGCAGACGCCTGCGCGTGTCGACGAAGTCGGGGGCGACACCGGCGGCGAGGAGCGACGACTTCCGCTCCCCGACCCACCGATCACGGCGACGAAGATCGGAACGGTCGAGTCGGTCGAGGACCGCGCGGCGATAACGCTCGCGTCCGACGAACCACGGGCGCTGGGCCTCGCCGAACGGCTGGATCCCGGGGTAAGGGCAGACATCGCATTCGGCGCCGGGACGGCTCGCGGCATCGCCGAACGGTGCGCCGTCGTCGGCGATGACGCTCAGACGCTCGATCACGACGTCGCGACCGGCCGCTACGGCGCCCGATGATGGTGACGTTGCCGCCCACGGCGACGGGGACCGGATCCGGACACCGACACGCACGTCGGGCGTCGAATCGGTGATGTTAGCTGTCGGCGCCGGTTGCCGTCGCGACCGGGATCGTCTCCTGAAAGTCTCGGCCGGCGATGCCACGATCGAGGTCGCGGTGACGCCGTCCTCGGGGTCGATCGTTCGGAGTGCGTCCGGCGGCAGGGGGGTGATGAACCGGCCTCGTGGGCTGGGCCGTTGAGCGTGCACACGGACGGTGCCCGAACTGGATCGTGAAGCTCGCTGTCGGATTCGGAGATAGAGTACACCGAGCACGACGTCTTCGCCGCAGCACGGCGCAGTCTCCGCCGAGCACCGAGAGGCATGAGCGACGTCTCGAACGCCACGCCCGCCAGACACGCTCGCGGTCGCTCGACGCCTCGAAGGGCTGGCCGGCGGGGGCGGACGACGGCACGTCGAGCAGCACACCCACCTGGAGAGCGCTGACGGTGAACTGCGCGGACTCGCCGACGTGGGGTCGGACGGTCCGGATACGCCGGGCAGGCTGGCCACGATGGTGCACGCACCGGACTCGTCAAGGTGCTCAAGAGTGGAACCGGCGACGTTGCATTCGCCGGGTTCACGCACGCTGAAGGTCACCGGGCTGCCCGGTAGCTCGACGATCGCGTGCAGTTCGAGCGTGAACGGGTATGGATCGCCGGACCACTGGTGGTTGGTGCCGGGATCCGGGTGAAGTCGATCGTCTGCGCTGTGCCCGGCGCTAGGCGCGGGTGGCGATGTCTGCGGCGGTTGTGGACGGTGACGCGGCCACGACGAAATCGGCGACGGCGGCGGGCGCTGCCGGCGCTGGACCGAAGATACCCGTCGGTGATCTCCGGCCCGATGACGGCGGCGACGAACGTGGCCGGCGCATCGGCGGCGGTGACCGTCACGGTGCCGTCGAGGGTGCTCGCGGCACCCGGTGGGGAGCAACGTGGGCTGGCTGCCGTCATCCGACGCGACGACGACAGTGCCGTCGCTCGACAGGACGAGCACCGGGACGTCGCCGCCTGGGAGAGTCAGCTCCTCGCCCGGTGCCACGGTGCCCTGCACCAGATCGACCTCGCGTCGCGCTGCGCCCACCGAGAACGCGCCATCGGTTTGCGCTCGCATCCATCGAGTGGGCCGACGATCTCCAACGTCCAGTAATCCGCTGCGGTGCCTGTCGACAGCGAGGCGCCCGAGTGCGCCGGCAGCATCGTCGCCTCGCCCGTCGCCAGCCGAGACGACCACGTGCCGGCGACGTCGACGGTGCACGAGCGAGCGAGCACGAACGCCGCAGCTTCGGGTCGCAGGGGTCGGTGCATCGGCGCCTTCGAGCGATGCCGCTGTGACACGCAACTGGAACACGCCGGCAGGGAAGGCGACGACGCCTTGGGCGAGGAGCAGGCACCGGGAGCAGCGACCGGGGCGCTCGCCGCGCACGGCGCGCCGCTGGCAGCGCGAAGAGCAGCGTCACGATCGCGCCCACTCGACGAGCAGCACCCCACACGCGCAGCGAACACGAACGTTGCCCATGCGGATCTCCGTTCAGGACCGGCGCACGAACACCTCCGGCGCGCGCGAACGCTAGTGAGGCGTCCCAGTGCCCGCGTGCGATTAGCTGTGCGGGCGGTTCGGATCGCTGACATCGCGGCCGGCGGCGATGCCACCGGAGATGGTGATGTTGCCGCCGATCGCAACGGGGCCGGAACCGGTGACCGTGATCGTCGGTGCCACGGGTGGCGTCGACGTCGTTTCGTCGCCGCGAGCTTCGAACACGAACAGCGGGGCGGCCGGATCGCGGACGTAGAGGACCGGCGTCGCCCACTCAATGGGGGACACGTCGGCGAGGATGGCCTTGCGCGCTTCGCTCAACGCCGCGTCGATCGGTTCCGGCCGGCCGATCAGACCGGTGTACATCTCGCCAGCGAACGTGATCGCGGCTCGGTCGCTGATCGCCCGTTGCATACCGACCACGGCTGGCAGGCCGAGCGACATCAAGGTCGACACGACGCCTGCTTGCGGATCGACCACGGTGGATCGGCCGCTCTTGCAGGAGTTCAGCACCACCAGCCGGAGCGTGGGTGACTGGTCCGCCACCAGGTTAGCGAGCAGTCGCTCGTGCACGACGACCGGGCTGCCAGTCGTCGTCCTCCAGGTACAGCACGCCCGACCCGCCCGACGTCAGGTCGCTGTGACCGACGAAGTGGAGGACGTGGAACGACCGATCACGCATCGCGGCCCGCAGCGCGGACGGCGTCGCGTGGTCCAGCCAGTCGATCTGACACGAGACCACGGGAGCGCATCTCGGCGGTCGCCGAGTCCACCTGGGCGCGCTCGGCGGCGACGTCGAGGGTCGCGAGCCCGGTGGGGCTGGCGACCACACCGAGGATCCGCAACGGGCCGTCGACGACAGCGGGCTCGACGAGCCGATCGTTCTCGATCACACGGACGATCGGCGTTGGTTGCTGGCTGGCGAGGAAGATCGGGCGGATGTAGAGCAGCTCCCACGGGACGTCGAGCAGGTGCGGGGTGCGTCGAGCGACAGGCTCAGCCGGACACCGCGGTCGGCCTGGTGGTCGACCCGATCGAGCGCTCGTCGGTAGAGCTCGCCGACCGCGCCGTCGAGCAGAGCGGCGGCCAATCGGGCTGCCTACGTCCTCCGCATCGGCGACCGTCGAGCGGCCCTGATCGGCGGGCTCGACCACGCGATCGTGGCTCCTGGCGCGGCCGACGTCGGCGGCGAGGTCATCGGCATCGAGCGGGAAGACGAACGTGCCCTCGGCGTGGCGGCCGGTGGTGACGTCGATCGCCACGACCCGGGCAGCGATGTCGTCGGCCGTTTCCGGCTCGAACGACAACCGGACATCGTCAAATCGGTACATCGCCTCCTCCCGGAGCGTGCGCTAGTCGGAACGCTACGTCGCTCCGACGTCACCGGCGGCCGCCGTGATTCAGCCGAGACTCGCCGGTGGTGGCTGGGACGCTCCGGTGGCCGGCTCGCTGCCCGCGCTGGTGTCGATCGGGGCCGGGCCCGGCTCCAGCCACGCCTTCCACACGTCCTCGTTGTCGGCGACCCACTGCGCCGCCACGTCCGCGGCATCCTGGCCGTCGATCTCGACCGAGGGCAGCATCGCCAACTGATCGTCGTTGGTGAGCTGGAAGCGGGTGAGGAAGTCGTACACCGCCTCGTCCTTGTCGGCCACCTTCGGCGACACCACCTTGACCAGCACGTCTTCTGGGTAATCGGTGGCGATGGCGTCGGGGTTGGCCCAGTTGGCGGCGTCGTACGGCGGCAACTGGACGTGCACGAGGTTGTACTTGCCGGCCGCCGCGGTGGGCGTCCACCAGTACATGAGGATCGGCTCGTGCGCCGCCACGGCGCTGTCGAGGGCGGCGACCGTCGCCGGCTCGGAGCCCGAGAACACCACCTGGAACGGCAGCCCCAGGTTCTTGATGATCGTCTCGTCGGCCTGCGAGTAGCTCGGGTCGGTGCCGAGGAAGCGTCCGAGGTCGCCGGTCTCGGGGCTCGAGAACAGCTTGCCGATCTCCGGGTCCTTGTAGCCCTCCCAGGTGGCCAGCTCGGGATGCTCCTCGATCACGTAGTCGGGCACGAACCACCCGATCTGGCCGATCACGCCGAGCTTGCCCGCCTCCACCACCGAACCGTCGTCGAGGTACTTCTGCTCGTCGGCGCTGATGCCCGACGGCCACAGCTCGAGGCACGCGTCGAGGTCGCCGCCGGCGAGGCCGGACCACATCGTGTTCTCGTCGATCGCCGTGACGTCCACCGGATTGCCGAGGTTGTCCTCGATGACCTTCTTGGCGATGGCGACGTCGAGAGCCGACGCCGTCCAGGCGTTCTGCACGAGCACGATCTTCTCGGTGCCGGTGCCGGCCTTGTAGCGCGCCGATGGGCGCGGCCGGGCGCCCGGTCGCCGGCCGGCGGCGAAGACGTCGAGGCCTCCGGCGCTCGCCGCGACGGCCCCGGCCGCCACCCCGGACATGATCTGCAGGAACCGCCTGCGCTCCATGGAGTCCCCTCTCTGGTCGTCGCTTGTTGTCGTCGCTTCCGCGTCGACGACGACGGAGATGTCGCCGCACGCCGGGTGTCAGTGTCGCGCGGGGTGGGCGCCCCGACAAGCGACGCCGGACGTCGCCCGGGCGCAGCGGCGCGGTACTGTCGTTCGATCGGTGGCGAGCCGGGAGGGGCGACGATGACGAACGCAGCGGCGAGCACCGGCGTAGTCGCGCCGGTGGCGCCGGCCGCGTCCGCCCCCCACGACGTCACGCCGATGATCCACGTCCGCGGCGTGTGGAAGGTGTTCGGCCACGGTGATCCGGACCGGGCCATCGAGCTCGCCCAGGGCGGCGCAACCCGCGCCGAGATCCAGGCCGCCACCGGCCACACCGTCGGCGTGCGCGACATCTCCTTCGAGGTCGGTCGCGGGGAGACGTTCGTCGTGATGGGGCTGTCCGGCAGCGGCAAGTCATCGCTGGTGCGCTGTCTCGCCCGGCTCATCGAGCCGACGCGGGCGAGGTGATGATGGACGGCACCGACATCCTGCGCATGTCCCCGGAGCAGCTGCGCGGCGTGCGGCGCTCGAAGATGTCGATGGTGTTCCAGCACTTCGGGCTGTTCCCCCACCGTCGCGTCGTCGACAACGTCGCCTACGGCCTCGAGGTGCAGGGCGTCGACCGGGCGACGCGGCGCCGCCGGGCAGGGGAGGTGCTCGAAACGGTCGGGCTGTCGGCGTGGGCCGACCACTATCCGCAGCAGCTGTCGGGCGGCATGCAGCAGCGCGTCGGCCTCGCCCGGGCGCTGGTGCTCGATCCGGAGATCCTCTTCTTCGACGAGCCGTTCTCGGCGCTCGATCCGCTCATCCGCCGCGACATGCAGGACGAGCTGCTGGCGCTGCAGCATCGGCGTCCGCGCACGATCGTGTTCATCACCCACGACTTCGACGAGGCGCTGCGCCTCGGCGACCGCATCGCCATCATGAAGGACGGCGTGTTCGACCAGATCGGCACCTCGGAAGCGATCGTCGGTGCGCCGGCGACCGACTACGTGCGCGAGTTCACCACCGACGTGCCCAAGGCGCGGGTGATGTCGGCGGCCACCGTGATGCGTCCGTTCGCCGCCGACGGCGTGCCGCGACGCACCTGCGGGGTCGAGGACAAGGTCGACGTGCTCGTCGCCCGCCTGCTGCACGACCCGACGCCGATCACGGTGGTCGACGCCGACGGGACGGCCGTCGGGGTGATCGGTCCGGCCGAGGTGGTCGCCCTGCTCACTGCCCGCCCGACGACGGAAGGCGACGGGGCGAACCAATGAGCGACGTCGCTGTCCGCGCCCGGCCGCTGCCGATGGTGCGACCGTGGCAACGAACCGTCGCCGCGTGCGCCGGCGCACTGATCGCGGTGCAATTGATCTGCCGCAGCATCGGCTGGTTCGCCACCTTCCCCGACACGTTCGACACGTGGATCTCGCGTCCGTTCGACTCGTTCTACGACTGGGTGCTCGACAACCAGTTCACCAACCCGATCTTCACCCGCTTCTTCACGCCGATGAGCGACGCCATCAAGTGGATGATCGACGAGTTCACCGGATATGTGCTCGCCCTGCCGTGGTACGGGGTAGCGGTGATCGCGTTCGTCGTCGTCGCCCGCACCGGGCGGTGGCGGATGGCGACCGTCGCCGCGGTCGCCGCCCTTGTGCCGGGGCTGGTGGGACTGTGGGAACCGACGGTCGACACGCTCACGTTGATGTTGGTGGCGGTGCTCATCGCGGTCGCCATCGGCGTGCCCCTCGGCGTGATCGCCGCGCTCGATCGGCGCTTCGAGCGGTTCCTGCGGCCGGTGCTCGACGCGATGCAGACCATCCCGGCGGCGGCGTACCTCGTGCCGGCGGTGATGTTCTTCACCGTCGGTGTCGTGCCGGCGGCGGTGGCGACGATCATCTACTGCGCTGCCGCCGGTCGTGCGCCTCACGACGCTCGGGCATCCGTGGCGTGCCCTCCGACACCGTCGAGGCCGGCACCGTGTTCGGCTCGTCCCGTCGCCAGATCCTGGTCAAGGTGCAGCTGCCCCAGGCGGTGCCCTCGATCGCCACGGGCGTCAACCAGACGATCAACATGGCCCTGGGCATCGTCATCATCGCCGCGTTCGTCGGTGCCGGTGGGCTCGGCCAGGAGGCGCTGGAGATGCTCCGCCAGCGTCGCACGGGGCGCGGCCTGGTGGTGGGGCTCTGTGTGCTGTGCGTGGCGATCCTGCTCGATCGGGTCTGCCGCTCGTTCGTCGAGCGGCACGAACGCGGCACCACGACGAGGTCGGAGCGCCGACGATGGATCCTGATGGTGGTCGCCGCGATCGTGTTGGTCGTCGTCGGCCGCGTCGCCCACTGGACGGCGTTCCCGCACGACTTCGGCGTGAAGTGGGCCGACTCCGTGGACACCGCCGTGAAGTGGGTGCGCGACACCTTCCACGATCAGGCGAGCTGGCTCAACGACACGTTCATCCGCGAGATCTACGTGCCGCTGAAGAACTGGGTCGGCACGACCATCCGCTGGCCGGTGTGGGTGCTGCTGGCCGCGATCCTCGGGTACGCCGTGCGCGGCTGGCGGCTGGCCCTGTTCGGCGCCGTCTCGGTGTTCATGATCGGGTTCACCGGGCTGTGGCTGCCCTCGAGCGAGACGTTCGTGCAGGTGTCGATCAGCGTGGTGATCGCCGCGCTGATCGCCATCCCCGTCGGCGTGTGGGCCGGGCGCCACGCCCGCATCGAGTCGGTGCTGTCGCCCGTGCTCGACGCCTTCCAGACCATCCCGTCGGTCACCTACATCATCCCGTTCGTGATGATCTTCGACGTCGGCGTGGTGCCGGGCATCATCGCCTCGGTCATCTACGCGTTCGCGGCCGGCGTCCGGGTGACGGCCCTCGGGATCAAGCAGGTCCCAGAGGTGACGGTCGAGGCGGCGACGACCTTCGGGGCGACCGACCGCCAGCTCCTGTGGGGCGTGCGGATTCCGCTCGCCCTCTCGGCGATCATGCTCGCGGTCAACCAGCTGATCCTGATGACGATCGCCATGGTGATCATCGTCGGGCTCAACGGGGGCGGGGCGCTCGGCTACAAGCTCGTCGAGTCGTTCCAACGCCAGCTCATCGGACAGGGCGTGGAGGTGGCGCTGGCCCTGACGCTGATGGCAATGGTGCTCGATCGCCTCACGCAGGCGCTCGCCGCCCGCGCCCAGCCCCCGGCCGCCCCCGCCTGACCGCCGCTCCGGCGCCCAGCCGTGGCCACGACGCCCGAGCGGCGCGGCCTCTAGAGTTCCCGACCGTGCCAGACGCCGACCCCACGCCCACCAGCGATCCCGCCAGCGACGGACCGCGGGTGCCGGAGCGGGCGCGCTGCGTCGTGATCGGCGCCGGCATCGTCGGCAACTGCCTCGTCGGGCATCTCGCCCGGCTCGGCTGGACCGACATCGTGCTGCTCGACAAGGGCCCGCTGCCCAACCCGGGCGGGTCCACCGGCCACGCCTCGAACTTCATCTTCCCGACCGACCACAACAAGGAGATGGCCTTCCTCACGCTGGAGAGCCAGCGCCAGTACGTCGAGCACGGGCTCAACAACGACGTGCGGCGGCATCGAGGTGGCCCGCAGCGAGGAACGCCTCGAGGAGTTCAACCGGCGGATGACGTCGGCCAAGGCGTGGGGCATCGAGGCCCGACTGGTCACCCCGGCCGAGATCAAGGAGCTCGTGCCGTTCATCAACACGACGTCGTGCTCGGCGGCTACTACACGCCGAGCGTGTCGGTGCGTCGACTCGCTGCAGACGGGCACGCTGATGCGCGAGGAGGCGGTCGCCACCGGCGCGCTGCAGGTGTTCGCCAACACCGAGGTGCTCGACATCGAGACCGAGGTCGTCGACGGCGGCCGACGGTCGCCGCGGTCGTGACCGACCGCGGGCGCATCGAGGCCGAGCACGTCGCGATCGCCTGCGGCGTGTGGAGCCCCCGCATCGCCGCGCATGGCCGGGGCCGACGATCCCGCTCACGCCGGCCGTGCACCAGATGGCCGACGTCGGCCCGATCGACATCCTCCAGCAGAGCGGCAAGGAGGTCGCCTACCCGATCGTCCGCGACATGGACACGTTCTGCTACGAGCGCCAGTCGGCCGGGCTCGATGGAGGTGGGCTCGCTACGCCCACCGCCCGATCTTCCACCACCCCGACGACATCCCCTCGAACGAGGAGTCGGCGCTGTCGCCGACCGAGCTGCCGTTCACCGCCGACGACTTCGACCAGCAGTTCGAGGAGGCGATCGAGCTGATGGGGACATCCTCGGCGACGGCCGAGATCCGCTACGCGATCAACGGGCTGTTGTCGCTCACGCCCGACGCCATGCCGGTGCTCGGCGAGACCGTCGAGGTGCGCAACCTGTGGTCGCGCCGCCGCGGTGTGGATCAAGGAAGGCCCCGGCATCGCCCAGCTCGTCGCCGAGTGGATGACGTACGGCTACCCGCACCTGTGCGACCCGCACAGCAGCGACATCAGCCGCTTCTACCCGCACGAGCGACCGAGCACCACATCCTCGCCCGCTGCGCCGAGCACTTCAACAAGACCTACGGCATCGTCCACCCCCGCGAGCAGTGGGCCAGCCGAGCGGGGCATGCGGCGCAGCCCGTTCTACGCCCGCGAGGAGGCGCTGGGCGCGGTGTTCTTCGACGCCCGCGGCTGGGAGCGCCCGCAGTGGTACGAGTCCAACGCCGCGCTCTTCGACAAGTACCCGCAGGCGAACGTGCCCCGCGCCGCACGAGTGGGACGCCCGGTGGTGGTCGCCGATCACCAACGCCGAGCACCTGCAGATGCGCGACAGCGTCGGCATGGTCGACCTCACGGCGTTCAACGAGTTCGACATCGACGGGCCCGGGAGCGCTCGCCGGCCTGCAGCACATACGCGTCAACAACGTCGACGTGGCGGTCGGCCGCTCGGTCTACACGCCGCTGCTCACCGCCCGACGGCGGGTTCCGCGGCGACCTCACGATCCAGCGCCTCGGCGACGAGCACTTCCGCGTCGATCACCGGCGCCTTCGACGGTGGGCGCGACAAGTACTGGTTCCGCCGGCACCTGCCGACCGACGGCTCGGTGACGTTCACCGACCGCACGCTCGGGCATGTGCACGATCGGCGTGTGGGGCCCGAACGCCGAGAGCGATGCTGGCCTCGGTGGTGAAGCCCGGCACCGAGCACGTCGGAGCGACCGACGACGTGTCGCCAGGCCGGCTTCCCGTACGGCGCGGTGCGCGAGCTGCTCGATCGACGGCATCCCGTGCACCATGTTCCGCATCTCCTACGTCGGCGAGAACGGCTGGGAGATCTACACGCAGCATCGAGCACGGCCTGCGCTTGTGGGACACGATCGCCGACGCCGGCGAGCCGTTCGGCATCGTGCCGGTCGGCATCGGCGTGTACGCCGTCACCGGCCGGATCGAGAAGGGCTACCGCCTGATGGGCGCCGAGCTGGAGAGCGAGTACGACCCGGTCGAGGCCGGCCTGGCCCGGCCGAAGGTCAAGTCGGCCGACTTCATCGGCAAGGAGGCATACCTCGCCGCCCGCGCCGACGCCGAGGCCAACGGCCGGCCGCCGATGCTGTGCACGCTGGCGATGACCGACCAGCGCAGCGCCGCCGGCATCGACCGCTACCCGACGGGCGGCAACGAGCCGATCCTCACGCGTCGACGGCGAGCGCATCGTCGACCGCAAGGGACGGGTGTCGCGGGTCACCACCGCCGGCGCCGGCGCCGTCGCTCGGCAAGTACCTGCTGCTGGCCTACCTGCCGCCCGAGCACGCCGTCGAGGGCACCGAGCTGCGGGTGATGTACATGAACGAGCAGTACCCGGTGACCGTCGCCCGCGTCGGCAGCCGCCCGCTGTTCGACCCCGACGACACCCGCATGAAGTCATGACCCGCCGTGGGCGAAGTGTGGACACGACCGCTCACAACGGCGCTTGTCACGTCCACTTCGGTCGGTCGGCGTCGTGAACGTCCTGGTGTGCGTCAAGCGGGTGCCGGCGCCCGGGCGCGCGGATCAACGTCACCGCCGACGGCCAGGCGGTCGACACCGCCCACCTCGGCTTCACCACCAGCCCGCACGAGGAGTGCGCGGTCGAGGCGGCCGTGCAGCTCGTCGAGGCGCACGGCGGCGACGTCGACCGTGCTGACCTCGGGCCCGCCCGAGGCCGAGGAACAGCTGCGCTACGCGGCCAGCGTCGGCATCGCCCGGGCCGTGCTGCGTGCCGATCGACCGGCCGACTGGGATCCGCAGCGCACGGCAGCGGCGATCGCCGCGGCGATCGCCGAGCTCGAGGCCGCGCGACGGCCCGTTCGACCTCGATCCTGTTCGGCAACGAGTCGGCCGACTGCCGGCGGCTTCCAGGTCGGCGTCCGCGTGGCCACGGCACTCGGGCGCCCGATGGTCAACGGCGCCAAGGGTATCGACGGTCGACGGGGCGACGGTCGTGCGTGGAGCGCCCCACCGACAGCGGGCTCGAGGGCTACGTGCTCCCGCTGCCGGCCGTCGTCGGCGTCAAGGAGGGCATCAACCTGCCCCGCTACCCGACGCTGAAGGGCCGGCTCGCCTCGAAGAAGATCGCCGTCGAGACGATCGATGCCTGCCGCTCCCGACGGTGGGCTGGCGATGATCGCGGCTGCGCACGCCCGCCGAGCAGGCCAGCGCCACGGTGGTCCTCGGCCACGGTCCGGACGCCGCGCCCGCCGTGGTCGACCTGCTCGCCGAGCTCGCGTGCTATGAGGCGCTGTCGGCGTTCCCCGGCCACGCCACGTACTGCCTGCGCAGGCGTGCCGGCGCCCTCCGCTGGCGCTCCGGGCGCCTACCCGCTCGATCGCCGGGACGCTCGCTGGCGCTCGCTGGACGGACGACCGACGTGATCCTGGTGCTCGTCGAGCACGATCGCGGCGCGATCGCGCCGGCCACGTTCGAGGCGTTGACGTTCGCCCGCACGCTCGGCGACCCGGTGCACGCCCTGGCGATCGGCGCGCGCCGGCGCCGCGGTCGCCGCCGAGCTCGGCGCGCTTCGGTGCCGACGTCGTGCACCGTCGCCGACCACGAGCTGCTCGGCGACTACGGCCCGCAGGCGTGGGGCCACACGCTCGCCGAGGCCGTGCGCACGCTGGCGCCCGACACCGTGGTCGGCCACCGGCACCGACGTCGGCAACGAGGTGCTCGCCCACGCGGCGGCGATCCTCGACCTGCCGTTGGTCGCCAACTGCACCGTCGTGGGTCGAGCTCGTCGAGGGTCGGCGGCTGGTGACGCGGCTGCGCTGGGGTGGCTCGCTGCTCGAGGACGCCGGCATCGCGGGCACGCCGATCATCCTGTCACGGTCGCCCATCACGCGGTCGACGCCGGTCGCCGGCGGCCGCCAGCGCCACGGTCGACACCGTTCGTGCCCACCCTCGACCCGGCGTGGGCCGTCAGCGTCGTCGCCGCCCGGGTGGAGCGCGAGGCGGGCGTCACGCTCGCCACGGCCGCCGTCGTCGTCGGCGGCGGGCGCGGCGTGGGGTCGGCCGAGGGCTTCGCCCCGCTCGAGGAGCTCGCCGCCGCGCTCGGCGGGGTGGTCGGCTGCTCGCGGGCGGTCACCAACAACGGCTGGCGCAACCACACCGACCAGGTCGGCCAGACGGGCACCCGCATCGCCCCCGAGCTCTACATCGCGTGCGGCATCTCCGGGGCCATCCAGCACTGGGTCGGGGCGATGGCGTCGAAGAAGATCCTCGCCATCAACACCGACCCGCAACGCCAACATGGTGACCAAGGCCGACTACGCCGTCATCGGCGACCTCCACGCCGTCGTCCCGGCGATCACCGCCGAGATCCGCCGACGTCGCTCCGCTGGCTAGCGGTTGGCCGCCAGCGTCTGGGTGACGTACTCGTCGAATGCGGCCTCGTCCGGGAACTCGGTCAGCGAGCACGTGGCGTCGTTCAGCAGCGGGTCGGGCTCGGAGCACGGCGAGCACGACGGTCGAACCGAGGGCGACCGCGGTTCCGAGCTCCGGATACTGGCCGATCACCCCGGGGTAGCACTCGGACACGACGCCGGCGGTCGGGTCGACGACGACGGTGGGGGTGAACCCGTCCGCCGTGAGAATGTCGATGGCGTCGGGGTAGGGCACCCCGAGCATGTTCTGTGGCACCGCCTGCTCGGGGCCCGGCTCCGGCGGGGGCGGCGCCACGACCGTGTAGCCGGCGGGCTCGCCGTCGAGGATGGCGGCGACGGCGGGCACGAAGCCGGGATCGTCCGACTGCACGACCGGCACCTCGGGGTCGCCCATGCCGTAGCTGGCGAGCAGCTCGCGGGTCTCCATGATCACCAGCTGCTGCAGCTCGGCGTCGGACTGGAGGTCGGTCGCGGTCAGCACGATCGCGGCGCGCGGGACGCCCACCCCGTCCAGCGAGTCGAGGGCGGCGCGCATCGACGGCATCGGTCCGTCGAGCGCCGACACCGTGACGAGCACCAGGTCGGTCGACGACCCGACGCCCTGGGTGCCGACGTCGATGTCGTAGATGCCGCCGTCGACGAGCCGCCACGCGGCCGCCTCCTGGGCGTACTCGAACTGTCCGATGAGGGCGATCCGTGCCCCCTCGCCCCGCTCGGTGGAGGCGTGGGCGACGGCCGCCGGGCCGATCGCACCCGCCGCGCCGACGAGGGCGAGGGCGCCGATCAAGAAGCCCGTGACTCCCCGTTGCATGTACTCAGGAGCGCGGCGACCGGCGCGAGATACACGCGTTCTCGGTGGCGCGGGCGGTCAGCCGGTGCGGCGATCGTTGGCGACGTCGTCGAAGCGAACCGCGCCGACCCACACCGTGCCCGGCCGGGCGGTGTCGGGCATCGCCTTCAGCGTGTACCGCTCGCCGCCGCTGGCGATCGCGGCGAGCCACCACACGTCGCCGGCGTCGCCGTCGGGCTGACCGCTGCCGTCGCCGTTCACCGTGTCGACGTCGAGGCCCGCCGACTCGGCCTCGGCGCGCCACAGCGCCATCAGGCCGCGGCGCAGGTCGGGGTCACCGAGCAGGTCGTCGCCGTCGAGTCGTAGCTCGATCGCCGTGACCGACACGTGGCCGAGCTGGTCGACATCGATCACCTCGCCGCCCAGTTCGCCGTCGAGCATCACGATCGCCGGGCCTTCCGGTCCGGCCATCGAGCGCACGAAGCCGTAACGGATCAACGGCCACCCGTCGTCACCCGTGGTGTTCCACCGGACGCGGTCGCCGAAGCTGAACATCAGTCTCCGGTGCCCCGGCGTTCGGCCACCACGGCATCGCCGAGCGCGGACCACGTCGTGCGCGCCTCGGGCCACGAGTCGAAGGATCGGTCGGTGAGCGCCACCAGGCCACATCCGACGGCGGGATCGACCCACATCATCGTCCCGGCCCCGCCGAAGTGGCCGAACGTGCGCGGCGAGTTCGTCGTGCCGGTCCAGTGCGGTACCTTGCCGCCGCGGATCTCGATGCCCAATCCCCACGGGCACGGATCGAATCGCCCCACTCCGGGAACGATACCGGCGAGTGCGGGATACTGAACCGTGGTGGCGGCGGTGGCCGACGCCGTACCGATCAGGCGCGGCCGTTGCAGTTCGGCGAGCAGCTTGGCGAGGTCGCCGACCGTGCTGGTGAGGCCGCGCGCCGGTGATCCGTCGAGCGTGGTCGACGTCATCGCCAGCGGTTCCAGCACCGCCTCGGCGAGGTAGTCGGCGAAGGCGATGCCCGTTGCTTCAGCGATGGTCGCGGCGGCCAGCTCGATGCCCGTGTTGGAGTAGATCCGCCGGCGGCCCGGTGGCGCCACCGGTGTCGGGCCGTCGAACGGGTACCCGCCGGCGTGGGCGAGCAGGTGCCGCAGCGTGCACCCGGGCTGGCCGGCCGGCTGGTCGAGTCCGACGGAGGCTTCCTCGACGGCCACCATCGCCGTCCAGCCGGACAGCACCTTGGTGATCGACGCCAGCTCGAAGCGGCGGTCGGCGTCGCCGATCGCGTCGAGCACCGTGCCGTCGGCGCCCACCACCGCGGCCGCGGCGTGGGCGACGTCCCACGAGGCGACGGCGTCGAGCGCGGCCACGCCGACGACGTCAGTCCGGTGTGCCCGTGATCAGCTCGGCGAGCCGGAAGGCGAGGTCGACGCTCTGTCGTCCGTTGAGGCGCGGGTCGCAGATCGTCTCGTAGCGGTCGTCGAGGTGGGCGTCGAGCACCTCGTCGCCGCCGCCGAGGCACTCGGTGACGTTGTCGCCGGTCAGCTCGACGTGGATGCCGCCGGGCCACGTTCCCTCGGCGCGGTGGGCGCGCACGAAACCGGCGATCTCGCCGACGATGGCATCGAAGTGGCGTGTCTTGCGTCCGTTGGACGCGGTGTAGGTGTTGCCGTGCATCGGGTCGCACGCCCACACCACCGGATGGCCGGCGTCGGTGACCGCGCGCAGCAGCGGCCGCAGGCGCCCCTCCACTGCGTCGGCGCCCATGCGCGTGATCAACGTCAGCCGACCGGGGATGCGCGCCGGGTTGAGCGCCTCGCACAGCTCGAGGGTGTCGGCCGCGGTCGCCGCCGGTCCGAGCTTGCAGCCGAGCGGGTTGCCGACGCCGCGGAGGAACTCGACGTGGGCACCATCGGCGTCACGCGTGCGCTCGCCGATCCACAGCATGTGCGCCGAGCAGTCGTACCAGGCGTTGGTGAGCGTGTCCTGGCGGGTGAGCGCCTCCTCGTAACCGAGGATGAGCGCCTCGTGGCTGGTGTAGACGTCGACCTCGCGCAGGTTGGGGTTGGCCTCGGTGTCGACGTTGCAGGCGCGGATGAACCGCATCGCCCGGTCGATCTCCCCGGCGAGGCGCTCGTAGCGGCGACCCTCGGGGCTCGACGCCACGAAGTCCTGGTTCCACGCGTGCACGCGGGAGAGGTCGGCGAAGCCGCCCTTGGTGAACGCCCGCAGCAGGTTGAGCGTGGACGCCGACTGGTGGTAGGCCTGCACGAGGCGGTCGGGATCGGGGATGCGCGACTCGGCGAGCGGGCCGGGGTCGTTGACGATGTGGCCGCGGAACGACGGCAGGACGACCCCGTCCACCAACTCGGTCGGGCTCGAACGGGGCTTGGCGAACTGGCCGGCGATGCGGCCGACCTTCACGACGGGGACCCCCATCGAGTACGTCAAGACCACCGCCATCTGCAGGATGACGCGCAGCTTCTCGCGGATGTTGTTGGCGGAGAACTCCTCGAAGCTCTCGGCGCAGTCACCCGCCTGGAGCAGGAACGCGTTGCCGGCCGCGACCTGGGCCAGACCGGCCTGCAGCGAGCGGGCCTCGCCGGCGAACACCAGGGGCGGATACCCCGACAGCGTCTTCAACGCGCCGTCGAGACGGTCGAGGTCGGGCCACTCGGGCTGCTGGCGCGCCTCGCGGTCCTTCCACGACGATGGTGTCCACGCCACGGTCATGCCGCGAAGTCTACGAAACGACCGATGGGTGCCAGCATGACGGTTCCGTCATGCTGGCACCCATCGGTCAGGGGAGGGAGGTGTGTCAGACGGCGAGGATGCGCTCGGCGTCGTCGCGCAGGCCGGCGACGGCCCGGCTGACGAGGCGGCGGGCGGCCTCGGCCGTGACGCCGAGGCTCTCGCCGACCTCGCGGAAGCTCTTGCGCTCGCCGTCGATCAGGCCGAACCGGGCCTCGACGGCGTACCGCGCCCGGCCGTCGAGCGTGCCGAGCAGCTCGTCGAGCAGGTCGCTGTCGACCATCGTCATGACGTGGTCCTCGGGGGTGCCCTCGCCGTTGGCCATCAGGTCACCGAGCGTGGCGTCGCCGTCGTCGCCGACCGTCTTGTCGAGCGACACCGGCGTGGTGAGCCGGTGCAGTTCGGCGTTCGCCTGGTCGAGGGTCTCGCCGTCGCCGGACGCCTGGCGCAGCGCAGCGCGCAGGCTGGCCGAACGGTCGCCCGGGATGCGGATCAGGCTCGCCTTCTGGTCGAGGGCGCCGTCCGATGGCCTGGCGGATCCAGAAGGTGGCGTAGGTCGAGAACTTGAAGCCGCGGCGCCAGTCGAACTTGTCGACGGCGTGCTCGAGGCCGAGGTTGCCCTCCTGGATGAGGTCGAGCAGATCCATCCCCTGGGGGAGGGGGTAGCGCCGGGCGATGCTCACCACCAGGCGCAGGTTCGACCGGATGAACCGGTCCTTGGCGTCGGCGGCCGCCGCCACCTGGGCCTTGAGGGCGGCGCTGCGGCTGCCGGCGGCGAGCTTCTCGGCGGCCTCGCGGCCAGCCTCGATGACGCGCGACAGCTCGCGCTCGTCCTCGGCCGTCAGCAAGGGCACCTTGCCGATGTCGTTCAGGTACAGACCAATGGAGTCGTTCATTGTGAAATCGTCAACCGTTCGTATGCTGGGTTCATTCCCGGCCTGCGTGTGGCAGGCGGCACAGTCGACGTTCGCGTGGTGATCGTCGTGGAGTCGGGAACATGTGTGGGGGGTTCTTCGCCGAAGCGCCCTCGACCTGGACGCCCCGCGTGCGCGCGCCATAGAGGGGGGAGATTCCAGAGTAGCAGAGCTGTCAAGCACCGTCCCGACGGGGCGTGAGCAGGACTTTTGCCTGGTCCCGTAGCGCGGTGGGCCCGGCCCGTACACTCTGTCGCCGTGTCGCTCCCTGGTGACCCGTCCCCACGGAGGCGACGCATCGGCCTGTTCGGCGGGACGTTCGACCCGCCTCACGTCGGTCACCTCGTGACGGCGGTCAACGTGCGCCACAGCCTCGAGCTCGACGCGTTGATCATGATGGTGAACAACGTCCCCTGGCAGAAGGAGGGCGACCGCCCGATCACCCCCGCCCTCGACCGGCTGTCGATGGTGGAGGCGGCGATCCGTGACATCCCGGGCCTCGAGGCGGGCCGCTTGGAGATCGATCTAGGCGGGCCGAGCTACACCGCCGACACGCTGGCGGCGTTGCAGGCGGGCGAGCCCGACGTCGAGCTGTTCACCATCGTCGGTGACGACGCGGCGGCGGGGATGCTGACCTGGGAGCGCTGGCAGGAGGTGGTCGAGCGTTCGACCGTGGTCGTGGTCGACCGTCCCGGCGTGCACTTCGTGCTGCCGACCGAGATCCCCTGGGTGCGCGTCGAGGTGCCCCGCCTCGAGGTGTCGAGCACCGATCTGCGGGCCCGGTTCGTCGACGGGCGTCCGCTCGACTACCTCCTCACCGACCAGGTTCTCGACGTCATCGAGCGGAACCAGCTGTACGCGGTACCGGCGTGACCGTCTCCCGTCACCGGCGGCGTGTCGCCACCTCCCGCGCGTTGATCGCGGCCATCGTCGGGGTGGTGCTCGCGGTGGTGCTCGGCGGGATCGGTGCGGTGGCGATCTACAACACCAAGGACGGCCAGACGCAGGGGAGTGGTCCGGCGGAGCTGACGTTCCCCGACACGCCGACCGCGCTGATCGCGGTCGTCGATGGCAGCGGGGACCTCGGTTCGGTCGCGGCGGTCGCCGTGCGGCCCGCTGCCGACGCCGGGCGTGGCGGCACGATCATGCCGATCGCCGTGAGCACCGACTCGAGCGGGGGGTTCGGCAACGAGCGCGCGCCGCTGAACGAGACGGTCGCGTTGTTCGGGATCGACTCGCTGCCCGACGAGGTGTCGCTCGCCCTCGGGCTGTCGCTCGACGACGCGGTCGTGCTCGACCGCGCCCAGCTCGCCTCGCTGCTGACGCCGCTCGGCGACGTGTCGGTGACGTTGCCGGCGGCGGTCACCGACGCCGACGGCACCCAGGTGGCCGCGGCCGGCCCGCAGACGATGTCGCCCGACACGATGGCCGCCGTACTCGCGGCGGCCGACCCGGCCGTGCCGGGGCCACGCGAGCACAGGCGGCGACCGCGGTGTGGACCGGGATCGCCGACGCGATCGGGACCGGGCTGTCGTCGCCCCTCGCCCTGCCCGCAGCGGCGGGCACGCTGCCGACGCCCGCCACCGGCGCCGCGTCGGTGACGACGGGGAGTCACGTCGACAGCCGCCGGTGAGCCGGGGATCGGTGACGTGCTCGGCGCGCTCACGTCCGGCCCGGTGGTGGTGCGGTCGTTCAAGTCGACGCCGATCATGAGCGTCGACCTCAACCCACGCGGCGTCGACGCCGTCGTGCTCGACCGTGCCGACGTGGCGACCGTCCTCGGACACGTCGCGCCGGGGCGGCTGTCCGCGCCCAACCCGGGTTCGAACTTCCAGGTGTTGAGCAACTACGGCGACGACCAGTTGCCGCCCGGCGTCACCCGCTTCGCCGTCGCCTACACGGCGACCAAGACGCTGCTCGCCGACGGCGACAACGTGCTCGTCGGTCGACAGCAGCCCGGGCCACGCCGACGCCGCCACCGTGGTGGAGGTGGCCGACGAGCAGCTCGTCGACGCGGCGTCGTCGTTGAGCGACATCTTCGGCCCGATCGACGTCCGCGTCGCCGAGCACCCGGTCGCCGGCATCGACGTGATCGTGCACCTCGGCACGGACTACCTGGCGACGCCTCAACACGGCCGCGGCGACGTCGACCGCCGGCGCTGCCGACTCGGCAGCGGTGGCCAGCGCGGGTACGGTCGCGGCCGATGGGACGGCATGACTGACCTCTCGGCCGGCGACCTCGCCATCGCGGCCGCCCGCTGCGCCGACGAAAAGCAGGGTCGCAACATCGTGATCCTCGAGGTCAGCGGCGTGCTGGCGATCACCGAGTTCTTCGTCGTGATCGACGCGCCGAACCGGCGGCTCGTGCGCACCTTGGTCGAGGAGGTGGAGGAGCGGCTGCGCGAGCTCACCGGCCGCTCGCCGCTGCGGGTCGAGGGCCTGCGCGAGCAGCAGTGGGTGCTGATGGACTACGGCGACATCGTCGTGCACGTGTTCCTCGACGAGATCCGCCGCTTCTACGAGATCGAGCGCCTGTACCGCGACGTCGCCCGGCTCGACTGGGCCGTCGACGCCTGACCGCCGCCGCCGTACGACCAGGTTGTCGTGATCGTCTGATCGCACGGGCACCGGCGATATCGTTGCGATCTCGTTCGGGGCTGTAGCTCAGTTGGTAGAGCGCTTCCATGGCATGGAAGAGGTCAGGGGTTCGATTCCCCTCAGCTCCACTCCGAACGCCGGCGAGCTGGCCGTGCGTCGTGCGGGCGGTCAGCGCCGGGCGGCGGGTGGGCCGTATCCTTTGTGCGGCCGGCCTGGTAGTCGTCCCTGCCGCTACGGCAGCAGGTAGGCAACTTCCGCCGGTTGCCGCGACGGCTGCCAGGTCGGCACCTTGCTGGGCGGCGAGTACGCGAGGCAGCGGTCATCTACTATCGCTCCGCCCGGTGGCTCCGACGACTCTGACGGCGGCAGAACCGCTGCTGCCACCGGGCGACGCGCGGCAGCCGCGGGCGGGTCGCACCGCTGAACGATGGCGAGTCCACACGTGTCGCCCTCGACCCACCGGACGGCGCCCCGTTGCGTGTGGTGGTTGAACCTGGGGCCGTCGGGGTACGGCAATCCCGTCGGCGCGCCGGGGCGGCAAGGGCCCGGCGTGCCGGCAGGGTTATCGGTGGATCAAAGGCGGTGTGGAGATGTCTTCGCCGGACGAGGTGGCGCGAGCCCGGACTGGCTCACCTTTGCGTGGTTCGGCGCGTGCGCGTGCGGTCGATTGCGTCGGACACACGTCGTGCGGGACGCGTCCGGGAGAGGTGGATGTGGTCGGACGGTGCGCCGCCGGCCACGAGACCGACCTCGCCGACCTCGTGCCGGCACGGGTGACCAACATACGAGCTCGGCGCGGCGCGGTGATCGATCCGCAGGCCGAGGCCCGTCCCATCGACTCCACCGTGCTGATCGACGTGATCCGCGCCCATCTCGGCGCCATCGCCGACTTCGTCGACAGCTACGCCGAGCTCGATCCGGACGAGACGTCACCCGAGGAACGAGGTGCGACTCGCCGAGGTGGAGTGCCTGGTGAACCAGGCACTCCACCGCTTCTCCTAGGGAGCAGCCTCGGCCGGCGGCGAGTTCGGCCAGCCCCAGCGGCCCGATCACTGCAGCGCTCGCCTCGCCGCGCTGCGAGCGTCAGCAGCTGACGTTGACGGTGTCGGAGCTGATGCCGTTGGCCGAGGCGGTGAACGATGCGTCCTCAGGCAAGCCCTGGAAGTAGCTGAAGGCGACGAAGTGGGCCGTGCCCGCGGCGTCCGTCGGAACGTTGCTGAAGGTCCAGGGTGACGCCGGATTGGTGAGGGTGGGCGAGCTGTGGACCAAGGTCACGTCGTACGACTGCGACGCTCCGAAGTCTGTGAGGTCGATCACGACCGAGCAGAACAGGGGGTCGACGGTCGGCGTGTAGGACACCGTCACCGTCGGCTGGAGGGCCACCGTCGACGTCGAGTGGTCGACGTGGTGGTCGACGTCGTAGACGTGGTCGTCGTCGTGCTCGTGGTCGTCGTCGGCGCCTCGGTCGTCGTCGTGGTGGTCTCGCACGGGCCCAACCGGTCACCGTGGTTGGCCATGTGAGCAGCGACCGCCGGTGCGCCGACCGTGATCGTGTGAGCGTTGTCGGGGTTGCCCGGCGGGATGTGGCAGATCACCACATGACCGACTCCAGTGTCGTTGTCGTCGCCGTTGTCGTCGCCTTGGTCGTTCCGGTTGCCGTGGCCGTTTCCGTTCCCGTTCCCGTTGCTGTTCTGGTGGGCGTGGCCGTTGTCCGTTCCCGTTCCCATTGCCATTGCCGTCAGCGAACGTGAACGCAGGGAACGCAGCCAGCCCCGCCGCCACGACGCCCGTCGCGACGAACATGCCCCATCGTCGATGCGTCCTACTCTGATCCATTTCCGTACCTCCGGTGGTCGGGCAGCGTGCGACTGAGGTTCATCGACGAAGACGACGCGGCCCCTCTGACAGAGTAAGTACCTCGTGCGGGCGACGTCTAGCCACCCCCTGCACCTCGCCATCGCCCACGTGCGGCGGCGCCGGAGCGTCTCGATGTCGGCGGCCCCGCACCTTCGTACGGTGCGGGGCCGCCGACTCGGTTGGTGTTCGGGCGGCGCCGCGGCCCGAGTGTCGAGCGCTACCCGACGGGCAGCGTGACGGGAAGCTCGGGCACGGTCACGTCGGGCAGTTGCCCCACGATCGAGTCGGTGGGCAGCTGGCCGACGACGGAGTCGGTGGGCAGTTCGGGCAGTGAGCCACCGGCGGGGGTGATCGCCTCGGCGCTGGCCGCGGCGTCGCACGGCGAAGCGCCGTCCGCCAGCCCGGACACCAAGACGGCGACGGTGACGTCACAGACGTTGGCGGCGATCGAGATCGGAGCCTGCACCACGACGTCGGTGACGTTGACGTTGACCGGGCCGTCCTGGGCGACCGGGCCACCGTCCTGGGTGGCGACGACGGCGTCGGAGTTGGAACTGGCGTCGCAGGGCGCCGAGCCGTCATCCAGCTCATTGACCAAGACGTCGACGGTGACGTCACACGCCGGTGGGCGCGAGGCGACTGGCAGCTGCTGCCGTGGATCATCGGGCGCTCCGGGCGAACGTCACACAGCCGAGCCTGGTACCGGATCGGCGGGGTCGACCGATGGAAGATGATCGACAACCTGCGTCGCACGGTCACCGCGCCGCTGGCTCTGGCCACGCTGCTCCTCGCGTGGACGGTGTCGTCCGCATCCGCCCTCTGGTGGTCGGCCCTCGTCGTCGCGTCCGTGCTCGTTCCTGCCGCGATGCCGGTCGTCGCCGGACTGATACCTCACCGCAAGGGCATCTCGAAGCGGAGCCACCTGCGCGACGTCGGCGGGGATCTCGTCGTGGCGACCGCGCAGGTCATCCTCGAAGTGACCTTCCTCGCCCATCAGGCGCTGCTGATGCTCGACGCCGTGGCCCGGACGCTGGTGCGGCTGCTCATCACCGGGCGACACCTCCTCGAATGGCAGACCGCCGCTCAAGTGAAGGCGGAGCGCGACCTCGACATCCGTGGCTTCTACCGGCGCATGGTGAGCAGCGTGGCGGTGGGCGTCATCGCGGCCGTCCTGGTGGCCACGCTCAAACCCAGCGCGGCGTGGATCGCGGCGCCGTTCGTGATGCTCTGGATCGCGGCGCCCTTGGTCGCACGGCAGATCAGCCTGCCGGCCGCCGATTCCGGATCGGTCCCCCTCGACGCTCAGCAGATCGCGAGCCTTCGCCTCGTCGCCCGGCGCACGTGGCGGTTCTTCGATGAGTTCGTCCGGAGCAACGAACACGGGTTGCCGCCGGACAACTTCCAGGACGACCCACAAACGCTGGTCGCCCATCGCACTTCGCCGACGAACATCGGCATGTACCTCCTCTCGACGGTCAGCGCTCGCGACTTCGGTTGGATCGGAACGATCGAGATGGTGGAGCGGCTCGAGGCGACGTTGACCACGATCGCACGGGTCGAGCGCTACCACGGTCACCTCTACAACTGGTACGACACGCGCGACCTGCAGAGGCTCGAGCCCGAGTACGTGTCGACCGTCGACAGTGGCAATTATCCACTTAAGCGGACCTGAAAGGAAGGTACGTTCGGCAGCGTGATCGCCGTTCCAGTGGCCGGCACCCACTATCCGAGGTCGCTGGGCGAGCTGCGGTCGTGGTTCGCCACCGATGCCGACTGCTTGGACTACCTGGAGTGGCTGCGGTGGCCGGACGGGTTCGTGTGCCCGCGCTGCGGGCAGCTTGGTGGTTGGCGGCTGGGCGACGGGCGGTTCCGGTGCGCGGCGTGTCGGTCGTGTACGTCGGTGACGGCGGGGACGATCTTCGACCGGACGTGCACGCCGCTGACGGTGTGGTTCATGGCGATCTGGCTGTTCGCCACGCAGAAGGACGGCGTCTCAGCCCAGAGCGTGCAGCGGGCACTCGAGATCAGCTCGTACCAGACCGCCTGGGCGATGCTGCACCGCGTGCGCTCGGTGCTAGTGCGCCCGGGCCGGGAGCGGCTTACCGGCACGGTCGAGGTCGATGAGACGTTCATCGGCGGCGAGGAGCCGGGGCTTCGAGGCGGGCGAGCCAGGGGCAAGAAGTCCCTGGTGGGCGTGGCCGTCGAGGTCAAGGAGCCCATGGGGTTCGGTCGCTGCCGGATGGCGATCCTCGCCGACGCCTCCGCCGCCGCGCTGCACCCGTTCGTCACCGCCCACGTCGAGGTGGGCGCCACGGTCATCACCGACGCCTGGCCGGGTTATAGCGGCATCAACGAGTTCGGTTACAGCCGTGATCGACGCAGCCAACGCGCCGCTCGGCTTCGCGGTGACGATCCGTTCGCGCTGCTGCCCGGTGTGCACCGGGTTGCGTCGCTTGCCAAGCGGTGGCTGCTGGGGACCCACCAGGGCTCGGTCGACGAGGCACACCTTCAGAGCTACCTCGACGAGTTCGTGTTCCGCTTCAACCGCCGCACCTCCCGCAGCCGAGGCCTTGTCTTCCACCGGGTGCTCGAACTCGCCGTCGGCCATGAACCCGTCCGCTACCGCGACCTCATCGTCAACCCCCAGCCCAACGTGCACCCACCCGCTGGGCGAGCCGGCTGGGGTCACCGCCCAGCCTCGACCGCCCGCCGGCCAACCGTCCATGGAGAGCCGCCTGACCTCGGCTGGTCCGGTCAAGTGGCCGGACATCTCCTGGCCGTGGCCAGTGCCTGCCGCCAGATGATCGATCAGCCCCTCCCGTTCGGCGCCGTAGCCGTCGGCATCGGTGACGCCCTGACGGTGGCACGGGAGTCGTTAAGCGCGAGGGCGACGAGCGCGGTCTACGGCCGGCGCTCGACCGGCTGCAGGACGCGCTCGATGACCTCGCGCTCGTGCCGGGCAGCCTCCCGCCCTGGCCGACCAGGCAGCGCATCTCGCAACCCTGTCATCGCAGGCTCAGGCACTGACCGAGGTCGCGGCGTCCCACGCCGGCGGGGGCGAGGTGGTCGCCGGCGAGGTGACGACGTGGGCGGATGCCGCGCTGGCGACGGTCAACAGTCATCTCCGGGACATCGAGGCGGCGATCGCCGGTCACGCCGGCGGCGCGCCGGCCGACGACGCCGGCGCGCTGTCGACGATCGCCGAGCTGTGCGACCGACCCAGCCGTGAGCCCGGCGACGCGACGATGGCCAACCTCGCCCGCCGGCTGCAGCTGCTTGCCGACCAGGCGCAACGGTTGGTACTGAGCATGGACTTCGGCGTGCTGTTCGATCCGATCCGCAAGCTGTTCTCGATCGGGTTCCGCGTCCGGGAGGGCACCCTGGATCCGAGCTACTACGACATGCTCGCGTCGGAGAGCGCGGCTCACGAGCTTCGTGGCCATCGCCAAGGGAGACATCGACGCCGACCACTGGTTCCGTCTCGGTCGGGCCCTGACACCAGTCGGCCGAGGCTCCGCTCTGATCTCGTGGTCCGGCTCGATGTTCGAGTACCTGATGCCATCGCTCGTGATGCGTGCCCCTGTCGGCAGCCTGTTGGAGCAGACCTGCCGGCTGGTCGTCGCCCGCCAGATCAGCTACGCCGCCGAGCGCGGCGTCCCATGGGGGATCTCGGAGTCCGGCTACAACGCCCGCGACCTCAACCAGACCTACCAGTACTCAGGATTCGGGGTTCCCGGACTCGCTCTCAAACGCGGGCTCGGCGAGGATCTGGTCGTCGCACCGTACGCGACAGCTCTCGGAGCGATGGTCCAACCCGAGGCCGCGGTAGGGAACTTCGCCCGTCTGAGGCAGGCCGGGGCACTCGGCCAGTACGGGTTCCGCGAAGCGCTCGACTTCACCCCACGACGGCTTCCCGAGGGCGCGTCGGTCGCCGTGGTCAAGAGCTACATGGCCCACCATCAGGGCATGACGCTGGTCGCCCTGGGCAACGTGGTCAACGACGTTTCCATGGTCGAGCGCTTCCACGCCGACCCCATCGTCGAGGCCACGGAGTTGCTGCTGCAGGAGCGGATGCCCCGCAACGCTCTCGTCGCACGACCCCGCGCCGAGGAGGTCAAGAGCGGCGCCGACGTGCGGGATTCGACGCCGCCGCTCGTGCGCCGGTTCACCTCGCCTCACGACACGATCCCTCGGACGCACGTGCTCTCTAACGGGCGGTATGCGGTCATGGTGACCGCGGCCGGGTCGGGCTACAGCCACTGGCGCGACCTCGCGGTCACGCGCTGGCGGGAGGACGCCACGAGAGACCCGTGGGGGAGCTATCTCTACGTGCGCGACATCGAGAGCGGAGCGGTGTGGTCGCCGGGTTTCCAGCCGGCGGGACGAGACGCCGACACCTACGAGGTGACTACGCCGAGGATCGGGCGGAGTTCTCCCGGCGTGACGGTTCGATCACGACCGGCTTGACGATCGTGGTGCTCCGCCGAGGACGACGCGGAGATCCGGCGCGTGTCGCTCACCAACTCGGCTCGCGAACCGGCGAGATCGAGCTCACGTCGTACACAAGAGATCGTCCTGGCCCGCCAGGCGGCCGATGTCGCCCACCCGGCGTTCGAGAAGCTGTTCGTGAGCACCGAGTTCGATGCTGACACCGGCGCACTGCTCGCGACCCGACGTTCGCGGTCCAACGACGAAGCGCCGATCTGGGCCGCCCACGTCGTGACGATCGAGGACGACGCCGACGAGCTCGATCCAGTACGAGACCGACCGGGCCCGCTTCCTCGGTCGTGGCCGTTCCGTCCGCTCACCCGCGTCGGTCGTGGACGGGCGGCCCCTGTCCGACACGATGGGAACCGTGCTCGACCCGATCTTCAGTCTGCGCTGCCGATCGTCGCTCGAGCCGGGTGAGACCGCCCACGCGATCTTCTCGACCGCGGTGGCCGAGTCGCGGGAGGATGTCCTCGCTCTGGCCGACAAGTACCGCGACCCCGGGCACATTCGAGCGCGTCGGCACCTGGCCTGGACGCACGCCCAGGTCCAGCTGCACCACTCGGCATCGACGCCGACGGAGGCGCACCTGTTCCAGCGGCTCGCCAACCGGATCCTGTACTCGGACCCGACGCTCCGGCCTCGCCCAGAGGTGCTGGCCGAGAACACCAGGGTGCGCCCGGGCTCTGGGCCCACGGCATCTCGGGCGACCTGCCGATCATCCTCGTTCGGATCGACGAGATCGAGGACGTCGACATCGTCCGGCAGTTGCTGCGCGCCCACGAGTACTGGCGGCTGAAGCTCCTCGACGTCGATCTCGTGATCGTCAACGAGCACGGCGCGACCTACATCCCAAGACTTGCAGGACTCGCTCGAAGGACTCGTGCGGGCGAGCCAGTCGAGCCTCGGCCGCGAGCGGACACCCGAGCCCGGCGGCGTCTTCGTCCTGCGCGGCGAACAGATCAGCGCCGAGGACCGAACGCTGCTCCAGAGCCGCGGCCCGCGCCGTCCTGCTGAGCCAGCGGGGCAGCCTTGGCCGACCAGGTGCCCGCCTCGAACGCCCGGCCTCGCGTCGCTCCCGCCTGCTACGCGTCGCCGCCGCCCGCGCCCGCGCTCGCGAGCGGCGGCCGCGACGCCGCGGCCCGAGCTGGAGTTCTTCAACGGCCTGCGGCGGATTCGACGAACGACGGCCGCGAGTACGTGATCGTCGCTGGGCCCGGGCCAGTCGACGCCCGCCGCCGTGGCTGAACGTCATCGCCAACCCGTCGTTCGGGTTCCAGGTCTCCGAATCCGGCGCCGGGTACACCTGGTCCGAGAACAGCCGCGAGAACCAGCTCACCCCGTGGTCGCAACGATCCGGTGACGCGACCCGCCGGGCGAGGCGATCTACGTCCGCGACGACGACAGCGGCGAGCTGTGGTCGCCGACCGCCGCTGCCGATCCGATGCGCCGGGTCGCACGTACGTGGCGCGTCACGGCGCCGGCTACAGCCGCTTCGAGCACGAGCGCGCACGGGAATCGAGCTCGAACCTCGTCCAGTTCGTCCCGCTCGACGACGCCGTCAAGATCTCGCGTGCTGACCGATCGAGAACCGGTCCGGCGCGCACGCGACGGCTGTCGGTGACCGCCTACGCCGAGTGGGTCCTCGGCACGTCCGCGGGCGTCAGCGCACGCACATCGTGACCGAGCTGCGAGTCCGAGACCGGCGCCGTGCTGGCGCGCAACCCCTGGAACACGGAGTTCGGCGGGCGCGTCGCGTTCCTCGACCTCGGGCGGGCGGCAGACGGCGTGGACCGCCGATCGCACCGAGTTCCTCGGCCGAAACGGCGGCCCGCGATCGGCCGGCCGGCCTGGAGCGCGGGCATGAGCTGCACGGCGCCGCACGGCGCCGGGTCTGGATCCGTGCGCCGCGCTCAGACCAGCTTCGAGCTCGCCGACGGCGAGACGGACGAGGTCCTCGTGCTGCTCGGCGAGGCCGACGAGCGAGCGGCCGCCGCTCGACCTGATCCGGCGCGGGCGCGCGCGGCCGATCACCGTGGCGCACGCTTGCGAGCATCGCCAGCAGTTGGGACGACATCCTCGGGCACGTGCAGGTACGGACGCCCGGACCGCTCGATGGACATCCTGCTCAACCGCTGGCTGCTCTACCAGGCCCTGGCCTGCCGCCTGTGGGCGCGGACGGCGCTTCTACCAGGCCGGCGGCGCGTACGGGTTCCGCGACCAGCTGCAGGACGTGATCGCGCTGACGATCGCGAACCGGAGCTGGCGCGCGAGCACCTTCTGCGCGCGGCCGCCCACCAGTTCGCCGAGGGCGACGTCCAGCACTGGTGGCATCCGCCGTCCGGCCGCGGCGTCCGGACGCGCATCTCGGACGATCGGCTCTGGCTGCCATACGTCGTCGACCGCGTACTCTGCCGTCAACCGGCGACGCGGCGATCCTGGACGAACTGTTCCCGTTCATCGAGGGCCCGCCGCTGCGGGCCGACGAGGACGACGCCTACTTCCAGCCCGAGCGCGTCGGGCGAGCCGGCGTCCCTGTTCGAACACTGCGCCGCGGGCGATCGATCGCGAGCCTCGCGCTCGGCGCACACGGGCTGCCGCTGATCGGATCCGGCGACTGGAACGACGGCATGAACCGTGTCGGTAGGGCCGCGGCGAGAGCGTCTGGCTCGGCTGGTTCCTGTACGCGGTCGCTGGCCGCGTTCGCGCCCATCGCTGAGCGCTCGCGGGCGAGAGCGGTCGCGCGCCGACCGTTGGCGCGAGCACATGCGAGGCGCTCGACGCGCGCCTCGAGCGGACGGCTGGGACGGTGACTGGTATCGCCGCGCCTTCTTCGACGACGGCACCCCGCTCGGCTCGGCCGCCAACGCCGAGTGCCGGATCGATTCGATCGCCCAGTCGTGGAGCGTCCTGTCGGGGGCCGCGAACCGCTCGCGCGCGGCGCGCGCGATGGCCGCGGTCGAGGAGTACTCGTCCGCCGCGGCGACGGCCTCGTGCTGCTGTTCACCCCGCCGTTCGACCGAGCCGACGTCGATCCCGGCTACATCCGGGGGTACCCGCCCGGCATCCGCGAGAACGGCGGGCAGTACACGCACGGCGCGATCTGGTCGATCATGGCCTTCGCGGCGCTCGGCGACGGCGACAAGGCCATGGAGCTGTTCTCGATCCTCAACCCGATCAACCATGCGAGCACGAGCGGCCGGCGTCCACCGCTACAAGGTCGAGCCGTACGTCATGGCGGCCGACGTCTACGCCGAGCCGCCACACATCGGTCGTGGCGGATGGACCTGGTACACCGGCTCCGCCGGCTGGATGTACCAGGCCGGCGTGGAGTCGATCCTCGGGCTCCGGCTGCGCGGCGACGACGCTGAGGATCGAGCCCTGCATCCCGCACGACCTGGGCGCGCTACGAGATCCACTATCGACCACGGCCCCGCGACTACGAGATCGTGGTGGAGAACCCCCACGGGGTCAGCCGACGGGATCGCCACCGCCGAGCTCGACGGGCAGCCGCTGCCGGCCGACGCGTCCGTGGCCCTTCGCGTCGACGGGGCGACCCATCGGCTGCGTGTCGTGCTCGGCGATCCGGAGGTCCGCTGAGAGTAAGGCCATCTGGTCGCCCACGTTCCGATATCGAGAACGTGGGCGACCAGATCGCGGTCTGGGACGCGGCCCCGCTACGGGGCGGTGAAGACCTCGAGCCGTGTCGCCGAACCCGGCAAGGTCTGCACGGTGAACGACATCAGGACGGGGTCGCCGACCAGCTCGAGCAGATCGCAGCTGTAGATCCCGGGCAGCACCCACACCCAGTCGCCCTCTTCGATCTGGTCCTGCCAGATCACGGTGCCGTCTTGCGCCTTGAGCACGTAGATCTCTCCGGCGCCCTGCGGGAACTTGAGCAGTGACCCTCGCACGTACGTCGTGCGGTCGGCCTCGATGTTGACCCGGATCGCCGTCTGCGCGCCGCTCGGATTGGTCCACGCCAGGTCGCAGACACCGACGGGCGCCTCCACCTTGTTCGTTTCGGCCGTGAAGGTGTAGCTGAACGGCTCCCCGCCCTGCGGGTTGGTGTCCGATGCGCCCTGCGCGTCGCACGTCAGCGTCGCCAGCGGGTAGAGCCCACCGATCGACTCGATCTCCAGGAACCCGGTGGTGACGACCACCTCCAGCTCCTCGAGGAACGTGAACAGGGCCGCCGACAGCTCGCTGGCGTTCTGCGCGCCGACGATGCGGCCGCCGCTGTTGTCGGCGATGCAGCTGGTGATGCGCAGCTCCTCCGCGTCCAGCCCGAGACCGACGACGTACACCGTGACCGCCTGGTCGCTCTCCTTGAGCGCCTTGGCCTGTGCACATGGATCGGCACCGCACGTCTCGAGACCGTCGGTGACCAGGATGATCGCGTTGGTCACGGTGTCCGATGCAGCTGGGAAGTCGGCCCCCGCTCGCTCGAGCGAGAGCCCGATGGGCGTCCATCCGACGGGCGTGTAGTTGGCGACCTGCGCGCTCAGGGCCGCTTTGTCCACACCTTGGACCGGCACGGTCAGGTCGGACGATTGGCAGCTCTCCGCCCGACCGGCGGGCGTGTTGTTGCCCTTGTGTCCGAACACCCGAAACCCGACGTTGATCTCCGGCCGGTCGGCCGGGATCGCCTCGATCACCTGGTCGAGCACGCGCTTGGCGGCATCGATCCGAGGTTCGCCGGTGTCCGTGGCCGCCCCCATCGATCCGGAAGAGTCCATCATCAACTCGACGTTGACTTGCGTGCCCGGTTGCGTCTGCGCCAGAGCCCGTTCCGGGCCGTGGACCAGGACACCGGCTCCGCAGAGCGGCAGCAACAGCCCCAAGATCGTCGCCGGTCTGATCCATGTCTGGGCTCGTGTGGTCACCCGCATCCCCTTCCTCGAGGGCCAGGCGAACTCGCCCGGACATCGGCGCCCACATACCCGCGCGGCGGACTTTCGATGCGTGTCACGCCAACCCGCGCGGCGGGCCGCTGGGGTGGCGCATGCCACAGGCGACCGGTCGATGTCTGACGACTCGATGTCTGACGACGGGCGAACCGGGTAACAGAGGCGGGCATGTCGTCGCGAACGCGTCCGGTCAACATCGCTGTGGTCTGCGCGATCGTCGGGAGCTTGCTCACCGCGACGATCACCGGGCACATCGCCGCGGCCAGTCCGATCCCCGCGACGAGTCCACCCAGCGCGCCGCCCGCTCAGAACGGCACCCAGGGAATCGAGCTCGTCCAGGACCTGGGCGATGGCGGTCAGCCCGACGGGCTTCCTCGCGAACTCGGTGTCGCCGATGCCCGCTTCTTGTTCGATCGCGTCGTTCCGCTCCGCCGTCAGGACCTCGTGAGGATTGCCCAAGAACAGTCGACCATCGCCTATGCGAGAACCGAGCAAGGCCCGTACGCGGCCGTCTACCTGTCGGTGCCCAACCGCAGCGAGGACGAGCTGGCGCGATATCTGCCAGAAGCGGTCGGATGCGCCCGACGTCGGCTGCCCGGCCGACGCCGCCAACTATGAGCCGGTCGATGCCGGCGGCGCCGTCTACGCGTTCGCCGGGCCGGAGGCCGATCTGACCGCGGACTCGCTGCAGCAAGTGGGTGACAGCAGCGGACAGCCGATCTACTCGGATCTCGGAACCGGCCAGCCGTTCCCCGAGCTCTTCTTCGGGTCCGACGCCGGTCTGCTCCGCTTCGTCGTGGTGGGCGACGACGGCCGCCCCACCTCGATCGCACAGTCGCTGGCCTTCGGTGGCACGCAGTACGCCTTCGATTCCGAGGCGACCGGCGCCGTCGATCCCGCATCGCTGACGAAGGTCGGATGCTCGACGGTGTTCCCGGTGTACGCCCCCGCCGACACCGCCGGCGGGGCGTTCACCCAGCTGTACGTGCTGGCCGGCACCCGCTGGTTCCTCTTCACCGCACCCGGTGCCGTCCCGAGCGGCGAGGACACGTCCGCGCCGAGCACGTCGACGTCCACGGTGCCCGCGACGACGACCTCGACGCTGCCCCCGACGACGACGACACTGCCGGCGACGACCACATCCACGACGACCACGTCCACGACGCTGCCGCCGACGACGACCTCGACCACGACGACGACGCTGCCGCCGACGACGACCTCGACCACGACGACGACGCTGCCGCCGACGACCACCGTCCACGACGACGACGCTGCCGCCGACGACCACATCGACCACGTCGACGACCACATCGACCGTCGACGACGACCTCGCGACGACCGCGTCGACCGACCGCGTCCACCGAACCCGCGACGACCGAACCGGCGTCGACCGAACCGGCGTCGACCGAACCGGCGTCGACGGAACCGGCGTCGACGGAACCGGCGACGACCGAACCGGCGTCGACGGAACCGGCGTCGACCGAACCGGCGACGACCGAACCAGCGGCGACGGAACCGCCGGCGACGACAGAACCGGCGACGACCGAGCCGCCGACGACCGAACCGGCGACGACCGAACCGCGCGACGACCGAACCGGCGTCGACGGAACCGGCGTCGACGGAACCGGCGATCGACAGAGCCGGCGACCACGTCGACCTCGACCACGACCACGTCGTCGGCGTCCTCCACGACCACATCGACCTCGACGACGACGACACAACCGGCAACCACCTCAGTGGCACCATCCACGACTGCTGGAATCGAGCCACCTGCGGTCGTTGCGACGTTGCCGCCGAACGCGCCGCCCCCGGCCGTGAACACCGCAAGCCCGGCGACGACGACATGTACCGGCGACCCGGGCGAGCTCGACGCGGAAGGCGTCCCCGCCAACCTGCCGAACCGCGTGCAGCTCGGTGGCGTCGCCTACCTCTTCGCCGGCGCCGAGGCCGCCGATGCCGTCGGCACGCTCACCACCATCGGCTGCGTCGGCCCGTTCGGGTTGGCCAGCACCGACCAGGCCGATCAGAGCCAGGTCATCTACCTGAGGTCCACCCAATCGGGCCCCGCCAGCCAGCAGGTCTACCGCTTCGAGGCCGCCCCGACGTTCCAGATCGAGCTCCAGGTCACCGACCAGCCACAGGTCATCGCCGCGGACGATCAGACATATCATCTGCAGGGGGTCTGGCAACCGTCGACCTACTCCAGCCTGTCGGTCATCCTCTTCGTCCAGGATCCGCAGGACCCGACTCCCGGGGTCATCTACGGACTCGACGTGTCGCACAGCCCTGCCGGCGACGTCATCGGCGAGTACCGGCTACCGGCCGACAACGCAGCGCCCGCCGACATGGCTGCGGCCGCCGAGCAGGTGGGACTCAACCCCGATCTCACGATCGACGGGCAGCGCTACCTGCTCGTCAACATCTACACGCCCGTCGGAACGACGCGAAACGGGTTCATGACCCTGTTCGCGACGTCCACCGGAGCGCCAGAGATGGTGCTCGGACGCGACCAGCGCCAGCCCGACCTTCTCGTCTTCGACGTCGATCCCGCCGAAGTCCGCCCCTGATCGGCCCTGCCTTGTCGACCGAGGGCACCGAGCTTTCTCGACCGACGACACCGAGTGTGCCAGTTCTGCGTCGGCCTGCCCGTCGACCGGGCGCTGAACCAGACGATCGACGTCTATGACGGCGCGTTCAGCCGGTCATCAGGGACACGTGATCATCACGAGCCAGAACACACTGAGCCAGCCGTTGACCCGGCGCATGAACGCAGGATCACCCTGAATCGACGCTCACAAGGATCGAACAACATTCATCGGCCGTGCTCAGCGCTCTGAGTCGGCGAGGGTCCGATAGCTGGTCCGCCGTTCGACCATCCCGTCGGCGTCGTGCACGACGTGGTCGGTCCGCTCCTGCTTCGCCCGCTCACGCCCCGCCGCTTCGGCCTCTTCACGCGTCGAGTGCGGATCGCGAGCTCGCGGCCACACCTCGCACTCGTTCGTCCAGCCGTCAGGTCCACGAACCGTGTGGACGGCGGGCACAAATGTCTTGGCGTCCCGCATCGTCAGCGTCGCAACAGCAGCACGATCAACAAGATGATCAAGATGGCGAGCAGGACGCCCCCACCGATGTAGATGCCGGCAGCGAACATGGTTGCGAGTGATGGGGTCATATCGGCCGTCTCGATACCCGCGCGGCGCGCCGGCCAAACGTTGCCCGCCGAGCAAGTGCAGTCAGCAGGGAGCGACGTCGCCGACCGCGTAGTGCTGCGTCTGGTAGCGCATCAGCTTGTGTCCGTATCGCACGGCGATGCCTTGGAGCAGTGGGTACCGGTGGTTGATGAGTTCGCCCACGCGGCGGTCCTCGGAGCCCTCGAGCAGGCGTGCCGTGCCACACAGGCGCGGGCCGTGGGCGCGGCCGCGCCAGTCGGAGCCGGCGAAGCGAACCTCCGGAAAGTTGCGAAGGCGCTTGGCCTTGCCGGCTCGGCTCCAGGTACGGAAGTCGACCTGATCGCCGTCGACCACGAGATTGACAGGCGTCGACACCCACGACCCATCACGCTTGCGCGTCTCGAGCGCCATGCATCGTTCGTCGCGGAGTGCGGCGAGCAACTCTGAAGCACGAGACGGCGTCGGGCGGGGACTCAGATCGCGGCTGGAATTCGTCATGCCTCTCGGGTACCCGCTTCGCCGGCCGGCCCATTCCACGCGCGGCTCTCGGCCTGCGGTCGAGGTACAGCGCGGGGCGTTCGACCCGACCCGGACGGTTGGGCATCGGGCGGTCCGGGTACGCCAACGCAGTCGGCGCGCCGCACTCCCAGCGCCGCGGCGCGCCGGCGAGGTCTGTCGAATGCACGGAAGGGGAGGCGGACATGAGCTCGCCGGACACGTGGACCGAGCCCGACTGGCGCGACTTTCAGTGGTTCGGGGTGTGCGCCTGCGGTCGGTTGCGGCACGAGCACAGCGTCCATGACGCGGCCGGCGTGCTGACGGATGTCGTCGCACGGTGCGACGCCGGCCACGAGACCGACCTCGCCGAGATCTGACCCTCGTCGATTGGCCAATCTGGTCAATGTGGTTCTCGATATCGAGAACCAGAGTGACCAGATTGGTCGTTGAGACGCAGAGTGACCAGATGGCGGCGGGACGTGGGCGCCGGTCGGCGCGAAGCGGGGTTGCGCCCGGACTAACGTCGCCGCGTGTTCGAGGTGCGGGTCCTCGGCCCGATCGAGCTCCTCGACGGCGGTTCGCCGATGCGGGTCCCTCCCGCCGAGCAGACACTGCTGGCGGCGCTCGCGGCGCGGGTGGGCGAGCCGGTGGCGGTGGACGTGCTCGCCGATGCGCTGTGGCCGCAGGGAGCGCCGCCGTCGGGCCGCAAGTCCCTGCAGGCCCACATCGTGCGTCTCCGCCGAGCGCTCGGTTCGCGCTCGATCGTCGAGCGCGACGGCAGCTATCGACTCGATCCCGAGGTCGTCGAGGTTGACGCCACGTCCGTGACGCACCTGGCGACGCAGGCGCGAGAGGCCCTCCGCGGCGGCGATCCGGAGACCGCCGCCGGGTTGCTCGCCCGCGCCGCGGCGACGTTCCGCGGCCCGCCCTACGACGGCGTGCCCGAGGGCGCCGTGCCGGTGGGCGAGGTCCAGCGTCTCGTCGAACTGCGCGACGCGATCACCGAGGACGGCGCCGAGGCCGACCTCGAACGAGGGCTCGGCGCGCTCCGGGTCGGCGAGCTCGAAGCGTTCGTCCAGGCCAACCCGTACCGCGAGCGGGCCTGGGGGCTGCTGATGCGGTGCGCTGTATCAGGCCGGGCGACCGGCCGATGCGCTCGCCGCCTTCGGACGCGCCCGCCTGCTCCTCGCCGCCGACCTCGGCATCGAGCCCGGCTCGGCGCTGCGCGCGATCGAGCAGGCCGTCCTCGACCACGATCCGAGCGCTCCTGGCGCCCGACCGCGGGAGCGATCGGACTCGGCCCGGCGAACCTGCCCGCCCCGGTCACCGCGATCGTCGGTCGCCAGCTCGAGCTGAGCGTCATCGGATCGATGCTCATCGCCGAGCGACTCGTCACGCTCACCGGCGTCGGCGGGATCGGCAAGACGCGACTGGCGCTCGAGCTCGCCGCCCACGCGTCGGGTCGGTACGCCGTCGGTCCCTACTTCGTCGATCTGGCGCCGATCGCCGACGTCGGACTGGCGCCCGGCGCCGTGGCGACTGCGCTCGGCGTGGACGTCGAGCCCAACCAGGTCGTGACGACGGCGATCCGCGACGGCGCTCGGCGAGCAGGACGTGGTGCGTGCTCGTCGACAACTGTGAGCACCTGCTGCCAGGCATCGCCGATCTGGTCGTCGAGCTGCTGGCGGCGAGCAGCGGCGTCCGCGTGCTGGCCACCAGCCGTGAGCCGCTCGGCGTGCCGGGCGAACGGGCGTGCCCGATCGACCCGCTGGCCGTGCCTCGCCGCCGATGCCTCGGTCGAGCAGATCGGCGCGTCCGACGCCGGACGCCCTGCTCCTCGCGAGGCTGCCGATGAACCTGACGACGGGTCCGTTGACGCCGGACGAGCTGGTCGCGGTCGGTGCGATCTGTCGCGCCGTCGCCGGGATCCCGCTGGGGATCGAGCTGGCCGCGGCGCGCTCGTCGGACGCTGTCGCTGCCGGAGCTCGCCCAGCGCCTCGAGCGCTCGATCCACGAGCTGGAGCCGGTCCGTCACGGCGTCGTGGCTCGCCATCGCACGCTGAGCGCGGCGCTCGACTGGGGGTTCGCCCTGCTCTCGCCGCGGGCTCGGGACGCCCTGCCGGCGATGAGCGTGTTCGCCGGCGGGTGCGACGCCTCGGCGTTCGGGCGCATCTGTGTCGACGCGCCGAACGGCGGCGACGAGCTGCTCGACGAGCTCGTGCGCACGTCGTTCGTCACCGTCGACCTCGACGGGCGCACGCGGTACCGCCTGCTCGAACCGGTCCGCCAGTACGCCCGCGACCTCCTCGACGCGGCCGGCGGAGCGGCCGAGCGGCGCCGCCGGCACCTCGCCCATTACCTCGACCTCGCCCGGACGCTCACCAACGACATCGACCAGATCGGGTTCGACACGCGGTGGGACGAGGTCAAGCTGGAGCTCGGCAACTTCCGCGCCGCCCTCGACTGGGGCGTCGTCGACGCACCGAGCATCGACTCGGGGTTGCGCTTGGCATCGCGGCTCTGGGACCTCTGGGCGAGCGAACCGCAGCACGACGAGGGGTTGACCCGGCTGGTGGGGCTGCTGGCGACGGGCGGTGGGTCGGCACCGGCGCGCTCGGAAGCCGCGTACGCGGCCGGATTCCTCGCGGCGAACATCCTCGGTGACACCGGGCCGCGGGCTGGAGTTGTGGCGGCAGGCCCTCGACGAGGCCGCGGCGGGTGGCGACCGGCCGGGCGAGGTGCGCGTTCGACGGATCCTGGCCATCTGCGCCCTGAGCGTCGGTGACGTCGCCGAGGCTCAGGACCATCTCGAGCGGGCCATCGCGATCGCCGCCGCCGACGGCCACGACGTCCTCCACGCCTACTGTCAGCTCGCCCTCGGCGAGCTGCTCTCGGCGATCGGTCACCTGGAGGACGCCGCTGGCCAGATCGAGGACGTGCTCGCCCGCCACGCCGGCGATGTCGTGTCCGTACCCGGCATACGCCCACATCGAGCTGGCCGAGGTGCGGCTCCGTCAGGGTCGCTACGAGGAGGCGGCCACCTCGGTGGAGCAGGTGCTCATCCTCGGTCGATCCCACCCGATGCCCCAGTTCGAGGTCATGGCGCACCTCGCGCTGGTCGGCATCGGTTGCGCCAGGGGCGACGCCGCCGAGGCCGGCGCTCACCTGGCCGCGGCCGAAGCGATGAGCCCGGCCACCGCCAAGGGTTGGGATCCGGCCTTCCTCATGTCACGCGCCGAGGTCGCCCTGCTCCGAGGCGACAACGACCAGGCGCTGAGCCTCGCCGAGCAGGTGGCGGCGCTCGTCGCCGACTCCGTCGACGGTGCCCTCCGCGACACGGCGGCGGAACTGCTCGGGCGGGCGCTCCTCGCCAACGGCCGGGCCCAGGAAGCGCTGGCGACGTTCGACCGACTGATCGACGACGACCCCGACGAGCGATTCCCGTGGCGGCTCGCCAACAGTCGCGACGGCGCCGCTGCCGCCGCGGCCGCGCTCGGCGAGCCCGAGCACGCCCGGCGCCACCTGGCGGCCGCCGACGCCATCCGCCGGCGCAGCGGCTCGCAGCGAATCCCCAGGGCGGCCATCGACGATCGTCTCGCCTGATCATCGCCGGGCGCGACGTGGAGATTCGCTTGGGCGGGGTGTGAGCTCGTCCCGGCGACGAGCGGTCAGGCGGCGGCCGGCGTCGCCAGGGCGTGGAACTCGGCGAGCACGTCGTCGCCGTCGCGCCGTTGGGCGCACCAGTGCTCCACCTCGCCGAGGATCGAGCGTTGGGCGGCCAGGCGACGTGGGCCGAGCGAACGCTCGATGCCGAGGTTCCACAGCCGTCCGACCATCTCGCGGCCGGGATAGCGGGTGCCGCGCGCGCCGATCCACGTGCGGTCGCGCAGCTCGGTGAGCGCGGTCCTGAGGTACTCCACGTGGGGCGTCTCGTCGGCGCGGATGTGGGACACGAGCGTCGCGGCGGCCCCGTCGCCGGCCACCAGATCGCCGTCGCCGAGCCACGCCTCCGCCCACGCGAACGTGTGGTACGCCTGGATCTCGATCAGCAGCACGCGGATCATCACGTCGACGATCACCTCGAGCTCGCGGTCGATGTCGTCGGGCAGCACGTTCGGTTGCGTGCCCGGGGCGTCGCTCGCCGACGGGCCGAAGCCGAGCCGGGTGAGCATCGCGTCGATGTCGAGGTCGGCGCGGCGCCCGGCGAAGGCGATGTCGCGGGCGGCGAACCACATGTCGCGGTGCCCCGCCTGGTCACCCCACGCCGGCCTCGTCGCGCCCGTGGGCCTCGAACAGGCCGCGGTCGAGGTGGTCGAGCGCCGTGCCGCGGACGTCCTCCACGAACTTCGCCTGCAGATCGGTGGGGTGGAGGAGCCGGATGTCGGCGCCGAAGCCCTCCACCGTGCCGATGCGCGTGAGCGCGGCCATCAACGGCTCGGGCACTCCCCGCTGCACCAGCAGGCGCGCCTGGGCGACGTTGGGGAACTGCTCCGGCCACGTCGACAGGGGCACGTCGATGAGCTCGGTCCCGAACGTCGCGGCGTGGTGCTGCTGCCACGCGGCGATCGCCGGCACGCGGAACCGCGTGCGCGGGCCGACGTAGACGCCGTCGGCGTCGAAGCCGCCGTGGCACACGCGGTCGCCGGCGATGAGCGGGGCGTCGATCGGCTGGTCGGCCAACAGCTCGTCGAACGGTGTACTCGAGCGGCGCCGTCGTCATCGCTGCGCAGTGTACGGACCGGCGCGAGCGGGCGAGGTCGCGCTCAGCCGGCGCTGCCCGACCACCGCAGGTCGTCGAGCACGAAGCGCTGGATCGCCACGGCGGCAGCACCTCGCGCCCACAGCTGCGGGTCGTCGTTGAGCACCCGGATGTCGAGCGCGGTCGCCTCGGGGTTGCGTGCCGAGCGCACGCCGTCGAGCACGCGCTCCCAGCCGACCTGCGCCAGGCGGATCCCCTCGCCGGTGAGGATCACCAGTTCCGGCATCGCGATGTTGGCCACGGCGGCGATCAACGTGCCGAGCGCGCGTGCGGCGGTGCCGACGATGCGGTCGGCGGCGGGGTCGCCGGCCTCGGCGAGGTCGAGCACCTCGGCGTAGGGCATGTGGCGACCGAACGCCAGCGCGGCCTGCGACTGGACCCCGTCGATCGACATCAACGAGTGGGCGCACCCGCGGTGTCCCTCGGCGCACGCCGGGCCGAGTGGGTCGATCGGGAAGTGTCCGAGCAACCCGAGCCCGGCGTCGGCGCCGGTCACCAGCCGGTCGTGCACGACGAGGGCACCACCGACGCTCGCGCCGATCGTCAGCACGGCGAAGTGCTCGACCGAACGACCGTCGCCGAACCAGTGCTCGGCCTCCATCAGGGCGGCGAGGTCGTTGGCGAGCGCAACGGGACACCGCAGGCGCGAGGTGAGCTTGGCGCCGAGGTCGACGTCGCGCCATCCGAGGAACGGCGCCCGTCCGACATCGCTGAAGCGGCGCACGACGCCGCCGAGGCCCACGCCGACGGCAGCGATGGGTCGCCCGTCCGCCAGCGCGTCGACGAGCGCGGCAAGGGTCTCGACGACCTCACCCGGGTCATGGGTCACCAGCGGGACGTCCCGCGCCGAGCGGATCTCGGCGCGGAGATCCGTCAGCACACCATGAGCGGTGTCGGCCGTCAGCTTCACGCCGACGAAGTGCTGCCGCCCGGCGTCGATGTCGAGCGGTTGCGGTGGTCGACCGCCGGCGCCCGTGGTGACGTCGGGCAGCTCGACGACCAGTCCGGCCTCGACCAGCGGCCGGGTGATCCGGCTGAGGCTGGCGGTCGACAGGTCGAGCCGCTGGGCGAGCTCCGTCCACGCGAGCGGGCCGTGGAGCAGGATCTCCAGGACGACGCGCCGGGTGGACGGGGCGAGCGGACCCCACGACTCGACCCCCGTCGCCATGGACGGCGAGCGTAGTCGGGCGATTTGGTTAATGCTGCGGCAGGACGAATGATTCGGGCACATCGCGCACTTGACAAGGGCAGATGCGCGGCGGTTAATGTTGCAACAACGATAAAGCGACGCCCGTCCACGCGGCGTCGGCACGAAGGGGGATCGCGATGACATCGCAACGCACACATCGGCGGCGCGGGATGATGCTCGGCATGGCGGCGGTGGCCGGCCTCGCGGCGGTCGCGGCCCAGCCGGCGCTCGCCGCCCACCCGGCGACGTCCGACACGGCCGGGACCGGGGAGGACATCTCGGGCACGGTGACGTTCTGGCACGCCTACAGCGCCGACTCGCCGGAGGTGGACACGCTGGAGAACACGATCATCCCGGCGTTCGAGCAACTCCATCCCGACGTCGACGTGCAGTCCGTGCCGGTGCCGTACGACGACCTCCACCAGAAGCTCGTCACCGCCGTCGCCGGGGGCGAGCTGCCGGACCTGGTTCGCTCCGACATCATCTGGGTCCCCGAGCTCGCCAACCTCGGCGTGCTCGTGCCCCTCGACACCGACATGCCGGATTTCCAGAGCTACGCCGACCAGATGTATCCCGGCACGCTGGCGACGAACCTGTGGGACGGCCACTACTACGGCCTGCCGCTCGACACCAACACCCGCGTGATGATGTACAACGCCGACACGTTGGCCGCCGCCGGGTTGGACGCACCGCCGGCGACGTTCGACGACCTCACCGCCGACGCCGCCAAGTTCACGGGCGGCGACACCTATCTCTTCGCCGACAACGGCACGTCGGGTTGGAACCTGCTGCCCTGGATCTGGAGCGGGGGCGGTGACGTGACCGACGAGGGCGTGACGACGTCGACCGGCTACGTCAACAGCCCCGAGACCGTTGCGGCCGTGCAGATGCTCGTCGACCTGCATCAGCAAGGTGCGATCCCCGACCTCATCCTCGGCGACGCGGGCGGCACCCCGACGTCGGAGGGTCTCGCCACGGGCATCTACGCCACCATCCTCGACGGGCCGTGGATGTTCCCGATCTTCGCCGACCAGTACCCGGACTTCCAGCTGCTGACCGCGCCGGTGCCCGCCGGCGCCGGGGGCAGCGTGTCGGTGGTCGGCGGCGAGTCGGTCGTGCTGACGCAGTCCTCCGACAACAAGCCGGCCGCGACCGAGTTCATGCGCTACCTGTTGTCGAAGGACGCCCAGCTGGCGATGGCCGGGGTCGGCCAGATGCCGGTGGTGAGCGCCCTCGGCGACGACGTGACGAGCATCCACGACTACTACGGCGTGTTCGTCGACCAGCTCGCCTCGGCCCGGCCCCGCCCGCAGACCCCGGCGTGGCCGCAGATCGATCAGGTGCTCCAGGCCCAGACGCAGCTCGCCTTCCGGGGCGACGCCACGGTGCAGGAGGCGCTCGACGGTGCGGCCGAGCAGATCGACGCCCTCCTCGCGCAGTACAACGGCTGAGTCGTCGGCGCCGAACACGCCGATCGAGCAGTGACGCGTCCCGTCCGGCCCGCCTCGTCGGGCCGGACGGAACGCGGCGCAAGATGGCGACGATGATCGCGACGATGATGCCGACCACCGACCGATGACGACGACCTCCTTCGCATCGCCCCGCCGGCGCCGTTCCGGCCCCGCCGGCACCGGTCGTTCGCGCTGGGCCGGCCTGGCGTTCGTGGCGCCGGGTTTCGCGGTGTACGCGCTGATCATGCTGTACCCGGCGGTGCGGGCGGTGCTGATCAGCCTGCGCGACTACAACATCGTGCCCGGTGCGTCGAGCCCGTTCGTCGGCCTCGACAACTACAGCCGGGCGCTGCACGACCCGGTGCTGCGCCGCTCGTTCATCAACGCCGCGTTCTATGCCGCCGTCACGGTTCCCGCCCAGGTCGTGATCGGGCTGTTCCTCGCCGTGCTCCTCGACGCCCGACTGCCCGGTCGCACCTTGTTCCGCGTGCTGTTCTATCTGCCGGTCGTGACGAGCTGGGTGGTCGTCTCGCTGCTGTTCCAGTACCTCTTCTCCACCGACCGGGGCTTCGTCAACTGGATGCTCCGTGATGTCCTCCACGTGGTCGACCACAACGTCAACTGGCTCGGCGACCGTTGGCCGGCGATGATCGCCATCTCCCTGCTCGGCATCTGGAAGGGCGTCGGTTGGTCGATGCTGATCTTCCTCGCTGCGCTCACCGGCGTGCCGCGCGAGCTGCACGAGGCCGCGTCCATCGACGGCGCCGGCGCGGCGCGGCGCTTCCGTCACGTCTCGCTCCCGCTGATCACCGGCGCCCTCGCCACGGTCGTGATCCTGCTCGTCATCGGCGGCTTCAACGTGTTCACCTCGGTGCTGCTGATGATCGGCAACGACCCGCTGCAGCAGAAGCAGGTGCCGCTGACGTACATGTACGACCAGGCGTTCTCGTTCCTCGACTTCGGCTACGGGTCGGCGATCTCGTTCCTCCTCACGGGGGTGGTGCTGGCACTCGCCGGGCTGCAGTACGTGGTCACCCAGCGGCGCGTGCGGGGGATGTTCACGTGATCGTCGGCGACCGCCGTCAGCGCATCGCCGGGATGGGCACCCGCTACGCGATCTTGACCATCGCCGCGGTGGTGCTCGTGATGCCGTTCGTGTACATGGTGTCGACCTCGCTCAAGTCGCGGTCGTTGGTGCTCGAGTTCCCACCGAAGCTCATCCCCGACCACCCCACCACCACCAACTACGCCGACGCCTGGGGCTCGCAGAACTTCGGTCGGTACTTCCTGAACTCCACGCTCGTGGCGATCGCCACGACGGTCCTCACCGTGCTGCTGGCGGCGATGATGGCCTACGGCTTCGCCCGCTTCGACTTCCCTGGTCGGCGCGCCCTGTTCGCCGCCGTGGTCGTCGGGCTCACGGTGCCGACGATGCTGCTGATCATCCCGCAGTTCTTGCTCGCACGCGACCTGCAGATGCTCGACAAGCTGTACGGCCTGGTGCCGTTCTACGTCGGCACGCAGCTGGCGTTCAGCACCTTCCTGCTGCGCGCCTTCTTCGAACGCCTTCCCGTCGAGCTCGACGAGGCGATGACGATCGACGGCGCCGGCGCGTGGCGGCGTTTCTGGTCGCTCGCCGTGCCTCTGTCGCGCCCGGCGCTCGCCACGTGTGCGATCTTCACGTTCCTCGGCAGCTGGGACGAGTTCATCTGGGCGCTCACCGTCATCAACAACGTCGCCAACCGCACGCTGCCAATCGGCATCGCCCTGTTCCGCGGGCAGCACAGCACGAGCTGGGGCCTGATCTTCGCCGCTTCGATCATCGCCATCGTTCCCGTGATCGCCGTGTACCTGACGTTCCAACGGCACATCGTGTCGGGGCTCACGAACGGCGCGCTGCGTGGCTGAGCCGAGGTCGCCGGCGTTGGTGCCGACCTGCGGTGTGTTCCACCACGGGGACGACGTGGAGGTCGAGGTGCGCGGCCTCGTCGAAGGGCCGCTCACCGTGTACCACCTCGGCGACGTCGTGGCTGAGCACGAGATCGCGGCCGGCGCCACGACGGTGTCGCTCGGCCCGCTACCGCCCGGCGGCTTCGGAGTCGAGCTGGCGGGCGGCGACGTGGTGGTGCGCACGGCGGTTCAGGTGTCGGCGAACCCCCGCCGGTGCCTGCGCTACGGGTTCGTCGCCGACTACCGCCCCGACCGCGACATCGGCGAGGTGGTCGAGAACGCCCGGCGGCTCCACCTGACCGCGGTGCAGTGCTACGACTGGGCCTACCGCCACGCCGATCTGGTCGGCGGTGGCGAACGGTACGACGACCCGCTCGGCAACCCCGTCTCACTGGCGACCGTGCGCCGTCTCGTCGAAGGCCTCGGTGCTGCCGGAGTGGCGACGCTCGGATACGCCGCGGTCTACGGCATCGGCGCGGGCGAGTGGCCGCGCTGGTCTCACTTGGCGATGCAGCAGGCCGACGGAACGCCCTACACGCTCGGAGGGTTCCTCTCCCTCGTCGATCCGGCAGCGCCGGAGTGGCTCGACCACTTCGTCGACGACCTCGCCCGCGCGGTGGCGTCGGTCGGGTTCGACGGCTTCCACCTCGACCAGTACGGCTACCCGCGCCGGGCGGTGCGGCACGACGGCACACGGGTCGACGTTGCGGCATCGTTCGTCAGCGTCATCGAAGCCGCACGTGCCGGGCTGCCCACGAGCCGCCTCGTCTTCAACAACGTCAACGATTTCCCGACCTGGCGCACCGCCGTGCTCGCCCAGGACGCCGTGTACATCGAGGCGTGGCCCCCGCACGTCACGCTCGGCTCGCTCGCGTCGATGGTGACCCGCGCCCGCGCACTGGCAGGGGACAGGCCCGTGGTCGTCGCCGCCTACCAGCACGTGTACCGCGAGACGACCGCGGGCTGCGCCGACCTCGCCGCGTCGTTCACGATGGCCACGCTCTTCGCGCACGGCGCCACCCACCTGCTCGCCGGCGAGGACGGACGGGTGCTCGTCGAGCCCTACTACGTCGACAACCACGTCGCCGAGCGCTCGACGCGGGACCTACTCGTGCGTTGGTACGACTTCCTCGTCGAGCACGACGAGCTCCTGATGGATCCCGCGCTGGTGGACGTGACCGGTGCGTGGACGGGCCTCTACAACGACGTCCTCGACGTCACGTACGGAGGCGTCGACGTCGCCGACGAGCCGCGACCGGGGTGTGTCTGGAGGCGAGTCGTGGCCGTGCCCGGCGACAACGCGGGGCTGGTGGTACACCTCGTCAACCTCGTCGGCCAGGACGACACCGCGTGGGATGCACCGCGACGCCCGGTGGGCGCAACCGGCGCCGGGACGTTGCGGATCCGGCGCGTCGGTCCGGTGCTGCCCCGCGTTCGCGTGGCCGACCCGGACCGGGCCGGCCGGCTGGTCGACGTGGCGGTGCGGTCCGAGGGTGCCTTCGCCGTCGCCGAGTTGCCGGCGCCGCACGTATGGCAGGTCGTGCTCGTGGAGCCGGCGCCATGAAGAAGCGGCCCGGTCCCCTTCGACGTTTCGAGCGACGAGGCGCCAGCCGAGGAGCGGCCAGCGGCGGCCTGCGTGGCCGGGGAACGCCATGACGGGGCGTCCGTGGTGGGCCTCGGCGGTGGTGTACCAGGTGTACCCGCGGAGCTTCCAGGACAGCGACGGCGACGGTGTCGGAGACCTCCCCGGCATCGCCGCCCGTCTCGATCACCTCGTGCGCCTGGGCGTCGACGTGCTGTGGCTGTCGCCGATCTACCGGTCGCCTCACCGCGACAACGGCTACGACATCAGCGACTACCAGCAGATCGATCCGGCGTTCGGCACCCTTGCCGACTTCGACCGGCTGCTCGCCGAAGTCCACCGGCGGGGCATGAAGCTGGTGCTCGACGTGGTCATCAACCACACCTCGAGCGAGCACGCCTGGTTCGTCGAGTCGCGCTCGTCGCGCATCGACCCCAAGCGCGAGTGGTACTGGTGGAGGCCGCCCCGACCCGGGTTCGACGCCGGCGCGCCCGGCGCCGAGCCGACGAACTGGACGTCGTTCTTCTCCGGCCCGACGTGGACCCTCGACCCGGTGACCGGCGAGTACTACCTGCACCTGTTCGCCCCCGATCAGCCCGACCTCAACTGGGAGCACCGCCCCGTCCGCGACGCGACCTACGCGATGATGCGATGGTGGCTCGATCGCGGGGTCGACGGGTTCCGCTTCGACGTGATCAACCTGATCTCGAAGGACCCGATGCTGCCCGACGGAACGCCCCCCGGTGGCGCCGGTCTCGCCGACGGATTCGCCCACTACGGCAACGGGCCGCGATTGCACGAGTACCTCGCCGAGATGCGGCGTGAGGTGTTCGCCGGGCGCGACCGCGAGCTGCTGACGGTCGGGGAGATGCCCGGCGTCACCGTGGAGGTCGCCCGCGTCGTCACCGACCCCGCGACCGGCGAGCTCGACATGGTCTTCCACTTCGAGCACGTCAGCCTCGACCACGGCGCCGGCAAGTTCTCACCCCGCCGGCTCGATCTGCGCGAACTGAAGGCGACGCTCGGGCGTTGGCAGGCGGGCATCGGTGCCGGCTGGAACAGCCTGTACTGGAGCAACCACGACCAGCCGCGGGTGGTGTCGCGGTTCGGCGACGCCGACGAGCACTGGGCGCGCTCGGCGACGATGCTGGCGACGGTGCTCCACCTGCACCGCGGCACGCCGTTCGTGTACCAGGGGGAGGAGCTGGGGATGACCAACGCCCCGCTCCGGGCGATCGAGGACTACCGCGACATCGAGTCGCTCAACCACTACGCCGCGGCGACGCAGGCCGGTGAGCCGCCGGAGCGCGTGCTCGACGCCCTCGGTGCGATGGGTCGCGATCATGCCCGCACGCCGATGCAGTGGGACGCGTCGACGGCGGCCGGTTTCACCACCGGCACGCCGTGGTTGGCGGTCAACCCGAACCACACGTGGCTCAACGCCGCCGCCCAGTACGACGACCCAGCGTCGGTGTTCAACCATTACCGTCGACTGATCGAGCTGCGTCACTCCGACGCCGTCGTGGTCGACGGCGACTTCACGATGCTGATGCCCGACGACCCCTTCGTCTATGCGTTCACCCGCCGCCTCGACGACCGTGCACTGCTCGTGGTCGCCAACTTCACGGCCGCCGAGCGCCCGGTGACGGCCGAGGGCGTGGGCGACGGGTGGGGCGACGCCGAGCTGGTGCTCGGCAACGTCGCCGGCCGCCGTGGCCCTGGCCGCTGCGGCGTGCCGCTCGTGCTCGCGCCCTGGGAGGCGCTGGTGCTCGGTCGGCCCTGAGCGAGGTTCATGTCTCGCGTCAGTAGCCGCCGCCGAGCTTGCGGTGGTCCCACGTGGTGCGTCGGCGCTCGACGAACTGCAGCGCCACCCGCTTGGATGCCTGAGCCCGGAGGGCGGCCGCCGTGGCATCGGACACCGAGCCGTCGCCGTAGCGTGCCGCCAGCTCGAGACCGACGGCCGCGACGGCGTCGAGGTCGCGGTGCACGATCACGTCGCACCGCAACACCGCGCCGCGCAGGTCGGCGTACACGTCCCCCGCCTCCACCTGCACCGTTGCCCGCGGGTCGCGCTCGAGGTTGCGCACCTTCTGCGACTTGGCGAACGTCCACACCCAGACCTCGCCGTCGCGCATCACGTACCACAAGGGCATCACGTGCGGCCAGCCGTCGTGACCGTTGGTGGCCACCACGGCGACACGCCCGGTGTCCAGCAGCGCCGTCACCTCGTCGGCCGTCATCGCGATCGCGGCCCGGCGGTTCGCCACGGCGCCCGACGCTACTCGGCACCCTCCTCGGTCCGGACCTCCAACTCGTCGACCGTGTCGACCTCGACGGCGATGCCCTCGGCGCGGTAGGTGGCGGTGCTGATCATGTTGGCGGCGACCGGTGACGTGACCAGCTGGAGCAGGGCGGCGAGCACCAGCGACGTGACGTCGTTGGGGTGGTCGAGGTGGATGGCCGCCCCGAGCAGCACGACGACGAACCCGGCGGTCGTCGCCTTCGACAGGGCGTGCATCCGCGTGAACACGTCGCTGAAGCGCAGCATGCCGACGGCCGAGATGAGGACCAGCAGTGCGCCGGCCAGCACGAGCAGTTCGCCGATCATCGGCCGCGGCTCTCGATGAAGCGGGCGACCATCGCCGTGCCGACGAACCCGACGAGCGTGAGCGCGACGACGACCGGGATGAACGGACCACCCCCGGTGCGTACGGCGTCGGCCGCGATCGCGCTGGCCCCGACGACGAGCAGTCCGTTGAGGGCAGTGACGCGGTCGGCCAGCGTCGGCCCGACGATCATCCGGTAGCCGAACAGCGCACCGGCGACGGTGAGCACGACGAGGCTGGCCGCGACGATCACGGTCCGAACACCGCTGTGGTCAGCGCTTCGAGCCGGGCCACCAGGCGGCGGATGGCGTCAGGATCGTCGGCGCGCAGCACATGGAGGTAGATCACCGGCGGTTCGGCCTGCACGTGCACCGGGATCGTTCCCGGCCCGAGCGTCAGCACGTTGGCGAGGAACGTCATCGTGCGTTCGGAGCCGGTGTGGAGTGGGCACGCCACGATGCCGGTGCGCACGTTCGGTCGGCGGCCGAGGATCTGGCGGGTGAGCTGGGCGTTTGACACCACGATCTGGCCCACCACGTAGCCGGCCAGCCGCACGGTCGCCACCGGACGCATCCGACGGGCGGGCTCGTCGGTGGTGCCGGGAGGGAAGAGCACGAGCACCACGGTGGCGACGATCACGCCGCTCGCCACGTTGGCGACGCTCAGCTTCCCCCACAGCAGCACCCACACCGCCGTGAGGAGGACCACGCGTTGGGCCGTCCTCATGCGGTCCTCCCGAGCACGGCATGGATGTACCCGCTGGGCGCGAGCAGGTCGGTGGCCGCCCGCTCGCAGAGGCTGTAGAGCGGCCCGGCGGCCACGGCCACCGCCAGGCCGAGGACGAACACGAACCCCGTGGAGGCGATCATCAGCGGCGGCCCGCCGACGCGCCCGGCGGGGTGCACGGTGCCGTCCGGCGTCTCGGCGGCCGGGCTCCAGAACACGCCGATCCAGATCTTCATCACCGCGAACAGGGTGAGCAGGCTGACGAGGAGGCTGACGGCCACCACGGCGTTCTGACTCGATGCGAACCCGGCCTGGGCGAGGGCGAGCTTGGGGACGAACCCCGACAGCGGCGGGACCCCCGCCAGGCTCAGCGCCGGCACGAGGAACAGCACCGCGGCGATCGGCGCCGTGCGCACCATCGCCCCGAGCTGGCTCATCCGCGTGCTCCCGCCGAGGTACTCGATCAAGCCGCCGACGAGGAACAGCGTCGTCATCGTGACGATGTGGTGGACCGTGTAGAAGATCGTCCCGGCGAGGCCGGCGACGCTGAACAGCGCCAGGCCCATCACCATGTACCCGATGTGGCTGACGAGGTTGAACGACAGGACCCGCTTGAGGTCGTCCTGGGCGATGGCGCCGAGGATGCCGACGAGCATCGTGAGCGCGGCGGCGGTGAGCAGCACCGCGGTGGGGCGGGAGTCCGCCGGGAAGAACAGGGTCTCGCTGCGGATGAGGGCGTAGATGCCGACCTTGGTGAGCAGCCCGGCGAACACCGCGGTGACCGGGCCCGGCGCCGTCGGGTAGCTGTCGGGCAGCCACGAGAACAGTGGGAACATCCCGGCCTTGACGCCGAACACGACGACGAGCAGCACGGCGAACGCCTGGCGCAGTCCCGTGGGCAGCTCGGCGAGCTTGCCGGCAAGGTCGGCCATGTTCACCGTGCCGGTCGCCGAGTAGATGAAGGCGAGGGCGGTGATGAACAGCGTCGACGCCAGCAGGCTGATCACCACGTATGTCATGCCGGCGCGCACCTGTTCACGGCGGCCACCGAGGGTGAGCAGCACGTAGCTCGCGGTGAGCATCATCTCGAACGAGACGAAGAGGTTGAACAGGTCGCCGGTGAGGAACGCCCCCGAGACGCCGGCGGCGAGGATCATGTAGACCGACGTGAACCCGACGTGGTGGCGCTCGGCGCCCGGCTGGCCGATCGCGTAGACGTGCACCGTCAGCAGCATCAGGCAGCCGATCGTGAGCATGATCGTCGCCAGCCGGTCGGCGACGAGGGTGATGCCGACCGGCGCCGGCCAGTCGCCGGCCTGGAGTACGAGCGGACCGTGGTGGTCGACGTACACGGCCACCACGATGGCGATCGTGGTGGTGACGGTCAGCGTCGTCAGGCCGATGGCGCGCTGCACCGCCTTCCACCGCCCGGCCAGGATCGCCAATCCGGCGCCGAGCACCGGCAGCACGATCGGCAGCGCCACGAGGTTCTTCACGGGGCGATCCGTTCGCCGACGGTGGTCTCGTCGCGCTCGTCGTCGGTCAGCGCGGTGGCCTCGGCGACGGTCTCGTCATCGACCTCCTTGTCGCGGCCGCCGCCCGATGCCACGGCGCGGTCGGCCACGTCGTCCTCCACCTCGTCGTCGCGGGTGAGCAGCCAGCTGCGGTACGCCAGCGCGAGGAGGAAGGCGGTGACGCCGAACGTGATCACGATCGTGGTGAGCGCCAGCGCCTGCGGCAGCGGATCGCTGAGGTCGGCGTCGTCGGCGAGGCCGATGAGCGGGGCGACGCCGCGTGAGCCGCTGGCGAGCAACAGCACGTTGGCGCCGTGGCTGAGCAGGGCGAGGCCGATGATCGTGCGGCTCAACTTGCGCTGCAGCACGAGGTTGGTGCCGAGTCCGAACAGCGCGGCCGCGGCGGCCGCCAGCACCACCGTCACCGGTGCACACTTCCACCGGTGCGAGCGAGCGAGCGCCAGCGAGTGAGCGGCCAGCAACTGCGCAGGCAGTTCATAGCGTGGCCGGGGAACGCAATGGCGGTCACTGTGGCACCGCCTCGTCGGCCTCGTCGTCGCCGAACGCCTCGAACACCATGAACACCAGGCCGACGACGACCAGGTACACCCCGATGTCGAAGGCGAGGGTGGTCGAGGCGTACACCGGCCCGAGCAGCGGCGGATCGAACGAGCGGCCGAGCGACGTGAGCACCGGATCGCCGGCCAGCAGCGGCAGGAGTGCGGTGGTGGCGGCGAGCGTGATGCCGGCACCGAGGATCGTCCACGGTCGCAGGCGGCTCAGGCCGCGGACCTCGGTCATGCCCCCGGCGAGGTAGCGCAGGGCGATCGCCGCACCGGCGACCAACCCGCCGACGAAACCGCCGCCGGGCTGGTTGTGCCCGGCGAACAACAGGTACAGCGAGCCGACGACCACCGCTGGGAACAGCACGCGCAGTGAACGTTCGAGGAACGGCAGTTGGGTCATCTGGTTGCTCCGCGGCCGGCGGCGTCGGTCGCGGCGACGTTGGGCGACGGTGGCACGCGGCGCCGCCCGGCGCGCGCCAGGGCCACCGCGCCGATCGCCGCGGCGGCGAGCACGGTGATCTCGCCGAGGGTGTCGAGCCCGCGGATGTCGACGAGGATGACGTTGACGATGTTGCGGCCGTGACCCTCGGGGAGTGCCGCCTCCACCATCGCGGTCGACACCGGCGCCTCCGTGCGGTTCGCCCGGCTGATGATCGCGAACGTGAACACCATCGCCGCGACGCCGAGCGCGATCGTGATGCGCACGATCCGCCGGCCGACGGGGCGAGGTTCGCTCGAAGCGGTCCGGCAGGCGGCGCAGCACGAGCACGAACAGCACGGTCGAGAGGGTCTCGATGGCCACCTGGGTGAGGGCGAGGTCGGGCGCTCCCTGCACCACGAAGAGCCCGGCCATCGTGTAGCCGGTCGTGCCGAGGAACAGCGCCGCCACGAAGCGGCGGCGGGCGAGGGCGGCGGCGACCGCGGCGCCGAGCAGGGCGACGACCACCACGAGTTGTCCGCTGCCGTCGACGAAGTCCGGCCATCCCGGCCACGTGGTGCCGGCGACGAGCACCGTCTCGGGCACCACGGCGGCGGTGAGCAGCACGATGGCCGCGTAGATCGGTAGCGATCCGTTCTGCACGACGGCGGTGACGCGTGTGGAGATGGTGTTGGTGCCGCGCAGGACGGCGGCGTAGACCGCAGTGCCCGAGGGGATCGCCGTGCCGAGGGCGAGGAGGCGATCGACGCGGCGGCGGCCGAGAAACAGCGTGGCGCCGGCGGCCAGGGCGACGCCCGACAGCACGAGGGCGAGGTTGACGCCGTGCCAGACGGCGAGGTGCACGCCGTGGCTGTCGCCGTCGAGCGACTCCGCGGCGGCGCCGATGATGCCGTCGGCGAGCGACGGCACCACCCCCAGCACCGCGCTCACCGCGGCGAGCACCCCGATCGGCCCGACGTACCCCCCGCCCGGCCCCCGATTTCCACAAGCAAAATCGTGCGTGGACGCTCGATTTCGCGCCCCAGAATCGCGACCGAGCATCCCCGACACCAAGCGAGCGGCGTAGGCGACCGTCAGCGCCGACCCGGCGACCACCGTGGCGAGCACGACCGCCGAACCGACGACCGCGGCATCGTGGAGGGCGTCGAAGCCGGCCTCCTTGGCCACGAAGCCGAGCAGCAGCGGAATGCCGGCCATCGACGCCGCCGAGGCGATCGTGACGACCAGAAACGGACGCCACACGGCGCTGAGCGGCGGGATCTCCCGCCGGTCGCGGGTCCCGAGGTTCCGGTCGACGGTGCCGACCGACATGAACAGGGCGGCCTTGAACACGGCGTGGGCGAGCAGCATCACGCACCCGGCCGCCGTCGCCGCCGGCGTGCCGATGCCGAACAGCACCATCAGGAAGCCGAGCTGGCTCACCGTGCCGTGGGCGAGCAGCAGCTTCAGGTCGTGCTGGCGCATCGAGCGCAGACCGCCGAACACCATCGTGGCGGCGCCGACGGTGAGCACGAGCGGCCGCCACACCGCCGTGGTGGCGTACACCGGCGCGAACCGGGCGACGAGGTACACGCCGGCCTTCACCATGGTCGCCGAGTGGAGGTAGGCGCTGACGGGTGTCGGCGCCGCCATCGCCCCCGGCAGCCAGGAGTGGAAGGGGTACTGCGCCGACTTCGTGAACGCGCCGAGGAGGATGAGCACGAGGGCGACGTCGACCGTGGTGCCGTGGGGCGGGTGGGTGAGCAGCTCGCTGAGCCCGTACGTGCCGGCCCGCTGGCCGATCAGGATGAAGCCGGCGAGCATCGCCAGGCCGCCGAACGACGTGACGAGCAGGGCGTGCAGAGCGGCCGCCCGGGCGTGCGTCTTGGTGTGGTCGTTGCCGATCAGCAGGTAGGAGGTGATCGATGTCAGCTCCCAGCCCGTGTAGAGCAGGAACAGGTTGTCGGCGAGGACGACGCACAGCATCGAGCCGGCGAACAGCGTGAGCAGGCCGGCGGTGCGGCCGTTCGACGCGTGCGACGGGGAGAAGTACGCCGCGGAGTAGGCGAACACGACGATGCCGATGCCGGCGACGAGCAGCACCATCAGCGCGGCGAACCCGTCGAGGCGAAGGTCGACGGCGAGGCCGAGCGGGCCGACCCACGAGATGTGCTCGGTGTCGACGGCGCCGTCGACGATGCCCGGCATCCGGATGACGAGCCAGGCCAGGGTGGCGAGCGGCGCGAGCGCAGCCACGAGGAACGCCCGCCGCCCGAGGCGGGCACCGGTCGGGAAGAGCGCCAACCCGACCAGGCCGTGCACCGCCAGCAGCGCCATCACGGTCCGGCGCGCCCCCTCGTGCCCGGACCCACTGCGCCCGCGACGAGACGGTCGTCACGGTCGGCCGGGCGCATGAGCCCCCTCAGGTTAGTTGAAGTGCTCGGCGGCCCTCCGGAATGGCTGGCCCTTGATTCTGGGGCGCGAAATCGAGCGCGCGCGCTCGATTTTGCTTGTGGAAATCGTTGGTCCGTGCGGGCGGTGGGGCCGGCCGGCGGAAGGGCCCGTGGTCGCGGCGGGCCAGCGCGCCGTGGAGACCGCCGGCCGGGTGTCAGGGGGCGATCTGCGACCAGGTGGCGATGGCGCTGTTCACGCTGGTCCAGTAGCCGAACGCCTCGTAGTACCAGACCGCCCAGTGGGCCTGCATGTCGAGGGCGCTCGGCGGGCCGACCGGCAGGTTGCCGTTGATCCGCGGGTCCGAGGCGTTGCGGATGACCAGCCACTTCGGCGCCGACGCGCCGAGCTTCTCGGCGACCAACCCGAACGCGGCGTCGCCCATCTCGACGCCGCAGCCCTCCTGGTCGAGGCCGTTCGTCGACGTGCCGAACTCGAAGAAGTCGGTCGTGAGCATCGGCAGGCCCTTCGGGAAGTCGGTTCCCTCGACGAGGATGCTCGGCGTGTTGACGTGGCCCGGCAGGTTCGGCCCGGGGAAGTCGTAGAACTCGGTCGGCGGCCCGAAGTCCGGCTCCTTCAGCTCCTTGGCGTGCACTGCCATCAGCGTCTTCGCCGTCTTCAAGTGCTTGCGCCGGATCGTCGCACTCGACGTGTACCGCTGGGTGGCGAACGTCTCGTTGCGGAACTCCTTCGTGCACTTGAAGCGGACGCTGCGCGTGATCATCACGTCGCCGAGCTCGGCGTGGCCCAACGTGCCACCGGCGGTGCCGACGGTGATCACGAGGCGCGGCCGCACCTCCTGGATCATCTGCTCGATGAACCGGGCGACCGGCATCGTCGCCTTCCCGGCGCCGGTGGCCACCCCGTCCTGGTTGAGGTGCAGCTCCGACTTGACGCACAGCACCGATCGCGAGCCGATGCGCGTCGGGTAGTACGACCCCAGCCGGCCCACCGCCCGCGCCGGCGCGCCGCCGCGGATCTCCGGCAGGTACTGCTCGAAGTTGCGGGCGTAGCGATACCACCGCGTCCGCGGGTTGACGCCCGGCGTGAGCGTGTCGGCGAGGGCCAACATCTCGGCCGCGGTCCACGTGACCACCAACACATCGGCCCGCGGCAGCGGGTCGCCCACGCCCGGCTCGACCGCCAGCTCCTGCGGGCGCGGCTCGAGCCCGGTCGGCCACGGCAGCCCGAGCGCCGCCCGCGCCTTCGTCGCGGCCGCCAGCCCGAACTGCCGAGGGCCGAAGTCGTCGGCCGTCAGGCCGTAGTCGTAGATGCGCCGCGCCAGATCGACGCCAACCGGATCGACGCTCGCCATGGTCCGTTCCTCCTCGCTCGCCAGGTCCCGCGGTGCGCCGGACACTACGTCGGCGGGATTTGACGGGTTCCCGTATTTATTCGGCGGCGTTGGCCTCTACATGCTGAAACGATGTCGGCGCTGGTGGTCCCGACGAGAGGTCCGCGGGGTCGCGAGTTGGGAGGAACCAGATGAAGCGAGCGCTCTGCGTGGGCATCAACGACTACCCGGTCCGCGGTGCCGACCTGAAGGGCTGCGTCAACGACGCCAAGGCCTGGGCGCGCCTGCTCGAGGAGCACTATCGCTTCGAGCCGGCCAACATCACGATGCTGCTGAACAAGCAGGCGACGAAGCAGGCGATCCTCGCCGCGCTCGACGACCTGATCGCCGGGTCCAAGCGCGGTGACGTGGTCGTGTTCACCAACAGCTCGCACGGCACCTACGTCGCCGACACCGACGGTGACGAGCCGATGTACGACGAGGCGATGTGCCCGTACGACATGAAGAAGAACCTCATCGTCGACGACGAGTTGCGGGTCCGCTTCGCCAAGATCCCCTCCGGCGTGCACCTGACCGTGATCTCCGACTCGTGCTTCTCGGGATCGGTGACGCGCCTGGTGCCGGAGCTCACGCCCGATCAGCGGCGCGTGCGGTTCCTCCCACCGAGCGTCATCGGGCGGGCCGAGATCCCCGGGGTGCGCCAGGTGGCCCGGCCGCGGTCGGCGGAGAAGCACCCGCAGTCGAAGATGCGCGAGGTCCTCGTGACCGGCTGCCGCGACGACCAGTACTCCTACGACGCCCGCATCGGACGCCAGTACCACGGCGCGATGACGTACTTCGCCACCCAGATCATCGCCGAGGCCAACTACCAGCTCACCTACGCTCAGCTCTGGGATCAGCTCGTCGTCCGTCTGCAGCAGGAGGGCTACGACCAGGAGCCGCAGGTCGAGGGCAAAGAGGCGAGCAAGGACCGACTGGTCTTCACATGAGCGAGCGAGTCTCGAGCGAGCGAACCAGCAAGCATCGTCTTCAGTTCATTGGTGCACGGTCACGGCTTCAACTCCCGCACGGATCGATCGTGCACCAATGAACGGCGGTGCGGTCAGGTCGGGGAGAGGAAGAACTCCACCGTCTCCAGCCGGTACCGCAGCGCGTCGTCGGTGCCCCCCGCGGCCGGTGCTTCGCGCATCCCGGTGCGCGCCTCGGCGATCAACGCTTCCAGCGCCGAGCCGGGCGCACCGCGGGCGGCGCCCGCCGGTGGGCTGAGGCTCGACAGGTCGGCCCGGCGGTCGGCCACCAGCACGACGAACGTCTCCGGACGCTCGGCCGGCTGGGCGTCGGTGGGGACGTCCGGCGGCCAGTACAACGCCACGCCCTCGGCGCCCCACAGCTCGAAGCGGTCGTCCTCCGCGCCGGCCGCCCCGAGGGCGTACCCGCTGCGGGCCGCCTTCGACAGCACGCTCGAGCGTCCCGACACGCCGACGTCGAAGATCCACGCGAACAGCGGCTCCGGCCCGGTGTTGCACACGGCGAGGTGCACCTTGTCACCGGCCTTCAACCGCTCGCCGTGCAGGGCCAGCGGCGTGTGCGTCGGTGCCGCGCCGCTGGTGGCGACGCGTCCGAACTGCACCTCCACCACCGGGCCCAGCGAGCTGGCGCCGGTGCCCGACGTGAGGTCGAGCAGGCGATGACCGACCGCCAGCGCCTGCAGGGAATCGACGAGCTCGCGGCGTCCGGCCGCATCGTCGGCGAACGGGGTGGCGCGCCACGGCGCGCCGGCGGCGTCGAGCAGCGTGACGCTGCCCGCGGTGGGACCGGGGCCGACACCGGCGATGGCCTCGGCCGGCCGCTCGGTGACGGCGAGGCGCGTGCTGCGCTCGATCTCGCGGCGCAAGGCGTCGGCACCGCGCCCGATGTCACCGATGTGCACGAACAGCTTCGGCACGCTGATGTTGCGGGGCACGGCGATGGCGGTGCCGTCGACGATGGCGGCGGCCGCGGCGCCCTCGACGTGGAGCACGGCCGCGCCACCGGTGAGCTCCTTCACGGTGGCCTCGCCGACGCGTTCGCCGTCGGCGGCCGCGACGATGTCGAGCTCGTCGCCAACGGCGAGTCCGAGCAGCTCACCGGCCTCGATCGTGGAGACGCCGCGGATCGTGGTGATCGCCAGCGCGTCGGACGCCGCGGCGGATGCCGCCGAGAACGGCAGCCGCTCGGACGGGCCCTCGACCTCGGGGCGCTGTTCGGGCTGGAGGGCGCGCACCCGGCGGCGCACGAGGTCGCCAACCACCGCCCACGGAACGGCGGCGTCGCCGAGTCCGTCGAGCACCGTGGCGAGGGCGTCGGTCATCGCCCCGTGACGGCCGCCGCGCGTCGACGCCAGTTCGTACGCCGACTCCTCGGGCTGGCAGGCGACCATCCGGACGGCGTCCGGGTTGGTCACGATGCCGGACAGTTCGGCTTCGCGGCCCAGCTTCTGGAGATGCTCGCTGATGCCGAGCATCCGGAACGATTTGGCGTCGCGGAACACCGCCTGTTCGACGTCGATCGACTTCGGTCGGGAGTCGATGTTGCGGGCCATGTACCCGGAGTGGCAGCAGTCGAGGATCGTCGTCACGTTGGGCACGGCGCCGTGGCCGCGAAAGGCGTCGGTGAGTCGACGTTGGAACTGCGTCAGCTCCTCGGACGTGATGCCGCGGAAGTCGTCCGCCTCGCTCTGTTCGAGATCGAACGGCACGATGAACTGGTAGTCGACCGACAGCCCGGCGGCCTTGCGCGCGGCGAAGTCGGGCCGCACGATCCGCCCGCCGTGCCCGGAGTAGTACACGACCACTGCGTCGTCCGCGGCGATCGCCGCGACCAGACGCTCGAGACCGTCGAGGATCCCGGCGCGGGAGGCGTCCTTGCCGGTGCGCACCTCGACGTCGCTGAATCCGCGCCGTCCGAGCACTTCGGCCATCAGGGCGACGTCGGCGTTGCACCCGGCGAGCCCGTAGGTCTCGCTGCCGACGAGCAGGGCACGGCGAGTGCCGGTGCGCTCCGGTGCGGTCTTGTTCCCCATCCCGACAGTGTTCCATCGGGCGGCCTCGCGGCTTCGCGAATTGGCGGCCCGACCTCTCTGCGACCGACCCATCACCACCACGAGGAGCCCCGATGAAACACCCCCTGCAGGACGTCGTGGTGGTGCTCCCGGGCATCATGGGCAGCGCCCTCGCCGACGAGTCCGGCCACGAGGTGTGGGGCACGTCGCTCGGCACGCTCGCCAAGGGGGTCCTCACGGGGGCCAAGGCGATCAAGCGCCTCCAGCTGCCACCCGGCATCGGCGACGCAGCCGCGCCCGACGGCGTGGTGGCGACCCACCTGCTCGACGACATCCACGTGATCCCCGGGATCTGGTCGGTGACGATCGGCTACGACCGGCAGATGCAATGGTTTCGCGACACCTTCGACGTGGTCGAGGCCGGCGACACCTCACGCGCACCCAACCTCGCCGCCTTTCCGTACGACTGGCGCCTGTCGAACCGGGCGAGCGCGCGGGCCCTCAAGGCGTTCGTCGAACCGATGCTCGAGCGCTTCCGCGCCGAGCCCGGCCACGCCGACGCCAAGGTCGTGTTCGTCGCCCACTCGATGGGCGGCCTCGTGGTCCGCTACTTCACCGACGTGCTCGGCGGCCACGAGATCACGCGCAAGGTGATCACCCTCGGCACGCCGCACCGCGGCGCGGCGAACGCGCTCGACTCGCTCGTGAACGGGGTGTCGAAGGGGTGGGGTCCGGTGAAGGTCGACCTGACCGAGCTGGCGCGCAGCCTGCCCGGACTGTTCGAGCTGCTGCCCGAGTATGCGTGCATCGAGAGCGCCGGCGGTCTGCGCAAGACGACGGAGGTGACGGTTCCCGAGCTCGACACCGCGATGATCGCCGAGGCGATGCGGTTCCACGACGAGCTGCGCAGCGGCGCCGAGGCCCACGGCAGCGACTTCGACGTGCATCCCATCCTCGCTCGCACGCAGCCGACCTGGACCACGGCACGCATCAGCGACGGCCACGTGACGCTCGTGCGCACCTTCGAGGGCCGCGACGATGGGGGCGACGGCACGGTGCCGCGCCTGTCGGCGTCGCCCTACGCAGTCGAGCCGTCGAGTCCGACGCTGCGCTACGTGATGGACAAGCACGGCGGTCTCCCGGCGAACCAACCCGGGTTCGTCGAGCTCGAGGGGGTGCTCACCGCCAGCGACATCGTCGCCCGCCCGGTCGAGCTCGAGGTCGGTGTGGCGTGCGACGATGTGATCATCGCCGGCGAGACGCTCGACGTGGAGATCACCACCGACCCCGGCGTCGTGGTCGACGTGGTGGTGACCGACGATGCCGGGAGCGCGCAGCAGCGATCGATCGCCGAGGACCGCGGCGACGGCGCGTACCACGCCAGCCTCGACGGGCTGACACCGGGCGGCCACCTCGTGCGGGTGTCGGTGCGCGGCGCGAGCGACGTGGTCACCACGCCGGTGGTGGTGCAGCCACCGGGGTGCAGGCGGAGCGCCAGCGAGCGCCGGCGGCCGCGAGCGCCAGCGAGTCGGCCGCGATGGGGTTCGGGGCGCAGCCCCGGGGGGGCGTCGTGAACGACATCGTCCTGTTCGGCGCGGTGCTGACCGTCGATCGCCAACGGCGGTTCCTCCGGCGCGGCGCCGTGTACCTGCACGAGGGCAGGATCGAGGCCGTCCAGGACGAGTCGGCGAAGGCGCCCGCCGGCTTCGGCCACGCCCGTCGCGTCCGCACCGGCGGCCTGATCACCCCGGGCCTCATCGACCTGCACAACCACCTCGCCTACAACACGCTGCCGCTGTGGATCGGGCGCACCAGCGCCTACAGCACGCGCTACCAGTGGCCGGGCGCGCCGACCTACCAGCGCGACGTGTCCAACCCGGCCCAGGCGCTGGGCATCGCCGCGCCGGCCGCCGCGCTGCGCTTCGCCGAGGTGAAGGCGGTCGTCGGCGGGGTCACCTCGATCCAGGGATCGCCACCCGTGACGCGCGCGTTCCCGGGCTGGATGGTGCGCAACATCGAGAAGGAGGAGCCGACGGGCACCAAGCCGGTGTTCCAGTCGGTCCTGCCGGCGAGCGCCGAGCAGCTCAAGACCACGGCCGGCCGACTCGCCGCCGGCAACTCGTTCATCTACCACCTGAGCGAGGGCACGGCGCCGACGCTGCGCAAGGAGTTCGACGCCCTACGCGACGCCCAGTGCGTCGGCAACGGGCTGGTCGGCATCCACTCGACGGCGCTCGCCGCCGACGACTTCCGCGAGTGGGAGGCCCGCGGTGGCGGTGCCATCGTCTGGTCGCCGTTCTCCAACCTCTGGCTGTACGGCGGCACGACCGACGTGATGGCCGCGAGGGCCGCCGGACTGCGCGTCTGCCTCGGATCGGACTGGACGCCCTCGGGCACCCGCAACGTCCTCGGAGAGCTGAAGATCGCCGCGACCTGGAACCAGCGAGTCCCTCGGCGGCGTGCTGAGCGACGCCGACCTCGTCGAGATGGCCACCGCCAACCCGGGCGACACGCTCGCCCTGCCGTGGCACGTGCAGGTCGGCCGCCTCGAGCCCGGCGCGCTCGCCGACGTGGCCGTGTTCGGGCGGGTCGCCGACGACCCGTGGCGCAACGTGCTCGACGCCACTGAGCGCAACGTGCGGCTGGTGGTGGTCGGCGGCCGGCCGGCGTACGGCTCGACGGCCCTGTTGCGCGCCGCCGGGGCCACCGACGTCGAGGCGATCACCGTCGCCGGCGTGCGCCGCGGGATCGTGATGCGCCTCGCCCCCGAGCTGCTCCCAGCCGAGCCCGACGTGCAGCGCGAGGCGACCAAGTCGTGGGCCGACGGGCTCGCCGAGCTGTCCGCGGTGTGGAAGGACCCGGGCGGCGCCGTGCGGCGGGCGCGCAAGCGGCGTGCCGCGGGGGAGACGCCGCTGGAGTTCATCCCGGAGTTCCCGCCGACGGGCCAGGCGATGGACCGTGCCCTGAGCGAGGACGAGCTCGACGCGCTGACGATGCCGACCTTCGACGGCCTTGGTCACGACGCGGCGTGGCGACGGAAGGTGCGCACGACGGTGCCGGCGCACGCGGCGGTGCTCGCCGGCGCCATGGATCGGTTCTGAAGGTGCCGGCGTACGTGTACGACGATTTCGAGATCGCCCTGACCGCGCGCGCCGACGGCACCTACGACCTCAACGCGGTCACACCCGACCGCAGCCACTTCCACACGACGTTCAAGGTGCCCCCGACCGCCGCCGAGCTGGTCGAGGCCGCGGCGGGGATCGCCCGGGTGCGCAGCCGGCGCGCCACCGCGCCGCCGACGAGCGCTCCCCCCGGAGACGACGACCGGCACGACGACAGCGCGAGGCCCCAGCGGCCGACGGGGTGGTCAGCCAGGGCGACAAGAGCGCGAGCGCCGAGGAGCTCGGCGCCGCGCTCGCGGGCGCGCTGTTCGCCGATGGCATCGGCGACGCGTACGACGAGGCCAGGGTGTCCAACGCCCGGGCCTCTCGCGGCGTGCGCCTGACGCTGTCGCTCGCCGGGGCACCGGCGTTGCTCAGCCTGCCGTGGGAGTTCCTGTTCCGCCGGCCGCGGTTCCTCGCCAACAGCCGGCACACGCCCGTCGTGCGCCGGCTCGACGCCGGTGTGAAGTTGGATCCGGTGCCGATCACCGGGACCGTCCGGATCCTCGGCGTGGTGTCCAACCCCAACGAGTTCGCCCGTCTCGACGTGCGCGCCGAGCAGCGGCGCGTCGAGAAGGCCGTGAGCACGATGAAGAAGGCCGGTCGCGTCGAGCTGAAGTGGCTGCCGGCGGCGACCCCCGAGTCGTTGCGACAGGCGCTGCTCGACGAGTACCACGTGCTCCACTACATCGGTCACAGCAGCTTCACGGCGGCGAACGACGGGGCGATCTACCTGCGCAACGCCGACGGCAGCGCGGCCGAGGTCGACGGCACGAAGCTGGCCAACATGCTGGCCGACCAGAACAGCATGCGACTCGTGGTGCTCAACTCGTGCGAGGGCGCACGGACCACGCTCAACGACCCCTACGCCGGCGTCGCCACCACGCTGATCCAGCTCGGTATGCCGGCGGTGGTGGCGATGCAGTTCGAGATCAGCGACGAGGCGGCGCAGCTCTTCTCGGCCGTGATGTACGAGAACCTGGTCGGGCGCAGGGATCCGATCGACGCCGCCGTCTCCGAGGCGCGCAAGGCGATCTACGTCCAGCTCGACCAGTTGGAGTGGGCGACGCCGGTGCTGTTCATGCGCGACCCGAACCTCGCCCTGTTCGAGTTCGCCGACCCGACCCCGGTGATCCCCCCCGCCGAACCCACCGACCTCACCGACGAGATCAAGGAGATCGACCAGGCGTCGAAGCAGACCGGTGGGGACACGTCCGAGCCGGGTCCGCCGTCACCCCGCCGCCGCCGCGGTCGTGGGTGCAGCGGCTGTTGCGCAAGCCGGCGGTCGTGATCGGTGTGGTCGCCGCGCTCGCCGCCGCCACGATCGGCGTCGTGGCGATCGTGGACCCGAACCCGTCGACGCCGACCACGCTCGCTCCCACCACGCCGGCCCGACGACGGCGCCGTCCACCACCGTGGCGCCGACCACGACGCTGGTGCCGGTGGTCGCCGGCAATCGCACGCTGGCGGCCACGGTGCAGGTCGACGACGACTCGAACGGGCGCAGCCAGCTGTTCGGGGTGGACCGGTCGACCGGCGCGCGTCGCCTCTCTGCTCGGCGCGCCCAACTTCCAGAACTCGGACGCGTCGTGGGCGCCAGGGCAGCGTCAACCGGGTGGCGTTCACCGGCCGCTCCGGCGGCGTGGGTTCGGCGATCTACTCGGCGATCCCCGACGAGCGCAACCGCACCGCCACCGGCGCGCTGGAGCTCTCGTCGCTCGTGCCGCTGCAGCCCGGCGTGTTCGCCCAGCACCCGGTGTGGGCGGGGGCGTCGGGCACGACCTTGTGGTACTTCACCGCCGACGGCCCGAGCGGTCCGGGCGTGGCCGAGACCCTCCACCGGGCGACGTTCGCCGCCACCCCGAACGGCGACCAGCCGGCGATCCTCGGAGCCAACCCGATCGTGCCGCCGCGAACGGTCGGCGCGCACGTTCGACGACGTCTCCGCGATCACCGCCGACTCGACGGATCCGGGGATCGTCTACGTCGCCGACAGCAGCGGGATCTCGAAGGTGCAGCTCACCGCCGACGACGCCGTGGTCAGCCCGTTCGTCGACGCGGTCGACGTGTTGTCGATGGCCCAGACGACCAACGGGTACATCGTCGCCGTCGTGCAGCCGGCCAGTGGCGCTCCCCAGCTCGTCGCCTACGACGAAGCCGACGGCACCCTGGCCGCCACCGCCGACCCCCCGGCGGCGGGCGCCTATCAGCTCGTGACGCTCGAGTCGGGTCGGTGCTGCTCGTGCTGGTGCGCCACGACGACGGGACGGTCGAGACGTCGCACGTGCAGATCAAGGCCGATCGTGTTCCGCCCGCTCCCCGACTTCACGGGCTTCGTGCCGGACGCCGACCTCGACGCGCTGAGCGAGCGCGGCATACCGTGCGTGATCACCGCCGCCATCTGGTCACTCTGCGTCTCAAGCGCCGATCTGGTCACTGTGGTTCTCGATATCGAGATCGTCGGTGACCAGATCGACCCTTGACGACGATCGCGGACTCACGTCGTGAGGGCCTGCCACGTCTGGGGGCCGACCTTGCCGTCGACGACCAGGCCGCGTGCCTGCTGGAAGGCGCGCACGTGGGCCTCGGTTCGCTCGCCGAAGGTGCCGTCGGGGCGGGCAGCCGACGCGACACTGCACCCACTTCACCGCGTCGCCGGTGGAGTCGCGCGCCAGATCGGGGCGGTCGGCCGGAGCGGTGACCGAGCGCAGCACCGCCCAGGTGCGCGGCCCGACCTTCCCATCGGCGGCGAGCTGGTTCGCCTGCTGGAACGCCCGCACGGCGGCGTCGGTGGCGTCGTCGAAGCTGTCGCCTTCGGGCAGCCCGAGCAGGGCGCGGGCGATCTTCACGCCGGGGCCGGAGGCGCCGGCGGCCACCTCGGCGTCGCCGGCCATCGCCGTCACGTCGGCGGGATCGACCGATGCGCCGGCGGCGTCGGCGGAGGCCTGGGCGGCCGCGGGTGTCGCCATCGCGGACGCGCTCGCCGTACCGCCGGCGCCGCGGAACACCCAGTGCCACGGCTCGTCCTTGGGGCGACCCTTGAACCAACCGTTGGGCGGCCCGTTGTCCTCCAGCCACTTGAGCACGCTCATGCCGAAGGGCTTCTGCGGCATGCCGATGCTGAGGTCGACGGCGAATCCCCATCCGTGGACGGAGCGTCCCGGTGTCGCCGACCAGTCCGGCTTGCGCTTCTTGAGGTCGATCTGGTTGTCGAGCGACCGGTACGAGTCGGTGCACGTCAGGTCGATGCCCGCGCCGGAGGCCAGCGACCGCAGCGTGGCGAAGCCGGCGGCGGCGGCCGGGTGCAGACGGTGCGACTGGATGCCGATGCGTTGCAGGACCGAGTCGGGCAGCCGCCCGTTGCCGTACTGGGCGACGTCGAACGGGATCGTCACGCCTTCGAGGATGATCGTGTCGCCACGCTCGCCCTCGGTCACGTCGTGATCGGGCTCGTGCATCGCATCGAGATCGAACAGCGGGGGTTCGTCGGGATCGATGCGGTCGACGGGTTCAGACATGCGGGGCACCTCCTCGTGTGGGTGCGCGAACGCTACGCGTTCCGGGAGGGCCGCGGTGACGGCGGGAGTGTCTACGCTCGGTCCGGAGCCGGTGGCCGCCGCCACCGATCGCGATGACGGGGATGGCAACGGATGATGCAGCGCTTCTGGTCGTGGCTGGCGGTGGAGCTCGGTCGCCGCGCCGGACTGGTGGCAGTCATCGGCCTGCTCATCACCCTCGTGCTCGGGTACGGCGCCACGCGTCTCGAGTTCGCCACCGGTCAGGACAGCTACCTCAACAAGAGCGACCAGATCTACAAGGACAACGTCAAGTACCAGAACCTGTTCGGCGGCCAGGCAATGCTCGGACTCGTCACGATGGACGAGGGCCACACGGTGAACGAGCTGTTCGACGCCGCCGGCATCGCCCAGTGGCAATCGCTGCACGACGACCTGAGCGCCGCGCGGATGACGGATGCCGCCGATTCGCCGCCCGCCTACCTCGCCGTCGCCACGCCGCTGATCGGCCTGCAGTACACCGACATCCTCGCCCAGAACGGCGTCCCCGGGACCGACCCGACACAGGCGATCGCCGGACAGCTCACGCTCCGCGCCCTCGCCCAGGAGGAGCCCGGCTCGGACGCGTACAACGCCCGCCAGGCCGACTCGCTGACGACCCTGCAGCGGGCCAACGCCGTCCCACCCGAGCAGCGCACGTTCGACAACCCCGACTGGATCGACTTCCTGCTGCACGACAACCGGGGCGACATCCGCGCCTCGCTGCGCACGTTCTTCGACGACGACAGCCACGCGATGATCATCGTGCGGCTCCCCGGCAACCTGTCGATCGACGACGAGGGGCGTCTCGCCGTCGCCGCGCAGGAGCGGATGAACGAGCTCCACTTCGACAACGCCACGGTGACGGCGACCGGCGTGCCGATCCTGCTCGACGACATCAACCACTACCTGCGCGGCGGGATGCTGACCCTCGGCGGCATCGCCGTGGTGATCATGATGCTCATCCTGCTCCTGTTGTTCAACGTGCGGTGGCGGCTGCTCCCACTCGCCGTGATCCTCGTCGGCGTGGTGTGGGCGTTCGGGCTCGCCGGCTACATCGGGATCCCGCTCACGGTGGTCACCATCGCCGGGCTGCCGGTGATGCTCGGCGTCGGGATCGACTACGCGATCCAGATGCACGCGCGCGTCGAGGAGGAGGTGATCCTCGATCGCTCGCCGCACCCGATCCAGGAGACCGCCCGCAACCTCGGTCCCGCCCTGCTGGTGGTCACGTTCGACGCCATCTTCGCCTTCGCGGCCCTCTACTTCGCCAAGGTGCCGATGATCCGCGCCTTCGGGCTGCTCCTCGTCGTCGGCATCGCCGTCATCTGCCTCAACTCGATCGTGATGCCGCTCGCCACGCTCGGCATCCGCGAGCACCGCTCGCCGACGCACGGCCGTGACTTCCGCGAGGGCGTTCTCGGGCGGCTCACCGTCAAGCTCGGCTCGTTGCCGCAATCGTTCGCCCTGCCGCTGGCGGTCGCCAGCGTGGTGATCTTCGTCGGCGGCGTGCTCGTCGAGGACAAGCTCCAGCTGCAGACCGACCCGGTGCAGTGGGTCAACCAGGACTCCGCCACGATCCACGACATCCACACGATCGAGAACGAGGTCGGCACGTCGGCCGAGCTCGGGGTGTTCGTGCAGTCGGCCAACGTGTTCACCGACGAGAACGTCCGGTTCATGTACGACGTCCGCGAGCAGCAGCTCGAGCAGTTCGGGCCCGAGAGCGACGCCGCACGCCAGCTGCTGTCGGCGACGAGCATCGAGGAGATCCTCACCGACGTCACGTCGCTGCCCGGTGCCACCGACTACGTGCCGACCGGCGACGAGACCAAGTTGGGCTTCGCCGTGGCCCCGCCCGACCTGCAGCGCGTGCTCGCCAGCGCCGACGGCGCCGCGTCGAACATCGTGTTCCGTGTCGGCCCGGGATCGATCGACGAACTGGCCCCGGTCGTCGACGGCGTCCGCGACAACCTGGAGGCTGCGCCCGAGGGCACCACGGCGACGCCGTCAGGCATCGCCGTGATCGGCGTCGGCCTGCTCGAGAACCTCGAGGCGAACCGCGTCCTGCTCACCTACCTGTCGATGGCGTTCGTGTTCGTGTTCCTCGCCGTGCGGCTGCGTTCGATCGTGCGGGCGTTGCTGTCGATGGTGCCGGTGGCGATCGCCGTCGGCGCGGCGTCGCTCGTCGCCTACGCCCTCGGGTTCCACCTCAGCCCGATGACCGCGGTCGGCGGCCCGCTGGTGATCGCGGCGTGCACCGAGTTCACGTCGCTGATCCTCCTGCGCTTCGTGGAGGAGCGCAACCGTGGCATCGAGCCGGCCGAGGCGGTCGACGTGGTCGCCTCGCGCACCGGGCGGGCGTTCATCGTGTCCGGCCTCACCGCCATCGCCGGCGTCGCCGTGCTGTCGTTCTCGTCGTTGCCGCTGCTGCGCGACTTCGGGCGCGTCGTGGCGATGAACGTCACCGTCGCGCTGCTCAGCGCCCTGGTGGTGCTGCCCCCGTTGCTCGTCGCCGCCGAGCGTCGCGGCTGGGTGTCGCGCGGCCTGCTGCACCCCGAGGAGCCGTTCATCGAGCTGCCCGCCACGGATCCGGCGACGGCGGACTGACGCCGTCGGCGGGCTGGGCAGGGCGCCGGTCTGGGTCGGCGGCGCGACGGGTATGGTCCGTGCCATGGCAGAGATCGAGCTGACCGACGACGAATGGCGCCAGCGCCTCACACCCGAGCAGTACCACGTGCTGCGCGAGGCCGGCACCGAGCGCCCGTGGAGCGGGGAGTACGTCAACAACCACGACGACGGCACGTTCACGTGCGCGGCGTGCGGTGCCGAGCTGTTCGACTCGTCGACCAAGTTCGAGTCGGGCAGCGGCTGGCCCAGCTTCTACGAGCCGAAGGTCGCCGACGCCGTCGAGCTGATCGACGACACGTCACACGGAATGGTCCGCACCGAGGTGCGTTGCAAGCGCTGCGGGTCGCACCTCGGCCACGTGTTCCCCGACGGCCCCCAGCCCACCGGCCAGCGCTTCTGCATGAACAGCCTGGCGCTCAAGATGGAGCCGGCCACCGGCGACTGAGCGCCGACCGATGGGTGCCAACATGGACCGTACGGTCCATGCTGGCGCCCATCCGGTTGCGGTCAGACCACGAGGTTGACCATGCGGCGGGGGACGACGATCACCTTGGTGGGGGTCGCCCCGGCCAGCGCGCCGACCACCTTCGGATCGGCGAGGGCGGCGGCGCGGACGGTCTCGTCGTCGGCGTCGGCGGCGACCGTGACGTGCCCGCGCACCTTGCCGTTCACCTGCACCGGGTACTCGACGGTGTCGTCGACCAGCATCGCCGGATCGGCGTCGGGCATCGGCACGTAGGCGATGCCGCCGTCGTGGCCGAGGCGCGCCCACAGCTCCTCGGCGACGTGGGGGGTCAGCGGCGCCATCATCAGCACCATCGCCTCGGCCACCTCGCGGGGAGTCGCCGCCAGCTTGGTGACGTGGTTGTTGAGCTCGATCAGCTTGGCGATCGCCGTGTTGAACCGCAGCGCTTCCATCTCGGTGCGCACGCCGTCGATCGTGCGGTGCACCACGCCGGCGCGTCGCCGCGTCGGCCGGCTCGTCGACCACCGACACCTCGCCGGTGCTCTCGTCGATGACGTTGCGCCACAGCCGCTGCAGGAAGCGGTACATGCCCACCACGTCGCGCGTCTCCCACGGCCGCGAGGCGTCGAGCGGGCCCATCGCCATCAGGTGCAGCCGCAGCGTGTCGGCTCCGTAGGCGCCGTAGATCGTCTCCGGCGACACGCTGTTGCCGAGGCTCTTGCCCATCTTGCCCCAGTGCTGCTCGACGGCACGGCCGTCGTAGCTGAACCCGCCGTCACCGTCGACCTCCACGTCGGCGGCGGTGACGTACATGCCGCGATCGTCCTGGTACGCGGCCGCCAGCACGTAGCCCTGGTTGAAGAGCCGGGCGAACGGCTCGCACGACGACAGGTACCCGAGGTCGTGCAGCACCTTGTGCCAGAAGCGGGCGTACAGCAGGTGCAGCACGGCGTGCTCGACGCCGCCGACGTAGAGGTCGGCGCCGCCGGGGTGGTCCGGTCGTACGTCGGTCCGCGGGCCCATCCAGTAGCGCTCGATCTCCGGGTCGACGAAGCGCTCGGCGTTGGTCGGGTCGCAGTAGCGCAGCTCGTACCAGCACGAGCCGGCCCATTGCGGCATCACGTTCGTCTCGCGGCGGTACGCCCGCGGGCCGTCGCCGAGGTCGAGCGTGACGTTCACCCAGTCGTCCATCCGGTCGAGCGGGCTCTCCGGATCGGAGAACTCGTCGTCGGGGTCGAACGTCCGCGGCGAGAAGCTGTCGGTGTCGGGCAGCTCCAACGGCAACATGTCGTCGGGCAGCAGGCGGGCCCGGCCGTCGGTGCCGTAGACGATCGGGAACGGCTCGCCCCAGTAGCGCTGGCGGCTGAACAACCAGTCGCGCAGCTTGTACGTGGTCGTCGCCCGGCCGACGCCCTCGGCCTCCAACCAGGCGTTGATGGTGGCGATGCCGTCGGCGACCGACGTCATCCCGTCCAGCGACACGTCGCGGTTCGACGAGTTGACGTACGGGGCGTCGCCGACGAACGCTTCGGGCCAGCGCCGTGTGTCGAGGGTCGGCACGATGCCGCGCGCCTCGAACCATTCGCCCGGCGGCTGCTGGATCGGCGGGATGTCGAGGCCGAACACCCGGGCGAACTCGAAGTCGCGCTGGTCGCCACACGGCACCGCCATGATCGCCCCGGAGCCGTAGCCCATCAACACGTAGTCGGCGATCCAGATCGGCACGTCCTGGCCGTTGACCGGGTTGGTGGCGTACGAGCCGGTGAACACGCCGGTCTTCTGGCGGTCCTCGTTGGTGCGCGCCTCGTCGCCGAAGGCCATCGACTCGTTGCGGTACTGCACCACCTGGGTGGCCATCTGCGAGGTGGTGAGATCGGCGACCAGCGGGTGCTCGGGCGCGAGCACGAGGAACGTCGCCCCGAACAGGGTGTCGGGGCGGGTGGTGAACACGGTGATCGACCCGCCCGGCGAGTCGAAGTCGACCCAGGCCCCCTGGGACCGCCCGATCCAGTTGCGCTGCATGGTCTTCAGCGCGTCGGACCAGTCGAGCCGCTCGAGGTCGTCGAGCAGGCGGTCGGCGTACGCGGTGATGCGCATCATCCACTGGCGCATCGTCCGCTTGAACACGGGGAAGTTGCCGCGGTCGCTGCGCCCGTCGTTGGTGACCTCCTCGTTGGCGACGACCGTCCCGAGGCCCGGGCACCAGTTGACCGGCGCGTCCGCCACGTAGGCCAGGCGCTCGGCGTCGATCGCCTCGGCCCGCTCGTCGTCGTCGAGGTCGCGCCACCGCCGGCCGTCCGCCGTGCGCCGGGTGCCCGACTCGTACTCGCCGACCAGCTCGCTGATCGGCCGCGCCCGGCCGCGGCCGCCGTCGGGACGCCGGGCGTCGGGGTCGTACCAGCTGTCGTAGATGCGGCCGAAGATCCACTGGGTCCACCGGTAGTACGACGGGTCGGTCGTCTCGATCGAGCGTCGGCGATCGTGGCTCATCCCCAGACGGCGCAACTGGCGACGGTAGTTGGCGACGTTGGCGGCGGTCGTGCGCGCCGGGTGCTGGCCGGTCTCGACGGCGAACTGCTCGGCCGGCAGCCCGAACGCGTCGTAGCCCATCGTGTACAGCACGTTGCGTCCGCCCATGCGCTGGTAGCGGGTGTACACATCGGTGCCGACGAACCCGAGCGGGTGACCGACGTGCAGCCCCTCGCCCGACGGGTAGGGGAACATGTCGAGCACGAACAGCTTCGGCGCGTCGGACCGCGGGTCGGACGGGTCGGAGAGGTCGCCGGTGGGGTTGGGGGTGGCGAAGGTGCCGTCGGCGTCCCAACGGTCCTGCCAGCGGAGCTCGATCTCGTTGGCCCGCGCCGCGGTGTAGCGGAAGGGGGCGTCCTGGTCGGCGTCGGACGGCACGGTGACGGGATCGGCGCTCATATCGACCCCGATGCTACGGGCCGGTGCGCCGACGACTGTTGCGTTCCCCGGCCACGCTATGAACGCCTGCGCAGCCGCGCCGGCGCCCTCCGCTGGCGCTCCGGGCGCCTGCTTGCTCGGTTGCGCTTACGGCGCATGATCGCCCGACCGCGACGACGGCGGGAGTAGCGTCGTCGACGTATGGCGTCCGCCGCCGCGGCACCGCGGTCAACGATCGAAGCCCTCGAATGGGCGGCCGATCGATCCGCCGGCGTCCGCTTCGTCGGCGCGTCGGTCACCACCGGCGGTCGCCCGGAGTACGTGTCCTGGCGGCAGGTGCACGACGAGGCGCGGGCGGTGGGCGCGGCGCTGCAGGCGCGTGGGCTGCTGCCCGGTGACCACGTGGCGTTGCTCGGGCCCACCAGCCGGGCGCTGATGACGATCGTGCGCGGCTGCTGGATGGCCGGGATCGCCTCGATGGTGCTGCCGCTGCCGATGCGCATGGGCAGTCTCGACGAGTTCGTCATGTCCACGCGCAACCGCATCCGCCACGGCGACGCCGCGCTGCTGCTGGTCGACGACCAGCTCGCCGCGTTCTACCATCCGGCGCCCGGCGACCCGCCGACCGAGCCGATGAGCAGCGTGCTGCCCGGCGCACCGGGGGTGCCCAGCGGCGACGCCATCGAGGTGCCGCCTCCCGATCCCGAACGACTGGTCATCCTGCAGTACACGAGCGGCTCGACGAGCGAGCCGAAGGGCGTGATGATCCCCGACCGGGTGCTGATCGGCGAACATCGCCGCCTGCTGCGACGCGGGCGAGCTCGCCGAGGGCGACGTGATGGTGTCGTGGCTGCCGCTGTACCACGACATGGGCCTCGTCGGCTTCCTCGCCCTGCCGATGACGCGTGGTGTCGACCTGGTGCAGGCGGCGCCGCAGGACTTCATGGCCCACCCGCTGCACTGGATGCAGTGGATCTCCGATCACCGCGGCACCGCCACCGCCGGGCCCAACTTCGCCTGGGTGCTGGCGACGCGTGCGCTCCGGCGCGCCGAGGGCCTCGACCTGTCGAGCCTCACGCTGGCGTTGTCGGGCGCCGAGCCGGTCGATCCGGTCGCCGTGGACGCGTTCGTGGCGGCGGCGGCGCCCCACGGACTCGATCCGGGCTGCGTGTTCCCCGCCTTCGGGATGGCCGAGGTGGCCATCGGCGGCTCGTTCCCGCCCCGCGGGCGCGGGCTCGTGTGCGACATCGTCGACCGCGTCGTGCTCGAACGCGATCGCGTGGCCAAGCCGGTCGACATCGACGATCCCGACGACCTCGCCTTCACGGCCCGCCGCCTCCCGCTGCTCGGCCGACCGCTGCCGGGCCTGGAGATGCGGATCGTCGATCCCGACACGTTCGAGCCGCGTCCCGATCGCCACGTCGGCGAGCTGCTGATCCGCGGGACCTCGGTGACGCCCGGGTACTACAAGCGCCCCGACGCCACCGCCGCGCTGTTCCACGACGACTGGCTGCGCACCGGCGACCTCGCCTACCTGCTCGACGGCGAGCTGGTGCTGTGCGGGCGGATCAAGGACGTGATCATCGTCGGCGGCCGCAACGTGTTCCCGGAGGACATCGAGCGCGCCATCGGCGGGGTCGACGGGGTGCGCGCCGGCAACGTCATCGCGATCGGCGTCGAGGGCTACAAGGGCAGGGAGAGCGTGGTCGTGGTGGCCGAGGTGCGCGTCGCCGGCGACGACAACGACCGCGCCGGCCAGCTCGAGGCGATCCGCGGCGAGATCCACCACCGCACGCTCGAGGTGTGCGGCATCCCGCCACGCGACGTCATGCTGGTGGCGCCGGGCACGCTGCCGAAGACCTCGTCGGGCAAGCTGCAGCGCGCCACGTGCCGCCAGCAGTACCTCGACGAGACGCTCGTGCTCGCCAAGTGAGCGAGCGATTCCTCGAGCGAGCGAACCATCGGGCACAGTCTTCGGCTCACGGGTGCACCGCCGCCAGCGGACGCGTCGCATGCGTGACGGTGCACCCGTGAGCGAGCGAGCGCGGCGACGCGATCGTCGCCGTCGCCAGCGATCGTCACCGCCTCCACGACCCGGAGCGGGAGCTGGAGAGCTCGCGGTTCCAGCCGCCGTTCGAGCACCCCCGACGCGCCGAGGTGATCCACGCCGCGCTCGCCGCGGACGACCGGTTCGCGCTCGTCGCGCCGGAGGAGTGGGGCACGGCACCCATCGAGGCGGTGCACGACGCCGGACTGGTGCGCTTCTTGTCGTCGGCGTGGGAGGAGTACCAGCGCGCCCACGGGCCGACCCACGACGTGGTGCCCGACGTGTTCGCCATGGCCGGGCTGCGCGAGGGCATGGGCGGGATCGACCCCAGCCTGGAGCCGACGGCGGTCGGGGCGCGACTCGGGTGGTGGTGCTACGAGACCACGACGCCGCTGACCGAGGGCACGTACGCGGCGGCCTGCTCGGCGGTCGACGTGGCGCTGTCGGCGAGCGCCCGGGTGCTCGCCGGCGCGCCGTTGGCCTACGGGCTGTGCCGGCCGCCCGGGCATCACGCCGCCCGCTCGTTGTACGGCGGCTACTGCTTCTTCAACAACGCCGGCGTCGTCGCCCACCAGGCGGCCGCCGCCACGGGCGGCCGCGTCGCCGTCCTCGACGTCGACTACCACCACGGCAACGGCACCCAGCAGCTGTTCTACGAGCGCGACGACGTGGCGTACGTGTCGCTGCACGGCGACCCGGCGCGCGCCTACCCCTACTTCACGGGGTTCGCCGACGAGCGCGGCAGCGGCCGGGGGCTGGGCTCGACCACCAACGTCCCGCTGCCGGCGGGCACCGGCGACGGCGAGTACCTCGATGCGCTCGACCGGGCGCTCGCCGCGGTCGACGCGTTCGACCCGCTGCTCGTGGTGGTGTCGCTCGGGGTCGACACCTACGTGGGCGACCCGATCTGCGACCTCGCGATCACGACCGAGGGGTTCGCCCGCTGCGGCGCAGCGGTCGCCGCCCTCGGCCGCCCGCTCGTGGTGCTGCAAGAGGGCGGCTACGCCGACGACGCCCTCGGTGCCAACGTCGCCGCCTGGCTGACCGGCGCCGCGTCGGCGCGCTGATCCACCCGCCACCCCCGCCATCTGGTCATCTCGGTCTCGATATCGGGCTCTGTTGACTGATCCGTGGGTCGGCGACGGGTCCGCCGGCGTGTCGACAGGTCGGTTGGCTCTGGAAGCGGTAGGTGGGCGGGCGTGGTGCCGGGTCGGGCGTTCGTCCGCGAAACGGCGTCTCACACCGCCCGTTCCCAGACCAAGCCAGACGTGACGACGTCGATGTCGCGTGGGTGAGCCCAAACGGGCGCTCTCGGTCGACTTCGGCGACCTCGCCGCGGCCGGGTCGGCGCCCAGAACCACGGTGACCAGATCGCTGTGTGAGACGCACGGTGACCAGATGGCGGCGGTCAGGGGTGCGGCTGTCGCAGCCCGGCGGTGACGGTGGCGAGGACGTCGGGATCGATGGCGTAGGGGGTGTAGAGCGTGGCCCGCGTCATCACGTCGCCGAACCGGCGCAGCAGCTCGGGGGCGACGGCGTCCGGTGCGGCGACGACGGCGAACGTGTTCAGCAGCTCGTCGTCGACGAGCTCGCCCATCGCCGCCCAGTCGCCGGCCTTCGACAGCCGGTTGAGGTCGGTCTGCAGGTCGCCCCAGCCGTGACGCTCGAGCACCGGCCGGTAGGCGGGCGTCGAGGCGTAGAACGCGATCTGCCGACGCGTGCTCGCCGCCGCTCGCTCCCGCGCCTCGTCGGTGGCGCCGGTCACCACGAACAGCTGACCGGCGACCGTGAAGCCGTCCATCGTCGACCCGGCCCCGGGCCCTCGCCGCCCGCAGCGCCGGCAGCGTGTCCTCACGGAGGTAGCGCTCGGTCGACAGCGGGTGGCACAGCATCCCGTCGCCGACCTCACCGGCGACCGTCGTCATGTGTGGCCCCACCGCGGCGAGCACGATCGGCGGCAGTCCGATGCCGTCGAGGTCGGCCGCCGGAGGGGCGAAGAACGGCGTCATCAGGGTGTGGGTGTAGAACCGGCCGCGGAAGCGCAACGGCGTCCCGTTGCGCCAGCAGTCCCAGATCGCCCGCACCGCCTCGACGAACTCGCGCATGCGCGCCGCCGGTTCGCTCCACGGCATCGAGAAGCGCTTGGTGATGTGCGGCTTGATCTGGGTGCCGAGGCCGACGATCAGCCGCCCGCCCGACAGCGCCTGCACGTCCCACGTCACCTGGGCGAGCGTCATCGGGTTGCGGGCGAAGGCGACGGCGATCGCCGTCCCGAGGTCGATGCGCGACGTGTGCTCGGCGGCGAGGGCGAGGGGCAGGAACGGATCGTGGGCCGCCTCGAACGACCACGCACCGGCGTAGCCGCTCGCCTCCAGCGCAGCTGCCGTCGCCGGCACGGCCCGCAGCTCGGCCGGCAGGATGGCGTCGACCAGCACGGGCGGGCGGACTCCGCTCAGCCCTTGGGGTGCTCGCGGAGGAAGCGCTCGACCTCGGCGGCCAGGTCGTCGCCCGACGTGAGCTCGAGCGCATCGTCGAGCGACGTGACGACGTCGATGGTGGCGTCGTCGTCGTAGATGCTCTCGAGTCGCGCCACCATCTCGCGGTGCTCGTCGTTGGACGCCACGAGGTGGTCGAGCCGTTCGCGCTGCAGCACGACCTCGCGTCGCAGCGGCCGGGCCTGGATCGTTGATGCCGGTCGATCGCTCGAGGGCGTCGAGCAGGGCCACGGACGCCGCCGGGAACGACATCGCCGCCACGTAGTGCGGCACCTGCGCCCACAGCCCGAAGGACCTCACGCCGTTGCCGTGGAGGGTCTGCTCCAGTGCGGCCGCCATGCCGGCGGGCACGTCGATCGAGCTGACGCGCAGCGCCAGGGCCTCGAGCACCTCGGCCGAGGGCGAGGTGGCCGACAGCCGGACCTCGCGCGTGTGCGGCGTGGCGAAGGGGTAGGCACCGAGCGCCGCCATCGTGGTGACGCCGAACTGCTCGGCGAGAGCGCCGATGGTTGCGGCGAAGCGGTGCCAGGCCGCGTCCGGTTCGGGGCCGGTCAGCAGCAGCACGTCGGCACCCTTGGTGTCGCGCCCGTGCAGCAACTGCGGCGACGACCACACCAGCCGCGAGCTGACGCCGTTGCGGATCTCGAGCGTCGGACGACGGGCGCGGTAGTCGACGTACACGTCGTCGTCGAAGTCGACGAGGGCGCGCGCGTCGCACTCCTCGACGAGGGCGTTCATCGCCGCCAGCGCCGCGCCGCTCGCGTCGATCCAGCCGGTCATCATCACGACGAGCTTGGGATCGATCATCGTCGGCGGGTCGACGACGAAGCGATGGTCAGTCACCGGTACGCCCCCCCAACGACGCCGTGTTCGCCATGTCGCAAGGGTACGCCCCGAGCGGGCGACTTCGGTGTTGGCTCCGTCGGTAGCGTGAACGTCATGACCATCGACGTCACCGACGCCACCTTCGGCACCGACGTGCTCGAGCAGTCGGCCACCGTGCCCGTCGTCATCGACCTGTGGGCGCCGTGGTGCGGTCCCTGCCGAACGCTCGGTCCGATCCTCGAGCAGGCGGTCGACGCCACCGACGGCCAGGTCGTGCTGGCCAAGGTCAACGTCGACGAGAACCCGGGCATCGCCCACGCCTTCCAGGCCCAATCCATCCCCGCCGTGTACGCGATGCAGGACGGCCAGGTGGTCAACGGCTTCGTCGGGGCGCTCCCCGAACGCGAGGTCACGCAGTTCGTGCAGTCGTTGCTCCCGACGCCCACGCAGTCGCACCTCGCCGAGCTGATCGCCGCCGGTGACGAGGCGAGCCTCCTGCAGGCGCTGGAGATCGAGCCCGGCAACGAGGACGCCGTCGTCGCCCTCGCCGCTCTGTACGTCGAGGGTGGCCGCAACGACAGAGGCGCTGGCGCTGCTCGAGCGCATCCCGGAATCGGAGCGCACCCGCCCGATCGCCGCCGCCGCCCGTCTCGGCTCCACCCCCGACGACGACTACGACGCTCAGCTCACCGCCCTGCTCGGGCGGGTGAAGGCCGACGACGATGCCCGCCAGCAGTTCGTCGACATCCTCGAGGTGATGGGTCCGGACGACGCGCGCACCGCGGACTATCGCAAGCGCCTCACCCGCGAGCTGTTCTGAGCCGACGGCGCTAGCGTCGGGCCCGCCGACGTCCCTCCCGACCGCGCGCGCCCGACCTCGACGGTGGGGGCGCCCGAACGAGGAGGCCGATCGTGGCCGATCCCGTCGATCCGTGGGAGTCCGTCAGCGACCGGGACTCCATCGCGCCGGAGCCCAGCTGGTCACCGGCGGCCCTCGCCGAACGGGCGCGTCTGTGGCTCCGCTTCGTCGGACCCGCCCGACTGGCGACCGGCGTCGTGGTCGCGATCGCGGTCGCCGGAGCCGCGTTCTGGCTGCTGCGCACGCCGAGCCCGCCCACCGAGGCCGGCCTGCCGTACGCCCGGAGCACGCCGACCACCGCAGCGGGTGCCTCGTCGACGTCGTCGATCGCCGCCACCGTCGCGCCCACCACCACCGCTGAGTTGGTGGTGCACGTCACCGGTGCCGTCGACGCGCCCGGCGTCTACCGCGTCCGCGCCGGGAGCCGCGTCGGCGATGCGATCGCCGCGGCGGGCGGGCCCGCGCCCGGCGCGGCGGCCGACGCGCTCAACCTCGCCGCGCTGGTGCGTGACGGCGACCGCATCGACGTCCCGGCCGCGGGCGAGCTCACGTCCCCCTCGTTCACCACGCTGGCGCCGGGAGTGGTGCACGCCGTCGTCGGCAGCGAGCCGTCCCGGCCCGTCGACCTGAACCGGGCGACGGCCGCCGAGCTCGAGGCGCTGCCCGGCATCGGTCCGGCGACGGCCGCGGCGATCCTGACGTACCGCGCCGAGCACGGGGCGTTCGGCGCGGTGGACGAATTGGAGGACGTCCCCGGCATCGGGCCGGCGAAGCTCGCCGCTCTCGATGGCTTGGTGGCCGTGTGACCGGCGCGCCGACCCCGGGCCTAGAGCAGCTGCCGCCCCAGCAGCGCCGTGGCGCCGATCAGGGCCGCGGCCACGCCGACCCACACGCCGAGCAGCAGCCAGCGGTAGGCGCGCCAGTAGTCGCTCCACGTCGCCACCGGGTTGCGGGTGGCCGTGCGCGCGGCGAGGTAGCCCACCACGAGCCACAGCGGCACCGACAGGGCGATGCCGATCCACCAGGTGTCGCTGCTGGCGAAGGGGACGCCGATCACGAGCAGGCCGGGGGCGGCGCAGACGCCGAGGATCAGCCCGGTCCATCCGCTCGCCTGGCCGTCGAACAGGGCGAGCACGCACGCGGCCGCCGCACCGAGCAGGGTGGGGACCACGAGCGCCAGCAGCGGCCCGTAGCGCCGGATGCGCTCGCGGTACCACAACGGCCCTTCGACCACCGGCGACGACGGGCCGGTCGTCGGACCGGTCGTGTCAGGTGGGGTGGCGGTGAGCACGTCGCAGGAGTCTAGGTGGCGGTCGTCGCCGGGTGCCGTCCACCTCCGCCGTCCGGTCCCGTGGCTGGGTCGCGGGGAACCCGCGGTCGTCGGGCTGGCGGCCGTCGTGGTCGCGGTCGCCGTGTGGCGCCGATCGCCGGTCGACGCCGGGGTGGCCGTCCTCGGCGCGGTGGCGCTGGTGCGCCGGTGGACGTTCGCCCTCGGCCTCGCCCTGCTCGCCGGAGCCGCAACGGTCCGCTCGGTCGACACGGTCGCCGCGCTCGCGCCCGATCGCCTCGGTGCGTTCAGTGGCTGGGCGACGGTCGCGTCCGATCCCGTCTCGTCCCACGGTTCGACGCGGCTGCTGCTCCAGGTGGAGGGCGAGCGTTTCGAGGTGTGGGTGCGCGGCCCGGCGACGCAAGCCGCCGTGGCCCGCTGGCAGCAGGGCGACCGCGTGTGGGTCTCCGGAGCCCGCCAACCGCTCCGGCCGACGCGGGCGGCGCGGGTGTCGTGGGAGCACGTCGTCGGGGGCGTTCCGATACGACGTCCTCGGCGACCGACTCGAGGGGCGACCGCTGGCGGTGGCGTCGAACCGCGTCCGTGATCTGATCGAACGCGGCTCGTCGTCGATGCCCCCGGCCGACGCCGCCCTGGCACGCGGCCTGATCATCGGCGACGACCGCCACGAGCCGCCCGCCATGATCGACCGCTTCCGGCGCAGCGGTCTGTCGCATCTCACCGCGGTGTCGGGCCAAAACGTGGCTTTCGTGTTGGCTGCGGCCGGTCCGTTGCTGCGCCGCGCCCGCACCGGCGTGCGGCTGGCGGCCACGCTGGCGCTGATCGGCTGGTTCGTCGTGCTGACCCGCGCCGAGCCGTCGGTGCTGCGCGCCGGGGCGATGGCCGGGTTGAGCGCCGTGGGGTTCGCCCTCGGCCGCGAACGGGAGCCGGCGCGCCTGCTCGCCGTGGCGGTGATCGGGCTGCTGCTGGTCGATCCGCTGCTCGTCCGCTCGGTCGGCTTCTGGTTGTCGGTCGGCGCGACGGCGGGGGTGACGGTCCTCGGCCCGCCGCTCGGGCGACGGCTGCGGGCCCTCGGGCGTCTGGCGGTGCCGCTGGGCGTCACGCTCGGCGCGCAACTGGGCGTGGCGTTGCCGAGCCTGCTCGTGTTCGGGCGGCTGCCGCTCGTCGGCATCCCCGCCAACCTGCTGGCCGTGCCGGTCGCTGGCTTCGTGATGCTGTACGGGCTGCCGGCGGCACTGGTCGCCGGCGCCGTGGCGCCGCTGCGCGGCATCGTCATGCTGCCGGTCGAGGTGGGTGTGCGCTGGGTCGATCGCGTCGCCGGCGTCGCCGCGGCCACCGAGCCACCGGCGCCGTGGGGCGCGGTCGGCGTGGTGGTCGTCGCGATTGCGCTGGTGGCCGTGGCGGTGCGGGCCGGCCCGTCCGGGCCGTCCGACGGGCTGCCAGAATGACCGCCGCCATGGCCGTGCACTTCCTGGTCGGTGACGACGAGTCGATCCTGCGGGCCGCGGTGTCGTCCCTCGTGCACACCCTGGTGGGCGACGGCGACCGCTCGCTCATGGTCGACGAGCACGACCAGGAGGACGCCTCGATCGCCGCCGTCGTCGACGCGGCGCAGACGCCGCCGTTCCTCACCGACACCCGGGTCGTGGTCGCACGCAACGTCGGGCGGTTCAACGTCGACGAGCTGCGCCCGCTCGTCGAGTACCTCGCCGATCCGCTCGACAGCACCGAGTTGGTGGTCGAGTGGGGGAGCGAGCGGCGCCCCAAAGCCCTCGCCGACGCGTTGGCGAAGGCGGGAGTCGCTGTCACGTCGACCGCCCCGCCGAGCCGGCCCCGTGACCGTCAGGCGTGGGTGCTCGAGGCGGCGGGCGAACGCGGGGTGCGGCTCGACCCGCGGGCCGCCGGCACGCTCGCCGAGCACCTCGGCGAGAACGTCAGCTCGCTCGACGGCATCCTGCGCACGCTCGCCGCCACCTATGGCGAGGGCACGCTGCTGCGCGACGAGCAGATCACGCCGTTCCTCGGCGACGCCGGTGGCGTCCCGCCGTGGGACCTGACCGACGCGATCGATGCCGGACGCACCGAGCAGGCCCTGACGCTGCTCGCCCGCATGCTCGGCGCCGGGGAGCGCCACCCGCTGCAGGTGATGGCGATCCTGCAGAGCCACTACGGCAAGCTGGCCGCCCTCGACGGCCTCGACGTGCGCACCGAGGCGGAGGCGGCCGCGGCGATGGGCATCAAGCCCGGCTACCCGGCGCGCAAGGCGATGGAGCTGTCGCGGACGCTCGGGCGCACGGCGGTGCAGCGGGCCATCGACCTGCTGGCGTCGGCCGACCTCGACCTGCGCGGCCGAAGGATGCTCGACGAAGAGCTCGTGATGGAGGTGCTGGTGGCTCGGCTGAGCCGCTGTCGCGCTAGCGGATCAGCCGGCGGCGTCGGCGGCAGCGGCGTTGACCGCCTGCTGCAGGCGGCTCTTGCGCCGTGCGGCCTGATTGGGGTGGATCACGCCCTTGGCCGCCGCCTTGTCGAGGCGCTTCACAGCGAGGCGCACGTCGTCGCCGTTGGCGTCGGAGCCGATGCTGCTCGTGGCCGTCTTGACGCGCGTCTTGAGCTCGCTCCTCACCGCCTTGTTGCGCTCGGCGCGCTTGGCGTTGGTGAGATTGCGCTTCTTCTGGCTCTTGATGTTGGCCACGGATCGTCCCTCGGGGTGTCGTCGAACAGCGGCCCAAGGCTATCGGGAGCACCGCGGGCGCCCAACGCTGGCGGCGCGACCGTGTGGCCGGCTCGTAGGATCGACCGACACCGCCATGGACCGCTCCCGCATCCGCAACTTCTCGATCATCGCCCACATCGACCACGGCAAGTCGACGTTGTCCGATCGCATCCTCGAGATCACGGGCGCCGTCGAAGCGCGTGACATGCGCGAGCAGTACCTCGACTCGATGGATCTCGAACGCGAGCGGGGGATCACGATCAAGGCGCAGAACGTGCGCGTCGAGTGGCGCGGCCACGTGTTCCACCTGATCGACACGCCGGGCCACGTCGACTTCGGGTACGAGGTGAGCCGGTCGCTCGCCGCGTGCGAGGGCGTGGTGCTCGTGGTCGACGCGGCCCAGGGCATCGAAGCGCAGACGCTCGCCAACTGCTACCTGGCGATGGAGCACGACCTCGAGATCGTGGCGGCGTTGAACAAGATCGACCTCCCCGCCGCCGATCCCGAGCGCTACGCGCGTGAGATCGAGAACGTGCTCGGCATCGCCGCCGACGACATCGTGCGGATCTCGGCCAAGACCGGCGCCGGCGTGCCCGAGCTGCTCGACGCGGTGATCGAGCGCATCCCGGCGCCGACCGGCGACGCCGACGCGCCGCTCCAGGCGCTGATCTTCGACAGCCAGTTCGACCAGTACCGCGGCGTCGTCTCGAGCGTGCGCGTGGTCAACGGCCGTCTCGGCACCGGGTCGAAGCTGCGCTTCATGCAGGCGGCGGCGTTGCACGAGCCGATCGAGATCGGCGTGCGCCGTCCGGTGCCCACGCCGGTGGCCGAGCTCGGCCCGGGCGAGGTGGGCTACCTCATCGCCGGCATCAAGGACGTCGGCGAGGCGCGCTCGGGTGAGACGATCACCACGGTCACGGCCGGCTCGACCCAGCCGCTGCCTGGGTACCAGGACCCCAAGCCGATGGTGTTCTCCGGGCTGTTCCCGATCGACGGCGACGACTTCGAGGACCTGCGCGACTCGCTCGAGAAGCTCAGGCTCAACGACGCGTCGATCAGCTATCAGCCCGAGTCGTCGGGCGCCCTCGGGTTCGGGTTCCGCTGCGGGTTCCTCGGCCTGCTGCACATGGAGATCGTGAAGGAGCGACTCGAGCGTGAGTTCGGGCTGGCGCTGATCGCCACCGCGCCGAGCGTGCAGTACCGGGTTCATCGCACCGACGGCACGGTGGTCGAGATCGACAACCCCGCCGAGTTGCCCGACCCGCAGCGCATCGACCACATCGAAGAGCCGTACTTCAAGGTCTCGATCATCACGCCGAGCGACTACACCGGGACGCTGATGGAGCTCTGCCAGCACCGGCGCGGCGAGCTCGACAAGATCGAGTACCTGTCGCCGGAACGGGTCGAGCTGCACTACCTGATGCCGCTGGCCGAGGTGGTCGTCGACTTCTTCGACCAGATGAAGAGCCGCAGCCAGGGCTACGCCAGCCTCGACTACGAGCTGGTGGGCTACCGCCGGTCCAACCTGGTCAAGGTCGACCTGCTGCTCAACAGCGTGCCGGCCGACGCCTTCTCCACGATCGTGCACCGCGACCGGGCCTTCGACTACGGGCGGCGGATGACCGAGAAGCTGAAGGAGCTGATCCCGCGGCAGATGTTCGACGTGCCGATCCAGGCGGCCATCGGCGGCAAGGTGATCGCCCGCGAGACGGTGAAGGCCAAGCGCAAGGACGTGCTGTCGAAGTGCTACGGCGGTGACATCACCCGCAAGCGCAAGCTGCTCGAGAAGCAGAAGGAAGGCAAGAAGAAGATGAAGGCGATCGGCCGGGTCGAGGTCCCCGGCGACGTCTTCATCAGCGCCCTCAAGCTCGACTGAACGGCAGCAAGAGCGCAACCGATGGGTGCCAGCATGACCGTACGGTCCTGCTGGCACCCACCGGATTCCGCGGAAGGGGCATCTAGCACTCGGTAGCATCGAGTGCCAGCATGCTCGACGAACGCAAGACGGCGATCCTGAGCGCGGTGGTGCAGGAGTACATCGCCACGGCGCTGCCGGTCGGGTCGACCCACGTCGTCGACGTGCCCGGCGTGCGGGTGTCGCCGGCCACGGTGCGCAACGAGATGGCCGTGCTCGAGCAGGAGGGATACCTCGTGCAGCCGCACACGTCGGCGGGACGGATCCCCACCGACAAGGGCTACCGCTTCTTCGTCGACCACCTCAGCGCCCCGGGCGGGCTCGACCAGCGCACCACGGCGCGGGTGGGCGAGTTCTTCTCCACCGCCCACGGCCGCCTCGAGGAGATGCTCCACCGCACCACCGAACTGCTCGCCCGGCTCACCAACTACGCCGGCGTCGTGGTCGGCCCGACGGCACAGGTGCAGCTGGTGCGCTCGGTGCAGCTGGTGCGCCTGTCGTCGGAGGTGGCGACGGTGGTTGCCGTGCTCGGCAACGGCGCCGTCGAGAGCGAGACCATCGACATCGCCGCCGAGCTGAGCGACGACCAGATCGCCACGGCCAGCTCCCACCTCGACGCCCAGTGCTCGGGTCAGCCCCTCGGCCGGGTGGCCGAGCCGGCGTCGAGCGGTGACGCCTCGGTCGACCAGGTGTGCGGCGACGCGCTGTCGGCGCTCATCAGCGGGGCCGCCGACGCCCACGTGTACCTCGGCGGCACGGCCACGATGGCGTCGGCCTTCGACGCCGTCGACATCGTCACCGACGTGTTGCGCACGCTCGAGCAGCAGTTCGTCGTCGTGTCGCTGGTGTCCGACCTCGTCGACCGGGGCATGTCGGTCGCCATCGGGGGCGAGCACGGCGTGCAGCCGTTGTCGGCCTGCTCGGTAGTGGTGGCGCCGATCGTCGTCGACGGCGAGCACCGCGGCTCGGTCGGCGTGCTCGGTCCGACACGGATGAACTATCCGCAGGCGCTGGCCACCGTCGAGGTGGTCAGCGACCGCCTCGCCCGTCGGATGGAGGGCCCCGAGCGTGGCTGACTACTACGAGCTGCTCGGCGTCTCCCGCTCGGCCAACCCCGACGAGCTCAAGCGGGCGTACCGCCAGCGAGCCCGCGAGCTGCACCCCGACGCCAACCCCGACGACAGCGCCGCCGCCGAGCGCTTCAAGGAGGTGTCGCGCGCCTATCAGGTGCTCTCCGACCCCGAGCAGCGTGCTCGGTACGACCGCTTCGGCGATGCCGGCGTCGGCGGCTCCAACGGTGGTCCGAACGTCGACGACATCTTCTCGGGCGGCCTCAACGACCTGTTCAGCTCGCTGTTCGGCAACACCGGCGGCTTCGGCGGAGGTCGGCGCGGCCCCAGCGGCCCGCCGCGTGGCCAGGACATGGAGGTGTCGGCGCGGATCACCTTCGAGCAGGCGGTGTTCGGCTCGACCGTGCCCGTCACGCTGAAGCTCCCACAACGCTGCCCCGACTGCGACGGCTCCGGGGCCGGCGCCGGCACGCAGCCGGTGACGTGCGTCGAGTGCAGCGGCCGCGGCCAGGTGCAGCGGGTGCGCCAGAGCCTGCTCGGTCAGATGGTCACCACGTCGGCCTGCCCGCGCTGCGGCGGCCTCGGCCAGGTGGTGGTGACGCCGTGCCCGACGTGCCGCGGCGAGGGCCGCGTCACCCTCGACCACACCTACCAGGTCGACGTGCCCGCCGGGGTCGACAACGGCGCCACCCTCCGCCTCGCCGGGCGCGGCGCGGCGGGGCCGCGCGGCGGGGCCAACGGCGACCTCTTCGTCCACCTCCGTGTCGACGCCCACGAGCGATACGTTCGCGACGGCATCGATCTGGTCACCTCGGTGCCGGTGTCGGTCGCCCAGGCGGCGTTGGGAACGACGGTGGCGCTGCCGACGCTCGACGGCGACGAGGAACTGCTCGTGCCGGCGGGCACGCAGCCCGGTCGCGTCTTCGTGCTCAAGGGGCGAGGGGTGCCGCGCCTACAAGGCCGCGGGCGCGGCGACCTGCGCGCCGAGGTCGTGGTCGAGGTGCCGACCAAGCTCAGCGACGCCGAGGAGAACCTGCTCCGCCAGCTGGCCGAGCTCCGTGGCGAGTCGGTCGGCACGCCCGACAAGGGCCTCTTCTCGCGCATCAAGTCGGCGTTCCAGTAGCTCCCATGGACGAGAGGCTGCGCCGCTCGGCCGCCCACGTCCTCGTCGGCGACATCGCCGCGCCGACCCTCGACGAACCGACGCGGCACCACCTCGTGCGCGTGCTGCGGCTGCGCGACGGGGCGCCGGTCACCGCCACCGACGGACGCGGCACGTGGCGGGCGTGCACGCTGCGCGGTGGTGCACTGGAGGTCGACGAGGCGCCGGTCGCGAGCGCCCGCCGCGACCCACCGGTGACGATCGCCGTCGCCCCGCCGAAGGGAGATCGCCTCGACTGGCTGGTGGCCAAGTGCACCGAGGTGGGCGTCGATCGCATCGTCCTGCTCGACGCGGCGCGATCGGTGGTCCGCTGGCCGGCCGACCGGGCCGAGCGCCAGCTCGAGCGCCTGCGCCGCGTCGCCGGCGAAGCGGCGATGCAGTCGCGGCGGGTGTGGCTGCCCGAGGTGAGCGGACCGGTCGCTGCCGTCGCGGTCCTCGCCGATGCCGTCGCGGCCGAGCCGGGCGGCCGGGCCCTGACGTCGGACGACACCACGATCGCGGTCGGACCGGAAGGCGGTTGGTCACCGGCCGAGCTCGACGCTGCGGGCGAGGTGGTGACCCTCGGCGACACGGTGCTGCGCGTCGAGACCGCTGCGGTGGCCGCCGCCGTGCTGATGACGAGCCGGCGATGAGCGGGCCCGCTCCGCTCGGCGTGTACGTGCACGTGCCGTTCTGCTCGAGTCGGTGCGACTACTGCGCCTTCGCCACCTGGACCGACCGTGGCCACCTCGTCGGCGACTACCTGGAGGCCGTCCGCGTCGATATCGCCAGCACGTTCGCCCGCCATCCCGAGCGGCGGGCGGCGACGGTGTTCGTGGGTGGTGGCACGCCCTCGCTCGTTCCCGGCGAGCTGCTGACCGGTGTGCTGGCGGAGATCCCGATCGCGCCCGGCGCCGAGGTCACGGTGGAGTGCAACCCCGACGACGTCACTCACGAGCTGCTCGCTGGCTACGCCGCCGGCGGGGTCAGCCGTATCAGCCTGGGCGTGCAGTCGATGGTGCCGCGGGTGCTGGCCCTGCTCGGGCGCCGGCACGATCCCGACAACGTCGTGGCCGCCGTGCAGGCGATCCGCAACGTCGGGTTCGCCTCGTTCAACATGGACCTGATCTACGGTGCGGCCAGCGAGACGCTCGACGAGTGGCGCACGACGCTGCGCGGTGCGCTGGCGCTCGATCCGCCGCACGTGTCGGCCTACGGGCTCACCGTCGAGGCCGGCACGCCGCTCGCCGGCGACCCGGCCCGCCATCCCGACGACGACGTGCAGGCCGACGAGTACGAGCTCGCCGACGACCTGCTCACCGCCGCCGGCCTCGACAACTACGAGGTGTCGAACTGGGCCCGGCCGGGCCACGAGAGCAGTCACAACCAGCTCTACTGGGACCAGCACGACTACTTCGGCTTCGGCTGCGCCGCCCACTCCCACGTCGCCGGGCGGCGGTGGTGGAACGTGCGCACGCCCGAGCGGTACATCGCCGCCGTCGGCTCCGGCACGCCGCCCGAATCCGCCGGCGAGACGCTCGACGACGACACCCGCCGCGTCGAAGGCCTGCAGCTGTCGCTGCGCACGCGCCGCGGCGTGCCCCTCGACGCCCTCGACGGTGACGCGCTCGTCGACCTCGTCGCCCGTGACGGCGACCACTGGACCCTGACGCGTCGTGGCCGTCTCCTCGCCAACGAGGTATCGGTCCGCCTCCACTGATGCCGGTCCGTGCCGCGAACAGGTGGCGCGAACCCGGCACCAGTGTCCGAAAACTGGCAGGTGTTCTGGTGTCGCCGTACCGCTGCGGACGCGCAAACCCGCTAGCGTGAAGCGTCCGCGAGGGCGCGTAGCTCAGTTGGTTAGAGCGCTACCATGACACGGTAGAGGTCCCGGGTTCGAGTCCCGTCGTGCCCACCCGCGTCAGACATATCACCTGGTAGGTGGCATGTTTGGCATCTCCAGCGGACCATATTGGTCCAGCATGACGGCTGTCATAGTGGGATCGACAGATCGGGGTCGTGGGGGTGCCATCGACCGCGGCCGCCGCGCCGCCGGTCCTCGCTGCCCCAGCCGTCACGTCCGTGGTCGAGGAGGTGGCGAGCCCGATCAGCGGGATCACCGTTGCGGACGGCGACAGCATCGCCACCGATCCGGTGACCCTCACCCCGCCGGCTACCGCGCCGACTTGGGGTCCAGGCTCACTCGTTGGTGTGCTGGCCTTGCTGTTCGCAGGTGGAGGCAGCCTCGCTCCTGGCCGATCGCGTACATACACTCGAACGAGCAGGGTCAGCGGGTCGTGTTGGCCGGAGGCCGTCAGCCTTCGGCGCGTCACGCCCACGTGAGCCGGACCTCGTCATCGAGTTCGCCAGCGAAGTCGATCGGGTCCCCTACGTTGAGAACCACGCGCCATCGGCAACCCGGTCGTCGATAGGAGCCGGCGGTCGGGGAGAGCGTCACGACGGTGCCTTCGGCGGCCTCCCGCACCGAATAACTCCGTAGCGCGTACACACCGGCGCGGTAGGCGAACGACTCACCGTCGTCGTCGTAAATCAACCCGGCACCCGTGCCGGGGAATACCCGCAGCGTGATGATCGAGTCGTCGATCGATCCGTCGTCGCTGACCGTCGCCAGGGGTACAACTGAACCGGCGCGGGCGAACAGCACCAGCCGGTCGAGCGGGGCGTCTACGCCGATCGCGCCAGGGCCGGCGTAGGCAACGCCGGAATACCAGTCGAACCAAACGCCGGCCGGCAGATAGACGTCCCGCCGGCGAACGCCGGGCGCGAGCACGGGGGCGGCAAGCAGCGCATCGCCGAGCAGCGCCTGATCTTCGACCGCCGCCGCCGTCGGGTCGTCCGAGTGGGCCCAGAGCATCGGACGCAGGATCGGCGCACCGGTCGTCGCCGCCTCGCGGAATAGCGAGTAGAGGTACGGTCGAAGCTGATAACGGAGCCGCAGGGCCTGGTCGGCGATCACCTCGATCTCCTCGCCGAAGGCCCACGGTTCGTTGGGCTGGCTGGTCTTGTGCGAGTGGCCCCGCATTAGCGGATAGAGCACACCGGCTTGCATCCACCGCGCGAAGAGCTCTGGTGTGGCGTCGCCGAAGAACCCGCCGATGTCGGCGCCGACGAAAGGCACCCCGGAGAGGCCCAGGTTGCACAGCATCGGCAGCGACATGCGCAGCTGCTCCCATGACGCCGTGTTGTCACCGGTCCACACGGCGGCGAAGCGTTGGATGCCGGTGTGCCCCGATCGGCTGAGGAGGAACGATCGTTTCGTGGGACGCAGCTCGACTAGCGCGTCGCTGGCTGCCCGAGCCATCTCCACCCCGTATCGGTTGTGCACGTGCTCGTGGGCGACCGCCGATCCGGCGGCGTCGTGCACGGCATCTGCGGGCATCTCGACGACGTTCGCCGTCTGCTCCGCCCCCACCGGCCCGTCGTACAAAGCCGGTTCGTTCATGTCGTTCCAGACGCCGGCGACGCCGGCATCGACGATGGTCGTGTGGAGGCTGGCCCACCACCGCCGAACGTCCGCTCGCAGGAAGTCGGGGAAGACGCACCGACCCGGCCACACATGGCCGGTCACGTGTCGACCGTCGGCGTGGCGGAGAAAGGCGTCGAGCACGAGCCCGGCGTCGTATACCGGGTTCCCCGGCTCGGCAGCGACGCCGGGGTCGACGATCGCCACGGCGCGCAAACCTCGACGTTCGAGCTCGGCGATGGCGTGGGCGGGGTCGGGGAAACGCCCCGCATCCCACGTAAAGACCCGGTGGCGATCCATGTAGTCGATGTCGATGTGGATGACGTCGCAAGGGAGCCTTCGCTTGGTGAACTGCTCGGCGACCTCGGCGATCTTCGCCGCCGAGTCGTAGCCCCACCTCGTCTGGTGGTATCCGATCGCCCAGCGCGGTGGCAGTTCGATTCGTCCGATCAGCGCCGTGAGACGTTCGGCGACGTCCGCGGGTCGATCGCCGGCGGCGACGACGTAGTCGAGGTCGGCTCCGCGTACCTCGGCGATCCATTCGTCGGAGCCGGGGTCCGCCTCGATGCGTGCCCAGCCCGTGGCGTTGAGCGCGACGCCGTACGTCGCCGGCCCGCCGTGGGCGATGAAGACGGGGACCGTGCAGTACATCTCGTCGGTCGCCGGGCCGTAGTGCTTCGCGTTGACGTTCCAAGCTGTCTTCGTACCGGCCGTCTGATCAAGGCGAGGGCGCTGGCCGAAGCCGGCGTGGCGCTCGTCCCGGTGACGACGCTTCCGCAGCAGGACCCGATCGTCGAACCATACGATGGCGCCGGGCCCGGCGTCTGCGGCAACCTCCACGCCGCCGGCCGTGATGAAGCGCACCGACCCGTCGGACCGGGCGATCTCGGCGCGGAGCGAGCGACCATCGACGACGACTGCGTCCTCCCCCTGGGTCACCACGACGTCCGTCGGCGGCACGGTGGGCAGAACGATCGGCTCCCAGTCGCGAGGCGCCGGCCATCGCCCGGCAGGCGTGGCACGAACCCTCGCGACGCCATCGGCGATGACCTCGACCCACAGCGATCCATCACGGCAGTGGATCTGCGCGCCGCCGGCAGTGGCGGCGATCGAGACGACCGGTCCGAGGCCCTCAGATGAGCTCACGGAGCAACCTTGCCGCCTTCTCGATTCCGATCTCGGCAGGGAGCAGGCGGTCCTCGTGTTCGATCGAGATCGTCCCGTCGTACCCGGCCATCCGCAGCGACGAGACGATATCGCGCCAGACCTGCTCGCCCTGACCGAAGCCGATCGTGCGGAACAGGTAGGCCCGCTCGCCGAGATCGCTGGCCGGGCGCGTCTCCAGGACGCCGTCAAGGGCGATGTTCTCGGAGACTAGGTAGGTGTCCTTGGCCGCGACGTGCGCGATCAGGTCACGCCGGGCGAGGAACCTGATCGCCACGACCGGGTCGATCCCTTGCCAGAAAAGGTGGCTGGGATCGAAGTTGGCGGCGATCGATGGCCCACAAGCGTCATGAAGACGCGTCAACGTCGACGGGTTGTAGACGACGAAACCCGGGTGCATCTCGACGCCGATGCGGACGCCGTGCTCGGCGGCGAAGGCCGCCTCGGTGGTCCAATAGGGGATCACCTTCTCCTCCCATTGCCAGGACAGCGTGGCCGGGAAGTCGTCCGGCCACGAGCACGTCACCCAGTTCGGGCGCCGCGCACCGTCGTGGTCGCCCGGACAGCCGGAGAAGGCGTTGACGACCCCGACGCCGAGCTCGGCCGCCAGTCGTACCGTGGCCCGCCAGGTCTCGTGCGCGGCGGCGGCGACGGAGCCGTCAGGGTGGAGCGGGTTGCCGTGCTGGCTGAGCGCGCTCGATAGTCAGACCGCGCTCGTCGACGGCGCGCGATGAAGGCGCGCTGCGCGTCCGGATCGGCGAGCAGTCGAGCCGGTTGGCAGTGCCCGTCGCCCGGATAGTTGCCCGTGGCGATCTCGACGGCGTCGAGCCCGAGGCCGACGCAGCGATCGAGCGCCTCGGCGAGCGGTAGATCCTGGAGGATCGTCAGGAACAGGCCGAGCTTCACACTCAGGCCCGAACCAGCAGCGGGCGGAGCACCGCGGCGCCCTCGGTCAGGGCGGCGATCGGCTCACCACGCAAGTTGCACTCCAGCGCCAGCCAGCCGTCGAAGCCGACGTCGTGAAGGGCCTCGATGGTGCCAGCGAAATCGAAGTGACCGGTGCCGGGTTGCCATCGGGCGCTGTCGCCAACCTGTACATGGCCGATCCGCGACCCGGCCGCCCTCACAGCGGCCGGCGGATCGTCCTCCTCGATGTTCATGTGATAGGTGTCGGCGGTCAGCTTGACGGCATCGCTGCCCACGGCATCGACGATCCGCGACGCTTGCTCGAGCCGATTGACCATGTGGTCCTCATAGCGGTTCAGCGGCTCGAAGAATACGCTGACGCCCTCCGCGGCGGCGTGTGCTCCCAGCTCGCCGAGTCCTTCGACGAGTACTGCCTCGTCGTCGGCCGCGCTCCTCGGTGGCGGTTCGAACGGCGGCAGCTTGAACGAGTACTGCCCGTGGGCCGCAGGTGTCACGACGCCGGTCCCGCCGAGCTCGGCGATCACCGAGAGCTGCGACTTGAGCTCGTCGATCGCGTCTCGCCGACGGTCGGCGTAAAAGTCGCCAATGAACGAGCGCATCGAATGGCACACGCTGGAGAACACCACACCGGCTCGGGCCGCGCTGCGCAGCTCAGCCAGCCGCTCGCGCAGGGCGTACTTCGCACGCCCGTGCAGCTCGACGCCCTCCCAGCCACATCGCTTGGCGTTGGCCCAGCGTTCCTGCACCGATTCGCCCGGCAGCAGCCGCTCTTGGCACGCCAAGCGCATCGTCATGTCGCGTTTGTGAAGTCGAGCACGACCTGCACCGCGCCGTCGGGAGACTCCGCCAGCATGGCGAACGCACGACCGACGTCGCCGGCCGGAAAGGTATGCGAGATCAGCGACGTGACATCGATCCGCCCGGCCGACGCAAGGCCGACGACGGTCCGCTCGAGGCGACGGACGTCCCATCGATGGTCGAAGGCTGGGTTGGTCCCGGAGATCTGCGAGGACGTCAGGTGGATGCGGTTGTGGTGGAACTCCTCGCCGAGGAACAGGCCCGTCGCTGCGCCCTGGGGGAAGCCGGCCGCCACGACCTGCGAGTTGTAGGCGGTGGCCCGGATCGCTTCGTGCAACGCGAGGTAGGAGCCGGTGATCTCGATGGTCACGTCCGCGCCGCGGCCGCCCGTCAGGCCCTTGATGTACTCGGCGGCGGACACCTCGGTGAAGTCGACGACGTGGTCGGCTCCGAACCCGCGAGCGAGGTCGAGGCGCCGCTGGATCCCGTCGACGGCGACGACCGTCGCACCGGTTAGCTTCAGCAGTTGGGTGACGAGCAGGCCGGGGACCCCCTGGCCGAACACGGCGACGATGTCACCGATGCGCGGACCTGCATCGTGCACCGCGTTGAGGGCGATGGCGCCGATGCGGGCGAACACGCCGATGCGCGGGTCGACGTCGATGGGCAGCTTGCGGTCGGCAGCCCAGGCGGCGGCGGCGACGTGCTCGCTGCGATGACCCCAGATGCCGCAGACGACATCGCCGACGGCGACCCCCTCAGTGTCCTCGCCGACCTCGACCACCGTTCCGACCTCCTCGTAGCCCCAACCATCGACGGGATAGGGGAAGGAGACCTCCTGGCCCTCGACGAACAGCCTTCGGTCGAGGTCCCACTTCTTCGTCGTCAGCGGGTTGGTTCCTCGGTACCCCGTCAGCTCGGTGCCGGCGGAGATGCCCGAAAACGACGTGGCGATGCGCACCTCGTCGCGACCGAGCGCCGCATCCGGGCAGTCAACGAGCGAAATGTCCCTGGGTGCAGCGAGCCTGACGACGGTAGCCATCAGCGCTCAGGTGATGGCGGCGTCGCGCTCGGACGCCGCGATAGGCAGGTCGGCAATGGCGGTCATCAGCTCGGCGGCGCGCTCGAGCGGCGGGCCCCGGACGGACGTCACCGGTGAGCACCACCTCGAGCATCTTCTGTAGCTGCGTCGACACCCTGGAGTAGAGCGGGATCCACGGACGCGTCGCCGCCCGCTCGAGCAGGTCACCGATGCGCGCCACGTAGGGCAGCTCGCCCTCGACCATCTTGAGCACCGATCGGCGCGACGGCACGCGGCCGCTGCGCCTGGCCGCCCCGGCGATGGCGGCGGGAGCCACGGCCCGTTCGATCAGCTGCATCGCGACTTTGGGCTGCGCCGACTGCCGGAAGACGCAGAAGATCATCGCCCCCACGACGCTCGCCGGGCGACCCTGGGGGCCTGCCGGGATCGGCGCGAAGCCGAACTGCTCCCAGACCTTCCTCGGCGCCAACCCCGTCTGATCAACGAGCGTCTCCGCCTCGTAGGTCCCGCCGACCGACATCGCCGTCTCGCCGGCGGCGAGCAGGTTGATCGAGTGGTCCCAGGCGAACCCCACAGCCGCCGGGGAGACGCACCCTTCGGTGACGAGCCGGCGCAGGAAGCGCAGCGTCTGCACGCTGGCGGCGGAACCGACGTTGATCCGGTCGCCCTCCAACACGTTGACGCCGTTGGACGCCAGGAAGCCGGTCAGGCAGTAGGCCGTCGTCTCACCCCCAGCCGTGCCGCCGGGCAACGACAGCGGATGCCCCGGGTAGACCGCGCGCAACGCCCGCCCACAACCGAGCAGCTCGTTCCAGGTCGTCGGCGGCTCCAGGGCACGTTCCCGGAATGTGCGCCGGTCGAACCACAGCCCGGCCGCCTCGGCGAACGCCGGGACGCCGAAGGTGCGGCCGTCGAAGCGGTCGGCGCTGGTGAGCGAGGCGAGGAAGTCGACGTCGTGCTGGCGTCGCACCCAACCTGGATCGAGGTCCTCGAACGGGTGCAGGAAGCCTGCCCCGGCGAACTCCGGTGCCCAGACATGGTCGATCACGGCGATGTCCGGCGCCGTCCCCTCGGCGACGGCCCGCGTCACCATGCGGTGCAGCACGTCGCGTGGGGCGCGCACGATCTGCAGCTCGACGCCGTCGGCGGCGTCACGGACGAGCTGCTCCCACGGGCCGTAGGCGGGGACCATCACGCGCAGCCCGCGCGTCGGCGCGGTCGCGGCCCAGCCACTCGGGATTGACGAACGTGCCGCGACGGCGATGGCGGACGATGACGCCCTCGGCAGCCAGCTCGGACAGCGCCCGATGGACGGGCGTACGGCTTAGCCCGAGCAGATCGCACAGCTCGTGCTCGGTGGGCAGGCGCTGAGTGGACGTGTATCTGCGCTCGAGGATCCCATCGAGGATCATCGTGCGAACCTGCTGGTAGATCGGGATCGACGCGCCCGGATCGATCGACATCAGCGCCCATGTATATCACTGCCAGGGCGATTTGTCCCTCATTTGACATTCCGGGTGACATTGGCTAATAAAGGTCGCTGGGGGCGCATCGCGCGCCACGACTCAGGGGGTCACAGGATGATTCGTCGACGTCTCACCGTGCTCGGCGCTCTTGCGCTCACGCTTGGCGGCGCGGTTCCATTGTCGTCAGCGGCGCGAGCGAGCTCGGGTGGCTCGATCACCTTCTGGACCTCGAACATCGAGCCCGATCGCGTCGCCAAGCAGCAAGCGATCATCGACGCGTTCACCGCTGAGACGGGGATCGAGGTCGAGCTGGTCCCCGTGCCGGAGGACGACCTCCCCAACCTGATCGTCACCAACGCCGCGTCAGGCGACCTCCCCGATGTGGTGCAGACACCACTCGACTACACGATCGGGTGGACCGAGCAGGGAATCCTCGACCCAGAGGCGGCCGCCGCCGTGGTCGAGATGCTCGGTGCCGACACGTTCAACCAGCAGGCGCTGGCGCTGGCCAGCCAGGACGGCACGCCGGTCGCTGTGCCGTCCGACGGCTGGGGACAGGTGTTGCTCTACCGCACCGACCTGTTCGAGGCAGCCGGCCTCGAGGCGCCCCAGACCCTCGACGACATCGTCGCAGCGGCCGAAGCGCTGCACGGGGACGGGATGAACGGCATCACGCTGTCGACCGATCCGACTGGAGGATTCACCCAGCAAACCTTCGAGTACCTCGCCCTCGCCAACGGCTGCCAGCTCGACACCGACGGCGAGATCTCCCTCGACTCGCCCGCGTGCGTCGACGCCATCGCCAAGTACCAACAACTCGTCGATTACAGCCCCGGCACCGTGCAGGACGTCGACACGACGAGGGCGACCTACTTCGCCGGCGATGCGGCGATGATCGTCTGGTCGCCGTTCATCCTCGACGAGCTGGCCGGACTGCGCAACGACACCCTGCCGACCTGCGCCGAATGTGCCGACGACCCGCTGTTCCTCGCCAACAACACCGGCCTGGTCACGGCGCTGAGTGGCGGCGAGGGGAGCGAGCCCGCGCAATACGGTGTCCCGACCTACTTCGGGATCGGCGCCGGCGCCGACGTCGAGGCAGCCCAGCAGTTCATCGCCTACTTGCTCGGAGACGGCTACCTCGACTACCTCAGCATCGCTCCGGAGGGGATGTTCCCGATGCGGTCGGGCACCGCTGACGCTCCCGACAGCTTCGTCGACGGATGGGCGGGACTGCCGTTCGGCGTCGACGACAAGGTGCCCTTCAGCGACATCTACGGCTCCGACGTGGTCGATGCGCTGGCCAGCGGAGCCGCCAACTTCCGGCGCTGGGGCTTCGAAGACGGCTACGGGGCGCTCGTCTCGTCGCTCTACACGAGCCTCGCCGTCCCGCAGACGCTCAGCCGGGTGCTCAACGAGGGGATGTCGCCGGAGGACGCGGCCGCGCAGATGCAAGCCGATGCCGAGCAGCAGTTGAGCGATCTCGGCTGATGAGCGTCGTCGAGGCCTCGACCGGCGGCGCCCGGTCAAGGCCTCGACGAAAGACGCGTTCGCTGGCCCAGCAGGACGCCCGCATCGCCTACGCCTTCGTGCTGCCGGCGTTGCTCGTCGTCCTGGCCGTCGTCGTCGTCCCGATCCTGTGGAACGTCGCCCTCAGCTTCCAGAATCTCCGTCTCGTCGAGCTGCAACACTTCAACTTCTTCAGCACGGATGTCTCGCTGGAGAACTATCGCAGGGTCACGGGCGGCGACTTCCGTGCGCTCCTCGTGCGCACGTTCATCTACGCCCTCGCGGGCACCACGTGCGCAATGTTCCTCGGGACGTGGGCGGCCCTGGTGGTGCGTCAGGCGTTCCCCGGCCGGCGTCTCGTGCGCGGTGTGCTGCTGTTCCCGTACGTGGTGCCGGCCGTTGCCGCGGCGTTGCTGTGGCGGACCATGCTCAACCCGCAGTACGGCATCGTCAATGCGTGGCTGGAGGGCCTCGGCGGGCAGCCGGTCAACTTCCTGCTGCAGCGCAACGGCGAGCTGTTCGGCTTCAAGGTGCCGCTGGCCTTTACGGTCGTCATACTCTTCGAGGGCTGGCGGAGCTTCCCGTTTGCGTTCTTGTTCGTGCTCGCTCGCCTGCAGGCGATCCCGGCGCACCTCGAGGAGGCGGCGATCATCGACGGGGCCACGCCGCTGCAGCGGTTCCGCCACGTGATCCTGCCCGAGCTGAGGGTGGTGTTCGCCACGATCTTCCTGCTCCGCTTCATCTGGACGTTCAACGGCTTCGACGAGGTCTATCTGCTCACCGCCGGTGCCGCCGGCACCGAACTGGTCAGCATCAACGTCGTCAACTGGTTGTTCGGCCAGCTCAACGTCGGCGCTGCCGCGGCCCTGTCGATGGTGCTGGCGGCCACCTTGGGCATCACCCTTGCGATCTACTTCAGGTGGTTCTATCCGAAAGAGCAGTCGGTGTGAATCGCAACGCGGTCGAGCGTCGCGTGCTGTCCGTGGGCAAGTGGGTCAGCTTGGCGTTCTTCATGTTCATCACCGCCTTTCCCCTCGTATACATGATCTCGCTGTCGTTCAAGGACATCGCCGAGGTGCTCAAGCACCCAAGTCGCTTCCTGCCCCGGTGGGACGAGCTCGACGGGTTCGAGACCTACCGTTCGGTGCTCCGCTCGGAGTCCGAGGGCGGGTACGGGTTCGTCGCCTTCATCAGGAACAGCGCCATCGTCGCCGTGGCCACCGTCGTCATCACGGTGACCCTCGGCACGCTCGCGGCGTACGCCGCGGCACGGTTGGAGTTCTTCGGCAAGCGACAGATCAGTGCCGTAATAGTGCTCATTTACCTCTTCCCTGCCATCGTCTTGGCGATCCCGCTGTTCGTCGTCTTCTCCCGGCTCGGCCTGCGCGACTCCCTGTCCGGACTGTCAGTCGTCTACCTCGCCCAGACCATCCCCGTGGCGTTGTACATGCTGCGCAGCTACTTCGAGACGGTGCCGAAGGAGATCGAGGAGGCGGCGATGGCGGACGGATGCGGTCGGCTCAAGGTGATCACCAAGGTCACGCTGCCGCTCTCGGCGCCGGCGATCGCTTCGGTGTCGCTCTACGTGTTCATGATCGCCTGGAACGAGTTCCTCTTCGCCTTCCTGTTCCTCCAGTCCGATCGAGGGCACTGGACGCTGCCCCTCGGCTTGCAGCAACTGGACACGGCGGAGGTCGCCAAGACGGTGCTGATGGCCGGCTCGGTGCTCATTTCCGTGCCGATCATCATCCTGTTCTTCGTCGCCGAGCGGTTCCTCACCGAGGGCCTCACGGCGGGCGGCGTCAAGGGTTGAAGTCATCGGCGTCCAGGTCGACGAAGCCGCTCCAATTTGGCGCGGCCGCTGTGGCGGCGTGGAGCTGGACGCGGCGGTCGCCGAAGGGCTCCGGCCTGTCGAGAACTCCGAGCACGTCTCTCCATGCGCCAAACAGCGCAGGTCATGATCAGCATCCACCACCGCCAGCTCGTGGTCGACTACAAGATCATGCTGCTGGATCTACCCATGACACGGTAGAGGTCCCGGGTTCGAGTCCCGTCGTGCCCACGAAGTGCCCCTTGCGATCGGGCGAGCGACTGCGTGCGGCTGTGGTGTTCTCGGCGCCCACCTTGCGTGCTCGGGGACGCAGGCGACTCGCCGCGTCAACCCTTGGGCGGCGGCGGGAGGTAGGTCGGTGAGTGCGGTACCCCTGGCTCTGGCTGCAGTCACCACCACGCCGCCCGACTCCCGGGTCGCATCATTGTCCCGGGCCGTAGGCGACTTCCACAGTGACGTCCATGGTGAGGTACACGGGCGGGCCCACCGGGGCGCCGTAGTAGGTCGACAGTGGGAACGAGAACTCGTGGCCGGTCCACGAGGTGACGTTGTCGGGGTAGCCGTCGAGCTGGATGCCGTTGGCGACGGTCCCCCAGAACGAGGTCGGTGTCACGCCGTTGGCGGAGCCCTGCATGGGCGGGACGGCCTGCGGCGGGACTGGCCCGAAGATCGCGGCGCTGAACAGGTCCCAGAACGAGATCTCTTCACATCCGGCGACGCAGTCATACACGCCGACGTAGGCGACGTCGATGACTGACTCGTCGACCGTTCCGGTGTCGATCGTGAGGCGCGAGCGCAGCTGCGGTGGGCAGGATGTCGTCGTTGGCGGCCGGTTCGCCGATGGCGCCGACCTGGGGTTCGCCGTTGAGGTAGGCGGTGGCGCCGAGCTGCCAGAGATGGTCGCCAAAGGGGTTGAAGTCGGGCAGGTTGCCGAAGAAGAAGACGGTGGGGGTGAAGGTGATCCGTGCCGAGCGGGTCAGCGTGGTGAACTCGCCGACGGCGACGGCCATGTTGCCCTGCGCGTCGTGGGCGCGGGCGATCGCCTGGTAGGTGGTGCCGGATTCGAGGTGGGCCCAGGTGGCACCCCAGACGATCGCGCTCGGCGGGCCGAACTTGAGGCCGACGTCGAGGATCTCGATCTGGATGAACGCCGGCACGGACGTGGTCACTTCGAGGTAGGCACCGACACCGACGGCGTAGGCAAGCCCGCTGGTGATGCAGTTGACGGCGCAGCCCTCGTTCGAGAGCAGCTGGCCGGGTGCGCCATCCGCTGCCGCGCTCTGGTTCGCCGCGGCGTCGAGGTCGACGCCCTGGGACTCCAGATAGTTCTGCACCTCCGGCGACCAGTCGTCGGGGTCGGTCGACCACTGCCCAACCGGGACGGGCATTTCGGGATCGAGCGGCACCGTGGCACCGGTGGCGAGCTCGCCCGGCTCGCCGGGCGGGATCGTTGCGATCGCCATGTCGCTCGCCGCCGCGATTGTCGGCGGAACACCGGGCGACGCGACAGCCGGCGGGGGAGCGGTAGTCCCCGGCGAGGGCGCAGCTGCGGACGTGACCGGCGGAACCGTGGTGGACGTGGTGGTCGCCGGTGGCCTCGTCGTGGTGGTGGGAGCGGCGAGCTGTGGCGGTTGAGTGCTCGTCGTCGATGTCGTTGCAGGTCTCGATGTCGTCGGCGCAGAGCTCGTCGGCCGGGTGCTCGCGGACGTCGGCGAGACGATCGAGGCAACCGTCGTGCTCGTCGTCGGCGTGGCCAGTGCCGGCCCCGCGTCAGCGTCGAGGGACGAGACCTGCAGACCGACCATGGCGAGCATCGCGGCGACGGTGCCGACGACCCCGAGCCGTTCGCGGAGATCCGCCTCGTCCCTCGCTCTCGATTCGCGCATCTCGTCCTCCTGTGGACCGTGACCACGGCTGGACGCCGACTGGAACCCGAATCACGGTACTGATGTCAGCGGCGCCGGCGTGCGAATTTGAACGGTCGAGCCTTTCGGGTCATCTGGTCACCCACGTTCTCGATCTCGAGAACGTGGGTGACCTGATCGGGCGCGAATGTCCTCGTTGGTGGGCTCCCGTGGTGTGAGGCCGACGGTCACCGGCAGGTTGAAGGCGTCGGAGATCGAGAGTCGGCGCAGCAGTGGCGTGCGCTTGTCCTGGTGTTCGTGCATGCGGGCGAAGACGTTGTCGAGGAAGCGGATCGCCTCGAGGATGTGGGGCCCCTTGTTGAGCATCACGCACTCGGCGCGGCTGGCCCAGGCGACGTCGGTGACCTCGGCACGGGTGGGGATGCCGTTCTTGGCGAGGGACTCGGCGACCTGGGTGGCCCAGATGACCGGGACGTGGGCGGCTTCGCACAGCCACAGCACCTGTTCTTGGAGCTCGGCGAGCCGTTCGAAGCCGACTTCGATGGCAAGGTCGCCGCGGGCCAGCATGACTGCGGTTGGCGGCCGTTCACAGGCGTACAGGAGCAGCTTGGGGAGGGCGACGAACGCGGCGGTGTGCTCGATCTTGAGTCCGACCGCGACGTCCGGTCGGCCGCGTGCGTCGAGCTCGGCGCGGAGCTCGACGGCGTCGTCGACGCTGCGCACGAAGCTGAGCGAAACGAGGTCAGCGAGCGGCGCGATGACGTCGAGGGCGACACGGTCTTCGGCGGTCAGCGCCGGCGCGACGAACGCGGTGTCGGGCAGGTTGATGCCCTTCTCGCCCTTCAGCTTGGCTTGGTCGGGGCGGGTGATCACGACGTCGAAGCTGTCGGGTTCGACCCGCTCGACGACCCCTTCGATCGCGCCGTCGTCGATCAACACGCGGTGCCCGACGGCGATCGCGTCGAACACCGCGTCGAGCTCGCACCCGATGCTGGCCGGTTCGACCGTCGCGCCGTCGGCCGCCAACACGGCCGACCGGCCGACGGCGAGGTCGCGACGCACTCGGAGGCGATCGTCACGTTCCAGCCGGATGAACGACGCCGTCGCCGGTAGCTCGCCGACCTCGCCGACCGCGACGATGTCGCCGTCGCGTCGCCGCTGCAGCGGGGTGCCGGTCGCGAAATAGGTGGTGCGGTCGCTCGCCGCATCGACTGCGCCGGCGTCCGTCGCGCCGACGATGAGGCGGCGTCGCCGACCCCGGCGTCGCGCAGCCGGATCTCGTCACCGACCGCGGCACCGTCCAGGATGTCCCCGCTGACCGGCACGACCACGACGTCGGGATCGGACACCGGCGAAGCGTCCGCCGTCACGAAGCGGATCTGGACCGGGCGCTGCACGCTCCCGTCGACCCCCCGTCGCGGTCGGGCTCGCACCACCGCCGGCCCCGGCTCCAACGCCCCGGTCCGCAGCTTGGGACCGGCCAAGTCGAACGTCACGCGGATCTGACGGCCGACCCGTTCGCCCTCGGCGCGCACCGCCGCTGCCATCGCCCGCCAAGCCGTCGGGTCGTCGTGGGCGCAGTTGATGCGAGCCAGGTCCATCCCGGCGTCCACCAGGTCACGGACCACGCCTCGATCGACCGCCGCCTCGCTCGGCACGGTGACCATCAGCCGCACCAGGTCGGCCTCCGGCAGCGGGCCGAGCGCCGCCACGCTGTGCGCAGCGATCAGGGCCTGACTGGAGCTGAACGACGGAGCGTCGGGCACCGCTTCCCGAGCCGGCGCACCCAGCCGGTCGAGCACGGCGTCGATCGTCGCCAGCACGTGGGACTCCGATCGGCCCAGCGAGCTCAACCCTCGCCCGGCCAAGGTCCGCTGCAGGTCGCGCACATCGTGCTGACGCAACGCCAGGTAGTGCACCAGGTTCACTGCGCTCGGCCGCACGTCGCCGGGAACGGCGGCCAGGTCGTCGCGGCACGCCGCCTGCAGTTCCACCGCGTGCCGGCGGATGTCGAGCAACGCCGCGACCAGCGCCTCGTCGTCCAACCCGTCCGTCGGCCCGCTCACCACGTCCTCGGCGATCGCCCTCACTGCCACCGGACCATCATCGTCCACCGGAGATGACAGGCCAATGGCCGGCCGGTGAACACCCGGGCTCGTTGCACCGCGGTCAGCGCGCCCGGTCAGGCGTCGACGGCGAGGGCAAGGTGCTCGTGGACCGACCGGATCGCCGCTGACCCCTCGCCGACGGCGGCGGCGACGCGCTTGGTCGATCCCGAGCGGAGGTCCCCGACGGCGAACAAGCCGGGCCGGCTCGTCTCGTACGGCAGGGGTCGGCGACCCATCGCGCACCACGCGTCGCCCAGCGCGCCGTGGTCCAGGGCGCGGTCGGTGAGCACGAAGCCGTGCTCGTCGACGGCAACGCCATCGAGCCAGCTGCTGTTCGGTTCGGCACCGATGAACGAGAACAGCGCGGTGCACTCGACCTCGGCGCGCTGGTCCGAGCTGCTGACGGTGATGCGTTCCAGCGTCGGGTCGCCGTCGAGCGCGGTGACCGTCATGCCCTCGTGCACCTGGACACGGGGGTGGTTGGCGATCCGGTCGACGAGGTAGTTCGACATCGTCGCGGCCAGCGGTCGACGGACGACGACGCACACCGACGACGCCTTCTCGGCGAGGAACATCGCCGCCTGCCCGGCCGAGTTGCCGCCGCCGACCACGGCGACGTGTGCGCCCGCACACATCCGGGCCTCCAGCTCGGTCGCCGCGTAGTAGACGCCGGCCATCTCGTAGCGCTCGAGCCCGGCGACGGGCAGTTTGCGATAGTGCGCCCCGGTGGCGGCCACGACGGCGCGGCCGGCGACCTGGATGCCATCCGACAGCGTGGCGACGATGTGCCCGGCGACGTCCTGCAGCGACGTGACCGCGCACGGGCTCGTGATGACCGCGCCGAACTTCTGCGCCTGGATCGAGGCCCGCGTCGCCAGATCCTGACCCGAGATGCCGGTCGGGAACCCGAGGTAGTTCTCGATCCGCGAGCTGGTGGCGGCCTGACCGCCGACGGCGACGGCGTCGACCGTCAGCGTGCGCAGGCCCTCGGACGCGGCGTACACCGAGGCCGCCAGCCCAGCGGGCCCGGCACCGACGACCACCACGTCGTAGCAACGCTCCGGCAGTGCGTCCACCGTCATCCCGAGCTGCTGGGCCAACTCACCAGGCGTCGCCCGCTTGAGCAGGCCGCGCTGGGTGATGGCGATCGGCAGGTCGGCCGCCGAGACGTCGAGCCCGTCGAGGAGGGCGACGATGTCGGGGTCGGTGTCGGCATCGATCCAGTGATGGGGGAGGCGGTTGCGGGCGGCGTACTCGCGCAGCGCCATCGAGGCCGGCGTGAACTCCGACCCGATGATCCTCAGCGTGTCCGCCGCGGTCGACATCAGCGCCGCCCGTCGGGCGAGGAACGCCTCGAGGACGACATCGCTGAGCCGAGGGTCGGTCAGCACCCGTGACCGGAACATCTCGGCGGGCACCACGACCACGTCACCGGTCGCGGCAACTCGGGCCGACAGGTACGGGCGCTGCCGGGTGACCAGGCTGACCTCGCCGAGGAAGCGACGAGCCCCGTGACGAGTGATCAGCTCGCCGTTCGACCCGAGCACCTCGACCGCACCACTGAGGATCACGATCCAGTCGTAGTGGTCGTCGGCCGGTGAGTACAGGATGTCACCCTCATGGACCCGGCGCCGTTCGCCGAGGTTGGACACGATGGCCAGTTGCTCGTCATCGAGCTCCGGAAACGCGACCGCGTCTTCAGGCTGGTCGCTCACCGTCGCGAGAGTACCGGCCGCCCTGGCCGCGGCGCTCGTGTGCTCACGGATCGGACACCATCACGAAGCCCAGCTCGACCGCTCGAACAGCGGTTGCGAGCACGGTGGCGATCACCGCTTCGACGTTCCCGCCGACGGCCGCGGCCGCACGGCGCGCCGCTTCCGCGACCACGCCGTCGCTTTCGTCCAGCGCGCCCAGCCACGCGAACAGCAGCGGGTCGACACGATGGACGCGAACCGTGAAGCGGCTACGGGCGACGGCGACGAGCGTGTCCCGCGGTTCGGGTGGCCGCGGACGCCGGCCGGCGCGCTGGCTCTCGAACGCATCGGTGAAGTCGAAGTCGAGTCGGAGCAGCCGCAGCGACTCCGGCGTGCGCAGCCGGAACGTGGGGTCGAGCATCAGCGCAGCGACGTCGAGGCGGGCCGCGCCGCCGCCACCCTCCGGTCCGCGGGCTCGGCTCGACTCCGACACCGCCCGCTCCAGGCGGGCCAGGCTCGCCGGCAGCGCGTCGAGGGTCCCTGGACCGGACCGCGGCTGCGGCCGCGTCGCGTCGAGGTAGTCGGCGAAGCCGTCGCCCAGATCGTAGAGAGAGGGGGACCAGGGCGGCCGCGCGCTCAGATAGCCGCCGGCGAAGAGGTCGAACGTCTGCGGTCCGATCAGGGCGCGCAGCACGGGGAACTCGGCCTGCAGGCACTCCGCCAGGCGAAGGACGTAGCTGCGAGCGTAGATGTCGAGCCGGTCGTCGGCGGAGAGCGCCGGAGATCCCCGGACGAGGTCGCCGGCCGTCACGCCATCGGTCGCGACGAGGTGCTGACCCCACGAGCCAGCGGTGACTCTCGTGAGCATCCACGCTTGCAGGTCGGCGAGGTCGAGCTCAGCCACGGCCGGCAACCAGTTGGTGATCGAGGGGCGTCGACACCGAGTGGGCGTCCCCGCGGGACACCGGGTCGGCGGCGGGCATCACGCCCGTCCGCGCCGCCTTCGCCTTCGACAATTCCGCGACGAGCTCCGGGAACGGCGGGATGCGGGCGTCCCACTCGAGCAGCGTCGACACCCCGCCGGTCGCCTGCTGGGCGCGGACGTAGAGGGGCCACACCGGTGCCGGCACGGGATGGTCGTGGGTGTCGATGAGGTAGCCGCCGCAGTCGCGGCATCCGGCGAGGTGCACCTGCACGATGCGATCGGCGGGCAGCTCGTCGATGTAGGCCATCGGATCGAACCCGTGGTTCACCGAGCTGACGTAGACGTTGTTGACGTCGAGCAGCAGGCCGCAGCCGGTGTCCTCGGCGAGGCGCCCGAGGAACTCCTGCTCGCTCATCTGCGACGCCTCGAACTGCAGGTAGGTGCTGGGGTTCTCCAGCACGATCGGTCGGCCGAGGCAGTCCTGCACCGCCCGCACCCGATCGGCGACGTGGGCGAGGCAGGTGGAGGTCAGCGGCAGCGGCAGCAGATCGTGTGTGGTGCGGCCGTTCACGCCTGTCCAGCAGAGGTGGTCGGAGATCCACGCCGGCCGCACGCGCTCGGCCAAGGCGCCCAGCCGCTGCAGGTAGTCGCGATCGAGCGGCGCGGTGCCGCCGATCGACAGCGACACGCCGTGCATCACCAGCGGCCGATGGGCACCCACCACGTCGAGTACGTGCTCGGCATAGCCGTGGTTGTCGATGAAGTTCTCGCTGATGATCTCGAACCAGTCGACGCCCCACGCGTCGGGCGGCGTCGACGTCAGGTAGCTCGAAGTGCACGTCGCGCAGGCCGACACCGTCGCCGAGCGCGGGCACACCGAGGTGGCTCACGGTTCGCGGCTGCGTCGGCAAGCTAGGTGGACGGCGGGAACGCCAGGCGGATCGCCGTCGGCGGAGGTGCGGGCGTGTCGGCGTCCAGGTTCATCACTCGCCGGTACGCCGCCCACGCCACGTCGTGCACGTTCTGGCCCTTGGCGAACGTGATCCCCGGCGTGACCGGGGTGCTGCTCCACTCCCCGTCGGACTCGCTGAACGAGAACAGGTCCATCGTCCCGCTCTTGGGGAACAGCTGCGACGCCGAGATCGGCACGGCGCAGCCTCCGAACGTGGCGCACTTGTTGTCGCCGGGTGCCGAGTAGGCGGGCCCGGCGAACGGGTTGCACCCGCCGCCGAAGGTGCGCATCCCGATCGCCGTGTCGGCCATCACCTTGGTGCTGCAGTTGCCGCCCCCGCCCACCGGCTGCACGAAGCCGCAGCCGCCCCGCGCCTGGCAGCCGTTGGAGCCCTTGCACGCGTGGAACACCGTGACCGGCGCGCACTGGTTGGTGCCGGCGTTCGGTCCGGAGGCGGTGTAGTCGAGCGCTTGGCAGGAGTGGTAGAGCACCCCATGCTGGGGCGGATCGAGACCGAGCGACAGGTCGGGCGCCTTGCCGAAGACGGCCCAGCAGATCGCCATCCGGTCGCCGGAACCGGCCATCGACGGGAACGGGAACGGCACCGCGGCCGCCGCCTGGGCGGAGGCGTTCCAGTACTTGTCGAGCACCGTGGTGACCCCCGCGAGCGCCCCGATGGAAGCCTGGCTGAGGAGCTGGTAGTTGCCCGGCGCGCCCGCGTCCGCAGCGACAGCGTTCAGCGCTTCGGCCACCTCGGCGGTGGTCGGGATGTTGTACTTCGACGTCGGCTGGTAGTCGGGGGCCTGCAGATCGCCCGCCGTCCACGGTCCGTGCTGCTCGAGCCAGACGGGCCAGGTCACCACCTCGTCGACGTAGGTCGACAACTGCTGGAAGCGCTCGTAGTGGTCGGCGCCGTCGTTGTCCCCTCGCGCCACCGCGTCGGCTGACGCGGCGAGCGCGCCGGTGTCGGTGTAGGTGGGATAGTCGGACTGCAACGCCGGGATCGTCGGCCGGTACCGCTCCTCGACGGCCGCGAGTCCCGCGGTCACGCGTGGCAGCGTGCTGCCCTCCCCCTGATCCGTGATGGCGTCGATGGCATCGACGATCTGTCCGAACGCGATGTCCGAGTACGTCAGGGCGACCGTGCTCTCGAAGCCCATGAACTCACGCATCGGGTGCCCCGGCACGAAGTCGTTGAAGAGGTCGTTCTGCTGACCGCCCGGGCTGTAGACGGCGTCCCACAACGTCGTCCCGTCGCTGTATTCGAGCTTGAGGTACGAGTAGTAGCAGTCGTACATCCAACCGATCGTGCCGAACATCGGCAGCGGATCGCCCACCTGCCACCCCGCGAACGGAGCGGTCGGAAAGTACTTCGACACCTTGTCCGGAGCGATGTCCTTGCGGGCGTCCGCGTCCGGCTGCTCGATGGCGAGGAACAGGTTCAACTGCTCGGCCGTCAACGGACCGAGGTCGACGAACGTGGTGCTGAAGGTGATGGTGTCCCGCAGGTCGATGATGTGCGGGATCACGGTGACCGTCGGGCCGTAGCAGGTCCAGGCGTTGTTGTCCGTCTGCAGTGCGCTGGAGGTGTAGTTCGGGGTGCACCCGACGGCGGTCGCGATGTTCGAGGCGAGCTGCAGGTGCAGCATCTCCTGGATGAACACCGAGAAGACGACGTTGAACGCCCGCTCGTTGGCGCTCGTCGGTTGCGCCGTGGTCGCCGATCCCGGCCACAGCCGTCCCGTGTAGAAGTCGCTCCCGTGGCTCGTGATCTGATGCATTCCCTGGATCGAGTACATGCTCGCCATGTACAGCGGGATCGTGAAGAGCTCGACCTCGACAGCCGCCTGGGCGATCGCCAGCAGGGCCGCCCGGTCGGTGCTCTTCTGGGACGGATCCCGGGGCGCCTGCGCGCCCACGCTCAACGTGCGAACTCCCATGACTCACCTCAACAGACGCGTGTGGGGAGGGGCCAGGCGGATGCCTACGAACCTGTCGGCGAATCTGTCGGCCCCAAAGTGGGTCTCGCGTGGAGTGTGCGGCGGCGCACCCACGACCAGCGCCCGACTGTAGTCGCCGCCGGCCGAACCAGCGTGACGGTGGCGCCGCGACGTGCAAGGGTGATGCCGGCTCGGCGGTGACGTGACCGCGCGAGCGACGAGCACCCGGCTGCGTCCGGGCGACGCAAGGAGCGACATGCCCACGATCCACCTCCACCAGACGACCACCGCCACACCCGAGCAGTTCGTCGCCGCCCTCACCGACTTCGGGCCCGGCCGCTCGAAGATCTTCGGCAACAGCGCCGACAGCTACCTCGAGGTGCACTCCCAGGGCGCCGATCAGGCCGACGTCACCGAAGGCTCGGCGAAGATCTGGGAACGGCTGCACTACGACTGGTCCGACCCCGATCGCGTCGTGTTGACGACCACCGACTCCAACGTGTGGGGAGGCGCCTCGGGCCACACGTACACGTTCGCTCGGCGGCCCGACGGTACGACCGACGTGAACGTCGTCGTGGTACGCGACGGCAAGAACTTCAAGGGGCGGATGCTCGGGTTGGTGGTCGGGCTGCTCGGGAAGCGCTTCTTGGGCAAGCAGCTGCACAAGACCGTCACGGCGATCGAAGCCCGCAACGCCGGGACGACCGCGGCCGATCCGACGTAGTGTCGCTCGTCGCCACTCGGACGGGTTGACCGGCACGCGTCCGACGCGCGACGTTCGTTCCCGACACGAACCCCACGGGAGGCACCATGACCACGACCGATGTCCCGGATGACGCGAGCGACGACGAGCGCCGGGAAGGTCGACTTCAAGCTCGAGGCCGTCGTCATCCCCGTCGCTGACGTCGACCGGGCGAAGGAGTTCTACGCGAGCCTGGGGTGGAGGCTCGACGCCGACTTCGCCTTCGACAACGGCTTCCGCGTCGTCCAGTTCACGCCGCCCGGGTCGGGGTGCTCGGTCCAGTTCGGCACGAACATGACGTCGGCCGCGCCCGGATCGGCCAGCGGCCTGTACCTGATCGTCTCCGACATCGACGCTGCACGCGACGATCTCGAGGCGCACGGCGCCGACGTGAGCGAGGTCTTCCACCCCGAGGCCCCAGGCGCACAGTTCCAGCCCGATGGCACGAGCGGTCGGGCGAGCGGACCGGCGCCCGATCACGCCAGCTACAGCTCGTTCGCCACGTTCGCCGATCCCGACGGCAACGGCTGGCTGTTGCAGGAGATCACCACCCGGCTGCCGGGGCGGGTCGACGCTGCCGAGACGGCCTATGCCTCCACCGCCGACCTGGTGGGCGCGCTCCGACGCGCCGCCGCCGCCCACGGCCAGCACGAGGAGCGCACGGGACGAGGCCGATCCGAACTGGCCGGAGTGGTACGCCGCCTACATGGTGGCGGAGCAGGCGGGCGACGAGCTCCCGCAGTGAGCGAGCGAGTCTTCGAGCGAGCGAACCAGCAGGACGGTGCAGCAGTGAGTGAGCGAGTCTTCGAGCGAGCGAACCAGCAGGCACGGTCTTCGGCTCACTGGTGCACCGCCACTGGACCGGACGCGTTGCAGCGCGGACGGTGCACCAGTGAGTGACTATGACGTCATCGTGCTCGGCGGCGGTGCGCCCGGCGAGCACTGCGCCGGCGCGCTGGCGGAAGGCGGGCGGCGCGTCGCCGTCGTCGAACGCGAGCTCGTCGGTGGCGAGTGCTCCTACTGGGCGTGCATCCCGTCGAAGACCCTGCTTCGTCCGGGCGAGGCCGTGCACGACGCGAACGAGGCGGCCGGGACCGCGCACGTCGACGTCGCGGCGGCGCTGGCGTGGCGTGACTTCATGGTGTCGAACCACACCGACGCCAGCGCCGAGCAGTGGCTCACCGACCATGGCATCGACCTCCTCCGCGGCCAGGGCCGGCTCGCTGGCACCGGTGCGGTCGAGGTCGACGGGGCGCGGCACACCGCCGAGCACGTCGTCGTGGCAACCGGCGCCGAAGCGATCGTGCCGCCGATCCCGGCCTCGAGGAGCTCGAGGGCGTGTGGACGAACCGCGAGGTGACGGCGATGACGGCCGTCCCGCGCCGTCTGCTCATCCTGGGCGGAGGTCCGGTCGGCGTCGAGATGGCCCAGGCCGTGCGCCGCCTCGGCGGTGAGGTGGCGCTCGTCGCCGGCGCCGAGCGAGTGCTGCCCCGTGAGCCCGCACCACTCGGCGAGGCGCTCGGAGAGGTCCTGCGCCGCGATGGCATCGAGCTGGTGTTCGGCCGGCGGGCGACGGGTGCTCGCCGCGACGGCGACGACTACGTGCTCGAGGTCGACGACGCCCCCGAGTTGCGCGGCGACCGCCTGCTCGTCGCCACCGGTCGCCGGCCGCGCGTCGACGGCATCGGGTTGGAGACCGTCGGCATCGCGCCCACCAGCACGGGCATCCCCGTCGACACCCAGCTGCGCGCCGGCGACCGGCTCTGGGCGATCGGCGACGTCACCGGCATCTGGCCCTTGACGACGACCGGCAAGTACCAGGGCGACATCGTCGCCGCGAACATCCTCGGCGATCCGCGCCACGCCAACTACGAGGCCCTCCCGCGCGTCGTCTTCACCGATCCGCAGGCGGCGGCGGTCGGCGAGATCGAGGCGCGCTTCTCCGGCAGCGCACCGGTGTCGGGTGTGGCGCGGACCGCCACGTACACCCGCGCCTACGCCGAATCGAACGGCTTCCTGACCCTGCTCAGCGACGGCACGCGGCTGACCGGTGCCTACGCCCTCGGGCCCGAAGCGGGCGAGTGGCTCCAGCAGGCGACGTTGGCGATCCGCGCCCACGTGCCGCTCGACGTGCTCCGCGACACGATCCAGCCGTTCCCGACGTTCTCCGAGATCTACGCCGACGCGCTGAAGGCGCTCCGCGCCGACATCGCCGCCGGGGGCTGATCCGGTGGTGATCGAGGAGGGCGGGCGCCATGGATGACGAGTTGGGAGGACATCGGGTGCTGGTGCTCGGCGGCAGCGCCGGGATCGGGCTCGAGACCGCCCGCCTCGCACGGGCCCGCGGGGCCGACGTGATGCTCGTCGCTCGCGATCCTGATCGTCTCCGCGAGGCCGCCCGCCAGGTCGACGCGTCCAGCACGGCGGCCTTCGACGTCACCGATCTCGCTCGGCTCGAACAGTTCTTCGAGGAGGCGCCGTCGCCGCTCGACCACATCCTGGTGACCGGCGGCGGCCCGTACTACTCGCCGCTCGCCGACATCGACTTCGACCGGGCGCGTCGCGAGGTCGACGACCGCATCCTGGTGACGCTCGCCGTCGCCCGCTTCGGCGCGGCCCGCATGCGACCGTCGGGCACGTTGCTCTTCATCGGGGGCACGGGCGGCCGGCGCGTCGGCGTGGGCATGGCGCTGATCGCGGCGATGACCGCGGCGCTCCCGGCGTTGGTCGCCAACCTGGCGCTCGAGCTGGCGCCGGTGCGCGTCAACCTCATCGCCGCTGGCTTCGTCGACACGCCGTTGTCCGCGGCGATCCTCGGCGACGGGCTCGAGGCCCGACGCGACGAGCTCCGCGCCACGTTGCCGATCCGACGCGTCGTGACACCCGCTGACGTCGCCGCACTGGCCGTGCACATCATGACCAACACCACGCTCACCGGCGCGACGTACGACATCGACGGCGGCCAGCAACTCGTCGCTCCCCACTCGACGTGAGAGGACCTCATCATGCGCTCTGACATCGCACCCGGCGGCACCTTCCCCGACTACGAGCTGCCCGACCACACGAGCACTCCCCGCAGGCTCAGCGAGCTCCAGGGCGACGATCCGATGATCCTCACGCTCGCCCGCGGCCACTACTGCCCGAAGGAGCACCAGCAGCACCGCGAGCTGTCGGCCTTCCAGTCGAAGATCGCCGTGGCCTACACCCAGATCGTCACGATCACGACCGACGAGCACCACACGCTGCAGGAGTTCCGCGCGTCGGTCGGCGCCCAGTGGACCTTCCTCTCCGATCCCGGACGCACGATCCAGCGCGACCTCGACATCCAGGAGTACACCGACCCCGACCACGACCCGATGATCCCGCACACGCTCGTGCTCAAGCCGGGCCTCGTCATCCACAGCATCTACAACGGCTACTGGTTCTGGGGTCGTCCCTCGCTCGCCGACCTCTGGCGCGATCTGCGTGCGGCCACGAGCGAGATCCGCCCCGACTGGGATCTGAGCGCGCCGGGGCTCCGCGAGAGGTGGGAGGCCGGCGACTGGTCGCCGTTCCACGGCTGGGACCGGCGTGCTCGGGAGCAGGGTGCCGGTCCCAGCGCGCCGCGTGAGGAGACGAAGTGATGGACTTCCTCGTCGAGTTCGAGGTCCGCATCCCCGACGGGACTTCCCAGTCGGAGGTCGACGACCGCGAACGGGCCGAGGCCTCCGCCGCCGCCGGGTTGGTCGCCGACGGACACCTCGTCCGGCTCTGGCGGCGGGGCGGGGCGCCGGCCGACGCCACGGTCCTCGGGCTGTACCGCGCCGACACCGAAGGCGAGCTCGATGGCCTGCTCGCGGCGCTCCCGCTCGCCGAGTGGATGCGCGTCACCGTCACCCCGCTCCAGCACCACCCCAACGATCCGGGCACGGGATCGATCCATGATGTCGACGCCGCGCCGCACGCGCCCGGTCGTGGCGCCGTGCTCCCGGACCCCCGCCTCACGTTCGTCTACCGCTTGGAGGCCACGGTGGCCCAGCCGCTGGAGCTCGGCGACACCGCCAACGGCCGCCGGCGCATCGTGGCCCTGACCGACGGGACGTTCACGGGGCCCGCGCTCAACGGGCGGTTGCTCCCGGGCGCCAGCGCCGACTGGCAGCTCGTGCTGGCGGACGGCACGGCGATCGGTGACGTCCGCTACACCCTCCAGACCGACGACGGCGACCTCCTCTACGTGCAGTCACGCGGGGTGCGCCACGGCCCGCCCGACGTGCTCGCCCGACTCGCCCGCGGTGAGGACGTCGACGCCAGCGAGTACACGTTCCGCACCTCGACGCACATCGAGACGGCCGCCCCCGATCTCGACTGGCTGAACAAGGGGATCTTCATCAGCGTCGGAGGCCGCCGGGCCGGCGGCGTGGTCTACGAGACGTACCTGGTCGGCTGAGGCGGCGCCGGACTGCGACCGAGACGGATCGTCGCGCAACGGCGGCCGGGGCCACTTTCCTTTCACAGTTGAAAGGAAATCGGCGTCGGCTCGCTACGGCGTGACCGGTTCGACGGGGAGCACCGCGGCCAGCGGTTGACCGCCGTCCTCGGGGAACACGAGGAAGCGCACGGTGCCGCCGGGGTCGGCGCCGGGGAACTGCAGGTCCAGCGTGTGGGTGCCCTTCATCGTGACGTTGCGCGCCACGGTCGAGCGCTCGGTGTCGATCGGCGTCTGCGTGCCGTCCGGCGCGACGTACACCGCCGCCGACAGCTCGAACACGTCGGCGGTCGAGGCCGTCACCTCGATGAACACCGACAGCTCGTCGGTGCTCACCGTGTGGTACGCCGCTCGTACCTGGGCGCTGCCGCTGCCGACGGGGAACACCGGTCCGGTGCGCCCGAGGCGCGGCGCGATCGCGTTGGCGTCGACGGTGAAGTTGGCGAGCTGGCCGTCGATCACCTGGAAGTCGGCCAGCTCGAGGCATTCGTCGGCGGTGAGGCACACCCGGACCCCGCTCGGGGTGAGGTAGACGTTCGCCGGCTCCACCGCAGCGGCGTCGTACTCGGCGCGGGTCTCGCTGAACTCGGTCTGGTAGCGCAGGTAGGCGTCGGCGGGCGAGCCGGCGAGCGTCTGCGACGGCAGACCCGCCATCTGGTCGGCGTCGCCCGAGAACACGGCGGCGAAGTAGGCCAGCGGATCGAACGAGCTCGCCGCTTCGGGCTTGGTGCTCGTCGCCGTGTCAGGGGTCGCGGTGTCGGCCGGCGCGGTCGGCCCGAGCGACTGTGTCGGCTCGGCGAGGATCTCGAACTCGATCACGTCGGTCGACCCGAGGGTCGTGCGGGCGATGAACGGTTCGCCACTCGCGGTGATGGCGTAGCACGTGTACGTGTCGACGGCGTCGGCCGACGGCGTCGCGTTGCAGGCCGGATCGGAGAGCGTGTAGCCGCGGGACGCGGCGAGCTCCTCGAACTGCTCGAGGGCGGCGTCGCTGCCGGTCGTGTCGCCGGGCGGGGCACTCGCCGACACGACTCCGCCGCCGGCGGCGATCAGTGCCGCGGTCGCCAGCACGGCTCTGGTCACGCTGGGGGTGCGCATGGTCGCCCATTCTGCCCCTGCCGGCGGGGCGACCGGCGCATCGCCCGACGCGGAACGGCCCCGCATCGTCGATGCGGGGCCGTCCGGTCGATGGGATGGGGCGTGTCGGTCAGCTCGCCGTCGTACCGGCCGGACCGGCCGGGCCGCCGCCGGCGAAGTTGAACGACGAGACCACCGTCTGCAGCGCCGCGGCGTCGGGGGTCGGCAGCTGGATCAGCAGGGTCACGGTCGCCGAGCTGTCGGCCGGGCTGGCGGCCAGCGTGATGATCTCGGTGGTGCCGCCGCCGCAGTTCGTCCAGGTCTGGAAGTACCCGGTGAACACGCCGTCGCTGTAGGGGGCGATGCCGCCGTCGGTGCACGAGGTGCCCATCCCCATCGCGGTGAGGACCGCCATCGCGTCGGCGTTGAACGGCTGCGCCTCGTAGATCACGCCGGGCACGCTGAACGTGTCGGGCGTGCCCTGCGGCGGAAGGAACGCCGCCAGGTCGGTGCTCGCCGCGATGCGCGGCACCGCGGTGCCGTCAGCGGTGGTGATCGGCGTCGTGTCGGTCGCGGTCCAGGCGGCCGGGACCGAGATCTCGATCGTGCCGGTGTCGTCGGTGAGGCCCACGTCGGTGGGCAGCAGCTGGCCGATCGGGAGGGTGGCGTCGGTCAGAGCGACGCTGCTCGTGGGGCCGCCCACGGTCGTCGGCGTCACGGGCGCCACCGTGCTGGCGACGGCCTGGGTGACCGCCGTCGTCGTCTGCACCGGTGGCGTGATGACCGGCGTCGTGACCGCGGTCGTGGCGACGCCACCGGCGACGGTGGTGGCGGCGCCCGGGGTGGTGGTGACCACCGGCCCGGCGCCGGCGACGACGTTGAACGAGTTGAGCACCGTCTGCAGGGCGGCGGGGTCCTTGGTCTGCACCTGCAGGACCGCGGTGAACGACTGATCGGCCGGGCTGGCGACCACCATGTTCCACGTGACGTCCCCGGTGGAGTCACAGCCGGTGCCGACCTGGATCAGCCCGGTGAACACCCCGTCGGAGTAGGGCTGCACGTTGTCGGTGGTGTCGGTGATCTCGGAGCAGCCTCCGGTGAGCTTGAACTGGTCCATCAGCGCGGTCGGGTCGGCCGCGAACGGGTAGGCGACGTACAGCACCCCGTCGACGAACGTGTTCTGGAAGTTGTCGAGGTCGGTGCCGGCGGTGGCGAGGATCCACGGCTGCAGGGTGCCGTCATCGTTCTGGCTCGGGTCGGTCTGCACCGTCGTCCAGGTGTTGGGCACGATCACCGTGATGTGGTTGGTGTCGTCGACGAGTTGCACGTAGCCCGCCGGCACGGTGGCACCGGGCACCGTCGTGGTCGGTGCCGTCGCCGCTGACGCGGACTGCGCTGCCATGGCGAGCAGGGCAGCGGGCACCGCCAGGGCGGCGACGAAGGTCTTGGTCTTGTTCATTCGGTTCCTCGCTCCAGCAGGGTGGGTTGGATGGGTGATGCCGGACGGCACCGACGGTCGGTCGCCGTCACCTCGTGCTGACGACGGGCGAGACCGTCCGGTTCCCGCTTTTCGAAGTCTTGCAGTCCGGGCGCCGCGGTGCCAGCGCTCAGCGCGGCTCTCGCGGGAGTCCGAGGACGCGTTCGCCCAGGATGTTGCGCATGATGTTCGACGTTCCGCCCATGATCGTGTAGCCGGGCGTGTAGAGCAGGCCCCGGGTGACGTCGTCCCACAGCAGCGCCTCCGGGCCGAGCACCCCCTGCACGAACTCGGCGACGCGGACCTCGTGCTCGGTGCAGAAGCACTTGGTCGCGGCCGAGAAGCCGGCCGGCGCTTGGTGCAGCACCTCGCGGACGACGAGGATGCGCCCGACGCGGTACCCGGTCTCGAGCGCGGCGATGCGCTGTCGTACGAGCGGATCGCTGCGGTCGGCCCGGGCCAGCGCCAGCTCGTACAGGGCGCGGTTCGACACCAGCCGGTCGACGCCCCCGCGCTCGTGCTCCAGCTGGCGCATCGTCTGCTTGAAGGCGTCGCCCTCGACCCCGACGAGGTTGGTCACCGGCACCCGGGCGTCGGTGAAGAAGACCTCGCAGAAGTGGCGGTTGGTCGTCATGTCGGTGATCGGGCGGACCTCGATGCCGGGCGTGTCCATCGGCACGACGATCTCGCTGATGCCGAGATGGGCCGGCCCCTCCGACGACGTGCGGCAGATCAGGTAGCAGTAGTCGGCGACGGCGGCGAAGCTGGTCCAGATCTTCTGTCCCGACAGCACCCACTCGTCGCCGTCGCGGCGAGCGGTCGTGCGCAAGCTGGCGAGGTCGCTGCCCGCACCGGGTTCGGACATCCCGATGCACCACGTGGTCTCGCCGGACAGGATGCCGGGCAGGAAGGCGCGGCGCTGCTCGTCGCTGCCGAAGGCGATGAGGCCGGGACCCATCTGGCGGTCGGCGAACCACATCGCCGCGATCGGGGCGCCAGCGGCGATCAGCTCCTCGCCGACGATCAGTCGGTCGATCGCCGGTCGGCCGCCGCCGCCGTGTTCGACCGGCCACGACATGCCGATCCACCCCTTGGCGGCGAGGTCGCGGGCCAGCTCCTCGGAGTAGCCGTTGATCCACGAATCGTTGTGGCGGCCGTACTTGGCGACGGCATCAGCGGCAAACGAGCGTGCCTCGTCGCGCAGTGCCCGCTGTTCGGGCGACCAGGCGAAGTCCACGGCGCTGCATGCTACGGAGCGCCGTCGCGCCGGAGCGCCGCGCCCGATTGGCGACTGTCGTGGCGCGTGGACTCGGTCGGCGACCGTTCAGGGGTACCTCTCCGTCGGGGGGTCCCGGGGGGCGGTAGCCCCCCGGTGGGGCGGCCCGGCCGGCTCCGCCGGCCGCCGCCAGGATTGAGGTGCGGCGAAGCCGCTCAACGAACTCGACCGAGTGGAGAGAGCGAGCGAGTCTTCGAGCGAGCGAACCGAACGAGCGTCGAAAGCTCTCAGCAGCCGTAGAACACCCAGGTCACCATGCCCTGGTCGATGCGGATCCACGCCTGCTGGCCGTAGCGCGCCGGGAACTGGTCGACGGCTTCCGGCGACCAGTGGTCGCCCTCGACGCAGTTGCCGGCGGCGTCGTACTGGCCGACGATGATCGCCGACAGGGCGCTCGGCATCGAGCGGATGCGGTCTCGGTTGTTGACGATGAGGTAGTTGGGGTCGTTCAGCACGATGTTCGCCGTGCCCTGGGTGAGCACGTACTGGGCCGAGTCGCCGTAGAAGATGCACAGCAGGTTGATGCCGATCGTGTTGGTGTTCCAGTCGTACGCCGTCGGGTAGCCGGCCCACAGGCCGTCGGGGATCACGTCGCCGATCTGGCCCGACGTGCTGCAGCCGCTGCCGCGAACCGGCTCGGTGCCCAGTTGGGGCACGTTCCAGAAGGTCCCGTACGGCCACACCTTGCCGACGCCGTCGGAGTAGTCCGGGTAGGCGGGCGGCAGGTTGCCGTGGGTCTCGGGGAACGGCTCGCAGCCCCACAGGATCCAGGTGACGGCGCCGCCCTGGATGTTCACCCACGCCTGGCGGTTGGACGCCGCGCTGTGGTCGTACACCTGCGGGCCGTTGACGCACTGGCCGTCGGCGGTCAGCGTGCCGTCGCCGAGGGCGATGTTCGCCGCCGCGGGCATCGTCCGGACACGGGTGTTGTTGTTGACGACGAGGTAGTTGGGGTCACCGTTGATGATGGTGGCGGTGCCGGCCGACATGACGCCCGGTGCCGCCTCGGGCGTGTAGACGCAGAGGAGGTCGATCGACACGGTGCCGTTGGCGACGCCGGCGTACCCCGCCCACACCCCGTCGGGGATCACGTCGCCGACCTGGCCCTGGCTGCCGCATCCGGTACCGCGCACCGGCTCCGCAGCCGAGGCGGGGCACGGCGTGGAACTCGGGATAGGGGAACGGCGGCGGCGGTGGGCCGGCCATCGCCGACGTCGGGACCGCGCCGGCGATCGCGGCGGTGGCGGCGACAGCGGCGAGGGTGGCGAGGATGCGGTTCCTGATCATCGGGCGTGCGCTCCGTTCGTAGGTGCCGGACGTGTTGTCGGACGGTGCAGAACGAGACGTTCGTCACGCCGTTCGGGTTCCCCCGGGCGTCCACCGTGGCTTAGTATCGGACAAGTTCGATACAAGTGAGGAGCTCCATGACCACCAGCCGGACCAAGATCCGCGTCGCCAACCCGGTCGTCGAGATGGACGGGGACGAGATGACGCGCATCATCTGGGCATTCATCAAGGACCAGTTGATCCTGCCCTATCTGGACGTCGACCTCAAGTACTACGACCTGTCGATCGAGCACCGTGACGCCACCGACGACCAGGTGACGATCGACGCCGCCAACGCCACCAAGCAGTACGGCGTCGGCGTGAAGTGCGCCACGATCACGCCGGACGAGGCACGGGTCACCGAGTTCGGACTGAAGAAGATGTGGCGCTCGCCGAACGGCACGATCCGCAACATCCTCGGCGGCGTGATCTTCCGCGAGCCGATCATCATCTCCAACATCCCGCGGCTCGTGCCCGGCTGGACCAAGCCGATCGTCGTCGGCCGTCACGCCCACGGCGACCAGTACAAGGCGACCGACTTCAAGGTGCCCGGCGCCGGCACGGTCACGATCACCTACACGCCCGCCGACGGCAGCGAGCCGATGGAGATGGAGATCGCCACGTTCGGCCCCGACGGCGGGGTGGCGATGGGGATGTACAACTTCCGCGACTCGATCCGCGACTTCGCACGCGCCAGCCTGCGCTACGGCCTCGCCCGCAACTATCCCGTCTACCTGTCGACGAAGAACACGATCCTCAAGGCGTACGACGGCGAGTTCAAGGACATCTTCGCCGAGGTGTTCGCCAACGAGTTCGAAGCCGACTTCACGCGCCGCCGGGCTGACCTACGAGCACCGCCTCATCGACGACATGGTCGCCGCCGCGCTGAAGTGGGAGGGCGGCTACGTCTGGGCGTGCAAGAACTACGACGGCGACGTGCAGAGCGACATCGTGGCGCAGGGCTTCGGATCGCTCGGGTTGATGACGTCGGTGCTGATGACGCCGGACGGCAACACCGTCGAGGCCGAGGCGGCCCACGGCACGGTGACCCGTCACTACCGCGAGCACCAGAAGGGCAACCCCACGTCGACGAACCCGATCGCTTCGATCTTCGCCTGGACACGCGGCCTCGCCCACCGCGGCAAGCTCGACGAGACGCCGGAGGTCACGGCGTTCGCCGAGGCGCTCGAGGCGGTGTGCATCGAAGCGGTCGAGGCCGGCGAGATGACGAAGGATCTCGCCCTGCTCATCTCGCGCGACGCCCCCTACCTCAACACCGAGGACTTCCTCGCCGCCCTCGACCGCCGGCTGCAGGAGAAGATGGCTGCGCCGCCTGAAGCCATGGGGACATGCCAAACGGCATGCGGGCACGGTCGGCGGTCGTGTCTCGCGCCGACTCCGTCGGGGGGTCTGGGGGGCGGTAGCCCCCCGGTGCGGCGGGCTGGGCCGGCTTGCCGGCCGCCGCCAGCAGTTGGGTGCGGCGGAGCCGCTCAACGAAGCTCGACCGAACGGAGCGCAGCGGAGTGAGGTCGAAACCCCTAGCGTTCGGAGAGCTTGACGTAGTCGCGCTCGGCCTGGCCGGTGTACCACTGGCGGGGCCGGGAGATCTTCTGGTCGCCGTCGTTCAACAGCTCGTCCCAGTGCGCCAGCCAGCCGACCATGCGCGGGATGGCGAACAGCACGGTGAACATGTCGACCGGGAAGCCGAGCGCTTGGTAGATCAGCCCGGAGTAGAAGTCCACGTTCGGGTACAGCTTGCGATCGACGAAGTACGAGTCGGCGAGCGCCGCCTCTTCGAGGGCCAGGGCGATGTCGAGCAGCGGGTTCTTGCCGGTGACCTCGAACACGTCGTAGGCGGTCTGCTTGATGATCCGCGCCCGCGGGTCGAAGTTCTTGTACACGCGGTGGCCGAACCCCATCAGGCGCCCGTTGCCGGCCTTCACCTCGTCGATGAACGCCGGCACGTTCTCGAGCGAGCCGATCTCGGTGAGCATGTGCACGACCGCCTCGTTGGCGCCGCCGTGCAGCGGCCCGTACAGCGCCGCCGCCGCCGATGCCGCCGCCGAGTAGGGCTCGGCGTGGCTCGAGCCGACGACGCGCATCGCCGTGGTGCCGCAGTTCTGCTCGTGGTCGGCGTGGAGGATGAACAGCACGTCCATCGCCCGCTCGAGCACCGGGTGCACCTCGTACTCGCCGATCCGCCACATCATCGTGAGGAAGTTGGCCGGGTACGACAGCGCGTTGTCGGGGAGGAAGAACGGCAGGCCGACCGAGAACCGGTAGCACATCGCAGCCAACGTCGGCGCCTTGGCGATCAGCCGGAGGATCTGCTTGTGGCGCGACTCGGGATCGAAGATGTTCTTGGCCTCGCCGTAGAAGGTGCCGAGGGCGGCGAGCGACGAGATGAACATCCCCATCGGGTGGGCGTCGTAGTGGAACCCGTCGACGAACCGCTTGCGCATGTTCTCGTGGATGAACGTGTGGTGGGTGACCTCGTAGGTCCACTTCTGCAGCTGCTCGGCCGACGGGAGCTCGCCGTACAGGATCAGGTAGGCGACCTCGAGGTACGTCGACTGCTCGGCGAGCTGCTCGATCGGGTAGCCGCGATAGCGCAGGACCCCGGCGTCGCCGTCGAGGTAGGTGATCTCCGACCGGCATGCCGCAGTCGACAGGAACGCCGGGTCGTAGACGAACAGGTTCGGATCGAGCTGGCGGATCGCCGACGACGGGAACACCCCATCGGTGATCGGGACGGTGACCGTCTTGCCGGTGCGGTCGTCGGTGAGCGTGATGGTGTCGGGCATGTTGTTCCCTTTGGGATCACGAGGGGCTGGTTGGCGGGGGCTTCCTCCCCCGCGCAGACTAACCGCCGCCCACCTCCAGCGCTCCAGGCGCGGCGGGGCGTGGCCGGTGCTGTCCGTGCCCGTCAGCGGGCGGCGACGAACGCCGCGGCCTGGCTCGCGGCGAGGCGTTGCAGGTCGACCATCACCAGGTTCATGTCGACGAGGTGCAGGCCCCACTCCGGCGTGATGTCGCCGCCGATGTCGTCGGCGCGGGGATCGGACGGATCGCCCTCGACCGTGATCTCGAGCCAGTTGAAGCCGTTCCACTTCACGCACTTGGCGGCGGCGAGCCCGGGCAACTCGACGTAGGGCGTGTCGATCGTGCCGACCGCCGGGTCGAGCCACGTCGTGCCCTCCGCCGAGGTCCCGAGGTCGGTGAGGATCGACGCGTCGGCGTTGGCCGGCATGCGCGGGGTGAGCTGGGCGGCGCCGCCGGCGAGCGCGGCGGGGTTGGTGCAGGCGGCCTCGGTGCCCTCGCCCGGTCGCCCGAAGTAGCTGTCTTCGGGCGGCGGTGACGTCGAGCGGAACGACGACCAGGTGACCACGCAGCCGGTCGCGTCGGCGGCGCGGCACAGCGGCACGTTCTGGAAGTCGCCGCCCACGTCGTGGCCGAACGGCACCTGCACGCTGGTGCCGGCGAGGTAGGCCGACACGAGGAGGTCGCGCTCGGTCGGATCGGGGTCGATCTCCTCGCGGATCAGCCGGTCGAGGATGCCGGCACCCTGCGAATGGCCGACCAGGATCACGCCGCGGCCGTCGTTGTCGTGGTCGAGGTAGTGGTTCCACGCGTCGACGACGTCGCCGTAGGCGATCTCGCGCGGGTCGTCGCCCTCGGGCACCGACACCGGTGTGCCGGCGAGCCCGGCGGCCAGCGCGGTGAGGGTCACCTGGCGGTACACGGGTGCGAACACCCGGCAGGCCGTGCCGAGCGGCGCCGCCTGGTTCGCGGTCACGTAGCGCTCCTCGCCGTCGGCGGCCACGAAGTCGCTGTTCGCACCCTGGTCGCGCGAGATCGTCGGGTAGACGTAGAAGCAGTCGATCGGCGCCTCGGGGTCGGCGACGAAGGGCACCGGCGTCAGGGTGCCGTCGGCGGCGATCGACGTGGCGTCGAGCCCCGAGTCGCACACGTCGTCATGTCCGGCCGGCACACCCAGTGCGACGGATCGTCGTAGACGTCGGTGGAGTCGCCGTGGTAGGCGTCCGTGCGAGCAACCGGCGCCAGCACAGCGAGCACGAGACCAGCACCGACCAGCAACCGTCGCACGGTGAGCGAGGGTACCCCGTCGCCAGGGTTCTGGCTTCCGGCCGAGGCGCCGAGGGAGCGACGAAGGAGCGACCGAGAAGCTTCGAGGCCGGTGGCCTACAACGGCTCGTTGCCGTGCTTTCTCGGGCGCAGCACCTCGCGCTTGTCGGCGAGGGCCTCGAACGCCGCGGCGACCTCTCGGCGGGTGTCGGCGGGGTCGATCACGGCGTCGACGTAGCCGCGCTCGGCGGCGACGTAGGGGTTGAGCAGGCGGTCGGCGTAGTCGGCCTCGAACGCCGCCCGGTCCTCGGCGGTCGCCCGGCGCCGCAGGATCGCCGCTGCCTGGCCGGCGCCCATCACCGCCAGTTCCGCCCACGGCCAGGCGAAGCAGGCGTCGTTGCCCATCTCCTTGGAGTCCATCACGATGTAGGCGCCGCCGTAGCTCTTGCGCAGGATCACGCACACCCGCGGCACCGTCGCCCGGGCGTAGGCGAACACCAGCTGGGCGCCGTGGCGGATCATGCCCCGCCACTCGAGGTCCTTGCCGGGGTAGAAGCCCGGCGTGTCGACCAGCGTGAGCACCCCGAGGTTGAACGCGTCGCACAGCGCCACGAAGCGGGCGGCCTTCTGCGACGCGGGGATGTCGAGCGTCCCGGCGCGTGACATCGGCTGGTTGGCGACGATGCCGATCGGCCGCCCGTCGACCGTGGCGAACGCGGTCACCACGTTGGTGGCCCACCGCTCGCGCACCTCGCAGAAGCTGTCGACGTCGACGATCGCGGCGGCGACGTGCCGTACGTCGTAGCTCCCGGTGGTCGTCGCCGGCAGGAGGTGGCCGGCCTCGGGACAGGCGCGGTCGACCGGGTCGTCGGTCTCGGTCTGCGGCGGTTCGCTGTCGGAGCTGTCGGGCAGGTAGCCGAGCAACTGCTCGACGGCGTCGACCGCAGCGGTGCGGTCGGCGACGACGAGGGTGGGCACGCCGGTGTTGCGCGCCAGGCTGGCGGGCGCCGCCGAGCTCGTCGACGGAGATGGCCACGCCGGTGAACTCCTCCACCATCACCGGGCCGTTGACGAACGCGTAGCTCGACTCCGTCATCACCACGAGATCGGCGACGCCGAGCAGCAGGGCCGGCCCCGACACGGCCGGGCCGTCGACGACGACGACGGTCGGCACGATCCCGGAGCAGTCGACGAGGCCACGGGCCATGCGTCCCCAGCCCTCGAGGGCGGCCACGCCCTCGACGATGTCGGCCCCCGTCGATGCCATCACCACCACGAGCGGCAGTCGGTCGCGGCGCGCCGCTTCGGCCCCGGCCACCACCATCTCGGAGGTGGCCGCCGACAGCGGCACACCGCGGAAGCCCGACGCCCGTTCGCCGCCGACCTCGACCCACACCACCGTGCGCCCGCTGTCGAGCGTGCGAACGTCGAAGCTCGTCCCTTCGGCTGCGGCGCGCCGCAAGGCCAGCACCGGCCGCGTCACGATCCCGCTCCGGCCCGGTGGGCGATGGGCGCGGGCGCCGGCGACTGGCGCCTCACCGCACGGTCGCTGCGACATCGAGCTCCTTCCGTTGGGCGACGTGGACAAGGTAGGCGCTCGTGCGTCGCCATCGACCGCTCGGGACCTCCGGCCCTTGTGGGCCCGTCGCGACTGGCCGCAGACTGGACCGTATGGGAACATCCTCGGACCCCGCCGACATCGGTGGCGCGGCCGCGCAACTCGACGAGCACGAGTGCTGGGCGCTGCTCCGCACCGCCGAGGTCGGTCGCCTCGCGCTGGTCGTCGACGGGCGTCCCGAGATCTTCCCGGTCAACTTCGTGGTCGACCACGGCACGATCCTGTTCCGCACCGCGACCGGCTCGAAGCTCGCCGCCGTCACCCCGTCGAGCGAGCCCGTTGCCTTCGAAGTGGATGCGTACGACCCCGTCGAGGGCGAGGCGTGGAGCGTCATCGCCAAGGGCCGGGCGTCGGAGGTGACCGGCATCCGCGAGGTCTTCGATCTTGCCGAGCTGCCGTTGTTCCCGTGGCACATCTCGCCGAAGCCACACTTCGTGCGCATCGAACCCGAGACCGTGACCGGTCGCCGCTTCCGGGTGTCGTCGTCGCGAGCCCGGCCTGAATGACTAGGGGCGCCAGTCGGCGTCGTCGGCGGGAGCGAGGTCCCACGCCAGCAGCACGACGAGCAGTACGGCAGCGACGATCTCGAAGACGAGCGCCCACGCCGCGTACGGAGATCGGGTTGAAGCCACGCTCGTTGAAGTCGAAGATGCCGTGATCGGTGCGGCTGATGGCGAACGCCAGCAGCGAGCCGTTGACGAGGCCCAGCGCGGCGAGCGTCACGAGCCAGTGGCGCCAGACCACGAGCGTGACGGCGAGCACGATCGACGCGATGCCGTTGAGCAGGAACATCGGACCGACGGTGTCGATGTGCCGATAGCTGTCGCCGTACAGCTTGAGATGGATGAGCCCGCCACCGAGCACGGCGAGCGCGGCCACCACCCGGACGGCCAGCCGCAGGGGATCGGTCGTCGTGCCCATCGTCAGCTCTGCACCGTGATCGTGCCGGTCATAAAGCTGTGGATCCCGCACTTGTACGGATAGGAGCCCGCTTCGGTGAGCGTGACCTGGTACGTGTCACCCGGCTTGAGCGTCGGCGACCCGGCGAAGGCGTCGCCGTCGGCCACGATCGAGTGATCGACCGAGTCGTCGTTCGTGAACACGACCGTCGTCCCGGGGGCCACCACCGCGTCACCGGGAGAGAACTCGAAGTTGTCGATCGTGATGTCGAACGTGGTCGTCGCCCCGTCGCTGCCGCCGTGGCCCCGGCGCTCGCGGCCGTCGCCCCGTCACCCGTGGCCGGGGTGGTGGCCCCGGGTGACGCCGGCGACGATGGGTGTTGGCCGCGGGCGCCGACGCCGTGCTGGCCGCGGGGGTCGCGGTCGTGCCGGCGGCGTTGCTGCCGTCGTCGGTGGTGGTCCACGCCATCACCAGTGCGAACACGGCGATCACGAGCGAGATGGCGGCGGCACTGAGCACGACCGGGCGCTGGCGATCCATGCCCCCCTATAGGTGGTCGGGTGACGATCGGTTCGCGACGGTCGCCCGGACCGCCTCAGCGACCACCGAGCAGCGGGAACGCATCCGACCCCAGACGCACGCCCGGTTGCTCGAGCGCCTTGTCGGGCAGGCAGTTGTGCAGCGCGGTGATCAGCGCCTGCGTCGCGGCGCTCGGAGGCGGCCGGCGGTGGTAGGCGAGGGCCACCACCCGCGGCGGCAGCTCGGGCACGCGCACGGCGTGGAAGCGCCGAGCGGCGGTCTGGGGCACCCCGGTGGCCGGCACGATCGCCGCCCCGAAGCCGTCGACGGCGAGCGTGGCGAGCAGGCGGACGCCGTCGATCTCGGCCTGGGCGACGAGCTGCACTCCCTGCGAGCGGGCGGCCCGGTCGAGCACGCGCCGCAGCGCCGACCCGGGGGGCGGCAGCAGCAGGCGGTGGGTGGCCAGCTCGGCGAGCGGGATCTCGGTGTACGAACCGAGCTCGTGATCGGGCCCGGTGAGCAGCAGGAGGTCCTCGGCGAACAACGGCTCGATGACGAGCTCGGGCTCGTCGATCGGCAGGTGCACGACGGCGGCGTTGTACTGGCCGGCGAGCAGGGCGGGGATCAACACCGACGTCGAGCCCTCGGCGACGATGGCGTGGACGTTGGGGTGGATCGAGGCGGTCTCGGTGAGCAGGCGGGGCAGCAGCCAGCGGGCGGTGGTGCCGAGCATGCCGAGGCGGACGTCGCCGGCGACGTCACCGTCGACACGCGCCATGTCGGCGGCGATGTCGTCGAGCTCGCGCAGCACGCGTCGTGCCCGCTCGACCACGCGCACGCCGTCGTCGGTGAGGCCGCCCTGGGTACGATCGACGAGGGTGACGCCGAGCTCCTTCTCCAGCCGGGCGATGTGGCTGGAGACGTTGGATTGCACGGTGAACAGCGCACGGGCCGCCGCCGAGAACGAGCCGTGATCGGCGATAGCGACCAGCGCCGCGAGCTGTCGCACATCCATCTGCGAGGACGATACCGTCGATCGCTGCGGCCTTTCCCACGGAGCGGGACACCCATCTGTCCGGGCGATGGACCGCATCGGAATGTTCTACTGGTCAGATTGCGGCGATTGTGCCTATACTCACAAGCACATAGTCGAAGCGATACACCCCCCATGTACCGCTCGATAGAACCCACCACGTCGATGTCCCCCCATCGATCGGGTTCAGGTTGAGAGACCCTGCTTCCCCCAAGCAGGGTTTCTCCCGTTTTCAGCCCCTTACAGACTCGGGACGCCGTCGCACGGGCGGGGAGTACCCTGCCGGCGTGGCCGGTGCCGCCTTCTTCGACCTCGATCGCACGCTGCTCGCCGGCGCCTCCGGTGCCGTCTACTCCCACGCCATGCGCGATTCGGGCTTCACCACCCGCGGCATCCCCGGCGAGGGGTTGCTGTACGGCCTGTTCAACGTCATCGGCGAGACGCTGCCGTCGATGTTGCTCGCCCGCCAGGCCGCCGCCCTGGCCAAGGGACGTTCGCGGGCGGCGATGCGCGCCGCCGGGGAAGCGGCGGCGGGGACGCTGGCGGCGAAGGTGCAGCCGTTCGCCTGGCAGCGCTTCGCCGAGCACCGCGCCGCCGGCTTGCCGCTGGTGCTGGCCACCACGACGCCGTACGAGCTGGTCAAGCCGCTCGGCGACTGGCTCGGCTTCGACGACGTCATCGCTACCCGTTACGGCGTCGACGCCGACGACACCTTCGACGGCACGATCGTCGGCCCGTTCGTGTGGGCGGCCGGCAAGCGCACGGCCGTGCGCGACTGGGCGGCGTCCGCCGACGTCGACCTCGGCCAGAGCTACGCCTACTCCGACAGCGTGTTCGACACCCCGCTGCTGTCGGCCGTGGGCCACCCGGTGGTGGTCAACCCCGATCCGAGCATGGTCGTGATGGCCACCCTGCGCCGTTGGCCGATCGTCAACCTCGACGTGTCACCGGGCGTGGTCAAGATCCCGGTGCTCGGCGTGGAGCTGCAGAAGGTAGCGCTGCAGTTCGCTCGCACCGAGCTGATGCCTTACGCCCGGTTCGACATCTCGGGGATCGAGCACATCCCGGCCGAGGGCCCGGCGATCATCGTCGGGAACCATCGCAGCTACTTCGACCCCGGCGCGATGGCCCTCGTCGTCGCCCGCAGCGGACGCACCATGCGCTTCCTCGGCAAGAAAGAGGTGTTCGACGTGCCGCTCGTCGGCCAGCTGAGCCGGGCGATGGGCGGCATCCGCGTCGACCGGGCGAGCGGCTCGAACGAACCGTTGCAGGCGGCGGTGTCGGCGATCGAGGGCGGCGAGCTGGTGGGGATCATGCCCCAGGGCACGATCCCCCGGGGTCCGGCGTTCTTCGACCCCGTGCTCAAGGGGCGCTGGGGGGCGGCGCGCCTGGCGCAGCTCACCAAGGCCCCGGTGATCCCGGTCGGCCTGTGGGGCACCGAGCGGGTGTGGCCGCGGTCGAGCCGCCTGCCCAACGTGCTCAGCGTCGCCGACCCGCCGCTGGTCACGGTCTCGGTCGGACCGCCGGTGGAGTTGAAGCGCCGCTCACTCGCCGCCGACACCAAGCGGATCATGGCGGCGATCTCGGCGCAGCTGCCCGCCGAGGCGCGCCGCCCGCACCACCCGACCTCCGCCGAACTGGCCGCCACCTACCCGCACGGCTACCGCGGCGAGCCCGGCGCGCGAGGGCGAGCGGCGGCCCGGCACCGACTAGCGCTCGCTCGTGCGCAGCGGCGTGACGGTCGGGGTGAACGCCTCGCCGTCGAAGCGGTCGACGGTGGTGAAGTGCTCGACCGGCTCCCGGCTCAGCTTCGTGGTGACGTGCTCGGGGACGCCGAGGAAGATCGTCGCGACGAGGGCGTGGTGCTCGGGGAGAGCGAGCAATGGGGCGGCGGCGGGCTCGACCCGGGACAGGAACGTCGTCATCACGCCGCCGAGCCCACGCGAGCGCGCCGACAGCAGGATGCTCCAGCAGAACGGGTAGATCGACGCCCCTCCGGTCACCGGCACACGGTCGAGGTCGCGGTCCATCAGCGCGATCCGGCGGAGGTCGGCGGCGACGGCGAGCACGACGGGGATCTCGGCGATCGAGTCGAGGAGCTCGTTGTCGACGGGCGGCGTGGCGTCCGGTACGACGTCGTCGACGACGTTGTACGGCGTGATGCCGGCCGGGCGGGCGCGGTAGTCGTCCCACACGCCCTGCATCAGCGCCCCGATCTGCCGGCGCAGCGCCCGGTCCTCGACCACGGCCACCTTCCACGGCTGGCGGTTGCCGCCGCTCGGCGCGAAGCGGGCGTCGTCGAGGATCTGGTGCACGACGGCCGGCTCGACGCGATCGGCGAGGAAGCGGCGCGCCGCGCCGGTGGTGCGCAGCAGCTCGATCATGACGACGTCGATCATGGCAGCCCGCGGCGCGGTGCGCCACGCCCGACCGGTCGAGGGGTGCCGGGAGCGCCGCGGGAGGCGTCAGTACGCTGGCGCCGTGCTTGGCCGACCCACGCGTGCGTCGTTGCTCGCCGCCGGACTGGCCACCGCCACGGTGTTCGGCGCCGCGTGCCGTGAGGGGAGATGACGCATCGGGTGTCACCACGGTGCTCCAGACGGCCACCACCTACGCCACGGTGCCGCTGCGCAGCACGACGACCTCCCGGCCGACACTTCCCCCCGACCCCAACGGGCGGCCGGCGCCGACCACGCTCGACCGCAGCATCGAACAGCCCTACGAGATCCACTCCGGCGACTACATCCTGAGGATCGCCAACAAGTTCGACGTCCCGTACCAGACGCTGATCGACTACAACGGCTGGAGCGACGGTGTGAACCACACGCTGGTGCCCGGCGAGACGATCCGCATCCCGCCGGCGGGCTACGACCCGAGCTCGACGTTGCCGTCGGCCGGCGGCCCGGAGGCGTCGAGCGGTGCCAGCGGACCGGCGTCCGGCGACACGTGCCCCGACGGGTCGGCGCGCCAGACGTACACGATCCGCAGCGGCGACACCAAGGGTCGCGTCGCCGCCCGCCTGAACACGACCGTCGCCGAGCTCGACGCGGCGAACGCCGACACGCCGCACTACGCCGGCTTCGTGATCGGCATCGACATCATCGTCCCCTGCTGACCCGCCCGGGGGAGAAGATTTCCACAAGCAAAATCGAGCGTGGACGCACGATTTCGCGTACCGGAATCAGAGATAGGCGCCATCTCTGATTCCGGTACGCGTATTCGAGCGCGACGCGCTCGAAAATGCTTGTGGAAATCTTGGTCAGGTGGGGGTGGCGGAGGAGACCTTGGCGCGGACGATGTTGAGGGCCGAGCCGGCGATGAACCACTCCACCTGCTCGTCGCTGAAGGTGTGGGTGCACTCGAAGTCGACGGTGGTGCCGTCGGGCTTGGCGATGCGGCACCGCACCGGCTGACCGGGCACCGGCGGCAGGCCGAGCACGTCGATGCGGTCGTCCTCGCCGATGGCGTCGTAGGTCGCCGGATCGGCGAACGTCAGCGGCACCAGCCCCTGCTTCTTGGCGTTGGTCTCGTGGATGCGGGCGAAGCTGCGGGCGAAGATCGCCCGCCCGCCGCGGAACCGCGGTTCCATCGCCGCGTGCTCACGCGACGACCCCTCGCCGTAGTTGCGGTCGCCGATCGCGCACCACGCCGTGCCGGTCGCGCCGTAGTGCTTGGCGATGTCCGGGAACGACCGGGTGGAGCCGTCGAGCTGGTCCTTGCCCTCGCCGGTGGCGCCGGTGAACGCGTTGACGACGCCGAGGAACAGGTTGCCCGAGATGTTCTCGAGGTGGCCGCGGTACTTGAGCCACGGCCCGGCCGCCGAGATGTGGTCGGTGGTGCACTTGCCCTGCGCCTTCATCAGCACGACGAGCCCGGTGAAGTCCTCGCCGTCCCACGCCGGGAACGGCTCGAGCAGCTGAAGGCGATCGCTCGCCGGGTCGACCACCACGGTGACGCCGGAGCCGTCCGCCGGCGGTGCCGTGAACGTGTCGACGCCGGGGTCGTAGCCACGCTCGGGCAGCACCTCGCCCACCGGCGCCTCGAGCGTCACCTCGGTCCCGTCGGGTGCGGTGAGCGTGTCGTGCGCCGGGTCGAAGTCGAGGCGACCGGCCAGCGCCAGCGCCATCACCGTGTCGGGCGAGGTGACGAACGACAGCGTCTTCGCCGAGCCGTCGTTGCGCTTGGGGAAGTTGCGGTTGTAGGAGTTGACGATCGTGTTCGGCCGCCCGGTGATGCTCTCGGGCCGCGACCACTGGCCGATGCACGGTCCGCACACGTTGGCGAGCACCGTCGCACCGACGGCCTCGAGGTCGGCGAGCAGGCCGTCGCGCTCGATCGTCGCCCGGATCTGCTCGGAACCGGGCGTGACCAGCAGCTCGGTCTTGGCGGTCAGCCCCTTGGCCGCCGCCTGGCGGGCGATCGACGCCGCCCGGGTGATGTCCTCGTACGACGAGTTGGTGCACGATCCGATCAGCGCCGAGGAGATCTCGAGCGGCCAGTCGTTCGCCTGCGCGGCGGCACCCACCTCCTGCCCGATGCGGTGGGCACGGTCGGGGGAGTGCGGCCCGTTGATCATCGGCGTCAACGCGTCGAGGTCGATCTCGACGAGCTGGTCGTACAGCGCCCCGTCGTCGGGTCGCAGGTGCTCGGCCACGCCGTCGGCCGCGGCGGCGATCGCCTCCCGCCCGGTCGCCTTCAGGTACATCGCCATGTTCTGGTCGTACGGGAACAGCGACGTGGTGGCCCCGATCTCGGCCCCCATGTTGCAGATCGTCCCCTTGCCCGTGGCCGAGATCGAATCGGCGCCCGGGCCGTGGTACTCGATGATCGCCCCCGTGCCGCCCTCGACGGTGAGGATGCGGGCGACCTCGAGGATGACGTCCTTCGGGCTCGACCAGCCCGACAGCGAGCCGGTGAGCCGTACGCCGATCACCTTGGGCCAGCGCACGTTGAACGGGAAGCCGGTCATCACGTCGACGGCGTCGGCGCCGCCGACCCCGATGGCGACCATCCCGAGGCCGCCGGCGTTCGGCGTGTGGGAGTCGGTGCCGATCATCATCCCGCCGGGGAAGGCGTAGTTCTCGAGCACGACCTGGTGGATGATCCCGCTGCCCGGGCCCCAGAAGCCGATCCCGTACTTCGCCGACACCGAGCGGAGGAAGTCGTAGACCTCCTCGTTGGTGTCGATCGCCACGCCGAGGTCGATGCGCGCCCCGACCTTGGCCTGGATGAGGTGGTCGCAGTGCACGGTCGACGGGGCGGCCACCTCGGCCAGCCCGGCGGTCATGAACTGCAGCAGCGCCATCTGCGCCGTGGCGTCCTGCATCGCCACACGATCGGGATGGAAGTCGGCGTAGCTGACGCCCCGCTCGAGGTCCTGGCCGGGGTCGGAGAGGTGGTTGACGAGGATCTTCTCGGTCAGCGTCAGCGGACGGCCGAGGCGCTCACGGGCGGCGGCGACACGCTCGGCGAGCGAGGCGTAGACGCCCTCGACGAGCTCGATGGGGGTGGAGGCGGTGACGGTGCTCATGCGGGTGGCTCCCTGTCGATGGTCGGGGACGTCGTGTCGTCCTGGCTTGCGTTCCGTGCCATTGGTATACAACTATAATACAAGTGAGCGAACGAGGCCAACCCGAGCTGATCGACGATACGGGGCCGGCGTGAGACGGATCCGCTACGCCGAGATCGCCGACGAACTGCGGGCTCGGGCGCGCACGGCACCGGCCGGATCGCTGCTGCCGAGCGAGGCGGCGCTGTCGGAGGAGTTCGGCGCCAGCCGGGTGACGGTGCGGCGCGCCCTCGACCTCGTGCGCGAAGACGGCCTGATCGCAGCCCGGCAGGGCTTCGGATGGTACGTGGCCACCGAACCGGTGGTGCAACGGCTCAACGCCCTCGGCACCATCGAGGACCAGCTCGCCGCCGGCGGCCGCGCCAACGAGCGCCGGATCATCGAGTTCGCCTTCGAGGAGCCACCGGCCAAGGTGGCGGCGCTGCTCGGGGTCGACTCGGTGCTGCGCGTCAAGCGGGTCAACCTCGCCGACGGCGAGCCGTTCGCCGTCGTCACCGTGTGGTGCCCGGCCGCGCTCGCCGCCGGGCTGTCACGCGACGACGTCGAGCGTCACCCGTTCTACGAGCTGTTGCCGGTGCGCCTGCGCGGCGCCACGCAGACGATCGCCGCCGGCATCGCCGACGCCACCGACGCCGCCCTGCTCGCCGTGCCGGAGGGGGCGCCGCTGCTGCAGTGCGAGCGCGTCACCACCGACGAGGACGGTCGCCCGGTGCTCGTGAGCGAGCACGTCTTCCCCGCTCACCGCACCGAGTTCGTGGTCGAGCTGCCGAACGCCCTACCGTCGACGATGCCGAGCGGCCTGCGCCTCGTCGAGGAGCCCGGCTACCACTGATCCCAGTGCAGCACCTTCTCGAGCGGCTCGCGCGGCGCCGGCCGGAAGTCGGTGCCGATCGTGTAGGCGACCGGGAACAGGCCGCCCTGGGTGACCTTGTCGAACGGGATCCCGAGCACCTCGGCGACCTCGCGCTCGCCGTCGTTCATCAGGTGGATGGTGGTCCACGCCGACCCCATGGCGCGCTCGCGCAGCGCCAGCATGAAGCTCCACACCGCCGGCAGCAGCGACCCCCACCCGGACGCGCCGACGCGTACCGAGGCGTCGTCGAGGCGACCCCAGAGGCAGGGGATCACCAGCAGCGGGCTGCGGTGGAAGTTCTCGGCGAGGTACGTCGCCGAGTCGGCGACCTTGGGCTGGCGCTCGCCGCGCGTGTCCCCCTCGGCGTAGCTCGGCGCCGGTCCGTTGCGATACTCGGCGAAGTTCGTGCGGTAGACGTCGCAGATCGCCCGCTTCTTGGCGGCGTCCTCGACCACCACCCAGTGCCACCCTTGGCGATTGCTGCCGGTGGGTGCCTGCATGGCGATGGTCAGGCACTCCTCGACGACGGCCCGCTCGACCGGCCGGTCGAAGTCGAGCCGCTTGCGCACCGAGCGGGTGGTCGTGAGCAGCTCGTCGGCCGACAGGTTCAACTTCATGACGCCGAATCTACAATTGCGTTGCCCGGCCAGGCAGGGCCGACGTTGGCCGCTCACTCGCTGGCGTTCGCTCGCAATCGGAAACGAATGGTGCACCCTTGACCCCAATGCCCGACCGCGTCAGCATCGACATCGTCGGCGGCGTCGCCGACGTGCGCCTGTGCCGCGCCGACAAGCGCAACGCCCTCGACGGACCGATGTTCGAGGCGATCGCCGCCGCCGGTGAGCGGCTGAAGGACGAGGCGGCCGTTCGCGCCGTGGTGCTGTCGGGTGAGGGAGCGTCGTTCTGCGCCGGCCTCGACCTGTCGATGTTCGCCGGGCTGGCCGGCACCACCGACGGGTTCGGCGACCCCGGGCGCATGACCGCGAGCGGGCATCACCCACCTCGGCCAGCAGATCTGCTGGGTGTGGCAGGAGTTGGCGGTGCCCGTGATCGCGGCGGTGCACGGTCACGCCCTCGGCGGCGGCCTGCAGCTCGCCCTCGGTGCCGACGTCCGCATCGTCCACCCGGAAACGGCGATGTCGGTGCGGGAGGTGCACTGGGGGCTGGTCCCCGACATGACCGGCACGTGGATGCTCGCTCGACTCACCCGTCCCGACGTGGCCAAGGAGCTGACGATGACGGGGCGGATCTTCACCGGCACCGAAGCGCTGACGCTCGGTCTCGCCACCCGCCTCAGCGACGACCCGCGACGCGACGCCCTCGCCCTCGCCGGCGACATCGCCGGCCGCAACCCCGACGCCGTGCGATCGGCGAAGGCGCTGATCGACCGGGCCGCCAACCTCGACGCACCGGCGCAGTTCGCCGCCGAGCGCGAGGCGATCGTCCGGCTCGTCGGCAGCGCCAACCAGCGCGAGGCAGTGATGGCGAACGTCGAGGGTCGCCGGCCCGACTTCACCGATCCGGGCTGACGGTTCTGTGTCAGCTCGGGCGCGTCAGGAGCGCGCTGTCGCAGACACAAACGCCAGCGGGATCAGCCGCTTGTCAGGTCGGCGCGCTGCAGCTGGGCACGATCGGCGGCGAGGCGTCCACGCTCGTAGCCGAGCCAATCGTCGCCACCGCGCACCCGGCTCGATCGCAACGTGCCGAACGCCCCGTGGACTTCCTCATCGATGATCGACCCTCGTTCCGCGAGCACCGGCAACGACGCTTCTCCAGCAGGCTCTCCGCCACCGGGATGCCACGAGGTGGGCTCGTCTTCGATCGCGGCATTCGCCTCGGCGAGGCGGGCATCGATGCGATGCGCGTATGCCATCAGGAACGACGAGCGGAAGGACCGGCTGCGCGTGCGCCCGCCTGGAGCGGCGGTTGCGCCTTCCGCCCGCAGCGCGATCTGCGACTGCACGAGCAACGACGTGAACAGCACCTCGGTGGCGGTGACGTCGCCGGCGAACCCGAGGACCGACGACAGCCCGTACTCGACATGGCGAATGGCGCGGCAGCGATTGTGGGTGGCGACGATCTGCAGCAGCCACGCCTTGATGTCGTCGTAGGGCTCGTCGATCGCCAGACGGACCGTCACCGGACGTTCGGAGCGGTCGGACTCGGCCCAGGCCATCGCGGCATCGATCGAGTGGCGCGACATGAGCTCCTGTGCCTTTGCCGTGAACGAGGCGGCCTCGGCCTCGAACGAGGTGGACTCGGCTTGCGCGAGCAGGGCCCGCACCTTGGCCAGCACGGTGGCATCGATGTCGCGTGGCGTCGCCGACGTGGCGCGGTGCTCGGTGTTGCCCGGCGGCGGGATGAGGACGGGGAGTGGTCCGAGTGCGTACAACATGCCGATCAGTTCGACGACCGCGACAACGGTCTCTCGGCGGTCGAGCTGGTCGCATGCGAGCACAGGGCCGAGCCAGCCGGTCGGCGCGTCGAGCCGGTGCAGATCGAGCTGGTCGACCTGTGCGGCCCACTGCGGATGCAGCGTGCCGACGGCGCGGTGGCCGTGGTCGGCCGCCACGGCCGTGGTGACGAGCCGGGCGGTGCGGGCGTTGTGACGCCGGCCCTGTCGAACGAGCTCGGCCGGCTGCCAGCCGTTCTGCCAGAGGACCCCAACCATCCGTAGTGCTTCACCCTCGCCCTCGGCGCGGACGAGTGCGGGGTCGACGTCGGCGAGCTCGTCGACAGCCTCGTTCACGACCGCCGCTGGTGCGCCGCTCGCGATATCGCGTGCCGCCGCAGTGAGCACAGCGCGAACGCGATCGCGGCTCGCGTGGTGAGCGCGACGCGTCGTCGAACGGACGGTGGTCGCGGTGCCCGTGCTGGCCGCGGGCGTGCGGGCGCTGCGTTGCCGTGATCGCTTGTGCGCCTTGGCGGCGCGCCGCTGGCGATTGTTCACACCCATGAGCCATGAGCGTAGGAAGTGGGTGTCACGTCGGCTGGGATGCCCCCGCCGGGACGGCGATCTGGTCACTCGTCCGTTCTCGATATCGAGAAGCCAGAGTGACCAGATCGCCGTTCGAGACGCAGAGTGACCAGATGGCGGCGCGGGACCGTCACGGAACTGTTACGGGAATGGTTTCGACCGTCCGGTGCAGCGTCCCGTAGAGTGGCGTCGATCGTTCGGGCCAATGTCGTCCCGAACACCACCCAAGCCCTGACCCGGCGCCGGCCGGGCCGACTTCCGTGGAACGGACGACGAGCAATGGTTCAACCTCCAGGCCGCGCGGGCCTCTACGACCCGCGGTTCGAGCACGACTCCTGTGGCGTGTCCTTCGTGGCCAACATCAAGGGTGCCGCCAGTCACGAGCTGGTGCTCACCGGCCTGCGCGCCCTCACCAACCTCGCCCACCGCGGGGCGACCGGCGCCGAGGCCGACACCGGCGACGGCGCCGGGATCCTCACCCAGATCCCCGACCGCTTCCTGCGCGGGGTGTTCGCCGATCAGGGGATCGAGCTCCCGCCGCCGGGGCGCTACGCCGTCGGGACGGCGTTCCTGCCGACCGACGCCGACGCCGTCGACAAGGCCAAGGCGGCGATCGAGGACATCGTCGTCGAGCAGGGCCTCGCCGTGGTCGGCTGGCGTGACGTGCCGATCGTGCCGGCGTGCCTCGGCGCCACCGCCCGGGCGGCGATGCCGTCGTTCCAGCAGCTCGTCGTCACGGACGCCGACACGGGCCGGGCGGCGGCCGGCATCGAGCTCGACCGCCTCGTCTACGTCGCTCGCAAGCGCGTCGAGCACGAGCTGGCGGCGGACCTGGCGACCTATTTCCCGTCCCTGTCGGCGCGCACCCTCGTGTACAAGGGGATGTTCACCACCCCCCAGCTCGCCGCGTTCTACCCCGACCTCGGCGACGAGCGCTTCGAGAGCGCCATCGTGCTGGTGCACAGCCGCTTCTCGACCAACACCTTCCCGTCGTGGCCGCTCGCCCACCCGTACCGCTTCGTCGCCCACAACGGCGAGATCAACACGGTGCAGGGCAACGAGAACTGGATGCGCGCCCGCGAGGCCATGCTCGACAGCCCGCACCTCGCCGCGCTCGAGCGGGCGTTCCCGATCTGCACGCCGGGCGCGTCCGACACCGCCCGCTTCGACGAGGTGCTCGAGCTGCTCGACCTCGGCGGGCGCCCCCTGCCCCACGCCGTGCTGATGATGATCCCTCCGGCGTGGGAGAACGACGCCACCATGGACCCGGCGGTGCGGGCGTTCTTCCGCTTCCACGCCGCGCTGATGGAGCCGTGGGACGGGCCGGCGAGCGTCGCCTTCACCGACGGCACCGTGATCGGCGCCGTGCTCGATCGCAACGGCCTGCGTCCGAGCCGCTACTGGGTCACCGACGACGACATCGTGGTGATGGCGTCGGAGGTGGGCGTGATCGACGTCGACCCGGCCCACGTGGTGCGCAAGGGCCGGCTCCAGCCCGGGCGGATGTTCCTCATCGACACCGCCGCCGGGCGCATCGTCGACGACGCCGAGATCAAGCAGGCGCTGGCCGCCGAGCGCCCCTACGCCGAGTGGCTCGACCAGGGTCTCGTCGAGTTCGCCGCGCTGCCCGCCCGCGAACACCTGGTGTTCAGCCACGACAGCGTGCTGCGCCGCCAGCAGCTGTTCGGCTACACCCACGAAGAGCTCAAGATCATCGTCGCCCCGATGGCGCGGACGGCGGCCGAGCCGCTCGGTTCGATGGGCACCGACACGCCGCTGGCCGTGCTGTCGGATCGTCCGCGCCTGCTGTTCGACTACTTCGCCCAGCTGTTCGCCCAGGTCACCAACCCGCCCCTCGACGCGATCCGCGAGGAGATCGTCACGTCGGTGGCGTCGACGGTCGGCCCGGAGGCGAACCTGCTGCGGGCGGGCCCGGAGAGCTGCCGCCAGCTCGCCCTGCCGTTCCCCATCATCGACAACGACGAGTTGGCCAAGATCGTCCACGCCAACAGCGACGGCGCCTACCCCGGGCTGCAGGCCCACCTGGTGAAGGGCCTGTTCCGCGTCGCCGGCGGCGGCCTGGCCCTCGAGCGGGCGCTCACGGCGATCTGCGGCGAGGTGTCGGCGGCGATCGAGGCCGGCGCCCGCGTGATCGTGCTCTCGGACCGCAACAGCGACAACGTCGAGGCGCCGATCCCGTCGTTGCTGCTCACCGCGGCCGTGCACCACCACCTCGTGCGCACCAAGCAGCGCACGATGGCCGGCCTGATCGTCGAGTGCGGCGACGCACGCGAGGTGCACCACATGGCGCTGCTGATCGGCTACGGCGCCGGGGCGGTCAACCCGTACCTGGCGTTCGAGTCGATCGAGGACATGGTCGCCGACGACGGCGGCCGCGGGGTCAACGGCCTGGGCGGGATCGACCCCGTGAAGGCGGTTCGCAACTACATCAAGGCGTGCGGCAAGGGCGTGCTCAAGGTGATGTCGAAGATGGGCGTGTCGACGGTGGCGAGCTACACCGGCGCCCAGATCTTCGAGGCGATCGGTCTCGGCGACGAGCTCGTCGACCGGTACTTCACCGGCACCGTCAGCCGTCTGGGCGGGATCGGGCTCGAGCAGGTCGCCCGTGAGGTGGCGGCCCGCCACGCCCTCGCCCACCCGAAGCGCCCCGAGGAGCGCGCCCATCGCCGTCTGGAACTGGGCGGCGAGTACCAGTGGCGTCGCGAAGGCGAGCACCACCTGTTCAACCCGACGACGGTGTTCAAGCTGCAGCACGCCACGCGGGCCAAGCGCTACGACATCTTCAAGGAGTACTCGGACGCCGTCGAACGACCAGTCGAAGCGGCTGGCCACGCTGCGCGGGCTGTTCGAGCTGAAGGTCGGCGGGCGTGATCGGGTGCCGATCGACGAGGTCGAGCCGGTCGCCTCCATCCTGCGGCGATTCTCGACGGGTGCGATGAGCTACGGCTCGATCTCGATGGAGGCGCACGAGACGCTGGCCATCGCCATGAACCGCATCGGCGGCAAGTCGAACACCGGCGAGGGTGGCGAGGATCCCGAGCGGCTGCACGACCCCGAGCGGCGCTCGGCGATCAAGCAGGTCGCGTCCGGCCGCTTCGGGGTGACGGCCGAGTACCTCACCAACGCCGACGACCTGCAGATCAAGATGGCCCAGGGCGCCAAGCCGGGCGAGGGCGGCCAACTGCCGGGGCACAAGGTGTACCCGTGGATCGCCCGCACGCGGCACTCCACGCCCGGCGTCGGGTTGATCAGCCCGCCGCCGCACCACGACATCTACTCGATCGAGGACCTCAAGCAGCTGATCCACGACCTGAAGAACGCCAACCCGGCGGCGCGGGTGCACGTGAAGCTGGTCGCCGAGATGGGTGTGGGCACGGTGGCCGCCGGCGTGAGCAAGGCCAAGGCCGACGTGGTGCTGATCTCGGGCCACGACGGCGGTACCGGGGCCAGCCCGCTCACGTCGTTGAAGCACGCCGGTGGGCCGTGGGAGCTCGGCCTCGCCGAGACCCAGCAGACGCTGCTGCTGAACGGGCTGCGCGACCGCATCGTGGTGCAGACCGATGGCCAGATGAAGACCGGGCGCGACGTCGTGATCGCCGCCCTGCTCGGCGCCGAGGAGTTCGGCTTCGCCACCGCCCCGCTCGTCGTGTCCGGTTGCGTGATGATGCGCGTCTGCCACCTCGATACGTGCCCGGTGGGTGTCGCCACGCAGAACCCCGAGCTGCGGGCCCGCTTCAGCGGCAAGCCCGAGTTCGTCGAGACGTTCTTCGAGTTCGTCGCCAGCGAGGTGCGCGAGCTGATGGCCGAGCTCGGCTTCCGCTCGATGGCCGAGATGATCGGGCACGTCGAGCTGCTCGACACCCGCGCCGCCGTCGACCACTGGAAGGCGTCGGGCCTCGACCTGTCGCCGATCCTCGCCCCACCGCAAAATCCCGTACGGCCAGACGCTGCTCCAGTCGGTGCCCCAGGACCACGGTCTCGCCGACGCCCTCGACGTCGAGCTGATCCGCCTCGCCGCCCCGGCGATCGACGACGCCACGCCGGTGGTGATCGACCTGCCGATCCGCAACGTCAACCGCACCGTCGGCACGATGCTCGGGCACGAGATCACCAAGCGCTGGCACGGCGAGGGGCTGCCCGACGGCACGATCGACATCCAGTTCACCGGGTCGGCCGGCCAATCGTTCGGCGCGTTCGTGCCGCGCGGCGTGACGATGCGCCTCGCCGGCGACGCCAACGACTACCTCGGCAAGGGCCTGTCCGGCGGCCGGCTGATCGTGCGCCCGGCGCCGACGGCGACCTTCGCCGCTGAAGAGCAGGTGATCGCCGGCAACGTCATCGCCTACGGCGCGACGAGCGGCGAGATCTTCCTCCGCGGCGTGGTGGGCGAGCGCTTCTGCGTGCGCAACTCGGGCGCGCTGGCGGTCGCCGAGGGGGTCGGCGACCACGGCTGCGAGTACATGACCGGTGGACGCGTGGTCGTGCTCGGGCCGACGGGCCTCAACTTCGGAGCCGGCATGTCGGGCGGCGTCGCCTACGTGTACGACGCCGACGGCACGTTCGCCGATCGCGTCAACGGCGAGATGGTCGCCCTCGAGGCGGTCGGTGACGACGCCGACGAACTGCGCGACGTCGTCGCCCGCCACCTCGCCTTCACCGGCTCGGCCGTGGCCGAGCGCCTGCTCGCCGACTGGGACGCCGCGGTGCCCACGTTCGTGCGGGTGATGCCGCTCGACTACAAGCGGGTGCTCGACGTGATGGCCGCGGCGTCCGACGACGGCCTCGACGAGGCCGCCACGATGCAGCGCGTGATGGAGGCCGCCCATGGGTGAGACGGAGAGTCAACGCGCTCCGGGAATCGCACTGCCGGCTGCGACTGGTTCAGCGAGCGCAAGCGAGCGTCCCGGCGGTCGGCGGCCATAGGCGCTCGGAGCGCTAGCGGAGAGGGCCGGCGTGCCGGCCTGCGTGGCCGGGGAACGCAAGCAGATGGGTGAGGCCACCGGATTCATCAAGTGGTCGCGCGAGACGCCGACGCGGCGGCCGATCCCCGTGCGGTTGCTCGACTGGAAGGAGGTCTACGACGACTTCCCGCTCGACCGGGTGTCGACGCAGGCCGGACGCTGCATGGACTGCGGCATCCCGTTCTGCAACAACGGGTGCCCGCTGGGCAACCTGATCCCCGACTGGAACGACATGGTGTACCGCGGCCACTGGCGCGACGCCATCGACCGGCTGCACGCCACCAACAACTTCCCCGAGTTCACCGGCCGCCTCTGCCCGGCACCGTGCGAATCGGCGTGCGTGCTCGGCATCAACGCCGACCCCGTGACGATCAAGCAGGTCGAGGTCGAGATCATCGACCGGGCGTGGGACGAGGGCTGGGTCGTGCCGCAGGTGCCGAGCGTGAAGACGGGCCAACGGGTCGCCGTCATCGGCTCCGGGCCGGCCGGTCTCGCGGCCGCCCAGCAGCTCACCCGCGCCGGCCATGACGTCGTCGTGCTCGAGCGCGCCGACCGCATCGGCGGGCTGCTGCGCTACGGGATCCCCGAGTTCAAGATGGAGAAGCGCCACCTCGAGCGGCGCCTCGCCCAGATGGAAGCGGAAGGCACCGAGTTCCGCACCAACGCCGGCGTCGGTGACACCATCGACGTCGAGGTGCTGCTGGCGTCGGTCGACGCGATCGTGCTCGCCTGCGGTGCCACCGCGTGGCGCGACCTTCCCGTGCCGGGACGCGACCTGGCCGGCGTCCACCAGGCGATGGAGTACCTGCCCGGTGCCAACCGGGTGCAGGAGGGCGACCTCACCGAAGCCCCGATCAGCGCCGCCGGCAAGCACGCCGTCATCATCGGCGGTGGTGACACCGGTGCCGACTGCCTCGGCACCTGCCACCGTCAGGGTGCCCTGTCGGTGACGCAGCTCGAGATCATGCCCCGCCCGCCAGACCTCCGGGCCGACTCGAACCCGTGGCCGCAGTGGAGCCTGATCCTGCGCACGTCGTCGGCGCACGAGGAGGGGGGCGAGCGGGTCTACAGCGTCAACACCGAGTGCTTCGTCGACGACGGCACCGGGAAGGTCGCGGCGCTGCGGCTGCACGAGGTGGAGCTGGTCGACGGCCGCTTCACCAAGGTCGAGGGCAGCGAGCACGAGATCCCCGCCGACTTCGTCTTCCTGGCCATGGGGTTCGTCGGGCCGGAGCGGGCGTCGTGGCTCGACCGGCTCGGCGTGACGTTCGACCAGCGCGGGCAACGTGACTCGCGACGACTCGTTCATGACCAGCGTGCCGGGGGTGTTCGTGGCCGGCGACATGGGACGTGGGCAGAGCCTCATCGTGTGGGCCATCGCCGAGGGCCGTGCCTGCGCCGCGGCCGTCGACGAGTACCTGGTCGGCGAGACCACGCTGCCGGCGCCGATCGCTCCGACCGCCCGCCCGCTCACCTGACCTACCCGCGCCGCAGCACGATCACTAACCTCAGGGTGATGCCAACGCTCACACGGTCGATCGGCCGGGCCGCCTTCGTCCTGCCGGTGATCGCGTTGGTGGTGCTCACCTCCTGCGGCGGCGACGACGAGGCCGGCACGACGACGGTGGTGCAGATCCAGCCGCAGAGCTACAACACCCAGCCCCAGGTGCTGCCCTCGTCGACGGTCGCCGGCGGCGCGCCGTCGGGCGAGCCGGGCGCGGTGGCCGGTGTCGAGCAGGTGTACACGGTGCGTTCCAACGACACCCTGTCGGGCATCGCCACGCGTTACGGGATCACGATCGACGACGTCGCCAACTACAACAGCTGGAGCGAGGGCACGAGCCACGTCCTCCAGCCGGGCGACGAGGTCAAGATCCCACCGCAGGCGAAGATCCCCGAGGAGGCGACCGCCGACACGTCCGACGGGTCCAACTCGGCCAGCGGCGACACCATGGCGCCGGCGCTGTCGGACGAGAAGCCGCGCTGCCCGAACGGCGATCTCCAGGGCACCTACACGGTGCAGGCGTCGGACCAAGTCGCGCAGCGCCGTCGCCGAGCCGCCTCGACGTGACGGTGCAGGAGCTCGACGACGCCAACGCCAACACGTCCGGCTACAGGCAGCTTCTACCCGGGCCTCGAGATCCTCGTGCCGTGCCCGAGTGACGGGTCGGCCAGCACGGCGTGATGCTGCGCCTGCGTCGCACCATCGCCATCGCGTCGTTGCTCGCGGCCGTGGGGGCGATCGCCGGCACCGATGTCGACGCCGCCTCCGACGACGCCGCCGGCGAACGCCGCCCGGCGGTGGACGACACGCAGGTGGCGCTGGCCAAGCTCAACCTGCTCGTGTTCCTGCTCGGCAACATCCCGGCGCCGGGGAGCAACGGCGCGCTGGACGTGCCGTGTCCGTTGCTGCGGGCCGACCAGGTGACCGCCCTCGCCGGCCAGCAGCAGCTCGTGGCCGACTTGCCGAACTTCGACGGGGTCACCGTGTACCACGACACCGCCATCGGGGACGGTGTCAGCGGGGTCGCGTGCGGTCGCCTCGACAACGACACCTTCCTCGCGCCGAGCGACCCGGCGGCGCCGCTGCGCGTCGGGCTCGACGCGTACACGATCGACGACAGCGCCACCTTCGCCGACGCCGTGCTGTCGGTGACCGGCGGCTCGGTCGTCGTCGCTGACGTCCCGGTGATCGGCGGCGAGTTGGGTGGCCGCTGCACCGCGGTCGGCACCTCGCGCCACTGCGCCTGGGAATGGCATCGTGGGGGCCTCGTGCTCGGCCTGTTCACGTTCGGTCCGACGAGCGTCGTCGACGAAGCACAGAGCCAGCAGCTGCTGATCTCGATGGTCCAGCCGATGATCGACAACCTCGTCGCCTACGCGCCGAGCAGCGTCGACACGACGACCACCTCGGCGCTGCCGGCACCGGCGACGACGCTCGCGGTCACCACCGCGACGACCGTGCCGACCGTCGCTCCGACCACGCGCTCGCCACCACCACGACGTTGAAGACGTTCGGGGGCTAGCGCCGCCGGCGCTACGGTCGCGCGGTGAGCGAGCGAGTCTTCGAGCGAGCGAACAATCGAGCACGGTCTTTGGCTCATTGGTGCACCAGCACCGGCTTTGGCTCGTCGCACGGATCGATGGTGCACCAGTGAGCGAGCGAGTCTTCGAGCGAGCGAACAATCGAGCACGGTCTTTGGCTCATTGGTGCACCAGCACCGGCTTTGGCTCGTCGCACGGATCGATGGTGCACCAGTGAGCGAGCGAGTCTTCGAGCGAGCGAACAATCGAGCACGGTCTTTGGCTCATTGGTGCACCAGCACCGCCTTTGGCTCGTCGCACGGATCGATGGTGCACCAATGAGCGACGCTGCGACGGGTGCCACCGGCGCGGCGGTCGACTTCGACGGCACGATCACCGCGCTGGAGGCCATCGTCGAGCGGTGCCGCGACGTCGGCGACCGCGCCGGGTACTTTCCGGCGCTCTACCTCGCGGTGACGCGCACCGTTCGCCAGCGGGCGACGCAGGGCCGCTTCGCCGACGCCCCGCGGATGGAGCGGTTCGTCGTGTCGTTCGCCCAGCGCTACCTCGACGCCCACGCCGCGTTCAGCGCTGGCACGTCCGTGTCCTCGTTCGTGGCGCATCGCCTTCACGACCGCCGGCCAGTGGCGCCCGGTCATCCTCCAGCACCTGCTGCTCGGCATCAACGCCCACATCAACCTCGACCTCGGTGTCACGGCGGCCGACGCCGGCGGCACCGGTCCGCTCGCCGCCGTCCAGGCCGACTTCGACGCCGTCAACGACGTGCTCGGGTCGCTCGTCGACGGATGCCAGGGCGCGCTCGACGAGGTGTCGCCGTGGCTCGACCTCGTCGACCGCATCGGGGGGCGTCACGACGAAGCGGTCATCCGCTTCAGCCTGGTGGCCGCTCGCCAGCAGGCCTGGCGGGTCGCCGAACAGCTCCACGGGCTGCACGGCGCCGAACGCCTCGCCGCGATCGACGCCGTCGACGTCGCCGCCGCGAAGGTCGCCCACGCCGTGCGACATCCGGGACTGGCGGCGAGCGCGCGTGCTGCTCGTGGTCCGGGCGCGGGAGCGGGCGGCTCCCCGCCGGGTGATCGACGTGCTCGTCGACGCCCAGGCGACCGACTGAGCCGAGCCGTCCTCGGCCTCGGCGATGTGGTGCGGTGGGCCCGGTCAGCCGAGGTCGGGCCAGCGGCGCGTCGGCCGGCGGTTCCAGCCGGCGATGCCGCGTTCGCGCTTGGCGGTGAGATCCCACGCCCGGCGCCATCCGGTGTGCTCCGGTCCGAGGAGCGTGGGCGTCGCTCCGGCGCCGGCGCGTCGGCGGGCGCTCCAGTAGTCGGTCGTCGCCTCGTCGGCGAGCTCGGCGACGGCGCGCTCGATGCGCTCGTTGAGGCGGCGCGTCGACTCGCCCTCGCCCGGCCACAGCGGCCGCCCGAACGTCACGACGCTTCGACCCGGCTGGGGCCACTTCATGCCCTTGGCGAAGATCGAGTCGGTGCCGTCGATGTGCACGGGCACGACCGGCGCGCCGGTGCGGTTGGCGAGGTAGGCGGCGCCGCCCTTGAACGGCTGGCCCCATCCGTCGGGCGAGCGGCCACCCTCGGGGTAGATCACCAGGCTCCACCCGCGCTCGATCAGCCGCGGCCATCTGGTCGGCGGAGCGACGCCCGGTCGACTCGCGGTCGACCGGGATGGCGTTGAGGCCGAGCGCGGCGAGCCGGGCCTTCCACCGTCGGTCGAAGAAGTAGTCGGCGGCGGCGGCGGTCACGAGGTGTCGCCGCCACGCCGCGGGCACGGCGCGCACCATCAGACCGGTGTCGACGTGGCTGTGGTGGTTCGGCGTGAAGATCACCGGCGGGGGAGCCTCGCCCCGGTCCTCGGCGCGGCGCACGAGATCGACGAGGCGGTCGTGGCCGCGGATCTCGGGGTGGGCGACGACGTGCACCGCGAGCTGGAGCGGTCCCGACGACAGCACGCCACGGGCGGCGCGGGCGAGGGGAGTGCGGGCCCAGCGGGTGTCGTAGTCGGCGCCGAGCGACGGTGGCGCGGCCGGCACCTCGACGCCCCGAGGGGTGGTGGGTCGGCGGTACGGGAAGCCGACGTTGCGCGACGGCCGGGCGATGCGATCGACGATGCCCTCGGCCGCGGCGGCGGCTCGGGCGGCCGAGCGCAGCGGGCGCGACCCTCCCATCACTTCACGTCCGCGATGAGCAGCGGCGGCGTCTTGACGTGGGTGATCGTCGGGGAGCGGCCGACGACGTCGGCGGCCATCTCGAGGGCGTCGTCGAGCGTCGACGCCGGCACGAACCCGAGCCGGCGCACCGCCGGCGGCGTGGCCGCCGACCACGATCACCTTGCCGCAGTGGCGCATGCCGTGGGCGCCCCAGTACCACATGTAGAAGGGGTGCACGCCGTGGTAGGCGTTCGACGTGCGGTACAGGTGGCGGTACCAGTCGTCCTCGGCGTACTGCTGCTCCCACTTCGCCGACATCACGTGGGGGTCGGTGGTGTCGGCGAGCACCTGCTCGTAGAAGTCGATGTAGCTCGGGTGGAACACCGGGTCGAAGTCGGGCAGCGTCGGGTGGGTGAGGATCACCACGCCGCCCTCGCGCACCAGTGGCTTGCCGCGGTAGAGGTTGAAGAAGTAGCCGAGGGCGGTGCACATCACGAGGATCGGGTTCATGATCGAGTGCACGTTGTACGGGCAGATGTACGGCACGCCCATCGTCAGCACGTCCGTCTGGCCCTGCACCTCGACGAGCTGCTGGCGGTAGACGACGTCGGTGGTGCGCTGGTGCACGGCCTCCACCTCGCCGCACTGGATGCTCGTCATCTGGTGCGGCGCCTCGATCGAGTGCAGGATGCGGCGGGCCAGCTTGACCGGCGTGCGGCCGAGCGACTTCGCCGTCGTGACGTAGAGGCCGCGGTCACGGGCGGTCCACTCCCACTCGCGCTTGGACAGGAAGTCGAACGGGCTGGGGAAGGTGTCGGTGTTCAGCGTGGTCTCGATCTGGAAGACCTTGACGCCGCTGTCGACCAGCACCCGGCCCATGCGCCACGTCGAGTGGTGCAGCTCGCTGCGGTGCTGGTCCATGAAGCTGTGGCTCGCCTCCATCGTCGTGGGGTTGTGGTGGTGGCGCAGCGAGCGGTACGAGGCGAGGCCGACGGCGGTCGACTTCCACCCGCCGTCCATCGCCACCAGGTTGATGTTGACGTACACGAGCAGGTCGGATTCGGCCGCCCGCTTGTTGATCTCGACGTCCTCGCCCTGGCTGGTCTGACCGAGGTAGGCGAGCTGGGCGGGGTCCTCGGCGTCGTGCTGGTACAGCAGGCCGCGGGGCGCGAACGCGTCGTACACGCGGTCGCCGAGGGCGTGGCGCAGCTCGGCCTCGGTCATCCTGCGGTGCAGGGCGAGGGCGGCGATCAGGTGCACGTCGTCGACGCCCGCCTCGGCGGCGAGGTCGAGCACGGCCTCGATCACGCGCTGGCGCACGTCGGGCCGGCGCATCTTCGGCAACGGCAGGCTCACGTCGTCGAAGGCGATCGTGAGCTTCATGCCGGGGAACAGCAGGGTGCGCAGCGGGTCGGCGTCGACGGGATGCTCGAGGGCGTGGCGGATGGCGCCGTCGACGTCGTCGAGCGCCGGCAGCGGCTCGGGGGCGTAGATCACCCGGCTGCGGTCGGGCGGCAACTTCTCGAGGCTGAACCCCTCGCCGCGCCAGAACAGCGTCGGTGGTGTCGAGCGGTCGACGTCGAGGACGAACCCAGGTCTCGGCATCGTCAACTCCTCTCTTCCTTCGGCCCCGGCAAGGCGCTGGAGCGCCGCCGGTGCCGAGCCGGGTCTTCACCCCTGAATGACGCGACCTGGCTGTCTGGCATCGTCATCCTCCGGCTCGCAAGTCAAACGCGATCTTGATGGCGCCGCGGCGACCGGCGCCGGCGGCGTGGGCGATGGCGTCGGTGTGGTCGGCGAGGGGATAGGTGGCCGACAGCCAGCGCTCGGCGGCAATGGCGTCGGCGGTGTCGATCGCCAGCTCGAAGGTGCGCACCCGTCGCCCGTCGAGCGTCTCGGTGCCGTAGGTGTACGAGCCGACGAGCTCGGTCTCGCGGTGCCACAGCGCGGTGAGGTCGACGGTGACCTCGGCCGGCATGCCCATCATCACGATCCGGCCACGCGGGCGGGTGATGCGAAGGGCCTCGCCCAGCGAGGCCTCGGAGCCGACGGCGTCGACCACCGCGTTGGCGCCGCGCGCCAGCGCGTCGCCGATCAGCCGGCAGCCGTCGAGGCGTCGCACGGCGCGGACGAGCTCCGACGACGGCACCACCTCGTGGGCCCCGAGCGCCCGGGCGGCAGCCTGTTGGTGGGGGTAGCGGGCGCCGACGACCACGCGTGCCGCCGGCACGTAGCGGACGAGCCCGGCGACCGCGGCCAGTCCCATCGTGCCGGCGCCGAGCACGGCGATCAACGGGGCGTCGGCGTCCAGCACCGACGGCGCCCGGGCGGCGACGAGGGCGGCGTGGATGCCGCCGGCGAGCGGTTCCACGAGCACCGCCCGTTCGTCGGGCGTCGCCGGGTCGATGCGGTGGATCTGGCTGTCGTGGGCGATCAGCTCGGGCGCCCAGCCGCCGCCGGTGGCGCAACAGAAGCCGGTCTGGATGCCGGCGCCGATCGGGCCGGCGGTCAGGTGCCCGTAGTCGTCGCCGTCGCCGGGGGCAGCATCGGGGAACGGCGGTTCGAAGCCGTGGGCGGCGTGGCCGAGCACCGGTTCGAGCACGACGCGGGCGCCGTCGTCGAGCTCGCCGACCACCTCGTGGCCGGGCACGAACGGGAACGACACGAGGTCGTCGAAGTAGAGCGAGGCGTGGCCCTCGATCAGCGACAGGTCCGAGCCGCAGATCCCTGCCAGCCGGGTGCGGACGCGGTGCCACCCCGGCCCGGGCAGGTCGGGCACCTCGACGTTGGTGTAGTCGAGCGGCCCGACGCGCGCCGCCGCGCCCGGCCCGAGCGCCGACGCCACCCTCGCCAACCCGATCCGCGCCACACTCCGTCGCACCTGCAACGCCTTCACCCCCACCACCCCCCAGCGGGAAGAGATTTCCACAAGCAGAATCGAGCAGCGCGCGCTCGAAAACGCGTCCCAGAATCCGCGCCGTCGGATTCTGGGGCGCGAAATCGAGCGCGCGCTGCTCGAAAATGCTTGTGGAAATCTTCGGGTCTGCGGGGTGGGGGGTCATCGGAAGGTGCGGCGGCGTTCGCGCTCGGACATCTGCGGGGCGAAGGGGAACGGACGGGTGGAGGCACCGGACGCCTTCGACCAGTGCTCGACGAGCCAGCCGCGCTTGCGGGCGATCGCCGCCAGCCGGGTCTCCGGGTTGACCGCCACCGGGAAGCCCACCGCCTCGAGCATCGGCAGGTCGCTCGTCGAGTCGGCGTAGGCCACCGACTCCTCCAGACGCAGCCCCTCGGCGGCGGCGTACTCGGTCATGATCTGCGCCCGCGCCTCGCCGGTCGGCGGCACGGTGGCCATCTCGCCGGACAGCGTGCCGTCGGGGCGCACCGACATCTCGGCGGCGATGATCTCGTCGAACAAGGGGCGCAGTCCGGCGACGGCAAAGCTCAGCGCCCCGGTGATCAGCACGGTGCGATGGCCGAGGGCGCGATGCTCGCGGACGCGTCGCAGCCCGGCCGGGAAGCTCTTGGTGAGGATCACCTGAGCGAGCATCTCCTCGGCGTCGGTCTCGATCTGCTCGACCGGCGCGTGCTCGTAGCGGCGGTAGAAGTAGCGCAGGAAGTCGGTGCGGTCGGTGCGGTCCAGGCGCAGCAGGCGGGGGGCCTCGGCCAGCGTCCGCACGGCGTACCGGGCTCGCTCCCGCCCGTCGAGACGCCGGGTGGCGAGCCACGAGTAGCTCTCCACCACGTTGCTCGCGATCAGCGTGTTCTCGAGATCGAACGCAGCCAGGTGGCGCTGCGGCGAGAGCACCTGGCGGCGCAGGCGACCCGAGCGGTCGGTGCTCGTCTTGCCGGGCACGGTCTTGACGCGGGCATGCCGAACGATCGACGGGAGGTGGACCTCGTTGATGTAGTGGACCCAGTCGACGTGGCGCGGGTCGAAGTCGAACGCCTCGCGGTCGGCGTCGTCGAGCTCGTCGAGCATCCCCAGCAGGCGGTCGACCTGGTAGATCGCCTCGCACTCGGTGTACAGGCCGTACAGCTCGACGTACTCGAGGGCGCGCTCCACCTCCTGGCGCTTGGACTCGAGCTTGGCCGACAGGTCGGCCTGACGGCCGCGCAGCGGCAGCGCCCGCAGCACCTGCTCGCCGCGGCCGATCGCCGTCTTGGCCCGCGACAGCTGTCCCTGCACCCGCCCGCGCCCGGGGAACCGCCACTCCGGCACGACGATCGGCTGGCCGGCGGCGTCGTACAGCGGGTGGGCGGTGAACCACGCCGACACGTTGTCGACCAGCGTGCGGTACTTGAGCGGGTTGACGCTGCCCGACGCCACCTGGGTGATGGCCGGCGCCCGCGTCCGGGCCGATCGCGGCCACGGCGATGATGGCGGCGACGACGAGGTCGACCGGGATGACGTCGACCGTGCCTTCGGGGACGCCGGGGAACTCGCGCAGCAGCCCGCGGGCGTAGGAGATGATCACCGGCTCGGCCATGCGGAACCCGCGGATCCAACCCGGCCGCGGCTCGGCCCACGCCGACTCGATGATCGACGGCCGCACGATGCTCACCGGCACCGCGCCCTTGCGATCGGTGAGCGCCTGCTCGCCGAGGGCCTTGGTGAAGGCGTAGGCGTCGGGCCAGCCGACGCTCGCCGCGCGCGCCCGCCCGGCCTCCACGAGGCGGTCGCGGACCCACCGCTGGCGGAGCTGCTCGGTCTTGGCGGCCAGCGCCGGCGCGCCGGCGGCGCCGAGCTCGCCAGCGCGCCTCGGTCGCGGAACGCCTTGAGCCGGTCGGCGTCGCGGCTCGCCGCCTCGCTGTCGGCGCGCAGCCGGCGGGCGGCCGCCACCTCGCCCTGCCAGTCGAGACCGAGGTCGAACGGCCCCTCCGACACCAGCTCCTCGGGCGCGTTGCCGCGGCGGTTCCCGGCGACGTAGCACGTCGACACCGCCACGAGGTGGGGCGCCACGCCGAGGGCGTTCAACGTCTCGGCGATCCGCATCGGCCCGAGCAGGTTGATCTCGACCGCCGAGTCGAGCGGCGAGTCGAACGAGACCGCGGCCGCCGAATGGATGACGATGTCGCAATCGGCGAGCACGGCGCGGTCGCCGTCGCTGAGCCCGAGCCCGTCGCGGCTGACGTCGCCGGCGATCGGTGACGATCCGCCGCTCGCACATCGCGTCGAACGACTCGGTGCTGCCCGGCGCCGCGGCCGCCGCGCGGAGGCGGTCGAAGGCGTCGTTCTTGAGCAGCTCCTTGCGCACCCGCTCGGCGGCGGTGGTGCGCTTGCCGTGGCGGACGAGCAGCACGAGCGTGCACTCGGGCACGCCGCGGAGCAGCCGCTCGACGAGCGCGGTGCCGACGAAACCGGTGGCGCCGGTGACGGCGATGCGCTTCCCCGCGAGCGACGCAGCGATCACGGAGTCATGTCTAGCACGTCTCCGACGGTCTCTCTACCAAATGGTAGAGAGGTCCGAGGATCGCTACGGTGACGCTCGTGGCCGCCGTGCTGACCCTGTGCGTGCGATGAGTGACGCCAGCCGCACCGCGGTCGGCACGACGCGACTGCGCACGATCGCCGCGGCGTTGGAGCTGTTCGGCGCCCGCGGCATCGACGCCGTGTCGCTCGACGACATCGCCGCCGTCGTCGGCGTGCGCAAGCAGACGGTGCTCTACTGGTTCGCCACCAAGGGCGATCTCGTCGACGCCGTGTTCGCCGACGCCGCCGCCCGGCTGGCGGTGACCGCCGAGGCGGCGATCCGCGCCGCACCGGCCGATCCGCTCGACCACGTCGACTCGGTGGTGGTGGCCGTGTTCCGCGCCGCCGTGCGCACCCCGTCGATCCTCGGGCTGATCCGCGAGCTCAACCGGCTCCCGGAGCCTCGCGCCCTGCAGCTTCGACGCCACATACAGCCGCTCGTCGATCGCGCCGTCGAGTACCTCGCCGCCGAGATGGACGCCGGCCGGCTGCGCCGCGGCGACCCCCGCCTCGTCGCCGTGCTGGTTGCGGCGACGGTGACCGGCATCGCCACCGACCCCGAGGCGCTGCGAGCGGTCGGCTGGCAGCCCACTGCCGCCGAGCTGCGCCGGCTGCGCACCGAGCTGCGCGCCTTCCTGCGCGCCGCCCTCACCCCCTGACCGTCAGTGCTTGGTGTTGCGCCGGCGACGGTGGGCCCGTTCGACCGCCAGCCCGACGAGGCGGTCGACCAGTGCCGGGTACGACAGCCCGGCGGCCTGCCACAACTTCGGGTACATCGAGATCGGGGTGAACCCCGGCATCGTGTTGGCCTCGTTGCACAGGAAGCCGCGGCCGCCCTCCTCGTAGAAGAAGTCGATCCGGGCCAGGCCCTCGCCGCGCAGCACCTCGAACACCCGCACGGCGAGGGCGCGCACCTCCTCGCTCGCGGCGTCGGCGAGCGGCGCCGGGATCAGCAGCGTGGCGCCGTCGGTGACGTACTTGTCCTCGTAGCTGTAGAACTCCTCGCCCGGCACGATCTCGCCGGCGGGCGAGGCGATCGGGTCGGTGCCGCCGAGCACGGCCACCTCGATCTCCCGACCGACCACCGCCTCCTCGACGACCACCCACTCGTCGTACGACAGGGCGTACTCGATCGCCCGGGACAGCTCGTCGAGGTCGTGCGCCTTGCTGACGCCGACCGACGAGCCCATGTTCGACGGCTTGACGAAGCACGGCAGCCCGAGCTCGGCGGCGAGCGTGGCCGCCGTCGACCGGTCGAGGCGATCCTCGCGCACGGCGCGGAAGCGGGCCTGGGCGATGCCGTTGGTGGCGAGCACCTGCTTGGCCATCGCCTTGTCCATCGCCAGGGCCGATCCGAGGACGCCACCGCCGACGTAGGCGACGTTGGCCAGCTCGAGCATCCCTTGCACCGTGCCGTCCTCGCCCATCGGGCCGTGCAGCAACGGCCACACGACGGTGACCTCGTCGTCGGCGCCGGGGGCGAGCACCTCGCTGGCCGACACCGCCGGACCCGACGGATCGAGTCGTTCGGGCAGGGCTGCCGGCCCGGCGGCCAGCGCGACCTGGGCGGCCTCGCCGAGCGCCCACTCGCCACTCGTGGAGATGCCGATCGGCGTCACCCGGTACCGCGCCGGGTCGATGGCGGCGAGCACGTGCGACGCGGTGGAGCAGCTGACGTCGTGCTCGGCCGACTGGCCGCCGTACAGCACGACCAGGTGGATGCGGCTCACTGTCCAACGCTCGGCGTCGGGTCCACTCCGGAGGCGGTCACTGGCGCACCCTCACGCTCGGCGTCGGGTCCACTCCGGAGGCGGTGCGCCAGTGAGCCGAGGACCGTGTCTGATGGCTCGCTCGCTCGAAGACTCGCTCGCTCACTGCCACGACGGTACTCACCCGGGCGACGGTCCGGGCGGACGGTGCAAGGCGGCGGTACGGTTCGGCCGGTGCGGTTCCGGGCTTCTGACGTGGCGGCCGCAACCGGTGGCCGCCTCGTCGGCAACGACGTCGACCTCGCCGGCGCAACGTTCGACTCACGGCTCGTGGCGCCGGGTCAGCTGTTCGTGCCGATCGTCGCCGACCGCGACGGTCACGACTTCGTCGCGGCGGCGGCCGGTGCGGGGGCCGGCGCCTACCTGACGGCGCGCCCGCCCGACCCGGCCGTCGCGATCCCGGCGATCGCGGTGGACGACACCGGGGAGGCGTTGATGACGCTGGCGGCCTGGGCCGTGCGCCGCCTGGAAGCTCCGGTCGTCGCCATCACCGGCAGCGTCGGCAAGACGACGACGAAGGACCTCGCCGCCGCGGCGATCGGCGCGACCCGCCGCGTCACGGCCAACGCGCGCAGCTTCAACAACGAACAGGGGTTGCCCGTCACGGTGCTCGGCGCCGCCGACGACACCGAGATCCTCGTGCTCGAGATGGGCATGCGCGGGTTCGGCGAGATCGCCCGGCTCGCCGCTGTCGCCCCGCCGGCCGTCGGCATCGTCACGTCGGTGGGCCCGGCCCACGGCGAACGGGTCGGCGGGATCGAGGGGGTGGCCCGCGCCAAGGCCGAGCTCGTCGAGGCGCTCGAGAGCGAAGGCACCGCCGTGCTCAACGCCGACGACCCACGGGTGCGGGCGATGGCCGAACGCACCACCGCCGACGTGCTGCTCGTCGGCGAGTCGAGCGACGCCGACGTGCGGGTCGAGCAGGTCCGCCTCGACGACGTCGCCCGGGCGACCTTTCGCATCCACACCCCGTGGGGCGCCGACGAGGTCCGCCTCGCCGTCAGTGGCCGGCACATGGCGATCGACGCCGCGCTCGCGGTCGCCGCTGCCGGCCTGTGCGACGTCCCGCTGTACGACGCCGTCACGGCGATCGCCGGGACCGAGGTGTCACCCGGCCGGATGCGCGTGCACCACCTGGCGAGCGGCGCGATCGTGGTCGACGACGCCTACAACGCCAACCCGGTGTCGATGCGGGCCGGCCTCGACGCGCTCGCCGCGATCGACGCCCGCCGTCGCGTCGCCGTCCTGGGCGTGATGGCCGAACTCGCCGAACCGCAGGCGGCCCACCGCGAGATCGCCGAACACGCCGCCGGCCTCGGCATCGAGCTGATCGCCGTCGGCACCGAGCTCTACGGCGTCGCGCCGGTCGACGACGCCGCCGCGGCCCTCGGTCCGCTCGAGGAGGGGACGGCCGTGCTCGTGAAGGGCAGCCTCGTCGCCGGTCTGCAGGCGCTCGCCGCCCAACTCGTCGCGACCGGCTGAACCCCCGGACGACCGTGCCGGAGTCGGCCGGCCGGCGTGTACGGTCGACGTGGTGAGCACCGATGTCGGGGCGGAGGACGCCCCCACGAACCACTCGATGGCTTCGCTGGCTCGCAACGGCGCCGCCGCCTACGGCGACGACGTCGCGGCGATGTTCCTGCGTGACGGCGAGTGGCGGTCGCTCACCTACCGCGAGCTCTGGCAGCGGGTGCGTGACGTCGCCCTCGGATTGATCTCGCTCGGTGTCGAGCACGGCGACCGCGTGGCCGTGCTCGCCAACACGCGCGTCGAGTTCGCCGTCGCCGACCTCGCCATCAGCACCGCCGGGGCGATCGTCGTGCCGGTGTACCCATCGAACTCCCCCGACGAGTGCGAGTGGGTGGTCGGCGACTCGCAGAGCCGCGTCGTCGTCTGCGAGGACGCGGCACAGGTGGCCAAGATCGACGCCGTGCGGGCCAACCTGCCCGACCTCGAGCACGTCGTCGTCATCGAGGGCGACGCCCCCGGGGCGATGACGCTCGACGAGCTCGGCGCTCGCGGTGCGGGCGGCGACGAGGACGAGCTCGACCGCCGCATCGCCGCCGTTGCCGACGACGACGGCTGCCTCATCATCTACACGTCTGGCACCACCGGGCGCCCCAAGGGGGTGCTGCTCACCAACCGTGGCTTCGCCGCCGGCCGGGAGTCGACCAAGGACATGCAGCTGTTCGGCCGCGGCGACTCGGTGTACCTCTACCTGCCGCTGGCGCACGTCTTCGGGCAGATCTGCCAGGCCGCCACCCTCGATGTCGGCGGGGCGCTGGCGTTCTGGGGCGGCGACGCCAACCAGATCATCGCCGAGCTGGGCCAGGTGCACCCGTCGGTGCTGCCGTCGGTGCCGCGCATCTTCGAGAAGGTCTACACGCTGGCGATGGCGTTCATCCCGCCCGAGCGCGCCGACGCCGCGGCCGCCGCCATCTCGCTCGGCGTGCGCGTCCGCGAGTCGGTGTTCACGGGCGAGACCTTCACCGACGAGGAGCAGGCGGCGTTCGATCGGGCCGACGCGGAGATGTTCTCGCTGGTGCGTGGGCTCTTCGGTGGCCGCATCAAGCTGGCGATCTCCGGCGCCGCGCCGATCGCGCCCGACATCCTGCGCTTCTTCTACGCCGCCGGCGTCCCGGTCATGGAGGGGTGGGGGATGACGGAGACGACCGCGATCGGCACGCTCAACCTGCCCGACGCCCATCGCTTCGGCAGCATCGGCCGGGCCGTCGCCGGCGCCGACATCCGCATCGCCGACGACGGCGAGATCGAGATGGCCGGCCCGATGCTGATGAAGGAGTACTGGCGCAACCCCGCCGCCACCGCCGAGGCGATGACCGATGACGGGTACCTGCGCACCGGCGACCTGGGCTCGATCGACGAGGACGGCTACGTGACCATCACCGGACGCAAGAAGGACATCATCATCACGGCCGGTGGCAAGAACCTCACGCCCGCCAACCTCGAGGGCGACCTGCGGCGGTCGCGGTGGATCTCGCAGGCGGTGATGTACGGCGACCGCAAGCCGTACCCGGTGGCGGTGGTCACGCTCGACTTCGAGTCGGTGCAGCCGTGGGCCGAGGCGCACGGCCACGACACCGACCCGGCGGCGCTGGCGGCGAACGACGAGCTGCGGGCGATGATCCAGGCCGACCTCGACGACGCCAACGCCAAGTACGCCGGCGTCGAGCAGATCAAGCGGTTCCGGGTGCTGGAGCGCGACTTCACGCTCGAGGCCGGCGAGCTGACGCCCTCGCTCAAGCTCAAGCGCAACGTGGTCTACGTCAACTACGCCGACCAGTTCGAGTCGCTGTACGACTGATGTGGAACGGGCAACCGGAGGGTGCCAACATGACCGTACGGTCCTACTGGCACCCATCGGTGCGTCACGCCCGGCGGAGCACCTCGAGGGCGGACTCGACGGTGCGGACGCACAGCTCGCGGTAGGTGGTGTCGGTGATGGCGGCGACGTGGGGGGTGAGCAGCAGGCGGTCGGCGATGTCGGCGGGGATGGCCTCGGTCGGGGGCTCGGGGTCCCACACGTCGGCCGCGTAGCCACCGAGGCGACCGGAGGCGAGCGCCTCGACCAGCGCGGTGTGGTCGACGACGGCGCCACGCGCGGTGTTGATCACCATCGCCCCCGGCGCCAGCAACCCCAGGCGTCGCTCGTCGAGCAGGTGCCGCGTGTCGGGCGTCAGCGCCACGCACACCTGCACGACCTCGCACTCCGCCAGCAGGTCGTCGAGCGGTCGCGCCGCAATCCCCGTGACGTCACGCGGCGTGCGGTTCCACCCGCGCACATCCATGCCGAGTGCTCCGGCGATCGCGGCAACGCGGCGGCCGATGTCGCCGAGTCCGATGACCCCGAGGCGCTTGCCGCGCATCTCGGTGCCGACGTAGCCGTCGCGCACTGCCCAGCGACCGTCCTTCACCGCCGCATCGAGCGTCACCACGCGCCGGCCGAGCGCCAGCATCAGCATCGTGGCGTGCTCGGCGACAGCGGCGGTCGTGGCACCCGGCGCGTTCACGACCGCCACACCGCGGGAGACCGCGGCGCCGACGTCGACGTTGTCGAGGCCGGCGCCGCAGCGACCGACGACGACGAGGGCCGGGAACTCGTCGAGCGTCGCGGCGGTGATCCGGCCCCTCCCGCGCGTCAGCATCACCCGCACTTCTCGGCGCGGCACGTCGGCCGTGATCGTCGACGGGTCGGCCATCACGCGCACGGTGTCGACCGCCTCCAGCATCGCCAACGCGTCGGCGTGGACGCTCTCGAGCAGGACGATCACGGGGCTTCGGTCGCGAACACCTCGTCGGCGAGGATCCCCGGATCGACCGCCTGATCGGCGTCGCACGCGATCTCGACGAGGTTGCCCTCGGGGTCGCGCACGAACATCTGCAGCACGCCGCTCGGCAGGCGCTTGGCCGGTCCCCACGTGTCGGTCTCGATCACGGCCGCCGCCTTGGCGCGGGCGAAGACGCCATTGAAGTCGGCGACCCGCAGGCAGAAGTGGGCCCGCTCGGGCGTGGTGTCCGGCAGCTGGTTGAGGTGGATCTGCTGGTACTCGTTGATGGCGATGAACTGCGCCGGGAACCCGAGGTCGGGGGTGCTCGCCAGGCCCAGCCCGAGCACGTCGGTGTAGAACCGCACCGCGGCGTCGAGGTCGCTCACCATCAGGTTGACGTGCTGGATCTTGGTCTCACTCATGCTGGCTCCTGTCGGTCATTCTCGGATCCCTTCTCTAGCGTGCCAGCGAGCGAGCGCCAGCGAGTGAGCGGCTGCACGCGGCCTGCGTGGCCGGGGAACGCCGTTGCGGTGACGCTGTACTCGTCGACGAACGCCGGATCGGGTGCGACACCGAGCCCGGGTGACGTCGGCGCGGCGATCCTTCCCTCGACGACGGCGAGCCCGTGCTCGCCGAGGTCGTGGAGGAGCGGGTTGGCGCCGAGCGACCACTCGATCACCGTCGCGGCCGGACTGGCAAAGGCCAGGCTCACGCCGGCGCTGCACGACAGCGCCGAGCCCCAGCAGTGCGGCGCCAGCTCGAGCTGGTTGGCCTCGGCGAGGGCGGCGATGCGACGCCCCTCGCTCGGCCCGCCGCAGATCGCCAGGTCCGGCTGCAGCACGTCGACGGCGTCGTGCGCCACGAGATCGCGGAAGTCGAAGCGGGTGAACTCGCTCTCGCCGGCGGCGATCGCCACGTGCGTCGACGCCCGCACCGCCGCCAGCCCGCGCCGGTCGTCGGCACTCACCGGCTCCTCGAACCAGCGCACCGCGTACGGCTCGATGCCGGCGGCGAACCGCTTGGCCTCGGCGACGTTGAACGTGCCGTGGGCGTCGACCATGATCGCCACGTCGGGGCCGAGCCCGTCGCGGGCGGCGGCGACTCGCGCCACGCTGGCCTCGACCGTCTCGTCGATGACGCCGACGCGCATCTTCACCGCGCCGAAGCCGGCGGCGACGTAGCGACCGAGCTCGGCGCCGATGCCGTCGGCGTCGGCCCACCCCCCGCTCGCGTACGCCGCCATGTCGGCGCGGCACGGCCCGCCCCACAGGTCGACGACCGGCACGCCGAGCGAGCGGCCGAGAATGTCCCACAGCGCCATGTCGATGCCGCTCATCGCGGACACGAGCAGGCCTCGCCGCCCGAGGATCGGGAAGGCGCGACCCCGCGCGGAGGCATAGCCGGCCGCGCGGGCCGTTGTACATCACGTCCCAGGCCGCGTTGATCCGGCGAGCGTCCAGCCCGACGATCTGCGGGCCGAGCTCGTCGTCGATGCACGACGACCAGGGCGCGGCAACCGCCGGCGCTGCCGACCGCCGCCTTGGCCTCGCCCCACCCGACCAGACCGTCGTCGGTCTCGACGCGCACCAGCGCCATGTCGAAGGCCGTGATGCGACCGAAGTCGGACACGTGCTGGCGCTCGACGGCGATCGGGCAGTGCAGCCAGCGCGCGCCGACGTGCCGGACGATCATCGAGACGACCCCGCCGATCGGCGTCAGATGAGCGGGAGCAGCGTGGTCGCGCACTGCTCGACGAGCATGCTGTAGAAGCCCTCCGACAGCAAGCTGCTGCCGTGGTCGATGATGAACTGCAGCTCCTCGGCGCTGATGTCGACCGGGTTCGTCTCCAGGGCGTCGGGATAGCGGTTCGCCGGCGTGCGGTCGATCGGTGCGACGAACTCCACGGTGAGCGCGCCGTCGTAGCCGATCTCCTTCAGCGTGGCGACGATCGACGGCCAGTCGAGCGAGCCCATGCCGCACGCCATGCGGTTGTTGTCGGCGACGTGGAAGTCGGTGAGCCGCGGACCGATCGCCCGGATCGCGTCGAGCAGGTCGACCTCCTCGATGTTCATGTGGAAGCAGTCGAGGCACACGCCGACATCGGGGCCGACGGCGTCGGCGAGGGCGAGCGCCTGCTCGCCGCGGTTGACGAAGTGGGTCTCGAACCGGTTGAGCGGCTCGATGGCGATGCGCACCCCGGCTGCGCTGGCGAGCTCGTGGACCTCCTGCAGGCTCTCGACGCACCACTGCCACTCCTGCTCGGGCGTGCCGTCGGGGACGATCTTGCCGACGGTGCTGGGCACGATCGTGATCTCCTGGCCATCGAGCTCCTTGACCATCGTGACGACGTCCTTGACGTACTGCACCGACGCGGCGCGCTGGGCCTCGTCCTTGGCGCACAGGTTGCGTTCGGCCAGCGTGAGCGTGACCGCGCCCCAGCACGTCAGCTTGTGCTCCTCGAGCAGGGCGCGCACGTCCTTGGTGTCGTACTGGTCGGGCTCGCCCTTGATCTCGATGCTGCCGTAGCCGTAGCGGGCCAGGCGGGCGACCGTGACCTCGAGCGGCTCGGACCGCATCCAGTTGTGCATCGACAGGTGCATGATCGGGGTGTCTCCTTGGTGGTTCGGTCTCGGTGATTCGGTGGTGTCAGCCGCCGCCCCCGAGGGCGCGACCGATGTCGGCGAACCCGCCCTCGAAGACGCCGCGAACGGTGTCGATGGTCGGCTGTTCGTCCTCGGGCTCGCTGCGGAAGTCGACGACCCACTCGCCGAACGTCGCCGCGGCGGTGGTGATCGGCCGGAAGCGCACCACGGCGACGTAGTCGGTGACGGGCAGCGGCGACTCGAGGATGCGGTAGCTGAACTCGTGGTCCTCGTCGGACAGTCCGACGAGCTGCTCGCGGAGCTTGCCGCCGTCGGCGATTCTCGAACGCCCGCACGCAGCCGACGCGGTCGCTCGGCACGTCCCCTTCGATCGAGCTGTTGCAGATGGTCGAGGAGTGCCAGTGCCCGGTGAAGTCCCGGGCGACCGCCCACACGTCGTCGATGGGGGCGTCGATGACGCTGCTCACGTACAGATGGGCCATGGGGGAGATGTCCTTTCATTGCGTTCCCCGGCCACGCAGGCCGGAGTTGGTCACTCCTCGGCTGGCGCCTCGTCGCTCGGATCGGACGACGGCGTTCAGCGAGGTGCTCAGAACCTCACCGCCTTGAACTCTTCGGTCTGGGACTTGAGGCCCGCTCGACGGGCAGGCGCTCCATGCTCGACGCGCCGTAGAACCCGTGCAGCGGTCGGCGCGCTGGAGCACGTACTCGGCGTCGGCGGGCTCGGCGATCGGACCGCCGTGGCAGAGCACGATGACGTCGGGCCGCACCTCGCGCGCGGCGGCCGTCCACTCGTCGAGTCGGTCGACGCAGTCGTCGAGCGTCGAGCGCGGTCTCGGCCCCGATGCTGCCGCCGGTCGTGAGACCCATGTGGCACACGATGATGTCGGCGCCGGCCTCGGTCATCGCCACGGCGTCGGCGGCGCTGAACACGTACGGCGTGGTCAGCAGGTCGAGCTCGTGGGCGATGGCGATCATGTCGACCTCGAGCCCGTAGCCCATCCCGGTCTCTTCGAGGTTCTGCCGGAACACGCCGTCGATCAGCCCGACGGTCGGGAAGTTCTGCACCCCGGCGAAGCCCAGCCGCGGCGAGCTCCGGCAGGAAGGGCGCGGGCAGGTAGAACGGATCGGTGCCGTTGACGCCGGCGAGCACCGGCGTGTGCGCGCACGACGGGCAGCACCTCGCGCGCCATGTCGACGACGATCTCGTTGGCGTTGCCGTAGGCGAGCAGCCCGGCCAGCGAACCACGCCGGCCATGCGGTAGCGCCCGGAGTTGTAGATGACGATGAGGTCGATCCCGCCGGCCTCCTCCCACTTCGCCGACAGGCCGGTGCCCGCCCCGCCGCCGACGATCGGCACGCGCCGGTCGATCATGTCGCGGAACCGGGCGAGGCATGCTCGGCGCGCGATCGGGGCTCGTCGCGCCGCAGCCACCGACGCTCCTGCGCTCACGGCGTGACCTCGTCGAACGCCGCCAGCGCCGCCGCGGCGAACCGGGATCGTTGATGTTGGCGGCCACCCGCTCGACCCGGCGGTCGCGCGGTCTGGTCGACCCGGCTCTCGATCGTGGCGAACAGCGCGGCGTCGGCCTCGGGATCGAAGAACGGCTGGCCGGGCGCGTCGATCAGCGACACGCCACCCTCGGGCAGCAGGAACCGCACCGGGCCCGTCGCACGCGTTGAGCTTGCCGGCGATGAAGTTCGCCGAACGCGACGTTCTCGTCGGCGGTGGTGCGCATCAGCGTCACCTGCGGGTTGTGCACGTGGAGCGGCGATCCGGCGAAGCGCTCGGGCACGGTGTCGAGCGGCGCCGAAGTTGACCATGTCGAGCGCGCCGCACGACCCGACGTAGGGCACACCGGTGCGGGCGATCGCGTCGAGACGGTCGGGCCGGCCGGGAACACGCCGCCGACGACGAGGTCGGCGATCTCGGTGGTGGTCATGTCGAGCACGGCGGTGATCATCCCGGAATCGACGAGCTTCTCCATCGACTGACCGCCCGGTGCCGGTGGCGTGGAACACGAGCGGGTCGAAGTCGGTCGGCGAGCGCCTCGACGAGTTGGGTGACCAGCGGCGTGGTGACGCCGAACATCGTCAGGCCGATCGCCGGCCGGTCGGCGTCGCTCGGCCGGCACCGGGTTGTGCGCCATGCCCGGCGATGGCGTTGGCGGCGTTGCCGAGCACCGACCCGCGAGATGCGGTTGAGCCCGGCGACGTCGGTGACCGAGTACATCATCGCGATGTCGGCGGCGCCGACGTAGTTGCGCGACGTTGCCCGATGCGACGGTCGAGACCATCACCTTCGGGCACCCCGACCGGCAGGGCGCGCATCGCCGGAGTGATCATCGCCGTGCCCCCCGATCCGCCGATGCCGATGATGCCGCCGATCGACGCCTCGTCGGCGACCGGACGTACGCCTCGAACGCCACCGCCATCGCACGCGACGGCTGTCGCCGCGGTCGCCGATGACGCCACCGCCGCTGCGCCGTCGGGATGGTGCGCCGGCGACCTCGCCGGCCTTCACGTCGGCACTCGCGAACCGGCTGCGGTCGGTGCGGGTGCCGACGTCGACGAGCGACCGCGACCGACGCCCGCGACTGCGATGACGTCGCGTGACGTAGGCGAGCTCTTCACCCTTGGTGTCGAGCGTCCCGCACGACGTAGACCGGCACGTGTCATCGTCAGCTCCTGTACGCCTGGCGGCCGACGCCCTGCACCGGGATGCCCTGAGCGGCCAGCACGTCGTGCTGCAGCGCGTACATCGCCGCCGCCGCCTCGTCGATGTGCCGGGTGAACGCCATCGAGCCCTTCAGGATCGGCTCGAGCAGGGCGCTTTGTCCTGCACACGCGCCGCGGGGTACTCGTGCTCGACGATCAGCGGCGTGGTCGCCGGGTCGAAGTCGAGCAGCTCGCGTGCGGCGAGCTGGTGGTCGAGCCAGTCGACGGTGCGGTTCTGCAGGTAGGCCAGCGGATCGTGGCGGGCGGTGCCGGGCAGCTCGTGCTCGCACAGCACCGTCTGCTTCTTCCACGAGTTGGCCAGATCGGCCGGGTTCGACGACACGTCGCCGTCGACCCAGTCGCCGCGCTGCACGGTCTGGCCGCCGTAGCCCCACGCCGGCCACGCCCTCGAGTCGATCACCTGACCCTTGACGTGCATGCCGGCGATGATGAACCCGTAGCCGGCGTCGTTGAGGTACTGGAACATCGAGCGGGTGTCCTGGCCCATCAGGATGGCGTGCGACGGGTCGTAGTGGATGCGGAACTGGTCGCCGACGCCGTTGCGCTCGCAGATCTGGTGCAGGGCGATCCACATGCCCGGGGCGTAGCCGATGTTGTTGTGGAAGTTGTCGCCGGCGTCCAGCCGGGCATCGGGCACTGCTCGACGCGGTACTGCAGGCCACGGTCGCTGGGCCTCCTTCAGCAGCGGCACGAAGCTCTGCTCGAACTCGATCAGGTTCTGGTCCATCGACTTGGACTGGTCGCGGCCGACGAACCCGGTGACCGCCGGCACGCCGAGCGAGCACCGCGGCGTCCATCGTGCGCGATCATGAAGTCGTGCTTCTTGCGCCGGATCGCCGGGTCCTCGTGCAGCATGTCGTCGAAGTAGGCGATGTCGGCGATCGTGCACGCCCGTGGCGTCGACGGCCGCGAGCACGCGCTTGGCGCGGACGTCGTCGAACGGCTCGCGCAGGTCGAGCGTGTTGGCGACCGGGTCGAGCATCGCCTCGGCGGGCACGTCGGCGAGCGTCGGGTGCAGCGCCGCCGACAACTCGATGCAGTCGGCGTCGAGGTCCTTGGCGAAGTCGAGCCATTCCTCGATGGCCAGGTCCGGATCGGGGTCGCGCCGTTCGCGGGGCGTGAGCTCCTGGAGGGCAGCGGTCAGCACGCCGACCGGCATGATGACGGGGGCGAAGGTCGAAGGTGTGGTCATCGGTGCATCTTTCTCGGAGCGAGTCGGAGGACGGCCAGCCTTGCGCAGGCAGTTCATGCGTGGCCGGGGAACGCAGTGACAGTCATGTGATCTCCTCGAGGTGGATGGGGGTGTGCTGGCGGGCCGACTCGATGGCGGCGTGCAGCACGCGCTGGGTGATCAGGGCATCGGCGAAGTCGGGCAGCGGCGACCACCGGGTCGCCGCCGCCGAGGACGGTGAGGATGTCGGCGGCCTGGTTGACGAACCCGTGCTCGTAGCCGAGGCCGTGGCTGTCGGGCCACCACGCCGCGGCGTACGGGTGGCCGGCGCCGCCGCGGGTGACGTCGATGGTCGTCCACCCCTGCAGCGCGACCGTCGGCGGTGGCGTCGTAGAGCTCCAGCTCGTTCATCCGCTCGAAGTCGAAGCGCAGCGCCCCGCGCTCGCCGTGGATCTCGAAGCGGTTGGCGTTGTGGTAGCCGGTGGCGAGGCGCGTGGCCTCGAAGCTGGCGAGGGCGCCCGCCGCTCAGGCGGGCGAGGAACAGCACGGCATCGTCGACGGTGCTCGGTGCCGTCGTGCCCGGCGGTTGCGGCGCCGGCACCGGCGATCTCACCGCCGCTGCCGGCCGCGAGCACGGCGCGCTCGTCGACGAAGGTGTGCTCGATCGCGCCGTCGACGTTGACGATCTCCTCGCCGGTGAGGAAGCGCACGATGTCGACGATGTGGGCGTTGAGGTCGCCGTGGGCGCCCGAGCCGGCGACGTCGCCCTGGAAGCGCCACAGCAGCGGGGTGTCCGGGCCCGCCCCAGCTCTGCAGGTAGCGCGGCGCGCACGTGGAAGATGCCGCCCGAGCGCGCCCTCGGCGCACGAGCTGGTGGGCGAGGGCGACCGCCGGGCACGCGGCGGTAGTTGAACCAGACGAAGGTCCGCGCCCGCCGCGGCCGCGGCCGCGCGCGGCCATCGCCTCGAGCGTCGGCGAGCGTGCCGGCGAGCGGCTTCTCGCACGCCACGTGCTTGCCCGCCTCGAGGGCGGCGATCGCCTGCTCGGCGTGCACGTCGTTGGGCGTGGCGACGTCGACCAGGTCGACGTCGGTCGGCGGTGACCGCGGCGCGCCAGTCGGTGGTCGACGCGGCCCAGCCCCAGCGGTCGGCGAAGCGCGCGCCAGCTCGTCGGCGTCGCGCGCCGCGACGGTGTGCATCGCCGGCCGCGGGGTCGACGTCGAAGAAGTGGCCCACGTTCGACCAGGCGTTGGAGTGGGCGCGGCCCATGAACTTCGGAGCCGATCAGGGCGACGTTGATCGTGTTCATCACGACATCTCCCTCTTCAGCGTGCCAGCGCCTTCGACGCCGAGGTAGCGCCGCTGCATCACCGGGTCATCGACGAGCGCCGACGCCGTCGTCTCGGCCTCGATGCGCCCGGCGACCATCACGAGGATGCGCTCGGCGAGGTGCGTGGCGGCGTAGAGGTTCTGCTCCACCACGAGCACCGCTTGGCCCTGCTCGGCGACGAGGTGGTGCACGGCCTCGATCATCGTGTCGACGATGGTGGGAGCGAGGCCCTCGGACGGCTCGTCCATGATCAGCAGCCGACCCGTTGAGCAGCAGGGCACGAGCGACGGCCAGCATCTGCTGCTCGCCGCCGGACAGTGCGCCGCCGCCGCTGCGCCGGCGTTGGGCGAGGCGGGGGAACAACTCGAGACGGCGTCGGTGTCCCACCGCTTGCCGCGCGTCCGCCTTGGCGAGCATCGCCAGGTGCTCGTCGACGGTGAGCACGCGGAACAGGCGCCGACCTTGCGGCACGTAGGCGATGCCGCGCCTGGGCGATGCTGCTCGGGCGCCCGGCCGGCGGGTCGTGCCGGCCAGGGCGAAGGTGCCCTCACGTCGCCGGCACGAGACCCATCAGCGTGTTGCACAGGGTGGTCTTGCCCATGCCGTTGCGTCCGATGACGCGCGACCGCTTCGACACCCATGCGAACGACACGTCGTCGAGCACCTGCGAGCTGCCGTAGCCGGCGCACAGATCGTGCACGGCGAGCAGCGGGGCGGTCGTCGGCGTCGGTGTCAGCCATGGCTGCCGGCCGTTCCGAGGTACACCTCGTTGACGAGCGGGTCGCTACGGATGTCCGTCGGGGTCCCGGCGGCGATCATCGACGCCGTCGGCCATCACCACCACCCGCTCGGCGACGCGCAGGGCGACATCCATGTCGTGCTCGATCAGCAGCAGCGTGCGTGCTGCGGGCGAGCTCCGACAGCAGCTCGTCAGGCGCTCGCGCTCACCGCGGGACAGCCCCGACGCCGGCTCGTCGAGCATCATCAGCGTCGGCTCGGTGACCACGACCATGCCCACCTCGAGCTGGCGCTGCTGGCCGTGGGCGAGGTCGCCGACCACCGTGTCGAGTCGATCGGCGAGCCACACCGCCGCCGCCGCCCGGGCGGCGCCGCATCCCGGCAACTCGCCGTCGCAGCCGGCGCCGGCCGAGCGATCGGTGACCGCCGTGCTTGCCGGTCCACGCCAGCTGCAGGTTGTCGTCGACGGTCAGACCCGAGGAACAGCCGGGTCTTCTGGTAGGTGCGGGCCACGCCCAGCCGCGGCCGGCGGCGCGAGGGCGGCGGGTGCAGTCGACACCGTCGATCGTGACCGTTCCCGCGGTGGGCTGGATGTCGCCGGCGACGACGTTGAACAGCGTCGTCTTGCCGGCCCCGTTGGGGCCGAGCACGGCGAGCCGCTCGCCCCGGGCGACGTCGAGGTCGACGCCGCCCAGGGCGAGGAGGCCACCGAAGGCGACGACGACGTCACGCAGCTGCACGAAGGGCGCGACGCCCTCGACGCGCAGCTCGGTCGTCGTCGCGCTCGTGTCATGCCGCGGCGATGGTTTCCGGAGTCATGGCCTCGGTGCCGGCTGACGGCGCTGTCAGCGTGACGTCGGCGCCCTCGGTCTGGGGCACGCCGTCGACGACCGGGATCTCGTTGCCCGACCACGGCAGGTCGCGGGTCTCGCAGCCCGGGAAGTCGCGCGACGGCGGCGGGGTGTCCGGACTGAACGTGCCGCCGAAGGTCTGATCGACCTGCGGGACGATCGACACGGTCTTCTGGACGACCTCACCGGTCGCCTCGTCGAGCACCAGCTGGGCGACGTACGTGTCGATGATGCCCTGGCGGTTCTCGTCGAGCGTGACGTTGCCGAACGGCGCCTCCAGCGTCATCGTCGACAGCGCCTCGCGCAGCGCGGCGTGGTCGTCGGACAGGTCGCCGTCGACCGCGTTGAGCGCCTGGATCAGCGCCAATGCCGGCCACGTAGTAGCCGTACATGAAGCCGAAGCCGGCCGACTGCGACGGTGCGGCCGCCTCGCCGCCGGTCGGTGCCGCCGACCAGGGAGTCCCACGCCGCATCGGCGCTGGCCTTGTAGTCGTCGATCTCCGGCGTGTGCACGTCACCCGGCGAACGAGGCGAAGCCGCCGACGTACGCCCCGGCGATGTCCGGCCCGAGCGCGGTGGCCAGCGACGGGTTGAAGAACAGGTTGCCGGCGTGCTGGTCGCCCGTGAGGTCGCCCTTGGCGTTGACGAACGCCTCGAGCGCCGCCTGGGTTCCCGTGCCGCCGACCGCCCAGAAGTAGCCGTCGACCTCGTCGGGGTCCGGCAGCTGCTGCGACGCACGACGAGTAGTCGGTGGTGCCGAGCGGCGGGAAGACCCGCGCGACCACGTCGCCGCCGACGGCGCAGAAGTCGGCGATGAAGCCGGCCGCCGACGTCCAGCCGAAGCTGTAGTCGTCGGCGATGACGGCGACCGTGTCGCCATCCGGCGTCGTTGTAGCACGGTGTCGCCGAGGCCGGCGTTCCACTGCGCGCCGTCGCCGTGGAAGCGGAAGTAGTTCGGGGCCTGCACCTGCAGCGTCGGGTCCTGCGACCCGGCGATGCCGTCGATGAAGGTGACGTCCGGGTGGTCCTTGGCGTAGTTGGCGACGGCGATGCGCCTCGTCGCCCGACAGCGGGCCGATCACGATCTCGGCGCCGTCCTGCTCGACGAGCGTGCGCACCTCCTGGATGATGCGGTCGGGCGTGTCGTCGCCGCAGCCGACGCCGACGACGTCGATCGGCCGGCCGCCGGCGACCGCACCGGAGAACCCTCCGTGGCGGTGGTGCGCGAGTTCGACGTCGCGCCCGCCTGGTTGATCATCGCCAGGGTGACGCCGGCGATGACGTCCTCGTTGAAGCCGCCGAACTCGCCTTCGCACTCGGCGAGCACGCCGAGCTTGATCGGCTCGCCGCTGGCGGCGGCGCTGCCGGTCGGTGCCGTGCTCGCCGGGTGGGCGGCGTCGGCGACGAACGCGCCGGCTCCGACGGTGAGCCCGACGACGGCGACCGATGCGACCACGGTCCCCCGTCTCGCGGTCCTTCTCTTCATTGCTGTTCCTCCATGTTGGATGTGGGCTGTTGGTTGGTGGATGACGAGGGCGCCGCTGGCCCGCCGGCCGTGGCCGGTGTCAGGGGCGCAGAGCGGGGCCGGGACAGCGCGGTCGAACAGGCCGGCGAAGATGCCCGAGAGACCCTCGGGCGAGAGCACGACGATCAGCAGCACGAGCGCCCCGACGACCGTGTTGAAGCGCGCTTCGGTGATGCCGATGTGGTCGACGAGCGGCAGCGAGCGCAGGTAGTTGTTGGCCACGACGTAGACGAAGGCGCCGAGCCAGGCGCCCTCGAGGTTCCCGATCCCGCCGATGACGGCGACCACGAGGAGGTCGAGCGTCGGTCCGATCGGCGACCGAGGTCGGGTCGATCTGTCCGTTCCACCAGATGTTGAACACGCCGGCGGCGCCGGCGATGAGCCCGGCCAGGGTGAACGCCAGCGTGCGGTGCAGCGGCACGTTGAAGCCGAGCGGCGCCCATCCGCACCGGGTCGTCGCGGATCCCCTCCAGGCTGAGCCCGAACGGCGTGCGGCGCAGCGCCCGCAACCCGGCGTACACCACCACCGACAGCACGAGGAGGCCGAAGTAGATGCGCACCGGGTGCTCGTGGAAGAAGCCCGGTGGGTCGACGCCGGTGATCCCCCCGAAGCCCGAGATCGACGTCACCTGACTGAACACGTAGTAGCCGATGACGGCGTAGGTGAGCGTGAGCATCAGGAAGTAGATGCCGGTGGTGCGGCTGCCGATCGCGCCGAGCACCAGGGCGACCAGCACCGACACGGCGAGCGCGATCACGCACGGCCAGCCACGGGTTGAGGCCGAGCTTCAGGCCCTTGCCCGACTCGGCCACGCAGTTGCCGATGGTGAACCCGGCCACGCCGACCAGCAGGTACTGGGCGAGCGACACCATGCCGACCGAGCTCGACAGGAACACGATCGACGACGCCGCCACACCGAGGATCAGCGTGCGGGTGAGGGCGAAGTTGACGAAGAAGTCGGTGCCGATCAGCGGCATCACCAGGAGGAGCGACCACGGCCACCACGACCGGGTGCGGATCGTCGGCCGCGACGATGCGCCGGTGCTCGCTCACTGGCGCACCGCTCGTTCGATGCTTCGTCGCCGATTCGGTGGCGGTGCGCCAGTGAGCCAAAGACGCGTGCCTGACGGTTCGCTCGGCTCGAAGACTCGCTCGCTCACTCGGGCCGCCCGAACAGGCCGTAGGGCCGCACCGCCAGCACGACGGCGAGCAGTCCGAAGGTGAAGATGATCGAGTAGTAGGTGTAGTCGCGGGGCAGGTACGCAGGGGCGAAGGCACTGACCATCCCGTACAGCAGCGACGCCGGCGACGGCGCCGCGGATCGAACCGAGTCCGCCGATGATCACGACGACGAGCGAGTGCAGCAGCCACTGGCCATCGGCGCCGGTGGAGACGCCGGCGAACGATGCCACCATCACGCCGCCCATGCCGGCGAGGAACGCGCCGACGAAGAACGTGATGGCGAAGACGATGCCGATGTTGATGCCGAGCGCCCGCACCATCTGCTCGTCGGCGACGCCGGCGCGGATCACGATGCCCATGCGGGTGCGGTTGAGCCACAGCCACAGCGCCCCGCCGACGACGAGGGCGATCGCCAGCACGAACAGCCGGCTGGTGGCGTACCGCTGGCCGAAGATCTGGATGAAGTGGGTGACCCCTTTCGGCCAGGCCATCGACTCGGCGAGGCCGCCGGCGTGGGCGAGTATCTGGTCGGCGAGGATCACCGAGATGGCGAGCGTGATCAACGCCTGGCGCAGCTCCTGGCCGTGGTTCCAGCGCAGGAACACGGCGAAGATCACGAAGCCGATGACGGCGGCGATCGCCGAGCCGATGAGCAGGGGGACGGCCCACGACCACATGTCGACGTCGTCGGAGGTGATGTTGCGCGTCTTGCCGACCATGCGCTGCTGCACCTCGACGGCGATGTAGGCGGCGAGCAGGAACAGCGAGCCGTGGGCCATGTTGACCGTGCGCATCAGCCCGAAGATCAGGGTGAACCCCGAGGCGACGATGAAGTAGAGGCCGGCCAGGGTGAGCCCGTCGAGGAGCGTGACGACGAACTTGCCCGGCTCGTCGATCGCCGCCCCGGCCGACGTGCCGTGGGCGAAGAACAGGATCCACGCCAGCACCAGGGCGACCAGGACCGCGCCGGTGACGACCTTCCAGTCCCACCGCCGTCGCCGGCCGAGGTGCGGGCGCGGTGCGAGCGGCTGTTCGAGGCTGTCGCTGACGAGGTCAGCGGTCATGCGGATCCCCCTGTGCACGCGAGGGCGTGCTCGCTGCACGACCGTAGGACCTGCCCGGCGCCCGCAACAGGGCCGCAGGAGGGGGTCCGAAAGCACTGGTGGCGTTCGACCTCGCCGTCTGTGTCAGGAAGAACGACGTCAGGCGTCGTTCTTCCTGACACAGAACCGGGACCGCCGTTGCGGTCAGTGGCCGCGGAGCAGGATGGCCGTGGCCTCGGTGCGCGACTGGGCGTGGAGCTTCATCAGGATGCTGCTGACGTGGTTCTTGACCGTGAACACGCTGAGGTTCAACGTCTCGGCGATGTCGGCGTTGGTGCGTCCGTCGGCCATCAGGTCGGCGACCTCCGCCTCGCGGTCGGTGAAGCGGGCGGCGCCGGCCGGAGGCGTCTCGCGGTGCTCGGCGAGCGCGCGGGTCACCTCGGACGAAAACGACCCCCGTCCGGCGGCAACGTCGCGCACCGCTTGCGCCAGGCCCTCGGTGTCGACCGACTTGACGAGATAGCCGCTCGCGCCGGCCGCGATCGTCTCGCGGATCAGATCGCCATTGGCGAAGGTGCTCAGGGCGAGCAGCCCGACCGAGGGGTTGGCGCTGCGCATCCGGCGGATCGCCTCCACCCCTCCGATGCCGGGCATGATCAGGTCGATCACCACGACGTCGGGATCGATCACCGCGGCGGCGGCCAGCCCGTCCTCGCCGCTCGCCGCCTCGCCGACGACCTCCAGGTCGTCGAAGGCCGACAGGCACGAGCTGACGCCTTCCCGCAGCAGGTCGTGGTCGTCGACCACCAGGACACGGATCGTGTCGCTCATCCGGAGGTTGCCTGCTGATTCGCTCGCTCGAAGACTCGCTCGCTCATTGTGTCAGGCTGACGATGAGCTCGGTCCCGTGGCCGGGGGCGGTGCGCAGAGCGAGATCGGCGGCGATCGCCTCCGCCCGCTCGCGCATGATCGACAGCCCGAGGTGTCCCGGCGCCACACCGTCGACGTCGAAGCCGCGCCCGTTGTCGGCCACCCGCAGCATCACGGTGCCGGCGCCGTGTCCGTCGTGCGCCTTGCGCTGCTCCAGCGTGATCGACACGGCGCTGGCGGCCGAGTGGCGGGTCACGTTGGTGAGCGCCTCCTGGGCGATGCGGTACAGCATCACCCGCTCGGTCGCCCCCAGCTCCACCGGCTGCAGCTGGGCGGTCACCTGCATGCGCTTGCGGCACTCCATCGCTGCGATCAGCTGTTCGAGCAGCTCGTGCAGCTCGATCTCGGCGAGCTCGTGCGGCCGCAGCTCCAGCAGCAGGGTGCGCATCTCCGCCTGGGCGCCGCGGGTGAGCTGGCGCAGCCGCTCGATGCGGCCGTGCAACTCGGTGTCCGGGTCGACCTCGCGCAGCAGGCTGTCGGCCGTGAGCGCGGCGGTCCAGAGCGTCTGGTTGACGGCGTCGTGCAGTTCCCGCGACAGGCGCTGGCGCTCCTCGGCTGCGGCCAGCTCCGACGCCTGACCGGCGAGGCGGGCGTTCGAGATCGCCGCGGCGGCGACGTCGGCGATGGCCTGCAGCCGCTCGGCGTGCGACGGCGTGAAGAACCCACGGGTCACGCTCTCCAGCACCACGTAGCCGATGTGACGGTCGCCCACCTGGAGCGCCGCGCCGAGCACCGAGCCGCACGGTCCGAACGCGCACGGCGGGTCGTCGACCACGACGTACTCGCGCCCGTCGAGCAGCTCGCGCACGGCGGTGAGCGACTCGACGCCGGGCGCGGCGGCGCCGACCTCGGCGGCGTACCCGAACCCGACCCGACAGCGGGCGAGCTCGAGACGTTCGTCGGCGCCCACGAGCACGATGGCGGTGAGATCGTTCGACACCAGCCGCTCCACGCCGATCAGCACCTGCTCCATGACCTCGGACAGGTCGAGCGTCTTCGACATCGCGCTCGCCGTGTCGCGCAACGCCTCGGCGTAGGCGCGCTGTTGGCGCTCCTCCGCCTGCACCCGCACGCGATCGTCGACCTCACGGCGCAGGCTCTCGATGGCCCGCTCGAGGTCGCGCGTGCGCTGCTGCACCCGCTTGTCGAGATCGGCGAGGGTGCGGTTGAGCTGCTCCTCGGCGGCGCGTCGCTCGGTGACGTCCTCGAACGTGCCGAGGATCCCGATCACCTCGCCGTCGAGATCGCGGAGGGGCACCTTCTGCGTCTCGACCCAACGCAGGTCGCCACGCGCCCGCCGCAGTCGCTCGACGATGCCGACGACCGGCTCGCCGGTGGCGGCGACGTGGGCGTCCCAGTCCATGAACCAGTCGGCGCCGAACTCGGCATCGTCGGCCCACGGCATGTCGCGGTCCGACTTGCCGATCAGGTCGTCGGGCTCGGTGCCGGCGAACGCCGCGAACACGTGGTTGCAACCGAGGTAGCGCGAACTGCGGTCCTTCCAGAACACGGCGTTGGCCGACGAGTGCATCAGCACCTGCAGCAGCTGTTGGCTGGCCTCGAGGGCGTCGTCTCCGCGGAGCTGACCGCGCAGCAGCGCCGCGTACAGCTCGACGTTGGCGCGCATCTTCGGCTCGGTGGTGCTCACTGGTGCACCCTCCCGCAACGCGACGTGTTCATCGTGGTGGCGGTGCACCAGTGAGCCGAAGACTGTGCCTGATGGTTCGCTCGCTCGAAGACTTGCTCGCTCACTGGTGCAGCGTCCCCGCTCCGGATGCTCTCACGTCGCCGTCCCCCTGACTCGACCCGTGGCGCGATCGTAGTGGTGGCCGATCATGACGCGTTCGTTGCGAGTTGGTTGCAAGGTGGTGGTCGCGACATCATCGCGACGCCTGGGCTGGTCTAGCGTCGCCGCGAGTCGACGCACGGCGGACGCAGGGGGGCGACATGACGATCGGGCAGCTTCGATGGGCACGCCGGCGGGTGATCGGCACGGTCGTCGCCGCGCTCGGCGATCGCCGGCGGAATGGCTGGTGGCGACGCCGCGCTGGCCGCCGGGCCGCGGCCGGCCACCGTGTACACCACCCAGCCGACGGTCGCCATCGCCGCCGCCCGGGCGCGACTCGACCTGTTCACGGCCCAGGACCCGCCGCCGACGAACTGCCCGTTGATCGCCCCCGACGCCCTGACGGTCGCGGCGGCGAACATCGGAGCCGGGATCGTGGTCGACGTCGATCCCTGGACGGCCACCACGGTGGTCGATCCCGAGCTTCGCCCGTCGTCTGTGCCGGACGGGCTCTGACCGGAGGGCTTCCGGTGGTGTCGTGCACCGGGGACCGTCCCGCCGACGACTCGCAGACGCGTCCAACGGTGTTCGCCGTGTCGCTCGAGCCCGGCGTGTCGTTCGGTGACGTGATGCGCTCGCTCGGCGTCGACGGGGCGCTGCGGATCAGTCCGGCGGGCCTGGGCGGGGTGATGGCTGGCACCTGCCTGCAGACGGGGTCGACCGGCTCGTGCGTCGTGGCCTGGACGGCGGACGACCTCGTGGTCGGAACGACCCTCGTCGGCCCGTCGACCGCCGTCAACACCGCAACGGCGGGAACGTTGCTGGTGTCGATCACGCCTGACGGTGATCGACACGCTGGCCGTCGTGCGCACCACGCCGCCGCCGTGCACGGCCGCCCAGCTCGCCACCACCGGCATCACGCTGGTCGAGGAGCCCGACTGCCAGGGCGGGTGGGCGCTGGGGGCGGCGACCGTCTGCCCACCGGTGGCCGCCTTGGCCCAGACGCCCCCGACCTCGATCGCCTGCACGACGAAGGAGGCGTTCCGCCTCGACGTCGACGGGTGGCACGCCGTCGGGACCGTCACGGCCGACTGCGCCGAGCACCTGACGCCGCTCGGCATGACCGGCGACACCGCCAAGTACTTCGTCGCGCCGTGCGATCCCTCGGATCCGTCGCTCGAGGGAGGCCAGATCTCGCCCGGCGACTCCGGGCCACGGGTCAGGGCGTTGCAGATCGCCCTGCTCGACCAGGGCTACGTGCTGCCGCTCGACAGCTTCTACGGACCGATCACCGAGGCTGCGGTCCTCGACCTGCAGGAGCGCAACGGCATCGAAACAGTCGGTTGGGCCGGCCCGAAGACCCGCGCCGTGCTCGGGATCTGAACCGTGCGAAGCGCGTCGCTCCTCGCCCACTGGCGGCGCACCGCCGCCCTCGGCGTCGCGGCAGCCGTCGGCATGGCCACCCTCGGCGCGGCGATGACGGCGAGCGCCGGCGCGCCCGGCCTCGACATCGCCGGGGCCAAGGCCGGCCTGTCCAGCTTCGTCTCCGCCAACCCGCCGTTGCCGGCCTCGGCGTCGCCGCCGACCACCGGGCCCCGCTGCCCGCTCGCCGACAACGGGCAGTTCGGCTACGCCCAGATCGACGGCGAGTTGCAGTCGGACACCGGCCAGACCGTCGCCGTCGTCCACTGCCGGTCGCAGTTCAGCGGCGCCTACTTCGCCTTCGACGCGAGCCCCTTCGGCGGCGCTCTGCCGATCGACCGGGTCGCCCGGCGCTTCGGCGTGGGCCAGACCGTGTGGATCCACCCCGCCGGCCTGGAGGGCGTGATGACCGGTCGCTACCTCGTCGCCGGGCGCCTCACCTCGTGCATCGCGCTGTGGACCTCCGACGGCCTGGTGATCGGATTCACGTTGACGGGGCCGTCGAGCGAGGTCACGGCGAGCACGTGCGCGCGGCGTCTCGGCGACAGCGTCGGCACGATCGTGCACACCCTGGCCGTCGGCCTGCCGACGACGACCACGAGCACGACGACCACCTCGACGACCTCGACCAGTACGACCTCGACGACCTCGACCAGTACGACCTCGACGACCTCGACCAGTACGACCTCGACGACCTCGACCTCGACCTCGACGACCTCGACCTCGACGACCTCGACGACCTCGACCACCTCGACCACCGCGCCCACGACGACCTCGACCTCGACGACCTCGACGACCGCGCCCACGACCACGTCGACCACCACGACCGCGCCCACCACCACGTCGACCACCACGACCTCGCCCACCACCACGTCGACCTCGACGACCGTGCCGCCAACAACGACGACGACCACGTCCACCACGACGGTGCCGCCGACGACCACGACGACCACGACGGTGCCGCCGACCACGACGACGACCACGTCCACCACGACGGTGCCGCCGACGACCACAACGACCACGACGACCACGACGGTGCCGCCGACGACCACGACGACCACGACGACCACGACGGTGCCGCCGACGACCACGACGACCACGACGACGACCACGGTGCCGCCGACGACCACGACGACCACGACGACCACGACGGTGCCGCCGACGACCACCACGACGACGACCACCACCACCACGACGACCACGACGACGGAGCCACCGACCACCGAGCCGCCCACCACTCCGCCGCCGACCACCGAGCCGCCGACCACCCCGCCGCCGACGACGGAGCCGCCGACGACCGCACCGCCGACGACCCCGCCCACCACGGAGCCGCCGACGACCACGACGACGATCCCGACGCAGTCGGTATGGCAGCTGATCCAGTCCGATCCGGACCTGTCGGCGTTCGCCCAGGCGATCGTCGACGCCGACCTGGTGGCGACGTTCGACGGCACGTCGCCGAACAGCGTCACGGTCTTCGCGCCGACCAATGACGCCATCGCTGCCATCGCCGGCTTCGCCGACCTCGCCGCCGATCAGACGGCGTTGCAGCAGTTCGTGCTGGCCCAGGTCGTCGACGGCTCGTTCACCGCCGAGCAGCTGTGGCTGCTACCGGTCACGCCACCGGCGCCGACCCCCGAGCTCACCGCGCTCAGCGGTGACGTGCTGGTGATCGACCCCGTCGCTCAGACCGTGAACTCGGTGCCGCTGCTGGCGCCGGTCGACCCGGCCGACCTCCCGCTCGACCGGCCGGCCACCAACGGCATGGTCCACGCCGTCGACACGGCGGTGGTGGTGCCGGTGATCACGCCAGCGACCACCGCGCCGCCGGCGCCACCGACCGAGCCGCCCCCGGCACCGACCGAGCCGCAACCGCTCCCGACCGAACCGCCGGCCCCGCTCCCCACCGCCTGATCAGATCGGCCGATGAGCGGTGTGCGCAGTCGGTGCGCGGATCGCTCATCGCGCCGGTGCACCGTCTGGATGGGTCTCGTCTGGCCAGCAGCCGGCTGCGCGCTGCCGTTCGACTTCGGCGCCCCGCAAGGCGATCGACTCGAGGAGCTCATCGATGACCGCCTCGAAGTCGCGGACCAGCTCGGCCTCGCCGACATGCTCGGTGAGCCAACCGAGTCGGCGTGTGCACCGATCGCGCCGGTCATCGCTCGCTTGGCCCTCGAGCGTGCGGTGTTCCGGATGGACGTCGATCTCGAGGGCCCAGCGCACGGCGGGCAGGGCGATGTCGAAGCGAACGGCGCGTCCCGGCCCGACCTCGATGCGGTGCTGCATGGCCAGGTTGCGCACCCCGCGGTCGCGCAGGGCGTCCACCACCTTGCATTCCCAGCCCGATTCGCGAGCTGCGCCGTCGATGCGGCTATCGACGATTTCGAGGAACCGGCGTGCCCACGGCCCGCCCCGGTGTCGCCGGCCGGCGTGCGACACGCTGCATCGTCGCCAGCGTGCACAGCTGCTCGTGCAGCGCGGATTCGACGGCCGACGCCAACGCCTCGGAGGAGAGGTGCCGGGCGAGGTCGACCAGTGTGCGCGGCGGACTCGTGAGTCGCAATCCGTCGCGGCAATGCACGATGTCGCCAGGATCGATCAGCGCCGTCCGGTAGACGCGAACCCATGGCTCACGACACGGGTTGCTGGCCGGCGGTGCCAGGACGTGTACGAGCTGGTCGCGCGGACTTCGCCGAATGCCCCAGATCCGCCCGGCGGTCGGACCGGCGACGACGAGCCGCGGACGGCTCGAGCACAGGGCTACGCAGCGGCTCAACTCATCGTCGGGAACGCCGCGGAAGCGGTACGCGCCGTGAACGACGCGCTCGAGCACGCCGTGTTCGACCAGCCGTCTCCTTTGCGTCTCCGAGACGCCGGCGCCGGTGAGCACGCCGCTCGACACCACCGCGTGGTGGTCGCGCATCCACGACGTGATGCGGTGATCGAACCCGGACATCGTCGCTCCTCCCGCGGTCGCGGTTGCCGGACCCTGCGGTGGATCGATCTGCTGATCCCGAGCGTACGCGCGGGGTGCGCGGTCGCGAGGCGGAATGAGCGATGTGCGCACCACGGGCGCCAATCGCTCATCGCGTCGACGCCCACCGCGCCCGCGCCAGATCGGCCCTCGAGACCCAGAGTGACCAGATTGCGGGGGGTTTCGGCGGGCGCGGTCAGGCGGAGAGAGCGGTCAGGGGATCGACGTAGGGGGTGCCCAGGAACTCGGCGACGGCTTCGTTGGTGACGGCGCCGGCGACGGTGTTGACGCCGAGGGCGATGGCCGGATCGCGGCGCGCAGCTTCGGCGGCGCCGTGCACGGCGACCTCTTGGATGTACGCGAGCGTGGCGTTGGTGAGGGCGTACGTGCTCGTGTGCGGCACCGCTCCGGGCATGTTGCCGACGGCGTAGTGCACCACGCCGTGCTCTTCGTACACCGGGTCGTCGTGGGTGGTCTCGCGCGTCGTCTCGATGCACCCGCCCTGGTCGACGGCGACGTCGACGATCACCGCACCCGTCTTCATGCCGCGCACCATGTCGTCGGTCACCACCACGGGTGCGCGACCCCCGGCGACGAGCACGGCACCGATCACCAGATCGGCGTCGGCCAGGCTGCGCTCGATCGCACCGCGGTTCGACGCCAGCGTCATGATCCGCCCCCGGTGGATCTGGTCGACCCACCGCAGCCGGTCGAGGTTCTTGTCGACGAGCACCACCTCGGCCTCCATGCCGGCGGCGATCCACGCCGCGCTCCAGCCGACGTTGCCCGCTCCCAGCACCACCACCCGGGCCGGGCGCACGCCGGGCGCGCCGCCCATCAACACGCCTCGCCCCCCGTTGTGGCGCTCGAGGAAGTGGGCGCCCATCTGCGGGGCGAGCCGGCCGGCCACCTCGCTCATCGGCGCCAGCAGCGGCAGCGCCCCGTTGTCGACCTGGACGGTCTCGTAGGCGAGCGCGGTCGTCTTCGCCGCGACCAGCGCCGCGGCGACCTCCGGGTAGGCGGCGAGGTGGAGGTAGGTGAACAGCGTGAGGTCGGGGCGCAGCAACGCCAGCTCGTCGCCCTGGGGCTCCTTCACCTTGACCACCATCTGCTGCGACCACGCGTCGGCAGCGGTGGGCACGATGTCGGCGCCCGCGGCCACGTAGTCCCCGTCGCTGATCGATGCCCCGGCGCCGGCGCCGGCCTCGACGTAGACGTTGATGCCGTGGCGCTCGAGCTCGCGCACCCCATCGGGCGTCATCGCCACCCGGTGCTCGGCGGTCTTGATCTCCCTCGGCACGCCCACGGTGGCGATCACTGCCATGGCCGAAGCGTAGGCGCGGGCGTATGCCGCCCCGCCCAGCGGTCTGGTACAACCGTTCCATGAAGGCACTGCGCAACTTCGTCAACGGACAGGCGGTCGATGCCCCCGACGGCGCGACCACGGCGGTGGTCAACCCGGTGACGGGGGAGAAGTACGCCGAGGCCCCGCTGTCGGGCCCGGCCGACATCGACGCCGCGATGGATGCGGCGGCGACGGCGTTCGACGGCTGGCGCGACGCCACCCCGTCGGTGCGTTCGCTCGCCCTGTTCCGGATCGCCGATGCGGTCGAGGCCCGCGCCGAGGAGCTGATCGCGGTCGAGGTGGAGAACACCGGCAAGCCGGTGGCGCTGACCCGATCGGAGGAGGTCCCGCCGATGGTCGACCAGATCCGCTTCTTCGCCGCCGCCGCCCGCAACCTCGAGGGTCGCAGCGCCGGCGAGTACATGGCGAACATGACGTCGATGATCCGTCGCGAGCCGGTCGGCGTGTGCGCCCAGGTCGCGCCCTGGAACTACCCGATGATGATGGCGGTGTGGAAGTTCGCCCCCGCCATCGCCGCCGGCAACTCGGTGGTGCTCAAGCCGAGCGACACCACGCCGGCGTCGACGGTGCTGCTGGCCGAGATCGCCGCCGAGTTCCTCCCGCCGGGCGTGTTCAACGTGATCTGCGGCGACCGCGACACGGGCCGGGCGATGGTGGTCCACGACACCCCGGCGATGGTGTCGGTCACGGGATCGGTGCGCGCCGGCACCGAGGTGGCGGCGACCGCGGCGCCCGGCCTCAAGCGGGTGCACCTCGAGCTCGGCGGCAAGGCGCCGGTCGTGGTGTTCGACGACGCCGACATCGCCGCCGCCGCGGAGGGGATCGCCGTCGCCGGCTACTTCAACGCCGGACAGGACTGCACGGCGGCGACCCGCGTGATCGCCGGCCCCGGCGTGTACGCCGACTTCGTCGACGCCCTCGGCGAGCAGGCCAAGGGCACCAAGACCGGGCTGCCCGACGACGACGTGCTGTTCGGTCCGCTGAACAACCCGAACCAGCTCGCTCGGGTCGCCGGCTTCGTCGAGCGGACACCGGACCACGCCCGTGTCGTCACCGGTGGCTCCCGGCTCGGCGATACGGGCTACTTCTACGAGCCCACCGTCGTCGCCGACCTGCGCCAGGACGACGAGATGATCCAGAACGAGATCTTCGGGCCGGTGATCACCGTGCAGCGGTTCGCCGACGAGGACGAGGCGCTGCGTTGGGCGAACGGCGTGGAGTACGGCCTGGCGTCGAGCGTGTGGACGAAGGACTTCGGGCGGGCGATGCGCATGGCCAAGCGGCTCGACTTCGGGTGCGTGTGGATCAACACCCACATCCCGCTCGTCGCCGAGATGCCCCACGGCGGGTTCAAGAAGTCGGGCTACGGCAAGGACCTGTCGATGTACGGCTTCGAGGACTACACGCGCATCAAGCACGTGATGGCCAACATTGCCAGCTGAGCCACGCCGGACACGTCGCGCGAGCGAGGGCTAGTCTCCGCCGACACACCGGTACGTCTCCCGGCGGGAGCCCGACGAAGAGGGGTTGGATGATCGACGAGCACGCGGCGGCAGCCACCGGAGCGGCGGCCGGCGACCCCGAGGTGGTGATCGTCCTCGACAACGTGCGCAAGGTGTTCGGTTCGTTCGTCGCCGTCGAGCAGGCCGACTTCGCCATCCGCAGGGGCGAGTTCTTCTCGTTGCTCGGTCCGTCCGGATGCGGCAAGACCACCCTGCTCAAGATGATCGCCGGGTTCGAGCAGCCGACGAAGGGCCAGATCGTGCTCGAGGGCGTCGACGTGTCGAGGGTGCCGCCGTACCGTCGCAACGTCAACACGGTGTTCCAGCAGTACGCGCTGTTCCCGCACATGACGATCATCGAGAACGTGGCCTTCGGGCTGCGGGCGAAGAAGGTCTCCGCCGGAGAGGCCCGCCGCCGGGCGCGCGACATGCTCGACATCGTCAAGCTCGGCGAGTTCGCCAACCGCCGCTCGGGCCAGCTCTCGGGCGGCCAGCAGCAGCGCGTCGCCCTGGCCCGAGCGCTGGTGAACCTGCCGGCCGCGCTGCTGCTCGACGAGCCGCTCGCCGCCCTCGACCTCAAGCTCCGCGAGGCGATGCAGCTCGAGCTCAAGCGGATCCAGCGCGAGGTCGGGATCACGTTCATCTTCGTCACCCACGACCAGGGCGAGGCGCTGACGATGAGCGACCGCATCGCGGTGATGAGCCGGGGTCGGGTCGAGCAGATCGGCACCCCGACCGACATCTACGAGGCGCCGGCGAGCATCTTCGTGGCCGGGTTCATCGGCTCGGCGAACCTGCTGCCGGGGCGCCTCGACGGTGCGACGTCGGGCTCACCGGTCGCCGTGCTCGACTCGGGCGAGCGCCTCGCGCTGCCCGGCGCCGGCGACGGCCGCGACGGCGATCCGGTCACCGTGATGTTGCGCCCGGAACGGATCACCGTCGGTGGTGACCCGCCCGGCGACGGCCGCAGCCTGCGGGCGGTCGTCAAGGACGTCATCTTCCAGGGTTCGTCGATACGTCTCATCGCCGAGGCCGCGGGCGCGACCGAGATGCTCGTCACGATCGAGAACGACAGCGACGAGGCGGCCCCGGTGCCCCGACCGGGCGAGCCGATCACGATGCGCTGGGCGCCCGGCGCCGCCAATCTGCTCCACGGCCGCTCCGAGATCGTCGGTGCCACCACCACCGACGTCGACGAGGTGCAGGCGACGATGGACGGCAAGGACGTCTCGACCACCGCCGCCGCCGAAGCCGACGGCGAGGCCAACGCCTCCGACGGCGCCACACTCGCGGCCGACGACGAAGGCGGGTCGCGCATCAACCGCCGGGCGCTGCTGATCGGCGGAGGCGTGGTCGTCGCCGCTGCCGTCGGTGCGGTCCTGTTGTCCGGCGTCGGCGGCGGCGGTGGGTCCGACGCGGCCGCCAACGCCGGCGACGAGAGCGCCGGTGGTGGCGTCGGCCAGGGCGCGAGCGACGTGCGCATCCTCAACTGGACCGAGTACATCGACCCGACCGAAGGCTCCGACAAGGGGACGGTCGACCGCTTCAGCGGGGTCAGCGGGATCTCGGTCGACTACTCCGAGACGTTCAACGACAACAACGAGGTATACGCCAAGGAGTTCGCCGCCTACCTCGATGGCGGGTAACCCCACTCCGTGGGACATCGCCGTGCCCACCTACTGGATGGCGGCGCGCCTCAAGAACCAGGGCTGGCTGGCCCCGCTGCCGTTCAACCTGATCCCCAACTACGTCAACCTCGACCCCAGCTACCTGAACCTCGACTGGGATCCGGGCGCCAAGTACCACCTGCCGTGGCAGGCCGGTTTCACCGGCATCGCCTACAACTCCAAGGTCACCGGCCGCGAGCTGACCAAGATCAGCGACCTCTTCGATCCCGAGTTCAACGGCAAGATCGGGTTCTTCACCGAGATGCGCGACTCGGTCGGCCTGGTGATGCTCGCCCAGGGCAACAACCCGGCCGAGGCCACCGAGGAGACGATGGACCAGGCCCTCGACAAGATCCAGGAGCTGACCGACAGCAACCAGATCCGCCGCTTCACGGGCAACGACTACCTCCAGGACATCCAGAACGGGAACTTCGCCGCCTGCATCGCCTGGTCCGGCGACATCGCCCAGACCGCCAACCCCGACGTCCACTTCGTGTTCCCCGAAGAAGGGGCGATGGCGTGGTTCGACACGATGGTCATCCCGATCGAAGCGCCCAACGGGGTCGCCGCGGCGGCGTGGATGAACTTCGTGTACGACCCGGTCAACGCCGCGCAGATCACCAACTACGTGCAGTACGTGAGCCCGGTCCGCGGCGTGCGTGAGGAGCTGAAGAAGATGGGTGGCGACGCCGCCGCCCTCGCCGAAAACCCGCTGCTGTTCCCCGACGACGCCACGCGGGCGAACACCTACGTGTTCGCCGACCTGCCGCCGGAGCTCGACCAGCAGGTCACCGACCGCTTCGTCACCATCACCGGCGGTTGACCGTGGCCCGCGCCGTCGTCGACAACCGGGCCCAGAAGCCGGCTCGGTGGGCGCCGTACATGATGTCGCTGCCCGGCCTGCTGTGCCTCTACCTGTTCTTCATCGTCCCGCTGGTGACGCTGCTCAAGATCGCCCTGTCGGTTCGGGTCCCCGGTGGCGGTACCCAGGTCGAGTTCAGCTGGGAGTGGGCCAACTTCTCGCGGGCGTTCACGGACTTCGGCAGCCAGCTGTGGCGGGCGTTCACCTACGCCGCGCTGGCCACGACCTTCTGCGTGCTGATCGCCTACCCGATCGCCTACTTCATGGCGTTCAAGGCCGGCAAGTGGGCGAACCTGATGCTCGGGCTGGTGATGGTGCCGTTCTTCACCAGCTTCCTGCTGCGCACGATCGCGTGGCAGTCACTGTTCGCCGACCAGGGCCCGGTGCTCGGGGTCGTCAACCGCCTGCACCTCATCGCCGTGACCGACGCGCTGCACATCACCACCGACGGCAAGATCATGAACACCGCGGCGGCTGTGATCGGCGGCCTGACCTACAACTTCATGCCGTTCGCCCTGTTGCCGATCTACGTAAGCCTGGAGAAGGTCGAGCACAACCTCGTCGACGCCGCCTCGGACCTGTACTCGAGCTTCCCGCGCACGTTCCGCAAGGTGATCTTCCCGCTGTCGCTGCCCGGCGTGTTCGCCGGCACGCTGCTCTGTTTCATCCCGGCGGCGGGCGACTTCATCAACGCCGAGCTGCTCGGCAACCCGCAGAACCCGGTGATCGGCGGCGTGATCCAGTCCCGCTTCCTCAAAGCGGGGGACTACCCGACGGCGGCGGCGATCAGCTTCGTGCTGATGGCGATGATCATGACGGGCGTGCTGATCTACGCCAAGTTCCTGGGCACCGAGGACATCGCGTGAACGGCTCGATAGCCGTGCTCCAGTGCGAGCGACGAGGCGCCAGCCGAGGAGCGGCCAGCGACGGCCTGCGTGGCCGGGGAGCGCCGGCATGAGGCACATCAAGTGGGGGACCGTCGCCCTCTACATCGTCACGTTCGGCGGGCTGCTGTACCTGTTCGTGCCGCTGGTGACGATCGCGGTGTTCACCTTCAACGACCCGACCACCAAGTTCAACACCACGTGGGAGGGGTTCACGTGGGACAACTGGCTGCACCCGTTCAAGCAGAAGGCGTTCACCGACGCCCTGATCGAGAGCCTGAAGGTGGCGTTCGTGGCGTGCACCGTCGCCACGGTGCTCGGCAGCCTGATCGCCCTGGCGCTGGTGCGCTACCGCATGTTCGGCAGCACGACGATCAACGTGCTGCTCGTGCTACCGCTGACGACGCCCGAGATCGTGATGGGTGCCTCGCTGTTCACGCTGTTCTTCAACCAGGGCGTCGAGCGGGGGTACTGGACCATCGTGATCGCCCACGTGATGTTCTGTCTCAGCTTCGTGGCCCTGACGGTGAAGGCGCGCCTGCGCGGCGGCGACTGGACGCTCGAGGATGCGGCGATGGACCTCGGCTCGCCGCCGTGGCGCACGTTCTGGAAGATCACCCTGCCGATCATCACCCCCGGCGTGGTGGCGGCGTTCCTGCTCTCGCTGGCGTTGAGCATCGACGACTACATCATCACGTCGTTCGTGGCCGGGCCGACGATCACGTTCCCACGCCGCGTGTTCGACTCGGCGCGCATCGCCCTGCCGCCGCAGGTGCACGTGATCGCCACCATGATCATGCTCACGGCGATCTTCATCATCCTCGCGGCCACGATTGCTGGCAACCGCCGGGACGCCAAAGCGGGTTGACGAGCTAACGTCACGGCGGACATGGCACGACACGAGGCGCCCCGAATAGCCATCGCCCCGGCGGCGGCCCCGGCATGGTTGACCGAGGCGGTCGAGGAGGGCGGCGGTCACGTCGTGCCGTTGGCCGAGGCCGAGGGCCTGATCTGGGGCGACGCCCACCGCGCCGACGGCCTGCGCGAGGCGCTCGACGAGGGGCGTCACGTCTCCTGGGTGCAGCTGCCGTTCGCCGGGGTCGAGCGCTTCCGCCACGTGCTCGACGACGAGCACGTGTGGGTCTGTGGCAAGGGCGTGTACGCCGACCCGGTGGCCGAGTTGGCGCTCACGCTCGGACTTGCGGGGCTCCGCGGGTTGGGCACGTTCGCCCGGGCGTCGTCGTGGGGCGGGCCGCTGGGCGCCAACCTGCACGGTGGGCGGGTGACGATCCTCGGCGGCGGTGGCATCACCGAGTCGCTGGTGCGCCTGCTCGAGCCGTTCGACTGTCACATCACGGTCGTGCGTCGGATGGTCAACGACATGGACGGCGTCGACGACGTGTTGGAAGCCGACCGCTACGCCGACGCCCTGCCGGGCGCCGATCTGGTCGTGCTGGCGCTCGCCCTGACCCCCGAGACCGAGGGCATCATCGCCGCCGACGAGCTGGCCCTGATGGAGCGCCACGCCTGGCTCGTGAACGTGGCCCGCGGCGGTCACGTGGTCACCGACGACCTGGTCACGGCGCTGCGCGAGGGCGTCATCGGGGGCGCCGGGCTCGACGTGACCGACCCCGAGCCGCTCCCGCCCGACCACCCGCTGTGGTCGCTCCAGAACTGCATCGTCACGCCGCACGTCGGCAACACGCCCGACATGGCCAAGCCGTTGCTGTTCGAGCGCATCGCCACCAACGTGCGCCGCTTCGGCGCCGACGAGGAGCTGATCGGGCTGGTCGACGTCGAAGCCGGCTACTGAGGCCGCGCCGCTAGCGTCGCGCTCATCTCGCACTACGACGTCCTCGGCGTGCCGACGACGGCCTCGGCGAACGAGATCCGCGAGGCCTATCGGCGGGCGGCGCGACGGCTGCACCCGGACCAGGCCGCGCTGGTCTGGCGCGCCGACTGGTGCATCGATGGCGATGGCCGACGTCAACGAGGCGTACCGGGTGCTGCGCGACCCGGCGCGCCGCGCGGTTTACGACGCGTCGTTGCGTGGCCGGTCGAGCGCGGTCCCCCGGCCGATGGCGCGGCCGGTCGCCCCGTCGGCGCCCACACGCCCGGCGTTCGACCCGACGGAACCGGCCCGCTATCCCTGGAAGCTGGTGCTGGCGATGGCTGCGCTCGGCATCACCGTCGTGCTCATCGGCGCCGCGTTGGTGCGCCCGGCACCGCCGGCGCGGCCGGACAACATCCTGCAGACGGGCTCGTGCGTGGCGATCGAGTACACCGGCGACGCCCGCGAGGTGAACTGCACGGGCGACGGGGACCTCGTCGTGCGCACGATCGTGCCCTTCGATCAGGCCTGTCCGTTCGGCACGTCGGCACACCGCGACCGCCAGGGCCTCGGCAATGCGTGCGTCGAGCCGGGCCCGGACGCCGCCTCCGCGGGCTGACCGCACGATCGGTGGCTCGGCCGGTTGCGGGTCGACGACGCGTCGGGACGCAGGGGGGACGCGGCGCTGGTGCAATCCGAGGTCAACAGAGGAGTACCCGTGACACCGATCCTGCCCCAGGTCAAGAACATCGTGATGCTGATGCTCGAGAACCGCTCGCTCGACAACCTGCTCGGCTGGCTGTACGAGGGTGACCAGCCCGAGCACGTCTTCCCGCGCAACAGTCCAGCCGCCTACGACGGTCTGGTCGCCGGTCGCTACTTCAACCCGGCGAAGAAGTGGACGGGCAAGATCGAGCAGTACCCCGTCGTGCCGGTGCCGGACAACCTCGGCAGCGACCTCGACCGGGTCCCGCCTACGACCCCTACGAGCCGTTGAAGGAGGACGACGACTGGAACGGGGTGATGAACCAGCTCTACGGCGACGCCAACCGCATCTCGGGGCTGCCGAACAACGACGGCCCGGAACCGGGCATGCTCGGCTTCCTCCAGGACTACTACGCCAAGTACATGCTGAGCTGGGAGGGGCTCGACATCCTGTGGGCGTACACACCCGGCCAGATGCCGGTGATCAACTGGCTGGCCCGGAACTACGCCGTGAGCGACCAGTGGTTCTGCTCGGTCCCGTCGCAGACGAACCCGAACCGGGCGTTCTCGCTGTGCGGCACCTCGCTCGGGCGGGAGAGCAACCTCGTCCTGTCCGCCGTCGAGCAGTTCGACGTGACGACGGTGTTCAACCAGCTGGCCACCGCCGGCAAGAGCTGGGGCCTGTACTTCACCGACGTGTGGAAGGAGAACAAGTCCTACACCGAGTACACCTTCCCGTGGATCTCCAAGGCCGCCGGCAGCGCGGAGATCGCCGACATCCCGACGTTCATGAAGCGGGCCAAGGACGGGCAGCTTCCCCAGTTCACCTATCTCGAGCCGACGTGGGGCTACGGCAAGGGCGCGCTCTACAAGCAGGGCACCGACTACCACCCGCCGACACGACTGCGCCCGGGCGAGGCAGTTCCTGGCCGACGTGTACCACGCGATCCGACAGGGCCCGCAGTGGAACGAGACGCTGTTCGTGGTGACCTTCGACGAGCACGGCGGCACCTACGACCACCGCCCGCCGCCGAAGACGATCAACCCGGGGTCACAGCGCGGCACCTCGGGGTTCAACTTCGACCGCCTCGGCGTGCGCGTGCCGACGATCCTGGTGTCGCCGTTCGTCGAGGCCGGGACGGTCTTCCGTGCGCCCGACGCCAGCGCGCATCCCTTCGACCACACGTCGCTGTTGAAGACGCTGCTGATGTGGGCCGGCGTCGATCCGGCGTCCGCCGGCATGGGCGCCCGGATGCCGGTGGCGCCGACGTTCGAGGGCGTCCTCGCCGACGATCACGTCAACGTCCACGCCGCCCGCCCCGAGGTGCAGCCGCGGCCGCCGCGGCGGAACCGGACGAGGGGATGGTGAACCACCTGCTCGAGGGGGTGCCGTTCGCCGCGACGAAGGCGATCGTCGACGCCGCCGACGACGTCGCGGGAGTCGAGGCCGGGGTCAGCCGCTACCGCGCCGACCCGGAGGCGTTCGAGGCGTCACTACGGCTCCGGCTGAGGTCGGGCAGTCGTCGCCGCCGGGGAGCAGCGCCCCGGGCGTCGCCTGCAGCCGGTACTCGCCGGCGCTCGGAAGGTGGGCCGTCATCCAGCCGTCGTCACGCGCGACGAGGCACGCACCGTCGTTGATCGAGAGGTCGTCGGAGTACTCGTAGCGGATCGTCACGACGGCCGCACGCGGCGTCGCGATCACGATCTGGTCGACGTCCTGGGAGACGAGCGTCGCCGGGGCGTCGACGATCGGCGCGTAGTCGCGCACCTCGAACAGCCGCCAGTGGGCGTCGTGCCACACCGGCTCCAGCCAGTCGAACGACGCCGCTCGCTCGAGGAGCTCGGCTTCCGGCCGGCCCCCCTCGTCGAGCGCCACGTCGGGCAGCGCGATCCAGCGCACGGCGTTGTCGAGCAGCCACTGGTGGTAGGTCGCGCCGTCCAGCTCGGGGTCGTAGAGGACCGCGTTGCGCTCGAGGTCGGTCTGGCGCTCCCACCCGCGGGCGAAGGGCAGCTCCGGGGCGACGAAGTAGCTCTCCCAGTGGTTCTCGGTGAAGGGGATCTCGACGCGCCCGAGCGGTCGGCCGTCGGCGTTGAGGGCGATCACCTCGTCGATCAGCGGCTGGTGGTAATCGCGGTGCGTCGAAGGGTCGCCGGTGCCGTCGAGCGCGGCCACCACCCCGAACGACGCACTCCACGCCGTCGCCGCGAGCAGGAGCGCAACGGCGGCCGGCCGGACGCGGCGCCGCACCGTGCCGACACCGAGCAACGCCACCGGCACGACGACGAACTGCGTCAGGCGTACGAGGTTGCCGCCGAGGGGGTTGGGCACGGCGAACACGACGACCGACGCCAGCACGGCGATGGCGACCCCGATGCGCACGACTCGGTCGGCGACCAGCAGTCGCGGCCGTCGTCAGCAGCAGGACGGACACGACGAAGTAGTCGCCGCGGTACGGGAAGTGCCCGTCGGCCCCGACGACCGCCGTGGTCACCGCCACTGGGGCGAGGGCGGCCGTCGCCATCGCCATCGGCAACGCGGCCCGGCGCAGCCGCGACCGCAGCGACGCCCCGTCGGCTCGTCCCAGCGCATCGACGGCCACCGCCGCCCCGGCGAGGGCCACGAACGTCGCCGCCACCGGGCTGGCGAGCGGCGTCAGCACGGCGAGGAGCAGCGCCACGACGCTCCAGCCGCGGTGCCAGCACCACAGCGCCAGCAGGGCGAGGGCGAGACCGACGGCGAACGCCACCCGCCCGACGACCACGTCGACGATGGCGGCCAGGGCGAAGGCGATGTTCGCCCACACGGTCGTGCGCGACACCAGCAGGTCGCGGGTGAGCAGGCAGAAGCAGGCCGTGGCGACCACCGACGCCAGCACACAGAGCGGCACCGCCCCGATCGCGTTGGCCATCGGCGGCACGATGAGGCTGTAGCCCGGCGTCGGGTGCCCCCCGTACCAGTAGAAGTTCCACACCGACGCCCCGGCGCGATGCCACAGCTCGGCCCGCAGCAGGTGTGCCGGGTAGTCGGCGCCGCGGATGCCGCTGAGCACGACGACGAGCGAGCCGACGAGCGTGGTCAGCACCGGCAGCCAGACCTCGATCGGCCACGGACGCAGCCCACCCGGACGCGTTGGCGGGGTGGTGGTGGCGTCGATCACGACGACGTCGGGACGGGGGACTGGCACATACAGAGGTTCACGCTCCGCCATCGTCCCAGACATCGGACCGATCGTCGGGGCAGGTTCGGCGATGAACCACGGCGATAAAACCAAGGCCGCCTCTTGACTCTCGATCCGGCGTCGCCCGGAGGCGAAGCCTCCGTGGCGCCTGAACGGCCGCCGGAGGCACAGCACGGTGCACAACGTGCCCACGAGATCCGAGCCCGTCGTAACGGTCGAGCCCGTCGCGAGTTCTCTCGGATCTCGGTGGGCACGACTGGACTCGAACCAGCGACTTCTACGGTGTGAACGTAGCGCTCTAACCAACTGAGCTACACGCCCGCGAACGGACACCGAAGAGTACCAGCGCGGCCCACCAACTCACCCGACGAGGGCGGCGTCGATCGCGTCGAGCAGCTGGTCGTAGCCCTCGCACGCTGGGAACGACGGGTACTGCTCGCGGATGCCGGCGGGGGCGCGGAACCACACCCCGGCGTCGGCGGCGTCGAGCATCGCGGCGTCGTTGTACGAGTCGCCGGCGGCGACCACGCGGTAGTTGAGGGCGCGGAACGCCTCGACCGCCCGCTTCTTCTGGTCGGGCAGGCGGAGGCGGTAGTCGACGATGCGGTCGTCGCGCACGACGAGCGTGTGGCACAGGATGGTCGGCATGCCGAGCTGGCGCATGAACGGGCCGGCGAACTGCTCGAACGTGTCGGACAGGATGACGACCTGCGTGCGCCGGCGCAGCTCGTCGAGGAACTGGCGGGCGCCGTCGAGCACGCAGAGCGAGTCGATCACCTCGACGATCTGCGACATGGTCAGGCCGTTGGCCTCGAGCAGCTCGAGGCGGCCGCGCATCAGGCGGTCGTAGTCGGGCTCGTCACGGGTCGTGCGGCGTAGCCCGTCGATGCCCGATCGCTCGGCGACGGCGATCCAGATCTCCGGCGTCAGGACGCCTTCGAGGTCGAGCGTCACGAGGTGTTGGCGCATGGTCGACAGATCGTACGGCCACATGCCGCTGCGCCCGATGTCCCGACGTCTACATTGATGCAATGGCGAGGCTGTGCGAGCGACCGGGTTGCTCCGAACGCGGCGCGATCGCCTACGGCTTCGACCCCGATCGCCTGCTCGTGTGGCTGTCCCCGCTCGACCCCGACGCCGACCGCATGCGCGCCGGGGTGCTGTGCATCCGCCACGCCGACGCGATGGTCGTGCCGCGGGGCTGGACGCTCGACGACGCCCGCGACCCGAACCCGCGCCTGTTCCGCCCGGCCAAGCAGCCGCGCACGCCGCGGGCCAAGCGGACACGCCCGTCGCGCACCGCCGACGTGTCGGCCGAACCGCTGCCGCTGCCCGACGCCGCCGACGCGGTGGAGGTGGAGATCGACCTCCCGGCCGAGGAGCGCACCGTGGCCGAGGTCACCGGCGTGTCGGGCGTGACGGATCCCGATGCCACCGTGGCGATGCCGTGGAAGCCCGAGTTCGACCAGACCGACGACCTCGGTGGCCTGCTCGACGCCCGCACGCCGCTGCTCACCCGGGCATTTCGCGGCCCGGGCACCAAGCGCTGATCACCTGCCGGGCCGACGACGGTGGAGACGACGATCGAGCAGCTGATCCCAGGCGCGTCGCCGGCCGCGCTGTTCGAACAGGTTGCCTCGCTCGACCAGTACCCGCCGTGGATGCGCCTGGTGCATCGCGTCGAGCCGCTCGAGGGCGACGACGGCCACCCGGCATGGTGGGTGGAGCTGCGGGCACGGGTCGGTCCGTTCGCCCGCTCGAAGCAGCTACGCATGGTGCGCACGGTGTACGAGCCGGATCGGCGGGCGCGGTTCGAGCGCATCCAGCCCGACGACCGCGAGCACGCCGAGTGGGTCCTCGACGCCACCGTTCGTGACGCGGCGGCGGGGAGCGTGCTGAGGGTGCATCTCGGCTACAGCGGCGAGCTGTGGAGCGCAAGCGTGCTCGGGCGGATCCTCGACGACGAGGTGCGGCGCGGCACCGAAGCGCTGTCGGCGATGTTCAGGTCGCCGGCCGCGCCCACACGCTGAACCGGCCGTCCTCGCGTCGCTCCACCCGGAGAGCCAAGCCGAAGCAGTCGCTCAGCGCCTCCGAGGTGAGCATCTCGTCGAGGACGCCACTGCCGAGCATCCGGCCGTCGCGCAGCAGCAGGGCGTGGGTGAGGTTGGTCGGCACGTCCTCGACGTGGTGGCTGACCATCACGAACGGCGGTGACGTGGGATCGGCGGCGAGCTCGGAGAGGGCGACCACCAACTGCTCGCGGCCGGCCAGGTCGAGCCCGGTGGCCGGCTCGTCGAGGAGCACGATCGCCGGCTCGTTCATCAGCGATCGGGCGAGCAGGACGCGGGTGCGTTCGCCCGACGACAGCGTGCCGAACTCGTGGCCCGCCAGCCACTCGACGCCCATCCGGGCCAGGCACTCCGTCGCCCGCTCGTCGTCCGCCGCGCTGTAGCGGTGCCACCACGGCTCGAGCGCGGCGAACCGGGCGGTGCGCACGACGTCGTGGGCGGCGAGCGTCGGCCGAAGGCGGTCGGCCAGGGCGGCGGACACGAACGCGACACGTCGACGGAGCTCGCGCACGTCGGTGCGACCGAGGCGCTCCCCGAGGACGTCGACCGTCCCGGCCGTCGGGTGTTCGTAGAGCGCGGCGATGCGCAGCAGGGACGTCTTGCCGCACCCGTTCGGCCCGACGACGAGCCAGCGCGTCCCCGGTTCGACCGTGAAGTCGACGCCGTCCAGGATCAGGGTGTCGCCGCGCACCAGTCGGATGCCGGCGAGCCGGAGCGGCAGCGGCGACGGGTCGTCCATCGAGCGAACAGGCTGGCCGCTCAGGGTCGGGAGCGACGCGTTCGTCATGATCGTCACAGAATTGAAACATCGACTATGCTGACCGCGATGGTCGGGCGTCGTGCTCTTCTCGCCGCGCTCGCCGGTGTCGTGCTCGTCGTGGGGGCTGCCGCCGATCCCCTGGTCGCGACGGTCCGGGCCGACGGGAGCGACGACGCCGCCGCCCGCGCCGCCGCCGAGATCCAGGCCGCTCGCGACGACGCCGACGCCGCCGCGGCCGCGGTGTCGGACGCCGAGACCGAGCTCGATCGCTTGAGCGACAAGGCCGACGAACTGCACCGCCAAGAGGCCGAGCTGCAGACGCAGGTCGACGCCCTGCAGGGAGCGGTCAACGAGATCGCCGTCGACCGCTTCGTGTCGTCGGGCGCCGGATCGCTGGCGCTGCTCGAGGGACCCGAGGCGTCGACCGACCAGTCGATGTCCGACGAGTTCGCCTCCTCGATCGCCAGCACGTCGACCGACACGCTCGACCGCTACAGCCGCGCCCAGAGCGACCTCGAAGATGTGCAGGCGGAGGTCGCCGACAACCAGGCCGCCCTGGAGCACCAACGCGACGCCTTCGAGCAGGCCCAGCAGGCGGCCGAGGCCCAGGTCGTTCACCTCCAACAGGTCGAGGCGCAACGCCTCGAGGACGAGCGCGTCCGCCGCATCCTGGAAGCCCAGCGCGCCGAGGAGGCACGCCAGGCCCAGGCGCTGCCGCCGCCGATGCGGCCGCGGCAGCGGCCGCCGCCAACGCGGCCGCGACGACGCCTCCTCCACCCTCGGGCGGCGCCCCCGGGCGGGTCGACTCGAGCGGTGGCGCCACCGCCACGCCGGCCTCACCGCGCCCGGCCGCGCCGGCGCCGACGGCGAACGGCGGCGGGTCGAACGGTGGCGTCGGGCGGCGGCGGCGGTCGAACAGTCGGCGGTGGGTCGACGCAGCGGAGCCGGGTCGAAGAGTGGCGATGGGTCGAACAGCGGATCGGGTTCCGACAGTGGTGGCGGCGGTACCAGCACGCCGGCGACCACCAGCCCGCCTCCGGCCCCGCGGTCGTCGATGGTCTGCCCGGTCTCGGGCTCGGCGGCGTACAGCGACACCTACGGCGCGGCCGCGCTCGGGCGGGCGTTCTCACGAGGGCGTCGACATGCTCGGCTCGATGGGCACCCCGCTCGTCGCCGTCGTGTCCGGGAGCGTGCTGTTCAAGCAGACGCCGCTCGGCGGCAACTCGGTGTGGCTCTCGGGCAGCGACGGAAACCGCTACTTCTATGCCCACCTCCGGGGGTTCGCCGGTTCCAGCCGCAGCGTGTCCCAAGGCGAGGTGATCGGCTACATGGGCGCCACCGGCAACGCCAACGGCACCGTGCACCTGCACTTCGAGGTGCACCCCGGCGGCGGGGCCTCGGTCGACCCGACGGGTTACGTGCGCCGCGCCGGGTGCTAGTTCGTCGAGGCGGCCCTCGAAGCTGCTTCGTCGCCTCGGGCCGAACCGGGTCTCTACCCCTGAACGACGGGTTTGCCAGGCGTGGCCGGGGTTGCTCGTGCCGATCGCGATGTCTTGACCTCGACCGACTCCGTCCGGTGGCGGGCGGCGAGCTGTCCGCAGGCGGCGTCGATGTCGGTGCCCCGGTTGCGCCTGACGGTCGCCTGCGCCCCGAGCGCCACCAGCCGCTCGCGGAACTCGCGCCACCCGCGCCGGCGGTGACCCGATGGTCGGCCAGCCCGGGGTGGGGTTCAGCGGGATCAGGTTGACGTGGGCGGCGGGGCGCAGACGACGACACAGGGCGGCGAGCCGCACGGCGTCGCTGTCGCGATCGTTGACCCCGTCGATCATCGCCCACTCGAAGCTGATCCGACGGCCGTGGGCGGCGAGGTACTCGGCGCACGCGTCGAGCACGGCGTCGATCGGATAGCGGCGGTTCAACGGCACGAGCGAGTCGCGCAGCGCGTCGTCGGCGGCGTGCAGGCTGACGGCGAGCGTCACCGGCAGCGGGTGGGCGGCGAGCTTGCGGATGCCGGGCACGACACCGACGGTCGAGATCGTGATGTGGCGGGCCGACAGGCCGAGGCCGGCGTGGATCCGCTCGACGGCGGGCCAGACCGCAGCCTCGTTGGCGAGCGGTTCGCCCATGCCCATGAACACGACGTTGCTCAGTCGCCGTCCGGCCTGCTTGGCGCGCGCCGCCGCCAGCACGACCTGCTCGACGATCTCGCCCGCCGTCAGGTGGCGGTCGAACCCGGCCTGGCCGGTGGCGCAGAACCCGCAGGCCATCGCGCACCCGGCCTGGCTCGACACGCACACCGTCGCCCGGTCGGGGTAGAGCATCAGCACGGTCTCGATCTCGAACGCCGCCGTCGATGCCGGAGAGGAACTTCACGGTCGTCCCGTCGTCGCTCACCGACTCGAGGATCGGCGTGAGCGCGAGCGGCAGCTCGGTGGCGAGTCGCTGGCGCAGTGCCCGGGGGAGGTTGCTCACCTCGTCCAGCGGGGAAGCTGCTCGTACAGACCGCGCCACGCCTGGTCGACGCGATACGCGCGGCTCGCCGGCGAGCAGTTCGGCGAGCTCGTCACGGCTCGGTGCCGTAGCGCGTGGCGCTAGAGCGAGTCGGCGAGGTGCTCATAGTCGGTCATGCGGGCGCTCAGCACGTCGAGGCTGGCCACCCAGAACGCCTCGGCAGAGACGTCGAGGTCGAACGCACCGGCCGAGCTCCTCGGCGGTGTCCATCCCGGCACGCGACAGCAGCGTCTCGTAGCCGGCGCGGAAGCGCTCGGGATCGTCCTGGTAGCGGGCGAACAGTCCGAGCCCGAACAGCAGGCCGTAGGTGTACGGCCAGTTGTAGAAGTGCGAGCCGTAGTAGTGCGGCTTGAGCACCCACATCTGCGGGTGGGCCGTCGACTGGTCGAGCCCGTCGCCGTACGCGTCGGCCTGGGCGGCGAGCATCAGCTCGTCGAGCTCGGTGACGCCGAGCGTGCGCTGCTGGCGGCGGGCGAAGACCTCGGTCTCGAACAGGAAGCGGCTGTGGATGTCGACGACCACCTGGTTGGCGCCGACCAGGTCGACGTCGAGCATGGCGAGACGTTCGGCGCCGTCGAGGCGGGCGAACGCTCTCTCGGCCACCAGCGTCTCGCAGAAGATGCTCGCCGTCTCGGCGAGCGCCATCGGCAGCGTTGCGCTGCAACGCCGTGCGTCCGGCGAGCGTGGTGTTGTGGTAGGCGTGGCCCAGTTCGTGCGCCGTGGTCTGGGTCGAGTCGGCGCTTCCGGACCAGTTGAGCAGCACGAGCGAGCGGCCGTTCATGACCGGCATGCAGAACGCGCCCCCGGTCTTGCCCTCGCGGGGGGCGGCGTCGATCCACCGCTCGTCGATGGCGCGGTCGACGAGGCTGCCGAGCTGCGGGCTGAACTCGCCGAACGCGTCGCGGACGATGTCGAGCCCGTCGTTCCAGCTCAGCTCGGCCGGGGCGACGGGGAGCGGGGCGACGAGGTCGGCCCACTGCAGCCCGTCGGGCGTGCCGTGCAGGCGGGCCTTCACCTTCATCCAGCGTCGGAAGTCGGGAAGCGAGTCGCGGACCGCTGTCTGCATCGCGTCGAACGTCGGCCGACCGATCGAGTTGGCGAACAGCGAGGCGTCGAGCGGGCTCTCCCAGTTGCGGCGGCGGTTGACGATGTTCGCCTCGCCCTTGATCGCGTTCATCGCGGCGGCGCACGGCACGGCGACCCGAGGCCACGCTTCGCGCTCGGCGGCGTACGCCACGCGGCGCACCAACGGGTCGCCGTGGGTGGCCAGCCCGCGCACCGCTGGCATCGGCAGGCGATCGGTGGTTCCGTCGGGAAACGACACCTCGGCGGTCAGCTGTGACGTGACGTCGGACTGCAGGCGACCCCAGGCCGACGAGGCGACGGTGCCGAGCTGGGCGTAGAGCCCCTCCTCCAGCTCCGACATCTGGTGCGCCGAGCGGGCGGCGAGGCGAAGCAGCGGTCCCCGGTGCTCGCCGGCGGCTTCACTGACCGCCTCCAGCGCGTCGGGTCCGCCGCCGCCCTCGTGCAGCGCGTGCACCCAGTCGGCGAGGCGGGCGACGAGCGGCTTGAGGCCGGCCATCATCTGATCGAGCTGGCTGAGCAGCGCCTGCGCCTGCTCGTCGAAGCTGTCGGTGCTGACCGTGGCGTAGACGTACGCCTCCAGCAACTCGAACTGGTCGGCCACGTCGTTGTAGGCCGCGATCACCTCGTCGGCGGCACGGCCGTCGTCGGCGGTCGGGGTCCGGGGATCGACGGCGCGCATGCCCAAGCGGTCGAACGACGGCGACGATGCGGTCGACGTCCGCCCCGGCCTGCTCCATCGACGCCAGGAACGAGCGGGACTCGAGCGACTCGTGGAGGTCGGCCACGCTCCAACGCGGGAGCTCGTCGAGCGAGGAGTCGGTCGTGGTCATCGGCGTGTGGGCTCCTCGGGTTCGATCGTGGCGCGATAGGCGCGGTCCGCGGCGGGTGACCGTGAACCCGAGGCGCTCGTACATCGTCTGGGCCGGGCGGTTGTCCCCGTCGACGTACAGCATGCCCTCGACGGCGCCCCGATCGTGGAGCGATTCCAACCCGGCGAGGGTCAGCTCGGAACCCAAGCCGAGCCCCTGGAACGCCGGGTCCACCCCGATCACATAGATCTCGCCGATCGGGTGGTCGGTCTCGGTGGGGTCGCCTGCGAACCGGTGCATCTTCGTCCAGCAATACGCGGCGAGCACCCCGTCACGCTCGTGGAGGAGGAACCCGGCGGGGTCGAACCACGACATCGCGATCCGCCGCTGCAACTCCTCGACGGTCCAGTCCGACTGTTCGGCGTGGCCGGCGAACGCCCGGTTGTTGACGGCCAACCACGCCGCCTCGTCCTGGCCGACCACGAACGTGCGGGTCTCCACCGTCGAGTGCCGCTCGGCCGGCAGCGGGCGGTGCATCTGCCACAGATCCCGGTCGACGCTGAACCCGAGCTCGCCGGCGAGGAGGTCGTCGTCGTCGGTGGCATCGAAGACCCACCAGTCGACCGTGCCGCCGCCGACGCCGGCGATGCCCGCCGCATCCGCGCTGCCACCTCGCGCCGGGCGTCGAACGGTGCGGCGGCCTCGGGGTCGACCACCACCTGCATCGTCCAGGCGCCGTCCCGGTGCGAGGCGTGGGCCATCGCCCGGTCGCCGTCACCGTGAGCCCCACGCCGGCTCCCAGTCGGCGAGCAGCTGGTCGGACAGCGGGAATCGCCCGGTCGCGGCCGCGGCGCGCTCCACGAGGCCGCGCTGGTCACCCATGGGAGTCGAACGTACCCGGCGGGACCCGCCGCGAAACGGCGGCGTCGGGTGATCGAGAAATATTACGGCTCGATGACGCGACGTCGCCGCTGATGAGGCGGGGTTACCGTCGGTCACCCCCCGAAGACTGTCCACGATGCGCCCGCTCCGGGTTCAAATGCCCGTCGCACTGTGGTAACTCAGGGGACGTCAACCAGGTTCCCGCCACCTCGGTTGCTGCGATCGTCGGATCCGCCGCCTGGCGATCGCTCGAGCGACGGCCTCTTCGTGAGGCCGTCGCTCTGCGTTTCGGCCCTTTTTCGCCGTTCAGCGCCGCTCGGCGAGCTTGATCGCCCGGCGCACGGTCCGTCGGCGACGCCGATGGCGCGCTCGGCCTCCTCGATGGCAATCGAGACGTCGTCGTCGTTGTCCGAGCCACCGCCGCGCCAACCGAGGCAAGCGCCCGACCCGGTTGCGATAGCTGGCGATCGCCTCGGCCGCGGCACTGAGCTCGGCGACGGTCGCGCCCGTCGCGGGTGAGCGCTTGATTCCATACGGCAACGCTGACACGGCACCGTTATCGTCGCCAAGCGTGCAGCCGACGTCGGCGACGACCCGCGAGCAGGCCCCGGAGCTGGTCGGCGTCCGTGACGACCTTCGCGCGCTCGTCGCCTACCACTCCAAGCAGGTCGACGTCGACGTCCGGCTGAACACCAACGAATCGCCGTTCCCACCGCCCGACGGGTGGTTCGAGGCGTACACCGCCGAGCTCGCCGGCGTGGCGTGGAACCGGTACCCCGATCGCGGCGCCCACGACCTGCGGGCGGCGATCGCCGCGTGGCACGACGTCCACGCCGAACAGGTCTTCGCCGCCAACGGATCGAACGAGGTGCTGCAGACGCTGTTGCTGGCGTACGCCGGGGCGGGGCGCACCGTCGTCACGTTCGAGCCGACCTACCAGCTGCACGGGCACATCGCCCGGGTCACGGGGGCGACCGTCGTCGAGGCGGCGCGCCGTGACGACTTCACGATCGACCCGGAGGCGGCGGCCGCCGTCGTCCGCGATGCCCAGCCGGCGGTGACGTTCCTGTGCTCGCCGAACAACCCGACCGGCGTGGTCGAATCGCCCGCCGTGCTCGACGCCGTGCTCGACGTGGCGCCCGGGCTCGTCGTGGTCGACGAGGCGTACGCCCAGTTCTCGCACTGGTCGGCGCTCGGACGCATCCGCGACGACCGCGCCCTCGCCGTCGTGCGCACGTTCTCGAAGACGTGGGCGATGGCGGCGGCCCGCCTCGGCTACCTCGTCGCACCTTCGTGGCTGGTCGCCCGCCTGGAGACGGTGGTGCTGCCGTACCACCTCGACGCCGCGAAGCAGGCCGCCGGTCGCGTGGCACTGCGGTTCGTCGGCGACATGGAACGCCGGGTCGCATCGATCGTCGAGGAGCGTGGCCGCATCAGCGCCGCGCTGTCCGACCTCGACCTCGACGTCTATCCCTCCGGCGCCAACTTCGTGCTTTTCCGCACCCGCCGCCACGACGCCGGCGCGGTGTGGCAGCGCCTCGTCGACGACGGCGTGCTGATCCGCGACTGCAGCTCGTGGCCACGCCTCGACGGGTGCCTGCGCGTCACCGTGGGTCTCGCCGCCGAGAACGACCGCTTCCTCGCCGCCCTGCGCGGCGGCTGATCGGCGATCGAGCGTCGCATCGAGCTCGGCTCCAGCGACCCGCGAGCGCGTCGACCGACGGGCGAGACGTCGGTCGTGGTCTCCATCGAGCTCGACGGTTCCGGCCGCACCGAGTGCTCGACCGGAATCCCGTTCTACGACCACATGCTCGACCAGCTCGGTCGCCACGGCGGCTTCGATCTCACCGTGCGCGCCACGGGCGACCTCACATCGACACCCACCACACGGTCGAGGACGTGGCGATCACGTTGGGTGAGGCGTTCGCCGAAGCGCTCGGCGACAAGGCGGGCATCCGCCGGTTCGCCAGCGGGCTGTATCCGCTCGACGAGGCCCTGGTCGAGGTGTCGCTCGACATCTCCGGGCGGCCGTTCGTGGCGTGGGACGTTCCGCTGCCCGAGAGCCTGCCGCTGGGCAACCCGGCGTTCGACCCCCAGCTCGCCGAGCACGCCGTGTCGTCGTTCGCCATGAACGCCGGCCTGACGCTGCACGTCAACCTTCGGGCCGGGCGCAACGTGCACCACATCGTCGAGGCCACGTTCAAGGGGCTGGCCCGGTGCCTGCGCGACGCCGTGCGCGTCGAGTCGACCGAGGTCCCGAGCACCAAGGGTGTGCTGTGATCGGGCGTCGGCGGCAGCCGTGACGGCGCGGGTCGCGGTCGTCGACTACGGCATCGGAAACCTCCACTCGGCGCACAAGGCACTCGTCACCGTCGGGGCCGATGCCTCGCTCACCGCCGACGTCGCCACGATCGAGGCTGCCGACGCCGTGGTGCTCCCGGGCGTCGGTGCCTTCGGGGCGTGCATGGACGCGCTGCGCAGCGCCGGGCTCGAGGAGGTCACCCTCGGTGCGGCGCGCTCGGGCCGACCGTTCCTCGGCATCTGCGTCGGCATGCAGATGCTCTTCGGTGGGAGCGTGGAGAGCCCCGGCGTCGCCGGCCTCGGCGTGATCCCGGGCCAGGTGCGCTGGATCGAGGGCGACGTGAAGCGGCCGCAGATCCAATGGAACGTGGTCCGCTGGACCGGGGCGCCCGATCCGCTGCTCGCCGGCCTCGGCGAGGAGCCGTGGTTCTACTTCGTGCACTCCTTGCACGGCTGTCCCGACGAACCGGACGCGGTCGTGGCGACGTGCGACTACGGCGGCCCGGTGAACGCGGTGTTCCGCGCCGGGTCGGTGGCCGCGGTGCAGTTCCACCCGGAGAAGTCCGCCGCCGCCGGGCTCGGCCTCCTCGCCAACTTCGTCGCGGGTGTCCGATGACGGTGTTGTACCCCTCGATCGACCTGCGCGGTGGAATGGTCGTCCGTCTCGCCCAGGGCGACTACGACCGGGAGACGGTCTACGGAGCCGACGCCGTCGAGGCGGCGTCGGCGTTCGTCGAGGGCGGCGCCGTATGGATCCACGTCGTCGACCTCGATGCGGCCCGCTCCGGCGTGGCCGCCAACCGCGTGGCGATCGCGGCGATCGCCGCTGCCACCGCGGGGCGCGCCGAGGTCCAGGCCGGTGGCGGCGTGCGCACCGTCGACGACGCCGCGGCGCTGTTCGACGCCGGCGTCGCCCGCGTGGTGATGGGTTCGGCGGCGCTCGCCGACCCAGCGTTGGTCGATCGGGTGGCGGCACGGGTGCCCGTCGCCGTGGGGCTCGACCACCGCGCCGGGGTCCTCGCCGTCGAGGGGTGGACGCAGGCCGCCGACGTCACGGTCGACGCGGCGCTCGCCCGCTATTCGGCGGCGAGCGCGTTCGTGGTCACCGACATCAGCCGCGACGGGATGCTCGTCGGCGCCGACCTCGACGGGTTGCGCGACTGCGTCGCTGCCACCGACCGCCCGGTGATCGCCAGTGGCGGCGTGGGATCGCTCAAGGATGTTGCCGCATTGGCGGCGATCGACGGACTGCACGGCGTGATCACCGGTCGGGCGCTCTACGAGGGCCGCTTCACCGTCGCCGACGCGATCGCCACGCTGCGCCGACCACAACCCAAGAGCGCTCTGATGCGGCTGGTGAAGCAGTGCGCGATCGGGTGCGAGCGAGCGAGCGCCAGCGAGCGAGTGGCCAACCCCGGCGTGCGTGGCTGGGGAACGCTGAGCAGGTGCGCGAGTGCGTGCGAGCGACGAGGCGCCAGCCGAGGAGCGGCCAGCCGCTGCGCAGGCAGTTCATGGCGTGGCCGGGGAACGCCATTGCGTCGGGGAACGCCATGACGTCGCACGCGTCATCCCGTGCCTCGACGTCACCGGCGGGCGGGTGGTCAAGGGCACCAACTTCGTCGGCCTCCGCGACGCCGGCGACCCGGTCGAGCTGGCGGCGCGGTACGACGCCGAGGGCGCCGACGAGCTGGTCTTCCTCGACATCACCGCGTCGAGCGACGGGCGCGACACGACGGTCGACATGGTCTACCGAGTGGCCGAGCAGGTGTTCATCCCGTTCACGGTGGGTGGCGGCGTGCGCACGCCGGACGACGCCCGGCGGCTGCTCCGTGCCGGCGCCGACAAGGTCGGCGTCAACACGGCGGCGGTCGAGCGACCGGAGCTGATCGGCGAGATCGCCACCGAGTTCGGCGCCCAGTGCGTTGTGTGCGCGATCGACGCCAAGGCGCGACCCGGCGGCTGGGAGGTCTACGTGCACGGCGGGCGCACGGCGACCGGCGTCGACGCCGTGGAGTGGGCCGGTCGGGTCGCCGCGCTCGGCGCCGGCGAGATCCTGCTCACCTCGATGGACCGCGACGGCACCCGACTCGGGTTCGACGTCGCCCTGACCCGCGCCGTCGGCGAGGCGGTGGGGGTGCCGGTGATCGCCAGCGGCGGGGTCGGCACGCTCGAACACCTCGTCGAGGGGATCATCGACGGCCGCGCCGATGCGGTGCTCGCCGCGTCGATCTTCCACTTCCGCGAGCACACGATCGCCGAGGCCAAGCAGCTGCTCGCCGACCGCGGTGTCACGGTGCGGCCGGTCGGCGCCGGTGCACGGGCTCGGTAGCGTCGGCGCGATGACTGAGATGAGCTACCGCCGGCTGGGGCGCACGGGGATCAAGGTGTCGGTGCTGTCGTTCGGGTCGTGGGTGTCGTTCGACTTCCAGATGGACACCGACCAGGCGCTCGACTGCATGCAGGCGGCGCACGACGCCGGGTGCAACTTCTTCGACAACGCCGAGGCGTACGCCTCGGGCCGGAGCGAGACGATCATGGGCCAGGCGCTGCAACGGCTGGGCTGGCCGCGGTGGTCGTACGTGCTGACCACCAAGCTGTTCTGGGGACTGCACGACGACGTGAACATGCGCAACACGTTGAACCGCAAGTACCTGACGCAGGCGATCGACGGATCGCTGGAGCGCCTCGGCCACGACTTCGTCGACGTGCTCTACTGCCACCGCGCCCGACCCGGACACGTCGATCGAGGAGACCGTGTGGGCGATGAGCGACATCGTCGCCGCCGGCAAGGCGCTGTACTGGGGGACCAGCGAGTGGTCGGCCGACGAGATCCGCGCCGCGATCGACCTCGCCGAGCGCCACCACCTGCACAAGCCGGTCACCGAGCAGCCGGAGTACAACCTGCTCTCCCGCCAACGGGTGGAGGAGGAGTACGCCCGGTTGTTCGCCGACACCGGCTACGGGGCCACCACCTGGAGCCCGCTGGCGTCGGGGCTGTTGACGGGAAAGTACCGCGACGGTATCCCCGCCGATTCGCGTGGCAGCGTGGCCGGCTACGAATGGTTGCGCGAGCGCCTGAGCGGCAGCGACGACGTGGAACGCGGTCGAGCGCCTGCGGCCGATCGCCGACGAGCTCGGCTGCTCGCTCGCCCAGCTCGCCCTGGCATGGTGCACCGTGAACCCGAACGTGTCGACGGTGATCACCGGGGCCAGCCGGCCGAGCCAGGTGTCGGAGAACTTCGCCGCCCTCGACGTCATCGACTCCCTCGACGACGAGCTGCTCGCCCGCATCGACGACGCCGTCGCCTGATCGGCGTCACACGAGGGAGCGCACCGCAGTGAGCAGGTGGTCGACGTCGTCGTCGTCGATGTAGGCAACGACGCCGACGCGCACGACGCCACCCGAGTCGGCGAGCCCGAGTTGGTCGACGGTCTCGACGGCCACGTTGTGCCCGCTCCACGCCGCGACCTTCGCCGCCGCGAGCGATGCGGCGACGTCGTCGGGGTGCTGGCCGTCGACGGTGAAGGCGAACGTCGGCACGCGGTCGTCCATCGTCGCCGGTCCCCACAGGCGCACGCCGCCGATGTCGCCGAGTCCGCCGAGCAGCGTGGCGCCGAGGCGCGCTTCCTCGGCGCCGATCCGATCGAGGCCCTCCTCGAGCAGGAACTCGGCGGCGGCGGCGATCGCTGCGATCGCCTCGAAGTTCGACGTCCCGGTCTCCCAACGGCGGGGGCCGGTGTCGGCGGCCGGACGGACCTTGGCCGCGGGCAGGGCGTCGAGCAGCGCTGGATCGCCGCACAACACGCCGGCGTGCGGGCCGTACCACTTGTAGGGGCTGGTGACGAGCACGTCGCAGCCGAGCGCGACGAGGTCGATGGGACGGTGCGGGGCGAGGTGCACCGCGTCGACGAAGACCCGCGCGCCCACCGCGTGTGCCGCGGCGACGATCGGCGCCAGATCGACCGTGGTGCCGATGAGGTTCGACGCGCCGGTGAGGGCCACCCATTTGGTTCGCTCGTCGATCAGGTCGACGACCGCCGCAGGATCGAGCCGGCCGGTGGTCGGGTCGAACGGCGCCAGCACCTGCTCGGCGCCGGCCCGGTCGGCGGCGATGCGCCAGGGCATGACGTTGGCGTCGTGGTCGAGGCGCGTGCCGACCACGCGATCGCCAGGACCCAACGTCTCGCCCACGGCCCGGGTGAAGGCGAAGGTGAGGGTGGTCATGTTGGCGCCGAAGACGACGCCGGCGGGATCGGCGCCGAACAGCCGCCCGACGATGCGTCGCGTGCTGTCGAGCAGCTCGTCGCACGCCGCGGCGGCGGCGAACGCACCGCCGCAGTTGGCAGTGTTGCCGCTCGCCGACCACGTCGCCGCGGCGTCGATCGCGCGGTCGACCATCTGCGTGCCGGCGGGACCGTCGAAGCGCGCCCAGCCGTCGCCGATGCCGGGGAACCGCCGACGCCGCTCGTCGCTCACGGGGACGACGATTCGCTCGCTGCGCTCGCTCATTGCGGGGAGCATGGCAGATACCCTCGTCTCGTGGTCGCACCCGACGACAAGCTGCCGATCAAGATGCTGGCCGACCGGCTGCTCGTGCGCATCCCCGAGGGCGACCACGAGCGACGCAGCCAGGGCGGCATCCTCATCCCGGCCACGGCGCAGATGGCCAAACGCCTGGTCTGGGCCGAGGTCGTGGCGCTCGGCGCCAACGTGCGCACCGCCGAGGTGGGCGACAAGGTGCTGTTCTCACCGGAAGACCGCTACGAGGTCGAGGTGCAGGGCACCGACTACATCATGCTCCGCGAGCGCGACCTCCACGCCGTCGCCGCCGAGCGCATCGAGGCCTCGACGGGCCTGTACCTGTGAACCCGATTGAGCTCGATCTCGGGCGTGTCACGTTCAACGCCGACGGGCTGGTGCCGGCCATCGCCCAGGACGCCGACAGCGGCGACGTGCTGATGCTGGCGTGGATGAACGCCGAGAGCCTGCAGCGCACGTTCGCCGAAGGGCGCATGGTCTACTGGAGCCGGAGCCGCCAGGAGCTGTGGCGCAAGGGCGACACCAGCGGCGACCACCAGACCGTGCGCGAGGCGTACTACGACTGCGACGGCGACACGCTGCTGTTCAAGGTCACCCAGCACGGCCGCGGCGCCTGCCACACCGGCGCCCGCACGTGCTTCACCCCCTTCGAGGGCTGATGGAGATCCGCCCGAGCCGGGAGGAGTTCCACACGCTCGCCGCCCGGTACACCGTCGTGCCGGTGTGGACCGACCTGCTCGCCGATCTCGAGACACCGGTGGCGGCGTTCATGAAGCTGGTCGGCGATGGGCAGGGGTTCCTGCTCGAGTCGGTCGAGCACGGCGAGCGGTGGAGCCGGTTCTCGTTCGTCGGGCGTAACCCGGTGGCGACCCTCACGTTGCGCGACGGTGTCGTCGAGGTCGACGGTCACCCCGACGTGCAGGTGCCGACCGACCGGGGCATGCTCGGCCGCGCTGGAGGTGCTGCTCGACACGTACCGTGGCCCCGAGCTCGACGGAGCTGCCGCCGCTCACCGGCGGGCTGATGGGCTACCTCGGCTACGACGTGATCCGCGAGGTCGAGCACCTGCCCGACGTCCCGCCCGACGACCTCGGCGCTGCCCGAGGCGGTGATGAGCATGATCGGCTCGCTCGCCGCGTTCGACCACTGGCGCCAGCGGGTGACGTTGATCGAGAGCGTGCCGACGCACGGCGCGGGCGTCGACGCGCTCGACGCCGCCTACGACGCCGCCGCGGCGCGGGTGGCCGCCGCCGTCGCCGACCTCGGCCGCCCGCTGCCGTACACGCCGGTGGAGCCGCCGCACCCCGACGACCCGCTGCCCGACGTCAGGTCGACGATGGCCGGGGGCGACTACCAGCGGGCGGTCAAGGTCGGCCAAGGAGCTGATCGTGGCCGGCGACATCTTCCAGGTGGTGCTCGCCCAGCGCTTCGACATCGACCTGCAGGCGGAGCCGTTCGACGTCTACCGGGTACTGCGCCAGGTCAACCCGAGCCCGTACATGTACTACGTGCGGCACGCCGGAGCTGACGATCGTCGGGTCGTCACCCGAGCCGATGGTGCAGCTGCGTGCGGGCACGGTGATCTCGCGGCCGATCGCCGGCACCCGCAAGCGCGGCACCACCGACGAGCACGACCGGCGTCTGGCGGCAGAGCTCAGCGAGCATCCGAAGGAGCGGGCCGAGCACGTGATGCTGGTCGACCTCGCCCGCAACGACGTCGGTCGGGTGGCCCGCTTCGGCACCGTGCACGTCGACGAGTTGATGACCCTCGAGCGCTACAGCCACGTGATGCACCTCACGTCGCAGGTGTCGGGCCGGCTGCGCGACGGGCTGGGGCCGATCGACGTGCTGCGGGCGACGCTGCCGGCGGGCACGGTGAGCGGAGCGCCGAAGGTGCGGGCGATGGAGATCATCGACGACCTCGAGCCGGTGAAGCGAGGTCCCTACGCCGGCGTGGTCGGCTACCTCGACTGGACCGGCAACCTCGACACGGCGATCGCCATCCGCACGATGTTCGTCGCCGAGCGTGGCGCCAGCGTGCAGGCCGGCGCCGGCATCGTGGCCGACTCGGACCCCGACGACGAGGACCTCGAGTGCCACAACAAGGCCGCCGCCCTGCTCGCGCGCCATCCCCGCCGCCCGCCGCATGACCCGTTCCCGCGCCACCTGACCACGTCCCGCGCCCGACGGCTGACCCACGGGCGCGGCGTACCTGCTGCCAGCGCATCCATAGGTCCTCGACCGTCTCAGCCAGGTGACGCTCGATCGCGAGGTCGCTGACGCGCTCGACCTGCGCTCCGAGGAGTCGCAGTTTCGTGTCACGCCGGCGGTCGTACGCCGTCTCGTGGCGGCCACCGTGCCACGAGAGGTGATCGACCTCGACGAAGAACCCGTCCTCCGGCAGTCCGAGATCGGGGTGGATGACCTCGCCCGGTGCGATGACGATGGCGTGCTCGCGTGTCAACGGGGGGAAGCCTCGATGACGCATCGCCCGTTCCAATCGCAGCTCGTAGTCGGATCGGGCCGGTCGACGCCACGTCGGACGGGCCGCGAGAACCGCGGCAAGCGTGGCACCGCCGCAGCGTCCGTGGGCACGCAGCCGCTGACACGTGCGCCACAGCGTGGCGATCGTGAAGTTGTCGCGCTCGAGGCCCTGCTCGATCATCGATTCGAGGTCGGCGGGTGTCGCGGTGGCGGCGGCGTCGAAGATCGTGCGTGGCGGCGACGTGAGGCGGATGCCGTCGCTCCTGCTGACGACGTCGGTCGCAGGCAGATGCCGCGAGCGGTGGACGATGATCCCGGCTCGTAGCTGCGGATGACGCCCGTGTCCCACGATCACGTGGACGTCGCGCGTGCTCGGTGTTCGTCGAAACGCCCACAGTCGTCCCGCGGTCGGGTGACACGCGACACCGTTCGTGACGGCGCAGGCGATCGCCACCCGTTGCTCGAACGTCGTGGGCGCTGCGGACGCCACGAGCACACCTCCGCCTGCCGCGATCAGACGGCCGCGGGCGACCAGGGTGCTGATCACCCGATCGCTCAGTCCGAGCGAGCGCAGCCGGGCTCGCGTGGTGACACCGTGGCGAGCGCGGAGCTCGACCGCCAGCGTCTGATCGTCCATCGTGATGACTCCTCGCACCGAGTGGCGGGGAGGGTGCCGGCAGCGGCCACGATACGACCGGGGTGTCACCGCGCTTCTGGGACCGTTGGTGCACCGAATCGGTGCATCAACGGCCCCAGAACGGCGGTGAGTCCGGCGTCAGAAGATCCAGATCAGCGTGAAGACGAAGCCGAGGAACGCGGCGAGGCCGGTCAGGGCGAGGCCGATGAACACCAGGCTCGGGAGGTAGGCGAGCTCGCGCGTCACCTTGGCGAGGTGTTGCACGTCGCCGGCGCCGATCGCGAGGCGGTGCAAGGTCGTGTACTGGCCGCTCTGCACGATGAACGTCGGGGCTGCGGTGACCGCCGCCGACGGCTCCTCGTCGATGGCGACCGTGTCGATCACGACGCGGCGGGCTTCCTCGTTGCGCCCGAGCAGGAGGCGCAGCTCGCTGACCAGCTCCTCGGTGTGGCGGGGGATGGCGCGCAGGCGGAAGCTCGCCAGCAGCGGCGCGCCGACGGCGAACACGAGGAGCGCCACACCGAGCACGGTCCAGGCGACCCGCGTGCCACCGCCGAAGGCGGCGATTCCGACGAGGTAGGTCGCCCCGGTCACCAGCAGGGCCAGCAGGCCGACACCGGTGGTGATGTTGCTGCCGCGGCGGGCGAGGTGGCCCACCGCGTCCACGGCGCGCCTGACGAGGCGGTCCAGGTCGAACTCGGTCATTCGTGCATCATGTCGCCGATGCGAGCGAGCGAGCGCCAGCGAGCGAGCGGCCAGCTGCGGCCTGCGTGGCCGGGGAACGCAGTGTCGGTCATTCGTGCAGTCTCGCAGCCGCTCGGCAGACTGGGACCGATGGCCTTCCGTGATGTCGTGACCGTGGCCGGCGCCGATCGCGCGTCGCTACCTGCAGAGCCAGCTCGCCCAGGACGTCGACGCCCTGGAGGTGGGGGCGAGCCGTTGGACGCTCGTCCTCGCGCCGGCGGGCCGCGTCGATGCCCTCGCCCGCATCCACCGCACCGGCGAGGACACCTACGAGCTCGACACCGAACGCGGGTTCGGTGAGGGCCTCGCCGCGCGGCTCGCCCGCTTCAAGATCCGCGTCGACGCCGACATCATCTGCTCGGCTCGCGACGTCGACCTGGCCGGACTGGTCGGGTGGTGGGATCGGCCGACCACCGACGATGGCGAGCCAGCGCGGGTCGCTTCCGGCTGGCCGGCGATGGGCACCGAGATCATCCCCGGCGAGACGATCCCGGCCGAGACCGGCGTCGCCGCCGTCGCCGTGAGCTTCACCAAGGGCTGCTATCCAGGCCAGGAGCTCGTCGAGCGGATGGACTCCCGTGGCGCCACGCCGCCGCGTCACCTCCGTGTGTTCGACGTCGATCCGGGCGTCGCCGTGGGCGACCCGATCCTCGACGCGTCCGGCGCCGAGGTCGGCACCTACACCTCGGTGGCTGCCGGCAAGGCGCTCGGGTACGTCCGCCGCGGCGCGGCCCTCACGTCCGAAATGTGAGCCACACGTGCAGATAGCCGCATGCGTATAGCCGCACGCGTGGCTCACACTTCACCAGGAAAGGCCTACTGCGCCGGGCGCTGGTCGACGGTCGGGGGAGCCCACGTGCCCTCGACCGCGGCTCGGACACCGGGATCGGCGCGAACACGGGCGAACTCCGGGGCGGCGTTCACCAGCGCTCGCACCTGGTCGCGCGGCGTGCCGACGTTGACCGCTTCGCGGAGCCAGGCCGCCGCCGTGGCGGCGTCGCCGAGGGACGCCGCGGCGCGGGCGACGCCGCACGCCGACAATCCCGCAGGGTGAGCGGCGTACGACGCTGCCGCGTACTCGGCCGCCTCGTGGGCGTTGCCGTAGGCGATCAGCAGGTTGGTCAGCACGTACTCGTTCCACGGCTCACCGAGCGGCAACGGCCGCGTCATCGCCGCGATCACGCGGCGCAGCGCGTCGTCCGGCGCGGCGGTGAGCTCCTTGGGCACGAGGTGACGTTCGGTGGGCCGTCGCATCGCTCGTTCGAGGACGCGCACACCCTTGTCGAGGTCGCCGCGGCGCGCCGCCGCGGCGGCCACGTCGAACGGCGACCGGGCGTGGCGGTTGCGGTCCTCGACCAGGGCGGCCAGCTGCACCACCAGCAGGAAGCCGATGAAGATGGTCAAGCCGCGAGTCGGTCCGAAGAACGGCGTCGACGCCAGCGCCGCCAACGTGATCGTCACGCTGGAGTACACCATCACCCGCTGGGCCTTGCCCGGGATGAAGCGGTCGAGCATCGTCTCCACCACATGCCCGCCATCGAGGGGCAGGATCGGCACGAGGTTGAACAGCCCGATGATCGGCCCCGCCCACCACACCGCCTGACGGGGCGCGGTCTCGATGATGGTCGCGTGGTCGAACGGGTTGGCGCCCATCGCCACCAACACGAGGCACCCGCAGGCGATGTGGGTCAGTGGCCCGGCCAGCGAGATGCCGATCGTCCACGGCCGGCTGATCGGCTGCTTCGACCCGTACGAGGTGTAGCCGGCCATGAACTCGAGCGAGATCTCGGCATCGGCGCCGGCCTGCCGCGCCACCACCGCGTGACCCAGCTCGTGCAGCAGCGTGAACACCGCCACCGAGCCGGCGAGCCAGATGCCGAACTCGCCGTTGTCGCCCCGCGGCACCACGGCCAGCAGGATCATGAAGATGATGAAGCCGTAGCGCACGCGGACCGGGAACCCGAGCAGGCGGAACTGCGCCTTGGGCGCGGCGGGGCGGGATGTCGCGGCCATGTCTCCACTCATCGTACGCGTCGGCGTTCCCGGCCCACCGTGCGCCCGTAGACTCCGGCGCCGTGACCTACGTCTACGCCTTCGATCACAAGCACCGCCGCCCGCCCATGGAGATGAAGGACCTCCTCGGCGGCAAGGGCGCCAACCTCGCCGAGATGACCAGCGTGCTGGGCCTGCCGGTGCCGCCCGGGTTTCACGATCTCCACCGACGCCTGCCGCGCCTACCTGGCGGGCGGATGGCCGAACGGAGCTCGACGACGAGATCGCCACCCAGGTCGCCAAGCTCGAGAAGCCGATGGGCCGCCGCCTCGGCGACCCCGCCGACCCGCTGCTCGTCAGCGTGCGCTCCGGGGCCAAGTTCTCGATGCCCGGGATGATGGACACCGTCCTCAACCTCGGCCTCAACGACAAGAGCGTGAAGGGCCTCGCCGCGGCCACCGGCGACGAGCGCTTCGCCTACGACTCCTACCGGCGCTTCATCTCGATGTACGGCCGGATCGTGCTCGGCATCGACGGCGAGCTGTTCGAGCACCCGCTTCGAGGACGCCAAGCGGGCGGCCGGGGTCACGAGCGACGCCGAGCTCGACGCCGCGGCGCTGAAGGCAGCTGTGCGCGACCTACAAGCAGGTCGTGAAGGCGGCGACCGGCAAGGCCTTCCCGCAGGACCCGATCAAGCAGCTCCGCGGCGCGGTCGAGGCCGTGTTCTCGAGCTGGAACGGCGCCCGGGCGATCGCCTACCGCGGTCCGCGAGCGGATCAGCCACGACCTCGGCACGGCGGTCAACGTGCAGGCGATGGTGTTCGGCAACCGCGACGACAACTCCGGCACCGGCGTCGGCTTCACCCGCAACGCCGCCACCGGCGAGAACAGGCCCTACGGCGACTTCCTCGTCAACGCCCAGGGCGAGGACGTGGTCGCCGGCATCCGCAACACCGAGGATCTCGACGCCCTGGACCACCACTTCCCGGCGATCCACGACCGAGCTGCTGGACGATCTTCGCCCGCCTCGAGCGCCACTACCGCGACATGTGCGACACCGAGTTCACCATCGAGCAGGGCAAGCTCTGGATGCTCCAGACCCGCGTCGGCAAGCGCACCGGCGCCGCCGCGCTGAAGATGGCCGTCGACATGACGACGGGCACCGGCCGCGGCCCGAACCGTTGGAAGATCAGCCGCAACGAGGCGTTGCATGCGCGTCACCGGCGACCACCTCGACCAGGTGCTGCACCCGCAGTTCGCCGGCTCCGGGCAGCTGATCGCCAAGGGTCTGGCCGCCTCTCCCGGCGCCGCGGTCGGCGCGGTCTACTTCGACGCCGACGCAGCCGCGGCGGCCGCGGCCGACGGGCGAGAAGGTCATCCTCGTGCGCAACGAGACGAGCCCCGAGGACGTCCACGGCATGATGGCGTCGCGAGGGGATCCTCACCGCCCGCGGCGGCCTCGTCAGCCACGCCGCCGTCGTCGCCCGCGGCTGGGGCACGCCCGCCGTCGTCGGCGCCGAGTCGGTGAAGATCAGCGGCACGTCAGTTCACCGCGAACGGCGTCACCGTCGAGGAGGGCGACATCATCTCGCTCGACGGCTCCACCGGCGAGGTGGTGCTCGGCGCGATGGAGCTCGCCGCGGCCGAGCCGCCGGCCGAGTTCGCCACGATCCTCGGCTGGGCCGACGCCGTCCGCAAGGGCAAGCTCGGCGGTCCGCGCCAACGCCGACACCGGCGAGGACGCCACCAACGCCCGCCAGCCTCGGCGCCGAGGGCATCGGGCTGTGCCGCACCGAGCACATGTTCCTCGCCCCCGACCGCCTGCCGGTCGTGCGCCGCATGATCCTCGCCTCCACGCCGGAGGAGGAGGCCGCTGCGCTCGACGAGCTGCTCGAGGTGCAGCAGGCCGACTTCACCGAGATCCTCGAGGCGATGGACGGGCTGCCGGTCACGGTGCGCCTGCTCGACCCGCCGCTGCACGAGTTCCTGCCGTCGGTGTCGCGAGCTGCGCGTCAAGGAGGCCACGGAAGGGCTCACCGAGGAGGAGAAGAAGCTCCTCGCCGCCGCCGAGTCGTGGGCCGAGCACAACCCGATGATCGGCACCCGCGGCGTGCGCCTCGGCGTCATCAAGCCCGGCCTCTACGCGCATGCAGGTGCGGGCGCTGCTCGAGGCGGCCACGGCGCTGCGCAAGCGGGGCAAGAACCCGATCGTCGAGGTGATGATCCCACTCACGGTCAACCGTGAGGAGCTGCACCTGGCCCGCGGGTGGGTCGCAGGACGAGATCGACCGTGCCAACAAGGGCGTGAAGAACCCGCCCGACGTCACCATCGGCACGATGATCGAGACGCCGCGCGCCGCCCTGCGCGCCGACTACATCGCCGAGGAGGCCGACTTCTTCTCCTTCGGCACCAACGACCTCACGCAGATGGCGTTCGGGTTCAGCCGTGACGACATCGAGAGCCGGATGATGCCGGCCTACCTCGAACAGGGCCTGCTCAAGCGCAACCCGTTCGAGACGATCGACCGCGACGGCGTGGGTGAACTGGTGAAGATCGGCGCCCAGCGGGGTCGGTCCGTCAAGCCCAAGCTCAAGCTCGGCGTGTGCGGCGAGCACGGCGGCGACCCGGAGTCGATCGCGCTGTTCTACGAGGCCGGACTCGACTACGTGAGCTGCTCGCCCTTCCGGGTTCCGATCGCCCGCCTCGCCGCCGCCCAGGCCATCGTGGGCGGCGACGCCAGCACCACGAAGTAGTCCGCTCCGGCGGATTCGCCGCTACAACTGGATGGACCCCGGTCGCTCCCTTTGGCCGACCCCGACCCAACAGAAGGAACGAGCGCACCCACGATGACACCGGTGCTTGCCGCCGAGCGCAGTGGCAACTTCGTCGACGTCACCGTCCACAACTGGCAATGGATGGTCCTGCTGGGCCTCATCGTGGGCCTGCTGCTGATCGACCTCCTCGTGTTCCACCGCGAGGCCCACGAGATCAGCACCAAGGAGGCCGCGATCGAATCGGCCGCCTGGATCTCCGTCGGCGTCGGGTTCATGTTCGTGGTGATCTGGTGGTTCGGCGGTGCGGCCGGCGGCGAGTACATCTCGGGCTACCTCATCGAGAAGAGCCTGAGCGTCGACAACGTGTTCGTCTGGGCGCTGCTCATGGCGTACTTCCTGGTGCCGCGGATGTACCAGCACCGCGTGCTGTTCTGGGGCATCTTCGGTGCGCTCGTGATGCGGGCGATCTTCATCTTCGCCGGGGTCGCCCTGATCGAGGCGTTCGACTGGATCCTCTACGTGTTCGGGGCCTTCTTGATCTTCACCGCCCTGCGCATGCTCTTCTCGGACGAGCAGGAGGTCGACCCGTCGCAGAGCAAGTTCCTGAAGCTCGTCAACAAGGTCGTGCCGAGCACCGACGAGCTCGACGGACCGCACCTGTTCACGAAGAAGAACGGCCGGCGCCTCGCCACACCGCTGTTCGCCGTGCTCGTGCTCGTCGAGGCGACCGACGTGATCTTCGCCGTCGACAGCGTGCCGGCGGTGCTGGCGGTGAGCCACGAGCCGTTCATCGTCTTCGCATCGAACGCCTTCGCCATCCTCGGCCTGCGGGCGCTCTACTTCCTGCTCGCCGATCTGCACGGGCGCTTCCGGTACCTGCAGACCGGACTGGCGGTGATCCTCGCCTTCGTCGGTGTGAAGATGATCCTCTCCCAGGCGATCCACTACCACATGCCGACGTACTTCTCGCTGCCGATCATCGCGCTGATCCTCGCCGTGTCGGTGGCGACGTCGCTGCTCGTGCCCGCCCGAGGCCGACGCCGGCGGCCCGCACCCGGCGACGGGGGCCGACGCCGACGAGGCGCCGGTCGAGCCGGTGGCCGAACCCGCCGACGACCGCTAGCCCGGCGATGGCGATCGCCCAGGACGACGTCGATCGCCTGCGGGCGTCGGTGTCGATCGTCGACGTGGTCGGCGAGGTCGTGCAGTTGCGCCGGGTGGGGCGCAACTGGGTCGGGCTGTGCCCGTTCCACGCCGAGAAGAGCCCGTCGTTCAACGTCCGCGAGCAGACCGGACGGTACAAGTGCTTCGGCTGTGACCAGGGCGGCGACGTGTTCACCTTCGTCGAGCAGACCCGCCACGTCGACTTCGTCGGCGCCGTCGAGTACCTCGCGGCCAAGGCCGGCATGCAGCTCACGCTACACCGACGCCGGGCAGTCGGCGGAGCGGTCGAGGCGCAAGCGTCTCGTCGAGTCGATGACCACCGCGGTCGATTGGTACCACCGTCGATTGCTGGAGGATCCGGCCGCCCGCCCGGCCCGCGACTACCTGCGCAGCCGCGGGCTCGCCGGCGACGTGGCCCGCCGCTTCCGGCTCGGCTGGGCGCCCGACGAGTGGGACACGCTCTCGCGCGGTGCCGGCGTCGACGGCGAGCAGCTGCGCACGGTCGGCCTGGCGTTCACCAACCGCGCCGGGCGGATGCAGGACGCCTTCCGCGCCCGGGTGCTGTTCCCGATCTTCTCCGACACCGGAGAGGCGGTGGCGCTCGGCGGCCGCGTCCTGCCGGGGTCGAGCGACCCGGCGAAGTACAAGAACTCGCCGGAGACGCCGATCTACGCCAAGTCGCGGACGCTGTACGGCCTGAACTGGGCCAAGGCCGAGATCTCGGCGTCGGATCAGGTGGTGGTGTGCGAGGGCTACACCGACGTGATCGGGTTCCACCGGGCCGGCGTGGCCCGGGCAGTGGCGACGTGCGGCACGGCGTTCACCGAGGAGCACGTCCGGCTGTTGAAGCGCTACGCCAACCGGGTCGTGCTGGCGTTCGACGCCGACGCCGCCGGCCAGGGCGCCGCTGCCCGCTTCTACGAGTGGGAGCAGAAGTACCAGGTCGCGGTGTCGGTGGCCCGGCTGCCCGACGGCACCGACCCGGGCGAGCTGGCCCAGCGTGACCCGGAGGCGCTCGCCGCGGCCGTCGCCGGCGCAACGCCGTTCCTCGCCTTCCGCCTGCGCCGCGAGCTCGGTGGCCAGCCGGCGCGCACCCCGGAGGAGCGGGTGCGCCTGGCCGAGCGGGCGATGGCGGTCGTCAACGAGCACCCCGACGTCAACGTGCGCAAGCTGTATGCCGGCGAGGTCGCCGCGCAGACCGGGCTGTCGATCCGCGACCTCGAGGGGATCGCACAACGGCGCCGAGCGCGCCCCGGTGATCCATGCCAATGCGCCGCGCGAGGGCCCAGCTTCGCGAGAACGCCGAGTTCGTGGCGATCACGCTGCTCGCCCAGAACTGGGACTCGATCGCCGAGTGGCTGATCGAGGAGCTGTTCGCCGACGAGGTCAACCGTCGCGCCTTCCTCGCCCTGGCGGCCGCCGACGGCGACCTCGACGCGGCGATCGACGCCGCCGATCCTGACGCGCGAGAGGTGCTCGAACGGTCGGCGGTCACCGATGTCGAGGCCGACCCCGGGGTCGAGGTACGGAACCTGATCGCCGCTGCGGTGCGCCGGGAGCTCGCTGCGGCGGGCGCGACGGGTGATCCCGACCGGATCCGTGACGACCGGGAGGCCCGCTTGCAGGTGGAAGAACTGGGCGCACGCGGAAGGCGGGGCCGCCGCATCGGAGTGGTTGCTAGGTTGGCTGCATCGTCGAATGGCTCCACGATCAGATGGGGGATCCCGAAGCGCCTGACGTTTCCGATCGGCCCGTGGATGCGCCCGACGAGCGCGCTCCGGCGACCACACTCCACATCACCGGGGTCGATGCGCAGGAGTGGGCCGAGCTCACCGAACGGGGTCACCTCCACGGCACGGTGCACGCCGACGAGGTGGCGCTGGTGCTGCGCCACGTCGACCTGTCCGACGAGGTGCTCGACACGACGCGCAAGGCGCTGGCCGACGAGGGGATCGATCTCGACGAGTCGGTCGACACCGACGACACGCCGCCCGACGTCGATGCGCTGGGGCGCTCGCCGGTCGACGACGTCGAGGACGAGCGCCTGCTCAGTCGGCGGCGCCGCAGCTGGACCACCACGCGGGCGGCGCCACGCGGCGACACGTCGACGTCGGACGGCGTGCGCATGTACCTCCGCGAGATCGGTCAGGTCGACCTGCTGACCACCGGTGACGAACGGCGCCTGGCGCAGCTCATCGAGGCCGGGCACCAGGCGGCGGCGGCCATCGACGCCGGGGTCGACGACGAGGCCGAGCGGCGCCGGCTGCTGCGCATCGTGGCGCGTGGCGAGCGGGCGAAGAGCGAGCTGACGCAGGCCAACCTGCGCCTCGTGGTGAGCATCGCCAAGCGCTACTCGAACCGCGGGATGCAGCTGCTCGACCTGATCCAGGAGGGCAACCTCGGCCTGATGCGGGCGGTCGACAAGTTCGACCACACCAAGGGGTTCAAGTTCTCGACGTACGCCACGTGGTGGATCCGCCAGGCGATCACCCGCTCGATCGCCGACCAGGCACGGACCATCCGCATCCCGGTGCACATGGTCGAGCACATGAACCGGGTGATCCGCGCCAAGCGCCAACTGCACCAGGAGCTCGAGCGGGAGCCGAGCGTGGCCGAGATCGCCACGGCGGTGAACCTCGAGCCGGACCGGGTCCGCGAGCTGCTGCGCATCTCGATGGACCCGCTGTCGCTCGACTCCCCGATCGGGGAGGAGGACGAGTCGAACCTCGGCGACTTCATCGAGGACTCGACGGCCGACGGACCGGCCGACGCCGCGACGCGGATCATGCTGTCGGAGGCGGTGGGCGACGTGCTCAACGAGCTGTCGCTGCGTGAGCAGGAGATCGTACGGCTGCGCTTCGGACTCGACGGTGGGCAGGCCAAGACCCTGGAGGAGGTGGGGCGCGAGTTCGGGGTGACGCGTGAGCGGATCCGCCAGATCGAGGCCAAGACCCTCGCCAAGCTGCGCCACCCGCAACGCTCCCAGCGCCTGCGCGAGTTCCTCGAGACCGAGTAGTCCGTCCGTACCGCCGCGATCTGGTCACCCTCCGTCTCGCTGCGCGATCTGGTCACCCACGTTCTCGATATCGAGAACGTGGGTGACCAGATCGGGCCGGTCTACGCCTCGGGCTCGTCCTGGAAGGGGCGGACCTCGACGGCGCCGGCGCACGCTGCGCTGCCCTTCGTCGCCCAGGCGAGGGCGGCGTCGAGGTCGGGAGCGTCGATGATCCAGAACCCGCCGATCTGCTCCTTCGTCTCGGCGTAGGGGCCGTCGGTGACGGTGACCTTGCCGTCGTCGCTCCTCACCGTCGTGGCGGTGCTCGGTGGGTGCAGCCCGCCGGCGAACACCCAGGCGCCGGCGTCCTTGACCTCGGCGTTGAAGACGTCGACGGCGTCGAAGATCTTCTGCATGTCCTCGGGCGACATGTTGGCGATGTCCTCGTCGTTGGTGTACACGGAGAGCAGGTACTGAGTCATGGCTGATGCCTTTCGTTGCGTGGTGGTCGATTGCTGTGCGACTGCGCTGGCTGGCCCAGTCACCACTACCACGAACGGCGTCGGCCGAATCGACACCGCCCTCGAAGAATTTCTTCGACGGGCGCAGAGGAACCCAGTCACACCCCGGCGTCACGATGCGGGCAGGAGGTTCACTGATGGGGTACAACGGCAAGGTCGCCGAGCGCCAGCGCGCCCGCGAGTTGCGGGTGGCGGCGTGGACGATCGACGCCATAGCGGCCGAGGTCGGGGCGTCCAAGGCGTCGGTGTCGTCGTGGGTGCGCGACGTCGACTTCGTGCCTCGACCGCGCAATCGTGGCCACCGCGCGGTCCGCACACATCCGCTCCGGGTGAGGAAGCTGGCCGAGATCGAGCACTTCCGTATCGAGGGACTGGCACGCGTCGGCACCTTGACTGACCGGGAGTTCTTGGTGCTCGGCTTGGCCTTGTACGCCGGCGAGGGAGCCAAGACCGGAAACGAGGTCCGGTTCGCCAACTGCGATCCTCGGCTGATCCGCACGTTCGTGGCGTGGCTTCGACGCTACTTCGACATCGATGAGGCCAGATGGCGTGCCCACCTCTATCTCCACGACGGGCTCGACCTGGCAGCGGCGCATGCGTTCTGGTCCGAGCTCACCGGGATCCCGATCGACCAGTTCCGCAAGCCGTACCGTGCCGCCGCCGATCCGTCGCTCCGCACGTCGAAGCACGTCATGGGGTGCCTGTCGGTGCGGTACAACTCCGCTCAGTTGTTTCGCCGTGTCATGGGGATGGTCGAGGCGGTAGTGTCAGCCACTGCCTTTCCGGGGTAGCTCAGCTGGCAGTAGCGATTGACTGTTAATCAATAGGTCGTGGGTTCGAGCCCCACCCCCGGAGCCACGCGGAGTCCCGATCTGGTCACCCACGTTCTCGATATCGAGAACGTGGGTGACCAGATCGGCCCTCCCACGTGTGAAACGGGCCCGAACCGGGAAGGGTCACACGGTCGCGTGGCAACCGCCGGCGACCGTGAAGGAGGGCTCCATGGAGAACAGGACCAAAGCGGCACGCTGGCTCGCAGTCGGGGTCAGCGTCGTCGCCTTGTCGGGCGCAGGTCGAGCCGTCGCCTCGTCGGCGCCGCCGAGCACACCGCCAGGCGATTCGACAGCGGCGAGTGCGGGAGGCGCCGACACCACCGGCGCCTCGACCGCAGTCGCCGGGGGCGGGCCGAGCGATTGTTCGGCGGTGACGTTCACGCCGAGCGGGTCGGAAGCGCCGATGTCGGCCGAGTCGATGCCGGTCGACACCGGAATGTCGACCGGGACGATGCCGGTGAACACGGGCAACTCGACCGGATCGATCCCGAGCGGGTCGCTCGCCGAGTCGGCGCCCGCCGTGTCGATGTCAGCCGGGTCGGTGCCGGTCGGGTCGATGTCAGCGGCGTCGATGCCGATGGCGAGCGGACCGTTCGTGCAGATCGCCGAGTCGCCCGAGTACGGTCCGATCCTCGTCGACGCCGACTGCCGGGCGCTCTACGTCTTCGCCAACGACGCCGCAGGGGAGTCGACGTGCGTCGACGACTGCGCGGCAGCGTGGCCGCCGCTGTTCGTGGCCGACGACACCGTCCCGCCGATCGCCGACGAGCTCGACCCGTCGCTCTTCAGCATCACGGCGCACCCCGACGGTTCGATGCTCAAGATCGGTGACTGGCCGCTGTACTACTTCGCTGGCGATGCCGCACCCGGAGACACCAACGGGCAGGGCGTCGGCGGCGTGTGGTCGCTTGTCACCCCCGACGGTGCGCCGATCGTAGAGGACAAGGGCGCGACGGCGAGCTCGATGCCGAGTGCGTCGATGACCGCCGAGACGATGCCGATGACGACGAGCAGCTGACCACCGTCGGCGCGGCCGGTGGGTGAGAGCGTGGCGGAACGGCTCTCGCCCACCGGGCAAACGGGATGCATATCCCCGCGCTGAGCGCAGTAGCGAGGCGGTTCTACTTGATGCGCGGCGACCGTTTCGCTCAACTCTTCTGCTCTACAGGGAGGAACCATCAAATGAGCATGTTGCAGGTGTACGAGTGCGAGGGTTGTGGTGCGGCCATCGACCCGCGCACCGGTCCTGCGGGCAACGCGAAGGATCCCGGACGACTGGTTGGTCATCGAAGGTCCAGCGGTGGAGGACGAGGTCGAGGAGTTCCGTTTCAACGCCCCGGAGCGCCATGTCTGTTCGCCGGCGTGTCTCGTCGTGCTGGCGCAGCGGCTCGCCGAGCTGCCCGACGCCATCCAGCCGCTGGCGGAGGTCGCCTGACCCGTCAGACGTCTTCGAGCATCGAGCGTCCACGTGTCGACGGTCTGGGAGCGCACCGACTTGGAGTCGGGCTGGATACCGTCGTCCTGTGCCCAGCGCCAGAAGCGGACATCGGCCTGGCGGTAGCTGCTTGCGGTGGCGCCCGATCGACGGCGCCGACGCAGCGAGCGGGCGAAGTCGTCCCACCACTCTGGTCAGCGGTTCGGCCGGCTCGGTGGTTGCCCGATCCCCATCGGAAACTCTCATCATGTGCGAGCGGAGTGCAACCCAGCTTCCCGATAGACGGGAAACGGGTTGCCGATTGAGCGGGAAATGCTCGGGGCGGTAGCTCAGTGGTCAGAGCAGGGGACTCATAATCCCTGGGTCGTGGGTTCGATCCCCACCCGCCCCACACGCTGGTCTTAGGTCGTCGGAAGGACTGCTACAGCGCACGTCGAGCGTATAACAGGCTGGGGTCGCGATCGTGAGCAACCTTGCTGGTTCCGATCCCTTCGCGCCGCCAATTCGTCGGAGGCGACGATCGTCAGCTACCGCAGCGACCTCGCTCACCTCACCGAGCATTTCGGCCGCGACGCCACCCGCGCCGAAATCGAGAACGCCCCCTGGCGTGGCGCGACCGCGGGCTCGCCGATGCCACGGAGGAGCTGATAGAGGTCGTCGGGCTGGCAGTCGAACCATAGGGTCGCCCGCCACGGCCGCGCCGTGGCCGCCGAGCGTGCCCGCGACACGCACCGCAAGTTGCTCGGCGATGACGAATGAGTCGCGGCGCCTTCGCTCGGTGGTCATGCCCGCGCCCAGCAGGTTCGGGGAACTGGCACGATGGTCTCCTCCGCGGACTGCCCCCGTTGGTTGGTCGAGGTGGACGACGACGGCAACGTGATCCTCAGCGATCACGTCGAGCCGGCTGTGCGTCCTCGGCGCCTGGGACGGGCAATCCACGTTGCCGTCTCAGACGAGGCTGACCTCGGACGGATCGACACCGTTGGTGCCACCGTTGCCCCATGTGGCTGGGATGGCCGGGAGCGCCCAGTCGTCGGCGTCGAGTAGGATGTCCCGTCGACGGGCAAGTGGCGGCTTCCGGGGGTCATGGCGTGGGTCGAAATGCAGAGCGTGCCATGAGGCGCGTCGTGGTGGCTCTCATCGGCGCGGCGGTGGTGATCGGCCCCGGACTCGCCAGGGCCACGACGGAGCCGCCGATCGATCCCAACGACCTGGCGGCCGTTCACGCCGATTGCATCGGTGACTCGATCTTCGTCGACTGGGAGTCCATGGACCCGCTGGTTGCTCCGGACAACCGGGAGATCTGGTCCGAGATCTCGTCCGCGTTGGTGGGCGACGATGAAACGCCCACGGAGTACGTCCGGCGAGTGTTGCTGGCGGACACGTTCAATCCCGACGAGGCGACGGTCACGATCGACGGCGCCTACCAACCCGACGCCGGTGGCGAGTACTACACGCCCGCCGGGTTGCTCCTCGGGTTGCTCTTCGATTGCCTCGCCGTTGATCTCGCCATGCCGGGCGACGTACGCAGCCACGTCGCCCAGACCCGTGCGAAGGACGGGTTTCAGAAGGACGCCTGGGGGCAGTACGCGGCGCAGTGGTCGTACCCCGACGACGGGCTGAACATCAGCATCTGGATCACCAACCCCGAGTCGCTCCCGCTGGAAACGGTGCCGCCGGTGACATACGACATCCCGGTGATCGCGCCGGCGTGGCCGCGCCGAACCACGTCGCAAGTGCCCGCGGCAGCTCGGGGTCGGTGAGGTCGCCCGCCCAGGCGACGTGACCGTCGGGTCGGATCAACACGGCCGCGGGAGCGGCGACCTCGCCGAGGACCGGGAGCTCCCACACGCCAGCATGCGTGGCTTCGACCAACCGGACCCGATTCGACCACGGAGAGAGGTCGAAGCCGCCGGGTGCTCCCAGGTCGAGGAGCACCGGCCGGGCGTCGTGCAGCAGGGTGAACACACGCGTGGGACCATCGGCGGTGTGCACGTCGAGGTCGGGCATGCGCCGCCCGAGCAGCGGGTGGCCCTCTCCGAGCTCGTAGTGGATGTCGAGACCGGACTGCATCGCGGCGATGTGCCGGCGCGGCTCGTCCATGCGCAGCAGTTCGGTCATCGTGTCGCGCAACGCTTCGTGACGGTCGTCGGGGCTGCTCGAGCGCGACTTGCGCCATCGTGTTGCGCAACACCCGGGCACCGACGGGGTGCCGTTCGGCGTGGTAGGTGTCCAGCAGGGTCTCGGGTGACGTCCCGTCGACCACCTGGGCCAGCTTCCATCCGAGGTTCACGGCATCCTGCACGCCCACGTTGAGACCCTGGCCGCCCTGCGGGGGATGCACGTGGGCGGCGTCGCCGGCCACCAGGACACGGCCCTGGCGGTAGGACACCGCCTGGCGCGTCATGTCGGTGAACCGGGAGATCCAGGTGGCGCTGCGCAGCCCGTAGTCCGTCCCGTACACGGCCACGAGTGCCTCCCGAAGCTCGCCCATGGTGGGGTCGCCGGCGTGTTCGACCTCGCGTTCGGTGAGCACGATCCCAATCCGCTCCTCGACCTCCCTGCGGCCGATGGCGTGCGTGCCGACGCTGTCGCGACGGAAGCCGAACTCCGGCTCCTCGGCCATCTCGACCTCGGCGATCATCCAGCTGGTCGAAGGATCCAACCCGACGAAGTCGATGCCGGCCGTCTTGCGGATCAGGCTGCGGCCCCCGTCGCAGCCGACGAGATACTCGCGCTCGGAGCGACCGTCCGCCGGACAGCTCGACATCGACGCCGGTGTCGTCCTGGGCGAGGCCCACCACCTCGCGGCCACGAAGGATCGGCACCCCGAGCTCGGCGACCCAGCCGGCCAGGATCGGCTCGAACTCGCGCTGCCACAGCGCCAGCCCGTAGTTGTGGCGGGTCGGGAAGTCGCTGATGTCCAACGGGACCCCACCAAAGCGCTGCACCTGCATGACTCGACCCGCCGAGAGGAACCGTTCGGCGATGCCGCGCTGATCGAGCACCTCGATGGTGCGCGAGTGCAGCCCGCCGGCGCGCGATCCATCGACCTCCTGGTTGGTGCGCCGTTCGACGACGGCGACGTCGATCCCCGCCAACGCCAGCTCACCCGCCAACATCAGCCCGGTCGGGCCGGCTCCGGCGATCACCACGGCGTGGTCGTTCGTCATTCCAGCTCCTCGCTGCCGCTCGAGTCGCACGTCGCGAATGTGCCACAGCATCGACGGGGTAACGTCGCGTCGCCGGCCAGTCCGGCCGGCCGGAAGGAGTGCGTCATGCGTCGTTTCTTCATCGGGTGTGCGGCAGCCGGGCTGTTGCTGGCTGGAGGCGCCCTCGCCAGTTCGGCGGTGGCCGAGGCCACCACGGCGCCGGCAGCGCCGGCCCCGGTTCATCCCGTCGTCGGCGCGTGGCAACTCACGGTCGGCCGAGTTTCCCAACGACCCGCCATCGCTCGTCGCCTTCCACGCCGACGGCACCTACCAGGAGGCCGACTCCGACGGCACCGTGCGGCATCGGGTCGTGGGAAGCGACCGGACCGAGCTCGGTGAGCCTCACGTTCATGGCGTACCTGCCCAGCGGCGACGATTCCGCCCCGATGGAGACGATCCGCGCCACCGGCGAGGTGAGCGCGGACGGGCAGACCTTCACCGGCCAGTTCACGATCGAGTTCACCGGCGATGGCTTCCCCACGGGCCAATACGGCCCCGGCCACGTGACCGCTACGCGCATCGCCGTCGAGCCGATGGGCACGCCGGTCGGATCCCTGGACGACCTCTTCTCGCAGTTCGGAGGGCCCAGCACGCCGGCCGGCACCGAGGCAGTGGCAACGGCGCCGGCAGGCACCGAACCGGCGGGAACCGCGCCGGTGGGCACCACCGGCGGGCACGGAGCCGGCGGGTACGGAGCCGATGGGCACCACGGCGGACGACCGAGCCGATGGGCACGGAACCGATGGACCACCACGCCGATGGTCACCGAACCGGCCGGCACCACGCCTGCGATGGTCACCACGGCGGCCTGACTACCGGATCAACACTGTTGGCGGATTTGGTACCGAATCGGTAGCAAATCCGCCAACAGCTGGCCACGCACCCACTTCTACTCGTCGGCGTCGGCCGTCGGCGTCGGCCTCGTCGCCGAGCCCGATCCCGAGGGCGATCAGCTCCTCGACCGTGATCGAACGGTGGGCGAGGACCAGACCGCCGGCGTCGCGGACAGCGTCGCGGAGCGGAATGGCCCAGAGGTGCTCGATCGCCAGCACGAGCGCCGAGCTGCCATCGGGCAGGGCGTCGACCAGCTCGGCGGCCACGGCCTGGGCCGCGGTCGGCGCGTCGGGATCCATGGTGGCGCCGAGCACGGCACCGGCTTCGGCCCCGGCCTCACCGGCGACGCCCAAGCCGATGAGCGCACCAACGGCGGCCCGCAACTCGGCTCGTTCCTCGTCGTCGAGATCCGATACCGCCACGACGTTGAGCTCGTCGTCCTCGCGCAGGACGAACACCGCATCGATGACCCGGATGGCACCCACGTCCCGAAGACGTCCCAACTCCTCGATGATCCGTCCCTCGAACTTGTCGTTGTCGGGAAAACCGATCACGAACGCCTGAATCGGTCCGATGGCCATTGACATACCTCCTGTGCGAGCGGGCCGCGATCGCGGCATGTCGCAACTCTGCCTCGCCGGTGGCGTCAGTGCATCATCCAGTTGGCATGACTGATGCGGTCGGAGACCCCGCGGTCGCGGTGGCCCGAGCGCCGGGCGCGCGGCCCGGGACTACCGACCCGGCTCGATCTCGGCCGGCGCCGTCGCCGATTCGCTCCCGCCGGAACGGCGGGTCAGCCAGAGGGCGCCCACCGCGCCCACCAACATCGCGACGAGCAGCAGCGCCCACTTCCGGTGCGACGTGCCCACCGTCTCGCTGATCACTTCCTCGACGAACGCTTCCATGTTGCAGTCCTCATCTGGGTTCGGTCTCATCATCGCTCGGTAGCCGGACGATGCGGTGGCTTCATCCCCTCCGGATGACGACGCCGATTCGACGACAGTGTTTCCTAGTCCAACACCGACCGCAATCGCGAATGCGTCATACGCCGAGCCCGGCCCGGTACGTCTCGAGCCAGTCGACGAGCTCGTCGGGATGGGCCAGGAAGGGGAGGTGGCCGCCGCTCATCTCGTCCGCGTCGATGCCCAGTCGGTCACGCACCACTCGTCGCTGGAAGTCGGCCGGGAAGAAGCGATCGTCCCGGCACAGCAGGAAGCGGGTCGGCACGTCGGGCCACCGCTCGAGCGGCCACGGATCCTCGAACAGGTGGCTGGCCGGCGCGGTCACGTGGTGCGCCGACTCGGCGGCGAGCTCGTCGGCGACGTCGTGGAAGAAGGTCTCCTGCTCGTCGAACGGCTCCGGCGACACGAAGCCGGTATCGGTCCACCACTCGCTGCCCGACTCGCCGGGCTGGGGCACCATCGCCGCGACCATCACGAGCAGGTCCGATCGGACGCGGGTGCACACGAGGGGACCGACGAAGCCGCCGAGCGACTGGGCGACGACGATCAGGTGGCCGTCGGTCGCCCCGTGGTCGCGGTGGGCGGCGATGGCGTCGACCACGACGTCGGCGAGGTCGCAGAACGTCGCGTGCTCGTCACCCCACGGCAGGTCGACCGCCACCGTCTCGTGGCCGAGTGCGTGCAGTCGTTCGACGACCGGATGCCAGAACCATCCGTCGGATCCAGCGCCGGGAATCAGGACGAACGTCGCCATGCATGTCAGGACGGCCGACGGTCCGCCGAACTCATCGGCGGGACCGACGCCGCGTCGCCACGTACCATCGGTGGGCGATGGCCACCGCCGTTCCCCGGTCGGCGTCGGCGCACCCGGCGAGGTGGAAGTTCGACCTGCCGATCTACCACGCCGAGACCCGTGCGGCGTGGCGCGCCTGGCTGGACGCGAACCACGACGCCGAACGTGGCGTGTGGATGTGCTCCTGGCGACCCGTGACCGGCCGCCCCGCCTGCCGCGTACGCCGACGCGGTGGAGGAGGCGCTGTGCTTCGGCTGGATCGACTCGACGGTCAACGTGCTCGACGACGACCGGGCACTCCAGTTGATGACGCCGCGCAAGCCGAAGAGCACGTGGACCCGCCTCAACCGCCAGCGGGTGGCGACGATGGAGGAGACCGGGCTGATGACCGACGCCGGGCGGCGAGCCGTCGAGGTCGCCCGCGCCAACGGTTACTGGACGATCTACGACGCCTGTCGAAGACCTCCTCGAGCCGGCCGACCTCGCCGCGGCGCTCGACGCCGACGCCGACGCCCGCACCCACTGGAACGCCTTCCCCCCGAGCGCACGCAAGGCGATGCTGTGGTGGGTGATCGGCGCCGGCCGGCCCGCCACGCGCCACCAGCGCGTCGCATCGATCGTCGAGAAGGCCGCGGTCGGCGAGCGCGCCCAGGGCTGAGGGTCGTCGTCGTCGCCGTCGACCGTCAGGCGAACGAGCGCAGGGTGGGCACCCGATCGAGGGCGATGCCGAAGTGCTCGCGGTACGCCTGCAACACGTCGTCGTCGCTGGTCAGCTTCTCCTCGGTGCGGGCGCCGTCCACGGTGCGGATCAGCAGGTGGTCGGCGAGCGTGATCCGGCCGTTCTCGGTGAGCCGTGAGCACGTCAGACCCTGCGTGAAGTGACTGGCGGGCGAGGTCTGCTGGTACCAGCAGGTCGGGCCGAAGTCGGCGAGCCGCCACGGGCGCAGGTCGAGGCGGTACTGCACGACCTCGCCCCCCAGGACGTCGATCGACCCGTCGGCGTCGTCCTCGAGGCGGAACACGCCGCACGGGTCGGCCTGCTCGCCGCGCTCGGCCCAGCGCAGCGGGCGCGCCGTGAACCGCCCGAACCCGACGTCGGCGAGGTGGGGCTCGACGTGCTCGGGGCCACCCTGCACGAGCAGCGCCATGTGATCGAAGGGCGGGCCGAACCCGGCGGCGCCGTGCACCTGCGCCGACAGGTAGTCGACCCCGAACCCGAGCGCCCGCAGCAGGGCGGCGAACGCCCCGTTCAGCTCGTAGCAGAAGCCCCCACGGTGCCGGTCGACCACCTTGGCGACGAAGGCGTCCTCGTCGAGCACGATCGGCTCGCCGAGGTGGACGCTGAGGTTCTCGAACGGGACGGTCCGCAGGTGCCGCTCGTGCAGGTCGGCGAGCGCGGTCGTCCGGTCGGCGCCGAGGCGCTCCAGGTATCGGTCGACGACGCGTTCGTCCACGCCGCGACCATACGCGGCGCTTCTCGACGTCGGGTCAGCCCACGGTCGGCAACGTGGCGTGCACCTGGCGCCGGCGCGGCACCATGTGCAGGTTGCGCAGCAGGCCGGGCGGCTCGTTGTCGAGGTGCCGGCGCCACTCGGAGCGCGACGTGGTGCGGTCGCGGCGCGGGCGCACCGTGCCGGCGTGCAGGTGGGCGGGACGCTGGTCGTTCTTCTCCACGCCCGGGACGCTAGGACGGCCGTGTGTCGGCTCGATTGCCCGCATGTTTCCGCTCTGTTATCTGTGCGCTGAGCCGTTCTCCGCAGACAGGTGCACCGTTTCGGTGCATCTCGTTCTTCAGAACGGGGAGCGCGGAGGGCGGGGTCAGGAGACGGTGCCGGGGGGAATGGTGGCGCAGAGGTCGGGGCGGGCCGAGGAGATCGGGCGGGCATAGATCGCCATGCGGTCGTCGTCGGCGGAGTGGTCGAGCGCGACCCACTCGGCGAGCGGCGCTCGGAGCTCACCAGCCACGTTCACGGCGCCGTAGCGGCTCCAGTCGTCGAGGAACCCGGCGAGGTGACGCGCCGGCACACCCGCCGTCGCCCGCACGGCGTCGAGCGTCGTCGGGACCGTGCCCCCGAGCGCCGTCACGGCGCCGTCGTGCACCACCACCCGGCCGTCACGGAGGGCGTCGCCGAACTGGGCGGCGAGCTCGGCCTGGCGCTGGAACCCGTCCGCACCGAGCCCGGCGACCGCGGCGAGCAGCCGCTCGTCGCCGCGACCACGATCGACGCCGATCGCGTCGGCGCCTCCGCGCAGTGACAGCAGCCAGGCGGCGGTTCCGTCGTCGCAACGCTCGCGCCCGAAGCGGGACAGATCGGTGGTTCCCGGGGCGAAGCGGAAGTCGATGCCCCGCCGCTGCAGCTCGGCGAGCAGCGTGTAGCGGACGTGGGGGACCGACCCGAGGTCGACGAGCACCGGACGGTCCGTCGGGATGGTGTCGAGCGCGCCGCGCAGCTCGTCCATCAGCGGCCGGGCGAGCTGGCGGCTGATCGCCCACTCGGTCCGTGTCTCGGGCAGCTCGTTCGTCGGTCGCAGCAGAGCCATCGACCCGAGCACGACCACGCCGGCCAGCACGCCCTCCACGGCCATCGGCGCCACCCCGTGCGCCGCCAGCCGGGCGACCGGAGCGCGCAGCGCCGCCCCGACGACGGTCAGCGCCGCGAACACGCCCACCGGCCACAACCAGTAGTAGTTCTGCGCCACGATGCCGAACTGCTCGGTCGGTGGGATCTGCGCCACCGCCAGCGCCGCCGAAGCCAGCGCCACCAGCCCGATCCCGGCCATCGCCGCGAGCGACGACGAGCCCGAGCGCACCAGCACCAGCACGAGCAGCGCACCCCACACGGCGAGGGCTCCGGCCGACGCGATGACGGACGGGCGGCCGCCGCCGCGCAACAGGTCACCCATCGAACCGGGCGCAGCGAACGGCGGCAGGAACACCGACTCGGCCATGATCCGCACGCCGCTCGCCCACCCGACCGCGCGCGGCCGCCGTCGCCGCCCCGCGCCAGCACCCGCCCGAGGTTGCCGGTGCCGGCCACCTGGTCCCACATCGGCAGCGCCCAGACCACCCCCAGGACGAGCAGGCACACGAGGCCGGTTCGGGCCAGCTCGCCCACCCGGTGGCGATGGCGCACCACCAACGCGACCAGCCCCGTCAGCGCGACGGCGACCGTCACGTAGCCGTACGTGAAGTGGCTCTGCACGACCAGGCTCGCCGCGAAGACCAGCCACGGCGCGGCCCACCGCCGCCCGGTCCATGCCGCCGTCGCCAGCCACAGCACACACCACAGCGGCGCCAGCATGGCGAGCTGCTGGCGCGCCTCGATCAGCATCAGGCTGCCCTCGTCCACCTGCAGCAGCACCGTGGCGGCCATCGCCGCGAGCACGCCGCGAGCGCCGAAGAGTCGCCGCGCCACCAGCCACACTCCGACGATCGCCGCCACGTTCACGGCGCCGACGCCCAGGGCGGTGCCCCAGTACGGGTCGAGCTTCGTGAACGGTGCCAGCAGGTCGAGCTGCAACGGCCCGAGGTTGTTGAGCCACACGCCGATCACCCGCGAGCCGTTCGACCACGCGCCGACGAGCGGGTTGTGACCGCGACAGCACGTCGCGCGATCGCACCGTGAAGTAGGCGGCGTCGAACAGCGGCACCCATCCGCTTGCCGCCGCCCGCCCCACCATCACCACGGTCGGCATCACGGCTGCGACCAGCGCCACCGCCTCCAGCGGCGAGCGCCGCCACCGGCGGCCGGGTGTCAGTGGGTCAGCATCCACGCGTCGATCGCGTCGGCGACCACCGTGAGATCGGGCGCCGACGGCAGCGACCCCCGGTAGCTGCCCCAGCGGTCGAGCACGATGCCGTACACCCCGACGCCGTTGAACGAGGCGATGTACTGCGGGCCGTCGTCGACCGCGACACACGAGCGCGGGTCGAGCCCGAGACGGGCGAGCACCTGCGTCTTGTCCTGGGCGAGGTTGATCGTGTCGACCACCAGCCCGTGGCGCGCCAGCCAGTGCTCGGTCGCGTCGAACGCCTCGGCCTCGATCCCCCGCACGTCGCGTGCGGTCACCACGTGGATGCTGTGCTCGTACGCCTTGATCCGGCGGACGGCGTCGACGACGTCCGCGTACGGCGCCCCGGTCCACCACAACTGGCGCTCGCGCACGCCCTGCCCGAGCAGGTTGACGAAGTCGTCGTAGCCGAGTCCCCACTCGGTGTAGAACTCCCAGTTCGTCGTGTCGAGGGTGAGCTCGCGCCCGAGTTGCTCGGCGGCGTACGGCGTGAACAGCTCGGGAAGGGGATAGAGCACCCCGTCGACGTCGAGGAGCACGTCGAGGTGCTCGGCCGTCGGCGGGGCGACCGCCCGCTCGGGCGCCTGATCGAACAGGGCACCGTCGGTCACGGGTGCATCATCTGTTGCGTGCGAGCGAGCGAGCGCCAGCGAGTGAGCGGCCAGCGGCTGCGCAGGCAGTTCATGGCGTGGCCTGGGAACGCCATCATGCGGAGAGCCGCGGCACGGCGTCGAGCAGGCGACGTGTGTAGCCGTCGGACGGGGCGGCGAACACCTCCCGAGTCGGGCCTTCTTCGACCGCCCGGCCTTCGTGGAGCACGAGCACCCGGTCGCACAGCGCGTGCACCACGCCGAGATCGTGCGACACCATCACCAGGCTGAGGTCCAGCTCGTCACGAAGGCGGGCGAGCAGATCGATGATCGACGCCCGCACCGACACGTCGAGGGCGCTCACCGGCTCGTCGGCGACGAGCAGGCGAGGGTTGGGGCCGAGCGCCCGGGCGATGGCGATGCGCTGCTGCTGGCCGCCCGAGAACTCGTGCGGGTAGCGCCCGACCATCGCCGGGTCGATGCCGACGGCGGTGAGCACCTCGGCGACGCGCTGGCCGTGGTCGCCCGGCACGCGCAACCCGATCAACGGCTCGCGCACGATGTCGCCGGCAGTGAACCGTGGGTCGAGCGAGCTGAGCGGGTCCTGGAAGACGATCTGGGCGTCGCGCCGGAACCAGCGCAACGTCGCCGGTCGGCCGGGCGCACCTCCCGGCCGTCGAACTCGACGCGCCCGGACGTGGCGTGGTCGAGGCCGAGCAGGATGCGCACGAGCGTCGACTTGCCCGAGCCCGACTCGCCGACGATGCCGACCGACGCCCCAGCCTCGACGGCGAGGTCGACACCGCCCAGCGCCTCGCGCTCGGCGCGAGGTCCCCACAGCGACGTGCGGGGGAGCTTGTACACGCGGCGGATCCCGGCGGCCTGAAGCAACGCGGTCACGGCCGTCCCGCCGTTCTCGATCCGAGGCCTGGAGCGCGCCCGAGGTCTGACGGTCCACCCGGGTGGACCTCCAGACCTCCGGTGCGGACGCCGTCGTCCATCGGCAGCGCGGTGCGCTCGGCCGCGGCGAGCAGCTCGACGGTGTACGGGTGGCCGGGCCGCTCGACGATCGTCGCAACGGGTCCCGCCTCGACGATGCGGCCGTGGCGCATCACCATCAGGTCGTCGGCCACCAACGGCACCAGGGCGATGTCGTGGGTGATGAACAGCAGCGTCGTGCCCTCGGCGGCGATCAGTTCGGCGAGCAGCGCCAGCACCTCGGCCTGCACCGTGACGTCGAGCGCAGTCGTCGGCTCGTCGGCGATCAGCAACGCCGGCCGGCAGGCGAGGGCGATGGCGATGCCGATGCGCTGTCGCTGACCTCCGGAGAGCTGGTGCGGATAGGCGCGTGCGGCGCGTTCGGGTTCGGGCAGCCCGACCCGGTCGCACAGCTCGACCGCCGCCCGTCGCGCAGCGTGCCGGTCCATGTCGCGGTGGCGGCGCAGCGGCTCGGCGATCTGCTTGCCGACCCGCATCAGCGGATTGAGCGACGACTGCGGGTTCTGGAACACCATGGCGATCCGCGCCCCGCGCAGCTTCGACAGCTCGCCGTCGGAGCGCCCGAGCAGTTGCTGACCGTCGAACGTCACGCGCCCCGTGATCGTGGCGTTGTCGGGCGCCAATCCGATCACCGACAGGGCGGTGAGCGTCTTGCCCGATCCCGACTCGCCGATGATGGCGAGGCGTCCGCCGCGCTCGATGGTGAACGTCACGTGGTCGACCACCACCTTGTCGCCGAACGCCACGCTGAGGTCGGCGACGTCGAGCAGCGGCTCGCTCTCGCTGCGCTCGCTCACAGGTGCACCACGGTCCCATGCCGCGTTCTGGCGGAGGCCGATGGGGTGGTGCACCCGTGACCGCTTCGCACCGTGATGCTGATTCGCTCGCTGCGCTCGCTCATTCGACCTCCGACGGGGCGGGCAGCATCACTGCCGGCGGCACCGGGGACACGCGGTGCGTGGGCGATGCGGTGCCGCGCAGCCGCGGGTCGGTGGCGTCGCGCAGGCCGTCGCCGAGGAGGTTGAAGCCGAGGGTGGCGAGCACGAGCGCCAGTCCGGGCAGCAGCACCGGCCACGGGTGCACGGTGACGGTGTTCTGCAGGCCGCTGAGGGTGAGTCCCCACGACGGCCGACCCCGCTCGGTGAGCCCGAGGTAGGAGAGCGCCGCTTCGGCGAGGATCGACAACGCGGCCACCAGGGACAGTTGCACGATCGCGACCGGCGCGATGTTCGGAAGGATGTGGCGTCGCACCGTGCGCCACGTCGACGTCCCGGCGGCGGCCGCGGCGAGGATGTAGTCCTGGGTGAGCACGCGGTTGCACTCGGCGCGCAGGATGCGCGCCAGCACCACCCCCGCCCCGAACCCGAGGGCGAGCGACACGGTGAACAACGACGCCTTGAACAGCCCGACCAGCACGATGGCCAGCACCAGCGTCGGAATGGCGATGAGCACGTCGATGAAGTAGGCGACCGGCTCGCCGAGATAGCGCGGCGTGATCGTGCTCACCACGGCGAGCACGCCCCCGACCACGCCGGCGATCAGCGCGGACGCGAGCGCCACGAACAGGCTGACGCGGGCCCCGACCAGCACCTGCGAGAACAGGTCGGCACCGCCGGCATCGGTGCCGAAGAGGTGATCCCGCGAGATCGGCAGCCAGTCCTGGCCGGGATACGGCCGCAGCGGGTCGTAGGGCACCCAGATGTACGAGACGACGACGGCGACCACCATGATCGACACCAGGAACATCCCGACGCGACCCGACCACGACCGCCAGGCGGCGGTGAGCACCCGCCTCACGCGCGCACCCGCAACCGCGGGTCGATGAGGTAGTGGGTGAGGTCGACCAGGAACCCGATGACGAGGACGATGACGGCGATCAGCAGGATCGTGCCCTGCACCTTGTCGAAGTCGCGGTTGCCGACGTCCTTCACGAGCATCAGGCCGACACCCGGCAGGTTGAACACCCGCTCGATCACGACGACGCCGGCGATCAGGCTGGCCAACTGCACGCCGAGCACCGAGACGATCGGGATCGACGCGTTGCGCATCCCATGGGCGAACAGGGCCTGTGACCTGGTGAGTCCCTTGGCGCGGGCGGTGCGGATGTAGTCCTGATGGAGCACGTCGAGCGTCGCCGACCGCACGAAGCGCATGAGCACCGCGCTCTGGGCCACGGCCAGGGTGAGGGTCGGCAGGACGAGCGAGCGAGCGGCGCGCCCGAAGTCGTCGCTCCACCCCTTGCGCGGGAAGCCCTGGGACGGCAGGCCGAAGTGCCCGGCGAGCAGGGCGATGAGGCCGATGCCGACGAGGAACTGCGGGATGGCGATGCCGAGCTGGCCCACGGCGGACAGGGCCAGCCCGTCGGCGTTGCGTCGGCGCACGGCGGCGTAGACCCCGAGCGGCACGGCGATGAACAACGACAGGATCGTCGAGGCGATGATCAGTGGGGCGGTGACGGTGAGCTTCTCGCCGAGTTGGCTGGTGACGGTCGAGTTGGTGAGCGCCGAGCGGCCGAGGTCACCGTGCAGCACGCCGCCGATCCACTCGAAGTACTGCGTGATCAGAGGCCGGTTCAGGCCGAGGTTCTCGCGGATCTTGGCGATCTGCTCGGGGGAGGAGTTGACCCCGCCGATGACGCCGGCGAGGTCGCCCGGCAGGAGCCGCAACAGCACGAAGATGATCACGCTGGCCACTGCGAGCGCGACGATCAGCAGACCGAGGCGGCGCAGGAAGAACCAGAGCACGACCGTTCAGCGTAGGTCGGCACACCCGTGGCGGGTCGGCCGGCCGCGAGGCGTGAACGCCTCCGGCCGGCCGTCCGTTCGGCGGGCTGCGCCGGGTCAGTCGCTGAGGACGATCCCGGAGGCGTCGAAGCGGTTGTTGACGTCGAACGTCGGGTAGCCGCTCAGGTCGGGGCTCGCCACCACGACCGAGTTGGCGAGGTACAGCCAGTCGACCGGGGCGTCCTCGGCGATCTGGCGTGCGGCCTGGCGGGTGAGGTCGATGGCCTGGGCGGGATCGGTCGTGGTGCGGGCCTGGCTCAACAGGTCCTGCACGGCCGGGCTGTCGTACTGCCAGTAGTAGGCCGGGTTGGCGTAGTTGAAGTAGTCCTTCGGCTCGACGTGCAGCACGGCGGTCAGGTCGTAGTCGTGGTTGATGTACACCTGGTTGATCCACGTCGGGAACTCGACCGACTGCACGGTCACGTTGATGCCCACGTCGCCGAGCGACGCCACGATGTAGTCGTTGATGTTCGTCGGGTAGATGTTCGGCACGACGAACGTGAGGTCGAGCCCGTCGCCGTAGCCGGCGTCCGCCAGCAGCTGCTTGGACGACTCGGGGTCGAAGGCGTTGATGTCGGTGAGGTCCTCGTAGGCCGGGTCGAACGGTGGGAGCGGGCCGCCGATGATCGTGCCGTAGCCGTTGACCAGCTCGAGGATGCCCTGCTTGTCGATCGCCCGGCTGATCGCCTGACGCACCCGGATGTCGCTCAGGGCGTCGCCCTTGTTGTTGTAGCCGAGCGTGTACTCACCGTTCGACGGGGTGGAGCTGACCACCCAGTCGGGGTTGTCCTCGAACTGCGACATCAACGCCGCCTGCACGCCGGTGAGCAGGTCGGCGTCGCCGTCCTGCAGCGCGCTGACCGCGGCGTTGGGGTCGGTGAAGTACTGGAACGTCACCTCGGCCGCACCGGCGGGCGTGCCCCAGTAGCTGTCGTTGCGGGCGAGGGTGATCGACGATCCCTGGTTCCACGCCTCGAGCGTGAACGGGCCGGTGCCGGTCGCCGAGTTCTCGAGGTCGGTGGCGCCCTCCTCGAGCACGGCCCCGCCGCGCTGGCTGAGCTGGAAGGCGAGCAGGTTGTCGGGCTGGGCGAGGGTGAGCACCACGGTGGAGTCGTCGGGCGCGTCGACGGTGGCGATGCTGGCGAGGTTGCCGGCCGACGCCCCCGGCGCCGACGGCGTGGTGGCGTCGCTCGCGGCGGGCGTGCTGCCGTCGCTCGCCGGGGCGCCGGGGTAGCGCGCCTGGTCGAGGGACCACTTGACGTCGGCCGACGTCAGCGGCTTGCCGTCGGAGAACGTGACGCCGTCCTGCAGGGTCAGCGTGTACGTGAGTCCGTCGTCGGAGACGTCGAGCGTGGCGAGGCCAGGGCCGACGTTGCCGCCGTCATCGGACGTGAGCAGCGTCTCGTAGATGTTGTCGAGCAGCACCTGGTCGAGCGCGGCGCCGGCCGTGTGGAGGATGTCGAGGTTGCCCGGTTCGAGCACCATGCCGACCACGACGCTGGCGTCGGGATTGCCCGCGGGTGCGGTGCTGGCGGCGGCGCTCTGCACGCCGAGCACGCCGGCGCACGCCAGCGCCGCGGCAAGGCCGGTGAGGAGACGATGCCGGGTGTGCCGGCCGGGAGTGGCAGCGGTGCGTCGCATAGTGGACGAACACTACTGCGCTGAATCCCGACCAAACAAGTCGGGAATAAGGCGTGGTCCGATCCGAGGCCTGGAGCGCATCGGAGGCCTGGCGGCCCACACGGGTCCACCGCCAGGCCTCGGATGAGGGTCAGCTGGTCGTCGTCCAGGCGCCGCTGGCGAGGAGGTCGGCGTGGTGGAGCTCGGCGACGTCGGGGTGGGAGCGCAAGCGCACCTTCAGCGAGTTGTCGCCGTAGTTGGCGAGGATCGGGTTGGCCTCATCGACGCTCTCTCCGCCCGGCGCCTCGGCGGCGAGCTCGGCCGGCAGCTCGATCGGCGCGAGCGTCGCCTCGAGCTTGGGGTTGAAGAAGTAGGCGAGCGAGACGCGGTCGGTGCCCGCCGGCGGGCTCACGACCCGGTGCACGGTGGCCCGGAAGTAGCCCCGCGTGACGAGCTGGAACATCTCGCCGATGTTGACCACGAAGGCGTCCGGTCGCACCGGCACGTCGACGAACTCGGCGCCGCGCTGCACCTGCAGGCCGCCGACCTCGTGCTGGTACACGAACGTGAGGAACCCGGTGTCGCGGTGGGCGCCGACGCCCTGGCGTTCGCGCACCGATGCGCCGTTGACCTCGTCGCCGGGTGGCGTGCGGTAGCGGATGACCTTGAGCAGCACCTCGGGCGGGTCGACCGTGGCGTCGAATCGGTCGGCGGGCTGGCCCAGCGCCTCGCTCATCGCGTGGAGGAGGCGATGGCCGACGGCCTCGAGCGCCTCCATCCAGGCGGTCATCACCGGCCGCAGGGTGGGCAGCGCGGTCGGCCACAGGTTGGGGCCGCGCAGGCGCAGCCAGGGCGGGTCCCGGTCGCCGAGCACCGGCGGCGGCAGCTCGCGGCCGATGTCGATCTGGTCGCGCAGGTCGACCCGGCCGTTGGTGTGCTCGTGGCCGAAGCGGGTGTAGCCGCGGAACTGCGGCGACCGCACGTTGTCGATCTCTTGACGGTCGTCGTCGTCGAGAGCGAAGAACTCGGCGGCGACCTGGGCGCGCGGCGGAGCAGCTCGTCGGGGACCCCGTGGCCGACGAGCTGGAAGAAGCCGATCTCGTGCACCGCCTCGCGCAGCGCAGCGACGAAACCGTCGCGCCGCGCGCCGTCGAAGTCGCCGAGATCGAGCACCGGGATGTCGCGGCCCATCTCCGTCAGGCTAGGTGGCCTTCCCCCGCCCGGCGCGACGTGCCGACGGGAAGCGGTCGAGATAGCTGGTCAGTGTCGGGATGCTCGTCGCGGCCAGCGCCGCGTGCACGATCGCCCGGCACACCACGTCCGCCCCGGCGGCGAAGATCGCGTTGAGCTGCGCCGGCCGGGTGGCGAACGGGCGGATCGCACCCCACACCGCCTCGTCGGGCACCGGCCGTTCGCCCGTCGCCAGCGCGAACACGACGTCGCCGTCGACGTAGGTGTGGATCGGGTCGATCGCCCGCGCCATCCCGTCGTGGCCGGAGCCGGCGAGGCGTGTGCACTCGTGCTTGGCCAGTGCGGCGTCGGTGGCGATGACGGCCAGCGTCGTGTTGAGCGGGGCGACCACCGGGGGATTCGCCCAGTGGGCGCGCACCTCCTTGGCGCTCGGTGAGCCGATGCCGGCGAACTCGCCGGCGATGCCGCGGGCGAGTCCGAGCAGCGCGCCCGTGCGACGGTCGAACACGTTGCCGCTCGAGTTGAGGGCGACGAGCGCGGCCACGGTCACGCCGTTCGGCAGCACGACGCTGGCCGACCCGATGCCGCCCTTGAGGCGCTCGGCGTGCGAGCCGGTGCCGGCACCGACGCTGCCCTGACGCACGGCCCGGGTGGTGGCGGCGGCCGTGGCGCGGCGTCCGAACTCGGCGTCCGGGTGGTTGCCGAAGCGGCCGCCGACGCCGAGGTCGAACAGCACGGCGGCGGGCACGATCGGCACCACGTGGTGGGCCTCGGGGCCGATCGGGAACCCGCGGCCGCGCTCGGCCAGCCAGGCCATCACGCCGGTCGCCGCGGCCAGCCCGTAGGCACTGCCGCCGGAGAGGCACACCGCGTCGACGCGCTCGACGAGGTTGATCGGGTCGAGCGTGTCGGTCTCACGCGTCCCGGGCCCGCCGCCGCGGACGTCGACGCCGCCGACCGTTCCCGGCGGCGGGAGGACGACGGTCGTGCCGGTGCGCCAACCGCGGCCGATGCGCTGGTAGTGGCCCACCGCCACGCCGGCGACATCGGTGAGGTCGTTGTGCGGACCCGGCGTCACGTTGGGTCACTGGTGCGCGGGGTCGAGGAAGCGCAGCGCCGCCGCGGCGTACACGTTGGCGTGCTCGACGAGGTCGGCGACCTCGACGAACTCGTCGGCCTGGTGGGCGATCCACTTGCCTCCCGGCCCGTAGACGACCGACGGGATGCCGCCGCGCGAGGTGAGCACGGTGCCGTCGGTGGCCCCCGGGACGCCACCGAGCCGCGGCGGCGTGGATGCGACGGTGGCGTGGGCGTCCCACAACGCCCGGACGAGCGGGTCGTCCTCGGCCACGGCCACCGCCGGCCGATCGTCGATCACCTCGACCACGTGGGCGATGCCGAGCGGGGAGCTGGCGTCGGCCACACGCTCCTCGATGAGGGCCACGAGCGCGGCGTGGTCGACCGCCGGGACGGTGCGGACGTCGACCCACACGTCGGCGGCGGCCGGCATCACGTTCATCTGCACCGGTTCGCCGGCCCGCAGCACGGTCGGCGTGATCCACGGGCGCCCGAGGTGCTCGTGCTCGCCGTGCTCCGCCTGCACCTCGGCCTCCAGCTCGGCCAGCGCCTGCAGCACCACGCCGACGGCGCGGTTCGGGTTGCGACCCTGGAACGGCATCGCCCCGTGGGCCATCGCGCCGGTGAGCCCGATGCGCAGCCGCAGCGCGCCCTTGGCGACGTGGCAGATCTCGCCGGCCTCCGGCTCGCAACAGATCGCACCGTCGACGCCGTCGGTGTGGCCGGCGGCGACGAAGTGCTTGGCGCCCGCCATCATCCCTTCTTCGTCGACGAGCGCGGCGAGCACGATGCGTCCCGGGAAGGCGCCCCGCTCGGCGCAGCGGCGGACGACGGCGTCGGTGGCGAACAGCATCGCCGCCACGCCGGCCTTCATGTCGGCCGCGCCGCGCCCCCAGATCCGGCCATCGCGCAACTCGGCGCCGAAGGGATCGACCGACCACGTGGCGGCATCGCCCTCGGTCACCACGTCGGTGTGGCCTTCGAACAGCAGGGTGCGCCCCGGTCGGTCACCGTCGATCGTGGCGATCACGTTGGGCCGGCCGGGGGCGACCGGTTCGAAGGTCGGCAGCCATCCGAACGCCCGCATCTGCTCGGCCACGACGCTCGGCGGCCGGCTGCTCGCTCAGCCCGCGGGCCGGGTCGTGGACGCTGGGGATGCGAACGAGCTCGCGGGTGAACTCGACGAGTGCGTCGGCGTCGATGGTCACACCGGTCGCGCCGTCGGGCTCCACGGCGGACCACTCTGGCACAGCGTCAGGCGGGCGGGTCGTAGCGGCCGTCGGCCGCCGTCCAGCCGCCGTCGACGAACAGCGTGGTGCCGGTGACGTAGCTCGACGCGTCCGAGGCGAGGAACACGGCCGCGCCGACCAGCTCGCTCGGCTGGGCCCAGCGGCGCAGGATCGCCTTGTCGGCGTACGCCTGGTACCAGGCCGGCGTGTCGATGATCGGCTGGGTGAGCGGCGTCTCCACCACCCCCGGCGCGATGACGTTGGCGCGCACGCCGGCCGGGCCGAGCTCGGCGGCGAGCGTGCGGAAGAGCATGACGGTGGCCGCCTTGGTGGCGGCGTAGGCGCCCTGTCCGGGCTCGGTCGTGACGGAGCGCACCGACGAGAACCCGATCATCGAGCCGCGTCCGGCGCCCGCCATCGCCGCACCGAACGTGCGGCAGAGGCGGAACACGCCCTTGATGTTGAGGTCGACGACGCGGTCGAGCTCGTCGTCGGCGTAGTCGACGATGCGCTTGCGCACGTTGATCGCCGGCGTGGTGACGAGCACGTCGGGCGCGCCGACGGCCTCGAGCGCTTCCTGCGGACCGCCGCGGTCGAGCAGGTCGAGTGTCAGTGGCCGTCCGCCGACGGCATCGGCGGTGGTCGCGGCGGCGTCGGCGCGGGCATCGGCGCACACGACGTCGGCGCCGAACGCGGCGAACCCGGCGGCGATCGCCGCGCCGATGCCGCTGCCGGCCCCACCACGAGGGCGCGGCGACCGTCGAGGCGGAACAGGTCGGCGTAGGTCGTGTTCAGCTCGGTCATTGATCGGGTTCTTCGATGGCGTCGAGGAAGGCGTCGACGTCGTCGTCCTCGCCGCCGACCAGCCAGATCACACGCCGTCCTCGTTGTCCTGCTCGGGGTCGTCGTCCTGCCACGGCAGCATGCCCTCGACGCGGTAGCGGTCGACGGTGATGTCGTCGTGCGTCGTCCTCGACCGGCGCGACGATGGCCAGCTCGACCTCGGCGTCACCGGGGTGGTCCTCAAGATCTCGATGAGTTCGACGACGCGCATGGGATGCACCTGTCTAGTTGACGAGCGATTCGGTCGGCGATCAGAGGTCGTCGCCGAGCCATCCGCCTGTTCGAGCAGGAACAGGCTGACTTCCTTGCAGCGATCGAGGGTGTCGCAGAGCGACGCTGTCATCGTTGCCGAGGTAGACATCGGCTGAGGTCGACGCTGGATGCGGGCGACGATCGTGAGGCTGCGCTCGGGTGCGTCGGTGACGCTGGCGAACGAGTCGATGGCCGACACCTCGACGGGAAGTTCGAGCGCCGCCGACGCCGGCGAGCTCGGTGGCGAGCACCAGGAGATCGGGCGGGTCCGGCAGCGGTGGCAGCGTCCACGTGAACAGCAGCGGGAAGGTGAACCCGCGCGGCGGGTCTGCGTCGGGGTCGTCGAGCTTGATGACCTCGTCCTCGAAGCCGAGCAACGCCCGCGGGATCGACCTCGAGCGAGAGGTGCAGGTCGATCGGACCGTTGCACGCCTCCTCGGGGTGGAGGTCGACCTCCCACAGCTGGCGCAGCGAGTACGTCTCGACGAAGTGCCGCTCGTCGTGCACGTGGAACCCGTGGTCGATGGCGTGGCTCTTCAGTTCGGCGACGAATCCGGCGACATCGATGACTGCCACGCCCGCGACACTACCGAGCAACCTGGTGAGCGATCGGGCCGCACCGTGGCCGAACCGGCCTACTGTGGTCGCCGATGCTCGACGAGGCCCTCGCCGTGCTCACCGGGCTGCCGATGCCGTTGCCGAGGTGCTGCGCGGCGTGACCGACTGGGGCCTGAGCGGCCGACGCGACGGCCAGTACGCGCTCGACGTCGCCGCCGACGAAGTCGGCGCTGGCGGTGCTCGTCGACGCCGGGTGTCGCCGTGCTGTCGGAGGAGAGCGGCGTCGATCGGGCACCGGCGACCGCGTGGTCGTCATCGATCCGCTCGACGGGTCGACCAACGCCAGCCGCGGCATGCCGTGGTTCGCCACGTCGCTGTGCCTGGTCGACGAGCGACGGGCCGGCGGTGGCGCTCGTGGTCAACCAGGCCTCGGGCGAGCGGATCGCCGCGGCGCGCGGGGAGGGAGCGTGGATGCGGCGAGCGACGCTGCGTGCCGTCGGGGTGCACGGGACCGTCCGCAGGCGATCGTCGGGCATCAGCGGCCGGCCCGACCGGCGTGGGACTGGGCGCAGTTCCGCGCTCTCGGCGCCGCGCGCGCTCGACCTGTGCCTCGTCGCCGGCGGATCGCTCGACGCGTACGTCGACATGAGCGTCGACGCACACGGGGTGTGGGACTACCTCGCCGGAGCGCTCGTGTGCGAGGAGGCCGGTTGTCGACGTCGTCGACGCCTTCGGCCGCGACCTCGCTGCACTCGACCACGACGCCCGTCGCACACCGGTCGCCGCGGCCGACGCCGGAGTTGCTGCCGCGTTGCTCCCGCCCGGCGCCGAGAGTCCGCGCAGCTTCGGCCGACCGGTCTGCATCGAAAGTTCGCACTCCCACGAGGCTGACGACTCGTTCGGCGGGCGTATAGCTCAGCTGGTCAGAGCACTGCCCTTACAAGGCAGGAGTCGGGGGTTCGAGTCCCTCTGCGCCCACGGAACGAGACGAGACGAGACGAGACGAGAAGTTCGCAGCTCGGGTCCTGCGATCCCCGGCGCGGCGAACAGCGCCTTGCAATCGATCAGCTCAAGGTCTTAGGGTCCAACTGGCGCCGTCGTCGGAGCGTCCCGCAGCGACCCAGTCGGCGCTCCCGTCGATCGGAGCGACGTAGCCGTCGAGCGAGACGGACATCTTCAGGACCAGCGAGGCGATGCGCTGCTTCCTTTCATCCCACCGCCACCGCCGCCATCTGGTCACTCTGCGTCTCACCGCCCGATCTGGTCACCGCGTTCTCGATATACGAGGTTCGGGTCAGGGGGTGAGCGCGACAGCTCTGTGTGAGGAGGTGTCGATGGGTGCGGCGAGGATTCCTCGGTCGGTGGTGTGGCCTGGGTTGATGGCGGTGGCCCGGGGTGCGACGTACGAGCGGGCGGCGGCGGTGGCGGGGGTGTCGGTGAACACGCTTCGCCGGCGTGCCGCCGAGGAAGCTGTGGTGGTGGTACGTGAACGTCATCAGCGACCCGACGCGCTCAGTCTGGATGAGCGGGTGGAGATCGCCGTCGGGATCGGCGTCGGTGAGTCCGACGGCCGGATCGCTGAGCGGATCGGGCGTCACCGTTCGACGGTGTGGCGCGAGATCCGGTTGAACGGCGGCCGGTCGACGTATCGAGCATTCCGCTCCCAAGAGCGCGCTGATCAGCACGCTCGCCGCCCGAAGCAGCGTTGGTTCGAGGAGCGGCCGTGGTTGTGGGACGAGGTCTGCCGGTTGATCCTCGAGGAACGCTGGTCGCCGAAAGCGATCGCTCGTCGGCTGCGTCTGGACCATCGCGATGATCCACAGTGGTGGGTGTCGCACGAAGCGATCTACCAAGCGATCTACGTGCAGGCCCGCGGCGAGCTGAAGAAACAGCTGATCGCCGGGCTGCGCCGGCAACGTGAGCGGCGCCGCCCGCACAGCCGAGCCGCCGCCCATACCGGTGTCGGCACGATCCCGGGGATGGTCAACATCTCGCAGCGTCCCGCCGAGGCCGCCGACCGGGCGATCCCCGGACACTGGGAAGGCGATCTGATCATCGGCGCCGGCGGCGCCAGCGCCGTGGCCACCCTCGTGGAGCGTTCCACCCGGATGGGCATGCTGATCAAGCTCGACAACCGCACCACCGACCACGTCATCGAACGGTTGATCACCAACATCGGGCGACTCCCCACCGAGCTCACCCGCAGCCTGACGTGGGATCAGGGCAAAGAACTCACCGGCCACGCCACGTTCAGCATCGCCACCGGCGTGCAGGTGTACTTCGCCGACCCGCACTCGCCGTGGCAACGCGGCAGCAACGAGAACTGGAACGGCATGGTCCGCCAGTTCCTGCCCAAAGGCACCGACCTGTCCATCCACAGCCAGGCCGACCTCGACCACTTCGCCGCCCTACTCAACGGACGCCCCCGCGAGACCCTGGCATGGGATACTCCAGCCGAACGATTCAACCAGCTCGTCGCGACCACCGCTTGACTCGGCCGAGAATCTGGGTGACCAGATGGCCGTTGGCGACGAGCGGGCACAGCTTGATGTGACGACCGTCGGCGTCAGACAGGTTCGCTCAACACCGTGTCGGGCGGGCGTTCCTCTCCCGAGAACACCGAACCCGGCTGCCAGGGTGTCCCGAGCCTGGGCAGCACGACACGATCGAGGCCGTACCAACCGGCGACGCGCCACGCCATGATCAGGATCAGCGAGATGATGATGAACAGTGGGTTGACACCTGCCGTCCCGGCGAAGATGTAACTGAAGTTCATCAGCATGCCGACGAAGGCGGCGATGCCGGTGAACAGGCCGATGATCAAGAGCACGCCCACCACCAGTTCGGTGATCGCCACCACCGGGCCGAGGAACTTGTAGCCGTGGTCGCGAACCCATTCGAGGAAGTTCACGTACCACGAGTAGGCGACGTCCGGATGCGGACCCTTGGCGTTCTCGACGGCCCCGGCGGCAAAGCCTTGGACGGCGGAGCCGCGTGGAACGGGCTGGCCGTTCAACGGTGCAGGAGCGGATCCAGCCGCAGTTCGCCGTGCCGGTGAGCGAATACGCGTCGTCCCCCCAGTTCCAGAACTTCCACGTGATCGACCCGCCGAACGTCTTGCCCCAGCCGGAGACCAGCCACTCCCAACCGAGATACAACCGCAACAGCAGCCACAACCAGGCGAAGGTCGTCGATGCGAACACGCGTCGCGCGATCGGCGGCTCTTCAAAGTAGATGGGGTCGGACACCGCATCACCTCCTCGGCCTTGGTCACGCCAACTGTACCCTTCCGGCCGCGTGGGGTGCCGGGATAGGACCCCGAGTGCGTGGCGACCGACGTCGGTGGTCGGCCGGTGGTGTCGCTCGGACCGTTGCAGCCGGGGCGGCGGCGGCGTAGTACACGAGGACGGTCTGGCCGAGCGTGGCGTCGGGGAAGGCGTACCCGGCGATGTAGGCGAGCGTCCCGGCCGACTCGGCGACCACGATCGTCGACTGCGTCGCCGGCGAGGCGCCGGTGCAGAGCACGGTCGGCTCGGTCTCCCCGAACAGACCGCTGATGCCGAGCATCGCCGCGGCAGTGGTGTCGTACAGGCCGATCACTGGAGCCGAGGCGATCTCGACGGCCGTCGAGCCGTCGACCGAAGCGACGTGCACGCCCGACCAGTCGTACGCCTGCCACGACCCCGACAGCCACGCCGGGACCGCCAGGACGGTCGTCGTCCAGTCACCGGGGACGTAGAAGTTCATCATCGGGTTGGTCGGATGGATCGACGGCCGCCAACCGATGCCGGGAACCTGGATCGGCGGGGGTGCGCCCATGCTCCAGTTCCACGGGTCGTCACCCCAGCGTCGACCGTGCATCCGCCGCCCGTCGCCGCGGGCGCCGCGGGCGCCGTGGGCGCGGCCGATGCCGCTGTCGCGACCGTTGCCAGCGCGGAGGGCACCACGACCGCCGTCAGCAGCCCGGCCACCATCGTCCAGCGCCGCGCCCACCGACGACCCCGCCGCTGCCTCTGGTCGACCGCTGTGTCCATCGCTTCCCCGTTGCCCGCGTCGTCGGTCCGGCCCGCTGCCTGTGCGGCCTCGAAGTACTCGACGACGCGGCCGTGACGACGGTTCCCCTCGCGCCGACCGTCTCGCCGGCCGCCACTCCGGCGGGAAGAGCGCGCGGCCGACGAGCCTGGCTGAGACGCGTGAGCGCGGCGAAAGGTTGAGCCCCCGACGGGGCCGCCCTGCCCGTCGCCATCCTGGCGCGCCCGGTCAGCACTGCTCGTAGCGGTAGCCGGTGTCATCGGGCGTCGCCAGCTCGACGTCGCGGAGCACCACCGACACCGAGGCGCCAACGGCGTCGCAGGCGGCGGCGAAGCCGTCGTCGGTGTACTCGACCACGATCATCCGGTCACCGAAGACGCGGGCGTAGGCGTCGCACTCGTCGTAGCGTCCGCACTCCTCGACGACCGCGAAGTCGAACCCGATCGACGTCGAGCGACGTCGACGCGTCCAGTTGCGGCGTGTTCTTCTGACCGACGGCGAGCCCCAGCGCGTGCGCGATGGCGGTCAGGCGGACGGCGTAAGCGACGGCGTCACCCTGGTCGAACGGCACCTCGCCCGCTCGATCGGTCTCGTCGAAGCGCGTCCACGAGTCGAGGTTGTCGAACTCGACGGCCGCGAAGCCCTTGCGGGCGCACGTCTCGACCATCGGTCGGACGTGCTCGGCGGCGGCCGATCGACCGGTCGGCGTGCCGATGTCGACCAGGTACTCGCCCGGCCAGTTCGGGTCGTCGCCGAGTCGGCGCAGCACCGAGGCCGACGGCCAGTTCGAGGTCTCGTCGGGGCGATCGACGTCCGGCTCGTCGGGTTGGGTCTGGAAGGCGTTGACGTAGCAGATCGAATAGCCGCGCGCCAACGGCGCGCCGGCGAACCAGTCCCGGGCCACCACCGCCACGCCCGCCGGGGGCTCGTAGTCACCGCCGAGCTGGTAGTCGGCTGGTGCGTTCGCCGGCGGTGGCTGCTGGCGCCGCCGACGCGCCGGGCGCGCCCATCGCGCCGGCGCACGCCAGCCCGACGGCCAACGCGATCGGCCACGACGGGACGGTCACCCGCGGGCGTCGATGCGTGCGAGGCCGCGCTCGACGGCCGCGATCAGCTCGGGTCGGAGGTCGGCGGCGGCGATGATGCGATGAACCGACCCCACGGCACGGGCGCGCTCCACCGAATGGATGGCGTCGAACTCGGCGGCCACCTCACCGAGCTTCTCGTTGCGCACGGTCTCGCGAAGTTCGGCCAACTCGGCCCGCCGCAGCGCAGCGTCGTCGCCCGTCGCCTCGGCGAGTGCCGCTTCGGCCACGCGAACGCGTGGGTCGTCACGGGTCCGCGCGTCGACGTCTCGCGTGAACACCACCGCCGCCGCCGGCGCCCCGCCGATCACCGATGCGAAGGAGCCCTCGACGGCGAGCACCTCCATGTCGTCGTTCAACGTCGCCGAGAACACGACGAACGCGCCGCCGTGGTAGCGCGAGACCACGCACAGCACGAACGGTCCGTCGAAGTTGACGATCGCCCGCCCGATCTCGGCGCCGTACTCGAGTTGCAGGCGGCGCAGCGACTCTGGCGACCCGTCGAAGCCGGACAGGTTGGCGAGCATCACCACCGGCCGTGACCCGGTGGCGGCGTTGATGGCACGCGCCAGCTTCTTCGACGACAGCGGGAACAGCGTGCCCGCCGACCACTGCGTCGGGCCGTCGGCCGGCGTGCGGCCGTAGCGGGGGAGCGGTCGCGACTCGACCCCGATGAGCGACACCGCGTGGCCGCCGAGACGGGCGTCCCACACGACCGCCGTCTCGGCCTCGGCCATGTCGGGCCAGCGCTCGAGCGGGAGATGGTCGGCGTCGACGACCGCTCGCATCAGGGTGCGAATGTCGAACGGGCGTTTGCGGTCGCGATTGGTATCCGCGCCGAACACGTCGCCGACCGTCGTGAAGTCGGTGCCCTCGGCCCGGTGTTCGGCGGTGCGCACGTCGCGGCCCACCGGGTCCGATGTCGCGGCCCGACGCGGCCACCGCTCGCCGGGCGCACGGTACGTCAGGTCGTAGTGGTCGAACAGCAATCGCGTCGCCGCGGCCACCGTCGGGGCGAAGTACTGCGCCTCGCCGTTCGGGCCCATCACCCTGCCGTAGCCGCCGATGCCCAGGTTGTCCTCCGCCGACACACCGCCGGAGTAGTCGATCGCCTGCTTGCCGGTGAGCACCATTGCGCTGTCCGGGGTCATCACGAGGATGCCGCGCGTGTGCATGAGCATCGTCGCCTCGGCGTTCCAGTACGGCTGGGCGCCGACGTTGATCCCGGCCACGATCACGTTGACCTCGCCGCCGGCCTGGGTGTGTTCGACGAGTCGACGCAACACGCGCGCCACCCAGTCGAGGTTCTCGCTGCCGGAGTCCATGGCGATGCGGGCGCCGGCCGACAGGGCGAACCACTCGATCGGCACGCCGAGCTCGCCGGCGAGGTCGATCGCCGCCAGCACTCGCCGGCACTCCGCCTCGGTGATCGAGCCCATCGCCTTGGTCGGATCGCCCAGCAGCGCCTACCCGGGTGATCCCGCCCGCGCCGTCCACGATCGGGTAGCGATCGGTGGGCGTGCGGGCCACGCCGACGACGAGCCCCGCCCGGTTGCGGCCGCGCTCACGGTCGATCGCCGCCAGTGTGCCGGTGTCGTCGAGGTCGTACTCGACGAACGTCCCGCCGCTGCCCGCCAGCAGCGGCACCAACTCGTACGGGTAGACGAGACCGCGGCGGCGGGTCTGGATCAGCTTGCGGGTGTAGTCGTCGAGGGGCAGCATCGGCTGGTCCGGCGGCTCGGTGAAGCGGACCGTCAGACCGCGGCCGGCTTCGTAGCCCAGGCGGAGCACGGCGTCGACCGGGTGGTCGCTACCCGGCACGAGCAGGCGCCCGCTCACCACCACCTGTTCGAGGCCGAGGCCCTCGGTGAGCGGCGCGAGGCGCCGGGCGATGTCGCGCATCTCGTCGACGGAGAAGTCGACGACCGGCCAGATGTACAGCATCACCCGGTTCCACTCGAGGCGGGCGGCGTCGGGCCGCCCGGCGAGGTTGCGGCGGATGCCCTCCAGGCAGCTGATCAGCATCGTCTCGACGCCGGGCAGTGACAGCACCCGCCCGTCGTCGCCACGGACGGGCGTCACGTCGCGGATCTCGGCCACGGCGATGAGACGCTCGTCGGAGCGGTTGGTGCGGGCGATGCAGTCGAACACGAACACCCCGTCGGGCGAGCCGAGGCGGCGTGATCTCGAAGTTGGACAGTCGCCACATCTGCAGGCGGCGGGCGATCATCGGGTGCAGACCACGGAACGTGACGTCCTCGGTGAAGCCGGCGGCGCTGAACGCGTCGGGTGCCGCGGCGTCGAGCATCCAGTACGGCTGAACGCCCTCGCGTCCGGCACGGCGGTAGGTGAAGATCGGCACCGCGGCCTGCCGCACCGGCGCCGGCCACCACGACGGCAACACGCGTGACGTGGGGAGGGAGCGCGGCCGCTTCCACCGCGCCCGCGAACCGCACCGCCAGCGCCTCGGGATCGTCGAGATCGAGCGCGCCATCGCCGGCATCTCCGCTGAGCGCGACGTACAGCGTCGACGACCGCGGTGCGCGGCAGTCCGCTGGTGTCGTCGCCGGGGGCGGCGAGCGTCGATGCCGCCGTCGTCAGTGTGGTGGCAACCGCGTCGGCCAGCGCGCGCACGGCCAACACGTCGACCGTGCGGTCGCCGCGGGTGTAGCTCGAACGCACCGCCTCGGACCCGTCGGCCAACGTCTCGACGCGAACGTCGTCGAGGGTGCGGATCTTGTAGTAGCGGCGCGTCGAGCACCTCGAGCGTCGTCCCCGGATGGGTGGTCGTCGCCAACCGACCGTGCTCGTTGAGCACACCCATCAACGGAAGCGGCGACGCGACCAGCCGAGCGAGGTGACGGTCACGCTCGGGTCCCGGTGCCAGCCGGTCGAGCCGTTCGAGCTCGTCGCGCATCTCGGCGGCGACCTGGGCCTCGCGGTGCTCGAACAGCGGGCGGTCGAAGAAGTGGTGACGCGCGCCCCGGGCGATGCTCGTCAGGGCCGGGAACCGCCGCTGGGCGGCCTCGATCAGGCGGTCGAGGGCGGCGGCCAGAGACGGTGGCGGCTCGGCCTGGTCGCCCGCCGCGAGCCGCCGCTCGAGCACGGCCATCACGACGCCGGCCTCTTCGGGCAAGCGCTGCTGGCTCGTGAACATCCGCAGCAACGCCCGTTCGAGGTCGGGTGACGGGTCGAGGCTCGTCACGCGGTAGTGACCGAGGGCGCGGAGCAGGCGGTCGACATACCACGGCGGCAGGCCCTCGCGCTCGGCGTCGAGCGAACGCAGGAAGGCGTTGAAGTGCTCGTGCGGCGGGGCGCCGGCGTCCTCGCCGCGCCGCTCCGGCGCCAGCGCGCACAGGTCGGCGAACAGCTCCACCAGGGCCACCTCGTCCTCCGGCGTGGTGCAACCCAGCGCCGCCCGCGCCTCGTCGATGGTGACGTCGAAGCCGAGCAGGTAGGCCTCGACCGCCCGCGGATCGGGCCGCCCACGAGCAAGCCCGTCGGCCAGGGCCAAGCGCGCCGTCGACGGGGCGGCGGCGTCGGCGTCGTGGTCACCGAGCTGCTCGATCCGCACCAGCGGCGCCCCGGCGTCGACCTGCACGTTGCGCGCCACGAGCACGTCGACGCACGCGCCCGGCGAGCGGCGCGGTGATGGCGATCTCCATCTTCATCGCCTCCACCACGAGCAGGCGGTCGCCGACATGCGACCACCGTCCCGGCCTCCACGTCGACGGCGACCACCAGCGCGGTGGCGGGGCGCGGACCATGCCGGCGTCATCGCGGGAGAAGCGGTGGACGACACCGTCGACCTCGACAAGGTGGTCGGTGTCCTGGATCGACGAGAGGATCGAATGCGAGGCCTCGTCCGTTGCTCCCTCGATCGCCAGCCGACTGCGCGCCCGACCGAGGGACTCGGAGCGCACGATCGCTCGCGAGTCGTCGAAGCCGACGGCAAAGTGCGAGGGGCCGATCTCGCGCACGGTCACCCGGTACGGAGTCGTGCCGTGGCGCAGCTCGATCACGTGGCCGACATCGCCGTCGACGATCGGGCGTCCGCGGCTGGCCCAGGCGAGGAAGCGGCGCCGCCGAACACGCTCGCTCTCGGCCGACGCGTCCAGCGCGGCCGCGACCAGGGCGATGTCGGCGTTGCGGCTGGTGAGGTGCTCGTCGGCGGCGGTCAGCCGGTCGAGCCAGCCGGTGTCGGCCGTTCCGTCGCGAACCACCGGGTGGTCGAGCAGGCCGAGCAGGAACGACTTGTTCGTCGTGCCGCCGCGCACGACGACGACGGTCTGGCTGAGCGCCCGGTGCAGACGTCCGAGCGCCTCGTCGCGGTCGCGGCCGGTGGCGATGACCTTGGCGATCATCGAGTCGAACTCGGGCGGGATCACGTCGCCCTCGGCCACGCCGGTGTCGACACGGATCCCGGGCCCGGCGGGCAGCACCAGGGTCTCGATGGTGCCCGGGGCCGGAGTGAAGCCGCGCTCGGGATCCTCGGCGTTGAGCCGGGCCTCGATCGCGTAGCCCCTCGTCGAGGCGGTGCTGGGTGCCTCGCCCGACAGCGCCTCGCCGCTCGCCACGAGGATCTGCAACTTGACGAGGTCGAGGCCGTTCGTCTGCTCGGTGATCGGGTGCTCCACCTGGAGACGGGTGTTGACCTCGAGGAAGGAGAAGCGACGCTCGGCCGGTTGGTAGAGGAACTCGACCGTCCCGGCGTTGGTGTACCCGGCGAGGCGGGCGAGCCGCACCGCCGACGCCCGCAGGTCGGCGTCCTGTTGGGGCGTGAGCGCCAAGCAGTGCGACTCCTCGATCACCTTCTGGTTGCGCCGTTGCAGGCTGCAGTCGCGCACGCCGACCGCCCACGTCGTGCCGTGGTGATCGCCGATGATCTGCACCTCGACGTGGCGGGCGTCGGTGACCACCCGCTCCATGAAGACCGTCGGATCGCCGAACGCCTTGGCGCCCTCGGCGCGGGCACTGGCGAACGCCTCGGCGAGGGCGTCCGGACCGTCGACGCGGCGGATGCCGCGGCCGCCGCCACCGGCCGTGGCCTTCACCATCAGCGGGTAGCCGATGCGTTCGCCGGCCGCGGCGGCCTCGGTGACGGAGTCGACCGATCCGCCGCTCCACGCGGCGACCGGGACCTCGGCGCGCTCGGCCAGGCGCTTGGCGCCGATCTTGTCGCCGAGGGCGCGCATCACGTCCGGTCGCGGGCCGATGAACACGACGCCGAGGTCGTCACACCGGTCGGCGAACTCGGGACGCTCGGCGACGAACCCCCACCCGACCCAGGCCGCGTCGGCGCGCGCCGCCACGAGTGCGGCGCCCAGCGTCTCGATGTCGAGGTACGGCGAACCGGCGTCCGGGCCGCGGTCGGTGTCGATGCAGACGGCCTCGTCGGCTTCGCGCACGAACATCGCCGAGCGTTCGGCGGCGACGTGGAGGGCGATCGTGCGCAGGTCGAGGCGGCGTTCGTAGCGCAGCTCGCGCACGGCGTTGATGAGGCGCATCGCCGCCTCGCCGCGGTTGACGATCGCGATGCGGCCGAACACGTCGTGATGCTAGGCGCGGCGCGGCGGCGCCTCCTTTCGCCGCCAGCGAGCGGTCAGGCGACCGGCACGGCGAGGCCCGACGCCGTCGTGAAGACGTCGCCGAGCGCGGGGTGCCCGCTCTCGCGACCGGTCGACCCGCTGCGCCGTGCGGGAAGCCGATCGAGGTGGGCGGCGGCGCGGGCGCTTGCCGTCGGCTGTGCGCGCGGCATGGTACGTGCTGTCGGGCGCCTTGCGTCCCGGTGCGCGCACCGGGGCCTGCGCCGTGGTGGCGATGGCGAGCCAGTCGGCGTAGCCGATGGTGTAGTCGGCCACGTCCACCATCACGTCGTACGGCGTCGAGTACATCGTGCCGTCGACCGTCACCTCGAGCCGCGGCTGGATCGTGGCACCGTCCTGGCGGAAGGGGGTACCCGCCTCCCAGAGGTAGGCGACGGTGTCGGTGACGTCGAAGGCGGCAACGTCTCGCTCGTCCTGCGTGGTGACGTCGGTGGTGACGGAGATCGCCAGGGTGCCGGTGGGCGCGTCGAAGGTGAGGTCGCCCACCACCTCGGTGATCGACGGGTTGCGCTGTCGGACGACCGCCGACAGCTGGTCGATGCTGCCGATGGCGGTGTCGATGCTGGCGACGATCGCGGCGTCGGCGGCCGTCGAGGCGCCGGTGTCCGTCGTCTGGTGCGTCGTCGTCGTGCCGGCCGTGGACGACCCGATGACCTCGTCGGTCGTGTCGAGCTTGTTGATCGGCGTGAAGGTGTACTGGCCCGGCTCGGTGAGCGTGGCGATCGCGGCGACGGTGTCGCGGTCGTTCACCAACGCGAAGCACAGCATCTCACCCGACGGATCGGGCGTCGGAGGAAGCGTGCACGTGACGTCACTCGGCTCGAGGTCGGTGCTGGTCAGCAGGTAGACGCGGAACTGCGCCTCGGCGAGCTCTGACGCCTTCGACCCCTCGTCGTCGCCGGACGCGGCCGATGCGGCACCGGCGGTGGACACCACCGCCATCGCGGCGAGCACCGCCGCGATCGAGAACAGACAAGACCGACGTCGCCGCATGGGCGCGACCCTACTGTTTCGAGTCGGCCGCGCCCACGGCGCCGGCGCCGTTCGGCAGGATCGAGCGGATCGACCAAGATGGCGCCATGCGAGTGCTCTTCGCCACCGCGGAGCTTGCGCCGGTGGCCGCCGTCGGCGGTCTGGCGCAGGCCGCGGCCGGGCTGGTGGCGGAGCTGCGCCACCCGGCATCTGGTGGGCCCGGCATCGACGTCGATGTGGTGATGCCCGACTACGGCGGCATCGAGCTCGCCGACGAGACGACCACGCCCATCGCCGTCCCGGCGTGGGCCGGGCCGGCCGTGCTGCGGCGGGGCCGTCACGAGCTCGGCCGGTCCGCTGGCGCTGGTGCAGGCGCCCGGCCTGGTGCGCCCGCACCCGTACCTGCAGGCCAACGGCGACGGCTGGCCCGACAACACGGCGCGCTTCCTCGCCTTCTCGCGAGCGGTCGCCGCGGTTGCCAGCGCCGAGCGTCCGGACGTGCTGCACCTCAACGACTGGCACACCGGTGCCGCGCTCGGCCGCCCTCGACGGCTCCATCCCGACGGTGCTGTCGCTCCACAACCTCGCCTATCAGGGCGTGAGCGCCGGAGACTGGCTGACCCGGCTCGGGCCACGCGCCCAGCACTACGAGTGGTACGGGACGACGAACCCGCTGTCGGGCGCGATCGCCCTCGCCGATGCGGTGGTGGCCGTGTCGCCGAACTATGCGGTCGAGATCCTCACGCCGGCCGGGGGGTTCGGCCTCGACGGCCCGCTGCGCCACCGGTGGGACGCCGTGTCGGGCATCCTCAACGGCATCGACACGACGGTGTGGGACCCGGCCACCGACGACAACCTCACGTCGAACTACTCCGGTCGCCGGTGCGGCAGCGGCGCGGGTGGCGGCCAAGGCGGCCAACCGGGCCGAGGTGCGCCGTCGCGCCGGGTTCGACGACGACGATGATGCTGCTGGCGGTGATGGTGTCGCGGCTCACCGGCCAGAAGGGCGCCGACCTCCTCTTACCGATCGTCCCGCTGCTCGACCAGCTCCCGCTGCGCGTCGTCGTGCTCGGATCGGGCGAGCAGGCGATCGCCGATTCGCTCGGCCACGCCGCGGCGCTCTACGCCGAGCGGTTCCGGTTCGTCCACGGCTACGACAACGAGCTCGCCCACCTCTTGTTCGGCGCCGGCGACCTCTACCTGATGCCGAGCCGGTTCGAACCGTGCGGGCTCACCCAGATGCAGGCGATGCGCTACGGCGCGCTCCCGGTGGTGACCGACGTGGGCGGGCTCCACGACACCGTGCGCGACGCCGACCGACATCCCGACGGCAACGGGTTCGTGGCTCCCCATGCCGACTCGGCCGCACTGACGGCCGCGCTGTTCCGCGCCGTGCGCCGCGTGGCCAACCCGCGCCAGCGCGCCACGATCGCCAGCCGGGGGATGAAGCAGGACTGGTCGTGGGCCGGGCCGGCCCAGGAGTACCTCGACCTGTACGCCCGACTGCTGGCCGCGGTGAGCGCGCTGGCTGCGATGGCGCGAAGTGGGTATGTTCGGCGGCGATGGCTGATCCCAAGGTTCTCGTCATCGTGCTCGCCGGGGGTGAGGGCAAGCGTCTGCTTCCCCTCACCAACGATCGAGCCAAACCGGCGGTGCCCTTCGGCGGCTCGTACCGCCTGATCGATTTCGCCCTGTCGAACTTCGCCAACGCCGGGCTCACCAAGATGGTCGTGCTCACGCAGTACAAGAGTCACAGCCTCGACCGTCACATCAGCCAGACGTGGCGCTTCTCGACGATGCTCGGCGACTACGTCACGCCGGTGCCGGCGCAGATGCGTCGCGGGCCGTTCTGGTTCTCCGGTTCGGCCGACGCGATCTACCAGAACCTCAACCTCATCTCGGACGAGAGCCCCGACCTGGTGTGCGTGTTCGGGGCCGATCACATCTACCGGATGGATCCGCAGCAGCTGATCGACCATCACCTGGAGTCGGGGGCGGGCGTGACGGTGGCGGCGATCCCGGTGCCGAAGCACGAAGCGCGCGAGTTCGGGGTGATCGAGTCCGACGCCGACGGGCGGATCCTCGCCTTCCACGAGAAGGTCGGCCGAGCCGCCCACCATGCCCGGCGACGACCAGCGCTGCCTCGCCTCGATGGGGAACTACGTGTTCGACACGGCGACGCTGATCGACGTGGTGACGCCGCGTGACGAGGCTACAGCGACCTCGGCCGCCACGTCATCCCGGCGCTCACCCGCGACGGGGTGGCCCACGTGTACGACTTCAGCAAGAACGAGGTGCCCGGTCAGGACGACCGCGAGCGCGGCTACTGGCGCGACGTCGGCACGATCGACTCGTACTTCACGGCGAACATGGACCTGATCGCCCCGCTGCCGGCGTTCAACCTCTACAACGACGCGTGGCCGGTGTACACCTACCGCGGTGCCGAGCCGCCGGCGAAGGTGTCACGCGGTCCGGGCTACGAGCCGTCGTTCGTCGACGGCAGCCTGCTCTGCCAGGGGTCGATCGTGTCCGGCGCCCACGTCGAGCGGTCGATCATCTCCACCGGCTGCTACGTGTCGCACGACGCCCACGTCACCGACTCGATCCTGTTCCCGGGCGTGCGCGTCGGGCCGGGGCGCGGCTGCAACCGGTGCATCATCGACAAGAACGTCATCGTGCCGGACTGGTACCGCATCGGCCTCGACGAACACGACGACCGCGCCCGGTTCACGGTCAGCGACAGCGGCATCACCGTCATCGCACAAAGCCGACCGCACACGCTCGAGTCCGGATGTCCACAAGCAAAATCGTGCGAGCGCTTTCGCCCGACTTGCACCTGCGTCGCGATTCGTGCGAAACGATTCGTCACGCTGTGGAAATCTTGCGGGGGCCGGGGCGCGGTCAGTGGCCGGCGAGGGCGGCGACGACGGGGGCGAAGGGCTCGATGTCGTCGGGGCCGACCATCACGTAGCTGAAGCCGAGCTCCTCGCGGCGGCGCTCGAGGTCCTCGACGATCGCCGCCGTGCTGCCGACGAGGGCGAACGGCGAGCGCTCGACGAGCAGCCGGGTCGACACCGATCATCGACGCCACGCCGGCGATGTCGCCGGCGCGGTCGTCGGTGACGTGACGTAGAACACCCGGATGTTCAACTCGATGTCGTCGATGCGGTCGCCGGCGCGCTCGCGCACGAGCGCCACCCGCTCGGCCACCGCGTCGTAGGTCATCGTGCCGAGCGCGTCCGGCCCGATCACGCCGGCGGCCATCATCCCGTTGATGCCGACGATGTCGGCCTCGCGGGCGGCGATCGACAGCACGCGCTTGCCGCCGCCGCCGATCAGCAGCGGCGGGTGCGGCCGCTGCACCGGCTTCGGCGCGCCGTCGTAGGCGGTGACGGTGTAGTGGCGTCCGGCGAACGAGAACGGCCCGTCCGCCATCACGCCGCGGATGACGGCGATCGCCTCCTCGAAGCGGTCGATGCGCACGCCCGGCGCGGTCGAAGGGCGATGCCCGACTGCTCGTAGTCGCTCACCATCCACCCGGCGCCGAGGCCGATCTCCACGCGGCCGCCCGACAGCACGTCGATCGTCGCCAGCTCCTTGGCGAGCACGACCGGGTGCCGGTAGTCGTTGTCGAACACGAGCGCGCCGACGCGCAGGGTGGTGGTGGCCGCAGCGACCGCCGTGAGCGCCGGCACCGGCGCGAGCTGGTCGGTGAAGTGGTCGGGCATCGTCGCCGTGGCGTAGCCGAGGTCCTCGAGCTGGCGGGCGGTCTCCACCCAGCCGGCGGCGTCGGCGCCGCTGCCACGGAGCTGCACGCCGAAGCGGAACGGACGCCGAGTGCTCGTCACGGCCCGCAACGTAGCGGTGCGTCATCTCGCCCGTGCGAGCGAGCGCCAGCGAGTGAGCGGCCAGATCTGCGGCACTACGTGGCCGGGAACGCCGTGACGGTGACCCGAAGGTCGCTGGCCCGGCCGTTAGCGTTGTGTCGATGTGCGCTGGCTGACCTGGATCTCTCGACTCGCGCTCGTGACGCTGGCGGCGGCGCTGCTGTTCGGCGCCATCGTCGTGGGCGTGGCGCCGCGGATCTGGGGTGCCGCCCACGGCTGGCAGGGCACGCCGGTCGAGCTCCCGAGCCTGCAGCCGCTGGCCCGACCCACCACCGTGCGTGACGTCGACGGCAACGTGATCGCCGTGTTCCAGCGCCAGAACAGCCAGCCGGTGAAGCTCGGCGACATCCCCCAGCCGGTGATCGACGCCTTCCTCGCCGTGGAGGACGAGGGCTTCTACCAGCACAACGGGGTCAACGCCCGCAGCCTGTTCCGGGCCACCCTGTCGAACGTGGCGTCCGACTCGCAGCAGCAGGGCGCCTCCACGATCACGATGCAGGTGGCGAAGAACGAGTTCCTCGGCGGCCTCGAGCGCAACCTGCAGTACAAGATCCTGCAGATCCACTACGCCATGATGCTCGAGCGTCAGTACACCAAGGACCAGATCCTCGAGCGCTACCTCAACACCGTGTTCTTCGGGAACAACGCCTACGGCATCCAGGCGGCCGCCGAGACCTACTTCGGCACCACCGTCGACCAGCTCACCCAGATCCAGGCCGCGTTCCTCGCCGGCCTCGTGCGTTCGCCGTCGGGCTACGACCCGATCGACAACCCCGAGCGCAGCCGCGCCCGCTTCGCCCAGGTGATCAAGCGCCTCGAGGAGGTGGGCATCATCACCACGGCCGAGGGCGACGCCCAGCTCAACCCCGACACCGGGTTCGAGATCCCGGCCCGGGTGCAGTCGATCGTGGAGGGCGGCACACCGCCTCCGCGGACGTACTACACCGAGGCGCTCACCGACTACCTGCTCAACCGCCCGCTCGACCCGGCGCTCGAGGCCGTGCTCGGTGACACCCCGGAGGAGCGGGCCGCGGCCATCTACCGCGGCGGCCTCAACATCACGACCACCTTCGACCCCAACCTCCAGACGCTCGCCGAGAACGCTCGCAACGTGCTGCCCGACACGCCGCAGGGCTTCGACGCGTCGATCGTGTCGCTCGACACCCAGACGGGGGCGATCCGCGCCATGGTCGGTGGCAAGGGGTTCGTGCCCGGGATCCGCGAGGTCAACCTCGCCCTCGCCCCGCGCCAGACCGGTTCGAGCGTGAAGCTGTTCATCCTCGCCGCGGCGCTGCAGGCGGGGGTGCAGGCCGACGACATGATCGACGGCCGGCGGCCGTGCGTGCTGCCCAACCCGGGTGACCCGGACCACCCGTTCGAGATCACCGACGCCGTCAGTCGGGACGTCGACACGGTGCGCAACATGACCGTCTACTCGATCAACTGCGCCTACGCCCGCCTGTCGCAGGTGGTCGGGCTGTACCGCGTCGTCAACATGATGTACCGCATGGCGCAGTCGCCGTACCTCTACCTCGGTCAGCCGGAATCGGAGCGCACGCCGATCCAGCCCTACGCCAGCCTCGCCACGGGCGCCAACGAGATGTCGGCGCTGGACATGGCGTCGGGCGCCCAGACGATCGCCAACCACGGCCTGCACATGGCGCCGTACTACGTCGAGCAGATCACCGACCACGACGGCAAGGTGCTGTACACGCACAACGACCCGGGCACCCAGGTGCTCGACCCCGGCGTCGCCGATGCCGCCGTCGACATCATGAAGGGCGTGCTCACCGAGGGCACCGCCCGCCGGCACCCGCTCGACGGCATCCCGTCGGCCGGCAAGACCGGGACCCAGGAGGACAACACCAACGCCTGGTTCGTCGGCTTCACCCGGCACCTGACGACCGCGGTGTGGATCGGCGACCCCAACGGCCACCAGCCGATGCAGAACGTCCCCGAGTTCAACGACGAGAACCGTGAACGGGTGCAGGGTGGCTTGTACCCGGCGCAGATCTGGCAGACGTACATGCAACCGGCCAACCAGTTCCTCCCGATCGAGGACTGGAGCGCGCCGCCACCGGACCGGCGGGCACCGGCGCGCCTGTACCTGCCCGGCAACGAGTGCCTCTACCAGATCACCGGCTACACGGGCGGCGGGCCGGTCAACGGCGGCGCCGGCTCCGAACGGGTTCGCCGCGCCGGAGCAGGCGCCGCCGACGCCGACCACGGTGGCGCCGCCGCCCCGCCCAACCGGTGCAGACCGTGCCGGTGCGCCCGGTGTACGCCCAGGTCGACGCCGGGACCACCATCCCGCCGAACAACCTCGACGCCAACGCACCCGTGCCGAGCGTGCTGCTGAGCCAGGGCCTGGCGGTACGCGGGTGTTGAGCGACGACCTGCTGGAGCTGCAACGGCTCGACACCGCGCTCGACCAGCTGAGCCACCGATTGGCGACGCTGCCGGAGCGGGCCGCCGCCGACGACGCCGCCGCCGAGCTGCGGCGCAACCAGGCGCGCCTCGCCCGACTCGACGTGCGCCTCGGAGAGCTGTCCGCGGCCGTCGAGCGGGCCGAGCACGATGGTGCCGCGCTCGATGAAGCACCGCGTTCGCCTGGAGGCGCAACTGAAGACCGTGATCGCCCCGCGCGAGGCGGAGGCGCTGATGCACGAGCTCGACACGCTGGCCGCCCAGCGCGACACGCTCGACGACACCGAGCTGGCGCTGCTCGAGGAGCAGTCGCAGGTGCTCGACGACACCGAAGCAGCGCGCGAGGCGACGCCGGCGCTCGAGGCGGCCCATGACGAGGCGCGGGCGGCCCTCTCCGCCGTCACCCTCGACGGCGACCGGGAGGCGGCGAGCATGCGGGCCCAGCGCGCCGACGTCGCCGCCCGCGTGGAACCGACGACGCTCGCCGACTACGCCCGCCGACGCGACCACTTCCACGGTGTCGCCATCTCCAAGGTCGAGGGTCGGCGGTGCGGGGGCTGCCGTCTCGACCTGTCGACCAGCGAATACGAGCAGCTCGTCGCCACCACGCCGCCGGGATCGGTCGGTGACTGCCCGCAGTGCGGTCGGATGCTCGTGCCGTGAGGGAGCGAGTCTTCGAGCGAGCGAACCATCAGGCACGGTCTTCGGCTCACTGGTGCACCGGCCCGGGTGCAGACGCGCGGCGGGTCGTGACGGTGCACCAGTGAACTGACCCGGTTCGTGTTCTTCTGGTTCGTCTCCACGGCCGTGCTGACGGTGTGGTTCGTGTTCCGCGACCCGCGCTTCGACTACCGGCTCCTGATCGTCGGCAGCGTGCTGCCCGACCTCGACGGGCTGTTCGGGGGGGCCGGCGTGATGCACTCCGTGCTCTTCAGCGTGCTCCTGCTCGTCGCCGTGATGGTGGTGACCGTGGGTCGCAAGCCGGTCCGCCGGCTACTGCTGGGGTTGCCGATCGGCACCTTCCTGCACCTCGTGTTCGACGGTGCCTGGACCGACACGCACGTCTTCTGGTGGCCGTTCGGCGGGACCGACCTCGGGGACGCGCCGTTGCCGTCGGCGGCGCGCGGCGCCTGGTCGCTCCTGTTGGAGGCGATCGGGGTGGCGCTCGGCGTGTGGATCTGGCGCCGGGCGCGGCTCGGCGAGCGCTCGCGTCGGGCGGAGTTCTGGCAACACGGACGGCTCGATCTGACCATCGGCGCGACGCCGCGTGGCGGTGTGGTGGACTGAGGCTCGTGGAGCCGCCGGCGTGTTGATCCTCGTGCGTCACGGCCGCACCGCGCTCAACGCCGCCCGCAAGCTGCAGGGCCGCATCGACGAACCGCTCGACGAGGTCGGGCGTGAGCAGGCGCGTAGGGTCGCCGCAATGGTGGGGGGCTACGACGAGCTGATCAGCAGTCCGCTGCTGCGTGCGACCCAGACGGCGGCGATGATCGGTGACGATTACGCCGTGGACGAGCGGTGGGTGGAGCTCTCGTACGGGGTGTACGAGGGCGTACCGCACGCCGACACCCCGTCGGAGGTGTGGGGGCGGTGGCGCGACGACCCGGCCTTCGTCCCCGAGGGCGGCGAGTCGCTGGCCGAGCTCGACCGCCGTGTCCGGGCGGCGTGTGAAGAGCTCGCCGAACGGGCACGGGAGGGTCGTGTCGTCGTGGTGTCGCACGTCTCGCCGATCAAGGCCGCGGTGGCGTGGGCGCTCGGCGCGTCGGTCGACATCGCCTGGAGGTCGCACCTCGACCAGGCGTCGATCTGCCGCATCGACGTCGGGTCCCAGGGACCAGTCCTGATCACGTTCAACGAGACCCCACCGCCGCCCGAATGATTTCCACAAGCAAAATCGGCGCAGAACGCTCGATTTCGCGCCCCAGAATCCGCTCCGCTCTCGCGATCGCCCTCGTCGGCCTCGGAGCGCCGGCGGCGTTGGCCGTCGGACCGGGGGCTGTCGATGGTGCCGCACCGGCTTCCACGCCATGCTCCGTGGTCCCCGACGGCGTCACGCTCGTGGTCGGAACGGCGTCCGGCTATGCCCTCGCCCGTGCGAACGGTGTCGAGGACCACGCGGTCGCGCTGGCGGAACCGGCGACCAAGGCAGTGCGCACCGCCGACGGCGCCGTGTGGGTGGAGATGGGTCATGGCGAGGCGACCTCGGTTGCGCCGCGTCCTCGCCAGCGGGGAAGCGGTCGTCGGGGCGGCGCCGCAGGCCCGATTGTCTGGTGCCGGATGGATCGGCGGGCGCCCAGCGGTAGCGATCGTCGACGCCGACGAGAGCCACTCGTGGCGCGGGGATCCCGACGCCTACGGGGGAGTGCTCGTCGAGTTCGCCGACGGCACGCAGGTCGACGTCGCACCCGCCGGTGGGCCGGAGTACGGCGTGGGGAGCGCGACGATCGGCGACGGCCGTGTGCTCGTCGGCGCGTTCAGCGACCTGGCCGAGGTGTTCCGTTCGTTCGACATCGACGGCAACGAGCTGTCCGGCGTGTTCTCGCCGACCGATCGAGCGCTCTACAACGCCCCGCCGCTGTATCTCTGGCCGGCGGCCGCCGCCGACGCCTCCGGCTCGGCGTGGCTGAGCTGGGTCGAGGGACCCGATGCCAACGGCGTCACGGGGGAGGTGGTCGACCGCTGGACGTTGGTCGTCGCCGACGCCAGGACCGGGCAGGAACGGCTGCGCCTCGACCTCGGCGATCCGGGCTCGGCGCTGCTGCAGGCCGACTTCGATGGTCGCACGTGGGTGGGCACCTTCGACACGTCCGAGGCCGCCGACGCCGTGGCACGGCCGGGCCGCGTCGTCGTGGTCGACACCGCGGCGGCGACCCCGACCGCGATCGACGCCGCCTGTGCGCCGGGCACCGTGGCGACGCTCGATCGCGCCGGACTGCCCGCCCCTGCGACGACGCCCGGAACCGCACCAGCGTGCACGAGCTATCGGGCGAACGACCACTATCCGCTGCGTCGTTGCGACAAGGGCCTGGCCGTCGAGGCGCTGCAGCGTTCGCTCACGGCATCGGGCGCAGCCATCGAGGTCGACGGCTACTTCGGGCCGGCCACCGACGCCGCGGTGCGCACGTTCCAGCGCAACGCCGGCCTCGAGGTCGACGGTCTGGTCGGTCCGAACACATGGGCCGCGCTCGCCGCGGTCATGGCGCCGGCCGGCACTGACGCCGACGGCAACGGGGTCGTCGACCCCTGGGAGCTGGCCCCGGCGTCGGGATGACGGTACTCGGCCGCGGCCGTCTGCTAGGAGAGTGACCATGACCAAGATGCACACGCAGGAGTGGGACGGCGTCGGGCGGCGGAGCCACGTTCGCGGGCGCGCCCGCGTCGGGGCGATCGTCGCCGCCGGGTTCCTGCTCGCACCGGCGGCCGCCCGGGCGTCGGCACCCGACAGCGCGCCCGACACCACGCCGCGGCATCGACCGGTGCCCCCATCACCGGCGCCGGGCTCGAGGGTGTCACGTGGGACGTCGACTCGGCGAGCCTCGATGTCCCCGACGCCGGAGACGTCGTGCCGACGTTGCATCTGGAGGACGGCACCGTCACCGGGTTCAGCGGGTGCAACACGTTCCACGGCACCTACACCACGGACGGGACGTCGCTCACGTTCGGGCTGCTCGCCACCACGATGATGGCGTGCGAGGCGCCGGCCTCCACCGTCGAGTCGGAGCTGCTGCACCGGCTCGAGGAGACCACGTCGTTCACCGTCGGCGTATCGGGCCTGGAACTGCTCGACGCGTCGGGCAAGACCGTCGTCCACGCCAACGTGTCCAACAGCGTGCTGGTGGGGGATTGGGACATCACCGGCTACCTGAATGCCGACGCAGTCGGCGTTCGTGTCGGCGCTCGGTGGCGATGCGGCGCCGACGGCGTCGTTCGCCGAGGATGGCACCGTGTCCGGCAACGCCGGGTGCAACACGTACAACGGGCCGTGGACGCAGAGCGACGATCGGACGGACATCTCGGTCGGCCCGCTGGCGAGCACGCGCATGGCCTGTGCGGACCAGGACGCCAACGACCAAGAGACCTCGTTGCTGCAGGCGCTCGAGGCGTCGGTGTCGGCGGACGTCACCACGCACGCGGCGACGTTCTACAACGACGACGGCTGGCGCACGGTGACGCTGACCCGCTGACGGTCGCTCGGGCGCTCCCCGCGTTCTGTGTCAGGAAACACGACCTCCGGCGTCGAACTTCCTGACACGAGACACGGCGGTGCCGCGACGGTCACGGGGCGAGCAACGTCACGAGCTCGCCAACGGCTTCGATCGGCGGCTGGGCGGCCGCCTCGGCGGCGAGCCGACGGGCGGCATCGGCGTACCGATGGTCGGCGACGACCTCGCCCACCGCGCCCGCGATGTCGTGCGCCGAGGCAGTGATCGCGTCCAGCACGATCCCGACGCCGAGCTCGTGGCACCGGTCGGCGTTGTCGGGCTGGTCGGCGCCCATCGGCAGGAGCACGAGCGGTACGCCGAGCGATAGCGCCGCGATCACCGTGCCGGTGCCGCCGTGGCAGACGACCGCGGCGCACGCCGGCAGGAGGTCGCGCTGGGGGACGAACGATTCGATGCGGACGTGGGGTGCGACCGGCGGGAGCTCGTCGCCGGACACCTGGTCGCCGATGGTCATGACGCACGGCCGATCGAGGGTCGACAACGCGCTGGCGAGGCGGGCGAACAGGTCGCCGGACTCGAGGTCGAACACGGTGCCGAGCGTCGCGTAGACGAGCTCGCGGTGATCGGTGGGCCGGCCCCTCCACGTCGGCGAGGATCGGCGGTCGCACCGGGTGCAGCGGAAACGGGGTGACGACGTGCGGATCACGGAACGACGACGGGGCGGGCGTGAGCCGGACGGCCCCGCCGAAGTGCCCGCAGCGCGGGTCGGCCGTGAGCCCGCAGGCGGCGCGCAGGCCCTCCCACGCCGGGCCGACGACCCCGGGTTCGGTGAGTCGGCCGGAAGCCAGCACTCCGATCGTGACGCACGGGACTCGTGCCGCTTCCGCGGCGACGACGGCGCCGGCGTCCATCTCGTCGCACACGACGACGGCGTGGTCGCGCCGCGGCGATCACCCGGGCCGAGGTGCTCGGCGCGATGGGCCCCGAACTCGCCGACGAAGTGATCCCTGGCCACCATCCGCTCGTGCTCGCGGTCGACGGGCAGCAGCGGTTGGCGGGACGTCGCCAGCGTGGCCGGGCCGACGTCGATCGTGGGGTAGCCGAGCGCGGAGAGCCGCGGGATGACCGCGGTCTGACCGGCGAACGTGACCGCGTGGCCGTAGGACCGGGCGAGTCGAGCGACCGGCAGGAGTGGCTCGGCGTGCCCCCACCCGCCCACGAACGACGCCAGCACGTCCACCGCGACACCGTACGCGGCGTCGCTCCGATTCGGGCCTGGGCCGGACGGGTCGACGGTCGACCGACGGCGAGGTCGCCGGCGCCGGTTCCGGCGGGAGGAACCGCCGAGCCATGCGCACGCGCGAACGTCGTGCGCGTTCGCCAGACGCCACGCTCCTCGAACGGCCAGGCGTAGATCATCGCCCCGTCGCGGGCGCAGTGGCGAAGGCCCGGCTCGTCGAGCACGTCGGCGGACCACTCGTAGATCTGCTGCAGCCGGGGGAGGATCACCCCGAAGTCCAGGAGGCGCCCGAAGCCGAGCTCGTTCGACAGGTAGGCGTCGACGGCGTCGGTGAGGGGGTACTCGTCGGGGAGGACGCGGGACAGCTGCAGGAAGATGCCGGTCATCCCGAGCCTCGGGTCGCCGAGGAACGGCGCCAGCGGACGCAGCCACCCGAGCGACATCCGTGGCGCGGCCACGAGGGCATGGGTGTAGAGCACCCGGCACAGCACGACGTTCATGAAGAAACGCTCGGCGGCGCTCTCGGCCTCGGCGAGGTCGCGGTGTTCGAGGTAGGCGGCGGCGACGCTCGCGTTGTGCGCCCGATACCACGTGCGCGCCGTCGGGCGGTCGGCGAACGTCGTCCAGTACTCGACCGTGCGCGACGACGCCGGTCCGGGCCGGTCGCCGATCAGAGCGACCGCTTCGCAGCCGTCGCGCAACAACCGCTCGTTGACGGCACGCCACCAGGGACTCCCGGGCCGCTCGTCGTGCGGTGGCGCCAGCACACCACGGCGCAGCTGCCACCGCATGAACGACAGGGCGGCGCGCGAAGTACGGCAGGTGCCGTGGCGCCGTGCCCGACGGTCCGTGATAGAGGCGCTCGACGAGCGTCGATTCGGGCGGTCGGGTCGTCGCGGACCGCCGCGACCTGCTCGTTCGCCCACTCCGCTGTCGACACCTCACTCGAGCACGTCGCCAGTCTTTCGCGTCGTCGCGTCCGCGATCGATCTCACACCTGCTGCGTTCACAAGGCGCGCCGTCCCCGTGACGTGACAGGATCGGTCACCGGGCGACCGAAGTCGCCCGTTCCCCCAACTTCGACGCATCGGAGGTCCAATGAGCGACGAACAGGACAGCGCGTCTGTCGGTCCCAAGGTGTCGCGACGCAGTGGTGCTCGGCGGTTTCGCCGGCGCCGGCGTGCTCGCCACCGCCGCCTCGAGCGCGTTCGGCGGATCCCGTGCTCTCGCCCAGCACCTTTCCGCCAGCGCACCCTCTCCATCCCCCGCACCCCCACCGGAAGGAACCACCATGTCCGACTCATCGACGACCGCCCCTGCCGGAGCGGACCGGCCCGACCGTGGTCCTCGTGCACGGCGCCTTCGCCGACGCATCCGGCTGGGCCGGCGTGATCTCGTTGCTCCAGGCCGCCGGGGTCGCGGTGGTGGCTCCGCCCAACCCGCTCCGCGGGCTCTCGGCGGATTCGGCCTACATCGCCAGTGCCGTCAACCAGGTCGCTGGTCCGGTCGTGCTGACGGGCCACTCCTACGGCGGTGCGGTGATCACCAACGCCGGACTGCAGGCCGACAACGTCGTCGGGTTGGTCTACGTCGCCGCGTTCCTCCCCGATGAGGGCGAGACGATCCTGTCGCTGGCCAGTCAGGCCACGGACAGCCTGCTCGGCGCGTCGTTGCGTCCGGCCCAGTACCCGACGGGGGGCGACCAACCGGGCACCGAATTCATCATCGACCCCGCCTCGTTCCACGAGGTGTTCTGCGCCGACCTCCCCGATCGAGCAGGCCGCGGTGATGGCCGTCTCGCAACGGCCGGCGGCGGACGTCGGGTTCGGCGAGCCGACCACGAACCCGGCGTGGAAGACGCTGCCGTCGTGGGCGGTGGTGGCGACCGCCGACAACGCGATCGGTCCGACCGGTGCCAGCTTCATGGCCGGTCGCAGCGGCGCCCAGATCACCGAGGTCGACGCGTCGCACGTCGTCATGATCTCCCAGCCACAAGCGGTGGCCGACGTGATCCTGGCCGCCGTGGCGGCCGTCAGCTGACCCCGGCTCGAGCGAGGCACCGCCCGTAGCGAACCGCGCCGGATGTGCATACGATTCCATACGTTGCCAGTCACGTAGGATGGCAGTAGCTTATTGATCACTCCACGCCTGGCGTGGTCGATACCTCGGCGGACGGGCGGTGTGCAGACTCTGATCACACGAATGCCCCTCGGCGGCACAGAGCGACGGCGCAAGCACGCTCGACGCTCGTTGATCTCGCCGCCGTCAGAGGGGGGAAGACGGCGGACCGAGAAGCGGCGGCCCACCCTTGCGGCAGCGAGGGTGGGCCTCCGCACTTCACGAACGCACTTCGATGACGTCGAGGTCGGTGAACACGGGCGGCGCATCGAGCAGCGCCGCCTGGCTCTGGCCGAACTCGGTCGTCTCGGGCAGGTTCGAGTTCGCCATCGCCGACTCGTACGAGTCGAAGAAGGCGAATACGAGGTAGCGGTTCGGGTCGTTGCGATCGCGGCTGATGATCGAACGGCGAAGCGTCCTCTTGCCCTCCGTCTTCTTCTCCCACTCCTGTTGCATGGCCCTCAGCTCGTCGACCTTCGACGTGCGCAACTCGATGATCTGGATGAATTCCATCGTCTACCCCCTCGGTTGGCCGTGAGGGCCGGTCCCCCAGGCCGACGCAAGCTTCGCAGACTGCTTGGCCTCTCGTCCCAACCGTCCGCTCGGGCGGGACGTCTCTCGAACGTCTGCCCGTGTGGTGCCGCGCACGAGGCCGCCGGCGTCGGAAATTCGCCCCGCTCGGCTCGGCGGGTGAGGCACAGTCGCGCCCGGGCGCCCATGGACCGCGGCACGCCGAGCACGCCGAGCAACGGTGGTCGATCGATCGACGGCCGATCACCGACGACAGGAGGTCAAGTGAACGCACGACGCAACAAGGACCGGCGCCGAGTGTCGCGCCCTCTGCTCGCCGGAACGGTGATCGCGGCCTGTGCGGTCGCTGGCGTGGGTGCCCGTGCGAGTGCCGCGACGGTCGCCACGTTCGCCTCCGGTGTGCTCACCGTGGTCGGCGACGGTGCCGACAACTCGATCGTGATCAGCCGCAACGCCGCCGGAGCGATCCTGGTGAACAACGGCGCCATCGCCGTCGTCGGTGGGTCTCCGACCGTGGCCAACACCACGCGTCTCGTCACGGTGGCCAACGGCGGCAACGACACCGTCGCCCTCAACGAGGCCAATGGAGCACTGCCGCCGGCCACGGTGTACGGGGGCAGCGGCAACGACGTCGTCACCGGCGGATCGGGTGCCGACATGCTCCTGGGCCAGACCGGCAACGACACCCTGCTCGGTCGCGGCGGCCTCGACCTGCTCTTCGGTGGCAGCGGCAATGACACGATCACGGGCGGCGACGCCGACGACCAGGTCTTCGCCCAGACCGGCAACGACCGGATGGTGTGGAACCCGGGCGACGACACCGACCTCGACGAAGGTGGCGACGGCAGCGACACCGTGGAGGTCAACGGCGGCAACGGCGCCGAGCAGTTCACCGCCACGGCCAACGGCACGCGCGTCCGCTTCGACCGCGTCACGCCGGCGCCGTTCTCGATCGACATCGGCACGTCCGAGGCACTCGTCGTCAACGCCAACGGTGGGGCCGACAGCTTCTCGGCGACCGGCAACCTGGCCCCGCTCATCGGCATCACGTTCGACGGCGGCGCGGACAACGACACGATCAACGGCGGCAATGGGGTCGACACCCTGATCGGTGGCACCGGCAACGACGTCGTCGACGGCAACCAGGGCGACGACCGGGCCCTGCTCGGAGTCGGTGACGACACGTTCCAGTGGGATCCCGGCGACGGCAGCGACGTGGTGGAGGGCCAGGAGGGCGCCGACACCGTGTTGTTCAACGGCAGCAACATCGCCGAGAACATCGACGTGTCGGCGAACGCGGCAGCGTGTGCGTCTCTTCCGCAACATCGCCAACGTCACGATGGACACCGACGACGTCGAACGCCTCGACATCAAGGCCCGCGGTGGTGCCGACACCCTTCGCGTCAACGACCTCACGGGCACCGACGTCACCAGCGTGCTCGCCGACCTCAACGGCCAGCCCGCCGGGGACGACGGCGCCGCCGACAACGTCATCGTCAACGGCACGAACGGCGACGACGTCGTGGTCGTCACCGGCCAGGGAGACACCGCCCAGGTGACCGGACTGCCGGCCCAGACATCGGTTGCCGGCGCCATCGCGGCCAGTGACCGGCTGACGATCGCCGCCCTGGGCGGCGACGACGTGGTCGACGGTTCGGCGCTCGCCGCGAACTCGGCCTTGCTCACCCTCGACGGTGGCGAAGGCGACGACGTGCTCACCGGTGGTGCGGGTGACGACACCCTTCTCGGTGGCCCGGGCGACGACGTGCTCATCGGCGGGCCCGGCACCGACACGGCCGACGGCGGGCCCGGCAACAACACGGTCCTCGACTCATAGGCGTCACCGCCGTTCCACCGCCGTTGCACCGCTGGTTCCGTTGCGCCGGACGGCAGCGGTGCACGCGGGTCGTGTCGACGTGCCGAAGATCTCTCGGTGGCCGAGCCTGGGGAGGCGGTCGACGTGTTCCGCGGCGACATCTCGGGGTGGCCCACAATGGGGCTCTACGCGTGAGCGTGGGGACGAGGCGTTCTGAGGATGGGTGGTGTGGGTCGGTTGGGCCAGGTCGGTTTGCCAGCGCGGAGGAGGACGCGGAGCCGGTAGTGCTCGAAGTTCTCGAACCCTCGACCGCACCGTTTCACCTCTTTGACGAGCAGGTTCAGCCCTTCGGTCGGCCCGTTCGAGGCGCCGGTGTCGTGGTGGGCGAGGATCTCGGTGCGCCACCGGGCGAGGGTGTCGCCGAGGCTGCGGATCTCGGCGACCTGATCGGCACGGCAGCCAGCGATCGTCTTGTCGAGCAGCGCCGCTGCTTCGCTCGGATCGTCGGTCAAGTACACGTCCCTCACCGATTCCT
>CAVRBV010000020.1:0-49136 GCA_963719295.1 Ilumatobacteraceae bacterium
CCCCCGAGCCGTCCGGGTTCACAACCTGAACCGGAACGGTGTTCGACTGACACTATGCGGCGCCGTGTGCGGATGTGTACCTCGACCTCATGACGAAACGCACACACCACATCGGCGCCGACGCCCCAGGAGATCCGACGACGACGGTTGGAGTGAACGTCGACGGATCGCTGGCAACCGGCGAGGACAGAACGTGAACCTCGACGGGGCGGTGTCGATCGTGACCGGCGCCACCGGCGGGATCGGCGGCGCCATCGCACTCGCCCTCGCCGAACAACGCGGCCGGATCGTCATCACCGGCCGCCGCGTCGCCCGCCTCACCGCCCTACGTGATGCGATCGCGGCTCGCGGCGGTGAAGCGATCGTCGTCGAAGGCGACATCTCGTCGCCAACCACGGCCGCCGCCACCATCGACGCAGCACTCACACACCACGGACATATCGACCTCCTCATCAACAGCGCCGGCTACGGGCCGCCGATGCCCCTCGTCGAACTCGGCGAGACGGTGTGGGACGACACCATCGACAGTTGCCTCAAAGGTGCCTACCAGACATGCCATGCCGTCCTGCCAGCCATGCTCGCTGCCGACGCCGGTCACATCGTCCAGATCTCCTCGATCGCCGGCAAGGTCGTCGAGTCCAACCGGACCGCCTACTGCGCAGCCCAATGGGGCCTGCAAGGGTTCTCCCTTGCCCTCCAAGCGGAGCTGGCCGACACGAACGTGCGGGTCAGCGTCATCAACCCCGCCAGCGTCGCCACCGATTGGTGGACCACGACCGACGACCCCCAACCGGTCCACGTCCTCAACCGCATGATGACCTCCGACGACATCGCCGAGACCATCATCTGGATGCTGGGCCGACCCGACCACCTCTACATCGGCGAGCTCGCCATGCACAACACCCACAACCCTTGGGGCACGTCGGAGCAATAGACGGCCGCCACACCGACGGTCACTTGCCGATGGCCGGCTACACGGTCCGTGCAACCCGATCGATGGCTGGCGCGAGGCCGAGACGGCCGTTCCAGCGTCCCGCGCCACCATCCGAACGGTCACGTCGGCGGGGAGGAATCAAGGGACCATGTGACTGCCCGGCGAGACGTTCATCCGCGGGTGTGTGTGGGAATTGGCCGTGCTCGGGATCGGCGGCACGGCCTGTTTCGCACCGGTGACGCTCCGGACCGGAGCGGCGCCGCCGGCGTCGTCGGCCACGTCGACCTCGCCGACCGTGGTGCGCTCCGTGAGGACAGCTTGACGAACTGCGCCACCCGGCCGCCCGAACGGCAAGCGCCGTCGCTCGACGCCCACCATTCCTGCCGTGGGACGCCGGCGCGACGGATATTGGCGAACCTGTGTTCGGGAGAAGCGCGACTACGGTGCGAAGGTGGGGTTCGTTACGACGATCGTGCTGGTCAGCACCTTCGGTCTGCTCGCGCTTCGTCCCCCGATGCCCCACCAGTCCAGCCCCTGGAACGTGCAGTTCGGGCTCGGGTTCTTGATCAACGAACAACCCTTCCTCGGCATGTACTGGCTGGCGATCGGCACGGTTCCGGCCCTGATCCGAAGCGACCTCGACCCGTCGCAGCGTTGGCTCATGGTGGCAGCGATGGCCTTGCCTGCGTCCGTCCTGATCGCGCTCGCCGCCCGTACACGCACAGCACGCCCGGCGTTGACGGCGGCGCTGCGCGAGGGCCTCGGCGATCGCTACGCGCGCACACCGCGCCGCTGCGCTCCCGCATCCCGCTGATCCGCGTGCTGCTGCTTCCGGTGATCTCGTACCGACCCGACGTCCGACGGTTCCGTAACATCCGTTACGGCGACGCCGGGCGCGGAAACCTCCTCGACGTGTACACCGCCCGGCAGCGACCGCCGGGCGCCCCCCGTGCTCATCTACCTCCACGGCGGAGCGTTCCGGATCGGCAACAAGATGCTCGGTGCCCGCTCGTTGCTGTACCGGCTGGCCAGCAATGGGTGGGTATGTATCAGCGCCAACTACCGACTCCAACGACGGGCCACGTACCACGGCCAGGTGACCGACGTCAAACGCGTGATCGCATGGGTCCGCGAGCACGGCACGCCCTACGGTGCCGACCCGTCGACGATCATCCTCGCGGGCGGGTCGGCCGGCGCCCACCTCGCCGCGACCGCAGCCCTCACCGCCGATGACCCACGCTTCCAGCCCGGGTTCGAAACGGCGGACACCTCGACATCGGCGGTGGTCGCGATGTACGGCTACTACGGCCCGACCGGGCGCGACGACGACACTGCCACCTCCCCGCTCTCCTACCTGCACGCCAACGCCCCGCCGTTCCTCATCATCCACGGAACCCTCGACACATTGGTGCTCGCCGACGACGCCCGCCAGTTCGCCCACTCGCTGGCAACAGCATCAGACCAGCCGGTCATCTACGCCGAACTGCCTGGCACCCAGCACAACTTCGACCTGTTCCACTCCCTGCGCTTCCACGCCACAACCGACGCGATCGAGTCATTCCTGACCTACGTGCGCGCCACCGCGTAACCAGCATCTGACAAGCGTGTCCTGTCTACCCGCGGGTGACAGCATCGTCGAACCCTGGGACGACTTCGCGTTCCGCCCCGCGACCGACCAGCGCGCCGGACGCGTGTGCGTTCCGAATCGTCGGCACCGCGGTGGAAGTAGGTGCACCCCACGCCGTTGTGCCGCCCGGCGAGGTCGGCGAAGGCGTCCCACGTCTGCGGCCCCAGCGCCTCGATCCGATAGCTGTTGTCGGTGGTGCTCATGCCGGCGACTGTAGGTGGGGAGTGGGCGACCGTCATCTGGTGCCCACCCTCGGTCACGCCGATCCGGAGTGTGTCCGTGATGGCGGAGAGCACGCGTCGTGGAGACCTGTCCACGCCGTCGGTGAGCAACACACGATCAGGAGCCCAGAGCTGGCGATCGGCACCCGGCCCGGTGAGCGGCGTCGACGTTCCGACCGCACCGAGCGGTGAGACGGCTCGGGCGTGAGGCAGCGTGAACGTCGGTCCGTGTGTCATCGGATGCCGACATGCCGAGATCGGCTCCGTCCGCGCCAGCCCGACCACCTGCAGAACGTTCGCACACCGGTGTCCGAATGCGACCGGGAGTAACCTGACCCGGAGCGTCCGGAATCGCCGGGGTCGGACCCGCGTCGTCAGTCGTCGGCGTGGCTCACGATGTTGATCACGTTGCCGTCGGGGTCACGCACGAAGAACCGTCGAACTCCCCACGGTTCCACCGTCAGCGGATGGACGATCTCGTAGCCGAGACGTTGGGCCTCTGCGTAGGCGTCGTCGACGCCGTCGCCGACGTGCACCGACAGCACCGAATCCACCGGGCTCGTGATGTCCCGCGTGACCACCTGAACCGACGCCCGCCCGTCTTCGCTGCGGTAGCGAGCGACCCACCCCAGGTTCATCTCCTCCACGCCGAGACCGAGGTAGTCGCCGTAAAACCGGCGGGCGGCCTCGATATCCGACACGGGCAGGTTCGCAGTGACTCCGGTGACTCGCACGCATCCGAGTATCGCGGATCGCGCCAACGGCGCGTGCGTCGGCCACCCGGACCTGCACCTCTACAAGCACCACATCACCCGCCGCTACCTCAACGTCGACGAGGCGCACCGCTGGTCGCCTACGTCTTCGGAAGCGATCTCGATACCCGTAGTTCGAGGCGGACGTGTGCTACCGACGACTCCGCGGGCTGACCGCGGCAATCGACCGGCTCGACCTCGCCTTCGCTCGTCTCGTCGCGTCCGGCGACACGCGCGCCGAAGCAGCTCGGGCACCGTGATCCCACTGCGTCGTCCATGCCGGCGGGACGTCGCGCCGCCGACAGGCTCGCCTGCGTGACACCGCCACGCAACGCCAAGGCGGGTTTGTAGGGTTGCCGGATGGACGAGCGAGCGCGCTCCGCAGCATGTGAACGTCGAACTTGCGTCGGTGAATCAGAACAGGGTCGGCAGCTCCGACCGCTTCGACCGCCAGCCGCGCCCCTCGTGTCGCCGCTCTCGTCGGAGTGCTGAGCGAGCTGCGCGGCCCAGGCGCGGATCCGGGCGTTGCCATCCTGCCGCGCAACCGCGTACGCAGCCGCGGCGCCCTGGCGCTCGGCGGGCGGTCGCTCACACGAACGTGTCTTCGAGCACGGATTGCCCGTGATGGGCGCGGAGGCGCCGCTGCGAACGAGTACCGAATGCTCGGGAACCCTGTCCGAGAAGAACGGGAAAAACGCGCGACCACCGCCTCCGGTACCGGCGGCTGGACTACTCCCCGCCTTCTATGATCGCGCGCAAATACCCGGCCGTTGATTGCAGCCGGGGCTGCGACGCCCGTCGGCGAAGGCACCGACGCCGACTCTTGACGCTGCGTGGCCACGGGCGTCCCGCACGTCGGCAGGGCGGCCGCCGTCCGAGCCCGGGCGCTCATGAGTCGCTCGGCCATCGCCATTTGGCAGCGGGTTTTCGGGCGCGGGAGCATCTCCGGGAGCTGTCTCGGGAGCAAGTCAGGGACGCCGATCTGCTTAGGGCGCCCGCGGCGGGACTCGCCTTGGAGGGCGTGCCCAAACCGGACGAGACGGCCCGAACGTCATCCCCGGTGCTGGCAGGCCGTGACAGGCCGGTGGCGACGTGACGTCACGTGTCGGGCAGGGCGTCAGCACCAGGTGATCGCGTCACCCGCGCAACGCCCGGAGTCGGGCAAGGCTGAACGATCGGACCTCTCGGCGATCGCAGTCATCGCCTCCGCCGCGGTAAAGGGATGCGGACCTCGATGTCGCCCGCACGGTTGCACCCCTCGATCTCCATTGTCTCCGTCAGATCAGGGCCCAGACCTGGCACGCCGAGCACCCTCACTCGTGCAGCGCGGACCGCCCACCGCCCGCCAATGGTCGGCGCCGGTGGGCAAACAGAGTCGTACCTCGCCCGGATATGGCGTCATACCGGGCGGCCCGGCACTTATCGCGCGAACAGGGCCCTCGGACGTCTGGTTGCCCACCGCGTTCAAGCGCTTGGTCAATCCCGCACGCCGAGGTCAAGTCACGGAGACGGAGACCAGCCCCCTCACGTCCGAAGGCACCGCAATCATCGTCCTCAACGCACCACCGAGTCGGTAGCAGCCCGGATAACACACAGAATATCTCCGCGACGGAAGCTGCACGGGTGGGAGCTGCGCGGGGAGTTGGCCCCGGACGACGCCGTCGACGTTGAACGATGGGCCCGCGACCGGTGCGAGTCGCGCAACGAGACGTTCCGCGCAACCGCGTGGCGCTCGACGCCCCAACGCCGACGACCAGCGACATCGGCGTACCGCAGCCCTCTTGCGGTGACACGGGGCCACGCCCGCCGGGTCGGTTGTCTTCGCGCTCCCGTCACGCAGGCGACGCCCGTCGCGAATCGACGACCTGCGAGGTGCGTTTATGGGCGTGACCATCAGACAGGCCGCTGGCACGGCCGACGGATCCGGCGAATTCGTCGACCGACTCGATGCCTTCGAACCACCTCGCGCACTGTGGCGACGGTGGCAGGAGGTTGAGCCGATCCTCGGCGGCCGACACGTCATCGCTGTGCGGCGCGAGCTCCTCGACCACACCGTCCCAACCGGGCGCAAGGATGCACTACTCGCGGCGTTCATCCGTCGGTCACGGTCGGCCGCCGACCAAGACGCCGCCGCTTTGGCGGTGATCGCGTGCATGCTTCCTGGCGCTCGCCGGTTGGCGCGCCGGTGCGCGGGATGGCTCGGTTGGCATGACGCGATCGCCGAGGTGATCGTTGGGCTCGTCACCGCCGTCGACCGGTTTGACCTCGTCCGGCACGAGGATCGAGTCGCCAGTCGGCTGCTCGCCGCTGCACGGGGTCAGGTCACGCGGCAGGCGGACCGTGAGCGGTCCTGGTGCTCACGGACGACTGGCGACCTCGACCCCGACTCCTTCGCGGGCTCAGCCGCCGTCACTCGCGCGCCGGCGTTCGCCGCCGCTGTTCGTGCCGGCCAGCTCACGGCCCTCGATGCGGCGTTGATCGAAGCGACACGTGTGAACGGGCTGACCCTTCGCGACGCCGCAGCACTCCTCGGTTTGAACTACGAGGCGGCGAAGAAGCGGCGCCGTCGCGCCGAGGCCAGTTGGGTGGCACGGTGGGCACCGGCGAGCCTGCTCCGAGCTCGCACCGCGGCCGCAGCGTAGGACCGATCCGACTCCTCGGCGCTTGTCGCTCGACGTCGCGAGCGGTCGACGTGGCGGTATCAGCCTCGGCGAGCGTGGGTCGCCTCGGCCGACCCGTCGGCGTCGCCGAGCGGGTGCGCCTCGTACGCAGAACGGCCTCGGCGATCTCCTCCGGGCGGACGTGAACGTAGTGGTCGGTAGGCGTTCGCCTGGAGGTGTGGCCGAGCACCGCTCGGGTCATGGGGCGGCCGTAGCGGGCGTCGATGTACGTGCCGAGCCCGTGACGGTAGGAGTGCAGCGAAACGTCGTTGTCGGCGAACAGGCGTGGGGCGTTGCGGTGGAAGCGGTCGAACATGTCCTCGATTCGCCGACGCCCGACCGGGCATCCGTTCGGCGTCGCGGCGTCGGGCGGGCGCCGGAGGAGGGTTTCGGTGCTGCGCTGCCACCCCGCGGCCGAAACGACGACGGGTCGGCGGTCGTCGATGTAGCGGTTGAGCAGGTCGACGAGGCGCGGCGGCAGCGGCAGCGTGCGGTACTTGTCGCCCTTGCCCCACACCTCGATCGTCGCCTGCTCCACGGCGACGTCGCACAGTCGGAGTCGGCAAAGCTCGATGCGGCGCAGCCCGAGCCGTTCCGGCAACGTGACGGTCACCTCGTCCAGCAACGGGTCGCGGCCGCGTCGGGCGAGCGTACGCAGCAGCGCCGCTTCCTCGACGGTGAAGGCGCGCCGGTTCGGTTCGGCCCGGGTCGGCTTGCGCAGCCGCATCGCCACGTTCGACGTCGCGTAGTTCTTCTCGACCAGATAGCCCCACAGGTGGCGGAAGGCGCCGACAGCGTTCTCCTCCGCTGAGCGGCCCGATCGCCGACGCTCGCTGACGCTCCGTCCGGCCAAGACGTGCTTGGCGATCAGATCGGTCAAGTCCCCGGCGGTCACCTCGGTCCGGGTCGCGGCCACCGGCGCCGGCGACGAGGCGGCAGGTCCACGTTCGATAGGTGTTCCGGGTCCCTTCGGCGGTCAGCGCCAACGGGCCGGCCTCGTACAGCTCGACGGCGTCCGACAATGTCACCCGACGGGCCGTCGTCGCGTGGACCGGCGGGCCGCCCCCGTCGGCGCGCACGCGCAGGAAGTCGAGGACCCGGCCGACGGTCGCCGCGTGGCCCGAGCCGCCGTCCACGGTGGTGAGCACGTCGAGGGCGAAGCCCGGGTCGGCCAACGCCTCGCATCCGCGCTGTGCACCGAGCCGCTCCACGACCTCCACGACGGCCAGCAACGGTCGGGCGAGCTCGCCGAGGCAGGCCAATTCCGGACACGCCCGACGGCACACGTCGAGCAGCGAACCAGCGGTGATCGAGATCACCGCCCAGCGGCGGGCAAAGTCCTCCACCGGCACGATCAGGATCCCACCCGCGGCGGGGGCGAACAGGACAACGTCGAACCGGTCGGGGTCCTCCACACTCAGCCACGTGCGGGCGCGATGATCGAGCAGGACTCGGCCGCGCCGGTCGACGCCCGTGCGGCCGCGGTAGTTCAGCCGGCCGAGCTCGGGCGCCCGGGCTCAGGCGAACAACCCAGCAGGCGGCGGCGAACCCGGCGACAACCTCAAGGCGACTCGTGGCGAGGCAGCAACTCACGCAGCCGTCCGAGCGTGACACGGCCGTCACGGACGGGGGTGGCCGCGGTGCGAGCTCCGCACGCGGCGCCTCGGACAGTTCGGCGGCGGCGCTCACGAGCAGCTCGGCGAGACGGGCGCCGACAGCGGCGAGAGGGGTGTGCTGAGGGCAGACATCTCCGCCCACAAAGTGCGTCAGCGGCGTAGCCATCGGGGACACCACTCCCCCGGGTATTTCCTGGGTACCTGCCCAAACGGCCAAGAAATGCGTGTCGGAGGGGCGATTCGGACCCTGACCCACGTGCGTTGCCTGATGGCCAATTCGTCGGGCATAGGGTTTCCTCGAAGAAGTTGCTCGTGGCCGAATCTCCCAGATGGGAGCGCCACCCGCCGGGCGCCGGCCTCGCTCCTCGTAGACCCGCTCTCGTCACAGCACGTCGATTCTGGGCCGGGTGCCCTCGATCAGCTCGCAAGTACCACGTCTACCGAAATTTCTTCGATGCCGAGAGCGCCTGACCATGACACACGACGACTGGCGGGCGACGTCTCAGCGTCGCCGCCGTGCATGAGAATGGTCGCGCTTGGGCGATCACTTGAGATGCTTGCCGTTCGGACCGAACTCGTCCGCTGTGGACGCCACAGGATTCGTCGTGTCGGTTTCGATGACGGTCACGAGGGTCTTGGGGCGCACGGTCAAGTTGCGCCGCCACCGCGCGTCGGCCGACGTCATCGACTTCATGGGTTGCCAACAGCTTGGGCATGCCGCCGTCCCTCAACGTGTCCGGCTCGGGCATGCGAAGCTCATCGACCGCGACGTCACGGAACTCGCGACCGCGCGACCACGGGTGCCAGGGCAGCACCGGACGTGGCGGCCGGTTGACCGTGAACGACGTCGAGACACCGGCCAGCTGCTGCCACCGGTTCGCGAAGGCCTTGGGTGGCAGCCAAGTGCAGGACTTGTGTCGACCACGGGCCTGGTACGTCGGACTTGAGCGATTCGGTTCATCTCCGCCGTCAAGCGCACGGTGGGCGCGAGCGCGATCTGAGTAGTTCACCATTTGGCCCCGTGAGAGGTGGTGCGGTTCCGGTAAGGACATACGCGTCTTGGCCCGGCGGGTCGCACGTCGGTAGTGCGCGAGGCGAAGCTGATGGGGAGGGCGATGCCGACTAGCCGAACGTTCCTGATCGTGTCGGCGTCGATGGGCGGTGGCCACGATGGCGCAGCACGCGAGCTTCGCCGGCGACTGACCGAGCGTGGGCATGCTGTCCACGTCGTCGACTTCCTCGATCTGGCCGAGCTGCGAATCGGATGGCTGTTGCTGGCGCTGTACCGGTTCCAGCTGCGGGTGATGCCCTGGAGCTACGAGTTCACCTACCGGCTGTCGTGGCTCATGCGCCGGCCGGCCACGGCGCTCGACGCGTGGCTGACGCGCCGCAAGCTCTCGCGCTGCATTCGACGGTTCCAGCCGGATGTCATCGTGTCGGTCTATCCGCTGAGTTCGGTCGTGCTCGGCCGGATGCGCCGCAAGCGGCTGTTGCGCGTGCCGGTCGTCACGTTCTTGACGGACTTTTCCGTGCATCCGATGTGGGTAGATCGCGGGGTCGACCATCACCTGGCGGTGAGCGAAACGTCCGCGTGTTTGGCCACCGAGCGCGGTGCTCGCGACGCGAAGTTCCGTGGGCCCTTGGTCGCCCCGGCGTTCGGCGCGCCGGTGAACGACCGGACGTCCGCTCGGGCTCTGCTTGGGTTGACGCCCAGCGACCGCGCTGTGCTCGTGGTCGCCGGCGCGTGGGGCGCGGGCGATGTCGCCGCGACGATGGGCGAGATGGCTGAGGACAGCGAGTTCCATCCGGTGGTCGTGTGCGGCCGCAACGAGACGCTGCGCGCCGAGCTGGCCACTCTGGGTGTCGGCACGGTAATGGGTTGGACGGACGATATGGCTTCACTGATGGCCGCGGTCGACGTTGTCGTCGAGAACGCCGGCGGGCTGACGTGCATGGAGGCGTTCGCGGCGGGTGTCCCGGTCGTGACATACCTGCCGATCCCTGGGCACGGTCGCGACAATGCAGCGACGATGGCTTCGGCCGGCGTGAATGTGTTTGCCCGAGACGCGGCTGAGTTACACGTCGCGTTGCGTGCCGTCACCCGCGAGGAGGAACTCGTGACCAGCTCGTACGCAACGCGTCGGCGCTGTTCGTCGGCGATCCCGCCGCAGAAATCGAGCATGTCGCCGCGTCGACATCTTTGAGCGGCCGGTGGCGGGTGGTGCCGCTGGGGCTACGTCCCACGATGCGGGCAGCCACAGCCTTGGCCCTGTGTGTGTTCTTCTACGGGTCGATCGCTGTGACGGGAGCGGAGATGTCGGCGCACAGTGTGGGTGTCGCCAAAGTGCCCGACGATGGCCGGTCGTCCACCGCGTATCTCGGGGTCCTGGTCAACGACGCCATGCTGGACAGTCCGGCGTCGCTGGCGGCGATCGGTGCCCGTGATGTTTCGATCGTCCTCGACTCGGCGACGGTCGATCGTCATCCAGACGAGGTTGCCAGTCTGACAGCGTCGAACGTGGATGTGGTCAATGGTGGCTGCGGGTGTCACCCGCGGTTGCGCAACCGTCGGGCGCATGCCGACGTGAGCGCCCATCAAACGATCTCGGCCTGGTTGGGCCGCGACGTGACGATGTTCGCTCCGGCGCGACGCCTGGACGGGTTCGACTACCTCTACGCGACTCGAGCCCATCAACGTCTGGTGCGCCCCGATCGGGTGCTCGACGCGACCGAGCCCACCTCGGCACTGGTTCCTGGAGCGATCTACCTGCTCGACGGTCGTGGCGTGCCGCCCGAAGCGCTGACGATCACCGTTGACGTCCTCATCGCCACGTCTGCACGCGCCGGCATAGCCGTGGCGCCTTTTGGGGATTTGCGGTGAGGGCGCTCACGAGGGCCAGTGTGGCCGCGGGAGGGCTGGCCGCGCTTGCCGCCGCCACGCACGCGTCGCCGACGGTCGCTACATTCGCCCCGGTTGGGTCACGACTCACGCCGGCACTGGCCGGCATCGGGCGCCGCGGCCACGTCGCGCTAACGTTCGACGACGGGCCCGACCCTGCCTCGACCCCGGCGATCCTCGCCGAGCTCGACCGTCTGAGCTGGAAGGCTACGTTCTTCATGCTCGGCGAGATGGTGCGTCGCGCGCCCGGGCTAGCCAGCGAGGTGGCCGCGGCTGGGCACGATGTCGGCGCGCACGGCGACACGCACCGGAGCATGTTGTGGCGGTCGCACAAAGCGATCGTCGACGATATCGCCCGCGCCCGTGACGTGATCGCGGACGCGACAGGCACCCCGCCGCGGTGGTTCCGCCCACCGTACGGTCACACTCCGCTCGGCGCCGTGAGGGCAGCATCACGCATGGGCCTCACGACCGTGCTTTGGACGGCCTGGGGCCGCGACTGGAGAGCGGAAGCCACACCGCACTCGGTGGTCGATGATGTCACGGCCGGCCGCTTGGACCGGGGAACCATCCTGCTGCACGACTCCGACTGCACCTCCGCACCGGCCTGCTGGCGGTCGACGGTGGGAGCACTGCCCATGCTGGCTGTCGAGCTTGCCAACCGCGGGCTGGCGGTCGGTTCGCTGGCCGACCACGCAGTCATCCACCGCGATCGCCGATAGGACCACGGTTGGCGATCGGTCTCGCCCTCGTAGCTGGCATGTGTTATGCCGCCGCGTCGGTCATCGAGCACAGCGTCGCTCGGCAGCAGCGCCCCGAGCTGGCGATGAGGCTTCAGCTCATCCTCGCTCTCGTTCGGCGGCCGTTGTGGGTGGCCGGGTTCCTCGTTGGTGCGGCGGCGTACTGCATGGAGGCGGCGGCACTTGCGCTCGGCAACGTGATGACCGTCGCTCCACTGCTCGTGAGCGGGCTTCTATTCGCGTTGCCGTTGTCCAACCGTGGCTCTGGCCGGCGGATGACCGCGTCGGAGTGGTCAGCCGCCGTGGTGCTGACGGTCTCACTGGCGGTGTTCGTGACGGTTGGCGCGCCACGCGGCGACAGCTCCGACAGCACCGGTGGCCGCTGGCTGGTCGCGGTCGCGGGCGTGACGGTCATCGCCGGGGGCTTGACCGTGTCAGCGGCCACGTCGCTTCAGGCGCGTCGCGCCCTTCGTCTGGGCGTCGCGACGGGCGTCGTCTACGGGCTCACTGCGGTCCTCACGAAGACAACCGCCGACCTGGTCGGACAGGGGGTGACCAGCGTCGCCACCCACTGGCAGCCCTACGCCCTGATGGTCGCGTCGGGCGTCGCCCTTCTGCTCAACCAGAGCGCCTTCCAAGCAGGACACCTCGCGGCCTCCTTGCCCGCCATCTCGGTGGTCAACCCGGTCACCGCGTCGCTGCTCGGTGCCGCACTCTTCGGCGAGCACCTCACCGCCCGCGGCCCGGCGGCGCTCATCGTGACCGCCGCAGCTGCCGTGGTGATGATGGCGGCCACCGTGACCCTCGCCCGCTCACCGCTGGTGACGTGACCGGCCGCGCACGCGGGGTCTGGCGTGTTCACGAGCCTCATCGAGGGCCATGGACATTAGGCCTGTCCGGCGGGGTGTCCTGAACACTGGAAGAGACTCCTCCGGGCCGAAGACCCGTCCGGCCGTCCTGGCTGTCGAGCACGGCGAGCGCCCTATCGACGTCGACTGCGCTAGTGAGTTCGGCCTGCAGGTCGGCTACTTCACCCGAACGGCTCTCGCCGCTTCCTGATGGACACCGACCCTCCTGACGACGATCGCGGCGCCGACGGCTGGAGACGAACCGGCAGCTGCTTCAGTCCCCAGCACGCGGATTCGGTCGGAGCTGGACCCGAGGCGGGCCTCGGCGCTACTGCTCGATGGCGGAGAAGGCCGGACGAGCCTGCGGAGCCACTCGGGTCAGCCGCGCGCTAGGACTTCGAACTCGGAGGATCGTCGACGGCCGGCGTCGCAGCGTCGTCGGTTGGGACTGGATTCGTCTCTCCACTGGTCGGCGCCGCCGTGGCGGGGATATCCGTGACGGACGACGCCGATCGTGAACCCTCCTCAATACCGTCCTTGAACTCCTTCTGCGCCCTACCGAGGTTCCGCGCCAGCTTGGGGATCTGTGACCCCCCGAACAGCACCAACACGATCAGCAAGACGATGATTGCCTCGGGGCCACCGAAATCCATGCAATCAAGCTACATCGCTTCGTCGACGTACCGCGCACGAGATCCTCGACGTCTACGAACTGATCGCCGAACGACACCGGACCCGGTAAGCGTGACCACCACCTCCAGCGTTGAGCCAATCCAGAGGCGTGGCTCGTCCTCGACGGTGGCTTTCGACGCTAACGAAAAACCCTCTCTTGGAGTTCCCCCCCGGAGAGACGATCGCAGTGCCTGGCAGGCGGGTCTGGACGACCGCATTTACGAGTATCCGTCCGATGGTTGGGTAGCGGGGCGTCTCCGTGGTCAAGCCGTCGTGTGCCTCAACGCCAGCGTTCAGCGTCGTTTCCACTCGGGCTACGAGCTGTCAGACAAGGACCGGCACGACCTCTCGGTGCTCAATCGAGTCGCCGCTGTGGACCCAGGACACGCATCCGATATCGGCGGACAGTAACCGCCTCGGCATGACCTGGAACGCCGGCCGGATAGCACCCCGCCTGCCTTGATCGCGCGCAACGATTCAGACCCTTGATCGCGGCCGGCCCCCCCGGCGTCGGCGAGGGTGCCGACCCGGACCACGTGACGCTGCGGGGCCCGCGGGCGTCCCACACGTCGTCGGGCGGCCGCCCTCCGACAAGCCCGGCTCTCGCGAGTCGCTCGGCCATCGCCATCCGGCAGCGGATTTCGCGGCGCGGGAGCATGTCCGGGAGCTGTCTCGGGAGCAAGTCAGGGACGCCAATCTGCTTGGGGCGCCCACGCTGGCGCCTAAGCGGTCGCGCCCGAACCGGATGAGACGGCCCAAATGTCACCCGGAGCTCGCAGACCGTGACATGCCGATGGCGAACGAGACGTCACGTCTCGGGCAGCGCGGCAGCACCAGGTGATTGCGACAGCGTCACCCACGCGGTGGCCACCGGGAGTCGGTCAAGGCTGAACGATCGGAGGTGCCGGCGATCGCAATCATCGCCTCCGCCGCCGTGACGGGATGTTGACCCGCACGCGTCGATCTCTATTGCACCGTCAGCGTGAGGGCCCAGACCTGACACGCCAAGTACCCCTCGGCTCGTGCAGCGCGGACCGCCGATCGCCAATGCGCGGCGCCGGCTGGCGAGCGGACTCGTACCGCGCCGGGATATGGCGTCACAGCGGGCGGCCCGGCACGATCGCGCGAACAGGCATTCGGACTTGTGGTTACCCACCGCGTTCGAGCGCATGGTCGACAATCCCGCATACCGAGGTCAAGTCACGGAGGCGGGAAACGAGCCCCTCACGTCTGTCAAGGGCACCGAAGTCACCGTCGTCAACGCACCTCGAGCCGGCAGCAGCCCGGATGACTCACAGATTATCGGCTCCGCGCGTCAGCGTGGGGACGGGGTGATCCGCGTTTGGGGCCAGGGGTTCGATCAGTGTTGCGGTTTCTCGACGACTGCAACTGGAAGGAACCCCTGGCGTGGACGACGGTATCGCGATGGTGGAGATGTTGTTGGGCTTGCCCGGCATGAGGGTGCTCGACGTGTCCGAGGGTGACGGCGAGCTCGTCGTCGGGGTTGAGACGACGGCGACGGTGGGGTGGTGTCCGGCGTGTGGGGTGCGTGCTCAGGCTCAGGATCGCTCAATGCGTTCGGTTCGTGACCTGTCGTGTTTCGGGCGTGCCGTGCGCCTCGATGTGCGGCGCCGCCGGTGGCGGTGCTGCGAAGCGTTGTGCGCGCAGAGGACGTGGACCGAAGACGTCGAGCAGCTCGACGCGACAGCGGTGTTGACCCGGCGGGCGGGCGCCGAGGCGTGCCGGCAGGTCGGTCAGCAGGCCCGCCCGGTGGCGGCGGTGGCTCGCGAGTTTGGGGTGTGTTGGTGGACGGTCATGAACGCCGTGATCGAGCACGGCACCCCGCTCGCCGATGACCCCGAGCGGGTCGGCACCGTGGCCAAGTTGGGTGTCGATGAGACGTCGTTCCAGGCGGCCCGACCCGGTCAGGCGACGAGCTACGTGACCGGGCTGGTCGACGTCGAGCGGCGGGCGATGATCGACATGACACTGGGCAACAGCGCCGCTGATCTGCGGCGTTGGTGCGCCAACGCCGATCCGGTATGGCTCGCCAAGATCGGGGTGGTGGCCACCGATCTGGCCGAGTCGTACCGGGCTGGACTGTCGCCGCATTTGGATCACGCCACCCGTGTCGCCGACCCATTTCACGTGGTCCGCGTCGCCAACCGGTGCATGGACACGGTGCGACGCCGGGTGCAGAACGAGCAGCTCGGCCACCGGGGCCGCAAGCGTGACCCGCTCTATCGGATCCGCAAGATCTTGCTGGCGGGCTCGGAACGTGTCATCGACGACGGCACCAACCGGATGCTGTTGGGCTTGCGCGCCGGCGACCCCAACGACGAAGTCCTCGGCGCCTGGCTGGCGAAGGAATCGGTGAGGGACGTGTACTTGACCGACGATCCGAGCGAAGCAGCGGCGCTGCTCGACAAGACGATCGCTGGCTGCCGTGCCGATCAGGTCGCCGAGATCCGCAGCCTCGGCGACACCCTCGCCCGGTGGCGCACCGAGATCCTCGCCCACCACGACACCGGCGCCTCGAACGGGCCGACCGAAGGGCTGAACCTGCTCGTCAAAGAGGTGAAACGGTGCGGTCGAGGGTTCGAGAACTTCGAGCACTACCGGCTCCGCGTCCTCCTCCGCGCTGGCAAACCGACCTGGCCCAACCGACCCACACCACCCATCCTCAGAACGCCTCGTCCCCACGCTCACGCGTAGAGCCAGATTATCTCCGGGGCGGAAGCTGCACGGATGAGGCGCAACGCAGGGAGTTCGCACCGCGGTGCGTCCCGCTCAGTCGCCGCGACGTACGCGCCCCGCCGTTGGCCTACGGGCAGTGCTGACCGGCGCCCCGTGCTCGCGCGGCTCGACGGTCCCCGGGCGATTGCTGACCAGGAAATCGCTTGGCAGGGAGTTGTGTCGGGAGCAACTTCGGGAGCTTGGATCGCGATGGTGCGGGCGTGGGGAACGACCGGGACGTCGAGGCGATGCAGCTCGTCAACGAGATCGCGCCGCCGGACCTGAGCGTGGGGGCGGCGCGGTCCTGCTCGCGATTCTTCGCAAGGCTCATGACGGCAACGTGACCGTCGACGGCGAGGAAGGTCCCGAACGTCAGAATCACCGAGACGTAGCGTGACGCCATGAAGCGGTTCGCGTTCTACGGCCGGGTCAGCACCGAGGACCAGCAGGACCCGGCGTCGTCGCGGAACTGGCAGCTCGCCCGCTCCCGCCAAGTCATCGACTCGCACGGCGCAGGTGGTCGCCGAGTTCTTCGACATCGGCCAATCCCGATCCCTGCCGTGGAAGCGGCGCCCCGAGGCCGCCCGGCTGCTCGACGCCTTCCGCGACCCGGACCGCGGGTTCGACGCCGTGGTCGTCGGTGAGCCGCAGCGGGCGTTCTACGGCAACCAGTTCGGGCTCACGTTCCCGGTGTTCACGCACTACGGCGTCGAGCTCTGGGTGCCCGAAGTCGGCGGGCCGGTCGACCCTGGCTCCGAGGCCCACGACATGGTGATGTCGCTCTACGGCGGCATGAGCAAGGGCGAGCGGATGCGGATCAAGACCCGCGTGCGCTCGGCGATGGCCGCCCAGGCCGCGATCGAGGGCCGCTTCCTCGGCGGCCGCCCGCCCTACGGCTACCGGCTCGCCGATGTCGGCGCGCACCCGAACCCGGCCAAGGCGGCGATGGGCCAGCAACTCCACCAGCTCGCCCCCGATCCGATCGCCGCGCCCGTCGTGCAGCGCATCTTCACCGAGTACGCCAACGGGCGCGGGCTCCACCCATCGCCGCCGGCCTCAACCGCGACGGCATCCCGTCGCCGTCCGCGCACGACCCCGACCGCAACCGCCATCGCGCCGCCGGCCGCGGCAAGTGGGCCAAGTCGGCGATCCGCGCCATCCTCGCCAACCCCCGCTACACCGGCTTCGAGGTCTGGAACAAGCAGCGCAAGGACGAAGTCCTCGTCGACGTCGACGACGTCGCTCTTGGGCACGTCACCAAGATGCGCTGGAACCACGACCGACCAGTGGATCTACCTCCACGCAAGCCGACCCACGAGCCGCTGGTCAGCCGCGAGACCTTCGACGCGGCGCAAGCTGCGTTCGGCAGCCGCACGGGGACCGCGCACGCGCACCCCGAAGACGCACCGGCACTACCTGCTCGCTGGGCGCATGCACTGCGCCGTATGCGGACGACGGATGCAAGGCAACTGGACCCACGGCCGCGCCTACTACCGCTGCAAGTTCACCGAGGACTATCCCGGAGGCGATTGCGGTCACCCCCGCAACGTCTACGTCCGCGAAGACGCCGTTGTCCGGGGCCTCGACTGCATGGGTGGCCTCGCTGTTCGACGACGACCACATCGACGACACGTGCGACCGCCTCGCCGGGGTCTCCGAACCGGACCCCGCCGCCGAAGCACGCGAAGCCGCCTTACGGGCAGCGATCGCCGACTGCGACCGCAAGCTCGCCAACTACCGCAGCCTGCTCGACCACGAGGACGCCGTAACCGTCGCCGCCTCATGGATCGCCGACACACAGCGCGAGCGCAAGAACCTCGAACGCCAGCTCGGCCAGCACATCCCCGGCGACCAGCTCACCCGCGAACAGGTCAAAGCACTCGTCAACGCTCTCCAGGACATCGTCGAGGTCCTCGCCGAGGCGGAGCCGCAGGACAAGACCGAGCTGTACGACCAACTCGGCATCTCACTGGCCTACGACCCCGACGGAACCGTCACCGTCGAGTCCCGGCCGCGTGGGTTAACCGTACGTGTCGGAGGGGGGACTTGAACCCCCACGGGATAAATATCCCACTAGCACCTCAAGCTAGCGCGTCTGCCATTCCGCCACTCCGACGTGGCTCGTGCACGTTACCTGCGGGCGGTTACTGGACCAACAGGAAGCTGAGTGCGATCACCGTGATCATCCAGATCAGCGCCAGCACGAAGGTGATCCGGTTGAGGTTGCGCTCAGCGGCCGACGAACCGAGCGCGGCGCCGCCACCGCCGCCGAACATGTCGGACAGGCCGCCACCGCGACCGCTGTGCATCAAGATGCCGGCCACCATCGCCACCATCGAGACGATGTTGATGACGATGGTGAGGTACAACACGAACGTACGCACGGCCGTCCATGCTACCGGCCAACCGGAGGGTGAAAACAGGACCGTACGGTCACGTTGGCACCCATCGGTTGGCCGGATTGGCGGGTTGCGGGCGTCAGGTGACCGGGTGGGCGTTGGCGAAGTGGCAGGCGACGGGATGGCCCTGGCCGCGGTCGATCAGCGCCGGCTCTTCGTGCGCACAGATGTCCTGGGCCAGCCAGCAGCGGGTGCGGAAGCGGCAGCCCGACGGCGGGTTGATCGGGCTCGGCACGTCGCCGACCAGGATGATCCGCTTGCCGCGACCGCTCGCCGCTTGGGGTCGGGGACCGGCATCGCGGACAGCAGGGCCTGCGTGTACGGGTGGCTCGGCGCCTCGTAGATCTCGTCGCGCGGTGCCGATCTCGACGATCTTGCCGAGGTACATCACGGCGACCCGGTCGGAGATGTGGCGCACGACCGACAGGTCGTGGGCGATGAACACGTAGGCCAGCCCGAGGCGGTCCTGCAGCTCCTCGAGCAGGTTCACGACGCCGGCCTGGATGCGACACGTCGAGCGCCGAGACCGGCTCGTCGAGCACGATCATCGCCGGATCGAGAGCCAGCGCGCGGGCGATGCCCGACGCGCTGGCGCTGGCCGCCGGAGAACTCGTGCGGGTAACGCGGCGGCGTGCTCGGGCGTGCAGTCCGACCAGCCGCAGCAGCTCACGCGACGCGATCGGCGGCCGCGGCCTTGTCCATGTCGCGATGCACGCGCAGCGGCTCGCCGATCGCCGCCTCGACCGTGCATCCGAGGGTTGAGCGAGGCGTACGGGTCCTGGAACACGATCTGGAACCGCTGCGCGCAGCGTGCGCAGCTCCTTGCGCCTTGAGCTGACCGAGATGTCGCTGCCCTCGAACTGCACCGTCGCCGGACGTGGGCTCGATCAGCCGAGCAGCAGTCGGCCGGTGGTCGACTTGCCGCAGCCGGACTCCCCCACCACGCCGAGCGTCTCCTGCGCCGCCACGTCGAAGACACGCCCGACACCGCCTGCACGTAGGCGACGGCCCGGCCGAGAACCCCGACCGCGGACCGGGAACTGCTTGACGAGGTCGCGCGACCGAGAGCAGCGGGCCGGCTCAACGGGCCGGTCTCGGCCAGCGCGGTCACGGGATCAGGCTCTCCGTCTCGTCCCGGCCAGGGCGTCGGCGTCGTGGACGTCGAGCGACGTCGACTCTCGTAGCGTCGGCACGCCGACAGGTGGCCGCCGCCGACGTCGACCAGCGGTGGCACGGTCGGTGCGACAGGCGTCCTGCGACGAAGTCGCACCGCGGGCGGAAGGCGCACCCCGGCGGCAGGCTGATCGAGCGACGGCGGCGGCGCCGCTGATCGGCTTGAGCTTCTCGTCCCCGCTGTCGTCGACGCGCGGCAGCGACGCCAGCAGCCCGAGCGTGTACGGGTGCGCGGGTCTCGTAGAAGACCTCGTCGACGTCGCCGTTCTCGGCCTGCCGGCCGGCGTACATCACCATCACGTTGTCGGCGAGTCCGGCGACGACGCCGAGGTCGTGGGTGATCAGCATGATCGCCGAGTCGATGCGCGTCCTTGATGTCCATCAGCACTTCGAGCACCTGCGCCTGCACGGTGACGTCGAGGGCGGTGGTCGGCTCGTCGGCGATCAGCAGGTCGGGGTTGCACGCGATCGCCATCGCGATCATCGCCCGCTGGCGCATGCCGCCGGAGAACTCGTGCGGGTGCATCTGTCGCCCGCTGTTCCGGCTGCGGGATGCCGACCAGGTCGAGCATCTCGACCGCCCGCGCCCACGCCTGCTTCTTGCTGAGGCCGTCGGTGCACCTGCGACCATCTCGGCGATCTGGCGGCCGACGGTGTGCACCGGGTTGAGCGCGGTCAGCGGGTCCTGGAAGATCATCGCGATCTCCCCGCCGCGAACCGCCCGCATCCTCTTCGGATCAGCGGTGAGCAGGTTCTCCCCTTCCAGAACACGCCCCTCCCCGGTGATCGTCGGCGGTCGGGAGCAGGCCGACGATGCTCATCGCCGTCACCGACTTGCCCGAGCCCGACTCGCCGACGATCGCCGAACACCTCGCCGCGGCGACGTCGAAGCTGATCCCGTCGACCGCCTTGACCACGCCCGCGTCGGTGCTCGAACGACGTGTGCAGGTCGCGCACGGACAGCAGCACCTCGCGGTCGGTCGCGGCTGGTGCCCGCTCGCCGTTCGAGGCGGCGGCCGCCGTGACCTCACCGCTTGAGCCTCGGGTCGAGGGCGTCCCGCAGCCCGTCACCGACGAACACGAAGGCGAGCACGGTCACGAAGATCGCCGCGCCCGGGAAGAACAACAGGTGCGGCGTCGCTGGCGAGCTGACCCTTGTCCTCGGCGACCATCAAGCCCCACGCCGGCGTCGGCGCCTGCGGGCCGACGCCGAGGAACGACAGCGCCGCCTCGGCCAGGATCGCCCCGCCGATCGCCAGCGTGCCGTACACGATGATCGGTTGCAGGGCGTTGGGCAGGATGTGGCCGAACATCACCCGCGTGCGGCTGAACCCGAGCGCCTTGGCGGCCTCGACGTACTCGAGCTTGCCCAGGCTGAGGTAGCTGGAGCGGACGATGCGCGCCACGGCCAGCCAGCCGGTGAGGCCGAGGACGAGGATGATCGAGTTCTCGCTGCGCCCGAACACGACCGCGATCGCGACCGCGAGGATGATGTAGGGGATGGCGAGGAAGATGTCGGTCAGGCGCATGATGACCGTGTCGGTGAAGCCGCCGAAGAACCCGGCGATCGCGCCGAACAGGACGCCGATGAGCAACGAGATCGCCGTCGCCAGGAGTCCGATCTTCAGCGACACGCGGGCGCCGTAGACGACGCGCGTGAACATGTCCCGTCCGAGGCGGTCGGTCCCGAACCAGTGCTCCCACGACGGTCGGCAGGCGCGTGTCGCGGCTGGTCTGCGAGTAGCTGTACTTGGTGATCCACGGGGCGAAGATCGCCGCCAGCACCAGGATGACGATCATGATCAACCCGGCGAGGGCCATCTTGTTGGCGGCGAACCGGCGCCACACCTGGCGCCGGGAGCTGGGGACGGCGGGGTGTAGCCCTCGGTGATCGGAAGCTCGGCCTCACCGGCGATGATGGTGGTCACGGGTGCACCTTGTCGTGCGTGCGAGCGAGCGAGCGCCAGCGAGTGAGCGGCCAGCGGCTGCGCAGGCAGTTCACGGCGTGGCCGGGGAACGCCATGACGGTCATCAGGCGCTGCCCCCGAGACGGACCCGCGGGTCGAACCACGCGTAGGAGAGGTCGACGAGCAGGTTGATCACGCCGAAGGCGAGCACGACCACGAGCGTCAGCCCGAGGATCACCGGGAGGTCACGTGAGGTAACGGAGTCGGCGATCTGCGACCCCAGGCCGGGCCACGAGAACACGGTCTCGGTGAGCACGGCGGCGCCGATGGCGGTACCGAAGTTGATCCCGATGAGCGTGATGACCGGGATCAGGGCGTTGCGCAACCCGTGGCGGCGGATGATGCGACCCTCCGACAGGCCCTTCGAGCGGGCGGTGCGCATGTAGTCCATGTTCAGCACGTCGAGCATCGAGCCGCGGGTCATGCGCGCCGTGGTCGCCGCGCTCGACCGACGCCAAGCGCGATCGCCGGGAGGATGAGGTAGCGCCACTGGTCACCGGTGGGGATGATGAAGGCGAACCAGCTGTCGGGCCCGATGCGCGAGCGTCCGCAAGCGGGCCCACTGCGGCCAGTTGTGCTTGTTCGGGTACACCGCGAACGCGTACTGCAGCATGAACCCGAGCACGAACACGGGAAGCGCCGACGCAGCAGCGGTGAGGAAGGTCGTGACCTTGTCGGTGACCGAGTAGCGCTTGACCGACGAGATCAGACCGACCGAGACGCCGACGACAGATGTCGATCATCGTCGCCCAGAAGGCGAGGCGCAGGCTGCGCGGAGCCTTCTCCCGCAGGATGTCGTTGACGCTGCGGTTGTTCACGTACGACTCGCCGAGATCCCAACGGAACGTCCGTGCCCAGTAGTGCCAGAACTGCGAGAACAGCGAGTCGTTGAGGTGGTACCGCTCGGCGACCCGCGCGACCACCTCCGGGTTGACGTTGCGGTTGGCCCCGCCGGCGAGCAGCGTGGCCGTGTCGCCGGGGAGCACGAAGAACAGCAGGAAGAGGAACGACAGCGCAAGGAAGGCCGTCGGCAGCAGCAGCAACAGCCGTCGGATGATGTAGCTGATCATGCGAGGTGGGGCCGACGGCCGGGCGACCGGCTGAGCGGAGCGTAGTGAACGCCCCGCCCAGCCGGCAACGGCCCGGTCAGGAGTCAGTGATGGTGATCTGCTCCCACGGGATCAGCATCAGCGGCGTCTGGTGGAAGTTCTGCAGACGGTCCGCGTTGAAGGCGTAGTCGCCGCGGTAGAACAACAGCGGGATCGCCCCGATGTCCTCGTTGAGCAGCACTTCCTCGGCCTGGTTGAACAGCGTGGCCTGCTCCGTCGGGTCGACGGTCTGCTTGGCCTGGGCCACGAGGTCGTCGAACTTCGGGTTGCTGTAGCCGTAGTTGTTGCCGTTCAGCGAGTCGGTCGAGAACAGGTCGTACATGAAGTTGTCGTACGTCGGGTAGTCGGCGATCCAGCCCGAGCGGCACATCACGCACGCGCCGTCGGCCATCGCCGAGAAGTACGTGGTGCTGTCGCGCTCGTCGGGGGCGGCCTGGATGCCGATGGCGGCCAGGTTGTCGATGATCAGCTGGACGACGTCACCGTGCACGCCGCCGGCGCCGAACTGGATCGGGAGTCGGCTCGCTCTGCACGTTGCCGGCCGCGGTCCACTCGTCGAACGCCGCCTGGGCGGCATCGGGGTCGTACGAGCAGTACTCGCACAGGTCGGGCTTGAACCCGGGGATGCCCTCGGGCACGATGCCCGTCGCCACGGCGCGGGCGCCGTCGAAGATGGCGTCGTTGATCGCGTCGCGGTCGATCGCCTGGGAGATCGCCTGGCGCAGCTTGAGGTTGTCCGGGCCACCGATCCGCGGGTCGCGGTCGTTGATCTGGAAGTAGTACGAGCCCATGATCGGGGTCGTCGTGGTGGTGCCCCAGTTGGCCACCGCCTCGGCGGTGCGGCCGGACGGGATGCGGGCGGTGTCACCCTCGCCGGCTTCCAGCGAGTTGTACGACGTGTCGGCGTCGGAGGACACGCGGAACGCCAGGCGGTCGGGCCGCTGGTCCCAGGTGTTGCCGCTCCAGTCGCCGTCCCAGCTCTCGTTCTTGACGAGGTCGATCTCCTCGTCGCTGCGGGCCGACTCCATCGCGTACGGGCCGTTGCCGATCATCAGCGTGTTCTCGTAGTCCCGGCCGGCGTCGACCGCCGCGGCGGGCGTCGGGTAGAACAGCTGGAAGCCGGCCACCGCTGGGAAGTTCGAGTACGGCGCCGCCAGCGTCACCGTGAGCGTCATCGCGTCGTCGTCGGCCACCACGCCGGCGAGCGTGTCGGCGTCACCGGCGAGCTTCTCGGCGCCACCCTGGATGAAGTTGAACAGGTAGGCGTAGTCGCCGGCGAAGTCCGGGTTCGACGCCCGCTCCCACGAGCGCTGGAACGTGCTGGGCAGGATCGGCTCGCCGTCGCTGAACGCCTGGTCCGGGTGGATCGTGAACGTCCACACCGTCGCGTCGTCGTTCGCCGAGAAGTCGGCGAGGTCGGGGACCACCTTGGGGTTGGACGGGTCGCTCGAGTCGATGTCGGTGAGGCCGTCGTAGAGGGCGTTGATGACCTGGTAGGCGTCGAGCGTGGTGTTCAGCGCCGGATCGATGTGCTCGGGCGGGCCGAGGGCGAACGTTCCGAGGTCGACGAGCTCGCCGCCGCCACCGCTGGCTGCGCGGTGCGCTCGAGGCCTGGGCGACGCCGGCGGCGGCCACCGCCGCCAGCGATGCGCCGGCAATAAGGGTCATGAGCTTGTGGCTCTTGCGACGACTCACGTCATCGTCCTCCTGATGTTTCGGGATGTAGTGGTGAGGTGAGTGAACGGCGTCGCCGCCGACCCAAGGCGCCCTCCCCAACCGCATGGGTGGAGCAAAGCTAGCAGCGTTCCCACGGAATGAGAAACCTGGCGTCCACGCGAACGCCCTGTTGGAGCGCTTGTTCCACCGGGGTTACCCGGCGTCCGCTCAGCCGAGGGCGACGATGCGGGCGAACTCGTCGGCGTCGAGGCTGGCGCCACCGACGAGCGCGCCGTCGATGTCGTCGGCGGCCATCAACTCGGCGATGTTCGACGCCTTCACCGATCCGCCGTACTGGATGCGCACGGCGTCGCCGGTGGCGCGGTCGGTGAGGCGGGCGATGCGCTCACGGATGGCGTGGCACACCGCCTGCGCATCGGCGGCGGTCGCCGTCTTGCCGGTGCCGATCGCCCAGATCGGCTCGTAGGCCACCACCATGGCGGCGATCTGCGACTTGGTCCGCCCGGCGACGGCGGCGTCGACCTGGCCCAGCACCTTCGTCTCGGTCGCCCCCGCCTCACGCTCGGCGAGCGTCTCGCCGACGCAGGCGATCGGGATCATCCCGTGCTTCTGGATGGCCGTGACCTTGGCCGCGACCATCTCGTCGGTCTCGCCGAACAGGGCGCGCCGCTCGCTGTGACCGCAGATCACGTACTTCACGTCGAGCTTGGCGAGGAACAGCGGCGACACCTCCCCGGTGAACGCGCCGGTGTCCTCCCAGTGGCAGTGCTGGGCGCCGAGGGCGAACGGCAGGTCGTCGACGTCGATGAGCGTCTGGATGCTGCGCAGGTCGGTGAACGGCGGGTGCAGGCTGACGTCGACCGTCGCCGTGGTCTCCTTCGGGACGAGATACGACAGCTTCTGCACGAGCTGGATCGCCTCGAAGTGGTTGTGGTGCATCTTCCAGTTGCCCGAGATCAGCGGCCGGCGACGGGCGTGCTCATGCCGCCCGTCCCTGACGAAGCGCCGCCAGGCCGGGCAGGTCGCCGAGCTCGAGGAGCTCGAGCGACGCACCGCCACCGGTCGACACATGGTCGACGTCGGTGTCGAGGCCGAACTGGGCGAGGGCCGCGGCCGAGTCGCCGCCACCGACGACGGTGAACGCCTTGGTGGCCGCCACCGCCTCGGCGACGGCACGCGTGCCGGCGGCGAACCGCGGGTCCTCGAACATGCCCATCGGGCCGTTCCAGAACACCGTCCGGGCGTCGGCGATCACGTCGGCGAAGGCGGCGGCCGAACCGGGGCCGATGTCGAGACCCTTGGCGCCGGCGGGCAGTCGCGTGCCGTACGTCGCCACCTCGCCGTCGGCGTCGAGCCCGACGATGTCGGTCGGCAGGTGGATCGGCTTGCCGCCCGGCTCGGCGGCGGCGGCGAGCAGCCGCCGGCAGTCGTCGACGCGGTCGGGCTCGCTGAGCGAGTCGCCGATCGACGCGCCCTCGGCGCAGGAAGAAGGTGAACGCCATGGCCCCGCCGACCACCAGCGCGTCGACGTGCTCGAGCAGCGCCTCGATGACCCCCAGCTTGTCGCTCACCTTGGCCCCACCGAGCACGGCGACGAACGGACGCTTGGGCGACGTGCGCAGCCCGAGCAGCACCTCGACTTCGCGCTGCAGCAGCCGGCCCATCGCCGACGGCACGTAGCGGGGCGGTCCCACGATCGAGGCGTGGGCGCGGTGCGACGCGCCGAAGGCGTCGTTCACGTAGCCGTCGACGCCGTCGACGAGCGAACGGGCCAGGGCCTGGTCGTTGGCCTCCTCACCCGGGTCGAAGCGCAGGTTCTCGAGCAGCTCGACACCCGGGGCGAGCTCGGCCAACCGCGTCGCGCACCGGCGCCATCGAGTAGCGCTCGTCCGGCACCCCCTTCGGGCGACCGAGGTGACTGGCGGTGACGACGTGGGCTCCCCGATCGGTGAGCCAGCGCAGCGTGGGCACCGCCGCACGGATGCGGAAGTCGTCGGTGATCGTGGTGCCGTCGAGGGGGACGTTGAAGTCCGTGCGCACCAGGATGCGCCGGCCGTCGAGTGAGCCGAGCTCGCGCTCGAGATCCTCGAGCGTGGGGATGTTGGTCATTGGTGCACCATGTCTCGGATGCGAGCGAGCGAGCGCCAGCGAGTGAGCGGCCAGATACTGCGCAGGCAGTTCATGGCGTGGCCGGGGAACGCCATGACGGTCAGCGCTTACGGGCGCGCGACGCCTTGGCGACCTTGGGGCCGGTGTAGGCGAGGAGGTCGACCATGCGGTTGGAGTAGCCCCACTCGTTGTCGTACCAGCCGAGCACCTTGACGAGCTTGCCCATGCTCATCGTGAGCCCGGAGTCGAAGATGCACGAGTGCGGGTCGGTGACGATGTCGCTCGACACGATCTCGTCCTCGCAGTAGCGCAGCACCCCCTTCAGCGGGCCGCGGCTCGCCGCCTTGGCGTACGCGGCGTTGATCTCGGCGACGCTCGCCGGCGTCGAGAGGACGGCGTTGAAGTCGGTGACCGAGCCGGTGGGCACCGGGACGCGCAGCGACGTCCCGTCGAGCTTGCCCTTCATCGACGCCATCACGAGCGCCGTGGCGCGCGCCGCACCGGTGCTCGTGGGGACGATGTTGATCGCCGCCGCCCGGGCCCGGCGCAGGTCGCGGTGCGGGCCATCGACGAGCATCTGGTCGCCGGTGTAGGCGTGCACGGTGGTCATCAGGCCCTGCTCGACGCCGAACGCGTCGTCGAGCACCTTCACCAGGGGCACGAAGCAGTTCGTGGTGCAGCTGGCGTTGGAGATCACCTTGTGCTGCTTGGGATCGAAGTCGGTGTGGTTGACGCCGTACACGAACGTGGCGTCGGCGCCGTCGCTCGGCGAGGACACGATGACGAGCGGCGCGCCCGCCTCGAGGTGGGCGCTGGCCTTCGCCTTGGAGGTGAAGATGCCGGTCGACTCGACGACGACGTCGACGCCGAGGTCGCCCCACGGCAGCTCGGCCGGATTGCGCTCGGACAACACGCGCAGCTCGTCACCGTCGACGCGGATGCCGGTCTTCGAGGCGCTGACCTTGTTGGGCAGGATGCCGAGCACCGAGTCGTACTTGAGCAGGTGGGCCATCGTCGGGAGGTCGCCGAGGTCGTTGACGGCGACGAAGTCGATGTCGGCACCGGTGGCCTTGGCGGCCCGGAAGAGGTTGCGGCCGATCCGGCCGAAGCCGTTGATTCCAACGCGTACGGTCATCAGTGGGGTTCCTTTGCGTGACGGCGGTTGAGGCGCGCTCAGAGGGTACCGGTAGGTCCGACCTCCGTGGCCTGACTGGCCCGCCTCGACGAGCACGGCTCAGCGGGCGATGTCGCGGTGGCTCGTGCGCACGGCGAGGCCCCGGGCGCGCAGCCGGTTGGCCAGCTCCTCGGTGACCGCGACCGACCGGTGGCGGCCGCCGGTGCAGCCGATCGCGATCGTGAGGTAGCTGCGGCCCTCCGAGTGGTAGCCCGGCAGCACGGTGCGCAACAGCTCCTCGAAGGCGTCGAGGAAGTCCGACGTCTCCTTGCGCTCGATGACGTAGTCGCGAACGGCCGGATCGTGCCCGGTCAGCGGCCGCAGCGCCTCGTCCCAGTGCGGGTTCGGGAGGAAGCGGATGTCCATCACGATGTCGGCGTCGAGGGGCAGCCCGTGCTTGAACCCGAAGCTCTCGACCGCCACCTGCATCTGCGTCGATCCACCCTCGGAGAACGCGGCGACCACGCGCTCCTTGAGCTGGTGCACGTTGAGCCCGGTGGTGTCGATCACCAGATCGGCGGCGTCGCGTGTGGCCTCGAGCAGCTCACGCTCGAGCTCGATCGACTCGAGCAGGCCCTCGGCGCGGTCGGCGAGCGGGTGGCGCCGGCGGGTCGCGTCGTACCGGCGCACGAGCTCCGACGACGAGGCGTCGAGGAAGAGCAGGGTGACGGCGTGGCCGCTGGCGCGCACCGCGGCGACCCGCTTGAGCACCTCGCCGTAGTCCCGCCCGGCGACGAGGGCGAGCCGGTCGATGCCGGTGCTGCCCGGCACACCGCCCGCGCCCGGCAGGGCGGCGAGCTCGACGACCTTTTCGACCAGCGACGTGGGCAGGTTGTCGACGACGTACCAGCCGATGTCCTCCATCACGTCGGCGACCGCCGACCGCCCGGCGCCCGACAGGCCCGTGATCACGACGATGTCAGCCATCGCCGATCACGCTAGTAGGAGGAGAGTTTGCGCAGGCGGAGGTACAGCAGCCGGGGAACGGTGGCGGCGGCGGCGTACTCCGGTGTGAGCGCCAGGAAGCGCTCGGGCGGCGACGGCTCGAGCATCCGCTCGATCAGCAGGCCGTGCTCGGCGAGCGTGTTCACGTACCGCGACAGCGGGCGGTGGACGAAGCGGATGTGGACGTCCTTCTCCACCTCCTCGATCGTCTCGGCCTCGACGAGGTAGGGCCCGATGCGCCAGTACTGCTCGGGTGGCTCCATCACCTGATCGTCGATCCAGCCGCTGTCGGGCGTCTGCAGCAACGGGTGGTTGAGGAAGAAGCAGAAACGGCCGCCGGGCGCGAGCACCCGGGCGACCTCGGCGATCGCCTCGTCGACCTCGTCGATGTGCTCGAACACCAGGCACGCCACCACCGCGTCGAACGACGCGTCGGCGAACGGCAGGGCGTCCGCCAGGGCGCGCGCCACGCCCGAGGTGCCGCCGCGGTCGGCGGCGACGGAGATCTGGTTCCACGTCGGGTCGACACCGACGGCGAGGTCGACGCCGTCGAGCGACAGCGCCAGGCGGGTGACCTGGCCGTCGCCGCACCCGACGTCGAGCACGCGGCGCGAGCCGGCGAGCTCGGCGGCGGCGAGCGGCAGGATCTGGTCGGCGTACTCCGGGTCGGCGCCGTCGGTGAACCCGTCGATCCACCACCCGGCGTTGGCCTCCCACAGCTCCCGGCTCGTCACGCTCCTGTCCGTCGCCATCTGGTCACTCTCCGTCACCGGCTCCGGCGTTCCCCGGCCACTCTGGCCGCAGCAGACCGCTCCCTCGCTGGCGCTCGGTCGCTCGCATCGGAGCGCGAGTCTGGTCACCCACCGTCTCGATATCGAGAACGTCGGTGACCAGATCGCCGTTCGCGGCCGGATGGAAGCGCTCGTGGATCGCCGCGGCCACGGCGTCGGGGAGCCACGCCGAGCGCCTGGAGGTCGGCGAGCGACGCCTGCTTGACCGACGTTGACCCCGCCCATCTCCTTCACGAGGCGCTTCTGGCGCACCTCGCCGAGGCCGACGATGCCCTCCAACGACCCCCGCGTCATCCGCTTGCTGCGCCGCTCGCCGTGGAACGTGTTGGCGAAGCGGTGCGCCTCGTCCCGGATCCGCTGGAGCATGAACAGCGCCTCGCTCCCCCGCGGCACGTCGACCGGATCGGCCTGCCCGGGCACGTACACCTGCTCGAAGCGCTTGGCCAACCCGGCGACCGGGATCTCGTCGCGCAGGCCGAGGCGGTCGACCACCTTCTCGGCCACGGCGAGCTGGCCCTTGCCACCGTCGACGAGCAGTAGCTGCGGCGGGTAGGCGAACTTCGGCGGCCGCCGTCCCGGCACCGGCGGCGGTTCGTTGCGGCTGGCGAGGTAGGCGGTGAGACGCCGCGTCAACACCTCCTCCATCGCCGCGTAGTCGTCGTTGCCCGGCACGTGCACCTTGAACCGGCGGTACTCGCGCTTGTTCGGCAGACCGTCCTCCAGCACCACCATCGAACCGACGTAGTCGGTCCCCTGCAGGTGGGCCATGTCGTAGCACTCGATCCGCAGCGGGGCCTCGGGGAGACCGAGGCGGTCCTGCAGCTCCGACAGGGCCCGGCTGCGCGCGGTCATGTCGCTCGCCCGGCGGAGGCGGTGACGGACGAACTCCTCGCGGGCGTTGTTCGTCACGGTCTCGAGCAGCGCCCGCCGGTCGCCGCGTTGGGGGACCCGGACCTGCACCTTCGAGCCCCGCAACATCGTCAGCCACTCCTGGTACAGCTCGACGTTCTCGGGCTCGGTGGGCACGAGCACCTGTTTGGGCACACCCTGCGGCGGATCGTCGCTGTACAGGTGCTCGATGATGCGGTCGACGAGGGTGGCCGGCGTCAGCTCCTCGACCTTGTCGAGCACGAAGCCCTTGCGTCCGACGACACGCCCGCGGCGGATGTAGAACACCTGCACCGACGCCTCCAGCTCGTCGTCGGCGAGGCCGATCACGTCGAGCTCGTCATCGGTGTCGGCCACCATCTGCTGGCGCTCGATCGCTCGCCGGACGTTGGCCAGGCGATCACGCAGGCGGGCCGCCTTCTCGAACTCGAGTGCGGTGGCCGCCTCGCGCATCTCCTGGTCGAGGTGCTTGACGATCGGCGCGGTGTCACCGTCGAGGAAGTCGCACAGCTCGACGACGAGCTGGCGGTACGGCATCTCCTCGATCTCGCCGACGCACGGCCCCGAGCACTTCTCGATGTGGTAGAGCAGGCACGGCCGGCCGAGCCGTTGGTGTTGCTGGTACTTCGACGGGCTGCACGTGCGGATCGGGAACGAACGCACCAGCTCGTCGAGCGTGTTGCGGATGGCGTAGGCGTGGGCGTACGGCCCGAAGTAACGGGTGCCCTTGCGCTTGCGACCGCGCATCACCAGCGCCCGCGGGAACTGCTCGTCGACGGTGACGGCGAGGAAGGGGTAGCTCTTGTCGTCGCGCAGGCGGACGTTGAAGCGCGGGTCGTGCTCCTTGATGAGCGAGTACTCGAGCATCAGCGCCTCGACCTCGTTGCGCACGATCGTCCACTCGACCGATTCCGCCGCCGCCATCATCTGGGCCGTGCGCGGATGCAGCGACCGGGGGTCGGCGAAGTAGTTCGACAGGCGCTGGCGCAGGCTCGACGCCTTGCCGACGTAGATCACCCGCCCGTTGCGGTCCTTGAACTGGTACGAGCCCGGGGCATCGGGGATCGTGCCGGCCGGCGGACGGGTCATCATCACCATCGAGGCTACGGGCGCGGCGGCGCCGCTCGAGCCACGGCGCGGATGCCCGCGACCTCCTACCCATCGGCTGGTTGCCCGGATACCGTGGCGGCGATGCCCGGCCGCTTCTCCATCTCCGTGCCCGACCGGCGCGGCCCGAGCGACCCGTGGTTCAGCATCGGCACGCTCGACGTCACCACCACGGTGTTCGTGGTGATCCTCGGCGTGGCCAGCATGCTCACCTGGGCGCTGGAGGGCCCGCAGCACCGGGTGTTCGAGGCGCTGTTCCTGTGGCCCGACAAGGTGTTCGACGGCCAGGTGTGGAGGGTGGCCACGTGGCCCCAGGCCAACGACCTCTCACAGGGCCAGGCGATCTGGTTCGTCGTCACGCTCGTCATCCTGTGGTACTTCGGCTCGGCGCTCGAGCGCCTCCTCGGCCGCAACCAGTTCGCCGTGTTCCTCGCCCTGATCGTGGTGATCCCCGGCATCGTCGGCGCGCTGATCAACCTGCCCCAGGGCGGACTGCAACCGGTCGAGCTGTGCGTGTTCCTGGTGTTCGTCGCCGAGTACCCGTTCGCCCGCTTCGTCTTCAACATCCCGGCGTGGGTGTTCGGTGCCGTCATCCTCGGCATCGAGGTCATCCAACTGCTCGGCGACCGCAACGAGCGCGGCATCATCTTCCTGTTCACGTCGCTCGTCGTCGCCGCGGTCACGGCGCGCACGATGGGCCTGCTCCACGAGCTCCCCTGGATCCCGGCGCTGCCGATCGGCAACCGGCGCAGTCCGCGACGACGCGCCAAGCGCTCGCGCGGCAGCTCGAGTGGGGGCGGCGGCGAAGTGGTCGCCGGGCCGTGGACCACGAGCGGGCGGACCGGCCCGGTGCGCACGACCCCGTCGCTCCCCCAGCCCCCGGCTCCCCCGCCCTCGTCGATCAGCGACCAGGTCGAGCTCGACGCCCTGCTCGACAAGATCTCGGCGGTCGGCATGGACGGCCTGGACGCCGACGAGAAGCGCCGCCTCAACGAGCTCTCCAAGCGGATGCGCAACCGCAAGTGAGTTCGCCCGACGAGAAGTGCCGACCAGATCGCCCGAAGTGAGCCCGTTTCGTCGGCACTTCCGGCCGTGACAGCGGCGCGTGCTAGCCAGCGAGCACGTCGCTGAGGTAGCGGCCGGTGTGGCTCTCGGCCACCGTCGCCACCTGTTCGGGGGTTCCCTCGGCCACGATGGTGCCGCCGCCGCTGCCGCCCTCCGGACCGAGGTCGATGATCCAGTCGGCGGTCTTGATCACGTCGAGGTTGTGCTCGATGACGAGCACGGTGTTGCCCTGATCGACGAGCCGTGACAGCACGGTGAGCAGGCGGCGCACGTCGTCGAAGTGCAGGCCGGTGGTCGGCTCGTCGAGGAGGTAGATCGTGTGGCCGGTGGAGCGCTTGGCCAGTTCGGTGGCGAGCTTCACCCGCTGCGCCTCGCCACCCGACAGCGTCGGCGCCGGCTGGCCGAGGCGCACGTAGCCGAGCCCGACGTCCATCAGCGTCTGCATGTAGCGCCCGATCGCCGGCTGGTTGGCGAAGAAGTCGACCGCCTCGGCCACCGGCATGTCGAGCACGTCGGCGATGTTCTTGCCCTTGAACTCGATGTCGAGGGTGTCACGGTTGTAGCGGGCGCCCTTGCACACCTCGCACGGCACGTACACGTCGGGCAGGAAGTGCATCTCGATCTTGATCGTGCCGTCGCCGGCGCACGCCTCGCAGCGCCCGCCGTTGACGTTGAAGCTGAACCGTCCCGGCAGGTAGCCGCGGACCTTCGCCTCGTTGGTGGAGGCGAACAGCTTGCGGATGTTGTCGAAGACGCCCGTGTAGGTGGCCGGGTTCGAGCGCGGGGTGCGCCCGATCGGCGACTGGTCCATGTCGATGACCTTGTCGAGGTGCTCGATGCCCTCGATGCGGCGGTGCTTGCCGGCGGGCATCTTCGACTTGTAGATCCTGGTCATCAGCACCGGCAGGAGGATGTCGCGCACGAGCGTCGACTTGCCCGAACCGGACACACCGGTGATCGTGACGAAGGTGCCGAGCGGGATCGACACGTCGAGCTCCCGCAGGTTGTGCTCACGAGCGCCGAGCACCTTCAGGTGATCCCCGTCGCCAGGTCGACGGTGCTCGGGCACGGGCACCCGCTCGCGCCCGCTCAGGTACCGGCCGGTGATCGACTCCTTGACCTTGACGATGCCGGCGACCGGACCGCTGTAGACGATGGCGCCGCCGTGCTCGCCGGCGCCGGGACCGATGTCGACGATCCAGTCGCTCTCGCGGATCGTCTCCTCGTCGTGCTCGACGACGATCACGGTGTTGCCGAGGTCGCGCAGGCGCGTCAGGGTGTCGATCAGGCGACGGTTGTCGCGTTGGTGCAGACCGATCGACGGCTCGTCGAGCACGTACAGCGTGCCGACGAGGCCGGAGCCGATCTGGCTGGCGAGGCGGATGCGCTGCGCCTCGCCGCCGGCGAGGGTGCCGGCGGCCCGCGACAGCGTGAGGTAGTCGAGCCCGACGTCGAGCAGGAACCCGAGCCGGGCGTTGATCTCCTTCGTCACCCGCTCGGCGATCAGCCGGTCGCGCTCGGACAGCTCGAGCTGCGGCGAGGAACTTGGCGCTGTCGGCGATCGACAGGTCGCATACCTCGGAGATGTGGCGGTCGTTGACCGTGACCGCCAGCGACGCCGGCTTCAGGCGGGCGCCGTTGCACGCGTGGCACGGGCACGAGGCGCATGTATCCCTCGTACTGCTCGCGCGACCAGTCGCTGTCGGAGCCCTCGTGGCGGCGGCGGACCCACGGGATCACGCCCTCGTACGCCGTGTTGTACTGGCGCTGGCGGCCGTAGCGGTTCTGGTACTTGACCGTGAGGTTGCCCTTGGAACCCTCGAGGATGATCTTCTGCTGCTTCGCGGTCAGCTTCGACCACGGCGCGCCGAGGTCGATGCCGGCGTCCTCGGCCACCGCCTCGAGCATCCGCGAGAAGTACTGCGTCTGGGCGCCGCGCCACGGGGCGATGGCGCCCTCGTTGATCGACAGGTCGGGGTCGGGGATGACCAGCTCGGGGTCGATCTCGAACGTCGTGCCCAGCCCGTCGCACGTCTCGCACGCGCCGTACGGCGAGTTGAACGAGAAGTTGCGCGGTGCCGGCTCGTCGTAGCTGTTGCCGCACGTCGGGCACGACAGGTGCTGGGAGAACGTCATCGTCTCGTTCTCGCCGCCGTCGGTGGCGACGATCTCGACCTCGGCGACGCCCTCGGCGAGGCGCAGCGCCGTCTCCAGCGAGTCGGTGAGCCGCCGGGCGATGCCCTCGCGCTGCACGAGCCGGTCGACGACCACCTCGATGGTGTGCTGCTCGTAGCGGGCGAGGCGCTGCGTCGCGCTTCAGGAACTCGTCGATGACGGCCACCTCGCCGTCGATCCGGGCGCGCACGAAGCCCTGCCCGGAGAGGTCCTCGAGCAGGGTGTCGTACTCGCCCTTGCGGCCGCGCACCACCGGCGCCAGCACCTGGAACCGCGTGCCGTCGGGGAGCAGCGAGGATGCGGTCGACGATCTGCTGGGGCGTCTGGCGCTGCAGGCGCGTGCCGTCGAGCGGGCAGTGCTGCACGCCGACCCGGGCGTACAACAGGCGGAGGTAGTCGTAGACCTCGGTGATGGTGCCGACGGTGGACCGGGGGTTGCGGCTCGCCGACTTCTGGTCGATCGAGATCGCCGGCGACAGCCCCTCGATGACGTCGACGTCGGGCTTGTCCATCTGGCCGAGGAACTGGCGGGCGTAGGACGACAGCGACTCGACGTAGCGGCGCTGGCCCTCGGCGTAGATCGTGTCGAAGGCGAGCGACGACTTGCCCGAGCCGGACAGCCCGGTGAACACGACCAGCTTGTCGCGCGGGATCTCGACGTTGACGTTGCGCAGGTTGTGCTCGCGGGCGCCGCGCACGACGATCTGCGGGGCATCCGCGACCGCCTTGGCGGCCGCACGCGGGGCGGACTTGGGGCGAGAAGCCATCAACGATCCACGCTAGCGAGCGACATCGACGGTCGAGCCTAGCACCCCGATAGAACGCCTGTTCGCTCCCCGCGCCATCGACGGAGACGGCGATCAGCCGGCGTCGCGGATCTCGCGGCGCAGGTCGTTGATCTCGTCGCGGAGCTTGGCGGCGTACTCGAAGCGCAGGTCGGCGGAGGCCTCGTGCATCTCCTCCTCGAGCGTCAGGATGAGTCGCTGCATCTCCTGCTGGGGCAGCGTCCTCAGCTCGCGCTGCACCTTGTCCCGCTCGCGCTGGCGGCGACGATCCTTGCCGGGAACGGGCGACAGGTCGTCCGGACGCAGCAGCGACAGGATGTCGCCGACGGCCTTGCGGATCGTCTGCGGGTTGATGCCGTGCTCGGCGTTGAACGCCATCTGGCGCTGGCGCCGCTCCTGGGTGATGTCGATCGCCCGCTGCATCGAGTCGGTGACCTGGTCGGCGTACATCACGACCTGTCCGTCGACGTTGCGGGCGGCGCGTCCGATCGTCTGGATCAGCGACGTCTCCGAGCGCAGGAAGCCCTCCTTGTCGGCGTCGAGGATGGCGACCAACGACACCTCGGGCAGGTCGAGGCCCTCGCGCAGCAGGTTGATGCCGACGAGGACGTCGAACTCGCCGAGGCGCAGGGCGCGCAGGATCTCGATGCGCTGCATGGTGTCGATGTTGGAGTGGAGGTAGCGCACGCGGAGGCCCTGTTCGAGCAGGTACTCGGTGAGGTCCTCGGCCATCTTCTTGGTGAGCGTGGTGACGAGCACGCGGTCACCCTTGGCGACCCGGTCGTTGATGCCCTCGATGAGGTCGTCGATCTGACCCTTCGTCGGGCTGGACGATCACCTCGGGATCGACCAGCCCGGTCGGGCGGACGATCTGCTCGACCACCTGATCGGACACGCGCAGCTCGTAGGCGCTCGGCGTCGCCGACAGGAAGATGCACTGGTTGATCCGCTCGAGCACCTCGTCGAACTGCAGCGGGCGGTTGTCGCGCGCCGAGGGGAGACGGAAGCCGTGCTCGACCAGCATGTCCTTGCGGCTGCGGTCGCCCTCGAACTGGCCGTGCAGCTGCGGCACGGCCACGTGGCTCTCGTCGATGACGAGCAGGAAGTCGTTGGGGAAGTAGTCGAGCAGGGTGAACGGCGGCTGGCCGGACTGCGCCCGTCGATGTGCATCGAGTAGTTCTCGATGCCGTTGCAGTAGCCGAGCTCGTCCATCATCTCCAGGTCGTACTGCGTGCGCATGCGCAGCCGCTGCGCCTCGAGCAGCTTGCCCTCCTTCTCGAACCAGGCCAGCCGCTCCTGCAGCTCCTTCTCGATCTGCCGATCGCCGATGCCATGCGCTCGTCGCCGGCGACGTAGTGGGTGGCCGGGAAGATCTGCGTGCGGGTGAGGTCGCGCAGCGTCTCGCCGGTGAGCGGGTCGATGACGCTCAGCCGATCGACCGTGTCGCCGAACATCTCGATCCGCAGCACCGTCTCCTCGTACGACGGGTGCACCTCGATGGTGTCGCCGCGCACGCGGAACTTGCCGCGGCCGAGCGTGGTGTCGTTGCGGTCGAACTGCAGGTCGACCAGGCGGCGCAGGATGCTGCGCATGTCGTAGTCGACGCCGACCGACAGGTCGACCATCTGGCCGCGGTACTCCTCGGGGTTGCCCATGCCGTAGATGCAGCTGACGCAGGCGACGACGATCACGTCACGGCGCGTGAGCAGGCCGGCGGTGGCGGAGTGGCGCAGGCGGTCGATCTCGTCGTTGATCGACGAGTCCTTCTCGATGTACGTGTCGCTGGAGGCGATGTACGCCTCGGGCTGGTAGTAGTCGTAGTAGCTGACGAAGTACTCGACCCGGTTGTCGGGGAAGAACTCGCGCATCTCCTGGGCCAGCTGCGCGGCGAGGGACTTGTTCGGAGCCAGGATCAGCGTCGGCCGCTGCACCTGCTCGATCGTCCAGGCGATGGTGGCCGACTTGCCCGACCCGGTGATGCCGAGCAGCGTCTGGAAGCGATCGCCGCGGCGGAGCCCTTCGCTCAGCGCGGCGATGGCGGTGGGCTGGTCGCCCGCCGCGCCGAAGTCCGACACCACGCGGAACGGCTGGCTGTCGACCGGTGCGATGACCGATTCGGTGCGGAACGTCGTGAGGTCGATCGGCCCGGCCGTGGGCTCGACGCTGACATCGGTCACCCGTCCGAGTCTACCCGACTCGAACAACCGTTCTCCCGCCCACATTTCCGCAACCGATGGGTGCCAGCAGGACCGTACGGTCATGCTGGCACCCATCGGTCAGCCCGCGTCGAGCACGACCGGCGGGAGCGAGCGCATCCACCGCCAGGTCTCGTCGACCTGGCGGACCAGCGATTCGCGATCGCTGCCGTTGTCGATCACGCGGTCGGCGATGGCGACGCGCTCCTCCCGCGACAGCTGCTTGTCGACGCGCGCTCGCGCGTCGGCCTCGCTCATGCCGCGCTGCGCCACGAGCCGCTCGACGGCGACCTCGACCGGCGCGTCGACGACGACCAGCGCCTCCATGTGGTCGCGCCTCGGATCGGTGACCAGCGGGATGTCGAGCACCACGACCTCGTCGGTGTCGGCCCAGGCGCGCACGCGGGCGGCGATCTCGGCCCGCACGGCCGGGTGGACCAGTGCGTTGAGGTCGTCGAGGGCGCTCCGGTCGTCGAACACGATCGCGGCGAGCGCGGGCCGGTCGAGGGCGCCGTCCGCGTCGATGATGCCGGACCCGAAGCGGGCGGCGAGGACGTCGAGCAGCGGCGCACCAGGCGCCTGCAACTCGCGGACGATCGCGTCGGCGTCGACGATCACCGCGCCACGCTCGGCGAGCATCGTCGACACCGTCGATTTGCCGGCGCCGATGCCGCCGGTGAGCCCGACGACGATCACGTCAGGCGATCGGGGTGCGACTATTCGGCGGACGGCTCGAGCTCGTCGGCGCCGGCCACGGACTCCGCACCGGCCTCAGCCTCGGCCCTCGGCACGCAGCCTCGGCACCAGCCTCGGCCACGGCGCCGCCCTCGGCCTCATCGGCCGGCGGGCCGTCCTCGCCGTAGTACTCCGACCACGCCGCCTCACGCTCGGCGTCGGAGTCACCCGAGGCCCAGTTGCCGTGCTCGTCGACCTCGAAGTGCTCGCGGTACTCCTCGGCCAGCTCGCCGCCCTCGGCGGCCTGCTTGATCGACAAGCTGATCCGCCGGCGGGCGAGGTCGAGGTCGATGATCTTGACCCACAGCTCCTCGCCGGGCGTGACCACCTGGTCGGGCGAGTCGACGTGCTGCGTCGACATCTCGGAGATGTGGACGAGGCCCTCGATGCCGTCGCCGACCTGCACGAACGCACCGAACTGCACGAGCTTGGTGACCCGGCCGTAGACCAGCTGGCCGACCTGGTGGGTGGAGGCGAACTCCTGCCACGGGTCCTGCTGGGTGGCCTTCAGCGACAGGCTGATGCGCTCGCGGCTCATGTCGACGTCGAGCACCTGCACCGTGACGTGGTCGCCCACCGACACGACCGAGCCCGGGTGGTCGACGTGCTTCCACGACAGCTCGCTGACGTGGATCAGACCGTCCATGCCGCCGAGGTCGACGAAGGCGCCGAAGCTGACGACCGACGACACCGTGCCCTCGCGGACCTCGCCGACCCGGAGGTTGTTGAGGAACGAGTCGCGCGACTCCTTCTGCGTCTCCTCGAGGTGGGCGCGGCGGCTGAGCACGACGTTGTTGCGGTTCTTGTCGAGCTCGATGATCTTGGCGGTGACGCGCTGGCCGACGTACGGCTGGAGGTCGCGCACCCGGCGCAGCTCGACGAGCGAGGCCGGCAGGAAGCCGCGCAGGCCGATGTCGACGATGAGACCGCCCTTGACGACCTCGATCACCGGACCCTCGACGACGCCGTCCTCCTCCTTGAGCTTCTCGATCGTGCCCCACGCCCGCTCGTACTGCGCCCGCTTCTTGGACAGGACGAGGCGGCCTTCCTTGTCCTCCTTGGTCAGCACCAGCGCCTCGACCTTCTCGCCCAGCGAGACGATCTCGTGCGGGTCGACGTCGTTGCGGATGCTCAGCTCGCGCGCCGGGATGACCCCTTCGCTCTTGTAGCCGATGTCGAGCAACACCTCGTCCTTGTCGATCTTGACGATCGTGCCGTTGACGAGCTGGCCGTCCTCGACGTCGACCATCGTGCCGTCGACGGCATCGGCGAAGGACATGCCGAGATCGTCGATGGCGATCTCGCGGGGGGTGTAGTTGCCTTCGTCGTCGAAGGTTCCCATGGCGGGCGATGTGAGCGTGGTGTCGGACAAGAGGAGGGACTGCTTTCGGACGGGACAGGGTGTTCGGTGGACAGGACGATGGACGCGGTCGGGCGAACCCGGTCGATCCGGCGCCACAGGCTACCAGGCGCCGCGCCCAAGCCCGCACGCTGGGCGCGAACCGACGGTGAACACCGGGCGAATGGCCGGGCGTCTCGCCCAACGCACCGTAGCGCAGCCGACGGACCCGGCGCGAGCTGCTCAGCTCTTGGCGTCGGCCCACGTCGCGCCCCACGCGACGTTGACCTCGAGCGGCACGTCGAGGGCGGCCGCGTTGCGCATCAGGTCGATCACGAGCGGACCGATCTCGTCGCGCTCGTCGGCGGGAACCTCGATGAGCACCTCGTCGTGCACCTGCAGGACGAGCCGAGAGGCGATGCCCTCGCTCTGCAGCGCGCCGTCGATGCGCACCAGCGCCACCTTGAAGATGTCGGCGGCGAGACCCTGGATCCCGGCGTTCATCGCCTGACGCTCGCCCGCCTGGCGGATGCGCCAGTTGCCGTCGAGCAGCTCGGGGATCGGGCGACGCCGGCCGAACAGCGTCTCGGTGTAGCCCACCTTGCGCGCCTCGACGACGGTGCGGTCCATGTACGCCTTGACGTTGGGGAAGGCCTCGAAGTAGGCGGCGAGGATGACGGCCGCGTCCTCGGTCGCGATGTTCAGGCGTTGACCGAGGCCGTACGCCTCCATGCCGTACGCCAGCCCGTACGACACCATCTTCGCCTTCGACCGCTGGTCGAGCGTGACGGCGGCCGGCTCGACGCCGAACACCCGCGACGCGGTGGCGTTGTGGATGTCCTGGCCGCTCGTGAACGCGGCGATCAGGCCCGGGTCGGCCGCCAGGTGGGCGATGCACCGCAGCTCGATCTGGTTGTAGTCGGCGACCAGCAGGACGCACCCCGCGGCGGGGACGAACGCCTTGCGGAACAGCCGGCCCTCGTCACGGCGCACCGGGATGTTGTGCAGGTTCGGCCGGTCGGAGCTGAGCCGACCGGTGCGGGCGACGGTCTGGTTGAACGTGGCGTGGATCCGACCGTCGGGCGCCGACCTCGGCCAGCAAGCCCTCGCCGTACGTGCCGCGCAGCTTCTCGAGCTCGCGGTACTGCAGCAGCGGCGCGATGAACTCCGGCCACTGCTCCTGCAGCTTCTCCAGCGACCCGGCGTCGGTCGAGGCACCGGTCTTGGTCTTCTTCACCGGCGTGAGGCCGCGGCCGCGGGCGGCGGTCGAACAGGATCTCGCGCAGCTGCAGCGTCGAGTTGATGTTGAGGTCGTCGCGCCCGGACAGCCCGCGCAGCTCGACGCCGAGCCGCTGCACCTCACCGGAGAGGCGGGCGTTGAGCGCCTGCAGCTCCTGCGGTCGACGGCGATGCCGACGTGCTCCATCCGCGCCAGCACGACCACCAGCGGGTTCTCGATGGTCGCGGTAGAGATCGAGCATCCCGGTGCGTTCCAGCGCCGGCGACGATCGGCTCGGCGAGAGGGCCTCGACCGCGAGCGCGCTCGCGGCCGGCGCGCTCGATCGTCGCTCCACCCTCGTGCCGCCGAGGTCGAGCTGCCCGGCGCTGCCGGGATCGTCGGCCGGCGCCGCGTACGGCGTGTAGTCCTCGAGCAGGTGCGCCAGCTCGTAGCGCGCCTCGGCCGGCTTCGAGCAGGTAGGCGGCGATCGCCGTGTCGAGCTCGAGCCCGGTCAGCTCGATGCCGCGATCGAGCAGCGAGCGCATGAGCGGCTTGGCGTCGTGGCGCGCGGAACCGGAGTCGGGACAGCCGGGCGGCGACGGCCGGGTCCTCGAAGTGATCGCGCGGGGATCCACAGCGACTGCGGCCGTGCGCCGCGTCGGTGACGACGGCGATGCCCGTGACCGGCGACCGCGCCCGGCTCGCCCTCGAACGCCACGGCGAGGGACGCCACGTCGAGGGCGTCGAGCACCGCCACCGTCTCGGCGGCGCCGGTGCTCGATCGACGACCTCCGCCACGAGCGGCTGGCGCTCCTCGGTCGACGGCACGATGCGCGCGCGCCGGGCCGAGGGCTTCGGCGAGGCGCTCCTCGAAGCGTGCGGAACTCGAGGAAGTCGAACAGCCGCTTGACCTCGGCCGGGTCGGGTTCGCATCGCCAGCTCGCCGAGGTCGATGTCGATCGGCGCGTCGCGGCGCAGCACGATGACGTCGTGGTTCTTGCGCACCCGCTGCTCGTGCTCGGCGAGCGACGCCCGGAGCTTCGGCGTCTGCTCGTCGAGGTGGGCGAAGATCGCCGTCGAGCCCGCCGTAGGTCGAGATCAGCTTGGCGGCGGTCTTCTCGCCGACCCCGGGCACGCCGGGCAGGTTGTCGCTCGGATCGCCGCGCAGGGCGGCGTACTCGGGATACTGCGCCGGCGTGACGCCGGTCTTGTCGAAGATGCCGGCTTCGTCGTAGAGCACGTAGTCGCTGACGCCGCGGCGGTTGTAGAGCACCTTGACGTGCGGGTCGTCGACGAGCTGGTAGGCGTCGCGGTCGCCGGTGACGATCACGACGTCGTCGCCGCGCTCGACGGCCTGCTCGGCGGCGGTGGCGATGAGGTCGTCGGCCTCGTAGCCGGCGCAGCTCGATCACCGCCACGCCGAGCGCCGACGAGCACCTCGCGCACGAGCCCCATCTGCTGGCGCAGCATGTCGGGCGCCGCCTCGCGGTTGGCCTTGTAGGTCGCGTCGGCCTCGTGGCGGAACGTCGGCTCGGGGCGGTCGAAGGCCACCAGCACCTGTCGGGCTTCTGTTCCTTCAGCACGAGGATGAACATCGACGTGAACCCGAACACGGCGTTCGTCACCTGGCCGCTGGCGGTCGCCATGTCGGCCGGCAGGGCGAAGAAGGCGCGGTACGTCAGCGAGTTGCCGTCGAGAAGGAGCAGCTTGCTCATGGTGCGCGACCCTAGGGCCGCAGCGAGCCGTCGACGATCCGCTCGGCGACGTCGCGCATCTTCGAACGCTCGCTCATCGCCGTGCGCTGGATGAACGCGAACGCGTCCTGCTCCGACATCCCCCACTCGTCCATCAGGATGCCCTTGGCCCGCTCGATCGACTTGCGCGCCTCGAGCTGCTCGCCGAGCGCGTCGATCTCGCCGGTCAAGGCGCGCAGCTCGCGGAAGCGCCCGATGGCCACCTCGATCGCCGGCACCAGGTCGCTCTTCTGGAACGGCTTCACCAGGTAGGCGAGGGCGCCGGCGTCGCGGGCGTCCTCGACGATCTCGCGCTGGCTGAACGCCGTGAGGATCAGCACGCCGCAGAGCTTCTCGGCGTTGACGATGCGGGCGACTTCGAGGCCGTCGAGCCCCGGCATCTTGACGTCGAGGATGGCGAGGTCGGGCAGCAGCTCGCGCACGAGGTCGACGGCCTGATCGCCGCGGCCCGTCTCGCCGACCACCTCGTAGCCCTCTTCCTCCAGCGTCTCGCGCAAGTCCATGCGGATGATGGCTTCGTCCTCGGCGATCACGACCCTGCTCGTCACCCGTTGCACGCTACAACGGCGTTCGCCCACCCGTGGGGTGGCGCCGTCGTGGCGGTCGATCTCACCCGGTCAGCTGGTCGAGTAGACGGTCCTGGCTCTGTTCGAGCTCGTCGATCTCGGCCACGATGTGGGCGCGGTGCTTGCGCATCGCCGCCAGGTGCTTGCGCGCCTCGTTCGACTCGTGCGCCGCCATCGGGGTCTCCGACATCAGCGCACGCAGCGACAGCTCGTCGGCGTCGTCGGTGAACTGCAGCAGCTGCTCGTCGATCACCGCCAGCTCGCCGCGCAGCGACTTGAGCCGCGTGGCCACCTGCGACAGCCGTCGTTCGGTGAGCCACTTCGCCATCGGCGACACCCTAGAACGGCCCGATTCGGGAGCCGTGGCACCGTTATGGGGACGGCGGCTGCTGGCGTGCGCATCTCCCGGCGCATGCGCTCGTTCTCGTCGCGGAACCAGCCGCGGGAGCGCACGAGGTACACGAGCAGGGCCATCGCCAGCGCCCCGGCGATGGCGCCGATCAGCGACCACAGCCGGAACCCTGGCGCTTCGACGTCGAACGTGCGCTCGGCGGCGTGGGCCGCTCCCGACCGGCCGATCACGATGCCGAGCGTCATCAGGTTCGGCGCGGCGGTGAGGAGCACCAGCACGAACCAGCCGATCCACCCCTTCCACGAGCGCCCTTCGCGTCGATAGCGGATCACGAGAGCCAACAGCACGAGCGGCACGAGGGTGAACACGAACCCGATGAACAGCCCGTACAGCGCGCCGGTGGTCAGGCTGCCGTCGACGACGCTCGCCACCCGGTGCGACCACCATCGCGGGATCACCTGGGCGCCGATCAGCACCAGCACGATCACGATCACGGCGATGCTGAGCCACACGACGACCCGCTGTCCGGTGTTGCGCTGCGGTGGTGCCGTCGGCTGTCGCCCGGATGGCCCATCGCCCATTGCGCGATCGTAGGCCCCGGGCCGTCTGCGTCAGGGTTGTCGCGCCCAGAGTGCGCACACGCTGACACAGAGCGCCGTACACTTTGCGTGCCCTGCCCGGGTGGCGGAATGGCAGACACGGTGGACTCAAATCCATTGTCCGCAAGGACGTGCGGGTTCAAGTCCCGCCCCGGGCACCAGTACCGCCCCCGTCGGCGGCCGACCCACCGGCGTCGCTGCCGTCTCGGGCGTCGGCCATTACCCGTCGGTAACGGGGGCCGGCCACGGTCAGGGTCTACCCTTCGACTTCGATGCTCGCGTTCACGTTCCCCGGCCAGGGCTCGCAGCGCCCCGGCATGGGGCGGCCGTGGCGCGAGCACGAGAGCTGGGAGCTCGTCGAGGAGGCCGACGAGATCGCCGGTCGCGACGTCGCCCGGCTGCTGCTCGACGCCGACGCCGACGAGCTGAAGGACACCCGCAACGCCCAGCTGTCCACGTTCGTGTCGAGCCTGGTGGTGCTCGACGCGGTCGAGCGGCTCGGCATCGAACCGAGCTTCTGCGCCGGCCACAGCCTCGGCGAGTACACCGCGCTCACCGCCACCGGCGCGCTCGGCGTTCGACGAGGGCGTGCGGCTGGTCGTCGAGCGCGCCGAGGCGATGCACGACGCCGGCGCCGACCAGCCCGGCACGATGGCCGCCGTGCTCGGGCTCGACGACGACCAGGTCGAGGTCGCCTGCCGCCGCGCCGACGGCGACGTGTGGGTCGCCAACTTCAACGCTCCCGGCCAGGTCGTGATCGCCGGCTCGCCCGAAGGGGTCGCCGCAGGCGAGCGTGCACGCCAAGGAGCTCGGCGCCAAGAAGGTGCTGCCGCTGCCGGTGAGCGGCGCGTTCCACACCCCGTTCATGGCGCCGGCCCGCGACCGGCTGCGCAAGGCGATCGCCGACGCCGACCCGCGCGACACCGACGTGCCGGTCGTCTCGAACGTCGACGCCCTCGCCCACGACGAGGGCGACGACTGGGCGAGCCTGCTGTCGGCGCAGCTCTGCAGCCCGGTGCGCTGGCGGCAGTGCCTGCTCGCGCTCGCCGACGCGGCGTCACCGACCTTCGTCGAGCTCGGCCCGGGCGGCGTGCTGACCGGCATGGCCAAGCGCACGGTCGCCGGCCGCCCGCGCCGTCGGCGTGCACACGCCCGAGGAGCTCGACAGGCTGCTCGAGTGCGTCGCGCACGGAGACCCCGACGCCGTCGGCGCACCACGAGGGCGAGCACCTGTTCGCCACCGAGCGACTGGTCGTCAGCCCGGCGGCGGGCGTCTTCACGCCGGCGCCCGACGATCGCCGACGGGGCCGACGATCGAGGTCGGGACCGTGGTCGGTCACGTCGGCGACCACGAGGTGCGGTCGCCGTTCGCCGGGGTGCTCCAGGGCTCATCGCCGTCGCCGGCGAGCGCGTCGCCGTGCGCCAGCCGATCGCCTGGCTGCGCACAGCGTGACGCCCACGACGTGAGGAGGAAGCCATGCCCGCCGTCCCGCCGCGCACGCGGCGCCGTCATCACCGGCTGGGGCGCCGCCCTGCCCCGACAAGATGGTCACCAACGACGACCTCGAGCCGCGCTCGACACGAGCGACGAGTGGATCATCGAGCGCACCGGCATCCACGAGCGCCGCGTCGGCGGCACGACCGCGGCCTGGCGGTCGAGGCCGGGCGCCGCGCTCGAGCGGGCCGGGCTCGACCGCGGAGCAGATCGACGGCCTGGTGCTGGCCACCACGACGCCCGACCGGACAGTGCCGGCGACCGCGTCGACCGTGCAGGACGAGCTCGGGCTGCGGTGCGGTGCGTTCGACGTCAACGCCGCGTGCTCTGGGTTCGTCTACGCCCTGGTCGTCGCCCACGGCTTGATCGCCATCGGCGCCCAGAAGATGCTGGTCATCGGCACCGACACGCTGTCGCGCATCACCGACTGGAACGACCGCAACACCGCGATCCTCTTCGCCGACGGCGCCGGCGCGGTCGTGCTCGAGGCCGTCGACGGCCCCGGCCAGCTGCTCGGCTGGGACCTCGACTCCGACGGCTCGGCCGAAGCGCTGCTCTACGCCGAGGTCGGCGGCTACATCAAGATGGAGGGCAGGGAGGTCTTCCGCCGCGCGGTGCGGGTCATGGTCGACTCGGCGGCGAAGTCGATGGAGCAGGCCGGCGTCACGCGCCGACGACATCGCGCTCGTCGTGCCGCACCAGGCGAACATCCGCATCATCGAGGCGGCCTGCGACCGGCTCGGCATCCCGATGGACCGCGCCGCCGTGGTGCTCGACCGCACCGGCAACACGTCGTCGGCGTCGATCCCGCTCGCCCTCGTCGACGCGCTCGACGAGGGCCGCGTCGCCGACGGCGACCTCGTCCTGCTCGTCGGCTTCGGCGCCGGCATGACGGCGGCGAGCGCGGTCATCCGGTGGGGCGGAGGGGTGTGAGGGCAGCGCCGCCCGGCAGGATCGTCCTGGTCACCGGCGGCTCCCGGGGCATCGGGCTCGCCTGCGCCGCCGGCTCGCCGCCGACGGCGACCGGGTCGCCGTCACCTACCGAAGCTCCGCAGCCGCCCGACGGGCTGTTCGGCGTGCAAGTGCGACGTGACTCGCACGTCCGAGGTCGACGCCGCCTTCGCCGCGGTCGACGAGCACTTCGGGCCGGTGGAGGTGCTCGTGTCGAACGCCGGCATCACCCACGACGGCCTGCTGCTGCGCATGAGCGAGGACGACTTCACCACCGTGGTCGACACCAACCTCACCGGCGCGTTCCGGGTCGCCAAGCGGGCGGCGCAGGGGATGCTGCGGGCCCGCGGGGGCCGGATCGTCTTCATGTCGTCGGTCGTCGGGCTGCTCGGCTCGGCCGGGCAGGCGAACTACGCCGCGTCCAAGGCCGGCCTCGTCGGCCTGGCCCGCTCGCTCGCCCGCGAGCTGGGCTCGCGCGGCATCACCGTCAACGTGGTCGCTCCCGGGCCGGTCGCCACCGACATGACCGCCGCGCTCGGCGACAAGCGGCTGGCCGAGCTCACCGCCGCCGTGCCGCTCGGGCGGATGGCCGACGCCCGACGAGATCGCCGCGCGTCGTCGCGTTCCTCGCCTCCGACGACGCCGGCTACATCACCGGCGCCGTGATCCCGGTCGACGGCGGCCTCGGCATGGGCCACTGATCACACCGATGTGCAACACTCTCACCTGTTCGCCGGAGCACTCGCCCGTCCCCTTCGACTTCCACACCGCCGAGCAAAGGAGACCACCGTGGACCAAGAATGTTCGACCGGTTCAAGAAGTGCGCCGTCGAGGTGCTGTCCGTCCCGAGGAGAAGGTCACGCCCGAGGCCAGGTTCGGCGACGACCTCGACGCCGACAGCCTCGACCTCGTCGAGCTGGTGATGGCGCTCGAGGAGGAGTTCGACGTCGAGGTGCCGGAGGAGGAGCTCGAGGGCATCGAGACCGTCGGCCAGGCCTACGACCTCGTCACCGGCAAGCTGCCTGACGTGGACGGCCGCGGCCGGCGCGTCGCGGTCACCGGGCTCGGCGTCGTCGCGCCCTGCGGCATCGGCAAGGACGCGTTCTGGGCCGGCCTGCTCGGCCCGGCGCACCGAGGGCGCACGGTCGAGTTACGACTGGGACCCGAGCCGTGGTTCGACAGCCCGAAGGAGGCCCGGCGCACCGACCGCTTCGCGCAGTTCGCCCTCGCCGCCGCCGCCGAGGCGCTCGCCACGCCGGTGACCTCGACGGGATCGCGTCGACCCGGCCCGCTTCGGCACGATCTTCGCCACCGGCGTCGGCGGCCTGCACACGCTCGAGGAGCAGATCCGCGTCTGCGTCGAGAAGGGCGAGCGCCGGGTCTCGCCGTTCCTCGTGCCGATGATGATGCCCAACGCGGCGGGCGCGGCGATCTCGATGCGGTACGGCTTGCAGGGGCCGTACGAGACGATCTGCACCGCGTGCGCCGCCGGCACCCACGCCATCGGCAACGCCGCCCGGCTGATCGCCTGGGGTCGCTGCGACGCGGTGGTCACCGGCGGCAGCGATCGGCGGCCACGACCACGTCGGTCGCCGGCTTCACCAACATGACCGCGATCTCCGCAGTCGGGATCTCCCGCCCGTTCGACGTCGAGCGCGACGGCTTCGTCATCGCCGAAGGCGCGGCCGTGCTCGTGCTCGAGGAGTGGGAGCACGCCGAGCGCCGCGGCGCCCCGATCCTCGCCGAGATGCTCGGCTCCGGCAGCACCGCCGACGCCCACCACATCACCGCGCCGTCACCCGGCGGCGTCGGCGCCACCCGTGCATGCGGCTGGCGCTCGCCGACGCGGGGCTCGACCCCGCCGACATCGGGCAGATCAACGCCCACGGCACCTCGACGCCGCTCAACGACGCCGCCGAGGCCGAGCCGTGCGCAAGGTGTTCGGCGACGCCGGGCCCCCGGTCACGTCGATCAAGGGCGTCACCGGCCACGCGCTCGGTGCGGCCGGCGCACTCGAGGCGGCCGCGGTCCTGCTGTCGATGCGGAACGGCTGATCCCGCCGACGGCGGACACCACGACCGGTCCGACCTCGACATCGACATGGTCCCGGCGACGGCCGGCCGTGGGAGCCGGGGCCGACGATGTCGAACAACTTCGGCTTCGGCGGCCACAACGGCTCGGTGGTCATCGCCCCGGCGCCTGAGTCGGACCGGCACGCCTCGGGATGCGACCGGCAATCGTGCGCTCCACTTATCAGAGCTCAGGCGTCGACGACGACGAACAGCAGCTCGCACTGCAGGCGACCTGGCCATCGCGCCGCCGAGGCGTGCCCGGCCCCGCCCCTTGCCGGCCCGGGCCGACATCCGGCCGAGCTCGACCTCGAGCTCCAGCGTGTCGCCCGGAACGACCTGCCGGCGGAAGCGCGCCGAGTCGAGTCCGCCGAACAGCGGCAGCTTGCCGGCGAACCGCGCATCGGTGAGCACGGCGACTGCGCCGACCTGCGCGATCGCCTCGCCCATGAGCACACCCGGCAGCGTCGGCCGCCCGGGGAAGTGACCGGGGAAGAACCATTCGTCGCCGGTGAGGTGCCACATGCCCGGCGCCGACTGGCCCGCCTCGAGCCGGTGATCTCGTCGACGAACAGGAACGGCGGCCGATGCGGGAGGACGTCGGTCGGCTTCGGAAGCAGGTCGCTCACTTGCGCGAGCCCTGCAGCAGGTTGGCGGGCGTGTCCTTGGGGCTGATGTCGTACCACGCCTCGGCGATCTTGCCCTTCTCGTCGATCAGGAACGCGGAGCGCAGGATGCCCATGTACTTCTTGCCGTAGATCGACTTCTCGCGCCACACCTCGAACACCTCGGC
>CAVRBV010000021.1:0-110827 GCA_963719295.1 Ilumatobacteraceae bacterium
ACTGTTATACGCAATTACTTTAAACAGATAATTAATCTAATATCATGAATACATGAATTTCTATTTCAAAACGTTATATCTAATATGTGTCACCACACTGGTTCCACTCACTTCGATCGGTTCAAGCTTGAGATTAGACACTCCCTCAAAAAGTCGCGTACCTGCGCCTATAGTCACGGGAACTATATGTAGCCACAATTCATCAATGAGCCCAGCTGCCAAATATTGATTGACGGTATTTGCTCCTCCCATAATCTTTACATTTCGATTCTCCTGCCGCTTCTTTTGCCTTTGAAAGCGCCGATTCAATGCCGTCAGTCACAAAGATAAATGTCGTTCCGCCTTCCATTTCTATTGGTTCTCGCTCTTTGTGGGAGAGCACGAAAACCGGAGCGTGATACGGAGGATTATCACCCCACCATCCTTTCCATTCCGGATTGTCTCTCCTGTCTTTAGGCCCAAACATATTGCTACCCATAATGAACGCGCCTGCATCAAGAATAGCGTCTATTTCTTTTTTGTGTTTATGTTTTTCCGGCTCAGCAAACATCCAACGATCCAGTAAGTCTGAATCGAAATTGTCTCCAAATGGTTTTTCAAAACTTTGATTTAGGCCTGCAGTAAACCCATCAAGAGACATCGTCATCCCACAGGTAACTTTTATTTTGTGTGCCATAATATCTCCTTAATAATATAATGTTTATAAATATTCGTTTTCGGGACGTAGTAGATACTTTAAACAACAATGCCGAAACGGAATGATAACCTTAAAAATCTAATAATTGCCGAGTGCGAATATGCGGTCGGTGTTAATGCGTTGGTTATACAGAGATTTCCTTTGCATCTTCTTTTTCTGATGGTGAACTATTTTTTTCATCTTTAATTTTTGAAATACTTTCTTTTATAAACATTAAGAAATATACTGACACTATAACTCGGAAACTCTGATATACTAAATTTAACAATCCCAATTTATCCTTATCAAATTGACTATCTAATCCTTTGAGACTAAGATTAGCTATAATATTTATCCAACCAGCTATACCACCTATTAGAATAATTACACTCCATATTTTAATAAAAATAGTGAGCGTTGGTTTTTTATTAAAGATAAAGAAGAGCATAGGAATTTGGAATAAAAGTGGGATAATTGAAATATAGCTTGAATAGACAATTATTGTGATGATATTATAAACAGTAAGAACTCCTAAAATTGAAGTTAATAAAACTATATAAAATTTATTTTTATATTCTATCATCATTTCCCTCTGTATAACGCCCTGCGGTTAACCCGCCGCCAAAAAATAGAATATCGAATAAAACCACAAAGCCAAAGACCTGCCTGCCGGCAGGCAGGTTAATCCGAAAGTGCGTAATTTTGTTTTTTGTACGCACAGAAGTCAAGTTTATTAATTAAAAGAATAATGTTGAATAAAAATGCCGAACGAAGTCACAACTTTTAAAAATCTGAAATTCAGCCACCGGGTTTCGGACAGTGTTCAGATTTAATAACGAATTTTTTTATAAAATTTCGCCTTGGATTTTTATTACCTCCTTATTTTTATCCTTTAATAGAGGTTATACCGCCTTAGAATAATTAAAAATATAAGTTTATTTCAAAAATAAACAACAAAATGAAAATTAATTTGCACAGAACAAAAATAACTTGACAAATTAAAATTTTCTTATATATTTGTAAGTAAGTGTTTACATATTTCCAATAGGTGATAAAATTGGCTAGAGAAAATACAGATATACGGCAGGAGCAAATAAAGAAAGCGGTGCTTGAAATAATTGCAGATGAGGGTCTGCACAATATTTCAACTCGAAACTTAGCAAAAAGAATTGGGCTTACTGAAGGCGCAATATTCCGTCATTTCGCAACTAAACGAGATATTATTAAAGGGATTATGGATGATGTTGCTAACGATTTAATCGGATCGCTGCGTAGCATTGTTTTAAGTCCAATAAAAACTGAAGAAAAGTTATTTAATTATCTATGCCGTAATGTCAAATATCTTAAAGAAAATAGAGGAATTACGATCCTTTTATTTTCTGAAGCGACTCATTTAGGTGACAAGGAGCTTAAAGAAAAACTGAATCAAATTTTATTAGAACAGAAGCAATTTGTAATAAAAATTGTAAAAGATGGAATAAGAGAAGGAGTTTGGGATAAAAAAACAAACCCGGAAGATGTGGCAATGCTGTATATGGGAATTCCTATTATATTTAATATTGAATTGGTACTTAATCAAAGCGGATTGAATATTGAAAACTTTTGCAAAAGGATGTATACATTGATTTCGAAGACATTGAAGAAATAAAAAATTTTGCTTACCATAGTAAGTAAATGTTTACTTAATTATTAAGGGAGAAAATAAAATGTTAAACAAAAAAGAAAACGTTACTTCGAAATTTGAATTACCGGAATGGACATTTGAATTTCACGGGCACAGATGCCCGTTTATGCCAATCGGTTATAGAATGGGAACGTTGGCAATGGAAAAATTAGGCGTTAAAAAAAGTTTTGATCATCAGATGCACGTTTTTTCTGAAATGGGCGTTGGTCATCCGCAGGGATGTATGCAGGATGGAATTATGTCCGCAACCGGGGCTACTTATGGAAAAGGAATGATTGAAAAATTGAACTATGGAAAGGTAGCTGCAATCTTTTGGTATCCAGGCAAAACAGATGCAGTAAGAATTGCGTTGAAAAATGAATTCCAGGATAAGCTTGCACCTCACGAATTTTTCAAATTCCGTAAACAAAGGATAGAACCTTCCGAAATTCCAGAAGAAGTAAGAAAAGATATTATTGATATTGTTCTCAGTGCTTCCGATGATGAACTTTTTACTGTAACAATACTGTCAGATTTTAAATACACGCCGGTTAAAGGCTCTTTCACCAAAGCAAAATGTGAAGTGTGTGGTGAATATATTTTTGAAAGATACCTGAGGGTAAAAGAAGGAAAGAAAGTTTGCATTGCTTGTTCAGAAAGAACTCATGAGGAAGCCGTAATTCATTTACCTATATAACAAAGGGTTGAAATGTTTTACTTAATTATTTCAGTAATAATACTCTGCGGCATCATTTCCTATTCTCAATGCTCGGCTTGGGTGGTGCGTTGATTTATGTCCCCATTCTTAAGTGGGCAGGCTTCCCTGTTAAAGAAGTTGCTATTCCATTAGCCCTTTTATTAAACGGTCTGACAACGCTTATAGCATTAATAGCATATTTCAAAAATAAATTAGTGGACGTAAAAGGCGGATTGGCGATGACAATTTCCGCTTTCATATTTGCACCCGTTGGGGCTGTTGTCTCCAATAAATTGCCCGTGAATTTTCTATTAATACTATTCTCAGCTGCCGTCCTGGTAGCCGCAGTCAGAATGCTATTTATGTCTAAGAGGCCCGAACCAAAGGACATAATGCCATTCAAGAAACGGGCGATCATTGGTGCTGTAATTGGTAGCTTTGCAGGATTTATGGCGGGTCTTCTCGGTATCGGAGGCGGATTCATTATGGCGCCGCTTCTTATGTGGATGGGATATGAAACTAAACGTGCCGCTGCAACCTCTGCTTTTGCCGTAACTTTTTCTTCTTTCTCCGGGTTCCTTGGCCACTCCGCGCAGGGTCACTTCGAGGTTACTCTTACAATAATATTAGCAGTTGTCGTAATTATCGGTGCTTTACTCGGGAGTAATTTCCTCGTGATTAAAGCGAAGACCAGCTGGGTAAAACAAGTCTTTGCTGTCTTACTATTTGCAATAGCCATCAAAATAATTATCGGGGTGATCTGATATTTAGAGGTAAATATAAAATGTCGCAAATCAAATCTGAATGGATATCTCCAATACCGCTTTGCATTTAAATTTAACTCTTAATCTTGTAGGTATAACGGACTTGCATTTGAGGTACAGCCCAGTTTACCAACCGAAGCTTTAGCGTAGGTAAAAACAAGAAACTTATTTTTATTTACTAATGCCGAAGACCTGCCTGCCGGTCAGGGCATGTTTAGCAAACTGTGCCTAACTTTCATTATAAGTGCAGTTTGCAACAATGTTATTTAATAGAACTACCTTTAACAAGTTAGCCGAAACGGAACTAAACTGTGCAGCCGGCGATCGCCGGTACCCGGCTGCCACCCTCGTAGTCGGTGCCCTTGGTGCCCCGGAGCGATCGGGTTGCGGAGCGGACGGCCGCGGTCACCGCCGCACTCCGGCGCGTCCGTGACGAGCTCGCGCTCACCCGACGACGGCTCCGCGCTGTGCGTGACCGCTGGGTCCCCGAACTCGAACGTACCCGTCGGGACCTCGAGCTGCGCCTCGACGAGCACGAACACGACGAGCTCACGCGCACCGACTCCACCAACGCACACGACCCCACCCCGACACGATCGACCCGGGAGCCATGATGACGATCCAGCGCGTTCTCGTCGCCGTCGACGACTCCCCCGCCGCCCTACGTGCAGCCCACACGGCCGCCAACCTCGCCGCCGGGTGGCACGCACGACTTCACCTCGTCACGGTCACCGCCGACCACACCCTCAGCGCCCTCCTCGACGCCGCCGGCCCCGACGGCGGCGCCACCGGGCGCGTCGAACAGGCTGGACGCGCCCTGCGGACCTGGAACGTCAATCTCATCGTCATGGGCCGCAGCGACCGCCGCGGCCCCTCCTCCGCCTACCTCGGCAGCGTCACCGCCCACGTCCTCGAGTTCGCCGACTGTCCCGTCCTCGTCGTCCCCCAGTCTCGATCCACCGATCCCGACAACCCGCAACCACACGCCGAGGAAAGTTGAACATGTGAGCCAGACCAAGGACCTTCGCCCCTGACCCGCGCCGCCACTCCGCGCTCACACTGCTCGTGAGGCCACCCCGGTGTGGACCACGGCACAATTGGCCAACAGAACACCAAGCACCTATCGCAGCTTGGCAACAAGTACGACGGAGGGAGGAACCCGTGCAACGCATCCTCGCAGCGACCGACGGCTCGGCCAGCGGTCAGGTCGCGGTTCGCTGGGCCGCCGAGTTCGCGGCCGAGATGAACATTCCGCTCATCATCGCCAACGCCTGGCATCCGTCCTTCACCCAAGTGCCTCCGGACACCTACGCCGAGTTGCGCGCCGAGGCCGGGCGTCTCCTCGATGACGAGTGGTGCACTCCGGCGCGGACGCCGGGATCGGATACGAGGCCCTCCTCCTCGACGGCGACCCCCGCACCGCGCTGCTTGCCAGCGCCGACGAGCGCAACGCCGACCTCATCGTCGTCGGAGCGCGCGGCACCGGCAGCCACCCCCACGCCCTCCACCTCGGCAGCGTCACCCACCACCTCGCCCACCACACGGATCGGCCCCTCGCTGCCATCCCCGCCTCGGCCGGATCACTGCGTCCCACGCGGATCGTGGTCGGCGTCGATGGATCCGCGGCCAGCGCACGGGCCGTCGAATGGTGCGCCGACGTCGCGCCGGGACTCCACGCCGACGTGTTCGCCGTCCACGCAGAACTGCCGGTTGCCGAATGGGTGTCCCACACCGACCCCACGAGCTGGTACCAACTCGCACTCAAGGACTGCGCCGACTGGGTCGCACCACTCCGCGACGCCGACGTCCCCACGCAAACGCTCGTCGTGGAACACCAGCCGGTCACCGCGCTCACCCAGACCGCGCTGCGCGAACGTGCCGGGCTGATCGTCGTCGGTACTCGCGGCAGGGGCGGCTTCACCGGCCTGCGCCTCGGGAGCACCGCACTCAAGGTCGTCCACCACACCGGACGGCCCGTCGTGCTCGTCCCCTAACGCCGCTGATGCGTCGGCGGCGCCTCGGCCGGTCGCAGCAGCGGCGCGCTCTCCCTCTTGGGTGTTGGCGAGAGCGCTGAACCACTCGCGAGCAGCGAGCCTGCCCGCGATCGGGATCGCCGGGCTCGGTCTCGTCGACGCCGACCCGCATCTGCTCGACCTCTCCCACGACGAAGGCATCGATCGCATCGCGCTGGCCGACACCGCCCGCCGAGTGTGGAGCACGTGATCCCGGCCCGCGACCGACGCGGCGTTCGCGACGCGCGGACCTGACGCCGCCCTGGGAATGCGAACGACGTGCCGTGTGGCGCCTCGTGAACTCGCTGCCAGGTTGTTCGTGGTGGGGCTAACAAGAATCGAACTTGTGACCTCATCCTTATCAGGGATGCGCTCTAACCGACTGAGCTATAGCCCCCAGGGGACGACCAAGGCTAGCTGCGGCGATGCGCTGTGCCTACCGGCGGGCGGCCGCCCGCGGTCGGAAATCGCGCCCGACCGGCCCCTCGCCACTCCCGACTGTCAGGGGTGGAAGGACGGATTGTTCGGGGCGACCTCGTCACCGTCGTGGAGCCGGGCGCTGTCCGATCAGCCCTGGCGGCTCGGCTCGCGGCGGGAGGCATAGCGGCGCATCGACGACGGCTGCCGCTCGATCACCTCCTCTTCGAGGACGGTGAAGCGCAACCCGCCGACCAGGTCGGTGATCAGGTTGAACAGCGTGGCGACGAGCACCAGTCCGCCGGTGAGGCCGACTGCGACGAACAGCCCGCCGATCCACAGGTTGTGGAAGATCTCGTCACCGTTGAGCTCGAACGAGTCCCAGCCGGTGGACTCCATGCCCCGCTCGATGTTGTCGATCGTGCCGGTGGCGTAGGCCACGTTCCACAGCAGGACGCCGGCGACGAGCGTGATGCCGTAGGCGATGGCGCTGAACAGGGCGCCGACCTTGAACACGCTCCACGGATCGACGCTGCGCACGACACGCGTCACCCGGCGCACCCGCGGTCGACGGCCGGCGAACTGCGGCGTCGGGGAGACGGCGGGCGGGCGGACCGGCGACGCGGCGACCGCCGCCGTCGGCGCCGGTTGCTGCTGGCGGGTGGGAGCCGGTCGCGCCGTCGCGCCCGTCGTGTCGCGCTCGCCGCGTCGTGCCGTGCGCGCCTCGGCAGGGGCCGTCGTGGCGGTCGCCGACGGACCGGGCGCGGTGGACGCACCAGCGACAGCGGCCGCAGCGGCCGTGGCGGCCACGACCGGCGCCACGCCCGCCGGAGACGGTCGCGGGTCGAGCAACGGCTGCGGATTCGGCGTCGCCGCGCCCGGCGCGACCGGGCCGGGCGCGACCGGGCCGCTGGCGACGTCCACCGCGGGCAGGGGCATCGGCGTCGTCGGCTCGCCCGCTGGCAGGGCGATCGGTGCCGACTCGTCGGCCGTGCTGCTGGTACGCCCGCGCCACCACCGCCGCTTCGGCAGCGAGCCGCTCTCGTCGGTCGTGCGATCGAACGGTCGCAACAGCTCGGGCGTGTCCGGTGCGACCTCCGGCGCGGGCTCCGCACGGCGCACGACGGGCGTCGACCCGGTGAGCAAGGGATCGCCGGCGATCAGCGGGTGCGCGGTCGGTGCCGGTGCCGCACGCTCGGGCGCGGCGGGCCGTACGGCCACCGCAGGTGGCGACGCGGCCGTCGGCACCGGTGCGACCGCGACGGGACGGGTGTCGTTGCTGGGCGGAGGAGGCGGCGGCGGACCGCGGCCGGAAGCCCGCGCCGGTCGTCGACGTCGACGGACGGTGGCGCGGCCTCGGCGCCGCGTTCCAGAGCCGGTTGCTCGTCGCCAGGGACGGCCGGCAGGGCGCCGGTCATCGGTTCCGGCGTCGCAACGTCGGCCGGGACCGGTAGCGGGTCGTGACCGTTGCCCTCGTGGTGCTCGCGCTCGTCGTCCGGGTCGAGTGCGGCCGTCACCCCGGACGTGTCGTCGCGATGGTCACCGGCAGCCACGACCATCGAGTGTACGCAGCGCCCTTGGCTCGATCCGGGCAGCTCCGGCCGTCGTCACGGACCGCGGTTGGTCGCCGCCGCCGTCGCTGTGGCCCGCCCGACGCGCACCCGAACGGTCACGAGCCGGTCGTCGGTCGGGCCGGAGGCCTGGTACGCCACCAGGGTGGCGCCATGATCGGTGGCGAGCCGGACCGCTGCGGCCCGCCCACCCTCGACACCGGCCAGCGCCGCTGCGTCAGCCGCCGTCCGGGCCCGGCTGGCATCGACGGCGAGCCCTCCGACCGATCCGATCGCGATCATCAACACCATCGCCAGCACGACGACGACGAGCGCGAGCGGTACCGCCTGGCCGCGGTGGTCGCGCCAGTCGCCCTCGACCCGACCACCGCGCCCGACCGATCCGACGACGATCACGACACCTCCTGAGTTCGGGGCTGTCGGTGCGGTCGCCCGCACGATCGGTCGGGCCCGGAACCCGTCCGGGCTGCGTTCAGTCCTCGGTGTCGCTCGACAGGATCGGCGCCACCGACGCCACCGTCTGGCCGTCGTCGAGGTTCATCACCCGCACCCCGGTGGCGGCGCGGCCCTGCGAGGAGATCTCGCGGACCGGCATGCGGATCGTCACGCCACCCGACGACACGGCGACGATGTCGTCGTCGATGCCGACCATGAACGCGGCGACCACCTCGCCCTTGCGCCCGGTGAGCTTGATGCCGATGACGCCCTGGCCACCCGCGCCCTGCCGGTTGTAGTGCTCGAGCTGCGTGCGCTTGCCGTAGCCGGCCTCGGTGACCATCAGGATCGCGGTGTCGTCGCGGGCCACGTCGACCGACACGACCTCGTCGTCGGCGCGGAGCTTCATGCCCCGCACGCCGGCCGCGCTGCGGCCCATCGGGCGCACGTCGTCCTCGGAGAAGCGGATCGTCATGCCCCGCCGGGAGACCATGAAGATGTCGTCGCCGCCGCCGGTCTCGATGACCCGCACCAGCTCGTCGTCGTCGCGCAGGTTGAGGGCGATCAGCCCGTCACGGCGGCTCGAGTCGTAGGCGTCGAACGCCGTCTTCTTCACCGTGCCCTTGCGGGTGGCGAAGAACAGGAAGCGCTCGCCGGCGAAGTCGCGGGTGTCGATGATCGCCTGGATCGTCTCGCCTGCCTGCAACGGCAGCAGGTTGACGATCGGCATGCCCTTGGCCGTGCGCTCCCGTTCGGGGATCTCCAACGCCCGCAGGCGGTACACCTTGCCGCGGTTGGAGAAGAACAGCAGGTGGGCGTGCGACGTGGTGAAGATGACGTGGCGGATCAGATCGTCGGCCTTGAGCTTGGCGCCGGACACGCCGCGGCCGCCGCGGGCCTGGGTCTTGAACTGCGCCGCCGGCACCGACTTCACGTACTGCGCCTCGGTCATCACGACGACGAGCTCCTTGTCGTCGACGAGGTCCTCGATCGACATCTCGCCCGAGTCGAGGGCGATCTGGCAGACCCGCGGCGTGGCGAACTTCTCGCGCAGTGCGGCGAGCTCGTCCTTGATGACGCTGCGCAGCAGCACCGGGTCGGCGAGGATCGCGTCGAGCTCGTTGATCGTGGCCTGGGCCTCGGCGAGCTCGGTCTCGAGGTCGATCCGCGACAAGCCGGGTGAGACGCCGCAGCTGCATGTCGAGGATGTCGACCGCCTGGATCTCGGAGAACTCGAAGGGCGGCGCCATCAGGCCGTCCTTGGCGGCGTTGGCGTCCTCGCTGCCGCGGATGAGCGCGATGATCTCGTCGATCACGTTGAGCGCCTTGATCCGCCCCTCGAGGATGTGGGCCGCGTTCCTTGGCCCGCTTGAGGCGGAACTCGGTGCGGCGCGTGACGACGTCGACCTGATGGTCGACGTAGCCGTGCAGCGCCTGGGCGAGGTTGAGCGTGCGCGGCACGCCGTCGACGAGGGCGACCATGTTGATCGAGAACGATGACTGCAGCTGGGTGAGCTTGTACAGCTTGTTGAGCACCACGTTGGGGTTGCCGTCGCGCTTGAGCGTGACGACGAGGCTGGTCTTGCCGCCGGCCGAGTCGTCGTTGACGTCGGCGATGCCCTCGAGGTCGCCGGCGTCGACCAGCTCCTGGATGCGCCCGGCGATGGCGGCGCAGCTCATCTGGTACGGCAGCTCGGTGACGACGATCTGCATCGCCCCCTTCTTCGACTCCTCGATCGTGGCCGTGGCCCGCATCTTGATGCTGCCCCGCCCGGTGCGATAGGCGTCGATGATGCCGGCCCGCCCGAGGATGCTGGCGCCGGTCGGGAAGTCGGGACCCTTGACGAAGGTCATCAGGTCGTCGGGCGTCGCTTCGGGATGGTCGATCAGGTGGATGGTGGCGTCGATCACCTCGCCGAGGTTGTGCGGCGGGATGTTCGTGGCCATGCCCACGGCGATGCCCTGCTGCCGTTGACGAGCAGGTTGGGGAACCGCGACGGCAGCACCGTCGGCTGCTCGGTGGAGCCGTCGTAGTTGGGCACCATGTCGACGGTGTCCTCGTCGATGCCCGCCAGCAGCTCCATCGCGAACGGGGCCAGCCGGCACTCCGTGTTGTGGTTGACGAACGCACCGGCGAGGAAAGAGTGGTCGTCGGAGTCGACGCGCAATCGAGTAGACACGACTGCTGACGCCTCGTCGACGACCGACGCCACTTCTTCGAAGCGGTAGCCAGAATCCATGACGGGCAGGATCGTCTTCGAGGATCTCGTCGATCCTTGATGCGGTCGATGATTCGGAGTCGTTCGGTATCCCAACGTTCGACCCGGTCGAAGTTGTGCCGCGGTCAGCCACTTGCGTCCGGAGCCCGTGGGTGTCGAAGGCCACCTCCGAGCGCACGAAATCGGCGACGTACGGGAACGTGATCGGCACTCAGGCGATGGGGTCGCACGGGAGCGTGCGCTGATGAGCTGCCTGCAGCTTGGCCTGCTTAGTTGCGAGGAAGCCGACGCGCTCGGCGAACGCCTTGCACGTTGCGCAGCCCGGAGATGATCAGTCGATGCTCGACCTTGCCGCTCTGGCGCACATGTGCCGCTTGCACGAGGCAATGACACCGAACTCGCTCAGCATCTCTTGCAGTTCGCGACCAAGGCGATCGCTGTAGGTGGAGTAGTGAATGCGTGAACCCGTCCGGTGCGACTCGTGGGCCACCATCGCCCTCGAAGCACGCCATCAAGAAGGCCCGCTTGACGCCCCAACCACCGCGCCAGACCGCCTCGGGGATGAACTTCTCGGCAGCGCGCGAGCCGACGAGCTCGGCGAGCGGGCCGTTCGCAGGAAAGCGGCAAGGTTGCTGGATGTCGAGCTCGATAGATCTGCTTGCGGTCTACACGCGTGAGACGTCCGACACGTAGCGGGGGCCGCCGACGACGTGCGTCGTAGGCGTACACGACATCGTTGAAGAACTGACTCGGTCGGTGTTGTTGAACCCTGCACGAGACGTCGGACGCCCAAGCCCTCGCTCACCCAGGCGCCACAGAGCACGCCGAGCATCGACTCGTCGGGCCGTGGGGACGACATCCATCCAGGCGTTACGCGCGATGCACACCACAGTGCCCGGCGTGATCTCATCGAGGTGGAGCCACTGGAACATCGGCACACCGGCAATCGGCACGAGGCAGAGGACGGGGTGGTTGTGGCGTGCCGCGCAGGGCTGAACCCCGCTCTTGGTGGTGATGCGCTTGGTCGGTTGGACGCCGGAGTTGAACGCCTTCGACTGCCGTGAACGGGCTTGCCGTCGCTTGTCGAGCACCGTCGAAGTCGACGTCAGCGCTCGGAGTCCGTCGGGAGCATCCACGAGATCGGCGATCGCGCAGACTCGACCCGTCGGCAATGCGCACACGCGTATCGCCGGTGACGCAGTAGCGCTCGGCGGCCGGCCGAGTCGGGCTCCCGTAGTTGCCGTGGAAGTCGATCAGCGGGTGGCGCAGCGAGAACGGCTGGGCCATGCGCACGAGGGCGTCGTAGATGGCCGAGTTCCCGTGCGGGTGGTAGCGCGCCATGGTGTCGCCGGTGACGCGGGCGCACTTGACGAAGTTGCGGTCGGGCCGGAAACCCTGCTCGATCCATGTCCCAGATGATCCGCCGGTGCACCGGCTTGAGGCCGTCGCGCACGTCGGGCAGGGCCCGCGACATGATGACCGACATCGCGTAGTCGAGGAACGAGTTCTCCATCTCGTCCTGCAGGGCGACGGGTTGCACCGGTTCGAACGGCAGGGCGGGGGGGATGGGGCTGTCAGACATGCGTCAGGGCTCGGATCGTGGTCGGGGGTGTCGGTCGTCTAGAAGTCGAGGTTGCGGACGTCGCGGGCGTTGGTGGTGATGAAGTCTCGCGCGGCTCTCGACGTCGTCGCCCATCAGCACGCTCATCACCTCGTCGGCCAGGGCGGCCTGCTTCGACGGTGACCTGCAGCAGCGTGCGGCGTGGCGGCATCCATGGTGGTGCCCTTCAGCTCGTCCCAGTCCATCTCGCCGAGACCCTTCAGGCGCTGGAACTCTTGCTGTGGTTCGGGCGTGCTCGGCCAGGAACTCGGCCTTGGCGGCGTCGTCCTTCAGGTACACCTTCTCCTTGCCGACCTCGGTGGAGTACAGCGGCGGCTGGGCGATGTACACGTAGCCGGCCTCGACCAGCGGGCGCATCTGGCGGTAGAAGAACGTCAGCAGCAGGGTGCGGATGTGGCTGCCGTCGACGTCGGCGTCGGCGAGCAGCGATCACCTTGTGGTAGCGGGCCTTGGCTGACGTCGAACTCCTCGCCCACTCCCCCGCCGATGGCGGTGATCAGCGCTCTGGATCTCGTTGTTCTTCAACATCTTGTCGAGGCGGGCCCGCTCGACGTTGAGGATCTTGCCGCGGATCGGCAGCAGCGCCTGCGTTCGCGGATCGCGGGCGTTGAGGGCGGTGCCGCCGGCGGAGTCGCCCTCGACGATGAACAGCTCGCTCTCGCGCGGCGACCGCTGACGAGCAGTCCTTGAGCTTGTCGGGCATGCCGGCGCCGGACAGCGAGGTCTTGCGGCGGATGGCGTTGCGGGCGTTCTTCGCCGCGACACGAGCCTGGGCGGCGGCGAGCGCCTTCTTCACGACCCGGTTGGCCTCGGCGGGGTTCTCCTCGAGCCACTCGGCCGAGGCGCTCGTTGGTCGCCTGTCTGCACGAACGAGCGGATCGGGACGTTGCCCAGCTTGGCCTTGGTCTGGCCCTCGAACTGCGGGTCGCGCAGCTTCACGGCGACGATCGCCGTGATGCCCTCGCGGATGTCCTCGCCGAGCAGGTTGTCGTCCTTCTCCTTGAGCAGGTTCTTGGAGCGGGCGTACTTGTTGACCACCGATGGTGAGCGCCGTCTTGAAGCCCTCGACGTGCATGCCACCCTCGATGGTGGAGATGCCGTTGGCGTAGCCGTGGATGCCCTCGTAGTAGCCGGTGTTCCACTGCATCGCGATGTCGAGCATCTGGCCGTCGGCGTCGGCGTCCTCGAACGAGCACGACCTTGGCGAACAGCGCCTCCTTCGAGGCGTTGAGGTGCTTGACGAAGTCGATGAGGCCGCCCCGGTACTGGAAGGTGGTCTTGCCCTCCTTGCCGGCGCGCTCGTCGACGAACACGATCTCGAGGCCGCGGTTGAGGAACGCCATCGTCTGCAGGCGCTCGAGCACCGTGCGGGCGACGAACTCGGTGCCCTCGGCCATGAAGATCGTCGGATCGGGCCAGAACGTGACCGTCGTACCCGAGGTGCGACCGCGGGCGGGTGTCGGCCCGACGACCTCGAGCTTGCCCTGGGGCTTGCCGCCCTTGGCGTACTCCTGGCGGTAGCGCTTGCCGCCGCTGTCGACCTCGAGGATGAGCCGCTCGGACAGCGCGTTGACGACGCTGACGCCGACGCCGTGCAGGCCACCGGAGACCTTGTAGCCGCTCGCCGCCGAACTTGCCCCCGGCGTGGAGCACGGTGAGGACCACCTCGGCCGCGCTCTTGCCCTTGTGCGGGCCGCTCGGGTAGGGTCGACCGGGATGCCCCGACCGTTGTCGTCGACGCGGACAGCCGCCGTCGTCCTGCAGGGTGACGCCGATGCGGGTAGCAGAAGCCGGCCATCGCCTCGTCGACGGCGTTGTCGACGACCTCGCCAGATGAGGTGGTGCAGACCGTCGAGCCCGGTGGACCCGATGTACATGCCGGGCCGCTTGCGTACCGGATCGAGGCCCTCGAGCACCTGGATGTCCTTGGCGCCGTAGCTCGACGAACCCTGATTGGACGCCTGGTTGGACGGCCGGCCCGAGCCGCTCGGCCCCGCTGACGTGGGCGTCGGGTCGGTCGGGATGGTGTCGTCGCTCGGCACGGTGTGGTTCTCGGTTCTCATGTTCGGTTCTGCTCGCGGCGAGCCGGATGAGGTGCTCGCCGATCCTCGGGCGATCGTGCCGTCGGTCATTGGCGGCACCCTGCCGATGCAGCGCTCTGACCTGCAGATTTCGTCGTCCGGGTCATCTCATCGCGGCCCGGCGGACGGCGTGATCGCGATGACTTCAGTCTACCAACGGGGTGTGGCCGTGACGTGGACGCCGGCCTCAGCGCCGGCGCGATCCGGGGGCGGTCACGCGGACGTCGACGGTGTGCACGTCGACGTCGACCACCTCGCTCAGCCGGCTGCGCAGGCGTTCGGACAGCAGCCGGACCTGCGTCGCCCACGCCGGGTCGGTGACCTCGACGACGAGCACCCCCTCGTCGAGGCGCAGCGGCCGCACGTGGGCGGCGATGTTGGCACCGACGATGTCGTCCCAGCGGGCGAACACGCCGCCGACGGCGCGGCTCGATGGCCCGCTCCCCCCGCGGAGCGACCGCACGATCCCGTCCATCACGTCGCTGATCGGACGTGGCCTCGTCGTCGTCAGCCATCGCCGTCGAGTGTCGCGCGATTCGAGCGCGGTCCGTGCGCCCGATCCCTCGAATCGCGGCGTGACGCCGGAGGGTCATCTGGTCACCTCCACGTTCTCGATATCGAGAACGTGGGTGACCAGATCGGGGTTCGAGACGCAGAGTGACCAGATCGCGGCGGGCGCCGGTCAGACGACGGCGCCGGCCTCGATGCGGATGACCCGATCGGGATGGGCGGCGTCGGGGATCGCCCCGGCGGTGGTGATCACCACCTGGCCCGCCGGCAGCGACCCCAGCAGCGCGGCGGCGCGATGGGCGTCCAGCTCGGACAGCACGTCGTCGAGCACGAGCACCGGCGTCGAGCCGGTGCGCTCGGCAACCAGTCGGTGGGCCCCCAGGCGCAGGGCCAGCGCCAGCGTGCGCTGCTCGCCCTGGGAGGCATGGGTACGCGCCGGCATCGCCGCCGATGCGCAGTTCGAGCTCGTCGCGGTGCGGTCCCACCGTCGACAGGCCGCGGCGAACGTCGTCGCCCCGCGCCGCGGCCAGTGCCACCGCCAGGCCAGTCGCGCCGCCAGGCCGGGTCGTAGCCGAGCGTCACCTCCGACTCAGCGCCGGCCAGGTCGCGCGTAGGCCGACGCGACGTACGGGGCCACCCGCTCGACCAGCACCGCCCGGGCGTGACCGAACCGCTCGCCGGCGTCGACCAGCTTCGCGTCCCACACGTCGAGGGTGACCGCCGCGGCATCGTCGAGCCGCCCGCCGACTTGGCGCAGCAGCGTGTTGCGCTGGCGCACGATGCGGTCGAGCTCGAGGCGGGCGGCGTCGTACTTCACCGCCAGCGCCACCAGGGTGTCGTCGAGGAAGCCCCGTCGATCGGAGGGGCCGCCCTTGACGAGGGTGAGGTCGTCCGGAGCGAACACGCTCACGCGCACCACGCCCAGCAGATCGCGGACCGGGCGAGGCGCTGGCGGTTCACCTGCACCCGACCGCGCCCCGTCGCCAGCACCTCGGCCTCGATCAGCGACGACTGCTCCCGTCGCGCAGCGACGCCCGGACGATCGCCGAGGACGGCGCCGACGCGCACCAGCGCGTCGTTCGGCGCGCCGCGAAAGCTCGACAGGGTCGCCAGGTAGGCGATCGCTTCGGCGAGGTTGGTCTTGCCCTGACCGTTGTCGCCGACCACCACCGTGGTCCCCGCCGTGAGGTCGAACGCCGCCGCGGCGTAGTTGCGGAAGTCGACTGAGCTCCAGGCGCTCGACGATCACGGCATCGCCCGCCCCTCGGCGCCGGCGCTCACTCGGTCGAAGACACGCGCAGCGGCATCAGCAGGTACAGGTAGTCGTCCTTGCCGACGCCGCGCAGCACGACCGCCTTGATCGGGTCACGCAGGAAGAACGTCACCTCGTCGGTGTCGATCGCGTCCACGCCGCTCATCAGGTAGTCGGGGTTGAAGCCGACGAGCATCTCGTCGCCCTCGTAGCGCACGTCGAGCTCCTCCACGGCGTGTCCGTAGTCCTGGTCGCGCACCGCCAGGGTCAACGTGTCACCGCCGAGGGTGAGCCGCACCGCCGACGCCGAGTCGCGGGCCATGATCTTCACCCGTCGGAGCGCCTCGAGCAACGCCTCCTTGCTCACCGTCAGCTGGTTCGGGCTGCTCGCCGGCACCAGGTTGCGATAGTTCGGGTAGTCACCCTCGATCAGCCGGGTCGTCAACCGCGTCGAGCCGCACTCGAACGTGGCGTGGCGGGCGCCGAGCCGCACGCGTGAGCTGGTCGCTGGCGCCCAGGATCCGCTGCAGCTCGGTCAGCGCCCGGTGCGGCACCAGCACCTTCTGCCCACCGCTCAACATCCCCGTCTCGGGCAGGTCGCGCACCGCCAGCCGGTACGAGTCGGTGGCGACCATGCGCACGCCATCGTCCTCGGCCGCGATGAGCACGCCGGTGATCACGCCCCGCGCCTCGTCCGTGCTCGCCGCCCGCACGACCTGGCGCAGGGCGTCGGCGAAGTCCGCCGATGCGACGGTGACCGCCTCGGCCGCCGGATCGACCTGGGCGGGATAGTCGTCGAGGTTGTAGCTCCGCAACGAGAACTGCGAGCGGCCGGCACTGATGCTCACGTCGTCGTCGCCGACGCCGAACTCCACCGCCCAGCGGGGAGCGACTTCACCGCGTCCGCGCTCAGCCGCGCCGGCACGACCACCGCACCGTCGGACACCCCGCCCACGGTGACCGTCAGGCGGATCGACATCTCCAGGTCGGTGCCGGTGACCGACAGCTCGTCGCCGCGCACCTGCAGGTGCACCCCTTCCAGCACGGGCAGCGCGCCGGTGCGACTGGTGGCGGCTCGACCCGCCGTCGCCAGCGCGTCGGCGAGGACGTCACGTTCACAGCGGAACTTCACAGTCGGACCCTTCCCATGATTGGCGTATATATGGAACTAGTAGTCGTAATAGGTGCTGTGGATTGGGGACAACACCCGTCGCCGCAGCGTACGGGCGGCTGGCGGGGCGCGCCCCTTCGTCCCCAGTGTGCACAGGCGCCAGATGACACCGCTGTCGTTCGGTGGACGACGCCCAGTTGTCCACGACGTGAACGCCACGTGTCCCCAGGGAATCCGCAGCGCTGTCCCACTCCTGGGGCTGCGCCCCCAGGTCCCCGGCCCTCGAACCGGCGTGGGTGCTCTGGCGAGTGAAGACTCGCAGGCTCACGACGACTTCAGCTGCTGCAACAACGCGGTGACCTGGTCGTAGATCTGCTTGCGCTCGCTCATCAGCTTCTGCACCTTGTCGACCGCATGGATGACCGTGGTGTGGTCGCGGCCGCCGAACAGGCGGGCGATGCTCGGGTAGCTCAGCTCGGTCAGATTGCGGAACACGTACATGGCGATCTGGCGTGCCGTCACGAGTGGACGTTGACGGCTCTTGCCCTTCAGGGCGACGACGTCGAAGCCGAGGATCGCCGCCATCTCGGCGAGCAGCTCCTCGTCGGTGCGCGGCTTCACGTTGGAGTCGCCGAGCAGGTCGGTGAGGAGGTTCTGGGCGAGCTCGGTGGTGATCGGCACCCCGGACAGGCTGGCGAAGGCCGTCACCCGGATCAGCGCCCCTTCGAGCTCACGGATGTTCGAGGCGATGCGGGTGGCGATGAACTCCAGCGTCTCCTGGGGCACTTGCACACCCTCGCGCTCGGCCTTGTTGCGCAGGATGGCCAGGCGGGTCTCGACGTCAGGTGGCTGGATGTCGGTGATCAGCCCCCATCGGAAGCGCCCGATCAGTCGTTCTTCCAGCGTCGGGATGGCGTCGGGGATGCGGTCGCTCGAGATGACGATCTGCTTGTTGGCGCCGTGGAGGGCGTTGAACGTGTGGAAGAACTCCTCCTGGAGGCCTTCTCGCTTCTCGAGGAACTGGATGTCGTCGATCAGCAGGACGTCGACGTCGCGGTAGCGGCGCTGGAAGGCGGTGTTGGTCTTGTAGCGGATGGCGTCGACGAACTCGTTGAGGAAGTTCTCGGTGGACACGTAGCGCACGTCGTGGTGCTGGTAGTTGTGGTGGACGTAGTGCCCGATGGCGTGCAACAGGTGGGTCTTGCCGAGTCCGGCCGAGCCGTAGATGAACAGCGGGTTGTACACCCGGCCCGGGGTCTCGGCGACGCGCAGGGCGGCGGCGAGGGCGAACTGGTTGGAGCCGCCCTTGACGAAGGTCTCGAACGTGTAGCGCGGGTTGAGGCCGGCCTCGTCGAGCACCGAGGAGGCGCCGAAGCCACCGCGCACCGGGACTGTGTCGTGGCCGTCGACATCGTCGGCCGCGGCACCGTCGTGCCAGTCGGACCATCCGATGGCCTGGTCCTGCTCGGTGGGTTCCTGGTTGGGATCGACCAGCACGACGAGCTGGCAGCCGTTGCCGGCGGCGTCGGCGAGGGCCTCGTTGACGATCAGCAACCAGCGGTTCATGATCCGTTCGCGCGCCTGGTTGCTCGGCACGCTGACGGTGAGCTGGCGATCGTCGACCTTGATCGGGCGCACGTCGCTGAACGTCGACATCCAGACCGCTTCGGTGACCTGGGTGCGGAGGTGGTCGGCCACCCGGATCCACACCTGATTACCGTCGCTGACCTGCATCTGTCCTCTTGCCCCGGCCGGCCCCGGCCTGACTCGGCTTGTGGCCGGGTTCTGTCCCGACTGTCGTGGCGGCCCGCGCCGATCCCGCTGGGGTCCACAAGTTACGCACAGGTTGTGGAAACGGGTCCGGCGACGCCCGGATGGTCGAACATAGCACGTTGCCCGCAACGCCTTCCCGGACGCGCCAGGAGTACGATTTGGGGGCGGCCGCCCCTAGCCTTGGTGCGTTCGGATGCCAGGCGCGGCACCAGTGCGGCCCACGCCACGGCCGACACCGCCCGCAGTCGAAGAAATCGAGTACCCGTCGTGAAGCGCACATTCCAACCCAACCAACGTCACCGGGCGAAGAAGCACGGCTTCCGCGCTCGCATGCGCACCCGGTCCGGCCGCGCCGTGATCAAGGCCCGCCGTCGCAAGGGCCGGACCCGGCTGGCGGCTTGATCTGGCGGATCCGCGACCGTCGGGCGTTCCAGCAACTGGCACGTTCCGGACGCCGGGCCAGGACGAGAACCCTGTGGTGCAGCTACCTCAACGATCCCAGCGCCGTGCCGTTGCGCGTGGGCTTCGCCGTCGGTCGGGCGGTGGGCACGGCCGCGACGCGCAACCGCGTCCGCCGGCGCCTGCGTGCGATCGTCGCCACGGCCGCGGCCCGCCCACGGCGTCGAACACGGCTGGTTGCTGATCGGCGCCACACCGGCCGCTACCAAACATACGTTCGCTCAGCTTACCGAAGCGGTCGACCGTCTGTTCGCCCAGGTGACGGCGGGCCGAGATCGGCAGCGAGGCGTCGTGAGCGCCTCGACGCGGCCGTCGCGCCTGATCAGGATGGTCGAGTGGTACCAGCGAGCGGCATTCGGGCGCCCGTCACCGTGCCGCTTCACGCCGTCGTGCTCGGCCTACGCCAAGGAGGCGCTCGAGGTCCACGGCACGCGGCGCGGGCTGTGGCTCACCGTTCGCCGCCTCGCTCCGGTGCCGGCCGTTCGGCCCGTCGGGCTACGACCCGGTGCCCGAGACGTGCCCGCCGGACGGACACCGAACGACGGCCCACCAGCCGTCGAGGAGTGACGCCCGATGATCGCCGGCGTGTTCGAAGATCCCGGGCTGGCTGATCGAGAAGTTCTACCAGTTCACCAGCAACTACAGCGATCTCGATCGCCCTGATCGCCGTCGTGGTGATGATCGTCATCACGCCGCTCACCCTCAAGAGCACCAAGGGCATGCTCGAGATGCAGCGCCTGGCGCCCGAGACCAAGCGGCTGCAGCAGCTCTACCGCAACGACCGGGCCAAGCTCAACGAAGAGATGATGGCGCTCTACAAGGAGCACAAGGTCAACCCGATGGCCTCGTGCCTGCCGTTGCTCGCCCAGATGCCGGTGTTCATCATCATGTTCCGGGTGCTCCACGGGCTGACCTACCGCCCGACGGCCGACACGACCGCGCCGGTCGCCCGCGGGGTGTACGCCGCGATCGGCATGCCCAACCACACGCTCGGCTTCCTCCCCCGCTACATCTCGCACGACTCGAGCCTGTTCCAGTCGCTGAACGGTCAGACGCAGATGATCTCGTTCGGTCTCGACCTCGCCAAGCGCCCGGCCGAGGCGCTCGCCGAGAACTTCGCCACCGGGCTCATCTACGTCCTGCTGGTCGCCCTGCTCGGCATCCTCTACTTCGTCCAGCAGCGCATGGTCGCCGCCCGCGCCGCCGTCAGCCCGCAGATGTCGCCCAGCCAGCAGAAGCTGATGCAGTACCTGCCGGTGGCGTTCGCCATCTTCCAGGTGTTCTTCCTGCTCGGCCTGGTGATCTACTACATGGCCCAGGCGATCCTGCGCATCGGCCAGCAGCTGTACATCACGCGCAAGTTCTACGGCCATGACGAAGCGCTCGGGCGCCAGGCCCAGCGCGCCAGCGAGCAGGCCCGAGAGCTGGCCAAAGCCGACGGCGACAGCGGCGGCGGGGGTGGAGGCGGCTTCTTCGCCCAGGCCCGCCGTGAGCTGGCGAGCCCGAAGAACGCGTCGGGCCCGACCAAGGCCGAGAAGGCCGCCACCGCTGCTGCCGCCACCGCTGGCGGCGGCCACCGTGGCGGCCAGCGCAGCGTCGTCGAAGCGCACCACCCAACCCAAGAATCGCCCCACCCCCTCGGGCAAGGGTCCGGCCGGACGGCCGACCCGCACCCCCAGCGCCGGCCGGCCGGGTGGGCCGCGTGGCAGCGACAAGAAGCGACGCTGACCGCAGCGTCGCCTCGCGCCACCCCTACAGCTGAACGGAGCAATCGCATGGAATGGGTCGAGACGACCGGCAAGTCGCTGGACGAGGCCAAGGACGAGGCGCTCGACCGTCTCGGGATCGTCGCCGAGGACGCCGAGTTCGAGGTCCTCGAAGAGCCGCGGACCGGGCTGTTCGGGCGCACGAGAGGCGTCGCCCGGGTGCGGGCACGGGTACGCCCCGCCGCCGTGCGTCCCAAGCAGGACCGACGTGGGCGCCGGCGGAACGACGGACGCAGCGAGGCTGCGGGCTCGACCCCGTCCGAGCGCCCCGAGGAGCTTGCTACCGTGGACAGCGCAGTCGAGGCCGCGCCACCGCGTGGTGAGGCGAGCGGGCGGGGCACGGGCCAACGCCGACGAGGGTCGTCGCGCCCGCCAGCGGGGAATGGGGACACGCAGGCCAGGCCGACTGATGCAGGAGCGCACATGAACGATGATCCGATCGACGCCGTCACAACAGGCCACCGGTCGATGCCGAACAGGTAGAGCAGGTCAAGGAGGCCGCGGTCAGCTTCTCGGACGGGCTGTTGAGGGCCTTCCGGCTCGAGGGCTCGAGCTCGGCGACCATTGACGGCAACGAGATCGAGGTGCGGATCGATGCCGCCGACGGGCCGGGTCACGACGGTCCCAATGGACTCGGCCTGCTGATCGGTCCCGGCGGCCGCACCCTGCTGGCGATCCAGGACCTGGCCCGCGTCGCGGCCCAGCGTCGGCTCGGCGACCACGAGACCCGGCTGCGCATCGACGTTGCCGGTTACCGGGAGAAGCGCCGCGTCGCCCTCGAGCGGTTCGCCCGCGGCGTGGCGGAGATGGTCAAGGAGTCGGGGGTCGCCCGTTCGCTGGACCCGATGCCATCGGCCGACCGCAAGGTGATCCACGATGCGCTGACGTCGATCGACGGTGTGACCAGCCGGTCCGAGGGCGAGGACCCGAATCGGCGGATCATCGTCAGCCCGGCCTGACGGCGAGGGGCGTGCCCGACGACGGCCCGCTGCTCGCTGCACTGGGCGATTCGCAACGCCTGGGGATGCTCGGGCGCCTGCCGGTCGCCGACGTCGTGGCGCACAGCGAGGCGTTCGTCGGGGCGCTGGTCGGGGTTACCGCCACGGTGGTGGACCTCGGGACCGGTGGGGGCGTGCCTGGACTGGTCATCGCCTGGCGCCGTCCGGATCTGTCGTTGGTGCTCGCCGACCGGCGCACCACGCGTACCGACCACGTCAGCCGTCTCGTGCACCGACTGGCGTTGGCCGACCGGGTGCGGGTCATCGCCGCCGACGCGGCGACGCTCCCCCGCCGACTGGCCGGCACGGCGATCGGCGCGGTCGTCGCCCGCGGGTATGGGCCGCCCGAGCGCGTCATCCACGATGCGTGTCCCACTGCTCTCCTCGGGCGGGCTGCTGGTGGTCAGCGAACCGCCGACCGGAAAACGCTCGCTGGGGTGAGGATCTGCTGGCCTCGGCTGGCTTGAGCCGCATCGACCACGCCGACGCCCGGGTGGTCGTGCTGCGGCGGGGTTCCTCGCAGTAACCGACGGCGCAAGGTTTCACGTGGAACCGTGACCCACTACCCCGTTGGAGGTTCCACGTGGAACATCGAAACGCGGTCGGCGAGCCGCATCCCGCCGTCCCCGTCGTGCGGCCGTTAGTCTCACGGCGATGAGCGTGTCCGACGACGACGCCGTCACCCCACCGCCGTCCGAATTGGCTGGTGCGGAGGGCGATGCGGTGGTGCCATCGGTGTCCGAGTGGCACCCGACCGCTGACTCACCGTCGGATGCTGCCATCGCGGCGCAGACGGAGGCCGACTCGGTGCCGACGGGTGCCGACGCCCGATGATGTGGCGGAGGATCTGGCCGAGACGGTCGAGCGACCGCAACGCCCGCTCCCCCGCGTCATCGCCGTCGCCAACCAGAAGGGCGGCGTCGGCAAGACGACCACCGCGATCAACCTCGGTGCGTGCCTGGCCGAGCTCGGCCAGCGGGTGCTGATCGTCGACCTCGACCCCCAGGGAAACGCCTCGAGCGGGCTGGGCATCGAGAATCACGGCCTCGAGACGTCGATGTACCACGTGCTCATGCACGACGTGCCGATCGAGAACTGCATCGAGCCGACCGACGTGAAGGGCCTGTTCGTGGCGCCGTCGAGCCTCGACCTCGCCGGCGCGGAGATCGAGCTGGTGCCCGCCTTCAGCCGTGAGATCCGACTGCGCCGGGCGCTGGAGGCCATGCTCGACGACTACGACTACGTCTTCATCGACTGCCCGCCGTCGCTCGGTCTGCTCGCCATCAACGGCCTCAGCGCCGCCCGTGAGGTGTTGGTGCCGGTGCAGTGCGAGTACTACGCGCTCGAGGGCCTGGCCCAGCTGCTGCACAACGTCGACCTGGTGCGCCGCAACCTCAACGCCGAGCTGGAGGTGAGCACGATCGTCTGCGTGATGTACGACGCTCGGACCAAGCTCGCCGACCAGGTGGTCGTCCGAGGTGCGCCAGCACTTCGGCGACAAGGTGCTGCGGGCCGTCGTGCCACGATCGGTGCGCCTGTCCGAGGCACCGTCACAGGGCCAACCGATCACGATCTACGATCCGCTGTCGCGGGGGGCGATCGCCTATCGCGATGTCGCCCAGGAGGTGCACGATGGCTCGTCGCAGCGGGTTGGGTAGGGGCCTCAGCTCGCTCATTCCCGGACGCCGACGGGACCGCGGCGGATGCCGGTGTGGGCGGCCTGAGCATGATCCCCGTCGACCAGGTCGTCCCCAACCCCAACCAGCCCCGGCTGCACTTCGACGAGGCAGTCGCTGGCCGACCTCGCCGACTCGATCGCCCAGATCGGCGTGCTCCAGCCCGTGCTGGTGCGCCGCGTCGGCGACGGACTTCCAGCTGATCGCGGGGGAGCGCCGGTGGCGGGCGGCGCGCCGCGCCGGCCTCACCGAGATCCCGGCGATCGTGCGCGACTCCGATGACGTGGCCGCCGTGGAGGAGGCGCTCGTCGAGAACCTCCATCGCGCCGACCTCACCGCGCTCGAGGAGGCCGCCGCATACCTCCAGCTGATCGAGGACTTCCACCTCACCCACGACGACGTCGCCAAGCGAGTGGGCAAGAGTCGCTCGGCGGTGACCAACACGTTGCGCCTGATGGGGCTGCCGCCGGAAGTGCAGCGGCTGTTGGCCGACGGCAAGCTCTCGGCCGGACACGCCCGAGCCCTGCTCGGGACCGCCGATCGCGCCCTCCAGGAGCAGCTTGCCGACAAGGTGGTCACCGAGGGATGGTCGGTTCGTGCCGTCGAGGACGCCGTCCGACGCGGCGCGCTGGGCGAGCGGGCGCCGATCCCGGCTGGCGGGCGAGCACCCCAGCCCACCGACGGCGCGGGTCTGGCCGCTGGGACGCGCCTGCGCCCACCCGGCCTGCTCGAACTGGAGGAACTGCTCGCCGACCACCTCGACACCCGCGTCAACGTGCAGATGGGCGCCAAGCGCGGCCGGGTGATGGTGGAGTTCGCCGACCTCGCCGACCTGGAGCGGATCTACCGGCGCATCATCGGCGGGTAGCAACCTCACAGGATCACGCACATCCTGTGGACAAACCCTTCTCTAGATGTTCATCCGGGTGAACGTGAGGTGTACGCACAGGCGGTGGACAAGTCTGTGGACAACTCCAGTCCATGACGAAAGCCCAGCTCAGAGGCATCGCCGTACGGTGACAGAGACCCGGTCGACCAGACCGCAGCGGCGACGTTCAGGTCATCAAGATGGGGGAGAGGGCCCAGGCGCCGAGCGCGGTCACGATGGCGTCGGCAACCACGCCGGCGCTGTCGGTGACGCGCTGGATCGGGCCGAGCGAGCACACCACGGCGGTCATCCGTGTCTCGCGCAGCACCGGCAGGCGCATGCCGGCGACCGTGACGGCGCCGAGCACGCCGGTGGCGCTCAGCGAGTCGACCAGCTGCAGCGCCAGCGACTGCCCTCCCGCAGAGTGGAACCCCTGTGTCGAATAGTAGGACACCGTCGCCCGACGGTGCGCTTCCGCTTCGAAGCCCAGGTAGGCGACCGCGGCGTGACGGTTGGCGGCGGAGGCCTGCAGCGAGGGATCGAGCTCGTCGACCGACACCACGTTGGCACCGAGCGCACGCAGGCGGCGGGCGACGGACCGCACGAGCGAGCTCATCCCGCCGAACTGGCCGATGACGACGCGCAGGTCCTGCAGCGAGGCGCTGACGTGGCCGAGGCGTTCCAGCTCACGCAACGCCGCCACGCCGGGCCCGGTGCCGGTCTGGGCGCTGTTGATGTCGAGGGCACGCCCCGTCACCGGCCCGAACACCCCGTCGGCGTCGAGCCCACAGTTGCGTTGGAAGTCCTCGAGCGCCCGCGACGTCAGCGTGCCGAAGATCCCGTCGACCCGCCCGCAGTCGAACCCGAGGCGACCGAGCTGGCTCTGCAACGTGGCGACGTCGTCACCACGGAGGTTGGGGGCGACGAGCTTCAGCGGTCGGTCACCGAGCCGCCAGGACGCCTCGACGAGCGCCAGCCACGTCGCCTCGTCGCAACAGGCCTGCTCACGCAGGCCGTGGGTGCGTTGGAAGGCGCGCACGGCGGCCTCGGTGGCGGCGCAATAGGTGCCGGTCTCGGCGCCGGCCGGGGGGAAGCCGGCACCGCCGAGGCGACGCTGGAGGTCGCGGATGGCCTCGCCGTGCTGCCCGGGGGTCAGTGGGCGGAAACGAGGAATTCGTCGAGCTCCTGCAGCAGCTGGGTCTTGCCCATCGCGCCGACCAGCTTCTTGCTGATCTCGCCGCCGGAGAACACCAGCATCGTGGGGATGCTCATCACGTGGTAACGCTGCGCCAGCTCGGGGTTGTCGTCGACGTTGACCTTGGCGATGGTGAGCTGCTCGGCGCTGCTCACCCGCGATCTCCTCGAGCACGGGCGCGACACGAAGGCACGGCCCGCACCACTCGGCCCAGAAGTCGACGAGGACCGGCTTGTCCGCGCCGAGCACCTGCTCGTCGAACGTGCTGGTCGACAGGTTGACGATGCCGTTGGCCATGGTGGGGTTCCTTCTGTGCTGGAAATCGCTCGGTGTCCAGATGGCGCACCGATCCTACCGAGCTACAACCGGCGGCGGGGCCGGCGCATTCCCGGGGGTTTCGGCCTGGGTTTCGACCTCAGTCGCTCGACTGCGCTCGCTCCTTCGGTCGAGCGTGGAGCGGCTGCGCCGCACCCAACTGCTGGCGGCGGCGAGCAGCTCGCCCTGCCGCCGCACCGGGGGGCTACCGCCCCCCGGACCCCCCGACGGAGCGTTGCCGCGACGCTGGCGCCGACCGCATCGGCACGCCTCGTGAGATCCGGTGCTGTCCTTCCCGGGCGTCAGGAGTGGGCTTCGAGCCAGCGTTCGGCGTCGATCGCCGCCATGCAGCCGGAACCGGCGGCGGTGACCGCCTGTCGGTAGATGTGGTCCTGCACGTCGCCGCACGCGAACACGCCGTCGACGTTGGTGGCCGTCGAACCAGGCTGCGTCACCAGGTAGCCGTTCTCGTCGCGGTCGAGCAGGTCGGCGAACAGATCGGTGTTCGGCCGGTGGCCGATGGCGACGAACAGGCCGGTGACGTCCAGCCGACGTGACTCGCCGGTCACGACGTTCGTGACGTCGATGCCCTCCAGCGACGTGTCGCCGACCAGGTCGTCGACGACCGTGTTCCACACGAACTCGATCTTCGGGTTGGCGAACGCACGGTCCTGCATGATCTTGGACGCCCGCAGCGTGTCGCGGCGGTGCACGAGGAGCACCTTGTCGGCGAAGCGGGTGAGGAACAGGGCCTCCTCCAGCGCCGAGTCACCACCGCCGACGACGGCGATCTGCTGGCCGCGGAAGAAGAAGCCGTCGCAGGTGGCGCACGTCGAGAGGCCGTGACCGATCAGCCGTGCCTCGGCGTCGAGGCCGAGCATCAACGACCGCGCACCGGTGGAGACGATCACCGTGCGGGCGCGGTGCACGGTGCCGTGGACGTGGACCTCGAACGGGCGGACGTCGAAGTCGACGGAGGTCGCCTTGGCGGTGACGAGCTCGGCACCGAAGCGCTCGGCCTGCTTGCGGAAGCCCTCCATCAGCTCCGGCCCCTGCACGCCGCCGGGGAACCCGGGGAAGTTCTCCACCTCGGTGGTGAGCATGAGCTGGCCGCCCGGTTGGTCGCTCGTGCTCGACGGCTCGCCCTCGAGCACGAGCGGCGAGAGGTTGGCGCGGGCGGTGTAGATCGCCGCGGTCAGCCCGGCCGGGCCGGACCCGATGATGATGACGTCGCGCACGTCGGACTGGGGGGAGCCGTCGCTCATTGGTCGTACTGCTTCTTTCGAGATGGTGCGGCGGCGATCGTCAGGTCGGCGACCGTCGCCTCATCAACAACGCCCCGGCGAGGCACAGGATTCCGCCGATGACGAAGTAGCTGATGTACACCGCTCGCGCGTGGCTCAACCAGAGGTCGAGCAGCGCTTCGACGGCGCGCATCGCGCCGATCACGGCCAGGGTGACCACGACCACGCCGACCATCGCGGCGATCAGCCCGAACACGATCGCCCGTGACGCCTTGACGATGGGCCGGGTCGTCTTGTCCCGAACCGACCCGACGACGCGCTCGACGGTGTCGGCGAGCTCGGCGGCCCAGTTCGGGTCGGTGAACGGATTGCCCGGCATGGGGCGAGACACTACTGCGCGGGCGTCCGCCGACCGGGGTGTGCCCGGTCTCACGCCTCGGCGGGCGTTGGTGCACCGTACCGAGCGACGAGCGTGGCACCGATGGCGGCGAGGTGGGCGCGCACCTCGGCCGGCTCGATCACCTCGACCACGTCGCCCCAGCCGGCCAGGTGGCGGGCGATGCGCCAGCTCGTCGGCGCGCCGACCAGCACTTCCACGTCGTCGCTGCCGGCCGGTGGGTCCGCCGCGGCGGACGCCTCGACGACGCGCGTGGACGGTCCGAACTGGGCGCGCAGCGCCTGGGCGACATAGCGACTCGTGCGGAGCCGGGCCTGCACGACCGCCCGTTTGCCCTCCACCTCGTCGACGACGGCGCGCCACGTCTCGGCCAGGTCGAAGCCCGGCGGGCGTTCGGCGGGGTCGTCGGTGACCTCGACGGCGCGGATGCGGTTCACGCGGAACGTGCGCAGTCCCTTCTCGGTGCCGGCGACGAGGTACCACGTCGCGCCCTTCTCGACGAGCCCGAGCGGATGGACCAGGCGCGTGGTCTCGGCCATCGTGCGATCGGCGTAACCAAGGCGAACCTGGCGGGCGCGCGACGACGGCGTGGCGCAGCTGGTCGAGGAACTGCGGTGGACGCGACCGCCTCGGCGCCCCACGACGCCGGATCGAGCACCATCGACGAGGCGGCGCGCTCGGCCCCGGCGCGGAAGGTCTCGGGAAGCGCCTGCACCAGCTTGCGCAGCGCCGCCTTGGCCGCTGGCGTCGCGGTCGACGCCGGGCCGGCGACCATGAACAGGGTGCGCGCCTCGTTCTCGGTGAGGCCGCTGAGGTCGGTGCGGGCGCCACCGATCAGTTGCCACCCGCCGTTGCGGCCCGGCTGGGAGTAGACGGGGATGCCGGCGATCGCCAAGGCCTCGAGGTCCCGCCGGGCGGTCTTCACCGAGATCTCCAGCTCGTCGGCGAGCTCGCCGGCCGTGACCCGGCCGCGAGCCTGCAACACGAGCAGCGTGGCGACGAGGCGATCGGCGCGCATGGGTTCGAGTGTGGCACCAGAACTGGACATCAGGTGGCCATCTTTGCGTTCCCCGGCGAGGCAGACGCCACGGCGTTCCGCGGCCACGCAGACGCCACGGCGTTCCCCCGCCACGCAGGCCGCCGTTGGCCGCTCACTCGCTAGCGCTCGCTGCTCGCTCGCAACGGATGACGCGCCCCCTGAGCGGTTCCGGTGGCCATGCGGTTCCGCTCGCGGCGCTCGCCCGGCCAGGATGTCGACCGTGACGACCGCCGACGATCCTGCACCACACACCGGTCCCGGATTTCGACCGCCTCGGCGAGGACGAGCTGCGGGCGCGCCGCACCCACAAGTGGCACGCGTTCGCGGCCGACGTGCTGCCGATGGAGTTGGCCGAGCTCGACGTTCCGACCGCGCCGTGCGTGGTCGAGGCGATCCGCGGCGCGGTCGACGTCGAGTGCTTCGGCTATCCGATGTTCGCCGACACCACGCTCGCCGAGGCGACCGCGTCATTCGGGTTCCGGCGCTACGGCTGGGCCGCCGATCCGGCGTGGGTGCACGACGTGCCCGACGTGCTGCGCGGTGTCGAGATCGCCCTCGCCGAGCTCGGCGGTGACGGCGACGTGGTGCTGCCGACGCCGTCGTACCCGCCGTTCTTCGACGTGATCGCGCTGACCGGCCGGCGCGCCGTGGAGGTGCCGATGGTCGACGCCGATGGGCGCGCCGGGCTCGACCTCGAACGCATCGACGACGCTCTGGCCGCCGGGGCGGGCGCGGTGCTGCTCTGCAACCCCCAGAACCCGACCGGTCGGGCCTTCGAACGCGACGAGCTCGCCGCGCTGAGCGAGGTGGTGGAGCGTCGGGGAGCGCGGGTGGTGGCCGACGAGGTGCACGCCCCGCTCGTGTACGGGCGCCGGCACGTGCCCTACGCCAGCGTCGACGACGCGCGTCCGCAACCCACTCGGTGACGGTGGTGGCGGCGTCGAAGGCGTGGAACCTGGCCGGGCTGAAGTGCGCCCAGGTGGTGTTGACCAACGCCGCCGACGAGCGACGCTGGCGGGAGATCGGTCGATTCCGCACACTCGGCGCGTCGACCCTCGGGATCGCCGCGTCGATCGCGGCGTACGACGGGGGCGAGGCGTGGCTCGACGGACTGCTCGGGCACCTGCGGGCGAACCGCGATCTCCTGGTGCGGCGCATCAACGCCGAGGTTCCGGCGGCACGGATCGTCGCGCCGGAAGCGACGTACCTCGCCTGGATCGACTTCCGCGACGTCGGCCTCCCGGAGGAGCCGTTCGAGCACTTCCTCGCCCACGCCCGCGTGGCGCTGCGCGCCGGACGCGACTTCGGGCAGGGCTTCGGGCCGTGGGCCCGGCTCAACTTCGGCACGACGAAGGCGCTGCTCGAGCGGGGCATCACCGCGATCGCGGCGGCCGTGCCCGGGGGTGACCACGAGAGCGGTTGAGCGGTGAGCGGTGGGCGCCAGCCGGCGCACACCGCTCACCGCGCCGGAAGGATCAGGTCACCGTGATGGTGGCCGTCATGTTCGGGTGGAAGTTGCAGTGGTACGCGAACGTGCCCGCCGTGTCGAGGGTGAGCGTGGCGCTCGCCCCCGGGTCGATCTAGCCGGTGTCGAACGACCCGTCGTCGGCGGTGACCGTGTGGGCGGTGCTGTCGTTGTTGGTGATCGTGATCGTCGTGCCGGCGGCGACCGACAGGTCGGCGGGAGCGAACGCTGAAGTCCTGGATCGTGATCGCGGCGGCGCCGGCCGCCTCGCTGCCCGGTGCGGCCGATGGTGCCGGCGGGGCCGAAGGAGCGGGAGCCTCCGACGGAACCGGTGCGGCCGAGGGTGCGGGGGCGGCGGCCGTGGTCGCCGGAGCCTCTGACGCTACGGGCGCGGCTGATGGTGTCGGTGCGGCCGCCGATCCGGTCGGGGCCTCGCTGCTCGGCGGCGTGACGCTTGCCGGGCCGGTGGTGCCGTAGACGGGGTAGCACTCGGCGGGAGCCTCGGTGGTCGCCGTCGCCGCGTCGGTGGCCATGGCGGCGGTGTCCGCCGTCATCGCCGTGGTCGGCGGGGGCGGCCGTGGTGGCGGCGGCCGCTTCGGTGCCCATCGACGTGTCCGGCGGGGCCGGCGCGGCCGGACCGGGGAAGGAGATGATGCTGCCGCTGCCGTCGTTGGCGCCGGCGGCCGGCGTCGACACGTAGAACGCGCCGTCGGCGAGCTCCATCGCGATCGGCAGGTTCAGGCCACTGGCCACCACCTCGGAGCTGTCCGGGCCGGTCTGGTGCACGAGCGCGCCGGTCATCGGCTGGAGGAACGGAGGTGCGGTGAGGTTGCCGGTGGCCAGCTCGAGGGCGTAGAGCGAGCCGTCGGGCCCGACGGCGACGTCGACGACCGCGGTGAGCCCGGTCCACACCACCTCGGCGGTGCCGTCGGTGTCGATGTGCCACACCTGCGCCGTGCCGTCGGTGAACGGCACGGGGGTCAGCGTGCCGACGTAGACGCCGCCATCGGGGTCGAGGGCCAGTCGGGTGGGCACCATGTGCGGGTCCGACAGGTCGGCGACTCGGGTGACCGTGCCGTCGGTCGTGATGTTGAGGATCTGGCCGCTGTTCGGGTCGCCGACGTACAGCGTGCCCGACGAGGGCTCGGCGACGATCGAGTAGCCGCCGGCGTCCGGATCGGAGTCGACGGGCACGGCGGCGACGGGGTTGGCCCGGGTCCACGCCGAGAGGTCGACGACCAGTTCCGCCGTGCCGTTGCGAAGGCCGTGGTAGATGCCGCTCGGGTTGTCGGGGTTGCCGTGGCCGGCCCCGCCGCCGTCGACGCCGATGTACAGCTCGCCGTCGATGTAGGCGACGTCGTCCGCTCCGAGGACCTCGCCGGTGGCGGTGAGTGCCGACGGCAAGTCCCTGCACGACCGCGGCGGGACACCCGTCGGCGCCGATGCTGGCGACGGCGGCGGTCAGGCCGCCGGTGATCGGGCCGAGCGGTGGGGCGTTGGTGGGCGTGTTCTCGGTGGGCGGGTTCGTGCCGCCGCTGCCGGCGAGGGCGACGACGAGGGCGCCGGTGTCGGGGTTCCAGGTGAACCCGCGTGGGTTGGTCAGGGCGCTGGCGACGGTGGTGGTGCGTGGGCAGGGGTGGGGGGAGCGGTCGTCGCGCTCGCCGTCGCCGACGCGGCGAACGCCAGCGCCAGGGTTGCCGACGCGATGAGCGCGCGCCGCCGATGGGCAGTTCTCATGTAGGTCACCTCGATTGTGGAGTGGACGGGCCAGAGCCTTCCAAACGTCGACCATGCAGCGCCAGGGATTTCGCGAATCGTCGCCGACGGCCGATCTGGTCACCGTCGTCTCGCAACGGGGCTGTGCGATCTGGGGTCAACACGGCTGGTTCTCGATATCAGGTTGGAAGAGCCATGAAGGTGCTACTCGCCGAGTGGACGCGGGTCTCTGGCGGCTGTCTGGCCTGTCCGAAAGCGAGGGTGGGAGACGTCGTTCGCGGACCAAAGTGCCCGACCTGTCACCACGCCCCGCGGCCAGATCGCCCTTCGAGAAGCAGAGTGACCAGATCGACGGCGTCAGCGGGGTGCGCTGACGAGGATCACGCAGCGCTCGACGTCGACGGCGCCGATGCGCCCGGCGGCGGGCAGGGCGACGACGGCGACGGGGTGGTCGACGCCGTCGATCACGTACACCGCGTCGGCGGCGAGCGATCCGTCGGCACATTGGCGCGAGGGCGTCGTCGACGTCGGGCGGCGCCGGCGTCATCGCCGCTGCCGCGGCCCGCAGGTCGCTGCGTGCTCGCCAGCCGGGGGAGCGCGCCTGCCGGCCGCGGGAACCGCCTGGCTCGCCGCGGCGTCGTCGGCGACCGCCGTGGCGCGGCGACCTCCATCGTCTGGGCGCCGGTGGCCGCCACCGCCGGCGCCGCCAGCTGCGCCGCCAGCGTCGCCACCGTGGTGGCGGGAGCGAACGTGGGCGGCGCGGCTGGCGTGGCCTCGGTCGTGGCGGCGACGCGCGCGCTCGGCGCCTTGTCGGCGGTGTCGTCACCGGAGCGGTTGATGACCACCACGCCACCGATCGCCAGCACGGCGACCGCGGCGGCGGTGCCGAGCGCGCTCACCAGGCGCAGGCGGCGACGCGTGGCGAGCGACACCACGTTCGTCGGTGCCGACACCGCGGCGGCGACGCGCTCATCGGGCCCGCCGTCGAGCGCCGCCGTGGCCGCGGCCAGCGCGGCCGTCCGGGTGCGCTCGGCGGGTGGGGGCACGTCGCGCACCGCTGCCGACAGGGCGCTCACCTGCGCCGCGAGCGCCTGGAGGTCGGCGTCGGCCTCGACTCGCTGGCGTTCCTCATCGGTGGCCAACCCGTCGGCGACGGCACCGGCCAGTTCGAGATCGTCGTCGTTCATGGGCGGTCGGTTCCGGGGTCGGAGTGATCAGCCGTTGGACGTTGCGAGGAGTGCGGCTGCGGTTCCCGAGCCGAGCCGATGAGGATCGCCCGCCCGCGTGCGATGCGCGACTTCACCGTGCCGACCGGCACGCCGAGCACGGTGGCGATCTCGGCGTAGTCGAGGTCGCCGACATCGCGCAGCACGACCGCCACCCGGAACTCGTCGGGCAGCTCGGCGAGCGCAGCGCGCAGGACCATCCGGTCGCCGACGGCGTCGATGGCGTGGTGGGCCGACCCGTCGGGGGGTTCGGACGGCGCGTCGTCGTCGGTGCGCGGCGTGCAGCGCCGGTCGTCGCCCACGGCGGCGCAGCTCGTCGAGGGCGGCGTTGGTGGCGATGCGATAGCTCCACGTGGAGAACGTCGATCGGCCGTCGAAGCGGCCGAGGCCCTTGACGATCGAGATCATCGCTTCCTGGGCGGCGTCGTCGCCGTCACGGGTCGAGCCGGCGATCTGGCTGCACACCGCGTGGATCCGGTCGTAGTGACGCCGCAACAGCGTGTCGAGCGCCCCGCGGTCACCCGCCTGGGCGGCGGCCACCAGCTCGCCGTCGCTCGGCTGCGCCGTCACTGGTCACCCCGACCCGGTGAACGCCACCTCGCCGACGACCGCGCGATGGGGATGGTCGGTGCTGCACGTCGGCGAGGTGCCGCCCTCGACGAACCAGATCAGGACGTGCCGGGCGAGCACGCCGACGGTGACCTCGACGGTGGTCACGTGATCGCTGACCACCTTGTCGACGATCGGCGGCCCCCAGCCGTCGATGTCGGCGGGGATCGTGGCGTCGTCGCTGGCGTAGGCGAACAGTTGGAACGGTGCGGTGGTGACGTCGAACGACAGCGTGCCGGTGGCCGGCGGCGGCGAGGTTGACCACCAGGCCGACGCCCTCCTTGCCGAAGTAGCGGCCGGTGTAGCACTCGGTCTGCCAGTTGGTCGCCGGGTTGCCGTCGGCGAGCGCGGCCGGGGCGAGGTCGTCGTTCTCGCTGCTGTCGCCCCCCGGGTCGTACGCCTGCAGCGAGGCGATCGCCCGGCGGCGGCGGACGGCGGCGCGGCGAGCGTGGTGGTGGGTGTGGTGGTCGGGATGACGGTCGTCTGGCCGGCGCTGTCGGGACCGTCGGGGCGGATCGTCGCCCACAGCACCAGCCCGACGACGAGGCCGATGGCGAGGAGCAGACAGATCACCACGAGGGAGGGGACGAAGCGGGTCTGCATGTCGCGAGCGGGACGGCCGCGCAGCTTCGGTCCGGCGCTCGGCGTCGGGTCGGAACCCTCGCGGCCGCGGCGGATCGGCGGCTGCGGCGCGGTGGGGGAGCCGGCGATCGGCCGCGTGCGCGTGGTCGGGGTCCGTCCCGTCGGCGCGCGGCGGCGACGCTCGTCCCGTTGCCGGCGTGCGGCCGGTGGTGCCGGTGCGCCGTGGAGCTCCGGTCCGCGGCGTCGCTGCCGGCTGACGCCCCGTGGTGCCGCGGCGCCACGCCGGGCGGACGGCGTTGTCGACGCGCCCCGGTGCCGGCACCGCCTCGATGGTGTCGAGCGTGCTCACCGGCTCGCCGGCGATGCGCTGCAGTGCGGTGCGCAGCTCGGCACCGCTCTCCGGGCGGCGGTTGGGGTTGCGGGCGAGGAGCTGGTGGATGATGTCGTACAGCCCGCGCGGCAGGTTGGGGCGCAGCTGGGCGAGGTCGGTGGGGTCGCGCTGCAGGCGGGCCAGCGCCGTGTCGGTGTCGCTCTCGCCGATGAACGGCACCCGTCCGGCCAGGCACTCGTAGAGCACCAGGCCGAGCGAGTAGAGATCGGCTCGTCCGTCGAGCTTGCGGCCGCGGACCTGTTCGGGCGACAGGTACTTCGCCGTGCCCATCATCACGTTCTCGCTGGTGAGGTCGTCGGCGTTGCCGTCGAGGCCCTTGGCGATGCCGAAGTCCGTGAGCAGCACCCGTCCGTCCGGGGTGACCAGGATGTTGCCCGGCTTGACGTCGCGGTGCACGAACCCGGCCTGGTGGGCGGCGTCGAGCGCGGCGGCGACGCACGTGCCGATGTGGATGGTGAGCTCGGGGCTCAATCGCTTCTGCACGTCGAGCAGCTGGCGCAGGCTCTTGCCCTCGACGAGCTGCATCACCACCGCCTGGCGGTCGCCGTCCTCGAACACGTCGTGCACGGCGACGATGTTCGGGTGGGTCAGCCCGGCCACGGCCACCGCTTCGCGGCGGAAGCGCTCCGCCACCACCGGGTCCGACGCCAGCGACGGCTTCAGCCACTTGAGGGCGACGCGGCGATCGAGGGCGAGGTCGACGGCCAGCCAGACCTCCGCCATGCCGCCGGTGGCGAGGCGGCGCTCGAGCTGGTAGCGCCCGGCGAGGACCACCGGGCGGTCGGCGGTCGACGAGACCCGCCCCGACGAGGGCGGCGACGGTGGCGTGGTCGGGGCCGGCATGGCAGGCCCTCACGCTAGTTGCGGGGCCGCCCCGACTCGGGGGAGGGCGAGCGCGAGCCGCGTCAGCCGCTCAGCGTCGCGCGCCTCGTGGAAGGCGACTGCCGATCGTGCCGCGGCCGGCGTGGGTGCCGATGACCGGGCCGATCTGACCGACGACGATGTCGCCCGGGTAGTGCGGAGCGAGCATCGCCACGAACTCGTCGACGTCGCTGCAGTCGGCGTGGGCCACGGCGAGGTGGTCGATGTGGCCGGCGACCTCGGCCACCTTGTCGACGAGGTAGCGCAGCGCCTTGGAGCGGGTGCGCTGGCGTCCGTATTGCTCGACCACGCCGTCGACGACGGCGATGATGGGCTTGATCGACAACGCGGTGGCGAGCAGCGCCCTGGCGTTGCCCACGCGGCCGCCCTTCTTGAGGTTGTCCATCGTGTCGAGCACGCCGAACACGCGGGTGCGCTCGACCAGGTCGCCGGCGAGGGCGGCGACGCTCGTCGAGCGCGTCGCCGTCGTCCGGCCGGGTGGCCGCCAGCTCGGCGCAGGCGAGGGCGATCGTGCCGAGGCCGAGCGTCACGGTGCGGCTGTCGATCACGCGCACGGTGATGCCTTCGGGCGCGACCGAGCGGGCCGCCAGCTCGGCGCTCTGCAGCGTCGCCGACAGCGCGCCCGACAGCATGACGGCGACGATGTGCGTCGACCCACGCGCCGCGAGCGTGCGGTAGGACTGCTCGAATCGTCCCGGCGAGGGAGCGGCGGTGCTCGGCAGCTCCGGCGACGCGGCGCACCGCGCCCAGAACTCGGCGGTGCTCAGCTCCTCGCGGTCGATGAGCTCCTCGTCGCCGAAACGGATGCTCAACGGCACGATCTCGATGCCGGCGGCGCGGGCGACCTCGTCCGGCAGGTCGCACGAGCTGTCGGTGACGATGCCGACGTGGCCGTCGGTGGCCGGGGTCGGGGTGGCGGGCAGCTCGGTCTCGGGCACGTCGTGACGCTACTCCGGAGGTCCGGCCGGGCCGAGCGCCGCCGCCCGCGCCGCCTGCCGCGTTCGACGCAGGTGTGAGAACCACCACGACGCCAGCACGAGGATCGCGCCCACGGTGATGACACGGCTGAGCCCGGCGAGTCCGTTGACGCTCGCCTTCAACACGATCGGCCCGTCGACCAGTCGCGAGCCATCCGGCGTGAACAGCAGGATCTCGATCGTCGACGTACCGTTCGAGCGGGCGCGCACCGGCACGTCGACGTAGCTGGACGTGGCGGCGGGGACGGTGACGGTCTGCACGCCCTCGGGAAAGGTCAGCTTCGGCGAACGCACGTCGAGGGCGACGGTCAGCGGGACGTCGGCGCTGTTGTCGAGCTGGAGGTGGAGCGTGCTCGCCGCGCCGGTGATCGTGAGGGTGACCGGGTCGGGCGCGGTGACGGCGCCGAGGACCGCGTCGACGTCGCGACCGACCGCGGCCAAGCCCGGCATCGAACGCCGCCTGGTCGAGTCCGTCGTCGAGCAGCCCGTCGAGCCGTGTCGTCCCACTGCGCCGGCAACGCGCTGTCGGTGAGCATCGTGGCGGCACTGGCGGCGCGATCGCGCATCTCGTCGACGGCGGCGACGCGCTCGCTGGCCCCGCTGTCGTCCGGTGGCGTGGTCGTGGTCACGGCGGCCGTGCGGCAGTCGCCGCCACGGTCGCGGCCGGTGCCCACCCGGCGCCGAGCAGCGACCACGAGCGCGACCGCGGCGAGGCGGGCACGACGGGCGGTGGCGGCCATCAGCCCGCAGCGCCGGCCGCGTCGAGCTCGAGCACCTCGAGGCACTCGGGCAGGCGCGCGAACCCGATGGCGTCGTACAGGCGCGAGCGCGGCCGCGTTGTCGACCGAGGTGTTGACGACGCAGTCGCGGGCGTGGCGCTGGTGCATCCACTGCAGCGACGCCTCGGTGAGGGCCCGGCCGTGGCCGTGGCGCTGCTCGCTCGGGGCGACCGAGAGACGTTGCAGGTAACCGTGGTCCGCACTGGCCCCGGCGATGGCGAAGGCGACCAGCTCGCGCCGCAGTGGGCCGGTCCGCCGGAACCGACCGAGGGCGTGGTGCGCCGGCGTGGCGCGCCGGATCTCCTCGATCTCGGCGGCGTCGTGGCCCCAACGTTCCCCGAACGCGGCGCGGTCGACCGAGGCGGCAGCCGGTTGATGACGACGCCGGAGCGCGGCGGTCGTGACGTCGCCCACCTGGCGACGCCGTGGTGGCGCCCAGGCCCGCACGTCGATGCGGAGCAGGGCGAGCGTGTCGGCGGTGGTGAAACCGGCGTCGCGGAACCGCCGGGCCGCCGCTGGAAAGAGGGCGGCGGTGCGCACGCGACGAGACTCGGGGGTCGTGGCGCACGCGGGCGACCCAGTCGGCGAGCTCATCGAGGTTCGGGAGCACGGCATCGTCGGCGAGGCGGACGCGCAGCAGCGCCGCGTCGCACGAGGCCGGCTGCGCCCGGGCCCATCGCGTGGAGTGCTCGGACCGCGGCACCGCCGGTGACGAGCCACGGGTGTTCACGGTGGCCATACGGTACGCCGGGGAGCGCGCCGCGGCGCGACCCTGCGGCGCCGCCGTGCTCGTAGGCTGTTGGTGATGACGGTGCTGCTGGCCACGCACCCGATCTTTCTGGAGCACATCACGGGGCCGCACCACCCGGAGCGCCCGTCGCGCCTGGCCGCCGTGGCACGCGGATGCGCCGACGCGTCGCGTGCCGGGCGGCTCACCCCGATCGAGCCCCGCACGGCCACGCGCTCCGAGCTCGAATTGGTGCACCCGGCGTGGTACCTCGACCGTCTCGACGCGATCGCCACCGCCGGAGGGGGCTGGATCGATGCCGACACCAGCGCCAGCGCGGCGTCGGCACAGGCGGCGGCGATGGCCGCCGGCGCCGGCCTGACCGCGGTGGACGCGCTTCGACGGGGGGAGGGGACGGCCGCGTTCTGTGCCGTGCGGCCGCCCGGGCACCACGCCACGCGGACCGAGGCGATGGGGTTCTGCCTCGTGTCCAACGTCTCCGTCGTCGCCGCCGCCCTCGCCGCCGCCGGTGAGCGGGTGTGGATCCTCGACATCGACGCCCACCACGGCAACGGCACGCAGGACGTCTTCTACGACCGCTCGGACGTGCTCTTCGTCAGCACCCACCAATGGCCGCTCTACCCGGGCACGGGCCGGCGCACCGAGACCGGGGTGGGGCCCGGTGCCGGCGCGACGATGAACATCCCGCTGCCGCCCGGCGCCACCGGTGACGTGTACCTCCGCGTGTTCGACGAGCTGCGTCGCGCCGCGCGTCGCGGCGTTCGCGCCGACGTGGCTGCTGGTGTCGGCTGGATTCGACGCCCACCGCAACGACCCGCTCACCGAGCTCGGCCTGGCCGCCGCCGACTTCGCTGCCCTCACCGCTCGGGCGATGGCGCTGGTGCCGGCCGGACGAACCGTCGCCATGCTCGAGGGTGGTTACGACCTCGAGGCCCTGGCGGCGTGCACCGACGCCTGTCCTCGGCGCGCTGGCGGGGGAGCGGCCGCACACCGCCGATGGCGAGCGTGCCACCAGCGGCGGCCCCGGCCACGACGCCGTCGACGCCGTGTGCGCCCATTGGGCGCACTCGATCTCCGGTTGAGCGCCGAGCCCTCCACGGCGGTGGGGACGGAGATAGCGTTTCAGTATTCGCCCAGGTCATCGAGGGGGCAGATGAAACTGTCGCGCGAAGCGCTGCTCACCAAGTTGCTCGCCGAGCCGACATCGGGCGTCCGTCTCCTCGAGGCCCCGATCGGCTTCGGCAAGTCGTGGCTGCTGCGCCGGGCCTCGCCGCGCGGCACGCGGCGCCTGCGCGGTGGCACCGCCGACCTCGACCTCGGCCCGGCGAGCGGCGAGCGGCACGCCCGTGTCGATCGACGACGCCCACCTGCTGGCGCCGAGCGACGTGGAACGCCTCGCCCACTGGATCGAGGACGTCGCCGAGGATCGATGGGTGATCGTCGCCGGCCGCTTCCTCCCCCGCGAGCTGCGGGAGGTCGGTGACCTCGTCGATGCCGCCCGCTTCGACTCCACGGCCCTGGCGATCACCGGCGCCGAGGTGGTCGAGGCCCTGCCGAAGTGCGCGCTCCGAGAGGCGGAGCGGATCGTCGATGCCGCCGACGGTTCGGTGAAGGTGGTCGTCGCCGCGCTCGAGCAGCACGAGCGCAACGGTGGCCGTGGCGACGCCCTGACCGACATCGTCAGCGTGCAGCGCGCCGCCGCGGCGGCCTCGTTGCACAGCCTGAGCAGCAGTGACGGGGGCCTGGTCGGCATGCTCGCCCGTGCGCCGGGGCTCGACGAGCGCTTCCTCGACAAGCTCGGCGGCCCGGGTTTCGTCGAACGCATCGTGGCCGCCGGGGTACCGCTGCGGCGCCGCATCGACGGCACGATCGACCTGCTCAACGAGGCGTCGTTCCGCTCGATCGAGATCGAACCGGCCACGGCATTGCGCCTCGCCCGCGAGCTCGTCGACCGCGAGCGGCACATCGAGGCGGTCGGACTGCTGCTCGACGCCGGGGCCCACGAGCGGGCAGCCGCGGTGATGACCGCCCTGCCCCAGTCGGTCACCGACACGGTCGAGTCGCGCACGCTGCTCAGCGTGCTCGCCCGCCTCGGCTCGATGACCGAGCAGGAGCCGTCGCTGCTGCTGCTGCGCTCGACCGCGTTGTCGCTGCTCGGTCGTTTCGACGTGGCCGGCAGCGACCTCGACCGGGCGATGGAGCTGGTGGCGCACGCCGAGCCGCCGTTGCAGCGGCGGGTGCTCGTGCAGCACGCCCATCGCCTGGTCGCCGACGGCCGCTTCGACGAGGCGCGCGAGGCTGCGCAGGAGGCGCTGCGCGATCTCGGTGCCGGCGAGGAGCGGACCTACGCCCGGGCCCAGTCGGTGCTCGCCGAGGCGGCGGGGATGAGCGACCGCCGCGACGACCTGCAGCGTGCCGCCGAGTACTACAGCGTGGCGATCCGGGCGTGGGAGGTCTGCGGGGAGTACGCCAAGGCCCGGGTGTGCCGGTGCGACCTGGCCACCAGTGCGCTGGTGCCGCTCGGGCGCTACGACGAGGCGCTGGCGGAGATGAACGTGGTGCTCGGCGCGAGCGACGTCACCGAGGCCGAGCACGCGTGGATGCTGCTCACCCACGGCTTCGTGCTGGTCAACGCCAACCGCATCCCGCTCGCCGAGTCGCGCTTCGAGCGCGTCGCCGAGCTCGGTCACGTGCAGGCCAACCCTCGCCTCGCCGCCGCCGCGGCGTGGGGGAGGGCCCTGGTGGCGATGCGGCGCGACGATCTCGAGGCGACGCTGCGGTGGGTCGCGACCGCCGAGAACACCGCCCTCGGCGAGGCCGACGACCTGCTCGGCCTGCCCTTCCTGTGCGACGTCGCCACCGGCCTCGGCGCACTCGGTGAGCTCGACCTGGCCGACGTGTACCTCGCCCGGGCGCGCGAGCGCACCACCGTGTACCCCGACCAACTGCGCCTCGCCGCGTTCGTGCTCGAGGCCCGGCGCGGCGTCGTCGGCGACCTGGCCGCCCAGCTGGCCATCACCCCGCCGGCGGAGTGCTGGCGGGTGAACCTCGTGTGCGCGCTGGCCGCGGCGAATGCCGGCGACCTCGCCACGGCGCGGCGCCTGCGCGACGAGGCCGAGCGCGACATCCGCACGTTCGGTTTCGCCGACCTGCGCTCGCTCGGCGAGCTCCGTGCCGTCGACCGCCTGGCCGAGCGGCTGAGCGCCGGCGCCAAGCCCCCGCACCGGCACCGGCGCGGGGCCTGGCCCGTCGGCCGGCGGTCGAGGGAACGCGGCGGGCGGCGGCGGCGGCGCGCCGACGAGGACGTTGCGCGTCATCGGCACCGCCATGGCCGTGACCGGCGCCGACGAGATGAGCGAGGTGCCCGGTGGCAACCCGCAACGGCTCCTCGGCGTCGTCGCGGCGAACGGCGGCTCGGCCACGCTCGATCAGCTCACCGACTCGATCTGGCCCGACGAGGACAGCGAGGCGAGCCGGGCCCGGCTGCGCAACGTGCTGTTGCGGCTCCGGCGGGGGGTCGGCGACGTGGTGACGCGCACGGCGTCGGGTGTCCGCCTCGCCGCCGATGTCACCTGCGACCTGCTCGAGTTCCAGCGCCTCGCCGCCGACGCGCTCGCCGCGGCGCGCACCGACCCCGACCTCGCCGGGCAGGTGGCCACCGAGGCCGTGCAGCTCGCCGACGGGCCGGTGTTCGTCGACTTCGAGTACGAGGAGTGGGCCGCCGTCACACGGCGGGACGTCGACCAGCAGTTGCTCGGTCTGCTCGACCTGCTGTCGGTGCAGGCCGAGGACAACGGCGACCTCGCCCTGGCCCAGAGCTACGCCGAACGGGCGCTACGCCTCGATCGCTACTCGGACTCGCGCTACGTGCGCCTCGCCGAGTTGCACTCGATGCAGGGCCGGCGGGCGGCCGCCGTGGCGTTGCTCAACGACGCCGACCAGGTGGCCCAGGAAGTGGGCGCGGCAGTGCCCGCCGGTGTCCACCGCCGTCGCGATGATCTCTTACGCCGCCAGAGCGCTTCGCGCTCAGTCCGCCGCCCCGCCGGGTCGAATGTTGCTGTGGGTCCGCCCGTCTGTGTCAGCCGCCGCCGCGGATGCGCATCCCCACCTGCAGGCAGAGCACGCCACCGGCGACCACGCCGGGGAGAACCCGCATGGCGCGGGTGTACAGACGAACGGAAAGGCCCCTCGGAGTCATAGGAGTAAGGATCGTGGGATTGCGTCCCATTCGCGTCCCACCACGTCGGTGGACGCCGCGGGACGGTTGCACACGGCGGTGTGACTCTCGTCGCCGATGCTGGGACGCACCATGACTGCGACGCTGACCAGTCCCCCTCGCCGCGGTGCGGCCAGGAACCCCGGCGGAACGTCACCGTGGGAGCGCGCCCGGCTGCGCCGACCGCTCCCACCTCGTCCGTCGGCTCTGCCTACCATCGTCGGGCGCAACGGCCCGGTCGTCGCGCTGCACCAGCGTGACGTCATCGCGCCGGGCGGCATCGCCGACCAGGCGGTGATCGACGGCGACCGGATGGTCGCCGCCCGCGACCTCGCCGGGGAGCAGTGGTGGCTGCCGGCGGCCGCCGTGTGGGTGGATGCCGAGGCCGGGACCCGGCCCGACCACCCACGTCCGGCCGGCCTGGCCACGGGCCGTGACCGCATCGCGGCGATCACCGCCGGCCTGAGCGACCGCCTGGGGTGGGAGGCGGTGCTCGAGTTCGATCGCGGCCGAGAGCTGGGGCTGGCGCCCGGCGTGAACGCTCCCGAGCGCCTGGTCGTGCTCGACGGACGCGTGGGCCACGAGGTTCCGACCGTCGTCACGCTGGGCGACGACATCGTGAGGTGGGGCGCCGGGGCCACCTGGTCCCAGGCGCTCGACCGGGCGGTGTTCGGCCACGATGCCGTCGGTGGGAGCGTCGACGAGCTCTCGCAGCTGAGCGAGCGGCTCGGGCGCGACGGGCTGACGATCGCCACCGTCGACCTGGCGACGCCCCTGCTGGCACGCGCCGGGGTCTTCCGTACCTCCGTCCAACTGATGGTTGCGACGCCGTGGGACGGCGGTGGGACGCGCGTCCGATGAACTGTGGGTCGTGGCGGCGGCGGTGACCGGAGCCCGAGGTTCATGACCCCGGACGAGGCATCCCGACGCAGCGAAGTGACCGCCGCACTTCGACAGCGCAGGACCTGACTGGGACCCTCCGCCGCCACCGCGTCCGTTCGACCTCCGTTCCCCCCGGATGGCCAAGACGCTGAGCTGGTCCCCGGACGATCTCCGGGGACCAGCCCGCGCCCGCCGCGATCTGGTCACTCTGCGTCTCGAACGCGCGATCTGGTCACCGTGGTTCTCGATATCGAGAACGTGGGAGCCTGTTGCATGAATCCCAGGGTTGGGGGTCCACCGTTGGGTGGCGATGGCGGTGGATGATTGGCTGATGGCGCACAATTTCCTGTGTCCCGAGCGTGATCAGCTGATTCTGCTGCCGCAGTCGATGGCGGATTGGCTGCCGGGGGATCATCTGGCGTACTTCGTGCTCGACGTCGTTGACGAGATGGATCTGGCGGTGTTCGTGCGCAGCTACCGCGGTGATGGGCGGGGCGGGGCGGCGCATCATCCGGCAGCGATGGTGGCGTTGTTGTTGTACGCGTATTGCGTTGGTGAGCGCTCGTCGCGTCAGATCGAGCGGCTCTGCCATGTTGATGTCGCCTTCCGGGTGATCTGTGCGGGGCTGTTTCCTGATCACACGACGATCGCCCGGTTCCGTCAGCGTCACGAGCGGGCGCTCAAGGGGTTGTTCGGGGCGTCGCTGCGGTTGTGCGCCAAGGCCGGGATGACCAAGCTGGGTGTGGTGGCACTCGACGGCACGAAGATCGCTGCGGCGGCGTCGCTGCGAGCGAACCGGGCCAAGGAGGCGGTCGATGCCGCGGTGGACAAGATGTTCGCCGAGGCCGCCGCGGTCGACGCCGCCGAGGACGACGAGTTCGGCGAGGCCCGCGGTGACGAGGCGCCGGCGGTGTTGCGCGGCCGTGAGGATCGGCGGCGACGTTTCGCCGAGGCCAAGGCGGTGCTCGACGCCGAGCTCGCCGATGAGCGTGCTGCGCACGAGGCTCATCTGGCCGCCCGGGCCGCCGAGGAGGCCCGGCGGGGTGTCAAGCTGCCCGGCCGCAAACCGAAGGCGCCGGCTGACAAGGCCCACCACAAGGCGCACCAGGTCAACACCACCGACCCCGATTCCAAGGTGATGGCCACTGCCGGCGGGTTCGTTCAGGGCTACAACGCGCAAGCAGTCGTGAACGAAGAGCAGGTCATCGTTGCCGCTGAGGTGACCGACGAGTGCAACGACGCCCATCAGCTGCACCCGATGATCAAAGCGACGCAAGACAGTCTCGCCGACGCTGGGATCGAGGAACAGCCCGACACGCTGCTCGCCGACGCCGGCTACGCCAACGAAGAGAACATCGAAGCTCTCGACGACGACGATCCCGACTGCTACATCGCCACGCGCAACATGAAGCACAACCCGGCGCCGCGCACTGGCACACGTGGACCGCTGCGCAAGAACGCCACGACGATCGAGAAGATGGACCGCAAGGTTTCGAACAAGGCCGGACGTCAGCTCTATCGACGTCGACAGCAGATCGTCGAGCCAGTCTTCGGACAGATCAAGGAGGCCCGTGGGATCCGCCGCTTCATGCGCCGGGGCAAGACGGCAGCCGAGTCGGAGTGGAAGCTGATCGCCGGCACACACAACCTGCTCAAGCTCTACCGCCACGTTCTTGTCGACCCCGCCGCCGCGCCCTACAGCCGGATAGCGGGCGCCGCAGCCGCCTAACCACCCTCCCGGCCAACCCCGCGCCACACCGCCAGCGCCCCGCCCCCGATCACGCCCGATCAGCACCCACGCACGCACGCCGGCGACAACTTCACGCAACAGGCTGCTGGGTGACCAGATTCAGGTTCGGGACGTCCCCGCGTCGAGCAGTCCTAGCCTCCCGGGGGTGGTTCCCGAACGTTTCGCCGCCGTGCTGGCCGAACTGGCCCCGCTCGCCGCGCGTTTCGACGCCGCCGGACACCGGCTCTACCTGGTCGGCGGCGCCGTTCGCGACCTGCTCATCGGGGCCGACACCGCCGGATCGGACCTCGACCTCACCACCGACGCCCGGCCGCCCGAGATCCGCCGCGCGATCGCCGGATGGGCCGACGCCGTCTGGGCCCAGGGCGAGGCGTTCGGCACCATCGGGGCCGCCCGGACCGGTGCCGACGGCACCGTCCGCCGTTACGAGATCACCACGTTCCGCTCCGAGGTGTACCACGACGCCTCGCGCAAACCGGCCGTCACCTTCTCGTCGGTCATCGAGGACGACCTGGCGCGGCGGGACTTCACGATCAACGCGATGGCGCTCGAGGTGACGGGGCCGTCCGCCGGCCCGGCGCTGGTCGATCCGCACGGCGGCGCCGCCGACCTGGCCGGGCGCGTCCTGCGCACCCCGCTGACCGCCGAGATCAGCTTCGGCGACGACCCGCTGCGGATGCTGCGCGCCGCCCGGTTCGTGGCCCGTTTCGGCCTCGAGCCGGTGCCGGAGCTCATCGACGCCGTGGTGGCCGGCGGGCATCGACTCGCCATCGTGTCGGCGGAGCGCATACGCGACGAGCTCGACAAGCTGATCACACTCGATCATCCGGCGGCCGGCCTGTGGTTCTACGTCGACACCCACCTCGCCGATCACTTCCTGCCCGAGCTGCCGGCGTTGCGCCTCGAGCACGACCCGATCCACCGCCACAAGGACGTGCTCAGCCACACGATCGCGGTGGTCGACAACGTGCGCCCGCCCGACGACGCGTCGTTCGACTTCCGCATCACGCGTCTCGCGGCCCTCTTCCACGACGTGGGCAAGCCGCGGACCCGCGGCTACCAGCCGGGCAAGGGCACCACGTTCCACCACCACGATGCGGTCGGGGCCCGCATCACGCGCAAGCGCATGGAGGCGCTGCGGTACTCGGCCGCCGACATCGCCGCGGTCACCGAGCTGGTGGCCCTGCACCTGCGCTTCCACACCTACAAGATGGGATGGAGCGATTCGGCGGTGCGCCGCTACGTGCGCGACGCCGGCGACGTACTGGCCGAGCTCAACGTGCTCACGCGCTGCGACTGCACGACGCGCAACGCACGCAAGGCCACCGAGCTGTCGCGGCGCATCGACGAGCTGGAGGTGCGCATCGACGAGCTGGCGGCGGCCGAGGAGCTGGCAGCGTTGCGACCCGAGCTCGACGGCACGGACGTGATGGCGATCCTCGGCGTGACGCCCGGCCCGCTCGTCGGCCAAGCGCTCGCTCACCTCCTCGAGATCCGTCTCGACGAGGGCCTGATCGGCCGCGAGGCGGCGACCCAGCGCCTGCTCGACTGGTACGCCACGCGCTGAGCCGAAGGCCGTGCCTGATGGTTCGCTCGCTCGCAGACTCGCTCGCTCACGTGTGGTCCTCGAATGTGGGCCGGGCGTGACCGGTACCGTCGCGAACGTGCGTGACGACCTCACCGACCGTACGGTCGTGCGTCGACGCGCCTCCACCTGGCGGTGGGTCGTGTCGGTCGGGTTCGCCGCCGGCCTGCTCGTCGTGCTGGCGGTGCTGGTCGCCACGGTCCTCGGCACGGGCGGCGACGGGTCAGCGGACCGCCCGGCGCTGATCGTGCTCGGTGCCGCCGCCGCGCTCGCGCTCTGCGCCGTTGCGGTCAGCTGGTTCGAGGGGCGCCGCCTGACCGGGCAACTCCGGCACACGATCGACCGCCTCGTCGATGCCGAGGGTGAGCTGCGCATGCTCCTCGACGACCTGCCCGAGGCGGTGCTCTCGATCGACGACGACCGGGTGGTGCGCGGCGTCAACACCAAGGTGTCCGAGCTCACCGGTCGCTCCCACGATGCGCTCGTCGGCCGACCGCTCGGCGAGCTCGTCGATGCCGCCGACCGCGTCGAGCTCGACGTGTGGCTGTCGCAGGGCGAGGTCGACGAGGAGTCACCGGGCCCGATGACGCTGCACCTCGCTCGCGCCGACGGCACGACCGTGGCGGTGGAGGCGAGCCACGACCGCCCGCGTCCGCGAGCCCGACGACGACGTGCCGGGGGCGAGCGCGATCGTGCGCCTGCGCGACGTGTCCGAGCGCGAGGAGCGCACGCGGGCACTGGAGCAGGCGCGGCGCCGCTTCCAGCAGGCCTTCCACTCGGCACCCACCGGCATGGCCCTCGTCCGCCTCGACGACTCTCGGATCATCGACGCCAACCGATCGCTCGCCGAGACGCTGCAACGCCCGGTCGACGACCTCGTCGGGCGCAGCATCCGCGAGCTCACCCATCCCGACGACCTACGCACCGCCGCCGCCTACCGCGCCCGACTCGAGCTCGGCATCGTCGACACCTACCTCCTCGACCAGCGCTACCGGCGCGCCGACGGCGAGTACATCTGGGCCCGCACGCGGGTGGCGGTGACCGAGGACGAGGGCGTGGCGCTGGCCATCACCCACATCGAGGACGTCACCGAGCAGCTGCGCACCGCCGACCAGCTGCGCTGGGCGGCCACCCACGACGAGCTGACCGGCCTGCCCAACCGCACCGAGCTGCTCGCCCAGGTCGACGCCATGCTCGAGGGTGCCGCGGTGGGCGCCGTCGCCCTGCTGTTCATCGACCTCGACAACTTCAAGACCGTCAACGACAGCCTCGGGCACGGCATCGGCGACCATCTGCTCGGTGCGATGTCGAGGCGCCTCGCCGATGTGGTCGGCCCCGAGGCGCTGCTCGGACGCTTCGGTGGTGACGAGTTCATCGTCGTGCTGCGGGCGCACGACACCCAGCCGCTCGATCCCGAGGTCGTGGCCGAGGCGCTGTGCGCGGCCGTGCGCGAGCCGGTCGACGTGGAGGGCACCGAGCTGTACGTCACGGCGAGCATCGGGTACTCCGTCAGCTCGCGACCGGGAACGTCGGCGGCCGAGCTGCTCCGGGACGCCGACGGCGCGATGTACCGGGCCAAGGCACGCGGGCGCGACTGCGTCGAGGCGTACGCCCCGGGAGCCCACGAGACCACGGTGCTCGCCCTGCGGACCGCCACCGAGCTGCGCCGAGGCATCGGCCGCGGCGAGATCGTGCCCTACTACCAACCGATCGTCGAGCTGACGACGGGCCACGTCGTCGGGTTCGAGGCGCTCGCCCGCTGGCTGCACCCCGAGCGCGGGCTGCTCGGGCCGGACGCCTTTCTGCCGCTCGCCGAGGAGACCGGGCTCGTCGGCCAGATCGGCGAGTCGATCCTGCGCGACTCGCTCGCCCAACTCGCCCGCTGGCGGGCCCAGGAGCTGCCCTTCGCCCAGTGCCATCTCTCGGTGAACGTCGGCACGCGTCAGGTGGTCGACCCGGCGTTCGCACCGCTGGTCGCCGAGATCCTCGCCGAGACCGGCATTCCCGCCGACTCGCTGTGGCTGGAGATCACCGAGACCGCCCTGCTCGCCGACGTCAAGGCCTCGACGGTGGCGCTGCGCAACCTGCGCAGCCTCGGGCTGCACCTCGCCGTGGACGACTTCGGGACCGGCTACTCGTCGCTCACCTATCTCAAGCGCTTCCCGGTCGAGGCGATCAAGATCGATCGCAGCTTCGTCGCCGGCCTCGGACTCGACAGCGACGACACCACGATCGTGGAGGCGGTCGTCAACCTCGGCCACTCGTTCGGCATCGGCGTGATCGCCGAGGGCCTGGAGACCCCGCTGCAGCTCGCTCGGCTGCGTTCGATCGGGTGCGACCGCGGTCAGGGGTACCTGTTCGGCCGGCCCCGCCCGGCGTCGATCGTCGAGTCGGAGCGCGTCGACGCCGACTCGTGAGTGGTTCACGGCGCGACGATCGCGTCGGCGGAACCAGGCCCCCGGTCGACGTCAGAGCTCTGGCGTGCGACGATGCGTCAGCGGTGCCCGTCGTCACGCACAATTGCAGAACGAGGAAATCGGTCACCGGTGCACCATCTGCTGCCTGCGAGCCAGCGAGCGAGCGGCTCGCAGCGGCCGATGTGGCCGGGGAACGTCATGAGGGTCACGGGGAGGGCCAGATGAACAGGATCGCACGCAGGGCGACGGCAGCGGGTCTGCTTGCCGGGGTGGCGTTGGTTGCCGCGACGACGGCGGCGTCGGCGACGGGAGCGTCGGCCCACCGGAGCCGCGACGCACCGCGAGGTGGCTCCCGACCGGCTGGAGAGCCCGCCCACCACGCTCTCGCCGACGACGCTGCCCACGGCGGCGCCGCCGACCACGGTGCCCACCGCGGTCGTGACGCCGACGACGCTGACACAGGGCGCACCGACGACGGTGGCCGCGGGCTACGTGCCGCTCGTCGACGACACCGGGCTGCTCAACGTGGAGGTGCCGGCCACGTGGGTCGACACCGACCTGCGCCCGGCGCCCGACGATGCCGGCCTGCTGCACCCCACGATCTCGGCGTCGACCGACTGGAACCAGTACCTCAGCGACTGGCGGACGCCGGGCCTGTGGTATTCGGCGTACGCCTACAGCGCCGACCCGGCCCCGCTGCTCGAGCAGTACTCGTACCCGGTGACCTGCACGGACGGCGGACAGGTGCCCTACTCCGACGGAGCGTTCACCGGCGTGCAGCAGACGTGGTCGAACTGCCAGGACACCACCGGCATGATCCGTGTGCTCGTCGTCAACCCGCCGACGCTGGCGTACACCCTGGTGGTCAGCGTGCAGACCGGGTCCCCCGCCGACGAGGCGGCCTACCAACACATCCTCGACACCTTCAACGTGGATCCGACGGTGCCGCTGACGACCGAAACCGTGCCACCCTCGAGCATCGCTCCCACGACGACGCTCGCCGTACCGGTGCCGCCGTCGACCGTCGCTCCCACCGTGGCGCCCACGGTCGCTCCCACCGTGGCGCCGACCGTGGCGCCGACGGTCGCGCCGACCGTGGCGCCGACCACCGCCGCGCCAGGGTTCCGCGTCGTCACCGACGACAGCCGCTCGCTGAGCGTGCCGGTGCCGGACCATTGGACCGACACCGACGGCGCACCGACCACGGATCCCGCCGGCAACGCCCAGCCGGCGCTGTCGGCATCCCCCGACATCAGCGCCTTCGTCAACTCGTACGACGTCCCGGGGCTGTACATGTTCGAGACCAGCCAGGACGTCGTCGGCGCGCTGGCGACGCTCGATCGCACCGGTCGGTGCACCGACGCCGGGCGTCAGCCGAACCCGAACCCGGCGTTCACCGGCGAGTACCAGCAGTGGCTCGACTGCGGCGGCACGGGCACCGATCAGTACGTGCTGGCGGCCAACCCGGTGGACGGTCGACCGATCACCGTGGTCGTGTTCGTGCAGGTGGTGCAGGACTCCGACTTCGCCGCCGTGCAGGCGGCGTTCACGCAGTACGCCATCAGCTGAACTGTCATTGCGTTCCCCGGCCACGCAGGCCGCTACTGGCCGCTCCTCGGCTGGCGCCTCGTCGCTTGCACACGAGGACGGGTGCAGCAGTGACTGTCATTGCGTTCCCCGGCCACGCCATGAACTGCCTGCGCAGTTACTGGCCGCTCCTCGGCTGGCGCCTCGTCGCTTGCACGCGACCGCGGGTTACACCCGGCGCCGCTAGGAGCCTTGCTTGCGCACCTTGATGACGAGCGTGGTGGGCACGGCCGATTCACCGCTGACGCCCAGTTCGTGGAACACCTCGACGCGGAAGTTGGATCGGTCGAGGGCGGCGAGCAGCTCGCCGATCGTGCGCTGGCCGTCGCCATAGCGCCGCTGCGTACCGTCGGCGCTCGTGCCGACGGCGGCGAACGGGTGGTCGAGCACCAGCACGAACGGGGCCCCGGGCTTGAGCACGCGGTGCACCTGGCGCAGGATCCGCCCGAGGTCGTCGACCACGTCGAGCGTGTGCACCGAGAGCACGACGTCGATGGTGCCGCTCGGCGCGAACCCGAGATCGCCGAGATCGCCCTCGTGGCACTCCACCCACACCTCGGCGTCGGTGGCGTCGAGGCGCAGGGCGCCGATGCGGTCCGGGTCGGGATCGACCGAGATCGCCTTGGCGCCGAGTCGGGCGAGGGCAATGGCGTTGCCGTTGTCGCTGATGCCGAGCTCGATGACCCGACGCCCCGCCGAGACGTCGCCGATGAGCCCGAGCTCTCCGTCGTCGGGGATGTTGTCTCCGTATGTCACGTGGTCGGTCACGGCGTGGCTCACAATTGACAGTGTGGTCGGTGCGGGGTCGCCCGATAGGTATACCGGCCCGTACGCCGCGAGGCGCTGCCGCCGTTCGATCGCGACGACGTGACTAGCCTGGCAGCGATGTCGATGTCGGTCGGTGATCTGCGTGGGGTGCGCAGCGGGCGCGCCCAGATCGACCACCGCCTGCAGCGGCGGGCGTTGATCGCCGAGTACCGCAAGGGGCGGCTGCGCCAGGACCAGGTGTGCGACGCCCACCCCGAGCTGATCCGGGCGGCCAAGAACGTGGGGACGCCCACCGACACGCCGTGCCCGATCTGCGAGGGGCGCGAGCTCAAGTTGGTGACGTACGTGTTCGGCCGCCGACTGCCGGCGCACGGGCGCTGCGTGTCGAGCGCCGAGGAGATGCGCGCGCTCAACCGCCGCCGCGACGAGCTGACCGCGTACGTCGTCGAGGCGTGCATCGCGTGCCACTGGCACCACTTGCGCAAGGTCCTCCCCGTCGGCCGCTGACCGGGTGGCTCGCCGCGAGTTCGGCCGCTACCCAATCTGGTCACTCTCCTTCTCATATTCGAGAAGGAGAGTGACCAGATCGCCATTTGAGACGCGCTCACTAGAAGTCGCCATCGTCGAGGCGCACGACCTGCCGACTGATCCAACCGTCGACGACGACGTAGGTGTCGACGCCAGACGTCGTGGACGCCACGCCGTCGACGTTCCAGCGCACACTGACCGAGCCGTCGTCGCCGACGCCCACGTGCTCGAACTCGACGCGGCGTTCGCCGAGACCACCCACGACGGCATCGAAGTACGCCGCGATCGTGCGGAAGCCGCGGTACTCCGTGCCCGGCCGCTGGAGCACGGCATCGAGGGCGTAATCGGCCGACATCGCCACCGGATCGCGTCGGCCGACCGCGCCGAGATGTCGTTCGACGACCGCCGACGCCGAACGGTCGCGCATGTCCTGGTACGCCGGCGCGATGCGCTGTCTCCAGGCGGTGACGTCGGCGTAGTCCCTGACCCACGACACGAGCCCCGCCGGGGTGACGCCGAACAGGCCGTGGCAGGCAACCGAGTGCTCGCAGCCACCGATCGTGAACCGGTCGACGCGCTCGACCCTCGCCACACCCGGCTCGAAGCTGGCCGAGACGACCTCCCAGCGGATGCGATCCGACCAGCGCACGATCGGCGCGAGCAACGCGACGACCTCGTCCCGACCGAGCGCGGCGGGGTGGGGCACGTTCTGCCACGTCGCATCCGGGTCGAGGGCGTCCTCGATGGCGACCAGACGGCGCGACTCGATGGCGTGAAACAGCGTCGTCACGCCGCGGCGCGTCGCGCCGACGTCGGTCGGCGCCGAGGACGTCGCTTCACCCACGGCACTCCAACGCGTCGAGCAGCGCCTGCATCTGCATGCGCACGAGGTGGGCGAGCTCGGCGTCGAGCGGGCCGTCTGTGGGGATGCGGTCACTGCCGTTGACCACCGCGATCGTCGGCTCGACGACCATCGTGTTCCCCAGTGACGCGAGGATCGGCACCAGCCACGCCTGCATGTGCCGTCCGCCACCGCTCTCGCCCGACGACATGACCGCGATCGCCTTGTCGCGCAACTGGTGGCGACCGTAGGGTCGACTCACCCAATCGATGGCGTTCTTGGCGTGGCCGGAGGGTCCGTGGTTGTATTCGGGAATCGCCAGCACGAGCGCATCGGCGGCCGCTACCGCCTGCTGCCAGCGGTCGACGACGGGAGGAAGGCGCTCCAGCAGGTCGGCGTTGTACGACGGCAGCATCGATGCCCAGTCGGCGATCTCGACCTCGAGCCCCGTCGGCGCCAATGTGCCAGCAGCGCGGAGCAGACGCAGATTGCTCGATGCGCGCCGCAAGCTCCCGCAGAAGCCGAGGACGCGGAACGGAGGCCCTGCCGACCCGTTCACCGTGACCCGACCCGCCTCGCCGGCCGGCCCCGACGGCCCAAAGGTCGTGTCACGACTAACGACTATAGTGACCACCGTTCGGGGCACCTGGAGGTTCTGGGGACATGAGTGAGCGAGTCTTCGAGCGAACGAACGATCGAATCGAACCGGTCACATCGGGTCACGGTGCAGCAGTGAGCGACCTGACGTTGGCCGGCGGCCTGCTGATCGACGGAACCGGCGAGCCGCCACGACGCGCCGACGTCCAGATCTCCGGTGACCGGATCGTCGCGGTGGGCGACGACCTCGTGTCGTCGAGCGCTGGCGAGGATCAGGACCGTGCGACGGTCGTCGACGTGTCCGGGCTCGTCGTGATGCCGGGCCTGATCGACGCTCACGTGCACATCTCCCTCGGCGAGCCGGCGAGCAATGACGAACTGTTCGGTCGACGCGAGCCGTCCAGCGCGGCGATCCTCGCCGCGTTCAACGTGCGCAAGCTGTTGCAGGCGGGCGTGACCTCGTTCCTCGACGTCGACGGGCTGTACAACATCGGCCCGGCCCTGCGCGACGCGATCGACGCCGGGATCGCCGAAGGGCCGACGATGAAGGCGGGCACCTACGCACTGATGACGGCGGTGGGTGGTACGGCCGGGAGGTTCATCCCCGACCACGGCACCGCGGGGTACGCCGAGGTGGTCCGCGATCGCGACGAGATGGTCCGGGTGGTACGACGCCAGGTCAAAGACGGCGCCGACATCATCAAGATCCACGTCACCGGGTCGGTCCCGACCAAGTCGGGCGAGCTGCAGGTCTGGACCCGCGACGAGTTGAAGACGGTCTGTGACACGGCCCACGATCTCGGAGTACGGGTCACGGCGCATTGCCGCGGCGACGGCGCCACGCGCGACGCGGTGCTCGCTGGCTGCGACATCATCTGGCACGCGTCGAACATGGGCGAGGGGGCGCTCGAGGCGATCCTCGAGCACCGCCCGGCGGTGGCGCCGGTGCTGACCTTCCTCGCCAACGTCGCCGACTACGGCAAGCGGGCCGGTGCCGGTCCCGAGGCGCTGGCGATGTTCCAGAACGAGATCGAGCGCACCGGTCCGATGTTGCGCCGGGTCTACGACGCCGGCGTGCCGCTCATGTGCGGATCGGAGAGCGGCTTCTCGATCACACCGTACGGGCACTGGCACGCACGTGAGATGGAGGTCTTCGTCGAGCACCTGGGTCTCACGCCGCTCGAGGCGATCACCTGCGCGACGGCCACCAGTTCGATCGCCCTCGATCAGCAGGGCGAGGTGGGCACCATCGAGGTCGGCCGCCGCGCCGACGTCCTGGTCGTCGACGGTGACCCGAGCGTCGACGTGTCGATCCTCGGCGATCGCTCCCGACTCCGTGCCGTGTACTGCCGGGGGCGATCGGTACCGCTGACATCACTCCCACAGCGCCGCCCGCTGAAGGGGGAACGCACGATGCAATGGTCCACGGTGCCCCTGACATGGGAGCTCGCCCATGCTTGAACCGGCGGTCGCCGGTCGAATCGTGGTGTCGACGAACGAGGACGTGCTGGCGGTGCTCCGCCGCAAGTCGATGCGCCAGGCGCTGTACGACGCCGGCGCTCCCGTCATGGCCGACTGCCTGCTCGACCTCCACGCCGACGCCCATCGCGACCGCCGGCGCCTCGAGAACCGGCTGTTCCGGCGGGCGACCTTCGAGCACTTCGAACAGACCGTCCTGCCGACAGCGATCGCCAGCACCCTCGCCCCGGCGATCGCGGTGGGTTCGGGGGACCTGATCGCGATCGGGTATCGCACGGTGATGCACCTCACGGCGACGATCGCCGGGATCGATGTACCACCCGAGGCGGTCGCCGAGCTCGAGTTCCTGACGAAGCTGTTCTCGCGCGGCGCCACCGCCGTGCACGCGCTCGGCGACCACGACCAACTCGTCGGCGAGGTCGAAGCCGGCATGGAGCTGTTCCAGAGCGTGCTGTTCGGTCCGAGCGTCGAGCGACGGCGAGATCTCATCGCCGGTGTCGAGGCCGGTCGAATCGACGAGGACGAGCTCCCCCGCGACGTCCTGACGACCCTGTTGCGGAACGTCGACGACCTCTACCTCCCCGACGACGTGATCCGTCGTGAGGTGGCGTTCTACCTCCAGGCGGGCGGTCACTCGACTGCGAACGTGTTGACGCACACCTTGGACGAGGTGTGGAGGAGCGACATCGCCGGGCTCGTCGAGCGGGCGACGTGCGATCGTCGGTTCCTCCAGCGGTGCGTGCACGAGGCCCTGCGATTGCATCCCGCCTCCCCGATCGCCCAGCGCCGGGCGCTCGAAGCATGCGTGTTGCCGTCCGGCACCCAGGTGGCGGCCGGGGCGGTCGTCGTCGCCGACCTCGAGGCGGCCAACCGTGAGCCGGCGCTCTGGGGCGACGATGCCGAGCGGTTCGATCCCGACCGGACGGTGCCGGACGCGACGATGCCGTGGGGCCTGAGCTTCGGGTCGGGGATGCACGCCTGCATCGGGATGGAGCTCGACGGCGGCGTGCTCGCCGATGTCGGCACCGAGCTGTACGGAACCGTCGCCGTGCTCGCATCGGCGCTGCTCCGGGCGGGCGCTCGTCCCGACCTCCGGCACCCACCGACCCTCGATGCCGCGAGTGCCCGACTGCACTTCTCTGCCTACCCGGTCACATTCGCGCCCTGAACGCCGGGCCGCGCGGCGACCGAGCCGGTCAGAGGTCGACGACGAGCCCAGAGGCGTCCGTGACGATCACCGCCTGGCCCGGGCAGGCGCGGGCGATCCGCAGGACGGTGGTGTCGTCGAGGTCATGGTCGGGGTCGATCACGGTGGCGATCTCGTCATCGTCGAACGCGAACACGTGCGGGGCGTCAGCGACGCACTTGCCCGAGCTGAGGCACAGCGACTGGTCGATCTCGATCCGCAGGCCCATCGGCGTTCACCCGACGGCGTCGGCGAGGGCGCCGGCGACGCGTCGCAGTTCGTCGATCGGGTAGGGCGCCGCCTGGTAGATGATCACGTGGTCGCAGCCGGCGGCCTGGAGGTCGCGTGCCCGGGCGACCGCCTCGGCCGGATCGTGCGGCGGAAAAAGGTGCGCCGAGACCTCGATGTCGGAAGGATCCCGTCCGACCTCGGCGCAGTGGCGATGCAGCACCTCCAGCTTGGGACGGAGCTCGGCGCCGGTCTTGCCGGGGAAGTTCCAACGGTCGGCGTACTTGGCGACGATGCGGAGCGTGCGCTTCTCGCCGGCACCGCCGATCATGATCGGCGGGCGGGGCGACTGGCGGCCCTTGGGCTCGCAGTAGGCGTTGGTCAGCTGGTAGTGGACGCCCTGGAAGTTCGTCACCGGTTGGGTGAGCAGGCTGTCGATCACCTGACAGGCTTCCTCGAGGGCGTCCATGCGCTGGCCGAGCGGCGGGAACGGCAGGCCGTAGGCATCGACCTCCTCCTGGTTCCACCCGGCCCCGAGCCCGATCTCGAGCCGGCCGCCCGACATCTCGTCGAGCGTCCCGCAGATCTTGGCGAGCAGCGCCGGGTGCCGATAGGGATTGGCCGACACGATCAGCCCGAGGCGAAGGCGCGACGTCGCCGCGGCGAGGTACGACAGCGCCGTCCACCCCTCGTAGCACGGTCCGTCCGGCCGTTCGCTGAAGATCGGGTAGAAGTGATCGAACAGCCAGCCGGCACCGATCTCGGGCATCTCGTCGGCGGCCCTCCAGATCGCCTCGAGCTGGGACCACTCGCCGAGCTGGGGCTGGGTCTTGAACGAGATCTTCACGGGATGTCCCCCTCGGCGACCGGCGCGCCCGAGCGGAGACGCCGCGCGCTTTCGACGTCGTGATCCTAACGACTGTCCCGCAGCCGGGACAATGGGCCGACTCGCCCGATGACTTCGGTCCACCCGGCCCGCTGCCGTCGAGGGTCGCCGACCGACGTGTGGTATATAACGACTGCTCGAACTCAGCTGCGCACCGTGGAGTGAGCAGCCACCTGGTCAGGGGGAACGCACATGAGCGACGAAGACGCCATCGATCGACGCGCGTCGACCAACCCCGTGCGGTCGAGCAGCAATCGCCTCAAGCTCGGCGTGTTCGCCGTCAACGTCAGCGGCGGCGCCTCGATGACGGACATGCCCAACACGATCAAGGTCGAATGGGACGAGTCCGTGGCCATCGCCCGGGCCGCCGAGCAGGCCGGCATCGAGGCGATCATCCCGGTCGCCCGGTGGAAGGGCATGGGTGGGAGCACCAACTTCAACCACCGCAACTTCGAGACGCTCACGTGGGCTGCGGGACTGGCGGCGGCCACCGAACGGATCGGCGTGTTCGCGACGGTCCACCTGCCGACGATCCATCCGGTGCGGGCGGCGAAGGAGGTCGCGACGATCGACCACATCTCGGGTGGTCGGTTCTCGCTCAACATGGTCGCCGGGTGGAACGAGAACGAGATCGCGATGTTCGGCGTCGAGCAGAGGCCGCACGACGATCGCTACGAGATGGCGGACGACTGGATCTCGCTGTGCAAGGCGCTGTGGAGCCGTGACGAGCCCTTCGACTGGGACGGCCCGTTCTTCACCAGCCCGGGCGCCTACTCGTCCCCACAGCCGATCCAGCGTCCGGCGCCGGTGCTGATGAGCGCCGGCAACAGTGAGCGCGGCCAGCACTTCGCCGCCAAGCACACCGACTTGAACTTCGTCGTCGCTCCCGACATCGACACCGCAGGGGCGATCGCCGCGTCGGTGAAGCGCCTCGCTCGTGAGGTGTACGGACGCGACATCCAGGTCTTCGGTCAGGCGTACATCGTGTGCCGGGACACCGAGCAGGAAGCGCAGCGGTTCCGCGACACGTACGTCGACGAGCGCGGCGACTGGGCCGGTGTGCGCAACCTCCTCGACGTGCTGATCCCCAACTCCCAGAGCGCCCTCGGCGATGGCTGGAACCAGCTGGCCGCCAACCTGATCGCCGGCTATGGAGCGATCCCGCTGGTCGGCACCGCCGAACAGGTCGTCGACGGGATGCGTCGATTCGCCGACGCCGGTCTCGACGGGATCACGATCACGTGGGTCGACTACCTCGACGGGCTGGCGCAGTTCGACCAGGTGCTGCGCCCGATGCTCGTCGACGCCGGGGTCCGCGAGAGCTGACGGCGCTCGTCGGCGCGAGCTCAGCCCATCCGACGGTCGAGGCGCAGGAGCCGCCGAGCGTTGTCGTCGTAGACCGGGTCGAACACGACTTCATCGGGCTCGTGCGGGGCGTCCCAGCCGGCGAGGTTGGTCCCGAGCACGAGGCGGTCGCGGCCGACCTGGTCGCCGAGCAGCGCCAGCGCCCGGGCGTCGTGCACGTGGTTGTCGAACCACAGGCGCCGCAGCGACCCGGCGAAGTCGACGGGATTCGCCCGGGCCCACGGTCGGCTGCGCCCTTGATGGTCGAGACGACCGAGCATGTAGGCCGCCGCACCGCCGCCGTGTGACACGCAGATGTCGAGCGCCGGGTGCCGGTCGAGCACACCGCCGAAGATCAAGCAGGCGATCGCCAGCGTCTCCTCGTACAGGAACCCGAGTGAGAGGTCGAGGTCGTACTTGCGCACCCGTGGGTCGCGCAGGGGCCCGTCGATCCCCGCCGGTGCGGGGTGGATGAACACCGGGACGTCCAGCGCCGAAGCCGTCGACCAGAACGGGTCGAGCCGCTCGTCGTCGAGGTCGGTCTGGAAGTCGGTGCCGATGTAGGCGCCGAGCAGGCCGAGGTCCTCGACCGCCCGGCGCAGCTCGGCCGTCGCGGCATCGATGTCCTGCATCGGGAGCTGGGCGAAACCTCGGAACCGGTCGGGGTGTCCGGCCACGACCGCGGCGAGCGCTTCGTTGTGCCAGTGACAGAAGTTGATCGCGATCTCGGCTTCGACGTGGTGGAAGTACGTGATCGGATTGGGCGAGATGACCTGCAGCTCGATGCCGAGGTGGTCGTTGACGCGCAACCGAACGTCGGGATCCATGAACGGGGTGCCCGTGTAGTCGACACCGTCGAGCACGTAGTCGCCGACCCGGAAGCGAGGACGCCCTTCCGGTCCGACGCCGAGCTCCGGTCCGTAGCGGCCGGCACATCCCATCACGCCGGGGAGCACGGCGTGGGCATGGACATCGATCATCGGCGCGGCGCTCCCGGTCGGAGGGTCACGCCGCGGATCGGCGATCACGGCGGCCCCGCCCACGGCTGCAGCGTCGGCGGCATCACGCTGGCGCTGCGCAGCCGAACGTCGGGCGGCGCGGCGCTGGAACACCTTCGACATGCCGACGGCGCCGATCAGCGCGGCGCCGAAGAAGAGCTCGTTCAGCCAGCGATAGCTCTGCAGCGCCAACTCGACGCCCTTCACGAGCGAGAGCAGCGTCCAGACGGCGAGCACGGTGCCCCACACGTTGAAGCGCCCGCGGAACTGCGTCGAGCCCAGGAACGCCGCGGCGAACGCCGTCAGCAGGAACGGGTCGCCGATGTTGGCGTTGCCGGCGCCCACCGATGCCGTCTGCACCACCCCCGCCACCCCGGCCACGAAGGCGCCGGCGACGAGGGCGCCGAAGGCGTAGCGCGAGGTCTGGACCCCGGCGAGGCGAGCAGCGTCGGAGTTGTCTCCGGTGGCCTGCAGGTAGCGGCCGATCGGCGTGTGCTCGACGACGTACCAGACCGCGAACGCAGCGACGACCAGGTACACCACCTTGGCCTGGACGCCGAACACGATCTCGCGACGAGCGAGGTCCTTGAAGCTGTCGGGCAGACCGGTGATCTGCACCCCTCCGGACCGCCATTCAGCGTATGCGCCCAGGACCGCGCCGGTTCCGAGCGTCGCGATGAAGGAGTTCATCCCGACCTTCACGACGAGCACGCCGTTCGTCGCGCCGGCGACGAGCGCCACCGCGAGCGCGGCCGCAACGGCCAGGGGGACCGACCAGCCGCGGTCGACCACGAGCCATGACGACGTGATCGCCGCGGCACCCATCACCCCGGCGATCGAGAGGTCGAACGCACCCGCCAGCAGTGGCGCACCAGCCCGACCGCGACCAGCGCCGGGATGGGGAACGAGATGTTGAGGATCGAGCGGTGGGTCTCGAACGACAACCACAGGTCAGGGATCCAGATCGCGAAGATGATGAACCCGATGACGTAGATGTAGAGCACCGAGGCGTTCTCGGGGGCGAGGAACCGGCGTACGTCGGCCCTGTGGCGCGCCCGGTCCGGCATCGTCGCCGACGCCTCGATCGGCGGCGGGGCGATCGGTCCGTCGACGTCCGAACTCGTGGTCATGCGGTCCTTCCTCGGCGGGGCGCGACGGCGAGGTTCATCGCAGCACGTTGTCGACGATCGACTCCGAGCTGAGCGCACCACCGCGGAGTTCGGCGACGATGCGGCCGTTCGACAGGACGACGACCCGGTCGCACACGGCGGCGAGCTCCTCGGCCTCCGACGAGCACACGAGGACGGCGATCCCGTCATCTGCCGCGGCGCGCAGGAGTGCGTAGATCGTGCCCTTGGCGCCGACGTCGACGCCTTGGGTCGGTTCGTCGAGCACCAGCACCTTGGGATGCGTGCGCAGCGGCGCGAGCGACGACCGCCTTCTGCTGGTTCCCGCCGCTGAGCGTTCCGAACGCTCGCCGGGGCTCGCGCGGCCGCAGATCGACGCGTTCGGCCCAGTGCAGCACGTCCGCCCGCTCGTGACGCCGCGAGAGCCGGCCACGGCGGAAGAGCGGCCGCAGACGGGCCAGCGTCACGTTCTCCGACACGGACTGGCTGGCGATCGAGCCGAACCGCTTGCGTTCGGCCGGCACGATGGTGATCCCGAGCGCCATCGCCCGGTGGGGGTCGGCCGGCACGTCGGCGCCGTCGACGCGGACGGAACCATGTGCGCGCCCGGCCGCACCGACGAGCAGCATGGCGAGCTCTTCACGCCCCGATCCGAGCAAGCCGGCGACGCCCACGATCTCGCCCGGACGGACGTCGAGGTCGAAGTGCTCGAGGCGGTCGCCCCAGAGCGAACGCACCTGCAGCACCGGGGATCCCTCCACCTCGTGGTCGGCGTGGTCGATCGACGCGAGGGCACGACCGACGATCAAGGCGATCAGGCTTTCGTGATCGAGGTCGGCCACGTCCCCGGTCGCGACCACCTTGCCGTCGCGCAGCACCGTGTAGTCGTCAGCGATCTCGAACACCTCGTCGAGCCGATGGGAGACGAACAGGACCGCGGCGCGGCGAGCGGTCAGCGTGCGGACCGCGTCGAACAGCACGGCCACCTCGGGCTGCGTCATCGGTGCGGTCGGTTCGTCGAGGATGAGCACGCCCCCCTCGTCGCCCCAGCCCTCCAACGAGCGGGCGAGCGCCACGAGTGCCCGCTCGGCGGGTGTGAGCTCGCCGACGGGCCGGCGAGGGTCGAAGTGGGCGCCGAGGGCGGCGAGGTCGCGCCGGGCCGAGCGCAGCTCGTGCGCCCATCGGACCCGCCCGAGACGAGTGGTGTGGAAGCCTCGGCCGAGGGCCAGGTTCTCGACCGAGTTGAGCGAGTCGATCAACCCGAGGTCCTGGTGCATCACGTGGATCCGACCGCTGCGGATCAGCTCATCGGGGTGGTGTTCCTCGCCGAAGAGGCGCGCCCGGCCTCCCGGGTCGGCCTGGTGGTAGCCGGCGAGGATCTTGATCAGCGTCGACTTGCCGGAACCGTTCTGGCCGAGCAGGGCGTGGACCCGGCCCGGTTCGAGGCTCAGCGAAGCGTCGGCCAGCGCGACCTGGCCGGGGAAGGTCTTCGACAGCCCTTCGACCTCGAGGACCGGTTCGAGGCGGCGCCGGTTGGAGGCGGCGCCGCCGGCCACGAAATCGGTGGTCACCGCCCCCACAGCGCCGAGAAGGCGTCTTGGTAGCCCTCGACACCCACCCAGGGAACGGTCGGGTCGTCGATGTCGTCGGCCTCGATGACCCGCTGCGGCACTCCGGAGATGGAGATGTCCGGGTGTCCCTCGAAGTCGGCGTACGGCGGCTGGGTGAAGGTCCCGGGGTCCTGACCGGCGATCGCCCGCAGTCCGGCATCGACCGCACGCCAACCGAGGAACGACGTCGGCAGCGCCACGTCCGCCACCTGCATCGTGCCGTCGGCGATCAGCTGACGGTTGAGTGGTGTGCCCGCCTGCGAGATGGCCGGCACATCGAAGCCGGCCCCCGACAAGGCGTCGGGCATGCCGAGGAGCATGTCGCCGAACCCGGTCACGACGAAGTTGATGCCGTCGTCCTTCTGCAGCTCGCTGACGGCCGCCGAGATGTGCTCACCGGCGAGCAACTGCTCGACCGTGAACTCGAGCTCGGTGAGCTTGCAGTCGGGGCACACCTCGGCGAACTGCTCTTCGAAGCCCTGCTGCTCGAGGCCGAGCACCGGGAACTGAGGGATGTTGAGGAACAGCACGTTGGCATCGCCCTCGGTGTGGACCGCCACGTAGTCGGCCATCAGGACGCCGTTGAACCAGTAGTCGTCGCCGGTGACGAGGTTGGCGGCGAAGCCATCGGCCCGATAGGGCTCGGGGACGGACCAGACCACGACGGGAACACCGGCGTCGTTGAGCTGCGCCAGCTCGTCCTCGAACCACTCGCGTGGGTTGCCCGACGCGAGCACCATGTCGGGCTCGGACTGGATCGCCGACTGGAAGGCGGCCTGCACGGTGTCGGCGGTGTCCTGGGTCGTGAACACCTCGAGCGAGGCACCGATGGCCGTGGCGGCTTCCTCGATGCCGGCGTGGATCGCTTCGCACACCGGCACGGCGCACTGCACGTACGCGATCTTGAGACCTTCGGGTGCGGCTACCGGCTCGGTGATGCCGATCGAATCGACCGTCGCGCTGAACGCGTCGAGCCGGGCTGCGGCCACGTCAAGGGGCGAGCCACCCTCGCTCGCGGAGGGAGCCGAGGAGTCGGTCGACGCCGATCCACCGCCCCCATAGGTGCCGACGGCCAACGTCGATCCGAGCGCCACCGCGACGCCGACGATCTTCACAAAGCGATCACGCCTCGACATGCAGGTTCCCCCTCCCAGGCGGCGCCGACCGTTCCCGGCGCTGCGTTCGGTCGCCGATCTTAACCGACGTCGCCGACTAGACGCTAGCTACCTCACGACTGTCGCCCTGACGACCGACGATCCGGTCGCGCTCCGGCGGGATCGGCTGGGCTACTGGTCGTGGACGGTGGCGGCCATGGCCGCCGCCGATGCGTCGCGCAGCGCTTCGAGGTGCGGGTCGGTGGCCCAGAAGTCCTCGAGGCCGGCCGCGGTCAGTCGTTCGCACGTCAACTGGAGAGCGATGTCGTGTCGAACGTGCTCGGCGGCGAGGAGCGCGACCGCCCGGTCGTCGCTCCAGATCCCCCACGCCGCCGACTCCGTGACCCCGCCGATCGCCGCCTGGTCGTGATCGGCGACGCACATCGAGAGCCGACAGCCGATGCGCGCGAACACGGCCTCGGGGGAGCTGTAGGAGTGGACGTAGACCCGTCCGGGCAGCGCCAGCCCGTCGCCGTAGACGATCGTGAAGACGTCGACCCGCCGGGCGACGGCGTCGCGTACCGCGCCGACCAGCGACTGCGAGTCCTGCGGCCAGATCGACAGGCAGAGGGTACGACGAGCGCTCTCGATGACATCGATCATCCTCGTGGTGACGGCCCCCTGGCCCGAGAGGTGCTGCACCACCCGAGCCGACCGCACTGCGTTGATGGCGGGGAGCACGGTCTCGAGTCCACTGATCGTGTCGTGCGATTGACGTCGCAGCCGGCTGACCAGAGCCGACGAGGGGAGCGCGACGTACGACACGTTGTCGCCCTTCCGGGACACCTCGAACGCCGCCCCTCTGGTGACGAGCTTGCCGAGCGTCTCGTAGACGGTGCTCCGCGGCACGCCCGACGCCTTGGCCACCTCGTATCCGGTCATCGGTTCGCCGCCGCCGAGCAGGGCGACGTACGCCTTGGCCTCGTACCCGGACAGGCCAGCCTCCCGCAGCAGCTCGACGGCGCGGTCGGTCGACATCGACGCCACGATAGCTGGCGGCATGATCGGGCCAGCCGAGTGTCCGCCGGTGGCGTGACGCGGGCAAAGGGCGATCGGAAGGGGTGGTTAGATGAACGACGACTAGTCTGCGACGGAGAGGGGGTACGGATGGAGGGGGATGGAACGAGCGGGGGGCCGGCCGGTAGCCAAGGTTCGATGCTGGTCACGGGTGGGGCCAACGGGCTCGGCGCCGCCATCGCCCGCCTCGCCGCCGACCGCGGCTACCGCGTGTCGATCGTCGACGTGCAGCCGGCCGACTGGGTCGACCCTCGGTCCGACATCCGTGCGCGCCTCGCCTCGGTCGATGACGAGGCGGCGATCGAGGAGTTGTTCGAAGAGCTCGGTGCGCCCGACGTCGTCGTCAACAACGCCGGCATCGTGCGGTTCGCCCCGCTCGTCACGGCGAGGATCGAGGACTTCCGCGCCGTCGTCGACGTCAATCTGGTCGGCACGTTCATCGTCGCTCGCGCCTCGTGGCGCGACGCTGGATCGCCAGCGGACGACCGGGGTGCATCGTCAACGTCACGTCGATGAACGGCGCGGCCGCCGGCCCGAACGCCGGCGCCTACGGACCGTCCAAGGCGGCCATCGCACTGCTCACGTCGCAGATGGCGCTCGAGTGGGGCCACCACGGGGTTCGCGTGCAACGCGGTCGCCCCCGGCCTGATCGCCGCCGGCATGTCGGAGCCGATCTACGCCGATCCCGACACGCGCTACGCCCGGGAGTCGAAGATCCCGCTCGGCCGACTCGGCACCGCGGCCGACGTCGCCGAGGTCGTCCTGTTCCTGGCGTCCGACGCGCGCCGCCTACGTCCACGGGCAGAACATCCTGGTCGACGGCGGCGTCACGGGCTCGGTGATCGCCCACTTGCCGCGGCCTCGATCGGTCGACTCGGTGGGTCACCCGCGGTGAGCACCGTCGTCGTCCTCGCCGGCGGGCTCCCGCATGCACACGACTTCGACGCGATCGCACGCACGCTCGCCGGGATGTTCGCCGCCGGAGGCGCACGACGGTGCGCACCGTCTCGCACCCCGACCGGCTCACGACGTCGCTCGACGGCGCCGACGCGCCTCGTCGTCGACGCGCTCTGGTGGACGATGCGCGACGACCGCTACGAGCGCTGGCGTGCGGAGTGGGCGTACGCGACCACCCCTGCACTGCGCGCCGCGGTCGAGCGGTTCGTGGCCGATGGGGGAGGACTGCTCGCGCTGCACACGGCCTCGATCTGCTTCGACGACTGGCCGGAGTGGGGCCGGATCGTCGGTGGCGCCTGGGACTGGGCGCGGTCGTCCCATCCGCCGTGCGGCGTCGTCTCCCCGCGCGTCATCGCCGACCACCCGGTGGTCGCCGGCGTGACGGACGTGCTCGAGGCGCAGCCGGGCCCGCGGGACGAGGTGTACGGGGATCTCACCTGCAGCCCGGGATCGACGTGCTGGCGGTCGCCAAGCGGGAACCGGCGGACGACGATCAGCCGGTCGTGTGGACGCCACCGGTACGGCGCCGGCCGGGTCGTCGGACTGGTCTTCGGCCACGACGCCGGCGTCGCTGGCGCATCCGCTCAACAGTCGGATCGTCACCCAGGCGCTGAGCTGGGTACTGGAAGGTGCGTGATGCGACCGATCGAGGGCATGTCCGTCCTGGTGACCGGCGGAGGTTCCGGCTTGGGCGAGGGCATCGCCCGCCACTTCGCCGGGCTGGGCGCCCGCGTGCACGATCTCGGGACGGCGGGCGGACAAGGTGAACGGGGTCGCCGAGGAGATCGGTGAGGCCTGCCGGGCGGTGGTCGGCGATGTGACGTCGGCCGTCGATCGTTCGGCGATGGTCGCCGGCGCCGTCGAGCACGGCGGTGGGCGGCTCGACGCGCTCGTCAACAACGCCGGGAACATGTACCGCGGACCGATCACCGAGCTCGACGAGCGCCAGATCCTCGAGCTGTTCCACACGAACGTCGTCGCCGGGATGCATGCTCACCCAGGCTGCCTTCGACCACCTCGCGGCCAGTCGGGGTGCCGTGGTGTTCATCGGGTCGACGCACTCGCAGCGGGCCTTTCCCGGTGTGTCGCCGTACGCGGCCACCAAGGGAGCGGTCGAGACGCTCACCGGTGTCCTCGCCGCCGAGCTCGGCGTGCATCACATCCGCGTGTCGTGCCTCCGACCGGGCGGTGTGTTCACCGAGATCAACCAGCGCGCCGGGTTGGTCGACGACGCCGGCGCGCTCGCCCGACTCGAGTCGCTGGCGCCGGCGCACGCGCTCGGTCGGCTGGGAACCGCGGCGGAGATCGCCGAGGGCATCGAGTACCTGGTGCGTGCGGAGTGGGTGACCGGGGGCGTGCTCACGGTCGACGGTGGCCTGTGTCTGGGGATCACGAACGCGTAGGCGCGCCTGCGCTGGCTCGAGGAAGTGGGGATGTCAGAGCAACCGACGGTGATCACGATCACCGACTACGCCGAAGCACGAGAGGTGTACCGCCAGCGCGACCTGCGCCAAGCGCTGTACGACGCCGGCGAGGTGATCATGGCCGACGTGCTCGTCAACCTGCACGGTGACGGAGCACCGCGATCGCCGACGGCTGGAGAACCGGTTGTTCCGTCGCGAGGCGTACGAGCGCTACGAGGTCGGGCTGTTCCCGCCGATCATCGCCGAAACCCTCGATCCCGAGGTCGCGCGCCGGGCGGTCCGAGCTGGTGGACCTCGGGCACCGGCTGATGATGAACTTGGCGGCGCTGACCGCCGGTGTCGACCGCCCGCTGCGCACGGCCGACGAGACCCGACACCTCTACTCCTACCTGCTCGTGTTCATCGAGGGGGCGACGCTCGGTCACTACAAGGGCGATCGCGAGGCGAAGGCCGCCGAGGTGGCCGCCGCGCTGGCGGAGTTCGATCGCGAGTTCCTGGCGCCGTCGCTCGCCCGGCGGGCGGCGATGCTCGCGGCCGGCGAGGACCTTCCCCACGACGTGCTGTCGATCCTGGCCGCGAACGAGGACTCGCTGCACCTGCCCCACGACGTCGTCGTGCGCGAGGTCGCCTTCTACCTGCTCGCCGGCGCGCACACGTCGGCCACCGCGTTCACGCGCGTGCTGCACAACGTCTTCACCTGGCTCGGCGAGCACCCGGAGGACGTCGAGCGAGTGCGGACCGATCGGGTCTTCCTGCAGCGCTGCACCCACGAGACCATCCGCCTCCAGCCGTCGTCGCCGGCCGGGATGCGCTGGGCCCTCGCCGACATCGAGCTCGAGTCCGGTCGGGCGATCCCCAAGGGGACGAAGGTGGTGATCGACCTGATGCAGGTGAACCGCGACACGACGGCGTTCGGCGCCGACGCCGGACGGTTCAACCCATACCGCGTGCTCGCCGATCGCGTTGCGCCCTACGGACTGTCGTTCGGCATGGGCATGCACGCGTGCATCGGCGAGAACCTCGCCGCGGGTCTGATCTACGACGGCACCGCAGCCCGTCGAGGAGCACCTGTTCGGCCTCGTCCCGATGGCCGTGCAGGCGATGTTCGATCGAGACGTGCGACCGGATCCCGACGATCCGCCGGAGATGGACACGACGACCGCCCGCCCGTACTTCGGTCGCTACCCGGTGCTGCTCGGAGCCTGATCGTGCCCGACCGCTGGCGCGCTCGCGGCCAGGACCGACCGGGCGGCATCGTGGAGCCGCCGGAAGCGGTCGCCGATGGCGACCTCCGCCGTGAGCTCGTCACTCTGCACCTCGACGCTGACGACGTGCTCGAGCGCCGCCCGACCGGCGGTTGGGCCGAAGGCAGCCAGCAGATCGGCGAGCGGCAGCGACCCGTGGCCGGGGAGCAGGCGGCGGTGGCGAGCCTCGAAAGCGAGTCCACCCTCGGGCGGCGGCGTTCCCATCGCGTCGCAGAGTTGCAGCCACCCGAAGCTGCCCGACGCGAGGGCCATCTCGAGCTCGCGTCGGCCGGCGCCCACGCGCACGTGGTGCAACACGTCGACCACGACGACGCAGCCCGTGGCGCGGCTGACCGCCACGGCTTCGGCCGGCGTCGACGGATCGGTCCACGCCATGTACTCGAGCCCGATGACGAGGCCGAGGGGCTGGGCCGTCTCGACGATGTCGGCGATGCCGTCGATCGTCGTTCGTCGGTCGACCGCGTCCGACACCACCAGCACCGAGCCCGCCCCGGCGGCCGCCGCCTGCTCGAGCAACGGTGCCGGATCGACCGACGATCCGACCCGGATGACCTCGGCGTCGTGCAGCGTGAGCCCGAGGCCGGCGGCGTACCGGCGGAAGTCTCCGGGATCGGACAGGTGGTGGTGATCGGACAGCCGCAGGCCGAAGCCGTCGAACCCAGCCGTCATCGCGGCGTCGGCGAGCTCGTACGGGTCGGCATCGAGCGCCGACCCGGCGGCGACGATCAGCGGCACGGCGGCAGCGTAACGGCGGCGCGAACGCGGCCTCGGTCCGGCATCGCCACCGTCGCCGCCGGGCACGGCGCAGGGAGCGTGTGATGGGGATTGCCGTCGTGACCGGTGCGGCGCGGGGCATCGGTGCTGCGATCGCCGGCCGACTGGGAGGCGATGGCTTCGAGGTCGTGCGGCTCGACATCGCGGTGGGGACGGGGTGATGGCCTGCGACGTCGCCGACCACGCCCAGGTCGGCGAGGTGGCGGCGACCGTCGCCGCCGACGTGGGTCCGGTCGATGTGCTGGTCAACAACGCCGGGATCTGGCGCTTCGGCCCGCTCGAGTCGGTCGATCCCGCCGTCTTCCGGCACGTGCTCGACGTCAATCTGGGCGGGACCTTCCACTGCACACAGGTGTTCGGCTGCGCCATGTTGGACCGTGGCGGCAGCATCGTCAACGTCGTGTCGATCGCCGCGCACGCGCCCAACCCCGCCGCCGGGGCCTACTCGCCGTCGAAGGCCGCCGTGCTCGCGTTGACGCGCCAGACGGCGATCGAATGGGGACCGCGGGGAGTGCGAGCCAACGCGGTGGGCCCGGGGTTCGTCCCCACGCCTGGCACCGGCGAGGTGTACGACGATCCCGAGGTTCGCGAGGTGCGGGCGGGGGTCGTCCCGCTGCGGCGGCTCGGCACACCCGCCGACATCGCCGGGGCGGTGGCCTTCCTCGCCGGGCCCGACTCGGCCTACATCACGGGACAGGTCATCTACGTCGACGGCGGCGTGACGCAGTCGCTCATGACGATGATCCCACGTCCCTCAGCGGCTGCCCGGCCCGCACGTCGAACACTGACGGCGCCCGCCAAGCCAATCTGGTCGAACTCTGCCTTGTGACTCAAAGTGCGGATCTGGTCACCCACAGTCTCGAATATTCACGGGGGAAGAGATCTGAGGTGACCAGATCGGACCGATCGCATCGGGTCCGGACCGGAGATGAGCGATCCGCGCGGACACGTGCGCGGCATCGCTCATCTCCAGCACGGCGATCTCGACTGCGGCACGCCTCGAGCTGGGGCTGATGTCGCCGCCCAGATATGGGGTTGCGGACGATCCGCGCCCGGAAACTCGAGTGAACTGGCTCATTCATGGCTCACTTCGAGAGCCGGCGACCGTGGCGTCTGCGCGGTCGAACCGTACAGACGGACCGACGGAATGTCAGGAGAACCACAGTGACCAGATCGCCCTCGCTAGACGGCGTTCGCCGCCCATCCTCCATCGGCGTAGAGCACCTCACCGGTGACGTACGACGCCGCGTCCGAGAGCAGGAACGCGGCGATGGCGCCGATCTCGCCCGGTTCGCCGATGCGACCGAGCGGCACGCGCGACGTGAGCCACGCGAGTTGGTCCGGGTCCTCCAGACGCTCGGCCGCCATCGGCGTGCGGATCGGTCCGGGCGCGATCGCGTTCACCCGCACGCCGTGCGGCGCGCCCTCGAGGGCGGCGGCGCGGGTGAGGGCGGCGATGCCGCCCTTCGAGGCCACGTAGTGGGCCTGACCGGGAACGGCGATCGACGCGTTGACCGAAGCGATCGTCACGATCGCCCGCGGCGTGACGGTGTCGGCCGGCACGCCGCGCAGGAAGGCGCGGATGCACAGCCAGGTGCCGGTGAGGTTCACGCGGAGGTGACGTTCCCATTCCTCGATCGGGGTGTCGACGATCATGCCGCGGGTTCGGATCCCGGCGCTGCAGACCAGGCCGTCGAACGGTCCGTGCTCGGCGAAGACAGCGTCGACGGACGCTTCGTCGGCCACGTCGATCGTGACGAGGCCCGGGCCGGCGCGCTGCGTCGGCACGCACGACGCGCCAGTCGGCCGCGAGCGCGTCAGCACAGGCTGATCCGATGCCCGACCCGCCGCCGGTCACGAGCGCGCGCCGCATGCCGCATCGTGTCACATCAGGTCGTCCTGCGCCCGGTCGCTAGATGTCTGACGACGGCCCCGGCGTGGTCAGGTCCGACCGCCACGCAGCGCATGGTGCGCTCGTTCGAGGAGGTCGAGGTGCTCGTCGACCGAACGAGCCGCGAGGTCCGGATCGGCCGCCGGGTCGGTCGTGCGGATCGTGAGGTGGGTTCCCCCGACGTCGCGCCAGTGGCCAGCGGCCTCGAGCACGGCGCCCGGATCGCTGGTGACGTCGACGATCGCCTCCATGCCGAACTCCGCCGGCGAACGGCCGGCGGCGGCGAGCAGCTCGTGCAACGTGCGGGCGGCGTCGAGCTCGCTCGGGCGGAGGTGGCCGAACAGGTGTCCGTCGCCGAGGGTGGCCGATCGTCGCAGCGCCGCGCCGGAGTAGCCGCCGAACCACACCGGGATCCGACGTTCGGGGAGTGGGCGGATCCCGACTCGATCGAGGCGGTGGAAGCTCCCCTCGAACGACACCAAGGGCCGGCCCCACAGCTCGCGCAGGACGTGGATCTGCTCGTCGAGCATCGCCCCCCGCCGATCGAAGTCGGCTCCGAGCGACTCGTACTCGGCGAAGTTCCAGCCGGTTCCGAGACCGAGGCGTAGACGACCGCCCGAGAGCGCCTGCACTTCGGCCGCCTGCTTGGCGACCAGCGCGGTCTGGCGCTGCGGCGCCACGAGCACGCCGACCACCAGCTCGACCGACTCGGTGACGCCGCCGAGGAAGCCGAACAGCACGAAGGGCTCGTGGAACTCGTGCCGTGGGCCGTAGCGCCCGGGGAGGCGGCGTCGACGGCCACCGGGCTCGGCGCCGAGCACGTGGTCGTAGGCGACCAGGTGGTCGAACCCGAGCGCCTCGATCCCGAGGGCGAGATCCTTGATCGCCGCGCGATCGTTCCCGAACCCGTGATGTGGCAAGACTGCGCCGAGCCGCATCACACGCTCGCGGCGGACGGTGACCGCAACACCTCGAGCCGATGCGGGGTCAGGCGTGCTCGGCGGCCCACCGCACGGCGTCGACGATCTTCTGGTAGCCGGTGCATCGGCAGATGTTGCCTTCGAGGCCGTTGCGCACATCTTGCTCGGTGGGATGCGGGTGCTCGGCGAGGAGTCCGACCGCCGCCATGATCATGCCCGGCGTGCAGTACCCGCACTGGGCGCCGTGGCATTGGCGGAATCCCTCCTGCACGGGGTGCAGTTGGTCCCCGTTCGCCAGCCCCTCGATCGTGAGCACGTCGGCGCCGTCGGCCTGCACCGCCAGCATCGTGCACGACTTCACCGCCGACCCGTCGAGGTGCACCGTGCAGGCGCCGCAACTCGACGTGTCACACCCGACGTGCGTGCCGGTCAACTGGCGGAGCTCGCGGAGGTAGTGGACGAGCAGCAGCCGCGCCTCGACCTCGTCCGCCCGTTCGACGCCGTTCACCGTGACGTTGATCCGCGTCATGCTCAGCCTTCCTCGTCCGTCGTGGCCGGCCCGTTCATCAGACGCCACACCTTCTCGGGCGTCGCCGGCATGTCGACGTGGCGGACGCCGAAACCACTGAGTGCGTCGACCACGGCGTTGATCACCGCGGGCGGCGCGCCGATCGCGCCGGACTCGCCGATCCCCTTGGCCCCGAGACTGTTGTGCGGCGTCGTCGTGCACGTGCGGCCGAGGCTGGTGAAGCTCGGCATGTCGGGGGCGGACGGCGCGAGGTAGTCGACCAGCGTCGACGTGAGCGGCTGGCCCTCGGGCGAGTACTCCATGTTCTCGAAGAGCGCCTGGGCGATGCCCTGCGCCACGCCACCTTCGACCTGACCCTCGGCCAACAGCGGGTTGATGACGGTCCCGCAGTCGTCGACCATGTGGAACTGCTCGATCGTGACCGCGCCGGTCTCTCGGTCGATCCCGACGACGCAGATGTAGGCGCCGTTCGGGAACGTGAAGCCGGTCGCCTCGGCGAACACCTGCGCCTCCAGGCAGCCGGCCTCGAGGTCGTCGGGCAGCTGCGTCGGCGAGAGCCCGGCCCACCCCACGTCCGCCCAGGTGACCGACCGTGACGGGGTGCCGGTGACGGCGAAGACGCCGTCGGTCAGCTCGATGTCGTCGGGCGAGGCCTCCAGCTTGTGGGCGGCGATGCGCTTGGCGACGGCGACGACGTCTCGGGACGCCTGCTGTGTCGCCTGGCCGGCGATCGCCGTGATGCGCGATCCCATCGTCCCGACACCCTGGGGCACCGTGTCGGTGTCGCCGTAGCGCACGGTGATGCGATCGATGTCGATCTGCAGCTCGTCCGCCGCGATCTGGGCCAACGTCGTGACCGTGCCCTGACCGTGGGGAGCGGCTCCGGTGTTGATGATCGCCGTGCCGTCGGGCTGGATCTTGACCTGGGCGGTCTCGTAGCTGCCGATGTGTCCGAAACCCTCGAGCGCCCCCCGGGGTCCGAACGCCGCAATCTCGGTCCACGTCGAGATCCCGATGCCCATGAGCGGCCGGTCCGGGTCGGCGTTGCGCCGGTCCCGTTCGGCCTTGAGGGCCTCGTAGTCGCACAGCTCCAGCGCCACACGGAAGGTGGCCGCGTAGTCGCCCGAGTCGTAGTACACCTCGGCGTGGGGCACCTTGTGCGGGAACGCGTCGGCGGGGACGAAGTTGCGCATCCGCACGTCGGCCGGGTCGACCCCGGTCTCGTCGGCGACGAGGTCGATCACCCGCTCGATCGCGTAGGCCGCTTCGGGGCGGCCCGCCCCACGGTACGACGACAGCATCGACTTGTTCGTCACCACGACCTTGTGTCCGGCCGCGACCGCCGGGATCGCGTAGCAACCGGACGCCATCCAGTTCGTGAGCGTCGGCAGGCCCAGCGCGGTCGGGACATCGGGATAGCCGCCCGTGTCGGAGACGACCATCGTGCGCAAGCCGAGGATCCGGCCGTCGTCTTCGAAGGCGACCTCGAGCTCGTGGTGCTGGTCACGACCGGCGCACATCATCACGAACGACTCGCTGCGGGTCTGCACGTACTTGACCGGTCGCCGCAACCGCTTGGAGAGGATCGGCGCGAGCAGGAGCTCGGGATACCACTGGACCTTGGCGCCGAAGCCGCCGCCGACGTCGGGTTGCACGACCCGGCACTGGCTCTGGGCGACACCCAGGAACGACGACAGCGTGTTGCGCAGTGCGTGCGGGACCTGCGTCGACGCCCACACCGTGAGGCGATCCTTGCTCCAGTCGGCGAGCACCACGCTCGTCTCCATCGGCACCGGGTGGAGACGGTTGTTGTGGAGTCGAAGGGTCGCCCGATGGGGTGCCTCGTCGAACACGTCAGCGAGGTCGTCGGCCCACGGCGTGTCCAGCAGCACGTTGGCGCCGATCGCCGGGTGCAGGATCGGCGCACCGTCGGCCATGGCCTCCGCCGGCGACAGCACGACGGGCAGCGGTGAGTACTCGACCACGACGCGGTCGACTGCGTCAGCGGCGAGGTAGGCGGTTTCGGCCGCGACCACCGCCACCGGCTCGCCGACGAAGCGGACGCGATCGCGAGCGAGCAGCGGACGGTCCATCCCGGGGATCCCCGGAATCGAACCGAACCCTGCGAAGTCGTCGATGGTGTAGACGCCGAGCACGCCGTCGAGGGCGACGGCCGCCGACGTGTCGACCGACGTGATCTCGGCGTGCGCTTGCGAGCTCAGGACGAAGGCGAGGTGCACGGTGCCAGGCAGCTGGACGTCATCGACATAGGTTCCCCGGCCAGTGATGAGGTTGGGGTCCTCCTTGCGGACGACCCGTGCTCCGACCATGGTTGGCATGCAGTCCCCTTCTCCTGCCGACCGTCAGGTGACGAGCGGATCGGCAGCTTGCTCGATCGTGTGGATGTGGGCCGGCGGTTCCAGTGCCGGTGCGCGGGCCGTGGGCACCGCCAGCGTGTCGTCCGGGGCGCGCACGCTCAGCGCGACATCTGGCCGCAGTCGACCGGGATGATCGCCCCTGTGATCATCTCGGCGTTGTCCGACGCGAGGAACAGCACCGCGTCGGTGATGTGACGGGCCTCGGCCCGCCACTTGTCGCCGGGCATGTTCCCCATCGCCGAGAACTGCTCGTACGCCGGCATCGGCTCGACGCCCATCACCTTCGACAGCCCCAACACCATGCCCGAGCCCTGGCCTTCTCCGGGCATGATCGTCGCCGGGCAGACGGCGTTCACGTTGATGTTGAACTCGGACAGCTCCATCGCCCACGACGTGGTGAGTCCGTTGATCGCGTGCTTCGAGGCGACGTAGTGGCTGAGCATCGCGTGGCCACTCCCGGTGACCGCCGAAGAGATGTTGATGATCTTTCCCGAACGTCGCCCGATCATGTTGTCGACGGCGTACTTCGTCACGAACATCGTTCCCTTGAGGTTCGTGTCGAGCACGGCGTGAAGCACGTTGGACCGCATCCCGTGCACCGTGTCGAGCGCGGCGACCCCGGCGTTGTTGACCAGCACGTCGATCACCCCGCCGAACTCGGCCAGCGCCTTGCCGACGGCCGCCGCCACCTCGTTCTCGTTCCGGATGTCGCACGACAACGGCACCGCCGTCTGGCCTCGCTCCTCGATCGCGGCCGTCGCCGCGGCGAGCATGTCGGGCGTTGCGACGTCATAGATGTCGGGGTCGACCGGATGGGTGATGTCGAGCAGGGCGACGTCGCAGCCGGCCTCGGCGAAGGCCTTGGCGTGGCTGAACCCCTGTCCCTTGGCGGCGCCGGTGATCAGCACCTTCTTGCCGGCCAGGCCCCTCAACTCGACGCCCATGAGTCGCTCCGTTCCCCCGTGACGAACCCCACGGATAGTAGTCGTGCACTCTACGACGACGCACAGTCCGCACCGGCCGCCCGGCCAACCCGGTGACACCCCGCTGTCATGCTCGGGTCGATGAGCAGGCCGGCGCCGGTACACTCCCCGGGTCACATTCGCCCTGCCCCACGTTGGGGCCCCGACTGCCCGGACGGGCAGCGGGTCCGGAGGGAGGCTTCCACGCATGATGCGTGCCTATGAACTGATGGTCATCCTCGACAGCGACCTCGAGGACGCCAAGGCCCAGGCCTACGTCAAGGTCGTCACCGACGGCATCGTCGCCGCCGGCGGCACGGTCCACGGCCGGCCGGACTGGTGGGGCAAACGTGCCTTCGCCTATCCGATCAACCGCAAGGAGACCGGCTACTACCTGGTGATCGAGGCCGTCGCACCGGCCGGCTCCCTCGCCGAGCTCGAGCGCACGCTCCGCATCGCGGACGAGGTCGTCCGCTTCAAGCTGCTCAAGCTGCCCGTCGCCGAGGCCGCGCGCCGCGGTATGACGGTCGACGCCGCCTGACGCGGCACCCGGACACCCGGACATCGCAAGGGAGTACAGAACCCATGGCAGACAACACCGTCACCCTCGTCGGCAACGTCACTCGCGACCCCGAGCTGCGCTTCACGAGCGGCGGCCGCGGGGTGGCCAGCTTCGGCCTCGCCGTCAACCGCCGCTACCAGTCGAACGGCGAGTGGCAGGAGCAGACGTCGTTCTTCGACGTCGTGGCGTGGGGCACGCTCGGCGAGAACGTCGCCGCCTCGCTCCACAAGGGCACGCGTGCCCTCGTCTACGGCCGCCTCGAGCAGCGTTCCTGGGACACCCAGGACGGCGAGAAGCGGTCCAAGATCGAGGTCGTGGCCGAGGAGATCGGGCCCAGCCTGCGCTGGGCGCAGGCCCAGGTCGAGCGGACCGCCCGCACCACCGGCGAGGGCGCCCCGGCCGGCGGCACCGCCCGCCGCGTCCGGCTCCGGCGGGGGCGGCTCCCGTCCCGCCGATCCGCCCTACGGCGACGAAGAGCCGTTCTGAGCCCGATCCCCCCGCCCACTCGCACTCGTCAAGGAACCCACTGATGGCCAGCAAGAAGAACCGGGCGCGCGCCTCCAAGGACGCGGCCCCCCGCAAGTACAAGAAGAAGACCAGCCAGCTGGTCATCGACAAGGTCGAGTACGTCGACTACAAGGACGTCGACCTGCTGTCGCGCTTCATGAGCGACCGCGCCAAGATCCGCAACCGCCGCGTCTCGGGCAACGACGTCCAGCAGCAGCGCGACGTGGCGAACGCGATCAAGGTGGCGCGTGAGATGGCGCTGCTGCCCTACGCCAAGCGGGTGGCCAACCAGCGCACCACGCCGCCCACCGCGCGACGGCCGCCCACCGCGGTCGGACGACGCCGCCGCGCCGACGCTCGAGACCGCCGGACCGGCCACCGCCGACGACGCCGCGCCTCGACACCGGCGCCTTCGATGCCGACACCGACACCGACGGTGAGGGCTGATCGGCGATGAAGCTGATCCTGCGCTCCGACCTCGCCGGCCTCGGCAAGCGAGGCGACATCGTCGAGGTGTCCGACGGCTACGGTCGCAACTACCTGCTCCCGCGCAAGCTCGCCCTCGTCGCGACCGATGGCGCGGTCGATCAGGCCGCCCGCATGCGGCGCGCCCGTGACCTGCGCGACGCCCACGACCGCGATTCGGCCACCACCATCGCCTCGGCCCTGGTGCCCAAGGTGATCGAGATCGTCGCCAAGGCGGGTTCCGAGGGTCGTCTGTTCGGATCGGTCACCGCCGCCGACGTCGCTGCCGCCGTCGCCGCCCAGACCGGTATCGAGCTCGACCGCAAGCAGCTCGAGGTCGACCCGATCAAGACGCTCGGCCAGCACACCGCGACCGCCCGACTGCACGCCGACGTGTCGTTCCCGATCACGCTCGACGTCGTCGCTGCCGGCTGAACGGACCGTCCACAGGGCTGTGGGTTCGGGGGACAACGGCGATGTCCCCAGCGTGGCCCCCGTTCGGTTGCGGGTCTAGCGTTCCACAAGGCGCCGATGCGATGGTGCCCTGATGGATCGACGCAGCGACCGCTCATCCGACGGCGCCTCCCGCGGCGGCGTGCGCGCGCTGCGCCCGGCCTCGTCGGGCGGTCGCGTCCCGCCGCACAACCTGCAGGCCGAGGAGTCCGTGCTCGGCGCGATCCTGCTGTCGCGCGAGTCGCTCGGCGCGGTCATCGAGAAGGGGCTGCGCTACGACGACTTCTACAAGCCGTCGCACCAGCAGATCTATGACACGGCGGTCGCCGTGTTCACGACCGGGGGCCCGGTCGACACGATCACCGTGGCCGACGAGCTGTCGCGTGCCGGGCTGCTCGAGTCGGTCGGTGGCGTCGAGGCGTTGCACGCGCTGCAGAACCTGACGCCGTCGATCGCCAACGCCCCGCACTACGCCGAGATCGTTCAGGACGCAGCGATGCTGCGCCGCCTGATCATGGTCGCCGCCGACATCGCCGAGATCGGCTACAGCGCTCCGGACGATGTCGCCGATGCCATCGACGAGGCCGAGTCGCGGGTGTTCATGGTCGCCGAGCGGCGGATCAGCAACACCTACGTCGAGATCGGCGAGCTGATGAAGCAGGCGATCGAGCGGATCGAGGAGAACTTCGCCCGCGGCGACACCATCACCGGCACCGCCACCGGCCTGCACGACCTCGACGAGCTCCTGTCGGGGCTGCAGCCCTCGACGCTGAACATCATCGGCGCCCGCCCGGCGATGGGCAAGTGCGTCGCGTGGGACACACCGATGGTCGACGTCGCCACCGGCGCCGTCGTCACGGCGGCCGCGCTGTTCGAGAGCGCGGCCGAGCGGGACCGCGTCGAGGTCCTGGCCCTCGGTGACGACGCCCGCCTCGAGCGGCGCGACGTCTCCGTGTGCGTCGACGACGGGGTCAAGCCGGTCTTCACCGTCACGACACGGAGCGGACGGCAGTGTCACCGTCACGGCGAGCCATCCGCTGCTGACGGCCCGAGGGTGGCAACCGCTCGCCGCGATCACCGTCGGCGAGCCGATCGCCGTCCCCACCGCGGTGCCCATCTTCGGCCACGACGAGCTCCCGGACGCCGAGATCGACCTCCTCGCCCTACTGATCGGCGATGGCGGTACTGCTCACCGACAAGTTCGTCGCCCGACAGGCCGGTGTTCCGCCTGCCTCGGACCCGGTTTGGCTCGGTTCCTCAATCGGCTGTTCGCCACCGACGGCACGGCCTGGGTGGCGAGGGCGGGCTACGCCCGCATCGGCTACACGTCGGTGAGCGAGCGCCTGGCACACGACGTGGCCCACACGCTCACCCGCTTCGGGATCCGGAGCAAGCTGCGCCGACGGTCGATCGCGCTACGCAGGTGATCGCCGAGCCGGCCTTCGAGGTCGAGATCATGGATGCGCCGTCACTGCTGCGCTTTTGCGACGAGATCGGCATCCTCGGCAAGGAGCTCGCGCTCGCCCGGGTTCGTGCGGTGGCGGCCGCTGCCGCCCACGGCTACTCGCTGGACACCGTGCCGAGCGCCGTGTGGGACGACATCTACAAGGCCAAGGGTGATCTCACCTGGGCAGAGATCAGCCGGAGGTGCGGGCGTTCGGCCAACCGCAACTGGCACCCGTCGCGACGCGGGCCACTGCGCCGCGAGACCGTCGCCGCTTTGGCGGCAAGCGCTCGACGACGACCAACTGCGGTGGTGGGCCTCCCCTGACGTGACATGGGACCGGGTCGTGTCGATCGAGCCCGCCGGCGACACCCGCGTCATCGACTTCACGGTGCCGGGCGTGCACAACTTCGTCGCTGCCGATGTGTACCTGCACAACACCGCGCTGGGCTTGGGCATGGCGACGCACATCGCCAAGACGTCGGGGCGACCGGTGCTCGTGTTCTCGCTCGAGATGGGCCACGTCGAGCTGACCCAGCGGATCCTCGCCAGCGAGGCCAAGGTGGACTCCACGAAGATCCGCAACGGACGCCTGTCGGAGTCGGACTGGGCGCAGATCGGCCGGGCGATCGGGCGTCTCGAGGTGCCGCTGTACCTCGACGACAACCCGCGGGTGACGGTGATGGAGATCCGTGCCAAGGCCCGCCGGCTGAAGGCCCAGCGTGGCGACCTCGGCCTGATCATGATCGACTACCTCCAGCTGATGAGCGGGAGCGCGAGCGCCGAGAACCGTCAGCTCGAGGTGTCCGAGATCAGCCGCAACCTGAAGATCCTGGCCCGCGAGCTGGAGGTGCCGATCGTGGCGCTCAGCCAGCTCAGCCGCAACCTCGAGTCGCGCGCCGACAAGCGCCCGATGCTGAGCGACCTGCGCGAATCGGGATCGCTGGAGCAGGATGCCGACGTGGTGATGTTCCTCTACCGCGACGAGGTCTACAACAAGGAGTCGTCCGACCGGGGCGCCGCCGACCTGATCATCGCCAAGCACCGCTCGGGCCCGATCGGTAGCGTGCGGCTCACGTTCTTCGGCCACTACGCGCGATTCGACAACGCCGCTCGCGGCAGCGTGAGCTGACCCGGCGGCGCGGCACCGTGTTCCTCGGCGACGACCTGCTGGCGTGGTTGGTCCTGGCGCTCGGCGGCGCGTTGGTCGTCGGCAACGTCGTCGCCATCATGCGGCCGCCGGCGCGTCCCGCCGACGAGCGGTCGCTCGACCGGGCGCCGCTCGCCCGGTCGCTGCTGATGGCGGGGATCGGCCTGATCGGGGCCGTCTGGGCGCTGGCGACCCTGCTGACGTCCTGATCGCGCCCGGTACTCTGAGCGCGTGGTTGGCGCGAGCGCGACCGTGCATCGAGCGACGCCGCACCAACTCGGCGAACGCGGGCCCGTGACGTGACTGTCGCGCGCCGTTTGCGCCGGACGTTCACACGCCAGCGGCTCACCGCCGCCGCCGTGGTGATCGCCGTGGTCGCCTCCGGGTTGGCGGTGCTGGTGGCGGCGATCGACCCGCCGGCACGGGTCGCCGCCGACGAGCTCGACGGCCGGACGTGGCTCGGCAGTCGGCGGAGCAGCGGCCGGCCGATCACGGGTCGTGCTCGTGAACGGGATCTCCGGATTCGTCGAAGCGCAGGCCGCGAGCGGTGCCGACACCACACCTTCGCTCCCCGGCCGGCTGTCGTTCGCCGGTTCCGACCGGCAGCGCACGCTGCTCTCCGGGCCCGAGGGTGCCGTGCTCCTCGCCGACGGCAGCCACGACGCCCAGGTGGTGCGCACCAGCGCGGCTTCCAGCGTCCTCGCCGCGGCTGGCGTGGTCACCGTCGGCCGCGTGGTTGCCGTGCGGCCCGTCGGTCGCGCCGGTCACCTGGGTGCCCCCGAGCTCGTGGTGACCGACGGCGTGCCGAGCGCCGCCGCGCCCGTGGTCGACGGCAACGGGAGGGCGTGGGTGCTCCTCGAGGGGGACGTCGCCGTTCGCGTCGACCGGGACGGACGGGTGGGCAAGCGCGTCCGCGTGGCGCCGCTCGTGAGCGCGCTGACGGTGGTGGACGGCGACGTGTACGCCGTGTCCCCGATCGCCGTGCGGGCCGTCGACCGCTCGGCGACGCTCGAGGGCGCCGGCGACGGCGGCGTGGTGCCGTCGGTCGGCATCGCCACGGGCGGCACCTGGGCGGTGGCCCGGGGCACCAACGTCGCACTGGTCCATCGCGGGTCCACGACCGACGTCGACGTCGGTGCCACGGTGCGGGCGTTGGCGATCTGGCACGGCGACGTGTGGGTGGCCACGGGCGACCACCTCACGCGCATCCACGACGGCGTCGTCACCCCCGTGCCCGGGCTCGACACGACCACGATCGGCGGGGAACTCGACATCTTCGGCGACGGCGGTCGGCTGTGGGTGGTCTCGCCGCACGCTGCGGTCTCGATCGACCGTGACCAGGAGCCGACCGTGTTCACCCTGGCCGCCGTCGACGTCGATCTGTGCGTCGGTGATTGCTCCACCCAGGCGCTGCTCGACTACCTCGGCGCGGCGGCGACGTCGACGACCGCGGCGACCGCCTCGACCGCGTCGACCACGGTACCGGCGCGCTCGGAGATCACCTTGCCGCCGAACCTGCCGACGACGACCACGATCGGCCGCGCCGTCGCCGGCGACCCGACCGACGTCGACGGTGTCGTCGGAGGTGCCGTCGCCGGCGTCCACGCCGCCGGCGCCGACCACCACCGACGCGGCGACCCCGGCCACCACCGACCTTGCGGCGCCCCCGACCGCGACGTCGACCACGATCGCCGGCCCGACCACCACCCAGGTCGAGGCCACCACCACCCTCGCGACCGCCACGACCGCACCCGCCGCCCCGCCGGCGACGCGGCCGCCGGCGCCACCGGTCACCCGGCCGCCGGCGACCAACGCACCGAGCACCGCTGCGCCGAGCGCCGACCAACCCGCCGACGAGCGCCACCCTGGCACCGACCACCGCGCCCGTCGGCACGGCGCCGCCGTCGCAACCCCCGGCCGACGACGTCACCCTGGTCCTCGGGTGGACCGATGGCGGCGGACCGATCGGCGGCGGCGGCGACGTGGGCGTGACGTTCGGGTGGCGCGGAGATCCGGCGGCGTGTCCGGGAGCGACCGGCGCGGTGGCGGCGGGCACGCTGTCGTCCGCCGGAGCCGGCAGCGACACCTACACGCTGGCCATGGCGGCGGGTGACACCGCCGAGCAGCGGTTCGCCGTCGCCGCCGGCGAGCTGACCGTGACGCTGCAGGTGTGTGGTCGGTCGGCGTCGATCACCCGTGCCGTCATCGCCCCGGCCCCGGTCGTCGGCCCCATCGTCGCCCCGGCGGCGGTCGCCGCCGGCGAAACGTTCACCGCGAGCGCGCCCTTCGTGCTCGGCGCGGGATGGTCGCCGACCGGCGCGACCTGGGCCGCCGGGACGTGCGGCGGTGAGGCGGCGATGGGCGGTTCGGTGAGCGCCAACGCGACCGTCTCCGATCCGATCACGTTCGACGAGCCGGGCGGATACTGCGTCACGGTGGTGGTGTCGTTCCGCCACGAGCTCGGCAACGTGGCGTCGTCGGGGCAGTCGACCGGCGTGGTGGCCACCCCGACGTCGAGCACCACCACGTCGACGAGCCCCGGCCACGAGCACTTCGACCACGAGCACCTCGACAACGACACCACGTGGCGCCCACCACCACGACGACCAACCCGCCGACCACCGTCGTGACGACCACTGCGCCGACCACCGTTGTGTCGACGACGGCGCCGACCACCGCCGCGCCCGCCACCACGACCACCACGGCGCCGACGCCGACCACGGCCGCGACCACGACCGCGCCCGCGCCGCGATCGACCACGACCGTCCCCGGGACGACCCCATGAGCGCCGAGCCCACACCGCCGCCGTTATCGGTGCCGGGCCCGACGGCGACCGCCTCCGCGCCGACCGAGCTGTCGACCGCCGACGTCACCTGGTTCGGTGAGATGTTCCGTCGCCTGCTCGCCAACGTCGCCCGACGGCTGCACGGCAAGGACGACCAGATCGGGTACGCCCTCGTGGCCCTCGTCTCGGAAGGCCACATCCTGCTCGAGGACGTGCCCGGCGTGGGCAAGACCAGCCTGGCCCGGGCGATCGCCGAGTCGGTGTCGGGCACGTGGAACCGGGTCCAGTTCACACCCGACCTGCTGCCGTCCGACATCACCGGGGTGTCGATCTTCAACCAGGCGACCCGCGAGTTCGAGTTCCGTCCCGGGCCGATCTTCGCCAACGTCGTGATCGGTGACGAGATCAACCGCACCTCGCCCAAGACGCAGTCCGCACTGCTCGAGGTGATGGAGGAGCGCCGCGTCACGGTCGACGGCGTGGCCCATCTCGTGCCTCGGCCGTTCGTCGTCGTCGCCACCCAGAACCCCGTCGACATGGACGCCGGCACCTATGCCCTGCCCGAGGCCCAGCTCGACCGATTCCTGCTCAAGATGTCGATGGGCTATCCGGATGCCGTCGCCGAAGCAGGCATCGTGCTCTCCCGCCACGGCGGCGCACCCGGGCCCCTCGACCCGGTGCTGAGCCTGGCCGACATCGAGCGCATGGTCGCGATCGGCGTCGTGCGTGCGCACCGACCCCCAGGTGGTGCGGTACACCGTGTCGCTGGTGCAGGCCACCCGGCAAATGGCGGACGTGCGCCTCGGTGCCAGTCCGCGAGGCACGATCGGGCTGCTGCGCGCGGCCCAGACGATGGCCGCCGCGGCCGGCCGCGCCTACGTGACCGCCGACGACGTCAAGCGGCTCGCCGTTCCGGTGCTGGCCCATCGCCTGGTCGTGGCGCCGACCGCCCAGCTCCGCGGCGTCACCGCCGAACGCGTGATCATCGACCTGCTCGGCCGCCTGGCGGTGCCGGGCGGCGCGGTCGACTGATCGGGGGTCACCGTGCGCCTGACACGACTCGGGTGGGGCGTCGGGGCCACCGGCGTGGTCTTTCTCGTCCTCGGGATCGTGCTCGGCTTGCCGGTCGTCGCGGCAATCGGTGCGTTCATGTTGGTGCTGACGGCGAGTTCGATGCTCATCGTGGCGGAGGTACCACAGGTGAAGCTGGCGCGCGTCGCCGTGCCGGCGGAGGTCGAGCGCGGTGCTCCGGCCGAGGTCCGCCTGCACTTCCAGTCGACGTCGACGAAGCGGCCGCGCCCGCTCACCGTGATCGAGACCGTCGCCGGCGAGCAGCGCATCGCCAGCATCGGGCCGATGACGCCACAGGGCACCGATCACGTGACGTACGCCATCGCCACCGCTCGCCGCGGCGTCGTGACCGCCGGCCCGCTCGTCGTGCGGAGCTTCGATCCGTTCGGACTGGTGAGTGCCGACCAGCGCTTCACCAGCACGTGCGCGGTGAGCGTCCGGCCCCGCCGCTACCCGCTGCGGATGCTGCCGTCGGGACGTCAGCGCGACCTCGAAGGTCCCACCCGCGAGCGCTCCGAGGGCTCGGCGTCGTTCCACCAGCTGCGTGAGTACGTGCCCGGCGACGACCTGCGCCGCATCCACTGGCGCAGCACGGCGCGCACCGGCGCCCTGCTCGTGAAGCAGATGGTCGACACCACCCGCCCGGAGCTGGTGGTGGTGCTGGACAACCGCGCCGCGGCCGTCGGCGCCGACGACTTCGAGGAGGCCGTCGACATCGCCGCCTCCGTGGTCGCGGCCGCCGAGGCCGACGACTATCCGGTCGCCCTGGTGCTCACCGACGGGTCGTCCGACGTCGACGTCGACGGGCAGCGCATCCCGCCGATCGATCGGCTCACGGCGGTGGCGCTCGGCGACGCCGACTCGCTCGAGCGCCTCACCGAGGTGGTGGTGGCGCGCGGTCGCAGCCTGCTGGTCGTCACCGGTGAGCCCTCGGCCGCCGACCTGCTGGCGATCGGCAAGCTGGCTCGCGGCTTCGTGCCCGCCCACCTCGTGTCGGTGGCCCGCGAGCGCGACGCGCCGCTGGTCGCCGCGCCCGGGGACGAGGGCGATCGCGTGCGCCGACGCCGCCGAGTTCGTCGGCCTGTGGACGGCGATGCGATGAGTGCGGCCGTCGACCGCGCCGTGCTCGCCGTCCTGCTGGCCGCGGCCAGTGGGCTGGCCCTGTGGAACGCCTTCGAGCACGGCCTGGTGCTCGAAGGCACGGCGGCCGGCGCGGTGATCGGGTTCGCCGCCGGGTGGGAGGTCGCCCGGCAATGGTGGCGGGGGGTGACCGGCGCGCTCCTCGGGCTGCTCACGGCCACCGGCATCCTGATCGTCGGGCTCGCCGCCCTGACCGGGGACATGTCGGCGTTCACGCTGATCCCCTCGACGTACGTGACCTTCCTCAGCATCGGCCTGCCGGCGGCGGGCATCGACGGGCTGGTGATCGTGCCGGCCTCGCTCGTCGCCGCCACGGCGTCGGTCACCGTCTGGGCGGCGTACCGCGGCCGCGAGCTCGTGGCGGTCGCGACGGCCGCCCTCGGCGTGCTCGGCGCTTCCCTGCTCGCCGGCCCGACCGGGGTGCCGTGGTGGGTCGCGGCGGGGTTCGTCGTGACGCTGGCCGCGTTCCTCGTGGTCGCGCTCGCGCTTGCACTACTCCGATCTGCAGCCGCTCGTCGGCACGTCGACCGTGGTGCGGCGCAACGTGAAGTGGTGGCGTCCGGCGTTCATCGCCCTGCCGGCGGCGCTGCTCGCCGCCGTGGCGTGGTACGCCCCACCCGGGGCGCCGTTCGACGTGCGCCGATTCGTCCAGCCCGACGTCGTGCGTGTCGCCGACGACAATCCGTTGGCCGTCGCCGCCCGGCTGACCGACGCCCGCGTCCGCGACCAGCAACCGGACGACGCCACGAACGGCACCGACGTGACGGTCCGCGTCGTCGGACCGAGCCCGGGCCGACAGCGCCTCGCCGTGCTCGGCGGGTACACGCCGGAGGGATGGCAGCAGCTGGACGAGTTCTCCGTGACCGGGACGCACCTCGCCGCCAGTCCGCTGTTCGTCACGGCGACGAACGGCCAGCCGACCACCGAGGTGGAGGTGGTCGACGGCGATGCCACCACCGGCATGCGGGCGCTGCCGAGCGCCGGGACGCCGATCGCCCTCGCCGACGCCACCTCGACCCGCTTCTCGGCCGACGCCGGCATCTTCCTGCCCAGCCGACCGGTCTCCGGCATCACCTACCGCACCGTGCCCGACCGGGCGTTCGGCGCCGACACCCCGGCGGTGGCGCCGGCCGGGCTGGATCCGGCCCTGTTCGCCTGTCCCGACTCTCCGCTGTTGGCGTACGTGGTGTCGGCGCTGGTGGAGGAGGGGATGACGACCCAGCAGCGCCTCGACGCCATCGGGTCATGGCTCAAGCTCACCCGCGTCTACGTGCCCGAAGGCCCGGGCGGCCAGACGATCGGCAGCGTCGAGGCGTTCGTCGGCCAGGACTACGCACGCGGCAACCTCGAGGTGTTCGTGACGGCCTTCGCGCTGCTCGCTCGCTGCGCCGACGTGCCCGTGCGGGTCGCCGTCGGCTATCCGGCGCCGCCCGCCGACGACACGTCGTCGTGGTCGCCGGACGACCTGACGGCCTGGGTCGAGACGCCGGTCGCCGGCGTCGGGTGGGTGGCATACGACCCGCTCCCGACCCCGCAGGAACAGCAGCGCCAGGCCGAGCTGGCCGCCGCCGACCAGCCCGCATCGGCCGGCCCGACGCCGTCGGAGCGGGCGGCCGCCGGCGAGCTGCTCCGAGTGACGCCGGCGTCGCCGGGAACGCCGACCGACTGGCGCCCCGTGCTGCTCGCCGTGATGGGGGCGGTGGCGGCCCTGGCCGTGGTGGCGCTCGTGGCGGCGTTCGTCGTCCGACGGCGCACGATCCGCCGGCGCGCCCGCATCGCCGACGCGTCGGCGGCGTCGCTCCTCGCCTGGACGACGGTCGCCGAACGCCTTCGCGACCTCGGCACCCTGCCGGGCAGCCATCTGACCGCCGGTGAGACGGCACGGGCGTGCGCCGGCCGCGTCCCGGCACCGGTGACCCGCATGATGTCCGAGCTGGCGGTGATCGCCGACCGCGCCCGCTACGACGGCGACGGCGCCAGCACCGCCGACGCCGGATTGGCGTGGGCGCTCGCCGACGAGTGCCTCGATCGCCTGCCCACCGGCTGGGCGGTGCGCACCGCCCCCCTGCGCCACCCGGGCCGGGCCCTCGCCCGCGTCCGGTCGACCCGCGGCCTCGCCCGGCGCCGCCGCCGCTGGACCGCGGTCATCCCCGAGAGCGCGGTGGTGCTCGACCACTCGGTGGCCCCGACCATCCCCGGGTTCGAGATCGAGTCGCGCATCGGCGCCGGGTCGACGGCCGCGGTGTTCCGCGCCCACCGCCTCGACACCGGCCGCGTCGTGGCGCTGAAGGTGTTCGCCGTCGACCCCGGGGGGCGGGCCTTCGACCACCAGCGCTTCGTGTGGGAAGCACACGTCGCCGAGCTGGTGTCGGGTCGCCCGAACCTGCCCGAGGTGCTCGGATCGGGGTTCACGGAGGACGGCCGCCCGTACCTCGCGACCCAGCTGTACCGCCATGGCACGCTGCGCCGGCGGGTCGAGGTCGGCGGCCCGCTCGACGAGGGCGAGGTCGCCGCGGCCGGACGCCAGCTCGCCCTCGCGCTGGCGGCGCTGCACGAGAACGGCATCCTCCACGGCGACGTCAAGCCGGAGAACGTGTTCGTCGACGACGACGACAACCTGGTGCTCGGCGACCTCGGCGCGGCATGGGTGCGCACCGATGGTCGTGCGCCGTCCACGATCACGCCGGCCTACGCCGCACCCGAGGTGTGGCTCGGGCACGCGCCGACCACCGCGTCCGACATCTACTCGCTCGGACTCGACGTTGCTCTTCGCCGCCACCGGCCGGGCGCCGACGCCGGGCTCGCCACCGAGCGAGGACGACGTCGTGGCGGCGTTCGGGTCGACGGCGGCCGCGGCGTTGCTCGAGGTCGACCCCCGCCGGCGCACCCGCACGGCCCTCGCCGCCGCCCGCCGCTTCGGCGCCGAGATCGATGACCACGCCGTGCTCGGCGTCCCGGCGGCCGTCAACGCCGACCCGCCCGACTGAACGCGAGCCCCGACAGGAGCCGACGTCGTCAGCCGACCGGGTAGGGCGTGTCGTCGACGGAGCGGCAGGCGTCGGGATACTCGGCGAACCACTCCTGCAGCTCGGGGAGCGGCGACAGGTTCTCGCCGGCCTTCCACGAGTCGAGGTAGCGGTCGGGCCAGATCGACGCCCGCGGCGGATCCACCAGTCGCCGTGCTCGGGGCACGGCAACGACAGCGCGAAGTGCACGTGGCAGGCGCCGGCGCGGCCGGTCTCGCCCATCTGGCCGAGCAGATCGCCGGCGGTGACGCGGGCGCCGGGCACGATGCTCGGCTCGACCGTTTGGAAGTGGGCCATGTAGTAGCGCACGCCGTCGTCGCCGAGGATGGCGACGGCGTTGCCGCCCGGGCCGCCGGGTCGTCGGTGGCGCGGTCGTACGTGTTCTGCTGCACCTCGTCGACGGTGCCGGTGACCGGCGCGAGCAGCGGGGTTCCGCAGCCGTCGGACGAGAAGATGTCGGTCGCTCGGTAGCTGGCATGCGCCTCGGGCGTGAACGACGAGTTGATCGACAGGTCGATGGGGTAGTGGCGGGCGACGTTCGCCGGGTCGATGGTCGTGGTCGTGGTGCTCGACGATGTGGTCGAGGTGGACGACGTGGACGACGTGGACGAGCTGGAGGACACGGCGGGCTCCGAGCTCGCCGGTGCGCTCGATGCGCTGACCTCCGTCGGCGGCGAGGTGCCGAACGCCTCGTCGCCGAAGCGCCCACCGTCGCCGTCGGAGCAGGCGAGCAGGCCCAACGACACCAGTGCCACCGCCACCGTGCCGAGGCCGCGGACGCGCATCGAGCGGCGGGGGATCACGGCGAGCGAGTGTACGGACCGCCCGGCGCCGGCCGCGGTCGCCCACCGACGAGGCCGACGACGACGGGCATGCCGGGAGCGGGCGGTGGCGGTGGTCGATACTGGATCGCATGGAGCGCCGGGCCCGCGAACGGTGGCTGGCGGTCGTCGCGGCCGTGTTGGTGCTGTCGGCGTGCGGCACGTCCCGCGACGCCGGTCGCGCCGGCACCATCCCCGACATCACGTCAGCGTCGACCACGTCGACCTCCGCGCCACCGACGACCGCCGCACCGGTCACCGCCGCGCCGACGGTGGCGCCCACGGCGGCGCCGGTGCTCGCCACGTCGTTGACGACGACGATCCCGCCGCCGACCCCCGCCCCGACCGCTGCGCCGACGCCGGCGCCGACCGCTGCGCCGACCGCGCCGCCGGTGCTGGCGACGTCGCTGACCACCGTGGCGGCCCCTGCACCGACGACTGCGGTGCCGCCGACGCCGGCGCCCACGGCGGCGCCGGTGCTGGCGACGTCGCTCACCACCGCGCCCGGCCCGACCACCACGACGACCCTCGTCGTCGCTCCTGGCGAGGCGCCACCGTGCAACGCCGACGCCATCCGCGTCGACACCGGCGTGACGATCGCCGCCGATCCCGTGTGCCGGGCCGGCTGGGCCGTGTTCCCGGGGCCGTCGTGCGAGCCGGGGAGCACCGCCTGCCCGGGGGCCAAGGTGTTCCGGATCACCGACTCCGGCTGGCAGCTCGCCGGCACCTACGACCTCTCCTCGACGTGTCGCATGACGACGCTGGGCATGAGCCGCACCGTGGCCGACCAGTTCGGTCCCTGCACCACGGCGCCGCCGCAAGCGACCATCATCCGGCCGGGCCGATCGGGCAGCGAGGTGGCGGCGCTACAGGTCGCCCTCGTGGGCCTGGGCTATCCGATCGGCGTGGACGGCACCTACGGGCCCCGCACCGAGGCCGCGGTCCGTGACTTCCAGGAACGCAACGGACTCGAGGTCGACGGTCTCGCCGGGCCGCGCACCCAGTTCGCTCTCGGCATCGGCCCCGATCCGGACGCCCGCCCACCCCCCCGGCCGCCCCGTCGACCGCCGGCCCGACGACCGCTGTGCCCGACGACCACGGCGGCGCCCGCCAGCGGGTCCGCCACCACGACGACCACGGTGGTCGCCGCCGGTACCCCGCGAGCGTGCACGGCCGAGACGGTGGGCGCCGACGTCGGCAACACCGTCACCGGCACCCTGTCGTGCGGCGCCGGGTGGGCGGTGGAGCACCGCGACTGCGGCGGACAGGCGTGCGAGGGGGCGAACGTGTTCCACGTCACCGGGCCGGGCTGGCGCTATGACGGCACGTTCTCGTCGAAGTGTGCCGAGGGCCTCACGGCCGCGGGCATGACGCTGGCGACGGCGTCGGGGTTCGCCCCGGTGTGCAACCCGGCCGACTCGGCGGTCCCGACCAACATCCTCCCCGGCTCCAGCGACCTGCGCGTGCGGGCGCTGCAGATCGCGCTGATCGGCCTCGGCTATCCGCTCGCCGTCGACGCCGTCTACGGTCCGCCCACCGTCGCCGCCGTCCGTGACTTCCAGGCCGCCCACGGCCTTGAGGTCGACGGGATCGCCGGCCCCGCCACGCAGTCCGCGCTCGGCATCTGAAGTGCGATCTGGTCACCCACGTTCTCGATATCGAGAACGTGGGCGACCAGATCGACCTTGGCGATCGCCGACTCAGGAGCCAACGGTGCTCGGCGTCGGCACCGGGTACAGCGGCGTGACCGACGTCAGCGCGAAGGAGTTCTCGCCGGTGATCTGCATCGTGAAGTCGTAGGTCAATCCATCGTCGCCACTGGCCGTGCACGCGAACGGCGTCCCGACGGTCGTCGACGTCGGCACGGTGCACACCGGGTCGCGGAAGTCGATGCCGTAGGCGGCGAAGACCTCGTCGCCGCTGAGGAAGTCGTTCGGCGTCGCTCTGGTACTGCTCGGCGTCGGCGGCACATCCGCCGAGGCCGACGGCGGCAGCGATCACGGCCACCGCGGCCAGCGCACCGGTCGACGCTCGAGCCCGCATCAGAACGTCAGCCTCAGGTGGTCGCTCGTGCCGTCGGAGTAGCGGAGGGTGAGGGTCTCCTCGGTGCCGACGGCCGGCGTTCCGCCGAACGCCATCACGAAGTACTGGCCTTGCGGCACGAAGTGCGCCGAGCCGCTCGTGTCGTTGATCGCCGTCACCACGAGGGACGGATCGTCGAGCTCGATGCGGAACAGCGCGCTCGCCGCGGGTTGGCGCAGCACGACGTCCATCACCTTGGTCGCCGTGAAGCGACCCGACTCCGAGGTCACGAGCGTGCACGCGGTGCCGCCGTCCGGGCACACGTCGAAGTTGAGACCGTCGGCGCTGTCGAGCGGCCGGCAGCGGTCGGTGCACTCGGTGAACGTGGTGACGAGGTTGTTGACGTCGACCCGGAAGTCCTGCACCTGCACCGGCTTGTCCGCGGTGACGGCGTATCCGTCGTCGGTGGCGACCACGGGATCGCTGGGCGTCGGCGGCCCCATGATCCGCGCCCACTCGGCGTAGTAGGCCGCCGGCGAGCCCGGCGACGCCGTCGGTGGGTCGAACGACCGCCCCTGCAGGGCCAGGGCGAAGTTGCTGGCCGGACTCCCGCCGCCCGGCGGCACGACCGGCTTGCCCACCACATCGCCGAACGGGTTGCGCGCTGGCGGGGCCGTCGTCGTGGTCGTCGTCGTGGTGGTGGTGGTCGTGCTGGTCGTCGTGGTGGTGGTCGTGGTCGTGGTGGTGGGGATCGTCACGTTGCGCCCGATCGAGCCGACGGTGTCGGGGTGGCGCGTCCCGTCGGTGAGCGCCCATCCCACCGCGGCGGCGACCAGCAGCGATACCAGGCCGACGACGAGCCAGGGCCAACGGCGACGCGGCTCGTCGGCCGGGCCCTCGAGCGACGCGACGGCGCCCGCCCTACCGAGCGGGACCGGCCGGCGGTACTCGAGGGCCGCCTCGGGGAGCTCGGCGCGCAGGGCGTCGACGAACTCGGTGCACGTCGCGTAGCGCTCGTCGCGCACCTTGGCCGTCGCTTTGGCGAAAACGGCGTCGACGCTCGCCGGGAGCTCGGGGCGCAGCTTGGAGATGCTCGGCAGCGCCGTGCGCCGCTGGGCGGTGAGGCGGGCCTCGTCGTCGGGCGCGTCGGCGAACGGCGGGCGCCCGGTCAGCACGTCGAAGGCCGTGCAGGCGAACGAGTACACGTCGGCGCGTTCGTCGAGCGCCTCGCCGGCTACCTGCTCCGGGGCGGCGTAATCGGGGGTGCCGACGAACTCACCGACCGGGGTCGACGGGTCGCCGTCGCCCATCTTCGTGATGCCGAAGTCGACCAGGAACGCCGTGCGCGGCGTCTCGGTCATCTTGACCATGATGTTGGCCGGCTTGACGTCGCGGTGGATGGCGCCGCTGCGGTGGGCGAAATCGATCGCGCCGGCGGTCTGTCGCAGCAGGCTCATCGCTTCGGCAACGGGGAGCCCGGAGCCGCCGGGCTGGCGCTCGATCAGCTCGGCGAGGCTGATCCCGGCGATGAACGCGGTGACGAAGTACATCGATCCGCCGACCTGGCCCCAGGAGTAGACGGTGACGATGTTCGGGTGGGCGTCGAGCGCCGCCGCCGTCTGGGCCTCGGAGACGAACCGCTGGCGCACGGCGGGGTCACGGGCGTAATCCTCCACCAGCACCTTGAACGCCACCTTGCGACGCAACGACAAGTCGGTGGCGGCGTAGACCGTGGTCGCCCGTCCACGGTGGATGACCTGGTCGAGACGGTAGTTGTTGACGACCTGGCCGGGCTCAAGCGCCATGCGGTGCGGCCGCTTCCTCGTGCCCCTCCCGGTGGTCCATGTCGCAAGAAGTATGTCAGCGGCCACCGGGCCGAGGTCACGGCGACCGGCGGCTGCGTAGAGTGATCCGGTGCTGGACGGGCACAGCCGGGCCCCGGTGATCATCTCGGCGCTGATCGCCGTCGCCGGACTGCTGTTCTCGCCGCTGCCGATGCCCCAGCGGGCGCTGCTGGCCGGTGCCGTGTTCTTCTTCGTGTGGCTGGTGCTGCAAGCGATCTTCGACCGCCGCCCCCCCGCCGGCGCTGAGTGCTCGCGACCCGGCGAGCGCTCGGGCGGTGTCAGCGGCGAGCGCGCAGGGCGGCGTCGAGCACGGCGGCGACGCGTTCGGGTGCGTTCGGCGTGGCGAAGGCGGCAACCAGTGCGCCGTCGGCGGCCAGCTCCGCCGGGGCGCGGTCGACCACGGTGCCGCCGTCGACCAGCCACACGCGGTCGGCGTGGGCGAGGGCCAGCTCGAGGTCGTGGGTGGCCACGATCACCGCCATCGCCGCGTCGTCGCCGTCGGCCGGGCCGGCCACGAGGTGCGCCGTGTGGGCGAGCTCGGCGAGGGTGAGGGTGAGCTCGATCCGGCCGCCGAGGTCGAGGAACGCTGTCGGCTCGTCGAGCACGAGCACGCGCGGCCGTTGGGCGAGGGCCCTGGCGACGAGCACCCGCTGGCGCTGCCCGTCGGAGAGCACGGCGAAGGGGCGATCCCACATCGCCAGCACGCCGAGGTGGGCGGCTGCGGCGTGGGCGATCTCGACGTCCTCGGCGGTGAGGTAGCCGCTCCAGCCGGTGTGGGGGTGGCGGCCGAGCTCGATGACGTCGCCCACAGTGAGCAACCCCGGGTCGACCCGATCGGTCAGCACCACGGCGATGCGGCGCGCCCGTTCGCGGCGGTCGAGGTCGGCGAGCGACGTGCCGTCGAGGCGCACCACCCCGCCCAGCGGGGGCTGGGCACCGATGAGCGTGCGCAGCAGCGTCGACTTTCCGCCGCCGTTGGGCCCGATCACGGCGACGAGCTCGCCGGACGATGCGTCGAGCGAGGCCACGTCGAGCACCGGCGTTCGGGTTCGGCCCCGGCGGTACCCGGCCACCAGGTCGTGCGCCTCGAGGGCGGCCATCAGGTAATCACCTCCGTGCGGGCGCGGCGCGTGAGCACCCATACGACCACCGGCACACCGATCAGCGCCGTGACGGCGTTGAGCGGGAGCACGCCGCGCTGACCCGGGAGCTGGGCCACAACCGAGGCGACCAGGGCCATGATCGAGCCGATCAGCGCGCTCGCCGGGAGCAGGACGCGGTGGTCCGAGGTGCCGATGAGCGGCCGGGCGAGGTGCGGGGCCGCCACGCCGATGAACGCGATCGGGCCGCAGAACGCCGTGACGACGGCGGTCAACCCGCTCACCAGGAACAGGATGAGCAATCGCTGGCGGCGCACGTTGACGCCCATCGACTCGGCGTAGCGCTCGCCGAGGAGCAGTGCGTTGAGCGTCTTGGAAGCCGTCAACGACAGCGCCGCGCCGACGAGCACGACGGGCGCCATGATCCGCAGCTCGTCGTTGGTGACGCCACTGAAGCTGCCGAAGCCCCACGCCACGTACTCGCGCAGGCGGGTCGGATCGGCGCCGGCGACCAGCAGCGACACCAGCGCCGACAGCAGGTAGCCGATCATCAGGCCGACGATGAGGATCGACGCCGTGCCGCGGACGCGATGGGCCACGGCCAGCGCCACGAGCGTGACCGCCATCGCCCCGACGAACGCCGCCCCGGAGATCCCGAGGTGGCCGAGCTGGCCGAGCCCGCCGAGCCAGCCCGCCGAGCCGCCGCCGGCGACGAGCACGACGACGGCCACGCCGAACGAGGCGCCGCTGGTGGTGCCGAGCACGAACGGGTCGGCCAACGGGTTGCGGAACACCGTCTGCATGTGCACGCCGCACAGGCCGAGCGCACCGCCGGCGAGCAGGGCGGCGATCATCCGCGGCAGGCGCGCCGTGCGCACCACGGCGAGCGCGCCGCGTCCGGCGTGGTCGGGGTCGACGAGCGCCCGCCACACCGCGGCGGGCGACAGGCTGACCGACCCGAGGAACAGCGCGCCGAGTGCGGTGACCCCGAGGGCGACGACGAGCACCCCGATCGCCACGGCCGCCCGCCGGCTCATCCCCACCCCGTTCCGCCGACCCGCCCCCCGTCCCGCGCGACCCCGGGATCCCGGATTTCCACAAGCAAAATCGAGCGGGCTTGCTCGATTTCGCGCCCCAGAATCGCCGAGCCGCTCGGGTGAGTCGACGGCCACGCCGGTCGGTCAGCTCGCCGGGAGCTGGGTGTAGAACACGAGGTCGCGGTCGGGCTCGAGCTCCGGGTGGAAGATCTGGATGTAGTCGCGCAGGTAGTCGGCGATGCGCACCGGGCCCTGCTCGATGAAGCTGATCGACGGGTCCGGTGGCGTGGCGTTGGACCACACCCCACCGTCGGCCCACGCCCCGAACTCGCCGTAGCGCGAGTCCATGGCCCCCGCCGACGCCTCGTCGGAGAAGCCGGCGGTGGGGTTGACCCACACCTGGGCGTCGGCGCCGTCGACGAGCACCTGTTCGATGTCGAGGGTGATCGACCCGGTGCTGGTGTCGTCGGCGTACACGTAGTCGCCGCCGGCGTCGGCGATGAACCGGGCGGCGATGCCCGCCCCGCCGCTGGCGTACCACGTGCCCTCGTACATCGAGCCGGTGAGCACCGTCGGACGGTCGACGACGTCGGCGGCGAGCGCGGCGGCCTCGTCGTAGTCGGCCACCCAGCCGTCGTAGAGCTCGGTGGCGCGGGCCTCGGTGTTGGTGAGCGCGGCGAACACGCCGACCCATTCCGCCCACCCCTGCGGGCTGGTCTCCAGCCACTCGGCGTTGGCGACGACCGGGATGCCGGCGTCGACGATCACCTGTTGCGCCGGGTCGTCGTAGCCGCCGGTGAGGTAGACGTCGGGGTGGTCGGCGATCACCAGCTCGGTGTCGATCTGGCCCGTGGTGTTGAACGAGTCGACCTCGCCGGCGTCGATGCGGGACTCGATGCTCGGCGTGACCACCCACGAGCCGTCGGCGACCCCGGTGACGAGACCGCTCAGGCCCAGCACGTCGATGAACCCGTCGTGGCTCGTGGACTCCGAGAACATCGTCGTCACCGGGATCGGCACGACTTTGGCGCCATCGAGGTCGCCGGTGAGCTCGGGGGCGTCGGTCCCGCACTGCACGAGCACGTAGACGTGGCTCCCCGCACCCGGGCTGGTCTCGCCGACGGTCAGCACCTTGTAGGTGTCGGCGTAGGTGAGGGTGTAGTTCTCGGCGTGCTGCACCGTGAACTGGTCCGGGAACAGCTTCGTGCCGCGATCGGTGTCGTCGACGCAGCCGGACGGGTTGGCGCCGGTGTCGGGCGTGGCGGCCCTCGCGCCGGCGGTCGCCGCCGAGGCGGTGGCGTCGGGCGTCGTGCTCGGTGGCGCCGTGGACGCCGACACCGTGCCGGCGCCGGCGAGCGTCGTGGCCGCGAGCGTCAGGACGGCGAGCGCGGGCGCGCCGACGGCCTCGAGAGGCGGGGATGGTGGGGCAGGGCTGGTTCATGGGGTCTGACGTCTCCTCGCGCCGATGAGCCTTGCGGCAGGAGTGGTCCTGTCGGGCACCGACCGGTGTCCTGGCTCCCGGATCGACGATCGCTCCCTGCCTTCCCGCCGCCGGTGCGGCAGTGGCACACCCGGTGCGGGGCACCGGTGGGAGATCACTTCCCGGTCACAGTTGCGGGACAGCCCCGGATTCGCACCGGTGTTCCCGTTCGGTGCGCCAGAGACTAGTGCGACGAGCGACCGGTCAGGCTCGGGCGATGACCTCGTCGCCGTAGCGGGCGAGCTCGGCGGCGGGATCGCGCCAGAACGCGAACGCCGGCACGATCACGCGGTCGACACCGAGGTCGGCGAGGGCGCCCACCTCGTCGAGGGCGCTGTCGCCGAGCGCCCCCCGCCCGCCGGTGGACAGCTCGATCGCCGACGGGTCGCGACCGTGGTCGCAGCGCCGTCAGGCGCACCACCTCGAACAACCGGGCCAGCTCGTCGTGGTCGCCGCCGGCGGGGAAGAACCCGTCACCGAGGCGCCCGGCCCGCCGCGCCGCGGCGTCGGTGTGGCCGCCGACGTGGACCGGGATGCTCGGTTGCACCGGGTGCGGGCGCAGCACGCAGTCGGTGAAGTCGCTGAACCGGCCATGGTGCGTCGCGGCGTCCTGGGTCCACAGCGCGCGGCAGGGCGGTCACGGCCTCGTCGGTGCGGGCGCCCCGCTCGGCGAAGGGCACGCCGATGGCATCGAACTCCTCCTTCAGCCAGCCGACCCCGATCCCGAGCAGCAGGCGCCCGCCGGAGAGCTGGTCGAGCGTCGCCGTCTCCTTGGCCAGCACGACCGGGTTGCGCTGGGGGAGGATGAGGATGCCGGTGGCCAGCCGGATGGCGCTGGTGGCGGCGGCGACGTAGGTCAACCAGATCAGCGGGTCGGGGATCGGGGAGTCCACCGTGCCGGGCATCTTGCCGGTCGGGCTGTAGGGGTACGGCGAGGCGTACTCGGTGGGCACGACGACGTGCTCGACGGTCCAGATCGACTCGAACCCGGCCGCCTCGGCGGCGCGGGCGAAGGCGACGGCGGCGGCCGGCTCGACCATCGGTCCGGTGTTGGCGAACGCGATCCCGAAACGCATGGACGCCGACCGTACCCGCCGCCGCGATCGGTGCCCTTGACGGGGCGGCCGGCCCGCAGTATATTCCGTCACTGAAGAAAGTAAGTGGAGCGGGCGGACGGCGAGCCGTCGGCGATCGAGGGGGAACGTCGAGGATGGTCGGAGCCGGGGGGTGGCGCAAAGCGGCGACCGTCGCCGCGTTCCTCGCCCCGAGCCTGGTCTGCCTGCTCGCTTTCTCCCTCGGCCCGATGGTCGGCACGCTGTGGACGAGCCTCCAGGAGTGGAACCTGCTCCGCCCGGCCCGCTTCATCGGCCTCGACAACTACCGCGAGCTGTGGGGCGACGAGGACTTCCGCCGGGCGCTGCGGAACACGCTCTACTACCTCGTCGGCTACCTGCCGCTGGTGACGATCGGCGGCCTGGGACTGGCCCTGCTCGTGAACCGCGCCCTGCGCGGCGTGGCGTTCTTCCGCACGATGTACTTCCTCCCGGTCGTCACCAGCTGGGTCGTGGTGTCGCTGCTGTGGAAGTGGCTGCTCAACCCCAACGACGGCGTCGTCAACTGGGCCCTCGCCAAGGTCGGCATCACGGGGATCGGCTGGTGGACGTCGAAGACCTGGGCGATGCCGTCGGTCATCCTCGCGTCGGCGTGGAAGGACCTCGGCTTCGTCATGGTCATCCTGCTCGCCGGGTTGCAGTCGATCCCCGAGAGCCTCTACGAGGCGGCCACGATCGACGGCGCCAGCCCGTGGCAGCGGCTGCGCCGCATCACCATCCCGCTGCTCACGCCGTCGCTGTTCTTCGTCGTGGTGATCAGCCTGATCAACGGCTTCCAGGTGTTCGACCAGGTGTGGGTGATGACCGAGGGCGGCCCGGCCGGCGCGTCGACGGTCGTGGTCGAACAGATCGTTCGCAACACCTTCTCCTACGGCCGCGCCGGCTACGCCTCGGCCCAGAGCGTCGTGCTCTTCGTCATCATCCTCGCCGTCACCGCCGTGCAGCTCCGCCTGCAGAAGCGCTGGGTGTTCTATGCCTGATACGGACCTCGAAGCTCCTTCGTCGCCTCGGTCCGAACCGGGTGCTCACCCCACAACTCCGGGTTCGGCCGGCGTGAGCGCGCTCGAGCACGGGTTCGGCACGTCGTGATTCGCTCGTCGCCGCTCCGGCTCGTGGCGCGCTACACGGTGATGACGCTGTGCGCCGCGGCGCTGGTCGGGCCGTTCGTGTGGATGGTGCTGGCGTCGCTGAAGACCGACGCCGACATCAAGATGCTGCCCCCGAGCGTCATCCCGAACCCGATCACCGGCGACAACTACTCCCGGGTCCTCGACGCCTTCCCGTTCTGGCGCTTTGCCCGCAACAGCGTGCTGGTGGCGGTCGCGTCGACGCTGCTCCAGGTGGCCACCGGGTCGAGCGCCGGCTACGCCTTCGCCCGCATCGAGTTCCGCGGCCGCAGCGTCCTGTTCGCGCTGTACCTCGCCACGATGATGATCCCGCTGCAGGTGATCATCGTGCCGCTGTTCATCGAGATGCGGAACGTGCACCTCGTCGACACCTTCGCCGGCCTGCTGCTGCCGACCATCGTCTCGTCGTTCGGCGTGTTCCTCATGCGCCAGGCGTTCGCCGCGCTGCCCACCGAGCTCGAGGAGGCTGCGTTCATCGACGGCGCCGGCCACTTCCGGGTGTTCGCCCGGATCATGCTGCCCCTCGTCGGCCCGGCCCTCGCCACGTTCGCCGTGTTCGCCTTCATGGCCACGTGGAACTCGTTCCTCTGGCCGCTCGTCATCACCCAGGCATCCGACCGCCACGTCACCCTGCCCGTCGGCCTGTCGCGGCTCAACGGCCGCTTCTCGACCGACTGGAACGTGGTGATGGCCGGGGCCGTGATGTCGATCGTCCCGATCGTCGCTCTTCTACCTCGTCACCCAGCGCTGGGTGATCCGCAGCGTCGCCAGCACCGGCCTCAAGGGCTGAGCCGCCGACCCGACAACCCTCCACCGATCCACCATCCACCACCAATCCACCAGCAAGCACACAGAAGGAAGCATCGACCCATGAAGACCAGAACCACGCTCGCCGCCGTCGCCGCGGCGCTGCTCGCCGGAGGCACGGCGCTCGCCGCGGCCGCACCGGCGGCGGCGTCCGGCGACCCCATCACGCTCAGCTACTTCACGTTCTCGGCCGCACCCGACCACCTCGAGGACCTCGACGCCATCATCACCGCCTTCGAGGCGGCGAACCCGAACATCAAGATCGAGGTGCAGACCGCGGCCTACGACGACTACTTCACGAGCCTGCAGACCCAGATCGCCGGTGGCAGCGCGCCGGACACGTTCGAGCTCAACTACGAGAACTTCGTCACCTACGCCCGCAGCGGCGCGCTGCTCGACCTCAGCGACCGGGTCACCGATCCCGAGCGCTACTACCCGTTGGCGCTGCAAGGGTTCCAGGACGGTGGCGTGCAGTACGGCCTGCCGGCCACCTTCTCCGACGTCGTGCTGATCTACAACAAGGACCTGTTCGACGCCGCCGGCCTCGACTACCCGACCGCCGACTGGACGTGGGCCGACGAGCAGGCCGCGGCCGAGAAGCTCACCGACAGCGCCGCCGGCGTGTACGGCGACTTCCAGCCGATCAGCTTCTTCGAGTTCTACAAGGCGCTGGAGCAGTCGGGCGGCTGCGTTCTTCGACGCCGACGGCCAGGCGGCGTTCAACTCCCCGGAGGGCGTCGAGGCGGCGCAGTGGCTGACGAGCAAGCCGGGCACGACGATGCCCACGGTCGCCGACATCGGCGGCACGCCCAACTACGACACGGCGCTGTTCACCAGCGGCAAGCTGGCGATGTGGCACAACGGCATCTGGCAGTTCACCGGGCTCAACGACTCCGGTGTCAACTACGACATCGTCGTCGAGCCGGGCAACACCCAGGACGCCAGCGCGGTGTTCATGAACGGCGCCGTCGCCTCCGCCGGCACCGACCACCCCGACGAGGCGGCGACGTGGATCGAGTTCCTCACCGGCTCGCCGAGCACGGTCGACACGCGCCTCGCGTCGAGCTGGGAGCTGCCGGCGGTCAACGATGACGCGGCGTTCGCCAGCTACCTCGCGATCACGCCGCCCGACAACCGCCAGGCCGTGTTCGACTCGCTCGACGCACATCGCCCTGCCGCCGGTGATCGAGCGCCAGTCGGAGATGCAGGACATCGTCACCAAGGCGCTGGAGAACATCGCCGACGGCGCCGATGCCCAGCAGACGCTCGACGGCGCCGTCGACGAGGTCAACGGCCTGCTCGGATGACTGTCACGGCGTTCCCCGGCCACGCCATGAACTGCCTGCGCAGTTGCTGGACGCTCACTCGCTGGCGCTCGCTCGCTCGCACGCGACCGATGGCGCACCAGTGACCGTTCCGGTCGGCGGCATCCAGCACACGTCGGCCGGCCGCGGCCACCCGTATCGGATCGACCCCGACCAGCGGCACCCGGTGCAGCTGGTCGGGGGCGAGCCCTTCGAGCTGCGCGCCCTCACCGATCCGACGGTCGCCGCGGTGACCGTCGAGCTCGACGACGGTTCGGTCGTGCCGATGGATCGGGTATCGCTCGACGACCTGTACGGCGACGCCGGGGACGCTTGCGGCGACGGCCACCTGGCCGCCGCCAGCGGGAGCCGTCCCGACGTCGGGTGCGCCCAATCGTGGCGGGTGTGGCTCACGGCGCCACCGCGTGGCGTCGTCGGCTACCGGTTCGCCTCCGCCGGAGGCTCGACGGAACGCTTCGTGGCGCCGGTCGGCGTGTGGGGCGATGTCGGCGGCGAGCTGGCGCTCGTCGGCGACGAGGCACGGCGATGGCCGGGTGGTCGCCACCGACTGGCTGGTCACCGACGATGGCGTGGTGGGGGTGCGCGTCGCCCTCGCCCTGGGCGCCGGGGAGCGGGTCGTCGGTTTCGGTGAGCGCTTCGACGCCCTCGACCAGCGCGGGCGGGTGCTCGACACGACGGTGTTCGAGCAGTACAAGCAGCAGGGCAACCGCACCTACCTGCCCTCGCCGTTCGCCATCGTCGCCGGCGGCGAGCGCGGGTGGGGGTTCCACGTGCGCACGTCGCGCCGGGTCCACTTCGACGTCGGTCGCGCCGCCGCCGACCGGCTGCTGATCGAGCTGGCGGTCGACCCGGCGCGACCGGTCGTCGAGCTGCGCCTGTACGACGGCGACCCGCGCCCGATCCTCGCCGCCCACCTCGCCGAGGTCGGCGGCCTGCGCCGCCCGCCGGACTGGGTGTTCCACCCGTGGATGAGCGCCAACGACTGGAACACCCAGGCGCGCGTGGAAGCCGAGGTGGCGCGCAGCCTCGAGCTCGGGGTACCGGTGGGCGCCGTCGTGATCGAAGCCTGGAGCGACGAGTCGACGTTCACGGTGTTCCGCGACGCCCGCTACGAGGTGCGCCCCGACGGGGCGCCGCTCACCGCCGCCGACGTGACGTACCCGCCCGACGGTGCGTGGCCCGATCCGGCCGGGATGATCCGAAGGCTCGGTGAGCGCGACGTCCGTGTGCTGCTGTGGCAGATCCCGGTCCTGCCGAGCGGCGACGACGACGGGCACCGCCGCGACGGCGGACAGCTCGCCGCCGACCTCGCCACGATGACGGCGCGTGCGTACTGCGTGGGCGAGGCCGACGCCAGCCCGTATCGCAACCGCGGGTGGTGGTTCCCCGGCGCGCTGCTCCCGGACTGGACGAACCCGGCGGCGACGCAGTGGTGGCTGGCCAAGCGCCGCTACCTCGTGGACGAACTGGGAGTCGCCGGCTTCAAGACCGACGGTGGCGAGCATGCGTGGGGCGACGAGCTGAGGTACGCCGACGGCACGCGCGGTGCCGAGTCGAACAACCGCTTCGCCCTCGCCTACGCCGAGGCCTACTCGTCGCTGTTCGACGGCGGCGAGGGCACCGTGTTCAGCCGCGCCGGGTTCACCGGGGCCGGGCGGGCGCCGTGCCACTGGGCCGGCGACGAGGACTCCACGTGGCCGGCGTTCCGGGCCTCGATCACCGCCGGGCTGAGCGCGGCGGTGAGCGGCGTGGCGTTCTGGGGGTGGGACCTCGCTGGCTTCTCCGGGGAGCTACCGACGGTCGAGCTGTACGTGCGCGCCACCGCGATGGCGGCGCTGTGCCCGATCATGCAGTACCACAGCGAGTTCACCGGCAACCTGGCCGACGCCGACGGCCGACGGCCAGCCCGCGACCGCACCCCGTGGAACGTCGCCGAGCAGCGCGGCGACGAACGGGCGCTCACCCTGTTCCGGCGCTTCGCCGTGCTGCGCGAGCGGCTCCAGCCGTACCTGCGCGCCCAGGCCGACGTGTGCGTCGCGCGACCGGGTGCCGATGATGCGGCCGCTGGGCCTCGGTTGGCCGACCGACCGCGCCGCGTGGGACCACCCGCTGCAGTACCAGTTCGGCGACTCGATGCTCGTGGCGCCGGTGTGCGACGAAGGGGCGACGGGCGTCGACGTGTACCTGCCCGATCGGGCGTGGGTCGACGCCTGGAGCGGCGAGGAGGTGGGCGGTCCGCGCCTCCTCCACCGCGCCGTGCCCTGGGACGAGATCGCGGTGTACGTCACCGCCGACGCGGCGGCGTCCCTCCTCCCGCTCTTCCGCGACCTCCCCGACCCCCTCCCCCCAGACCCCGACGATTTCCACAAGCAAAATCGAGCGAGCCCGCTCGATTTCGCGCCCCGAGAATCGCGAACGCGGCGCGCTGACCACGATGCAGTCGATCCGCACCGGCAGCAAGCAGCTCATCCGAGAGATCAACCAGGCGCTCGTGCTCAACGCCGTGCGCACCCACCGTGCGCTGTCGCGGACCGACATCGCCCGCACGACCGGGCTCGGCCTGCCGACCGTGTCGGGGATCACGTCCGAGCTGATCGAGGCCGGGCTGGTGGTCGAGGGCGAGACGCGCGCGTCGGCGGGCGGGCGACGCCCGGTGCTGCTGTCGCTCAACGCCGCAGCCGGCTATGCGGTCGGGGCCAAGCTCACCGAGCACGAGGTGATCGCCGTGCTCACCGACCTCGACGCCAACGTCGTCGCCCGCCACGTCGTGACGCTCGCACGAACCGACCTCGACACGGTCGTCGACGCGATCGCGGCCTGCGCCGACGCGCTCGTGCCTGCCGCGGGCGAGCACCCGGTGTACGGCGTCGGGGTCGGCCTCGCCGGCGTCATCGACCGGGATCGCGGTGTCGTGCGCCGGGCGACGTACACCACGTGGCAGTCGGTGCCGCTCGGCGCCCTCCTCGAGGACCGCCTCGCCCTGCCGGTGGTGGTCGACAACGACGTCAACGCGCTGGTGGCCGCCGAGCAGTGGTTCGGCGCCGGCCGCGGCATCGCCGACTTCGTGGCCGTCAGCCTCGGGCGCGGGGTGGGCATGGGCATGGTGCTCGACGGCCGGCTGTACCGCGGTGGCGGTGGCGGCGCCGGCGAGTTCGGACACATGAAGGTGGACTTCGGCGTCGACGCCCCGGCGTGCCCGTGCGGCGGGCGCGGGTGCCTCGAGACCCACGTCAGCGAGCCGGCGATCGCGGCCGCCGTGTCGGCGATCGTCGGCGAACCGGTGACGATCGAGACGGTGTACGGGCGCGCGGCCGCCGGCGACCGGGCGGCGCTCGGTGCCCTCGCCGACGCCGGGCGCCTGCTCGGCGTCGGCGTCGGCAACCTGCTCAACCTGCTCAACCCGCGGCTGGTGGTGATCGCGGGCGAGGGCACGCGCGGCTACCCGCACCTCGCCGCGGCGATGCTCGAGGCGATGCGGGCGGCGGCGTTCGACGGGCTGGCCGACGACGTCGCGGTGATCGTCGAGCCGTGGGACGACGAGGCATGGGCTCGCGGCGCGGCCAGCCTGCTGCTCGGCGAGCTCTTCCAGCCGGCGCTGCGCCCCGGCGAGGATCGCCGCCCGAGCCTCAACGTGCGCTGAACCCGGCGCCGGCGCTAGACGTCGAGCACGCCGTCGGCGAGCAGAGCGATGCCGACGACGATGCCGACGACCGCGCCGAGCTGGCGCAGCGGCCGGCGGGCGAGGAAGCGACCGGCGGCGACGAGCAGCACCAACGCCAGGGCCACCGGGGCGATCGTGACCAGGACGCCGCGTCGGGCGGCGACGGCGAGGGCGACGACGCCGAGCACCGGCGTGAGCAGGATGGGGAAGGCGCCGGGCACGACGGCGTCGCTCGGCTGTACCACGCCCGGCCGGCGCGTCGCCGCCGGCTCGGTGTCCCACCGCACGAGCATCCACGCCGACCACAGCACGAGCACCATCCCGGCACCCACCTGCATCGTCGGCGCGCTCACGTCGAGAGCGTCGAGCAGCGGCGTGGCGACCAGGCTGATGCCGGCGACCGCCGCCGCCGTGATGGCGGCCGCGACGGCGACCGCGCGCTGCGGCCACCGAGCGAGCAGCTGCGCCCGCTGGGCCAGGTCGAGCGCCACCACGAGGGCGACGACTGCCAGTCCGAGGTTCACCGATCGCCGCCGACAGCCGTCCACCCGCGGTTCTGTGTCAGGAAGTACGACACCTGACGTCGTGTTTCCTGACCCAGACGCGTCATCGGTCGTCCTCCAGGCGGAGGGTGCCGAGCAGCGCCGAGAGCGAATGCTGTTGGTCGTCGACCTGCGTGACGCCGAACTGGAACCACGCCCCGAGCGTGGCCAGCCGCGCCGCCGCGGTGTCGTCGTCGCCGAGATCGTCGACACCGACCTGGCGGGCGGCGATGACCCCAGCGGCGCAGTGCGCCCGCTCGTCGAGCGGTTGGCGCAGGTCGGCCAGCTCGGGGGCGACCTCGGCGAGACCCGCCCACTGCGCCAGCGCCTCACCCATCACGCCCATCCCCGCTCCGAGCGTCGGACGGCCCCGCGTGACGTGGGAGTACCACCCGCTGGCGCGCTGCGACTCGTAACGGATCTGCAGACTCTGGATCCCCGCCTGGCGCCGGATGTAGCGCACCTCGGCCGGCGTGAATCGGTGCCCGCCCGGCCAGCGGGCGAGCTCGGCGAACCCGTAGGCCGCCCAGTGGTCGGGCAGCGCCGGCCAGTAGTCCTCGACCTCGTCGCGAGCGGTGGCGAGGTAGTGGGCGATGCGCAGGGCAACCGCGTCATAGCCCTCGCCGGGCAGCTGGCGGTGCAGCAGCGCCAGCGCCCAGAACACCTCGCCGGTGAAGTAGGGGCTGAAGCTCCCGGCGATCGGCGCCTGGGTGGCCGGGTCCCAGTCGGCGGGCACCTGGCCCCGCTCGTTGACCATGACGACGAGGAACGCGGCGAGCGAACGCATCAGGTCGTCGTTCGACGTGTCGCCGGTGCGCTCGCGCCGCTCGGCGAGCGCGGCGACGAGCAGCGCGGTCGCACCGACCCGCACCGTCGGGTCGCTGGGGTCGCCGAGCGCTTCCCAACCCGGTCCGTCGAGGAGGTGCTCACGGGCCCACGCCAGCCCGCGGTCGGCGGCCTCGGCGGCGCCGGCGAGCCCGACGGCGGCCGCCTGCTCGAGGCTCATCGTGACCCCCGCGTGGCGCACGATGTTGTAGCCGCCGAGGTCGACGTCGTCGTCGCGGTCGTAGCGGTAGAGGTAGGTGCCGTCGGGCCGCTGGTTGTCGGCGAGCCAGTCGACCGCCAGCTGGGCGCTCGCCCGCAGGGTGGCGGGCGACGAGTCGCCGCAGTGCTCGGGCTGCACCACCACGGCCCGCAGGCCCCCGAGGGTGGCGCCCCACGCCACCAGCCCGCCGATCACGGTGCGTCGCAGCGTCCGTGCCGGCATCGGGCCGACAGTACCGGCCGTCGCCACGGCCCGGCCGCGCGGCACAATGCGGGGATGGGTCGATCGCCGGGCTCGGGTGAGCGGTGGCGCGCCGGGGTGGTGGCGGTGGCCGCCGTCGGCCTCGTGCTGTGGCCGATCGCCCGGCCGCGGGCCGACGACAGCTTCCCGCTGTCGAACTACCCGATGTTCACCGCCGACAAGCCGCGCCAGATGACGTTCTTCCAGGCGGTCGGCGTGACCGCCGACGGCGATCGGGCGACGCTGCCGGCGGAGCTGGTGGGCGGCACCGTGGAGGTGGTGCAGGCGGCGCGGGCGATGTCGACGGCCGACCGCAACGGCACGCTCGACGCGCTCTGCCGCGACATCGCCGGGCGCACCGCCGAGGCCCGTCCCGAGGTCGTCGAGGTGCGCATCGCCCGCGAGCGCTACGACGTGGTCGACGCGCTGCGGGCCGACGCATCCTCGACCGTTGGCGTCCACGGTGGTGGCGACGTGTCCGGTGTGACCGTCACTGCGTTCCCCGGCCACGCCATGAACTGCCGCGCAGCAGCTGGCCGCTCACTCGCTGGCGCTCGCTCGCTCGCACGCAACAGACGGTGCACCAGTGACCAGCCCGCTCGAGGTGCCGGCACGCCGCACGTGGCGCGGCGCCCTCGGCGATCCCGTCGGCGCGCTCGTGGCGCCGGCACCGGCGCAGCGCCTCGACACGGTGCGCATGCTCACCGTCGGGTACTGCGTCGTGTGGATCGTGGCGCGCTTCGGCTACTGGCGCGACTCGGCACGCATCGCGACCTGGCGCTGGAAGCCGGTCGGCGTGGTCGGCTGGCTCGGCCTGCGGCCCTCGACCACGGTCGTGACCGTGCTCGCCGCGGCCACGTTCGTCGTCGGGGTCGTCGCCCTGACCGGCCGGGCGTGGGCGCTCACCGGGGCGCTGACCGCACTCGGCTTCCTGTACCTCACGACGTTCGGGGCGTCGTGGGGACAGATCCTGCACACCGAGAACCTGCCCGCGCTGCACCTGCTCGTGTTGGCGGCGGCCCCGGTCGGCCGGGGGCCGTCGCGGACCACCGGCTGGCCGGTGCGCGTGATGAGCCTCGTCACCGTCGCCACCTACGTCGTCGCCGGGGTGGCCAAGCTGCGCCTCGGCGGGGGCACGGAGTGGCTCACCGGAGACCGCCTGCTGCGCCTCGTCGCCCACGACAACGTGCGCAAGCGCCTGCTCGCCGACGTCTACTCGCCGCTCGCCGGTCCGCTCGTCGGTCACCCGCTGCTGTTCCGGATCGGCGCCGCAGTCGCGCTGCTCGTCGAGCTCGGCGCGCCGCTCGCCCTGCTCGGCGGCCGGGTGCGCTACGTGTGGATCGCCTCGGCATGGATCTTCCACGTGGTCGTCCTCGCCGTCATGGCGGTGTTCTTCCCGTACCCGCTGTGCGGCGTCGCCTACGCCTCGATGCTCCCCGTCGAGCGCCTGCGGGCGCGGGCGGCAACGTTCGTCACTCGGCGAGGTCGAGCAGCCGCCGCGCTCCGCGGCCGGCGTGATCATGCCGGCGCCCACCGCCGCCTCGACGGTCACGACCTCGGCCCGCACCGCCGGGTCGCCACGGAAGCGGGCGAGCAGTCGATCGTCGATCGTCGCCCACATCCACTCGACGTCCTGACGCTTCCGACGGGTATCGAGGGCGCCACCGTCGAGGTGACGCCGGTGCGCCTCGACCGCCCCCCACACCGCGTCGAGGCCGGTGCCGGTGAGAGCGCTGCACGTGAGCACCGGCACCGCCCACCCGTCGGGTCGCTCCGGCGACGAGGTGCAGGGCGGCGGCCAGCTCGGCGGCGGCGCCGGCGGCCTCGAGCGGCGCGGTCGCCGTCGGCCTTGTTGACGGCGATCACGTCGGCCAGCTCGAGCACGCCCTTCTTGAGTCCCTGCAGGCTGTCGCCGCTGCGCGCCAGCATCAACAGCACGAAGGTGTCGACCATCGCCGCGACGGCCGTCTCGGACTGCCCGACCCCGACCGTCTCGACGAACACGGCGTCGTAGCCGGACGCTTCCAGCACGACGATGGTCTCGCGCGTGGCGCCGGTGACGCCGCCGAGGCGTCCGCCGCTCGGCGAGGGGCGGATGAACGCGTGCTCGGCGTCGGCCAGTCGCGTCATCCGCGTCTTGTCGCCGAGGATGCTGCCGCCGGTGCGGCTCGACGTCGGGTCGACGGCGAGCACGGCGACGTGCCGGCCCTCGTCGACGAGCCGTGTGCCGACCGCTTCGATGAACGTCGACTTGCCGGCCCCGGGCACCCCGGTGATGCCGATGCGGTGGGCGCCGCCGGCGGCGGGCAGGAGACGCCCCACCATCTCGGCGGCGAGGCGCTGGTGGTCGTCGCGGCGGGACTCGACGAGCGTGATCGCCCGGCCGATCGTCACCCGGTCGCCGGCCAGCACCCCTTCGACGTAGCGGTCGACGTTCACCGGCCGTGCGGGTCGTCGTCGGCGGTCCCACCGAGCACGCCGCCGAGCAGCTCGGCGGCGGCGTCGGCGATGACGGTTCCCGGCGGGAAGATCGCCACCGCGCCGGCGTCGCGCAGCGCATCGAAGTCCTGCGCCGGGATGACGCCGCCGACGACCACGGCGATGTCGTCGCGACCGAGCGCGTCGAGGGCGCGGCGCAGCTCGGGGACGAGCGTCAGGTGACCGGCGGCGAGCGTCGACACGCCGACGACGTGCACGTCGGCCTCGACGGCCTGGCGCGCCACCTCCTCGGGGGTCTGGAACAGCGGGCCGACGTCGACGTCGAAGCCGAGGTCGGCGAACGCACTGGCGATCACCTTCTGGCCGCGGTCGTGACCGTCCTGGCCGACCTTGGCGACGAGGATCCGAGGGTGGCGTCCCTCGCGACGGGTGAACGACTCGACGAGGTCGCGCACTCGGGCCACGCCGGGCCCGTCGCCGACCTCGGTGCGGTACACGCCGCTGATCGTACGGATCGGGGCCGTGTGCCGGCCGAACACGTCCTCCAGGGCGGCGCTGATCTCGCCCACCGTCGCCCGCGCCCGGGCCGCGTCGATCGACAGCTTGAGCAGGTTGCGGTCGGGATCGCCGCCGCGCGTGCCGTCGGCGAGGGTGCGCGCTGCGTCGCGCAACGCCGTCGAGCGCGTCGTCGCACGCGGCCTGGTCGCGCTCGGCGCGCAGGGTGCGCAGCTTGGCGATCTGCTCGGCCCGCACGGCCGAGTTGTCGACCTTGAGCACCTCGATGTCGTCGGCCGTGTCCGGGCGGAACACGTTCACGCCGACCACCGGCTGGCGCCCGGAGTCGATGCGGGCCTGGGTCCGGGCGGCGGCCTCCTCGATCCGCAGCTTGGGGAGGCCGGCCTCGATCGCCTTGGTCATCCCGCCGGCGCGCTCGACCTCGTCGATGTGCGCCCACGCCCGCACCGCCAGGTCGTGGGTGAGCCGCTCGACGTAGTAGCTGCCGCCCCACGGATCGATGACCTGGCACGTGCCCGACTCGTGCTGCAGCAGGAGCTGGGTGTTGCGGGCGATCCGCGCCGAGAAGTCGGTGGGCAGCGCCAGCGCCTCGTCGAGGGCGTTGGTGTGCAGCGACTGGGTGTGGCCCTGGGTCGCCGCCATCGCCTCGACGCACGTGCGCACGACGTTGGTGAACACGTCCTGGGCGGTGAGCGACCAGCCGGACGTCTGGCAGTGGGTTCGCAACGACATCGACCGCGGTTCGCTCGGCCCGAACGGGCGCACCAGCTTGGCCCACAGCAGTCGGGCGGCGCGCAGCTTCGCCACCTCCATGAAGAAGTTCATGCCGATGGCGAAGAAGAACGACAGCCGCGGCGCGAAGTTGTCGATCGACAGGCCGGCGGCGAGACCGGACCGGAGGTACTCGACACCGTCGGCGAGGGTGTAGCCGAGCTCGAGGTCGGCGGTCGCCCCGGCCTCCTGCATGTGGTAGCCGGAGATCGAGATCGAGTTGAAGCGCGGCATCTGGCGTGACGTGAAGGCGAAGATGTCGGAGACGATCGCCATCGACGGCGTCGGTGGGTAGATGTACGTGTTGCGGACCATGAACTCCTTGAGCACGTCGTTCTGGATCGTGCCGGTGAGCCGCCCGTGGGCGACGCCCTGCTCCTCGGCGGCGACGACGTAGAGGGCCAGCACCGGGAGCACCGCCCCGTTCATCGTCATCGACACGCTCATGCGGTCGAGCGGGATGCCGTCGAAGAGCTGGCGCATGTCGAGGATCGAGTCGATCGCCACGCCGGCCATGCCGACGTCGCCGGCGACACGCGGGTGATCGCTGTCGTACCCGCGGTGCGTCGCCAGGTCGAAGGCGACCGACAGGCCCTTCTGGCCGGCGGCGAGGTTGCGTCGGTAGAAGGCGTTGGACTCGGCCGCGGTGGAGAAGCCGGCGTACTGGCGGATCGTCCACGGCTGGCTGGCGTACATCGTCGGGTACGGGCCGCGCAGGTACGGGGCGAACCCCGGGTAGGTGTGGAGGAAGTCGAGCCCGGCGAGGTCGTCGGCGGTGTACAGCCCGGCCACCTCGATGCCCTCGGGCGTCGTCCACGGCTCGCCCCCGAGGGTCGCCGGGTCGCCGTCGGCGCGGCCCGATCCGAGGGCCAGCCCGGCGAAGTCGGGCACCGCGGAGGTC